>DATMGR010000016.1:0-3287 GCA_035555375.1 Kaistia sp. | reverse complement strand
TCTCCTCGCCGCCCTTGGCGGCGACGATGGCGCCGGCGGCGGGCGTGGTGCGCGGCACGGGGGCTTGCGCCTGCGCGTCGGCAAGGCACAGCACGAGCGCGCTGGTCGCGGCCAGAAGCCTGAAAAATCGTACGGGCATGGGGAAACCGGCTGGGGTCGGAAGGATACCTGCTCTAACGTTACTTCACCTTAGCAGCAAGAGCGCAGGATCAAAGCCGATTTACACAAGGCAGGATGTGTTTTGGGGCACAGGGTGAACGATTGCGGCATTCGCGCCACAGAAGCGATACGCTTGCAGGGAAATCGGCAAAGAACATACTCCGAGAGAGCGTCCATTCGGAGGTATGCCGTTCCAGCTTGGCGCTTTTGAATGAGAACCTGTCGAGGCCGCTCGCCGTCAGAATCTGGCTTTCAGGCTCGCCTCGAAGGTACGCCCGGGTCCTTTGGTCTCCGGCGCCAACTCGTAATACTCATCGAGGATATTGAGTATGCTCAGACCGAAAAGAAGGCGCCGGTCCGGCGTCTCCCAGGTGAGCGCCGAATCCGCGGTCCAGTAATCGTCGATCTCGCGGCCAGCAAGATCGCCGGTGATGTCGCCGACGAAGGTACCCGCGAGCGTGAACTTGAGTCGACTCGGATGAACGAAGGTCATGCCCGCGCGGGCGAATTTTCCGGCTATGAATGGCAGATCCGCGCCTCGCGCTTCGCCCGAGCGCACCGCCGACGAGATCGTGCCGATCGTGCCGAACGCGCCGATCCCGTGCGTCAGCCAGAGATTGGCCGATGCCGCGAGCCGCTCGATGTGCGCCTTTTCCACGCCGATGGTCTCCAAGGTAAAAGCAATGGGAAGACTCAGATCCTGCGCATCCTGGCGCTGATACTCGACAGATGTGAAGACAAAGGGCGACCATTCCGCATCCCAGCGCAGGGCCAAGGTTTTGGCTTCTGCGCCGACGGATATGGGAAGCGCATTCGGCATCAGGCTCACGGTGGTCAAGGGCGAGAGGGTGAAAGCAATGGGTTGTCCGCTGTCTCCTCGGTAGGCGGCCCGCAGCCATTGCCCTTCGAGGGGGGAGATGCCGATACCGATACGCGGCAGAACCGCCTTGTCGTCGGGAAAACCCTCGACCTTGAAGGCGCTGCGCTCAATCCCCGCCTGCGCCTCGAACCAGTCGAGGGGGCGCCAGAAGAGATCGGCATAGAAACGGGTGCCTTTGAAATCGGCCCCACTCCCGTCGTCAAAGTCTTCGTAGTCTATCTCGTCACTATCGAGATCGTAGGTATATTTGCGACCGACGCTGCGGGTGAAGCTTCGCCCAACCTGAGCCTCGACACCGGACTGAAGGGTCAGTTCGCCCAGACCGATCTTGTGGGATAGGGCGGCGGAGACGCCATCGATCTTGGTACGGTCCCACGTCCATCCGCCAAGGAGATAGCCTGGTTCCACATCGTATCTACCGGCATTGATGCGACGTCTGTCGAGTCCGCTCAGGCCGAAGATTGCGGCCGTCAGCACATTGCGATCCTCGAAACTGTGGCTCCAGCCGGCGCCGCCGAGCAGATTGGTGCTGTCGAGCCGTTCATCGAAGAACCTTGCCTGCGTATCGATGCGCGCAAGAGCTGGGTCTCGATTTCCCGCTGTGCCGAAGATGAGCAGATTGTCGGTCGCCGTAGGCGCCGTTCCGATGAAGAAGGAGCCATTATCGGCATTCTCCCGGTCGAGAAAATCGCGCCCGTTCGTCTTGATCCGGCCTGCGGTCAGGTTGAAGGCGGTGGGCAGCGGCTCGTTCGAAAAGCCCTGGACATTCACATCCGCGCCCCAACCGAGCTTGCCGTTATGGTGCAGCAGAGAGCCGCCGACTTCCGTGTCCAGAAAGGGACGCCGTATGAAATCGGTTCGTGCGATGCGCCCGGAGACGGCCAAGGGGTCGAAGAAGAGGCCCTGGAGGATGAGATTGAACGCCCTCGGATCGAAATCGGCGCCACTCTCGATAGCGGAAATCTCCGGCTTTGCCGTGACGATGCCCGGCCTCCGGACGGCCGATTGATCGAAATAGCTCGAAGCGTCGAACGGATCGAAGACGCGGTCGCCGTAGAAGCGCGACCACTCGTTGAGGTTCAGGAAGCGGTAGGCCTGAGCGGGATAGGAGCCGCCGTCCTTGTTCCCGGCGAGACCAGCCAGGTCGCCGCCGCGCTGGCGAAAGCGGAGCAGGGTTTCCCGAGCTGCGAGAACGGCCTCGTCCGCCTGGTATTGATCGATGGCGATGCCCGTCCGCAAGATCGCGGCGAATGGATTGTTCGGGTCGAGCCGGTTCGCATTGTCGAGCGCCTGGATGGCGAGTTCGTCATCCCCATTCTGGTAATAGGCCATGGCCGCCATGAGCAGGCCCGACGACCAGGCGGGATTGGCGGCGGATCCTGCGAGAAGAGCTTCCAGACCCTTCGCAGCTTCGCCTTTCTCGAGCAGATACAGGCCCCGCATGGTGTAGGCGATATGGAAGGACGGGTCGAGGGACAAAGCCTTGTCGATCAGTGGGCCTGCTTCATCGAAGCGATTCCGGTAGAGCAGGACCTGCGCGAGACTGGCATACGGGGCGGGATTGCCCGGATCGGCTTCGATGGCGCGGCGCAGGGCCTCCTCGGCGGCGAGCGGCCGGCCCCTATCGAATTCGAGCAGGCCGATTCCATCCCAGATCTGGGCATCGCCCGGCGCAGTCACGGCCGCCCGGCGCAGGGCTTCGATCGCGGCCTTGATCTCACCGTCGACATAGCCGCGAATGCTGCTTTCCCTGACGACGACCTGCGGATCCTCGGGATCCAGCGCCTTCGCCTTCGTGATGGCCTCCCTCATCTCCTCGCGCCGGTTGAGGATCTGTGCGACCTGCGCGGCCCTCCCGGCGATGCGCGCATCGTTCGGAAAGCGCTTTCGGGCGTCCTTCAAAACCTCGGCGGCCGCCGGCAGGTCCTGCTTAAAGGCGACGATATGGGCATGAGCCAAGGCGGCGATTGGATCGTCGTGCGGGAACTTGGGCTCCGGATAGACGCGCTTCGGATCGGCAAGGGATTGCGCGACATAGCGCCCGTAGGCCGCGAAGATGCGCCGCTTCGGATCGAGGCCGCGCTCGGCCCGTGCAAACAATGACGCCGCTTCCGACCAGCGATGCTGCGAACCGAGCAGCGCCGCCTCGACGAGATCGGCGCGGGCACGCTGGGATGTGGAGAGCCGTTTGCTGCGGGCCTGGGCAAGGGCGTCCGTCGCCACGGCGCGGCCGTCGAGGGCGGGCGCG
>DATMGR010000015.1:0-13047 GCA_035555375.1 Kaistia sp. | reverse complement strand
AGATGGTGATGCCGGGCGACAACGTGTCGATGGAAGTGACGCTGATCGTGCCGATCGCCATGGAAGAGAAGCTGCGCTTCGCTATCCGCGAAGGCGGCCGCACCGTCGGCGCCGGCGTCGTCGCAAGCATCATCAAGTAAGCTTCGGGCGAGGCTGTGCCTTTGGCATAGCCGCCCGTCGGGCATCAGATTCAAAAGGGCGGCTGCGCTTATCGCGGCCGCCCTTTCCGTTTCTGGCATGGCTCATGCCGTGAGCCCCTGATGCAGAAATGTCGCGTCGATGGCGCTCGCGCGTCGGGCAGCCCGTCATGGCTACGACGGCGGTTCGAAGGCTGCTATCGCATGCGGCGGAGAGCGTCGGCCCATCGAGTTTGCCTTGCCCAAGTAAGTCCGGTCTCAGTCAGTTCCACCCAGCGTTGACGGCGCTTCGCCGTCGGCGTGACCTTGTCCATTGGGTGGCGGCGTGAGACCGGTCTGGCATTGTTTCGTCCTGCCACCACCGCCGCCGCTCCGTCTTCCCGCCGCGCCGAACCTCGCCATGCCGCGCCCTGCCAAGGGTTTCCTGCGCCGTCCTCTCGGTGGACTTCCGAACGGAAGACCGCGACGAGATGTTCGATGCCTTGGAGGTCCGCTGGACCGTTGTTCCCCTTGATTACCCTGAACCCTGGATGGCCTGCAGCGGATGCGGAGGTGTCCGCGCCTTCCGCAGCAGCGGCAAGATCCGCCTGAACGCCAACGGCCGCCGGCTCGATGCCTGGCTGATCTACAAATGCCGCGCCTGCGACAAGACGTGGAACCGGCCGATCTTCGAGCGGCGCGCGGTGCGTTCCATCGATCCCGCTGTGATCGAGGCGATGCAGGCCAATGATGCCGACTGGATCCGCGCCCAGGCGTTCGATCTCGATGCGCTCCGCCGCAGGGCGAAACGGATCGATGAGTCGGCGGCGTTCGCGATACGGAAGGATATCATCCGCGAACCGCCGAATTGGACGCGGCTGGAGATCAGCATCGCCGTGCCGCTGCCGCTCGTCGTCCGTCTCGACCGGCTGCTCGCCGCAGAACTGCCGCTGTCGCGCAGCCGCCTCGGCCGGATGAGCGACGACGGGCAGTTGCGTATCCTGCTGGCGGAGGGCGACGCCTTGCGCCGCCGTATCAGGGACGGCACCCGTCTCGTCCTCGACCTTGCTGGCGAGGCCGACCGGGAGACCCTATGGCGGCGCGCCGCGATCGCCTCGCCCTGCTAAGCAGCGCAACGTGTGTGCATGATCGAGCCCGGCCTGACGATTTGTCCGGCCGGGCTCGGGACCATTTGCGGCGACTCCCGTCCGGCTCAGCCACTGAACACGGCCCTTGGCCTGATGAGCCGGCCGGTCGCGGCCTGTTCGAGCGCATGCGCGATCCAGCCGACGGAGCGGCCGGTCGCGAAGAGCGCGAGGGCGCTGCGCGGCGGCAGGCGGAAACGGCGTTCGAGCAGCACTAGCGCGACGTCGATCGTCGGCCGCTGGCCCGTGGCCGCTTCGACGGCCTCGATCAGGGCGTGGTCGGATGGCCCGATCCCGACCGTCTGGAGAAGCGCCGTCGCCCGGGGATCACCCGCCGGGTAAAGCCGGTGGCCGAAGCCGGGCAGGCCTTCGCCGCGCTGCAGCCGCGCGCCCACCGCGGCCTCGGGACTGCCGATGCGCTGCACCTCGTCGAGGAAAGCGGCGACGCGGTCGGTGGCGCCTCCATGCACCGGGCCTGCCAAGGTCACGAGGCCGGCGATCAATGCATGCGTCAGCGATGCGCCCGTCGAGGCAGCGACGCGCACCGCGAAGGTCGATGCATTCAGCTCATGGTCGGCAACCAGCACCAGCGCCTTGCGGATCGCCTCATTCGCCGCTGGCGCCTGCCAGGTGGCCGCGAGGGCCTCGTGCAGCGGCGCATCGGCGAGCCACCGTCCTGCCGCCGCCGAACCGATGATGCGCACCAGCCGCGCAGCGCGTTCGGCTAGGCGCGCCCCGCGTTCGCCCGGCATGGCCTCAGGCAATTCGGCTGCGAGTGCCAGGACGGCGCGATCGATCGGCGAGCCCGATTCGGGCGTCGCGCGCGATGCCCGTCCGCGAAACGCGACCGGACCGGCCCCCCACAGCAGTTCCGCGATCATCTCCAGCGTCGCGGTTTCCGCGAGCACCATCGCATCCTGACCGCGATAGGCGAGACGGCCGTCGGTGATGCTGGAAAGGCCGCTCGCGAGCACCGGCAGGCCCCAGTCCAGCGCGGATGCCGCCGCGGAGCCTGGTCGCGCCTGACGCTCCTTCCTCGCGATCAACGCCTCGATATCGGCGCGCGCATAGAGGCGGGCGCGCGGATCGTCCGGATGAGGCAAAGCGCGGATGCGGCCGCGGCTGACATAGGCATAAAGCGATGCCGGCCTGACGCCGAGCAGGCTGCTGGCTTCCTCGGCCGTCAGCAGCCGCGAAGGATCGATAACGGTCATCGCGCCACATTGATTTGTTGATTCAAGATTGAGGCATCAATCAATCTAGAGGACGTTTTGCCCGATGGCAAAATGGAGAACCTCATGACATCACTTTCATCGCCGGCCCGCGGCCTCGCGGGCGTGGTTGCAGCCGATACGGTGCTCAGTCATGTCGACGGCGCCGGTGGCCGTCTGATCATTCGCGGCGTCGCCGTCGAGGATCTGGCGGGCCAGTCAAGCTATGAGGATGCGGCGGCGCTGCTTCTCGGCGGCTTTGTCGCGGATACCGATGTCGCTTCGATAAGGGCGGGTATCGGCAACGGCCGCGCGGAGGCCTATCGCCGCTTTACGGGTCGGCTCGACAGCAGCGCGCCGCGCGATCCCGTCGAGGCGATGCGGTTCCTGCTGGCGTCGATCGGAGACGACGACGCGCTCTCGGATCCGGCCGCCCTGATCGGGGCCACAGGCATGGCCGCCGCAATGGCGATCCGTGCGGCGGCGGGACTTGCGACCGCTGAGCCGGACGCCGCGCTGCCGCATGCGCTCGATCTGCAGCGGCTGATTTGTGGCGTGTTGCCGGCGCCGGCCGAGGCGAGGGCATTCGAAACCTATCTCGTCACGGTCATCGATCACGGCCTCAACGCCTCCACCTTCACAGCGCGAGTCGTCGCCTCGACCGAATCAGGTCTGGTCTCGGCCGTCGTGGCGGCGCTTTCGGCGCTCAAGGGGCGCCTGCATGGCGGCGCCCCTGGGCCGGTGCTCGATATGCTCGATGCGATCGGCTCCCCTGACCGCGCCGAGGCTTGGATCGAGGAGCGCCTTGACCGTGGCGAACGGATCATGGGCTTTGGCCATCGCGCCTATCGTGTGCGTGACCCGCGTGCCGATGTGCTGCGGCAGGCCATCGCGGCCGTCGGCGACGGGGCAGGGCGCCTTGCGCTCGCCCGCGCCGTGGAGCAGGCGGCGCTCGCCGTTCTCGCCCGGCGCAAGGCGGGCCGCCGGCTCGACGTCAATGTCGAGTTCTACACGGCGCTGCTGCTCGAAAGGCTTGGTATCCATCGGGAAGCCTTCACGGCGGTCTTCGCTGCCGGCCGGGTCGCCGGCTGGATCGCTCATGCGCTGGAGCAGCAGCGCAGCGGCGGCCTGATCCGTCCCGACGCCCGCTATGTCGGTCCGGAGCCGCTGGCGCGCAGCGCTTAGCCGGCAGTTGGCCCCCGGTCCTCCACAGGCGCATCGAATAGGGATTGCACGGCCGGGCTCGCTTGGCTATGACACAGCCGCATGTCCGGAATCGACGTCGGGTGACGGGCGTGTGCGTGCAGGGGTATAGCTCAGCTGGTAGAGCGACGGTCTCCAAAACCGTAGGTCGTAGGTTCGAATCCTACTGCCCCTGCCAATTTGCTACTTGAGGAATCGTTCGAACGGTTCTATGTAACGCTTCCCAGCGCGGTGCGCAGACGTTTGTTTGCGCGCCCGCAAGCCGTGAGCGGGTAATGGCCACCAAAACTAATCCATTTACGTTCCTCCAGCAGGTCCGGTCGGAGGTATCGAAGGTCGTTTGGCCGTCTCGGCGCGAGGCGCTTATCACCACAGCCATGGTTTTCGCCATGGCCGTTGCCGCGTCCTTGTTCTTTACGCTGGCTGATTTCGTCCTGAGCTACGGCGTCCAGCTGCTGCTCGGCGTCGGCCGCTAAGGAGGATCAGAGCGCATGGACAAGCGGTGGTACATCGTTCACGCCTATTCGAATTTCGAGAAGAAGGTCGCGGAATCGATCCGTGAGCAGGCGGCCCAGCGGGGCCTCGCCGAGCTCTTTGACCAGATCCTCGTTCCGACGGAAAAGGTCGTCGAGGTCAGGCGCGGCCGCAAGGTCGATGCCGAGCGGAAGTTCTTCCCGGGCTATGTCCTGGTCAAGATGGCGCTGACCGACGACGCCTATCATCTGATCAAGAACACGCCGAAGGTCACTGGCTTCCTCGGTTCCGACAATCGCCCGCAGCCGATCTCCGAAGCTGAAGCGAACCGGATCCTGCATCAGGTGCAGGAAGGCGTCGAGCGGCCGAAGCCGTCGGTCAGCTTTGAGGTTGGCGAGCAGGTCCGCGTCGCGGATGGTCCGTTTGCCTCGTTCAACGGACTTGTCGAAGAGGTCGACGAAGTGCGCGCCCGCCTCAAGGTCGCCGTGTCGATCTTCGGTCGCGCCACTCCGGTGGAGCTTGAATACGGTCAGGTCGAGAAGGTCTGACCGATGTGAGGTGTGGGAGGGTGTGGCGCTTGCCAGGCGTCGCCGCCCGAACCACGCCATTCCTGATCCGCCATGATGGCGGGTCACCTCGCCGGCAGGTTGCCGGCAGTGGAAAGGAACAACGATGGCAAAGAAGGTTCTCGGCTACCTGAAGCTTCAGGTGAAGGCCGGTTCGGCGACCCCGTCGCCGCCGATCGGCCCCGCGCTCGGCCAGCGCGGTATCAACATCATGGAATTCTGCAAGTCGTTCAACGCGCAGACCCAGGAGATGGAGAAGGGCTCGCCCGTCCCCGTCGTGATCACCTACTACCAGGACAAGTCCTTCACCTTCGTGATGAAGACTGCCCCGGTCAGCTTCCTCCTGAAGAAGGCCGCCGGCATTCCCAAGGGCGCGACGACGCCCGGCAAGGGCGCTTCCGCTGGTTCGATCACGAAGGCCCAGTGCCTCGATATCGCTTCCAAGAAGCTGAAGGATCTCAACGCCGAGAACGTCGAAGCGGCGGCTCGGATGGTCGAAGGTTCTGCCCGTTCCATGGGCCTCACGGTGGTTGACTGATCATGGCTCATCACGGCAAGCGCGTTCTCAATGCCCGCGAGGGCATCGACCGTAACAAGCTCTATCCGATCAGCGTCGCGGTTTCGCTGATCAAGGACCGGGCGACGGCTAAGTTCGACGAGACCATCGAGGTTTCGCTCAATCTCGGCGTCGATCCCCGTCACGCCGACCAGATGGTCCGCGGCGTCTGCACGCTGCCGAACGGCTCCGGCCGTACGGTTCGCGTTGCAGTCTTCGCCCGCGGCGCCAAGGCTGAAGAGGCCAAGGCGGCTGGTGCCGACATCGTCGGCGCCGAGGATCTGCTCGAGATCGTCCAGGGCGGCACGATCGAATTCGATCGCTGCATCGCGACCCCGGACATGATGCCGCTCGTCGGTCGTCTCGGTAAGGTGCTGGGCCCGCGCGGCCTGATGCCGAACCCGAAGGTCGGTACGGTGACCATGGACGTCACCACGGCCGTCAAGGGCGCCAAGGGCGGCTCGGTCGAGTTCCGCGTCGAGAAGGCTGGTATCATCCATGCCGGCATCGGCAAGGCCTCGTTCGATGCCGAGAAGCTTGTGCAGAACATTAAGGCCTTCGCCGATGCGGTGCAGAAGGCTCGGCCGACGGGCGCGAAGGGTACGTTCGTACAGCGCGTCGCGGTGTCGTCGACCATGGGCCCCGGCGTCCATGTCGATCCGGCCTCGGTGCTCGGCGCCTGAGTGAATTCCGCCCGGGCAACCGGGCGGCAAGACGGCCGCGCGGGATTTTCGGATCTCGTTCGGCCGATACCTGTCCGAGACTGCAGGGGCCGGGTTGTCCGGCTTAATATCCTGCATAGACGGGGGCTAGACCGATTGTCCGGCGCAAGCCGGCTGTCAGTTCGAACCTCTTTTGCCCGGCGGCTCGCGAGAGCACGCGGGGGGACAGGCCAGGAAGCGTCGCGGCTGTTTCGTCAGCCGCGGCAAACGCAACCGGCGGTCCCGACCGCAAAAGTCGGCCGCCTACTGGAGAGAGGCAAGTGGAAAAAGCGGAAAAGCGCGAACTTGTCTCGACGATGAACGAGGTCTTCCAGGAGACCAATGTCGTCGTCGTGGCACACTATGCCGGCCTCAAGGTTTCCGAGCTCACCGCCCTCCGCGGCAAGGCTCGGCAGGCCGGGGTCAGCATCAAGGTCGCAAAGAACCGCCTTGTGAAGCTCGCCCTTCAAGGCACGGACTCTGCCCATATCGCGGACCTGTTTACCGGTCCGACGCTGGTCGCCTATTCGGTCGACCCCGTGGCAGCGCCCAAGGTCACCAGCGACTTCGCCAAGACGAATGACAAGCTCGTCATTCTCGGCGGCGCGATGGGCAAGACCAATCTGGGACCCGACGGCGTCAAGGCTCTGGCCACGCTGCCGTCGCTCGACGAACTGCGCGGCAAGCTGATCGGCCTGATCCAGGCTCCGGCTCAGAAGATCGCGTCCGTCGTCAATGCGCCTGCGGGTCAGCTCGCACGCGTGTTTGGTGCCTATGCCAAGAAGGATGAAGCGGCGTAAGGCCGTTCTCCGATCACCTGAATTCGAACTGATAGGAAACTGAAATGGCTGATCTTTCGAAGATTGTTGAAGAACTCTCGAGCTTGACCGTTCTCGAGGCTGCCGAGCTGTCGAAGCTTCTCGAAGAGAAGTGGGGCGTCTCGGCTGCTGCCCCGGTCGCGGTTGCGGCTGCTGGCGGCGGTGCGGCTGCTGCTGCTCCGGTCGAAGAGAAGACCGAGTTCGATGTCATCCTCGTCGAGGCTGGCGCGAACAAGATCAACGTCATCAAGGAAGTCCGCGCGATCACCGCTCTTGGCCTCAAGGAAGCCAAGGACCTGGTCGAAGCTGCTCCGAAGGCCGTCAAGGAAGCCGTGTCCAAGGACGAGGCTGCCAAGCTCAAGGCCCAGCTGGAAGGCGCCGGCGCAAAGGTCGACGTCAAGTAAGTTATGAAAATACGGCCGGCTCCGATCCTCGGGGCCGGTCGATCATCCAGGTCCTCAGGGACCGCTGTCCAGAAAGCCGCGCCGAAACGCGGCTATACGGCTTTCCGGACAGCCGTTCTTGAACATAGAAGGAGCGAACATGGCCCAGGCATTCACCGGTCGTAAGCGCATCCGCAAATTCTTCGGGTCCATCGGCGACGTCGCCGAGATGCCGAACCTCATCGAGGTTCAGAAGGCATCCTATGACCAATTCCTCATGGTCGAGGAAGCGAAGGGTGGGCGTCCCGACGAAGGTCTGCAGGCCGTCTTCAAATCCGTCTTCCCGATCTCGGACTTCTCGAACACCGCGCTGCTCGAATTCGTGCGCTACGATTTCGATGCGCCGAAATATGATGTGGACGAGTGCCGCCAGCGTGGCATGACCTTCTCGGCGCCGCTCAAGGTGACGCTGCGTCTCATCGTGTTCGACGTCGATGAGGATACGGGCGCCAAGTCCGTGAAGGATATCAAGGAGCAGGAAGTGTACATGGGCGAAATGCCGCTCATGACGCTGAACGGCACCTTCATCGTCAACGGCACCGAGCGCGTGATCGTCTCGCAGATGCACCGCTCGCCGGGCGTCTTCTTCGATCACGACAAGGGCAAGACCCATTCGTCGGGCAAGCTCCTGTTCGCGGCTCGCATCATTCCCTATCGCGGCTCGTGGCTCGACATCGAGTTCGACGCGAAGGACATCGTCTATGCGCGTATCGACCGTCGTCGCAAGATTCCGGTCTCCTCGCTGATGTTCGCCCTCGGCATGGACGCCGAGGAGATCCTCGAGACGTTTTACAACCAGATCGTCTACTCGAAGGCCGGCGACGGCTGGCGCATGCCCTATGATGCCAACCGCATGCGCGGCATCAAGGCGGCGACCGATCTCGTCGACGCCGACACGGGCGAAGTGGTCGTCGAGGCGGGCAAGAAGCTGACGGCGCGCGCCGCTCGCGCGATCGCCGAGAAGGGCGTCAAGGCCCTGAAGGTGACGGCTGAAGATCTGTTCGGCAGCTATGTCGCCGAGGATATCGTCAATCCGCAGACGGGCGAGATCTATGCCGAGGCCGGCGCGGAGATCACCGAGAAGCTGCTCGCGACGCTCGAGACGGCCGGCTACGAGGAAATTCCTGTCCTCGACATCGATCACATCAATGTCGGCGCCTATATCCGCAACACCGTCGCCGTCGACAAGAACGAGACGCGCGAGGATGCGCTGTTCGACATCTATCGCGTGATGCGTCCCGGCGAGCCGCCGACGATGGATTCCGCGCAGGCGATGTTCCAGTCGCTGTTCTTCGACAGCGAGCGCTATGACCTCTCGGCCGTTGGCCGCGTCAAGATGAACATGCGTCTCGACCTCACGGCCGAGGACACTGTCCGCGTGCTCCGCAAGGAGGACATCCTCGCGGTCATCAAGATGCTGGTCGACCTTCGCGACGGCAAGGGCGAGATCGACGACATCGACAATCTCGGCAATCGCCGTGTGCGGTCGGTCGGCGAGCTCATGGAGAACCAGTACCGCGTCGGCCTGCTCCGCATGGAGCGCGCCATCAAGGAGCGCATGTCGTCGGTCGAGATCGGCAACGTCATGCCGCAGGATCTCATCAACGCCAAGCCAGCGGCTGCCGCCGTGCGCGAGTTCTTCGGCTCCTCGCAGCTCTCGCAGTTCATGGACCAGACCAATCCGCTCTCCGAGATCACGCATAAGCGTCGTCTCTCGGCGCTTGGACCGGGTGGTCTGACGCGCGAGCGCGCCGGTTTCGAGGTGCGCGACGTGCACCCCACCCATTACGGCCGCATCTGCCCGATCGAGACGCCGGAAGGCCCGAATATCGGTCTGATCAACAGCTTGGCGACGTTTGCTCGCGTCAACAAGTACGGCTTCATCGAGAGCCCGTACCGGCGCGTCAAGGACGGGGCTGCCACCGACGAGATCATCTATCTCTCGGCGATGGAGGAATCGAAATATTACGTCGCTCAGGCGAATGTGAAGCTCGATGCCTCCGGCAAGCTGACCGAGGACCTGATCGTTTCCCGCCATGCCGGCGAGAACGTGATGGTTACGTCCGATCGCGTTGATTTCATGGATGTTTCGCCGAAGCAGCTCGTTTCGGTCGCGGCTTCGCTGATCCCGTTCCTCGAGAATGACGATGCGAACCGCGCCCTGATGGGCTCTAACATGATGCGTCAGGCCGTGCCGCTGGTCCGCGCCGAGGCTCCGTTCGTCGGAACCGGCATGGAAGCGGTCGTTGCCCGCGACTCCGGCGCTGCGATCGCGGCTCGCCGCGGCGGCATCGTCGACCAGGTCGATGCGACCCGTATCGTCATTCGCGCGACGGAGGACCTTGATCCTTCGAAGTCGGGTGTCGATATCTATCGCTTGATGAAGTTCCAGCGATCGAACCAGTCGACCTGCATCAACCAGCGTCCGCTGGTGCGTGTCGGCGACATCGTCGGCCGTGGCGACATTCTTGCCGACGGACCGTCGACGGATCTCGGCGATCTGGCACTCGGCCGCAACGTGCTCGTCGCGTTCATGCCGTGGAATGGCTACAACTTCGAGGACTCGATCCTCCTGTCCGAGCGGATCGTTTCCGACGACGTCTTCACCTCGATCCATATCGAGGAATTCGAGGTGATGGCGCGCGATACGAAGCTCGGGCCTGAGGAAATCACGCGCGACATTCCGAACGTTTCGGAAGAAGCGCTGAAGAACCTCGACGAAGCCGGCATCGTCTATATCGGCGCCGACGTTCAGGCAGGCGACATCCTCGTCGGCAAGATCACGCCGAAGGGCGAAAGCCCGATGACGCCGGAAGAGAAGCTTCTGCGCGCCATCTTCGGCGAGAAGGCGTCCGACGTGCGTGACACGTCGCTGCGCGTCCCGCCGGGCGTGACCGGCACGATCGTCGAAGTGCGGGTGTTCAATCGGCATGGCGTCGAGAAGGACGAGCGCGCGATGGCGATCGAGCGCGAGGAAATCGAGCGTCTCGCGAAGGACCGCGACGACGAGCAGGCGATCCTCGACCGCAACGTCTATGGCCGCCTCTCGGACATGCTGAACGGCAAGACCGCCTCGAGCGGCCCGAAGAACTTCAAGAAGGAGACGGTGCTCTCCCGTGATGTTCTGGAGGAATATCCGCGCAGCCAGTGGTGGCAGTTCGCTGTCGCTGACGAGAAGCTGATGGGCGAGATCGAGGCGCTGCGCGGCCAGTATGACGAGAGCCGCAAGCGTCTGGAGAAGCGGTTCATCGACAAGGTCGAGAAGCTGCAGCGCGGTGACGAACTGCCGCCCGGCGTGATGAAGATGGTCAAGGTCTTCGTCGCGGTGAAGCGCAAGATCCAGCCGGGCGACAAGATGGCCGGCCGCCATGGCAACAAGGGCGTCGTTTCCCGCATCGTTCCGGTGCAGGACATGCCGTTCCTCGAAGATGGCACGCATGTCGACATCGTGCTCAATCCGCTCGGCGTGCCGAGCCGCATGAATGTCGGTCAGATCCTCGAGACCCATCTCGGCTGGGCTTGTGCCGGCATGGGCCTCAAGATCGGCAAGATGCTGGAAGACTACAAAAAAAGCGGCAATGTCACGCCGCTGCGTGTCCAGCTCGACGAAGTCTATGGCGACAATGCCAAGAACGAGAAGGTGGTCGATCTCGACGATGCGTCCGTCGTCAAGCTCAGCCAGCATCTCTCGAAGGGCGTGTCGATCGCGACGCCGGTGTTTGACGGTGCCCGCGAACCCGACATCGTCGAAATGCTGAAGAAGGCGGGTCTCGAATCGTCCGGTCAGGTCACGCTCTTCGACGGGCGGACGGGCGAGTCGTTCGATCGCAAGGTGACGGTTGGCTACATCTACATGCTGAAGCTGCACCACCTCGTCGACGACAAGATCCATGCCCGCTCGATCGGACCGTACTCGCTGGTCACCCAGCAGCCGCTCGGCGGCAAGGCCCAGTTCGGCGGTCAGCGCTTCGGCGAAATGGAGGTGTGGGCACTCGAGGCCTATGGCGCCGCCTACACGCTGCAGGAGATGCTGACGGTGAAGTCGGACGACGTCGCCGGCCGGACCAAGGTCTATGAGGCGATCGTCCGCGGCGACGACACGTTCGAGGCCGGTATTCCGGAGAGCTTCAACGTTCTGGTCAAGGAAATGCGCTCGCTCGGTCTCGACGTCGAGCTCAACCAGTCCAAGATGGCGCTGGAAGCGGCCGAACGGATTCGGGATGCGGCGGAGTAATCCGCCGCTTCCCTCTGGATCCATGGAAATTGGTCAAGCCGGCCGGTGCGAGGGGTTTTGCCCCCGCCCGGCGGCCGACATAGGAGATCGGCGATGAATCAGGAAATCGCGAACATCTTCAACCCGCTGGCCCAGCCCGCGCAGAACTTCGACCAGATCCGCATTCACATTGCGAGCCCTGAGAAGATTCTGTCCTGGTCCTACGGCGAGATCAAGAAGCCTGAGACCATCAACTACCGCACGTTCAAGCCGGAGCGTGATGGCTTGTTCTGCGCGCGCATCTTCGGGCCGATCAAGGACTACGAGTGCCTGTGCGGCAAGTACAAGCGCATGAAGTACAAGGGCATCATCTGCGAGAAGTGCGGCGTCGAGGTCACGCTGGCGCGCGTCCGGCGCGACCGCATGGGGCATATCGAGCTCGCGGCCCCGGTTGCCCATATCTGGTTCCTGAAGTCGCTGCCGTCGCGCATCGGCATGCTGATGGACATGACGCTCAAGGATCTCGAGCGCATCCTCTATTTCGAGAACTACGTCGTTCTGGAGCCCGGCCTCACCCCGCTGAAGGAGCGTCAGCTCCTCTCCGAGGAAGAGTATCTGCGCGCCCAGGACGAATATGGCGATGACAGCTTCACGGCGCTGATCGGCGCCGAGGCGATCCGCGAAATGATGATCGCGCTCGACCTCGAGAAGCTGGCTGTCGATCTGCGCGAGGAAATCGCGACGTCGACGTCGGAGCTGAAGCCGAAGAAGCTCGGCAAGCGGCTGAAGCTCGTCGAAGCGTTCATCGAGTCCGGCAATCGCCCGGAATGGATGATCATGACGCAGATCCCGGTCATTCCGCCGGACCTGCGCCCGCTCGTCCCGCTCGATGGCGGCCGTTTCGCGACGTCGGATCTCAACGATCTCTATCGCCGCGTCATCAACCGCAACAACCGCCTGAAGCGCCTGATCGAGCTGCGCGCGCCGGACATCATCATCCGCAACGAGAAGCGCATGCTGCAGGAGGCCGTCGACGCGCTGTTCGACAATGGCCGCCGCGGCCGCGTCATCACGGGCGCCAACAAGCGTCCGCTGAAGTCGCTCAGCGACATGCTGAAGGGCAAGCAGGGCCGCTTCCGCCAGAACCTGCTCGGCAAGCGCGTCGACTATTCCGGCCGTTCGGTCATCGTGGTCGGCCCGGAAATGAAGCTGCATCAGTGCGGCTTGCCGAAGAAGATGGCGCTCGAGCTGTTCAAGCCGTTCATCTATTCGCGCCTCGACGCCAAGGGCTTCTCCTCGACGGTGAAGCAGGCGAAGAAGCTCGTCGAGAAGGAGCGGCCCGAGGTCTGGGATATCCTGGACGAGGTCATCCGTGAGCATCCGATCCTGCTCAACCGCGCCCCGACGCTCCACCGCCTCGGCATCCAGGCTTTCGAGCCGGTACTGATCGAAGGCAAGGCGATCCAGCTGCATCCGCTAGTCTGCTCGGCTTTCAACGCCGACTTCGACGGCGATCAGATGGCCGTGCACGTCCCGCTGTCGCTTGAGGCGCAGCTGGAAGCGCGCGTCCTGATGATGTCGACCAACAACATCCTGCATCC
>DATMGR010000014.1:0-16036 GCA_035555375.1 Kaistia sp. | reverse complement strand
GGCGGTGAAGGTCAGGTCATTGATCAAAAGCATGGGGGTACGGGGAGCGCCTTGGCGTTACGGGAACGCGCCGCTATAAGCCGCCACCTCCATTCAGCCAAATGTTGTGCAGCCCCCAATGA
The DNA here is from genome assembly GCA_035555375.1 of Kaistia sp. GTDB lineage: Bacteria > Pseudomonadota > Alphaproteobacteria > Rhizobiales > Kaistiaceae > Kaistia. The sequence continues at coordinate 15,914 of DATMGR010000014.1, read as the reverse complement.
CCGAACGTACCTTTTCGATCCTGAAGCCCGACGCCACCCGTCGCAATCTCACCGGCGCGATCAATGCCGTGATCGAGAAGGCCGGCCTGCGCATCGTCGCCCAGAAGCGCATTCAGATGACGCGCGCCCAAGCCGAGACCTTCTACGCCGTCCACAGCGCCCGTCCGTTCTTCGGCGAACTGGTCGACTTCATGATCTCCGAGCCGGTGGTCGTGCAGGTGCTGGAAGGCGAGAACGCCATCGCCCGCTATCGCGAAGTGATGGGCGCCACCAACCCGGCCAACGCCGCCGAAGGCACGATCCGCAAGGAATTCGCGCTGTCGATCGGCGAGAACTCGGCGCACGGCTCGGACGCCCCGGAGACGGCCGTGCAGGAGATCGCCTACTGGTTCTCGGGCGTCGAGATCGTCGGCTGATCGCAGTCGGATCATCTGAATGAAATGGCCGGGCATTTGCCCGGCCTTTTTTTGTCAGGTCAGCGGGATCATGACCGCCTTGCGATAGGCCGTCCGTTCGGCCAGCCGGGCATACCAGGCCTTGAGATTGGGGAGGTCCGGCCGCTCGATCGGCACGCCGAACCAGGCATAGGCGAAGCAGCCGAGCGGGATGTCGCCGATACCGAAGCTGTCGCCGGAAAGATAGGGCGTGCGGCCGAGCGCCTGATCGGCGATCGCGAGGGCTTCGGACGCCCGCTTCCGGGCCGCCTCGATCGCGGCGAGATCGCGATTTTCGGGCTTTGTCCTGAGCAGGCCCCAGATGATCGGCGCGATGGCCGGCGCGATGGTCGACGAGGTCCAGTCCATCCACCGATCTGCGAGCGCGCGCTGACCCGGATCTTCGGCAGCCAGAACGGCCGGCGCATAGCGCGCCGCGAGATAGCGGACGATGGAGTTGGATTCCCAGAGGATGAGCTCGCCATCTTTCACCGTCGGCACGAGGCCATTCGGATTCATGGCGCGATAGTCCGCATCCTGAACCATGCCAAAGGCGCCGCCCGCCGGGATGTTTTCATAAGGGAGGCCTATCTCCTCAAGGCACCACAAGACCTTCTTGACGTTGGTGGAATTGGTGCGGCCCCAGACGGTCAGCATGATCGAACCCCTTGTCGTTGCGGGTGGAGGCTCTCAGATTTCGCTGGCGAGCGCATCCAGGAAATTCAGCAGCCGGGCGTGGCGGACCGCCGCGATTGCGCGGCCGGTCTCTGTGTTGAACCCGGCCGAGAGCTTCAACAGCTTGGCGCCGAAATGATCGAGCGCATAGCGCTTGTCGTCGAGCGGCCGCGCCTCGGCTTCGGGATCGAAGGGATCGTAAAGTGCACTGCCGAGACGGCCGCCGATATAGAAGCAGCGCGCTACGCCGATCATGCCGATCGCATCGAGTCGGTCTGCGTCCTGCAGGATCTTCGCCTCGATGGTCTCGGGCGCAATTCCGGCCGAGAAACTGTGCGCGGTGATGGCATGAGCGACCGTGGCTATCGCGGTCTCGCTCCATCCAAGGTCGCGCAGTAGATGTGAGGCGTGCTCGGCCGCGCGGCGCGAGGCCAGGTTGCGGTCCGGCGCGTTCTTCTCGACCGCCACACAGTCATGCAGCAGCACGGCGGCGACCAGTATGGCGCGGTCGCCGCCCTCGGCCGCCTGAATGGTGTCGGCTGCCTTCCAGACGCGGAGAATATGGGCGATGTCGTGGGCGCCATCGCCGGCGGCGACCGAATGCGGCAGCAGGTCAGCCGCCAGCGCCGCGTCGCGGCCGAACAGGGCCGAGGCGCGGCCGATCTCCTCCAGCGTCACGCGTCCTTGCTCCAGCGGGCTTCCGCCTCGTCGTCAGTGATCCGCGCTTCGACCCAGCCGGTCGCGCTGCCGTCGAGCTTGTGTTCTTTCTTCCAGAAGGGCGCATGCGTCTTCAGGAAGTCCATCACGAACTCCGCCGCCTCGAAGGCGGCATGGCGATGGCTCGATGCGGCGACCACCAGCACGATCGCCTCGCCCGGCTTCACCTTGCCATAGCGATGCAACACGGTCAGCGCTTCGACCTCCCAACGCTCGGCGGCGAGCGTCGCGATGCGGGTGATCTCGGCCTCGGCCATACCGGGATAGTGTTCGAGTTCGAGCGCCTCGAGTCGGCCGTCCTCGTCGCGGCAGAGCCCGGTGAAGGTCACCACGGCGCCGACATCGGCGCGGCCGTTCGAGACCCCGGCAAATTCGCCCGCCAGATCGAGCGGTGCGTCGGTGACGGCCGTACGGATCAGGGCCATGTTCAGCCTCCGGTCATGGGCGGGAAGAGCGCGACCTCGCGAATCCCGATGATCGAGGCGTCGTGTTCGGCATGATCCCGATCGAGTGCGACGCGGATGGCTGCCGGCTCGACAAGGGCCGCTTCATAGCCTTCGCCTCTTGTCCTGAGCCAATCCAGAAGGTCGCCGACGGTTCCGACATGCGCTGGTGGTTCGATGGTCTCGTCGCTCAGTCCGATGCGCTCGCGCACCCAGGCGAAATACAGGAGCTTCATGTCTCCTCGTCCAGGATATGGCCGAGCCCGGCGCGGAAATAGTCGTAGCCCGTGTAGAGCGTGACGAGCGCCGCGATCCAGAGCAGGCCGAGGCCGATGGTCGTCGTATAGGGAAAGTGGAGGTCGCCGGCGGGCCCTGCAAGAAGGAAGGCAATGGCCACCATCTGCGTCGCGGTCTTCCATTTCGCAAGGCGCGTCACGGGCACGCTGACGCGCAGTTCGGCGAGATATTCGCGAAGGCCCGAAACGAGAATCTCGCGCGAAAGGATAATCAGAGCGGCCCAGATCGCGACGCCGCCGATCGTCCGTTCGAACACCAGTGCGAGCAGACAAGCCGAGACGAGCAGCTTGTCGGCGATGGGATCGAGCATGCGGCCGAGCGAGGATTGCTGCTTCCAGATCCGCGCGAGATAGCCATCGAGATAATCGGTGATGCTGGCGAGGATGAACAGCGCCAGCGCGATCCAGCGCCAGGCGTCGCGCCCGCCGACGACGCAGAACACGACAAGCGGCACGGCAACGATCCGGCCATAAGTGAGGATATTGGGCAGCGACAGGAGAAGTGCCCGCTGAGGCCGCCTCGCCTCGAAGCCGTGAATCTCGCTCATGCCATCTCCCTCGCGCTCCGCTTCATATCGCATCCGACCCGGCCGGCCACAAGCCAAGGTCGATGGTTTCGCTTCCGCACGGGGCAGGGGCTGGAATTATGGCGGCCGCGACCGACATTCAAATCACACAAAAGACGGATAAGCGGACGGCATGTCCTCAGCCGTCTATGGAGTGGCAAGCCGACATGCGCACCTGGATCGAACATTTCGGCGCCGCCTGGCAATGGTCGGCATCGGGCGTCGCCATCCTGTTCCGCAGCGAAGTCGCGGCGCGCATGGAACTGGCGGCCGCGATCGTCGGCGTTGCATGGCTCATCGTCCTGCGCCGCTCGCCGGCTGAGATCGGCGTCTTCGGTCTGCTGGCGATGGCGGCACTGGCCGTCGAGGCGCTCAACACCGCCATCGAGACGATCGTCGACGAGATTTCGCCGCAGCGTTCGGAGTTCGCGCGGCGGGCCAAGGATCTCGGCTCGGCCGCCGTCTTCTTCATGCTGACGACGGCCGGCATCTATATCGTCGCGTTGACCGCGGTCAGCTTCGTCACGCGCTGACGGGCGCGCGCATCGTCTTCAGCGCCGTTGCCCAGCGGTGAAGCTGGTCCAGCATCGGCTTGGCGCCGGCAAGGATCAGTTCGTTCGGCTCGAACACGCCATCCGTGATCAGCTTCGGCGCCATCGGCACGGCGACACTTTCCGGAATCGGCATGACATTGACGGTGGTGAGCAGCGACTTCTCTGATTGCGCCGCACGGAGACCGCCCGAAATCCCGCCATAGGAGACGAGACCCGCCGGCTTGAAGGCCCATTCGCTCGAGAGATAGCTCACCGCGTTCACGAAGGAGGGCGGCGCGAAGAAGTTATATTCGGGCGTCACGAAGACGAACGCGTCCGCAGCCTCGACCGAGGCGCTCCAGGCCTTGGTGTGGGCGTGCTCGTATTGCTTCAGGCGCGGATGGCGCGGCTCGTCGAAGACGGGCAGGTTGAAGGCGGCGATATCGACAAGTTCGGCGTCAAACGCGCTGTTCTCCTTGGCGAAGTCATGGAACCAGCGCGCAATATGCGGTCCGATCCGGCCGGGCCGCGTGCTGACGATGATGATGTTGAGCTTCAGTGCCATGGGATCGCTTTCTGAACCGGGGGATCACCCATATTGAGTGGCGCTGCCGCGGCTGGGAAGGCGCGATCCGGTGGACGGACTGTCTGCCGCAGGGCACATCGCGACAGGCAGGCTGTTGGCATCCGTGGCGAGGGCGGCTATTGCATCGCGGGTTCGCCGGGCCTTGGGGCCGGCAGCCATCCCGCGACCCGGGCCAAGGAGAACAACACGATGAGCGAAACCCTGCCCGACCGGCTGTCCAGCGATCCGCGCAGCCCCTTCTACAACGCGGAACTCTTGGAGCGCGGCATTGGCATCCGCTTCAAGGGCGTCGAGAAGACCAATGTCGAAGAATATTGCGTCAGCGAGGGCTGGGTCCGCGTCGCCGCCGGCAAGGCGCGCGATCGTTTCGGCAATCCTTTGACGATCAAGCTGACCGGATCGGTCGAGCCCTATCTGCGTGACGATGCGGCTGAGAGCGAACCGTCCGCCTAGAGATCGGTTTCCGCTGCCGGGCCGGCTTCCTTAAGGCCCGGCCCGAGCGCGATTCGCTCGTCGAAGACGAAGCATGTGCCGCGAAAGAGGCTCTCTTCGGCCGGCACTTCTTCGAGATAGCGCAGGATGCCGCCCTTGAGGTGCAGCACTTCTGCAAATCCCTGCGCGCGCATATAGGCGCTCGCCTTTTCGCAGCGGATGCCGCCGGTGCAGAACATCGCGACTCGCTTGTGGCGTGACGGATCCAGCGCGCGGCTCACATAATTCGGAAATTGCGAGAACTTGCGGGTTTCGGGGTCGACCGCTCCCTCGAAACTGCCCATCGCGACCTCGAAGCGGTTACGCGTATCGATCACCAGCACCTCGGGATCGCTGATGACGCTGTTCCAGTCGGCCGGATCGACATAGATGCCGGCCTGCGTGGCAGGATCGATATCCTCGACGCCAAGCGTCACGATCTCGCGCTTCAGCTTCACCTTGAGGCGGCGAAACGGCATCGCTGCCGCCGACGAGAGCTTGACGTCGATCCCGTCGAGCCGGCCGGCGAACAGGTCGCCTTCGGCAAACAGCGCCAGCAGCGCCTCGATCGCGGCGGTCTCGCCGGCAACGGTGCCGTTGATGCCTTCATGGGCGAGAAGGATCGTGCCCTTGATGGCGTTGGCGGCGCAGAAGGCTTCGAGTTCCGGCCGAATCTCCGCGCAATCCGGCAGCGCGGCGAAGCGATAGAAGGCGGCGACCGTGAAGCTCATGGCAGATCCGTCAAGCTCATCCGGCAAAGCCGGCAGGGAAAGAAGCGGCGCTCATAGCACGGTCGGCCGCGTGGTCGAAGTGTTGCGCCTCTCAAAATCGCCTGATGCCGTCCCTATATATCTCGCGTGAAACATTTGCCTTGGGGAGAACCGATGCGATTCTGGAAGCGCCTGACGACGCCGCTCGCCGTCCTGGCCATCCTGCTGACGACGAGCCTTGCCTTCGTCGACACCGCTGATGCCCGTCGTGGCGGCAGCTTCGGCAGCCGCGGTGCGCGCACCTATTCGACGCCTGCGACCACACCGACGGCGCCGACGGCCACGCAGCCGATGCAGCGCTCGATGACGCAGCAGACGGCCCCTGCGGCTGCTCCTGCCGCCGGCATGCAAGCCGCGCGTCCCGGTCTCTTCAGCGGTTTCGGCGGCTCGATGTTGCGCGGCCTCGCGATCGGCGGCCTGATCGGCCTGCTGCTCGGCCATGGCTTTGGCGGCATGGCCGGCGCGTTCGGCATGATCCTGCAGATCGCTCTGCTCGCCATCGGCGCGATGTTCCTGTTCCGCTTCTTCGCCAATCGTCGCCAGCAGTCGCCGCAGACGGCGATGGCGTCCGGTCCGGCCTATAGGGACACGCCTGACGAGGTTTCGTCGCGACCCGCGTTTGGCGGCCTCGGTGGCTTCGGCCTCGGCAGCGGTTCGGTCGACGCGCGTTCGCCGCGTCCGGTCAATGCCCGCAATGCCAATGACGAAGTCGGCATTCTCGACAGCGACCTCGACACTTTCGAGGAACTGCTGACGAAGGTCCAGACCGCGTTCGGCAAGGAGAACTATGCCGGGCTCCGCTCGCTGACGACGCCCGAGATCATGTCCTATCTCTCCGAGGAACTCAGCCAGAACGCGACATCCGGCGTTCGCAACGACGTCACCGACGTGAAGCTGCTGCAGGGCGACCTCGCCGAGGCCTGGCGCGAAGGTGACAGCGATTATGCGACCGTCGCCATGCGCTACGAAAGCCGCGACGTGATGCGGGATCGCAAGGACGGCCTCGTCGTTTCGGGAGACGAATCGCACCCGACCGAGGCGACCGAACTGTGGACTTTTGTCCGCAGCGCCGGTGGCGATTGGAAGCTTTCGGCGATCCAGGAAGCCTGATCGCGGCGAAAGCCGAGGAACGCTGCCGATCCGTCCGCGTTCAAAAAAGCGGCGCAGCCTGCTTTCCGGGGAGGCAGGCCGCGCACATCTATGGTAATGGTCAAACTTCGCCCTCTCGCTCGCGCGTCTTCATCGCGCCCCCGGTAGCGGGCGGTCCAGTAAAAACGTTAGGATAGAATTTGCAGGTTTTGGTTCGCGACAACAATGTCGATCAGGCGCTGAGGGTTCTCAAGAAGAAGCTGCAGCGTGAAGGCGTCTTCCGTGAAATGAAGATGCGCAACGCCTATGAGAAGCCCTCCGAGAAGCGCGTGCGCGAAAAGGCCGAGGCCATTCGTCGTGCCCGTAAGCTCGCACGCAAGCAGGCGATCCGCGAGGGTCTGATCGCAGCACCGAAGCCCAAGCCCCGCGTCGCGGGTGCCAAGGGTGCTCCTCCGCGTCCGGCGGCTCGTTGAGTCGGACGCGCTGATACTGCCGGAACGGTCGGCGCCCCTATGGGCGGCCGGCCGCCAGGGCTCTCTGTACCAAGGTCTCGTACCAAGGAAAGACGATGATGCCCGAACCCTCGAATGCCCGTCAGAAAGCCGATGCCAAGTTCGACAAGACCCAGAAGGGTGTCGTCGACGCGTCGAAGTCCTTGCGTGAGCGCACTGCCAAGCTGAAGGCGCTGCGCATGGCCAAGGAAGAAGAAGAGCGCGCCGCGATCGCCGCAGCGCCGCCGAAGACGCGCCCGAAGCGCGCCGCCAAGGCGACCGCCTGAGCTAAAAAGCGCTGAGCTCACTGCCGTCGAGGCTGTCCATCAACCGTTGCCGCATGCAGGTCTGCAGCATCTGAATCCGTTCAGATCTGCCGCGCGATGGCGGCGGTGTCGATGATCGACCATACGGTCCGAATCCGCCCGTCAGAGAATTCGTAGAACACATTCTCTGCAAACTGGACTCGCTTGCCGTTGACGGGAAGGTCGAACAGCAGGCCGCGCGGCGTGCAATCAAACTGCAGCCGGCTGGCGATGTGGGGTGGATCCGAGACCAGCAGCTGGATCACGAAGCGGAGATCGGGAATCGCCTCGAAATCGCGCTCCAGCATGGCGCGATAGCCGGCCAGGCCGATGGCTTTGCCGCCATATTCGACGGCTTCATCGACGAAACTGCCGAGCATCGCCCAGTCCTGTCTGTTCAGGCATTCGATATAGCCGCGATAGATCCCGGCTAACTCTTCGCGTGTCATGGCTGGCCTTGCCTCCCGTCCTTAAATCGGTCGGCCGATGATATGCTGACCGGCCCCTTCGAACATGGCTTTCGTTTAGCTCTGGTGACAGCCGCAGCAGGGGCGCTAGATGGTGCCGACGAATGAGGGGGCGCCGCATGAGCGACCACGCTATCACGGCCATCGGCTTCGATGCCGACGACACGCTCTGGCAAAACGAGCATTTCTATCGTCTGACGGAGCAGCGCTTCACGGCGCTGCTCGAAGCGCATGGCGAGGACGAGGTGATTTCGAGCCGGCTGCTCGCCGCCGAGACGCGCAACCTCGCGCTCTATGGCTTCGGCATCAAGGGCTTCACGCTTTCGATGATCGAAACGGCGATCGAGGTTACCGAAGGACGCGTCGATGCCGCCGTCATCAGCGAGATCCTCGCGGCGGGCCGTGAATTGCTGACGCATCCCGTCGAGACGCTGCCCCATGCGCGCGACGCGATCGAGCGTCTTTCGGGAAGCTATCGCATCATCCTCATCACCAAGGGCGACCTCTTCGACCAGGAGCGCAAGCTGGCGCAATCCGGCCTCGGCGACCTGTTCGATGCCGTCGAGATTGTGAGCGACAAGACCGTCGACACCTATCGCCGGGTCTTTGCCCGCCATGCCGATGGTCCCGAGCGCGCGCTGATGGTCGGCAATTCCTTGAAATCCGACATTGCGCCCGCGATCGGCGCCGGCGGCTGGGGCGTTTATGTGCCGCACCCGCTGACCTGGTCGTTCGAGTATGTCGAGCCGCCGACAGCGGACCCCCACTTCCGACAGATCGCGGATCTTGGCGAACTCCCGGATCTCGTGCGGTCCCTCGGCTGAGGCCGATCCTTATTCGGCTGCGACGGAGCCGTCGCCATAGGGCGCACGTGCGTCTCCCGCCGCCGTCTCGATGCCGAGATCGGGGAGGACGGCCGCGCGATGACCGCGGATATCGACGCGCAACACGATATGGCCGCTCTTTTCGAGATGGCGCAGCCGGCTGCGTGCGCGGCCTGCAGAATGGGTTCCTGACCGCAATGCGAGTTCGGCATCGGACGGGCAGGGGCCGCCGGTCAGCGCCGCGGCGGCGATCAGCAGGAAAGAAAGCTGGGCCTCGTCGGGCAAAGCGCGGGCGAGTTCGACGACCCGCTGCCAATCCTCCGTCTCGGCGAGCGCCGGATCGATGCCGGTCCGCGCGAGATTGAGCAGGAAGCGGAACTGCGCCAGCGGCAGGGTCGCCGGCAGGCGCTGGATCCGGCAGCGGACCAGGAAATCCTGGTAGAGCGGCGCCTCGCCGCGGAAGGGCGCGCCCGGCTCGGCCATGACGGCCCGCGCGATGACCAGGAACTGCGCTTCGCGCTCTTGCGGCGTCAACCCGTCGTCCGGCGCCTCGGCGGCTTCGGCCGGTGCCTCGCGGGCCAGGCTCGCCAGAAGGTCATGCATGGTGGGAGCACTTGGCGCCGTCACGCGCGGCTCGACCGGTCGCACCAGATCGACCGGCACCGGAGCCAGCACAAGCTCGCGCTGCGCGGCGGCTGCTTCAGCGGGGAGGGGCGTCAGCTTGGGTGTTCCGGCGCGCGGCGCTGTCTCGACGGTGCCGACCGACACGGTGATCGGCCGGCGCGTCAGGGCCGGGCCGAGCGCCACGAACTGACCGCGGCCGAGATCGCGGAAGGTTTCGGCCTGCCGTCGCTCGAGGCCGAGCAGGTCGGCGGCGCGCACCATGTCGATATCGAGGAAGGTGCGCCCCATCAGGAAGTTCGAAGCCTCGGCCGCAACATTCTTCGCGAGCTTGGCCAGCCGCTGCGTCGCGATGATGCCGGCAAGGCCGCGCTTGCGGCCGCGGCACATGAGATTGGTCATCGCGCCGAGCGAGAGCTTGCGCGCCTCTTCCGAAACCTCGCCGGCGACGGCGGGCGCAAAAAGCTGGGCTTCGTCGACCACGACGAGCACGGGGAACCAGTGTTCGCGATCGGCATCGAACATCGCATTCAGGAACGTGCCGGCGGCGCGCATCTGCATCTGGACATCGAGGCTTTCGAGATTGAGCACGGCGGAGACGCGGTGCTGGCGCACGCGGGTCGCGATCACTTCGAGTTCGCCAAGTCCGCGCTCGGCATCGAGCACGACATGGCCGAAGCGCTCGGCCAGGCTGACGAAATCGCCCTCGGGATCGATGATGACCTGCTGCACATAAGGCGCGCTCTGCTCGATCAGCCGGCGCAGCAGATGCGATTTGCCCGAGCCGGAATTGCCCTGAACCAGAAGGCGGGTCGCCAGCAGTTCCTCGACATCGAGCATCGCTTCCGCGCCCCCGCTATGGGGGCCGGCCACCTTGCCGAGCTCGATATTCATGCGCCCAGTCACTCCGCGAGTCGCGATCCCGACAGAAACACCTAGCACGCCATCTCCGCTGAAGGGTGTCGATAGCAGCCGCGATCCACAGCTGTCGGGTCTGGCGACAGGCGTCCTCATTCCCGATAGTCTGGCGTCGGCAGCCTGGGAGGAGCGGCCATAACGGCCATCATCAGCTTCGTCTCGGAGATGCTTCCCCAGTGACTTCTGCCACCACTACCGTTCGACACGGCACCCAGATGCTCGTCACCCTGGCTGTGCTGCTCGCCTTCGCATCGATTTCAACTGACCTGTTCCTGCCTGCGCTGCCGACAATGAGCCGGGCGCTCAATGCCAGCGAAGGCTCGCTGCAATTCACGATCTCCGCCTATCTGCTCGGCTTCGGCTTCGGGCAACTCTTCTGGGGGCCGATCAGCGACCGGTTCGGCCGCCGAATACCGGTTGCGGTCGGCGTGGCGATCTTCGTGATCGGCTCGGCCGGCTGTGCCCTGTCGACGGATGTCTGGCAGATCGTCGGCTGGCGGGTCGTGCAGGCGCTGGGCGCCAGCGCAGGGGTCGCGCTGGCCCGGGCGATGGTTCGCGACCTCTATGACCGCAACCACGCGGCACGGGTGCTTTCGGGCCTGATGACCGTAATGGCCGTCGCACCACTGCTGGGGCCGAGCGTTGGCGCACAGATCCTGGCGGCTTTCTCCTGGCAGGCGATCTTCTGGTTTCTGGTGGTGATCGGTGCGGCCACGCTGGCGGCCATCCTGGCATTGCCGGAAACGCTTGCCTCAGGCGCAAGGGAGGCCAGTCCGATCTGGCATGCGCTCGGAGACTATCCGCCGCTTTTGCGCAATCGGCTTCTGATTGGCTACGCGGCCGCCATCGGTTTCTATTATTGCGGCATCTTCGCCAATATCGCCGGCGGGGCGTTCGCCTTCATCAGCTATCATCACTTGTCGCCGCAGCAATATGGGCTGGTCTTTGCGTCCGGCGTGGTTGGCGTCATGGCGGCCAATATGGTCAATGTCCGCCTGGTGACGCGCATCGGCAGCGATCGCCTGCTCATCATCGGTGCTTCCGGCGCCGCATTGTGCGGTCTTGGCCTCGCCATCGTCACGATGACCGATTTCGGCGGCGTCTGGGGCTTGCTGGCGGGCCAACTGCTGTTCGCAACCGCCAATGGATTGATCCTCGCCAACGCAGTGGCTGGCGGGCTGTCGAGCGTCCACCACAAGGCAGGAACCGCCTCGGCGCTGCTCGGCGCCATCCAGTATGGCAGCGGCATGGTCGGGTCCGCGCTGGTCGGGCTTCTGGCCAACGGAACACCGGCTCCGATGGGCTGGGTCATGGGCTTCGCCGGCCTTGGATGCCTCGCGAGCGTCCTGTTCACGCGAGCCGCCCGGCGATCTCGGCGGGTTGTTGATCCCGGCAGTCCTTGATCCCGATGATGCTGTGAGGCGCGGGATTTGCATGCAGACATTCCCCGTTTGCATTCGCATGAGGAGTTCCCATGTCCGAACATAACCTGAAGGCGACCCCGGAAACCGTGCTCTGGGGCCGCTTTGCCGCCGCGACGCCGCCTGTGCTGACTGTCGCCTCGGGCGACACCGTCGTGATCGAGACGCTGACGGCACTGCCCGAACTGTTGCCGCCGGAGGGATCGGGCATGACCGTTTCGCCTTCATTGCGGGCGATCCATGCGGCGAACCTGCCCGTCCGTTTCGGCCATCTCCTGACGGGACCGGTCGCGGTCGAGGGGGCGGAGCCGGGCGACATGCTGGAGGTGCGGATCGACGCGATCGAGCTTGGTGCCGATTGGGGGTTCAACGCCATCGTCCTCTTCGAGGGCACGTTGCCGGACGATTTCATCCTGCCCGAGCTCGACCTGATCCACATCCCGATCGACAGGGAAGCGAAGACCTGCAGGCTGCCCTTTGGACCCGAGCTGCCGCTGGTCCCATTCTTCGGCGTCATGGGCGTGGCGCCGCCGCCCGTTTATGGCGAACTCTCATCACGTGAGCCGCGGCTCCACGGCGGCAATCTCGACAACAAGGATCTGGGCGCCGGCTCGACCCTGTTCCTGCCAGTCTGGACCGAGGGCGGAAATTTCCTCTGCGGCGACGGACATGGCGTGCAGGGCCATGGTGAGGTGTGTGTCACCGCGCTCGAAACCGCGTTGACCGGGACGTTCACGTTTGTCCTCCACAAGAAGACCGGCGCCGCACCGCTGCTGACCTTGCCGCGCGGCGAGACGCCCACCGCCTATATGACGATGGGCTTTTCCTCCGATCTCGACGAAGCCATGCGCATCGCGGTGCGCGAGATGATCACGTTCATCGTCGAGCGCACGGGAATGAGCCGCGGCGACGCCTATCGCCTCGCCTCGCTCGCCGCCGATTTCCACGTCACGCAGACCGTGAACGGCGAGAAGGGTGTGCATGGCCTCTTGCTGAAATCGGTGCTGGCATAGGGCGACGTCTCGCCGCGCCCCTTCGCGCGGCGTTGCAATCGGGAGAGCGATGCGGTTACATCTCAAACGTTATGTTATAACGTTACATGAGGATCGCATGTCCCTTCGCGCTTCAGATGACCGGCGACTGCCGGTCACCGTGCTCTCCGGCTTCCTCGGCGCGGGCAAGACGACGCTGCTCAACCACGTTCTCAACAATCGCCAGGGCCGAAAGGTCGCGGTGATCGTCAACGACATGTCGGAGGTGAATATCGACGCCGACCTCGTTCGAGATGGCGGCGCCGATCTCTCGCGCACCGACGAGAAGCTGGTCGAGATGACGAATGGGTGCATTTGCTGCACCTTGCGCGACGACCTCCTTAACGAGGTCCGCCGCCTGGCCGATGAGGGCCGTTTTGACGCGCTGCTCATCGAGAGCACGGGCATTGCCGAGCCGCTTCCGGTGGCCGCGACCTTCGAATTCCGTGACGAGCAGGGTTACTCGCTCTCCGACATCGCCCGCCTCGATGCGATGGTCACCGTCGTCGACGCCGCCAACCTTCTCAAGGACTATGCCTCGCAGGATCTCCTGAGCGAGCGCGGCGAGACGGCCGGACCGGATGATTTTCGCACGCTGGTCGATCTCCTCGTCGAGCAGATCGAATTCGCCGACATCGTCGTCATCAACAAGGTGCGCGACGTCACGCCCGAGCATCTGGCCGAGGTGCGACGCGTGGTGCGCGGACTGAATGGCGATGCGCGCATCATCGAGACGGATTTCGCGCAGGCTCCGCTCGAACTCGTTCTCGATACGGGCCTCTATGACGAGGAGCGCTCGCGCGCGCACCCGCTCTGGATGAAGGAACTCTATAACTTCGCCAGCCATGTGCCCGAGACGGAAGAATATGGCATTCGCTCCTTCGTCTATCGCGCGCGGCGGCCGTTTCATCCGGCGCGGCTCCATGAGGCGCTCGGGCGGGGCTTTCCCGGCGTGCTGCGCGCCAAGGGCCATTTCTGGATCGCGACACGTCCGCAATGGCTGGCCGAACTGTCGATCGCGGGCTCGATCCTGCGCACCGAGGGCCTCGGCTATTGGTGGGCGGCCGTGCCGAAGGAGCGCTGGCCGCGCGATGCCGAGGCGGTGTCCATCATGCGTCGCAGCTGGAATGACACCTGGGGCGATCGCCGGCAGGAACTCGTCTTCATCGGCGGCCCCGCCATGGACGAGGCGGCGATCCGCGCCAGCCTTGATGCCTGCCTGCATGGCAGCGTGACCACCGGGATGACTGCGGCAGCCGCCAATCTCGACGATCCCTTCCCGCAATGGGGCCGAGCGGCCTGACATGCGATCCGGGCGGAGCCTATTCCCCCCGCTCGTGGAAGAAGTCGTAGATCGTCTGCGCCATCTGGGCGGAGACGCCGGGAACGGCGATGAGGTCGGGGATCGAGGCGCGGCTGACGGCTTTGGCCGTGCCGAAATGGCCGAGCAAAGCGCGCTTGCGCGTCGGGCCGATGCCGCCGATCTCGTCGAGCGGATTGGCGGTCATCGCCGCCTTGCGCTTGGCCCTGTGCGTGCCGATGGCGAAGCGGTGCGCTTCGTCGCGCAGCCGCTGCACGAAATAGAGAACCGGATCGCGCGGCTGCAGCATGAAGGCCTCGCGGCCGGGAATGAAGAATTTCTCGCGGCCCGCATCGCGGTCCGGTCCCTTGGCGATGCCGACCAGTGGCACATCTCCGGCAAGGCCGAGTTCTTCGAGAATGCTCCGCGCCGCCGAAAGCTGTCCGGCGCCGCCATCGATGAACACGAGATCGGGCCAGGGGCCGAAGCCGTCGTCGTCGCGGGGCGCCGCCTCGCGCGAACCGTGCTCCTTGAGCAGCCGCGAGAAGCGTCGGGTCAGTACCTCCCGCATCATGCCGAAATCATCGCCCGGCGTGATCTCTTCGGAGCGGATGTTGAACTTGCGGTACTGGTTCTTCACGAATCCGGCCGGTCCCGCGACGATCATGCCGCCGACCGCGTTGGTACCCATGATGTGGCTGTTGTCGTAGACCTCGATCCGGCGCGGTGGCGCCTCGAGCGCAAAGGCGGCCGCCACCCCTTCGAGAAGCCGCGCCTGGCTGGATGTCTCGGCAAGATTGCGGCCGAGCGCCTCGCGGGCATTGGCCATTGCATGGTCGACGAGATCCTTCTTCTCTCCGCGCTTCGGCACGGCGATCTCGACCCGGTGTCCCGCATGCTCGCCGAGCGCCTCGGCGATCAATTCCGCTTCCTCGATCTCATGGCTGATGAGAATGAGACGCGGGCAGGGTTTGTCCTCATAAAACTGCGCCAGGAACGCGGCGAGCACCTCATTCGGCCCGAGCGATTTGTCGGCGCGCGGATAGAAGGCGTGGTTGCCCCAGTTCTGGCCAGTGCGGAAGAAGAACACCTGCACGCAGCTCTGCCCGCCTTCCTGATGCACCGCGATGACGTCGGCCTCATCGACGCCCTGCGGATTGATGCCCTGATGCGACTGGACATGGCTCAGCGCGGCGAGGCGGTCGCGATAGATCGCGGCGCGCTCGAAATCGAGTTCGGCGCTGGCCTCGCCCATCGCGTGGGCAAGCTCGGTGCGAATGGCCGAGGACTTGCCGGTCAGGAAGCCCTTCGCCTCGCGCACCAGTTCGGCATAATCCTCAAGCGAGATCTCGCGCGTGCAGGGCGCCGCGCAGCGCTTGATCTGATGCAGCAGGCAGGGACGCGTGCGAGATTCGTAGACGCTGTCGGTGCAGGTGCGGATGAGGAACGCCCGCTGCATCGCCGAGACTGTGTTGCCGACCGCGCCAGCCGAGGCGAACGGCCCGAAATATTCGCCCTTCCGTGTCCGTGCGCCGCGATGCTTCACGAGCTGCGGCGCTTCGTGATCGGTGATGAGGATATAGGGGAACGACTTGTCGTCGCGCAGCAGGATGTTGTAGCGGGGCTTGAGCTTCTTGATGAGGTTCGCCTCGAGCAGGAGCGCCTCGGCCTCGGTATGCGTCGTCGTGAATTCCATCGTCGCCGTGGCGGCGATCATGCGCTGGATGCGGACGGACTGTTTTTCGGGGCGCGTATAGTTGACGACGCGCTTTTTCAGGTTGCGCGCCTTGCCGACGTAAGCGGATCGCCCGCAGCGCCCAGCATGCGGTAGACGCCGGGCGACGCGGGTAGGGTGGCGACGAAGGCCTCGATGACCTCGACGCCCCGCCGTGCGGACGGTGGATGGGTGCTATCCTCGCTCATGGCCCTTAATATAGGCCATTTCGCGCTGAAAAG
>DATMGR010000013.1:0-17272 GCA_035555375.1 Kaistia sp. | reverse complement strand
AGGAATTGCTGAATGATCGCCTCTTCGCCGTGCAGGGGGGCACCCGGCGTCGCGGCATTCGAGCGGCTCATCGTGGCACCTGATGTGTCTGTCGCGACGCGCCCAGGCTGGCAGCCCTCGTTGTCAGCCAACCTTGTCCATGGCCTCCAGCTCGTCGATGAAGCCTTCGAGCACCTTGAGCCCCTTGGCCCAGAACGCCGGATCGCGCGCATCGAGACCGAACGGCGCCAGGAGCTCCGAATGGTGCTTCGAGCCGCCTGCCTTCAGCATCTCGAAGTATTTCTCGACGAAGCCGGGATGCGCCTCCTGGTAGAGGCCGTACAGCGAGTTCACGAGACAGTCACCGAAGGCATAGGCGTACACATAGAACGGCGAATGGATGAAGTGCGGGATGTAAGTCCAGAATGTCTCGTAGCCGGCTTTGCATTCGACCGCCGGCCCGAGGCTTTCGCCTTGGATCTCCATCCAGAACCGATTGAGATCGTCGCTCGTCAACTCACCCTGCCGACGCCCTTCGTGCACCTTCCGCTCGAACGTGTAGAACGCGATCTGGCGCACGACCGTATTGATCATGTCCTCGACCTTGGACGCCAGCATCGCCTTGCGCTGCACGCCGTCCGTTGTCGCCTCGAGCAATGCGCGGAAGGTCAGCATCTCGCCGAACACGCTCGCCGTCTCCGCCAGCGTCAGCGGCGTCGGCGCCATCAGCGCGCCCTGCGGCGCGGCCAGCACCTGGTGCACGCCATGGCCGAGCTCATGCGCAAGCGTCATCACGTCACGCGTCTTGCCCTGATAGTTGAGCAGCACATAGGGATGCGCCGAGGGCACGGTCGGATGGGCGAAGGCGCCGGGCGACTTGCCCGGACGAACCGGCGCATCGATCCAGCCCTTGTCGAAGAACTGCTCGGCGATCGTCGCCATCTCGGGTGAAAACCGGCGATAGGCCGAGAGCACGGTGTCGCGCGCTTCCGTCCAGGGAATCGTGCGGCTCGCAACCTTCGGCAACGGCGCGTTGCGGTCCCAATGATCGAGCCGCTCCTTGCCGAACCATTTCGCCTTCAGCGCATAGTAGCGATGTGAGAGGCGCGGATAGGCGGCACGGACGGCGGCAACCAGCGCATCGACCACTTCGGGCTCGACCCGGTTGGCGAGATGACGGGATTCGGCGACATCCCCGAAGCCGCGCCAGCGATCGGAGATTTCCTTGTCCTTGGCGAGGGTGTTCGTCACCAGGGTAAAGAGGCGGATATTCTCGGAGAAGGTTGCCGCGAGCGCCTCGGCGGCGGCCTTGCGCTTTGCCTCGTCTGCGTCCTGCATCAGGTTGAGCGTCGGCTCGAGCGTCAGGATTTCGCCGCTCACGTCAAAGCGCAGCGAGGCCATCGTCTCGTCGAAGACCCGGTTCCAAGCACCGCGCCCGGTTACCGACTTCTCATGGAAGAGCTGCTCGACCCGATCCTCGAGCTGATACGGCTTCTCCTTGCGGACATCCTCGATCCACGGGCGGTAATGCGCCAGCGCCGGATCGGCCGCCATCGCCGCTTCCATGACGGTGTCTTCGATGCGGTTCAGTTCGAGAGTGAAGAACAGCACATGCGTGCCGGCATCGGTCACCTTCTGCTGGACATCGCCATAGAATTTGGCGCCAGCCGGATCGGTGGTGTCGCCGGAATAGACGAGGCCGGCATAGGAAACGAGCCGCCCCAGCAATTCATCCAGCGCCTCATAGGCGCGGATCGCCTCGACCAGGCCCCCCTCGCGCGCTAGGACATCCAGCGTTCCCTTCCACTTCGCCTCGAACTCAGCCGAATCGCGGCTGGCGCGGGCGAGATCGGCCTCGATCGCAGGCGAGTGCGTGCCGGGATAGAGATCGGTGAGATTCCATTCCGGCAGATGCCCGATCTCGCTCGTCGTCGCGGTTGCGGCGCCGGCGGGGGCGAAGGCTGGCTTGGCAGTCGGGCGCATAGGGTGATGTCCAGATGTCGAGGATGGTGACTGCGTAGATAGGGTCACGGGCCGCGTTCGATCAACACTTCACTCCATGACACATTGGTAATGACGTGATCGTAAGGTGGACGTAAGGCCCGCGTTAAGGAAGCGCCGCGATCATGCGCGCTTGGCATGGGGGCGCGGCGGTGCACGCCGCCTCCCCGGATGCCGGGAGCGATGCAGACCTCATGTCCGCGAGAATCCTGATCGTCGACGACGATCCCGTGCAACGCCGGCTGCTCGAAGCAGCCGCGAGCCGGCTCGGCCATGACGTCGTCACCGCCGACAACGGCCGCGCGGCGCTCGACCAGCTTGCCGGCCCGGACGGCGACCGCTTCCAGCTGATGATTCTCGATCTCGTCATGCCCGAACTCGACGGCATGGGCGTGCTGGAGCGCCTGCCAGCGCTCGGACGCAACCTGCCGGTGATCGTACAGACGGCGCATGGCGGCATCGATACGGTCGTCGGTGCCATGCGCGCCGGCGCGACGGATTTCGTCGTCAAGCCGATGTCGCCGGAGCGGATCGAAGTCTCGATCGCCAATGCCTTGCGCCTCGGCACCCTCGAAAGCGAACTCGCCCGCGTCAGGCGCCAGGCGTCCGGCACGCTCGGCTTCCGCGATATCGTGACGGCGAGCCCGGCCATGGACCGTGTCATCGCGCTGGCGCGCCGCGCGGCCGGCTCGTCGATCCCGATCCTCATCGAGGGCGAGAGCGGCGTCGGCAAGGAGTTGATCGCGCGCGCCATCCAGGGCTCGGGCGAGCGCCGCGCCAAGCCTTTCGTGACCGTCAATTGCGGTGCCCTCCCCGCCAATCTGGTCGAATCGATCCTGTTCGGCCATGAGCGCGGCGCCTTTACCGGCGCGACAGAGAAACACGCCGGAAAATTCCAGGAAGCCCATGGCGGCACGCTGTTCCTCGACGAAGTCGGCGAACTGCCGCTCGACGCGCAGGTCAAGCTGCTGCGCGCGTTGCAGGAGGGTGAGGTCGATCCCGTGGGAGGCAAGCGTCCGGTGCGGGTCGACTTCCGCCTGATCTCGGCCACCAATCGCGACTTGATCGCCCTCGTGAAGGAAGGCCGGTTCCGCGAGGATCTCTATTATCGCCTGAACGTCTTCCCGATCCGCGTACCGCCACTGCGCGAGCGGCGCGAGGACATTCCGGAACTTGCACGGCATTTCCTCGCCCGTTTTGCAGCCGAGGAGAAGAAGCCGCGCCTGCAGGCGATTGCGCCCGACGCACTCGACTTGCTCGCGCGCGGCGCCTGGCCGGGGAACATCCGCCAGCTTGAAAACGCGATGTTTCGCGCGGTGGTGCTCGCCGACGGGCCGACACTCACGGCCGGCGAGTTCCCGCAGATCGATCCCCAGCGAAGCCCGCCGTCACCGGCGCCGAGCGATCCTGAACCTGCGGCCGACACGGCGCCAGCGAGCAGCTTCACCGCCGACACGCCCGTCGCGATCTTTGGCGCGGACGGCGATATTCGCACGATCGACGCCATCGAGGCGGACACGATCCGCCTCGCCATCGACCATTACCGTGGCCGCATGGCAACGGTCGCCCGGAAACTCGGAATCGGGCGCTCGACCCTCTATCGCAAGCTCAAGGAACTCGGCATTGCCGAGGGGGAAGAGGAACTTGCGGCAGAGTGACGAAGATCGCAGCGCCTTCGCCCGAACAGGCGTTGAAGGATATGCCGGCCCGGAAACGGAAGCTGGGCGGGAACGACAGGCCTGCTTGCGCGTCGTCTGTCAGGAGTTCGGCAAGGAAACGGCCATGATCGAGAAGCGATTGACGGCATTGTTGGCGGGCACGGTGCTCCTCGCGCTGACAGCGGGGACGGCCAGCGCCTATTTGCCGGAAGGCAAGACGTTTCGCGAGCGCGCCGGCAGCGTCGCCAGCCTGACGGTCGCCGATGTCGCGAGCGATCCGGCCGCCATCGCCTTGAAGGCCGCAATCGCCATTGCGCCGGCGAAGGAAACGTTTCTCGAGAAACGCGATCGCGCCGCGATGGCCGAGTTCTATTCGGAACGCGACTACAAGCCGGTCTGGGTGAAGGACGGGCGTCTGACGCCGGCTGCGCAGGCGGTCATGGCGCGGATCGCGCTCGCCGCCGACGACGGCCTCGATCCCGCCGCCTACAGCCTGCCGGCAAAGACCCTCGGCAGCACAGCGCCGCTCGGGCCCGATCTTGCCGCTGCCGTCGAAATTACGCTCGACCGGGCCCTCTTGACCTATGCGCGCCAGGCTTATGCCGGCCGGCTCGATCCCGCCTCCGTCGGCAAGCTGATCACCATCAAGCCGCTCTTGCCCGATCCGGTCGCGATCCTTGCCAGTGTCTCGTCCGCGCCCGATGCAGCGGCGGCGGTCGACGGCTACAATCCTCCGCATGAAGCCTATCGCGCCTTGAAGGCGGCCCTCGCCGAGGCTCGGCAACAGGCTCCCGCCGATGCCCCGGCTCCGATTGCCGAAGGCAAGCTGCTGAAGCTCGGCGTCAGCGATCCGCGTGTGCCGCTGCTGCGCGCCCGGCTCGGCCTCGCGCCTGCCACCGACAATCCCGATCTCTACGACAACGCACTGGCCGAGGCCGTCGCGCGCTTTCAGGCGTCGAGCGGCCTCAAGGCGGATGGCGCCGCCGGCGGCAATACGATCGCGTTCCTGAATGGCGTCGGCAAGAACAACACCGCCGAGATCATCGCCAATATGGAGCGCTGGCGCTGGCTGCCGCGCGATCTCGGCGCCTTCCATGTCGCGGTCAATGTTCCCGAGTTCGAAGTCCGGGTCGTCGACGACGGCAAGGTCGTGCACGAGACGCGCGTCGTCACCGGCAAGACAACCAATCAGACGCCGATCTTCTCGGACGAGATGGAATCGATCGTCGTCAATCCGAGCTGGAACGTACCGGCCTCCATCACCATGAAGGAGATGCTGCCGAACGTCCGCCGGGACCCGTCCTATCTCTCCCGCAACGGCTACCAGGTCCTGGCGCGCGTCGGCGGCAAGGTTGTCCCGGTCAGCCCCTCCTCGATCGACTGGAGCACGGCGAGCGCGCGCAATATCCAGATCCGCCAGGTTCCGGGCGACGACAATGCCCTCGGCTCGATCAAGTTTCTCTTCCCGAACGAGCATTCGGTCTATCTGCACGACACGCCCTCGAAGAGCCTGTTCCAGCGTGATTCGCGCGCCTTCAGCCATGGCTGCGTGCGCGTCCAGAACCCGCTCGATTTCGCCGACGTGCTGCTCGCCTATGAAGGCGGCTGGACCAAGCAGCGCCTGCGCAAAATGATCGGCGGGCGCGAGAGCTGGGTCAAACTGCCGAAGAAAATCCCCATTCACATCACCTATTTCACGGCGTTCGTCGATGATGCAGGGAAGCTACAGACGCGGCCCGACATCTATGGTTACAACGCCCGCGTGGAGCGCGCGCTCGGCCTTTAGCGCCGACTAGACGGTCGACATTCTCATCCGAACATGCGAAACCGCGTATGGAGCTTCCATGCGCGGCCTTTGTGTTGCCCCGTTGTCGCCACACTTGGCCCGGATGGTGCGCCAGTATTGTTCGCTCATACTGTGTGCGGATACTGAGGGCCAGAGAATGACGATCACGGTAAATGCTGGTTAACTCTATTCAAGCATTCTGCCCTTGACGGGGGCGCCCGAACGGGCCGTGGACGCAGAAGCAGGTTGACTAGGCACATGAATCAGTCTCAGCGCAACGGCGGATGGCGGAAGCGAGTGGCTTCCACTGTTCGTGTAGCGACGGCTTCGGCGCTCGTCGCCGGCACCATGCTGGTGACCGCCCGTATCGGAGAAGCCGACGCGGCCGCGGGCGACAGGGCCCTGACCCTCGTCAATGTCCACACCAATGAAGGCGGCACGATCGTCTTCAAGCGCAACGGACGCTACGACCCGGAAGGCCTCAAGCGCCTCAACTGGGTGCTGCGCGACTGGCGCAAGAACCAGCCCACCAATATGGATCCGCATCTGTTCGACCTCATCTGGCAGGTCTATCAGCAGAGCGGATCGCGCGTGCCGATCAAGGTCGTCTGCGGCTACCGGTCGCCTGAGACCAATGGCATGCTCCGCTCCCGCTCGCGCGGCGTCGCCAAGCACAGCCAGCATATGCTCGGCAAGGCGATGGACTTCTACATTCCCGACGTGGCGCTGCCCAAGCTCCGCGCGATCGGCCTCAAGATGCAGATCGGCGGCGTCGGCTTCTATCCGACGTCGGGCTCGCCTTTCGTCCATATGGACACCGGCAGCGTTCGTCACTGGCCGAAGATGACGCGCGAGCAGCTCGTCCGCATCTTCCCGGATGGCAAGACGCTGCACATCCCCTCCGACGGCAAGCCGCTGCCCGGTTATGCCGAGGCGCTTGCTGCCTATAATGCCCGCAAGGCGAATGGCGGCGACGCGATCGTCATGGCCAGCGCGTCTGGTGGTGGCGGCGGTAAGTCGTTCCTGCAGCGCATCTTCGGCGGCGGTGCCGACGAGGAAGAAGACAACGCCGAAAGCACGGTCAATGTGAAGGCGTCCGGCAAGGCCGCTCCGGCCGCTGGCGATGACGACAGCGACGCTCCGGTGACGACGGCCAAGGATGCGCCGAAGACTGCGCCGGAAGCAGCGCCCGACAGCGACGCCGCGCCGATGCTCGTTGCGATGGCGCCGGTTCCGCGTCCCTCGCCGATCCCGCAGGCTGCTGCGGCCGCCGAGCCGACGATCGTTGCGGAGGCTGATGCCGCCGCAACGGAAACCGAGGTCGCGATGGCTCCGGTTCCGCGTCCCTCGCCGGTCGAACATCAGGCTCCGACTGACGAGCCGATTGCCGTGGTGGCCGACGCTTCGGAAGCCTTGCCCGTGCCGCGCACCTCGCCGGTTGCTCGTCCGGCTGTAACGCTCGCCAGCGCGGCGTCGAGCGGCGCCGTGTCCGGCCATGCCGTCGCAGCGCAGCTCGCCGCCCTCAACGCGCCGGCAGCCCCCGAACAGGTCGCGATGGCAGTGGCGCCTGCCGCCCATCAGCCTGCGACTGCTGCCGAGGCGATTGCCGAGGCGGTCGGCAAGGGCAACGCGATGGGCACAGCGCCTGTGCTCGCGTATGCCTCCGCCGCCGACGAAGGCGCGCCGCGCATTGACGCCCGCACCGGCGCGCTCGTCGCCGGCCGTGCTGCGGCGCCTGACGTGACGGCCGCCAATGTCGAAAGCAATGACGACTGGCAGGATCCGCTCGCCCGCTTCACCGCTGTCGGCTACGACGCCGGTACGATCGAGCTGGTGACCCGTCCTGGCTCGACCCGCCAGAAGGCCTATGCCGAGATGGAGATGCCGCATCCGTTCGGGCAGCCCGCCCTGTTCACGGCTCCGCAGCGCTCGATCCAGCTTGGTTTCGGACGTATCGCCTATGAAGGCCTCCGCACCGATCGCTTCTCGGGACCGATGGTCCGCCCGGTCGGCACGCTGGTTTTCGCCTCGAATGATTACAAGCAGACCGTCTCGCTCAAGCGCTGACGCCGGCTGCAACGATCACGAAAAAGGACGCCGTGGCAACACGGCGTCCTTTTTCGTTCGACGGTGTCCAAACACGGTGATGTCGGCACCTGAAAAGCATGAGGCCCGGGACATGCCCGGGCCTCATGCATTCCAATTGCGGGGATAACCCTCGCGCAGCGCGGACCTGAAGGCCCGGCGTCCGCGCTCAAACCATGCCGAGCGCCTGCTTGTAGAGATCGAGGATGGCGTCCTGCTCCTCGCGCTCGCTCGCATCCTGCTTGCGCAGGCGGATGATCGTGCGCAGCACCTTCGTGTCGTAGCCGTTACCCTTGGCCTCGCCATAGACGTCCTTGATGTCGTCCGCGATCGCCTTCTTCTCTTCCTCGAGCCGCTCGATCCGCTCGACGATGGAGCGGAGCTGTGCGGCGGCGACGCCCTGGACGTCTTCGTTCGACATGACGGAACTCCTCGTATTCTTTCTCAAGCGGGCTGAGTGCCCGCTTCCTGCAGGCGGGTCAAGCGCCAGCAGCGCCGCAGCGCCGCAGCTCTCCACTGCTTTTGCTCAGTCCTTGGGGCGATTTTCGGCAAAGGCCGCGAGCGCTTCAGCGCTGGCGCCGCCCTGGTGGCGCGCGCGCCACTCGTCATAAGGCATGCCGTAGACCACCTCGCGCGCGTCTTCCTTCGAGAGCGCGAGGCCCTTCGCATCCGCCGCATCGCGATACCAGTTGGCGAGGCAGTTGCGACAGAAGCCGGCGAGATTCATCAGGTCGATATTCTGCACATCGGGCCGGCTCGAAAGATGCGCCAGCAGTCGTCGGAACGCTGCCGCCTCAAGCTCGGTGCGCGTCGCGTCGTCGATATCGGTCATCACGTCCTCATAATCCCAGCGGCTCGACCGGCCCGGTCAGCGACCCGTGCATCACGGCACCATGAGGTGCCGCGCCCAGATCCATCGCCTCCAGCACAGCGCCGATCCGCTCGACCCATTCAGCGACCCCGGCAGCATCCGCGATAAGATCCTGGCGGACCTCGATCAGCGCATGAGCGATGCCGCGCCGCGTCGCATGGCGATAGAGCGTGTCGCCCTTCAAGGCTCCGAGATAGGGTTCGTTGTCGCCGATCACCAGCGCGGGATCAGCGGCCAGACCATCGATCAACGGCTGCGCGAAGCGCGGATCGGCATCCCAGAGCACGCCCGCATGCCATGGCCGCGGCCGGCCGCGCCAGATCGGCGTGAAGCTGTGCACGGACAGGATGACCGGCACACGGCCGCTCGCCATCGCCGCGTCGATCGCGCCCCCCATCGCCCGGTCATAGGGCAAATAGAAGCGCTCGATCCGCCGCGTACGTTCTTCGGAGTCGACCCTGGCATTGCCCGGGATCACCGCGCCGTCCGAAAGACGCATGATCAGGGTTGGATCATCGAGCCCGCGATTGGGATCGATCACGAGCCGCGAAAAGCGCGACAGCACGGCCGGGACACCGAATCGCGCCGCAAGGCCCCGCGTCACCGCCGCCGCGCCGATGTCATAGGCGATGTGTCGCTCGAACTCGGCCGGCGGCAGACCGAGAACGCCATAATCGGACGGAACAGCGTTTGACGCATGATCGCAGAAGAGCAACAGCCCCGCTGCCGCATCCCCTGCGACAACCTCGAACGCTTCCTCCGACTGAGCAGCAAGCAAGGCGTGCGGCGCTGCCGCCATGTTGGTGCCAGCCGCGAGAGGGGACCGCGTTGCAGCCGGATCGAATGTGGGTTTGTCGTGCATGCGGCGGATGATACTGACGGGGCCGGACGCCTGCCATAGCAATTCCGCGCCTCGGCAATTCGGATCCCGACTTGAGCCAGACAACGCCCTTTCCCGCCGCGAGCATAGCGCTGCCGGCCCTGTTGCTCGGCGCGCTCGCCATGGGGATCTCGCCCGTCTTCGTGCGCCATGCCGAAGTCGGGCCGTTCGCGAGCGCCTTCTGGCGTGTCGGCGGCGCGCTTCCGCTTCTGTTCGCGTGGTGCTATTTCGAGTCCCGGCGCCGTGGCGAGCCGCTCCGTGCGCTGTTCCGCTTCGACGGGCCGATCCTGCTCGCTGGCGTGCTGTTCTCTGGCGACCTGATCTTCTGGCACCTCGCCATCCTGCACACCACCGTCGCCAACGCGACCTTCCTTGCCACGATGGCGCCGGTCTGGGTGGCGCTTGGCTCCGGCTTCTTCATCGGCGAGCGCGTCCCGCCCACCATCATCGGCGGTCTCGCGCTCTGCCTCGCAGGAGCGGCCTTCCTGATCGGCATGAGCTGGCACGCATCGCCGCAACATCTCATGGGCGATCTCGCGGGCCTGGCGACATCGGTGTTCTTCGGTGCCTATTTCCTCCCCGTGCGGGTGGCACGCCGCACGTCGTCGGCGGCGCGGATCACCTTTCTGTCGACGCTGATCACGAGCGTCATTCTCTTCGCCATCGCACTGGCCATCGAGCCCCGCATCCTGCCGACCTCGTCCGAAGGCGTCGGCGCGATCATCGGCCTCTCTTTCGTCAGCCATGCCGGCGGTCAGGGCCTCCTCGCCTTTGCGCTTGGTCATCTGCCGGCGGCCTTCTCGGCCCTGGTGATCTTCCTGGAGGCGATTGCGGCGGCCGTGTTCGGTTGGCTGTTCCTCGGCGAAGCCGTCTCGCTGCCGCAGGCGATCGGCGGCCTGCTGATCCTTGCAGGCATTTATGTCGCCCGGCCCCGGCGCCCATCTTGAGTGCACGGGGAGCTCAATGCGCCGAAGTCATCATGCCGCCGCCTTTGTTGCGAACATCTCGGAGGCGTCCGCGCGGGATTCGTCCTGCCGCGGATGCGATGAACGACCGACGAGACCCATGACCGACGACTTCGCTTCCACTCCCCGTTCGGCCCGCCCCGCAAGCCCACGTCCGCTTCTGGCGTTGACAGCCGAAAAAAATCGGGACCATAAAGCTCGCAACTGGTTCAACCGTTCGGCGTCCATATCGATGCCCATTGCGAAGCTTCGATCCGGACTGCTGGCCGCAGGGCCCGTCGCCGCGCTGCTCCTGATGGTTCCGGGCTTTGGCATAGCTCCTGCGTCGGCTGACTTGAGGCTCTGCAACAAGACGAACAACCGCGTCGGCGTCTCGATCGGCTACAAGGACAAGAAGACCTGGACCACGGAAGGCTGGTGGAACATTCCCGTCAATAGCTGCGAGACTCTCGTCAGCGGCACGCTCGTGTCACGCTTCTATTACGTCTATGCGGTCGACTACGACCATGGTGGCGAGTGGAGCGGAAAATACGTGATGTGCACCAAGGACAAGATGTTCACGATCGAAGGAACGGAGGACTGCGTAGCGCGCGGTTTTAATCGTTCCGGCTTCTTCGAGGTGGACACTGGTGAACAGACGAACTGGACCATTCAATTGAACGAACCCGCCCAAGCAGGAGCAAAAACGCAATGAGACGGTCGCGCAAGGTCAAAATTCTCGCGACCCTCGGGCCCGCGTCTTCCGACAAGTCGACGATCCTCGCCCTCTTCAGGGCCGGGGCCGATGTCTTTCGTATCAATATGAGCCACACGACGCACGACAAGCTGCGCGAGCTCGTATCGATCATCCGCGCGATCGACGCCGAGGAAGGCCGTCCGATCGGCATCCTCGCCGATCTGCAGGGCCCGAAGCTCCGCCTCGGCACCTTCGCCAACAAGTCGGTCGAGATCTCCGTCGGGCAGGCCTTCACGCTCGATTCGGATCCGACGCCCGGCTCGACCGGTCGCGTCTACTTGCCGCATCCCGAGATTCTCGAGGCGCTCGAACCTGGTCATCGTCTGCTCATCGACGACGGCAAGGTTCGCCTCCGCGTCGTCTCGACCAATGGCAGGTCGGCTCTCACCACCGTCGAGGTCGGCACCAAGCTTTCGGACCGCAAGGGCGTCTCCGTTCCCGATTCGACGATCCGCACCGGCGCGCTGACCGAAAAGGATCGCGCCGATCTCGACGCCGCTCTCGAAGCGAAGGTCGACTGGATCGCGCTCTCCTTCGTGCAGCGTCCCGAGGACGTCGCTGAAGTTCGCAAGATTGCCGCGGGCCGCGCTGGCATCATGTCGAAGATTGAAAAGCCGCAGGCCGTGCAGCGCCTCGCCGAGATCATCGAGATTTCGGATGCGCTGATGGTGGCGCGCGGTGACCTCGGCGTCGAGATGCCGCTCGAAGAGGTTCCCGGCATCCAGAAGCAGATCACGCGTGCCTGCCGCCGGGCCGGCAAGCCGGTGATCGTCGCAACGCAGATGCTGGAATCGATGATCACCGCTCCGGTGCCCACCCGCGCCGAGGTGTCGGACGTCGCGACAGCCGTCTATGAGGGCGCCGACGCCGTCATGCTCTCGGCCGAGTCGGCGGCCGGTGACTTCCCGATCGACGCGGTCGCCACGATGGACAAGATTGCGACCGCGGTTGAACGCGACAGCAATCACAAGAACATCATGCACGCGCAGCGCACCGAGCCCGAGGCAACGGGCGCCGACGCCATTTCGGCCGCCGCCCGGCAGATCGCCGAGACGCTGAACCTTGCCGCCATCTGCTGCTACACGGCTTCCGGTTCGACCGGCCTGCGCGCAGCGCGCGAGCGCCCGCGTACGCCGATCATCGCGCTGTCGCCGATCGAGGCCACCGCCCGACGGCTGTCGGTCGTCTGGGGGCTTCACTGCGTCGTTTCGGAAGACGCTTATAATCTGGACGACATGGTGAGCCGCGCCTGCGATATCGCGGCGCATGAAGGCTTCGCGCAGCCGAATGACCGGATCATCATCACGGCCGGCGTACCGCTCCGCACGCCGGGCGCGACCAACATGATCCGCATCGCCTTTGTCGGCTCGAACGCCAGCAGCCATTGAGATCTGGCGGGAGGCCTCGGCCTCCCGCCCGCCACCTGTTCATACCATCGCTGGGAAATGACGATCACCCGAGCCTAGGCCCGGAGTCGTTCCATGAAGCGGATTCGGTTGTTGAATGGATCGATGACCGCAAGTTCCAGTCGGTCGTCGGTGCTCTCCAGTCCCGGCTTCATATATCGATAGTTCTTCGCGGTAAGCTCGGCATGCAGGGCCCGGATTCCGCGCATATAGACCACCATGTTGCCGCCAGGCGTCGCATCCCCAGCATGCTCGGAAAGATGCAGGCGCAACCCGCCACGCGAAACCTGCGTATAGAGCGGGAAATTCTCGCCGTAGCGATGTTCCCAGTCGACCGCGAAACCGAGAAAGCCGAGATAGAACTCGTGTGCCTTCGCGACGTCGAAGATGCGCACGATCGGGATGGCCTGTTCGAAGGCGATCGCACTGCCCGGCCTGGCGTCGGCCTCGATCGCCGCCGACAGGATGTTCCAGTTCGCCAGGCCAAACTGCCCAGCGACTATTTCCAGCGCCTCGCTGTGAGTGATGGTCACGGCGCGGGCAGCCAGCGCCTCCCGCAAGGCTTTCGCCATCGACTTTGCGTCACGATGATCGCGCATCAACATTTCCTCGTCATGGCGAAGCCATCGTCAGTGCCCGCATTGCCGACGCCTTCGCCCGAGGATTGATGAGCGCAGGGAAAATGCGGAGGTGTTCGCCATGCCTCAAGGGCGCGAGCTGCCGGCCACCTCCAGCCGTGCGAACAGGATAGTGCAGATCCGATCCACCTGTCAGCAAGGAGACGACGGTGCCGTCATACGACGCGCCTCGTTGCGGCCGCAGCTGAGAAGCGATCAGATTTCCTTGCCGTGCACGTCGGGCTCGAGCGACTTGATCGCGTTCTTGATCTCCGGATCCAGATAGGGATCGAGCGCCAGCGCCCTCTCGAAAGCGGCCAGCGCGTCGGCCTTGCGATCGATATCCTGGAAGATCATGCCGATCCCGGCGAGCGCCCCGAAATGCCGCGGCTCGAGCGCCAGCACCTTTTCAAGATCGGCGAGCGCCTTCCCGTAATCGTCCCGGAGATAATAGATCGTCGCCCGTCGATTCCAGCCTTCGGCGAAGTCCGGCTTCAGCATGACGACCTGATCAAGAAAATCGAGCGAACGGCCATAGTCCTTCGCCGCGAGCGACTGCTGCGCCCAGCCCATCAGGAGATCGATCGTCGCACTGCCGGAACGCGTCCAGCGGCGCTGGATCTCCTGCTCCGCCGCCTTTGCGCGCGTCTCGTCTGCCGGGTCGGCAAGCGTCGCGAACAGCTGGTCCATCGTCTCCTCGGCAAGTGGCTTGCGCAGGGGGACGGGCGGCTTGGTTGCGACGGGCGGCGGTGACTGCGGCTGCGACCGCGGCGCCACCTCGCCGAGCGGCGGTGGCATGCTCTGCTCAACCGCATGCGCATGGACCGCTGAAAGCGGAAGGGCGACAGCGAGAGCCACAACGGAAAATGCCTGCATGCCGGCCAAGCTAAGGCGGCATGCAGGCATCGTCAAATAAAGCGCGCGTCAGCAGCCCGTGAACGGGCCATGCGCCGCTGGAAGATCAGCCCTGACGCGCCTTGTAGCGCGGGTTGACCTTGTTGATGATGAAGACGCGACCCTTGCGGCGCACGAGCCGGTTGGCGCGATGGCGCCCGAGCAGCGCCTTCAGCGAGTTCTTGATTTTCATGGCGCAAATATCCGCAATCGGTGATCTGGGAACGAAACAAGCGCCCAAGGCGCCCGCTCGAAAATTCGGCCGGACCATAGGCAGCCGCTTGGAGCTTGTCAACCAGATGACACCAGCGCGCAAGGGATCGGCTGCCTTTTGAGCCGCTTGTCCCCTCTCCCATCGCTGTCGGCATGATCGCCTCGACTGGCGCGACATGCTATGGCGAAAATGATGATGAATGCGGATGCCCTGCCCTGCGGGTTGGCATGGAAGCGCGTCCGCCAGCCGATGACATGGGAGGAACAAAGTGAATCACCGTGCCGCATGGATGTCGCCATGCCACCCGTCATGCCGATCGAGGACGTTCGCGACGCGCGAGGAAAGCTGCTGATGCCCGCGATTCCCTTTGTCGACACCCATGTCCATCTCTGGGACCCCGCGCGGCTGCGCTATGCCTGGCTGGACGGCAGCGAGACGCTCGATCGACGCCATGAGCTGCCGGAATTCCGCGCCGCCACAGAGGGGCTGCCTCTCGAAGCCATGGTGTTCCTGCAATGCGACGCCGACCCGTCGCAATATCTCGACGAGGCCAGATGGGTGGCTTCGCTGGCGAAGGAGGAGCCTCGCCTCAAAGGCATCGTCGCCTTTGCGCCGGTCGAGCGCGGCGCCGCGGTACGGGAGGCGCTCGAACCGCTCGCCGAGCTCGATCTCCTGCGCGGTGTTCGCCGCCTGATCCAATCGGAACCGGACCCCGAATTCTGCCTGAAGCCGGACTTCATCGAGGGCGTGAGGCTGCTGGACGAATTCAATCTCTCCTTCGACATCTGCATCATGCATTACCAGCTGAAGAGCGCCATCGCCTTCGCCCGGCAGGTGCCGGATGTTCCGCTGATTCTCGACCATATCGGCAAGCCCGGCATCCGCGCCGGCCTGATGTCGCCCTGGGCGGAAGAAATGCACGAATTGGCGAGACTGCCGAACGTCATGTGCAAGATCTCGGGCGTCGTTACCGAGGCCGACCATCAGGCATGGACCGAAGATGAACTGAAGCGTTATGTCGCGGTCGCCATCGAGGCGTTCGGCTTCGATCGGGTGATGTTCGGGGGCGATTGGCCGGTCTCGACGCTGGCGCTCACCTATCGCCGCTGGGTCGAGATCGTCGATGCGGCCCTCGAGGGCACGAGCGCCGACGAACAGCGCAAATTCTGGCACGACAATGCGGTCGCGTTCTATCGCCTTTAACAAAATGCCGCGGCCGGTGAAGCCGGCCGCGGCGAAAAGCTGATCGCGAGGACCAGGACTATTTCGGCAGATATTTGCCGATATTGATCAGCTGCACGCGGCGGTTCAACGGATCCTTCGGATCCTTTGTATCCTGCAGGTTCTCCTCGCCGAGGCCGACTGCTTCGAGGCGTGCGGGATCGACGCCATAGGTCGTCACGAGCGCCGCCATCACGGCGTCCGCGCGCTTCTGGCTCAGCACGAGATTGCTTTGGCGATCGCCGGTCGTGTCGGTGTTGCCGGTCACGACGAACTTGTAGCCGGCGAGGATCGGGTGGTGCAGCGCATCGGCGATCGATCCGATCGTCGAATAGGATTCCGGACGGATGATGTCGGAATTCAGCGCAAACTGGATCTGGACATTGATCTGCGGGAGGCCGTCCAGAAGCTGGAGCGGCGTCCAGGTGATCGGCATGCCCGGATTGTTCTTGATATGCTCCTGGACGGCATTGCGGATCAGGGCAGCCGACAATTCAGGCGGAGCGACGCGCGCCGCGCTCTGCAGGCTCTGCAGAATCTGGTTCGAATCGAGCGCGGTCTGGGCCGACGCCGAGCCGGCGGCACCCGTCAGGGCGATGGCGAGCATAAGCCCGCCGAACGTGGTCTTCTTCATGATCTTGTTCCCTTCGGTCGCAGCTCAGCGCCAACCCGCATCGACGATCGCCTGATTGCAGGCAGCAGTGACGACGCGCGAAGCGGCGTTGAGGCAGCTCAGGAAATGCGCGTCACCGGGGACCATGCCTTGACAATGGCGGACAACGTCGTTCTTGCAAAGCTTGGCGACAGACATCTGCGCCGCATTCCGCTTGGTGATCGAGGCAACGACAGTCTGATAGTCCGTGAGGCACTGCGGGCTGATCTTGGACTTCTGCGAAAGCATGCAGTCCTTCAGCGCGCCGTCGCCCAGATTGACCTTGGCGCAGTATTTGGTGATGTCCTTGCCGCAGCTCTGCGCCAGAAGAGCGCCAGCGTCGGAATAGCTCATGGTCTGAGCCGAGGCGCCGGCCATGCCAACCGCCATAGCGGCAGCGGCCAGTCCGATCGTGATGAATCGCATTGACGTGAATCCTTCCCCGTATCGCTATGCCGGCCAAGCCGGCGATCCCCACCGCCGCCGGGGCGACGGGTCGAGAGCCAGCCGGCGCGCGGGACTCCCCGATTCGGCGCCGACAGCGGTCCCTAATGGCGGGTTTTCGAGACCGATAGTCAATCTCATCTCGCGACAGGCGGCGAAGATTTTGCTGCGGCAACGCCTCGATTTGTATCGTCTGCATGCGCCCGCGACGCGCAATGTCGCGGCCCCGGTCGACATCCATTGGCCCGCCTGGGGCGCGCGCCGTGATAAACATCGCGTCCATCCATCGAGGCGCCGAGCCTTTCACACCGGAACAGAGATAGCGATGAGCGACGACGACGTCCGCGACAGCAACGGCAATGTTTTGAAGGACGGAGATTCCGTCACGGTGATCAAGGATCTCAAGGTCAAGGGCACCTCCGAGACGATCAAGCGTGGCACCACGGTGAAAAGTATCCGCCTCACCGGGAATCCGGCAGAAGTCGAGTGTAACACCAAGCAGGTCAAGGGCCTGGTGCTGAAGACGGAGTTTTTGAAGAAGGTCTGAGCCGGCCCGGCAACGCAGCTTTCTTCGCGGGTACACGAGCCGCCGAGCCACCGGTCCTGGCTGAGGCTCGTCCTGTGGAACGTGGAATGTCGGCGGAGGCAGACGCTGTCCGGCTTTGCGGGCGCCTGGGGAACTCCTGTTATTCGCCGATGAATCGCTCGCGTCTGCTCTGGCGTATCCTGATCTGCTGTTGCGGGGGTCTCAGCGCTTGTTGTGGCGTGCGCGTCAGCGGCGGGGTGGCGTGCATTGCGCATGGGCGACAGGCCGGGGAACGGGGTTTTTGGTTTGAGGTCATGGGCGACGCCAGGGCGGCTGG
>DATMGR010000012.1:0-8497 GCA_035555375.1 Kaistia sp. | reverse complement strand
ACGCCTTGAACGTCGCGCCGCCCGTCTTCGCCAGGATCTTCGTGATCGCAGCCGTCAGCGACGTCTTGCCGTGGTCAACATGGCCAATCGTGCCAATGTTGCAGTGCGGCTTGTTACGCTCGAATTTCTCTTTACCCATCGGAATTCTCCGTCGTGTCTGTCAGCAGGTTCGGTTCGCGGGGGAAACTAGGCGTACTTCGCCTGGACTTCCTGGGCGACAGCCTGCGGAACCTGCTCATAATGATCGAACTGCATCGTGTAGCTCGCGCGGCCCTGGCTCATGGAGCGCAGGTTGTTCACGTAAGAGAACATGTTGGCGAGCGGGACGAAGGCGGTGATGACATTCGCGTTGCCGCGCATGTCCTGGCCCTGGATCTGGCCACGGCGCGAGTTCAGATCGCCGATGACCGAACCCACATATTCCTCCGGCGAGACGACCTCGACCTTCATGATCGGCTCGAGCAGGGCCGGACTGGCCTTCTCGATCCCTTCACGAAGAGCGGCACGCGAAGCGATTTCGAAGGCGATCGCCGACGAGTCAACTTCGTGATAGGCGCCGTCGATCAGAGCGACCTTGATATCGACAACCGGGAAGCCGGCGATCGGACCGGAGGTCATGACCGAATTGAGGCCCTTCTCGACACCCGGGATGTATTCCTTCGGAACCACACCACCGATGATCTTGTTCTCGAAGACGTAACCGCCGCCGATTTCGTTCGGCTCGATCACGAACTTGACGCGAGCGAACTGGCCCGTGCCGCCCGTCTGCTTCTTGTGCGTGTAGTCGAGCTCGGCCGTCTTGCG
The DNA here is from genome assembly GCA_035555375.1 of Kaistia sp. GTDB lineage: Bacteria > Pseudomonadota > Alphaproteobacteria > Rhizobiales > Kaistiaceae > Kaistia. The sequence goes on along the minus strand of DATMGR010000012.1, from coordinate 7,693 downwards.
GATGGTCTCGCGATAGGCAACCTGCGGCGCGCCGACATTCACGTTGATGTTGTAGGGAGCGCGGCGAAGGATATCGATCTTGATGTCCAGATGCAGCTCGCCCATGCCCTTGATGATCGTCTGGCCGGACTCGCTATCGGTCGAGACACGGAACGACGGATCCTCGGAAGCCAGCTTCTGCAGGGCGACGCCCAGCTTCTCCTGGTCAGCCTTGGTGGCCGCCTCGACCGACATCTCGATGACCGGATCGGGGAATTCCATCTTTTCGAGCAGGACCGGATGGGCCGGATCGCAGATGGTGTCGCCGGTGCGGGCTTCCTTGAGACCAACGAGTGCAACGATGTCGCCGGCGAAGGCCTCATCGATGTCTTCACGCGAATTGGCATGCATGGTCACCATGCGGCCGATGCGCTCGCGCTTTTCCTTGGTCGAGTTGAGCAGCGTCGTGCCCTTCTGCAGCACACCCGAATAGATGCGCGCGAAGGTCAGGACGCCAAACGGGTCTTCAATGATCTTGAAGGCCAGCATCGAGAGCGGCTCGTTGTCGGTCGAATGACGCTCGACTTCCTCGCCGGTCTTCAGATCGATGCCCTTGGTCGGCGGAACGTCGACCGGCGACGGCAGATAGTCGACAACCGCGTCGAGCAGGGTCTGCACGCCCTTGTTCTTGAAGGCCGAGCCCGTCAGGACCGGGAACCAGGTCGAATGCAGCACAGCCTTGCGGATGAGCGCCTTGAGGGTCGCCTCATCAGGCTCGTTGCCTTCGAGATAGGCTTCCATCGCGGTGTCGTCGAGTTCGACGGCAGCCTCGATCAGCTCGGCACGGGCGGCGATCGCCTTGTCGAGCAGGTCGGCCGGGATCTCGACTTCGTCATACTTCGCGCCGAGGCTCTCGTCATGCCAGACGATCGCCTTCATGCGGACCAGATCGACGATGCCCTTGAAATCCTGCTCAGCGCCGATCGGCAGCTGGATCGGAACCGGACGGGCGCCGAGACGGACCTTGATGTCCTCGACGCACATGTCGAAGTTCGCACCGGTCTTGTCCATCTTGTTGCAGAAGACGATCCGCGGCACGTGGTACTTGTCGCCCTGGCGCCACACGGTTTCCGTCTGAGGCTCGACGCCCTGATTGGAGTCGAGCACGCAGACCGCACCGTCGAGAACGCGCAGCGAACGCTCGACTTCGATCGTGAAGTCAACGTGGCCGGGGGTGTCGATGATGTTCAGGCGCTTGCCGCCCCAGAACGTGGTCGTCGCAGCCGAGGTGATCGTGATGCCGCGTTCCTGCTCCTGCTCCATGTAATCCATGGTGGCAGCGCCGTCATGCACTTCGCCGATCTTGTGGCTCTTGCCCGAATAGTAAAGAATCCGCTCGGTCGTCGTCGTCTTGCCGGCATCGATGTGGGCCATGATGCCGAAATTGCGGTAGTCTTCGATCTTGTGCGTGCGGGCCATGATGGTCTGCCTTTGAGGACCGGGTTACCAGCGATAGTGCGAGAACGCGCGATTGGCTTCCGCCATCCGGTGCGTGTCTTCGCGCTTCTTCACGGCATTGCCGCGGTTGTTCGAAGCGTCGAGCAATTCGCCCGACAGCCGCTCGACCATCGTCTTTTCATTGCGGGCCCGGGCAGCGGTCAGCAGCCAGCGGATCGCGAGCGCCTGGCGGCGATCGGTGCGGACTTCGACCGGAACCTGGTAGGTCGCACCACCGACGCGCCGCGAGCGGACTTCGATGTGCGGCGCGACATTGTCGAGCGCCTGGCGGAAAACAACCACCGGCTCCTGCTTGGTGCGCGCTTCGATCACATCGAGCGCACCGTAGACGATGTTCTCGGCAACCGACTTCTTGCCGTCATACATGACGGCATTCATGAACTTCGTCACGACGATATCGCCGAACTTCGGGTCCGGGATGATCTCGCGCTTCTCAGCACTGTGGCGACGGGACATCGGTGTAACCCCTTACTTCGGACGCTTCGCGCCGTACTTCGAACGACGCTGCTTACGGTTCTTGACGCCCTGGGTGTCGAGAACGCCGCGCAGGATGTGATAGCGCACGCCGGGCAGATCCTTGACGCGACCGCCGCGGATCATGACGACAGAGTGTTCCTGCAGGTTGTGACCTTCACCGGGAATATACCCGATGACCTCGAACTGGTTGGTCAACCGCACCTTGGCGACCTTACGAAGCGCCGAGTTCGGCTTCTTCGGGGTCGTGGTATAGACGCGCGTGCAAACGCCGCGCTTCTGCGGGTTCTGCTCCAGCGCGGGAACCTTGTTCCGCTTCGCCGGCGCCTGGCGCGGCTTGCGGATCAACTGATTAATAGTCGGCATGCGTCGCCTTCCAGCTAGCCTACGGTTCTGGTCTTCCGCTTTCCGCGACCCTCATGGACAATTTGACCATGAACGAAGAGCGCCATTCCGCGTTTCGGCGGAGGCGCTACGAAAAGCAGAGGATCACGGCGTGAACCGCGATCGTGCGTGTCGTTTCTAAACTCTGTATCGATCCAGACAGTGTCTAAGGCCGAACTCCGCGACGTGTCGCCGCTGGACGCTTTAGCCTTACCACCTGCCCGAAAGCTTGCGGAACCTACTGAGTCCCCCTCCGCACGTCAAGCCCAATCAATGGATCTTTCAGAACTGTAACCACGCGCGAATTTGATGCGCTGGGAGGGGCATCAGCGCACGGATCGGACTAGAATACCCATCGCGACGCAATATTATTGCGCAGCGGCTTTTTCACCGGGCGGATCGGTCCTGACGCTGAAGGGTTTGCCCTTCTCGCCGGTCACGATCATGAGAATCCGTACGGGCTCGGTGCCGACGACTCGGCCGTCATGCTTGCGATCGACCATCTCGGCGAACGAGTCGCCCGCCTTGAACAGCTTCTTGACGCCGCCTTCCGATTCGACCTCGATGCTGCCGGACAGGATATAGGCGTAGGCGGGCACGGGATGCGTATGCCAGCCGGTCTCGCCGCCGGGCGGAATCTCGACGATCAGCGATTGGACCTCGGGATCGGCAATTTCCGGATAATGGATCGGGTCGCCGCTGGTCGTGGTCGTCGTCTTGAGAAGCGGCTGGACCTTGACGATGGGCTTGTAGGCCTCCTCAGCCATCGCGACCGAAGCGGCGCCTGCCAGCAGCGCCAAAGCCATCAACACCCGTCTCATTGCTTCGCCCTCCCGGCCAGATGCGGCCATCCGCCATTGGTAGCAAAATCGGGCCTGAAGGAAAGGCCGCTCCCATCCAGCGGGCCTCTTCATACGGAGATGGTCGATAGCGCCCCGGACGGCGTCAGCCCTATTGCTCTCCGACGGTGTCGGCTTCCTTGACAATATCCGTCGCGGCGGTCGCGCTGTCCTCGATCGAGTTACCCAGCGCTTCGACATTGTCATCGAGATTGTCGCGCGTATTCGGATCGATGATCGCCACCGGCGCCGCTACGATGACACCGGCCGCCGCGCCCACGGTCGCGGCTGCCCCTGTCGACGCCGCGATGATGCGGTCTCCGAGTCCGATGCGCGAATCGGTGATCGCCTGCCCATCCGCCAGTCGCGCGCCGATTGCCTGAACCACTTCGGGACTGGCCGCGAACTTGCCGTGATTGAGCGCGTCATCGGTCTTCAGCGCGGTCAGATCGATCACCGTGATCTTGTCCCGCTTCAGTTCGGAGGCGTAAGGCTCGAGCGTCGGATTGATCTGGCCGAGACGCTCCACATTGCCCCAGACACGACGCGACGCAGCGAGCGCACGGTCGTCCTGAGAGACGAACAGCGTGATGTTAGGACCCTTGTTGCCGATATCTGCCATCTGACTGCGGAAGACGTCCACGTCGACGTCGGGCGACGCCAGCATCACATTCTTGATCTTCGGCAGGACGCGACCGTTGCGGATCGCCATCTGCCGAAGCGCCTCCAGCGCCACCCAGTTGCCCATCGAATGGGCCAGGATCGACACCTCGCTGACATTGGGATTTTCGGCGAGGGCCGTCAGTAGCTGCTCCAGCGCATCGCGGGAATAGTTCGTGCTCTGGAAATCGTAGCCATAGGAAAGAATGCTGCCGCGCGACGGCCAGGTGAACAGGATCGGCACCACCGGGGCGCGCGAGTCATGGACGATCTGCGCGAAGCGATAGACCGCATCGTCGAAGCGATTGTTGAAACCATGGATGAAGACGAGCGCCTTGTGGCCCTTCGTCTTCTTGATCTGCGTGTTGAACCAGACCTTCGCCTCCGGCAGCGTCAGGTCATCGGCCTTGACCGTGACGAATTCGGTCGCCGGATTGCCCGGCAGACGTTTCGGCCACTGGACGTCCCCGATCTTGCGAGCTGACGCCGGCGGGATCGACACGACGATATTGGCAAAGTCGAGCTGCGAGCCACGCTCGCCCGTGAACAGCACCGCGCGATTGTCGGCGCGCAGACGCGTCGTCGCCACAGCCATGTTGACCGTACTGGTCCCTGGCGCCGTCACCGCCACGGGCGTGAGAACACCCTCGATTTTGCCAGCGCACGATACCAGCAGCGCCGCGGCCGTGACGACGACCACGACATGTGCCAGGCGATGAAGCGTTTTGCGCATGAGCGAGCGATCCGACGGCCCCGAGGGTAAGGTCGCCCAATACCATGCCGCAGCACACAGCGACATAGCCGCCGGCTGGGTTCGCGGTAACGATTCGTCAATCGTGGCAGCGATGTCGCAACAACCGCGCGGCCCTGCCCCGGCCGGGTGCGGCGCCGCAAAGAAAAAGGCCGCCCGGAGGCGGCCTTTTAAAGGTTGGCGAAGGACCCCGCGGATTTACTCCGCCGCGTCCGTCAGATTGCCGAGCAGGCCACCGGTCTGCGGCTTCGGCTGCGCGGCAGCTGACGCACGGCGACGCTCCTCGAGGATCAGTTCGTCGCGCTTGGTCGCGATCTCGCGGATCCGATTCATCGTGCCGCCGGTACCCGCCGGGATGAGGCGGCCGACGATGATGTTTTCCTTGAGGCCGTCGAGCGGATCGACCTTGCCATTGACCGCTGCCTCGGTGAGGACGCGTGTGGTCTCCTGGAATGACGCGGCCGAGAAGAACGAGCGCGTCTGCAGGCTGGCCTTGGTGATGCCGAGCAGCACCGGATTGGCAATGGCGATCTTCTTGCCTTCGGACTTCGCCTTCTCGTTGATGAGGTCGAATTCCAGCTGGTCGACCTGCTCGCCGTTGAAGAACTCCGTCTCGCCGCCGTCCACGACCTCGACCTTCTGCAGCATCTGGCGAACGATCACCTCGATGTGCTTGTCGTTGATCTGCACGCCCTGGAGTCGGTAGACGTCCTGGATCTCGTTGACGAGATAGGCTGCGAGAGCCTCCACGCCCTTGATCGCCAGGATGTCGTGCGGCGCCGGGTTGCCGTCCATGATGTAGTCGCCCTTCTCGACGGCATCACCTTCCTGAAGATGGAAAGGCTTGCCCTTCGGGATGAGATACTCAACCGGCTCGAGCGGCTGGCCCGCCGCATCCACCGAGCCCTCGGTGGGCTCGACGATGACGCGACGCTTGTTCTTGTAGTCACGGCCGAAGCGAACCGTGCCATCCATCTCGGCGATGATCGCATGGTCCTTCGGACGGCGCGCCTCGAACAGCTCCGCCACGCGCGGCAGACCGCCCGTGATGTCGCGCGTCTTGGCGCCTTCCGTCGGAATACGCGCCAGCACGTCGCCGGCGTGGACCGATGAGCCCGGATCGACCGAGAGAATGGTCTCGACCGAAAGCAGATACCGCGCCTCGCCGCCACGGGCGAGCTTGAGCACCTTGCCGTCCTTGCCCTTGATCACGATCGCGGGCTTCAGATCGCCGCCGCGCGGATTGGCACGCCAGTCGATGACGACGCGCTTGGTGATGCCCGTCGCCTCGTCCGCCGTTTCCGCAACCGAGATGCCTTCGACCATGTCCTCATAGGCGATCGTGCCCGAGACTTCGGTCAGCACCGGACGGGTATAGGGGTCCCATTCCGCCAGACGCTGGCCGCGCTTGACCTGATCGCCCTCGTCGACATGCAGGCGCGAGCCATAGGTGACCCGGTTGACCGCCCGCTCGGCACCGTCCTTGTCGACGATGACGATTGCCATGTTGCGGCCGAGTGCAATCAGCTTGCCCTCGCTGTCGCGCACCATGTTGCGGTTGCGGATCTGGATCGTGCCTTCGAAGCTCGACTCGATGAACGACGAGTCCACCACCTGTGCCGTTCCGCCGATGTGGAACGTACGCATGGTGAGCTGCGTGCCCGGCTCGCCGATCGACTGCGCCGCGATGACGCCGACAGCCTCGCCCATGTTGACGGGCGTGCCACGAGCGAGATCTCGGCCGTAGCAGGTCGCGCAGACGCCGATCTTGGTGTCGCAGGTCAGCACCGAGCGGATCTTCGCCGCCTGGACGCTGGCCTTCTCGACCCGCTCGCAATCGCGCTCGTCGATCAGCTTGCCGGCCGGCACGATGACCTCACCGGTCGATGCAGCGACGATGTCTTCAGCCGCCGTACGGCCCAGGATGCGAAGGCCGAGCGAGGCGACGACCTGGCCGCTGTCGATGACCGCCTGCATCTTGAGGCCGTTCGTCGTGCCGCAATCCTGCTCGATGATGATGCAGTCCTGCGCCACGTCGACGAGACGACGCGTCAGATAGCCCGAGTTGGCCGTCTTCAGCGCGGTATCGGCGAGACCCTTACGGGCACCGTGGGTCGAGTTGAAGTACTCGAGAACGGTGAGGCCTTCCTTGAAGTTCGAGATGATCGGGTTCTCGATGATCTCGCCCGAGGGCTTGGTCATGAGGCCGCGCATACCCGCGAGCTGCTTCATCTGCGTCGGCGAACCGCGCGCGCCCGAATGGCTCATCATGTAAACCGAGTTCATCGGCTTCTGACGTCCGGTCTCGGCGTCCTTCTGGACGGCCGAGATGCCCTTCATCATCTCCTCGGCGACGCGATCACCGCATTTCGCCCAGGCGTCGACGACCTTGTTGTACTTCTCACCATAGGTGATGAGGCCGTCATTGTACTGCTGCTCGTAATCCTTCGCGAGCGCCTGCGTCTCCTCGACCAGCTTCGCCTTGGCAGCCGGGATGACCATGTCGTCCTTGCCGAAGGAAATGCCAGCGCGGCACGCCTCGCGGAAGCCGAGGGCCATGATCCGGTCACAGAAAATGACCGTCTCCTTCTGGCCGCAATGGCGATAGACCGCGTCGATCGTGTTGGAGATTTCCTTCTTGGTCATCAGCTTGTTGACGACTTCGAAGGGCAGGTTGTGGTGCTTCGGCAGCAACTCGCCGATCAGCAGACGGCCAGGCGTCGTGTCGTAGATCTTCGACGTGACATTGCCATCCGCATCGACGCTGCGATAGCGGCCGCGGATCTTCGTATGCAGCGTGATGGCCTTGGCCGCCAGCGCATGCTCGATCTCGCCGATATTGCCGAACATCATGCCCTCGCCGGGCTCCTTCTCGGCCATGATCGAGAGGTAGTAGAGGCCGAGAACGATATCCTGCGACGGAACGATGATCGGCAGACCATTGGCCGGATGCAGGATGTTGTTGGTCGACATCATCAGGACGCGCGCTTCCAGCTGCGCCTCAAGCGACAGCGGGACGTGCACGGCCATCTGATCGCCGTCGAAGTCGGCGTTGAAAGCCGAGCAGACTAGCGGATGCAGCTGGATC
>DATMGR010000011.1:0-86162 GCA_035555375.1 Kaistia sp. | reverse complement strand
GACCTGGATGCTCGATCTGCAGTTCGGCATTGCGCAATATGTGATCGAACTGTTCTGGGGCGCGCGCGTCGCCGTCTTCCGCGACCGCTACTGGGCCATGCCGACCGTGGCGTTCATCACCATCTGGTGGACGAACGGCTTCAACGTCCTGCTGTTCATCGCCGGCCTGCGCAACATTTCGCGCGATCTCTACGATGCGGCGGAGCTCGACGGCGCCGGGCGCTGGCAGATCTTCCGCAACATCACCTGGCCGCTGATCTGGCCGGTCACGGCGCTTGTCATGACGATCCAGCTGATCCTGCAGCTCAAGATTTTCGACCAGATCTATCTCTTCACCCAGGGTGGGCCGTTCAACTCCACCTATGTGCTGGTGCAGTACATCTACAAGCAGGCCTTCCAGCTCAACAAGGGCGGCTATGCCGCTACGGTTGCCGTCGCGCTGTTCGCGGTGATCGTGGTGCTGTCGGTCCTGCAATACCAGGTGCTGCGGGCACGGGGCGGGGAGGAAAGGGCATGAGGCGCCTCGACATTGCCGCCGCCATCATCACGATCGTCACCGTCACCTTCGCGTTGATCTGGGCTTTCCCGCTCTACTGGGCGGTGATCACCACGCTCAAGAACGAATATGAGGTCGTCGAACCCGGCGTCGGGCTGCTGCCGAAGATCTGGACGCTGGCCGGCTATTTCTACGTGATCACCAACACGCAGATTGGGCGTTGGTATCTCAATTCCTTCGTCACATCCGGCGCCACCACCGTGCTCGTCCTCGTGCTCTCGAGCACCTGCGGCTATGCGATTTCGCAGCTTCGCTTCCCCGGACGCACGGTGCTGTGGCTCGTGATCCTGGCGTCCTTCATGGTCCCGATCCAGACTCTGATCGTCACCCATTTCATCCTGATGAGCGATTTCGGCTTCATCAACCGATGGGCCGGCGTGGTGCTGCCGCAGCTCATCGTTCCGGTGGCGATCATCGTCTACAAGCAGTTCTTCGACCAGATCCCGAAAGAATATCGTGAGGCGGCGCTGATCGATGGAGCGAGCGAGCTTCAGCTCTTCTTCCGCATCTTCCTGCCGATGAACTGGGGCATCACCACCGCCCTCGCAATCATCACCTTCATCGGTGCCTGGAACAACTTTCTCTGGCCGTTCCTCGTTGTCACCGAGCAGGAGATGATGAATGTGACGGTTGGCATCACCCAGGTGAAGGACGCCTTTGGTGTGCAATACGCGCGCAACCTCTCCGGTGCGGTGCTCGCCGCCCTGCCGGTCGCGCTCGCCTATCTCATTTTCCAGCGCCGTGTGACGGAGGCGATCATGCTTTCCGCCGGCATCAAAGGTTAGCCGGAAAATTATCAGCCCGGCGCCCGCGCGCCATGTCATCCAGAACCATGAGACCCGAAAGATCCCTCCCATGCTGAAAGCCCGCCTGATCGTCGATCGCGATTTCGTCCTCTCCGACCTCGACCGGCGCGTGTTCGGCGCCTTCGTCGAGCATATGGGCCGCTGCGTCTATGGCGGCATCTACGAGCCCGGCCATCCGACCGCCGACGAGCAGGGCTTTCGCGGCGACGTGCTGGAGCTGACGCGCGAGCTCGGCCCAACCATCATCCGCTATCCCGGCGGCAATTTCCTCTCCGGCTACAACTGGGAGGACGGCGTCGGCCCGAAGGATGAGCGCCCCGTCCGCCGCGACCTCGCCTGGTTCTCGACCGAGACCAACCAGTTCGGCACCAACGAATTCATGGACTGGTCGAAGAAGGCCGGCATCGAGCCGATGTTCGGCGTCAATCTCGGCACCAAGGGCCCCGACGAGGCGCGCCAGTTCCTCGAATATTGCAACCACGAGGGCGGCTCGGCGCTGTCGGATCTCCGCAAGGAGCACGGCTACGAGAAGCCGCACGATATCAAGTTCTGGTGCCTCGGCAACGAGATGGATGGCCCCTGGCAGATCTGCCACAAGACGGCTGAGGAATATGGTCGCGTCGCGCTCGAGACGGCCAAGGTGATGCGCTGGGTCGACCCGACGATCCAGCTCGCCGCCTGCGGCTCATCCCACCGCAACATGCCGAATTACGGGTCATGGGAATATGAAGTCCTCGATCATTGCTATGACGAGGTCGACTTCATCTCGCTACACACCTATTTCAACAACAATGCCGACTCAACCGCCGAATATTTCGGCGTCATCGAGCTGCTCGACAGCTTCATCAAGGAGGTCGCGGCAATCTGCGACGCGGTCGGTGCCAAGCGCCGCTCGCACAAGAAGATCATGCTGTCGCTCGATGAATGGAACGTCTGGTACAAGACCCACAAAATCGAGCATATGCGCAAGCCCGGTTGGCCCGAGGCACCACCGCTGATCGAGGAAGTCTACAATGCCGAGGACGCTCTGATCGTCGGCGGCGCCCTGATCGCGATGCTGAACAACGCCGATCGCGTCAAGACGGCCTGCCTGGCGCAGCTCGTCAACGTCATCGGCCCGATCATGACCGAAACCGGCGGCGACGCCTGGCGACAGACGATCTTCCACCCCTTCGCCCTCGCCTCGAAATTCGGCCATGGCCGCGTGCTGCGCACCGTGACGGACTCGCCGAGCTACACGGCCAAGGCGTTCCCGGAGATTCCCTATCTCTATGCCACGGTAGTGGACAATCCGATCGATGGCTCGACGACGATCTTCGCGCTGAACCGCAGCCTGTCGGACTCGATGGACCTGAATGTCGAGCTGCGCGGGCTCGGCAAGGAACGGACGCTGGTCGGCGCCACCGAGATCCATCATGCCAATCTGAAAGCCGTGAACACCAAGGACGCACCGAACACCGTGGCGCCCAAGGTCAATTCGGACGTCATGATCGACGGAGAAACGCTGCGCATCAAGCTGAAGCCGGCGTCGTTCAACGTCATCACGACGCGCGCATCGCAGCCGGCAAACTGAGGCCGCCTGCAGACGTCCGACGACGGGGCCTGCCGCCGCTGGCCCCGTTTGCGTTTCCGCGACGTCTACGAACCTCGCGCTTCGAAAGCACTGCGCGCTGCCTCGATCGCGGCCCGGTTCTGCTCTGCCCAGATCCAGACGCCGCAGAAGGCTTCGCCGAGGCTGAGGCCAAGGTCGGTCAGCTCATATTCGACATGGGGCGGGATCACGGGAAGCACGGTCCGGGTCACCAGTCCGTCAGCTTCCATCTGCCGAAGCGTCTTGGTCAGCATCTTCTGGCTGATGCCGCCGATCAGCTCGCCAAGGCGCGTGAAGCGCTGACGCCCGTGTTCGGCGAGGACTTCGAGCGCGAGCATTGTCCATTTGTCGGCAACACGCCCGATGATCTGCCGCACCAAGGCCTCAAGGGCCGGATCGAGCTCTGCCGCTGAGGCGACCGAGCGGCGCTCCCGACTGCCCGGCGGTGGAAAGGCGTCGTGATCATGGATGAGGGATGGCGGCGCGACGGTCGACATGACTTCACTCTCCTTTCGGTAAGTATGGCTCTTTCAGGTGCCTACTTTCCATTGGTTTGTGTCCATCTTAAGTGATGTTCGAACCAGGAGAAACAATCATGCAGACCAACGGCAATACGATCTTGATTACAGGCGGCGGCTCAGGCATCGGGCAGGCCTTGGCCGTGGCTTTCCAGGCGCGTGGCAACAAGGTCATCATCGCCGGACGGCGGCAATCGGCGCTCGATGCGACGGTCGCCGCCCATCCGGGCCTCGACTCCGTCGTCTTCGATATCGAGGATCCCAAGTCGATCCGCACACTGGCCGGCGAACTTGCGACGCGGCATCCCGAACTCAATGTCGTGATCCACAATGCCGGCATCATGCGGCCGGAAAACCTGCTGACGCCAGACGAGGCCCTCGCCGACGCCGAAGCGACGGTCGCCACGAACCTGCTGGGGCCGATCCGCCTGACGGGGGCTCTGCTGCCGCAATTGCTGAAGCAGCCGAGGGCCGCCATCCTCACCGTGTCCTCGGGCCTCGCCTTCCTGCCGCTGACGGCAACGCCAACCTACTCGGCGACCAAGGCGGCGATCCACTCCTACAGCCAGTCGCTGCGCCATCAGTTGCGCGAGACGGCCGTGCAGGTGCACGAAATCGTGCCGCCCTATGTCCAGACCGAACTGATGGGGCCCGGGCAGGCCAGCGATCCCAATGCGCTGCCGCTGAAGGACTTCATCGCCGAGACGATGCGACTGCTCGAGGACCAGCCGGACGCGACTGAAATTCTGGTCGAGCGGGTCAAGCCGCTGCGCTATGCCGAACGCGATGGCCATTTCGACCAGGTCTTCGCGAGGTTGAACGCAGGCACCCACTGATCCCGGCCCTTGCCGGGTTCGCCGCATTGCAGGCGACCGGGCGAGGCCGTATGACTTTGCGCCATGGCACTTCTCGACCTCGCCAATCCGACCCGTTTCATGACGCTTGCCGACCGGGTGCTGCCCTGGCTGTGGAGCGCCGCGATCCTCGTGCTCGGCATCGGGCTCTATCTCGGCCTGTTCGTCGCGCCACCCGATTATCAGCAGGGCGAGACGGTGCGGATCATGTTCATTCATGTCCCTGCCGCCTGGCTATCGATGTTCGGCTATGGGCTGATGGCGGTCTCGGCGCTCGGCACGCTGGTCTGGCGCCATCCCCTTGCCGATGTCGCCGCACGGTCGATCGCCCCTGTCGGTGCCGCGTTCACGCTGATCGCGCTGATCACCGGCTCGCTCTGGGGCAAACCGATGTGGGGCACATGGTGGGAATGGGACGCGCGCCTTACCTCGGTGCTGGTGCTGTTCCTCATGTATCTCGGCCTGATCGCGCTCTGGAACGCGATCGAGGATCCAAATCGCGCCGGCCGCGTCGCCGCGGTGCTGATCCTCGTCGGCTCGGTCAACCTGCCGATCATCAAGTTCTCGGTCGATTGGTGGAACACGCTGCATCAGGGGGCGAGCGTCTTCCGGATGGGCGGCTCGACCATCGATCCGAGCCTGCTCTATCCGCTGCTCATCTGTGCCATCGGTGCGACGCTGCTGTTCCTCGCACTGGTCATCATGGCGATGAAGAACGAGATCCTGCGCCGGCGCATTCGTGCGCTGCGCCTCGTCGCGGCCAGCGTTCCGGCCGGAGTGGCGGCGTGAGCGGTTTCGGCGAACACAGCGGCTATATCTTCGCCGCCTATGGCCTTTCGGCGGTGATCGTCCTCGCCATCGTCGCATGGGTGCTGGTCGATGGCCGTGCCCAACGCCGCCGCCTCAAAGATCTCGAGGCCCGGGGCATTCGCCGCCGGTCGGCCGCAAGGCGCGAAACGACGCCATGAACGAAGCTCCCCTCGAAACGCCGAAGCCGCGACCGCGCTCGCTCGGCCGCACCATTGTGATCCTCGCGCCGCTGGCCTTGTTCGTGGCGCTGGCGGGCCTCTTCCTCGTCAGCCTGGAGCGTGGTGGCGATCCGAGCCTCGTGCCCTCGGTACTCATCGGCAAGCCGGCGCCGGCCACCGATCTGAAGCCGGTCGAGGGCGTCGCCCTGCCGGGCCTCTCGGCGGCCGATCTTGCAAGCGGCAAGCCGATGCTCGTCAATGTCTGGGCCTCCTGGTGCGCGCCGTGCCGGCAGGAGCATCCGGTGCTGGAGCGTCTGGCGCAGGATCCGCGGCTGACGCTGGTCGGCATCAACTACAAGGACCAGCCGGACAATGCCCGCGCCTTTCTCGGCCAGCTCGGCAATCCCTTCGCGCGTATCGGCGCCGACCCGACCGGCCGCACCGCGATCGACTGGGGCGTCTATGGCGTGCCCGAAAGCTTCCTCGTCGACGGCAAGGGCGTGATCCGCTTCAAGTTCATCGGCCCCCTGACGGATGAAGCCGTGGCGACGACGCTGATGCCCGAACTCGACAAGATCGAGAAGGGCGGCTGAGCCGCTATTCGCGTTTCTCGTCGGGCACAGTCGTGCGCGTGATCAGCGGCAATTGCGACAGCGTGAACAGGAAGGTGAGCGGCATGATGCCGAACACCTTGAATTTGACCCAGAGATCGGTCGCGGCGACCGGATCGGCGAGATAGGCCTCGGCACCGCGCCAGATCACCTCGTTGAGGATCGCCAGCGCCAGGAAGAACAGACCCCAGCGGAAGGTCAGCGTCCGCCAGCCCTCGTCCGTCAGGTGAAACACCGAATCGAACACATAGCCGAGCAGTGAGCGGCCGAAGGCGAGGCCGCCGAGCAGGATGACGCCGAACAGCGCGTTGACGATGGTCGGCTTCATCTTGATGAAGGTGTCGTCATGCAGCCAGAGCGTCAGCGAGCCGAATACGACCACGATGATGCCTGTGACCACGGGCATGATCGGCAGCCGCCGCGTCAGCGCATAGGAGACGCCGAGCGCGATGAGCGTCGCGACCATGAAGGCGGCCGTCGCGGTGTAGATGCCACCGCGAGCGTTGGCAAAGAAGAAGACGCCGAGCGGGCCGAGTTCCAGAACAAGCTTCAGGATCGGATTGATATCCTTGTGCTTCGGATCGTTGGGCGCGCGTTCGAACAGGCTCGGCATGGGAAAATCCCGGCTTGATGCTGATGGAGACGATCAGCCGGCGAGGCCGGCGATCGCCCTTGCGAAATCCGCCGCCTCGAACGGCTCCAGATCGTCGACGCCTTCGCCGACGCCGACGAAATGAATGGGCAGGCCGAACTTGGTGGCGATGGCGACCAGAATGCCGCCGCGCGCCGTCCCGTCGAGCTTGGTCATGACGAGGCCGGTGACGCCGGCTGTTCGGCCGAAGATCTCGACCTGGCTCAAGGCATTCTGCCCGGTCGTCGCATCGAGCGTCATCAGGACGGTGTGCGGGGCTGAGGCATCGTGTTTCTTGATCACGCGGATGATCTTTTCAAGTTCCGCCATTAACTCGGCGCGGTTCTGCAGCCGGCCGGCCGTGTCGATGAGCAGGACGTCGGTGCCGTTTGCCTGCGCCTCTTTGAGCGCGTCATAGGCAAGGCCCGCGGCATCGGCGCCGATCGCGCGCGCCACCACTGTCGCGCCGGTGCGCTCGCCCCAGATCTTGAGCTGCTCGACCGCCGCGGCGCGGAACGTATCACCCGCCGCAAGCATCACCGAACGGCCCTCGGAGCGGAACTTCGCCGCGAGCTTGCCGATCGTCGTCGTCTTGCCGGTGCCGTTGACGCCAACGACGAGGATGACATGCGGCTTCAGCGCTGGATCGATGACCAGCGGCCGGGCGACTGGCGTGAGGATCTTGCCGACTTCTTCGGCGAGGATTGCCTTGACCTCGTCGCCCTCGATCTCCTTGTCGAAACGGCCCTTGCCGAGCGCCGAGGTGATCGTCGCGGCAGCCGAAAGGCCGAGATCGGCCTGGATCAGGACGTCCTCGAACTCCTCCAGCGTTGCCGCATCGAGCTTGCGCTTGGTGAAGACTGAGGCGATGCCGTCCGAAAGCGCGCTTGATGAACGCGCGAGGCCTGCCTTCAGCCGCTGGAACCAGGAGAGCTTCGGCGCCGCCGGCGCCTCGATCACGGCTTGCCGAGGCTCGACCGGCGCTGGGGCGGGCTCAACCACGCTCTCCGGCGCGATCTCCTGTTCAGCCTCAGGCTTGCTCTCCGGCTGCGGCGCGGCATCGCCGAGGCCGAAGATGCGTTTGAAGAAGCCCTTCTTCTCCTCGGTCATGCTGAGGCACCCTTTTCGATCGGCGTGGCGAGGAGACCGGACGCCGAGCGGCCGGTAATATGCGCGTCGACGACCCGGCCGGGCGCGACGCCGGCGATCGCGACCTCGGTGAATTGCTCGGTGCGGCCACGGCCGCCCCGCTCGGCAAGAACGCTGCGCCGCGTGCCGATCTCGCGATCGAGAAACGCGTCAACACGCCGGCGGCCTATTGCTCGAAGCGTCGCCGCCCGCGCCTTGATGGTCTCTCCGCCGAGCTGCGGCATGCGCGCGGCCGGCGTGCCGGGCCGCGGCGAGAACGGAAACACATGCAGATGCGTCAGGCCGCACTCGTCGACGAGCGCCGCCGTCTGCGCGAACATCGGCTCGGTCTCAGTCGGGAAGCCGGCGATGAGATCGGCGCCGAATACGGCGTCCGGACGCAGCGCGCGCACGCGGTCGCAGAAGCGGATCGCGTCATCTCGGCCATGCCGGCGCTTCATCCGCTTCAGGATCATGTCGTCGCCGGCCTGCAGCGAAAGATGAAAATGCGGCATCAGGCGGGGCTCGCTGCCAATCACCGCCATCAACGCCTCGTCGACCTCGATCGTATCGAGCGAAGAGAGGCGCAGGCGCGGAAGCTCCGGCACCAGCTTCAGGATCGCCGCAACGAGCCGCCCAAGCGTCGGCTTGCCCGGCAAGTCCGCGCCATAGGCGGTGATGTCGACGCCGGTCAGCACGACCTCGGCATGGCCGCTCGCCACGAGATCGCGGATGCTCTCGACCACGGCGCCCATCGGCACGGAGCGCGACGGGCCACGACCATAAGGAATGACGCAGAAGGTGCAGCGATGGTCGCAGCCGTTCTGGATCGCGACGAAGGCCCGAGTATGGCCCTCCATGTCGCGGGCTGCATGACCGTCCGTCGCGCGCTCATCCATGACATCGCCGACGCGGAGGCGCGGACCATCGCCGCGCCAATCGGCCGGGCGCAGCTTTTCCGCATTGCCGAGGATCATGTCGACCTCCGGCATCGCCGCGAAGGCGGCCGGATCGATCTGCGCCGCGCAGCCCGAGACGATGATCGGCACGCCGGGACGCTCGCGCCTTGCGCGGCGGATCTGCTGGCGCGCCTGCCGCACGGCTTCCGCAGTGACGGCGCAGGTGTTGACGAGCACGGCCTGATCAAGCCCGGCGGCGCGCGCATTGGCGCGCATCACCTCGGATTCGAGCGTGTTCAACCGGCAGCCGAAAGAAAGGACGTCGAGGCTCATGCGATCCCGGCAAGGCAAGGGCGAAGGGCGCTGGTCAAAGCCATGCTGCGCCTCGGCTCTCTATGCCGGAAGCAGCCGGCAAAGGCCACCCTCAAGCATCGGCCCCCACGGAGGCGTGTTCGAGCCGGAGCGCGCCATCCGCGCCGAAACCGAGCCTGCCCTCATGTTCGAAGGCGGCAGCACCCGTCATCATCACGTGATCATCGTCGCGCCAGAGGATCGAAAGTGTCCCGCCCGGTAGCGTCACCGCGACGGACCGACCTATCCGCCCCGTCCGGGCGGCGGCGACGGCGACGGCACAGGCCGCCGAGCCGCAGGCCCGCGTCAACCCGGCACCGCGTTCCCAGACGCGCACCTTGACGGAGCCGGGCCCAGTCACCTGCGCCAGCGAGATATTCGCCCGCTCCGGGAAGATCGGATGGTTTTCGAGCATCGGGCCGATGCGCCCGAGGTCGTAGGCCTCGACATCGTCGACCCAGAAGATCGCATGCGGATTGCCGACATTGACGACCGAGGGCGAGTGCAGGATCGGCGCATCGATCGGCCCGATCTGCAATTCGATCGCGCACGTATCGGCAAACGGCTCGGCAAGCGGAATCTCGGACCAGCCAAAGCGCGGGCGGCCCATATCGACCGTGATGTGGTCGGCATCCACAGCGGTGACCGGCAACAGCCCGGCCGAGGTTTCGAGCAGGAAATCGCGCTTACCGCTTTCGCGCGCCAGCACCAGGCCGACACAGCGCGTGCCGTTGCCGCAAGCGCCGGACAGCGAGCCATCGGTGTTGAAGATATGCATGAAGGCATCTGTGCCGGGCGTTCGCGGTGGCTCGATCGTCATCAGCTGCTCGAAGGCGGTGGCCGGATCGGCGGCGACGCGGCGCGCGCGATCAGCATCGAGCCGCCACGGCGCGGCGCGCAGGTCCAGCACCGTGATCTCGTTGCCGATGCCATTCATCTTGGCGAAGGGCGCGTCCATGGCCGCTCCAGAAGCTCAGTCGTGACTGGCCTCTATATGGCGGAAAGCCCGCGAAATTGCGAGACCGTGCATCCGGTGCGCAGCGCCCCCCTCCTTGCGATGCGCGGCGGAGACTGATTGACTGCGTGAAACGCTTCAAGATACCGCCATGCGGTCGCCGGACGGGGAGCCGGCGAAGGATGCGCCCGAGAGGCGAACAATCCGCAAAGCCGCCGGCGGGATGCCACCCTGCCGGTCCGACGCCAGACCAGAACCGCCAATGGAAACGACATGACGCTCGACGTCGCGACACGCGTCTATAATCACGGCTTCCGCATCGATCCGATCGTGCGCACGCTGCTCGACACGGACTTCTACAAGTTCCTGATGCTGCAGCTGATCCGCGCCACTTCGCCGGATGTGCGCGCCACCTTCGGCCTGATCAACCGCACCAAATCGGTGCGCCTTGCCGACGTGATCGACGAGCGCGAACTCCGCGACCAGCTCGATCACGCCCGCACGCTGCGCTTCCAGAAGAACGAGCTGATCTGGCTCGCCGGCAACACGTTCTACGGCGTGAAGCAGATCTTCAAGCCGGACTTTCTTGACTGGCTCGAGGACTTCCGCCTGCCCGAATATGATCTCCATCGCACCGCCGACGGACAATATGAACTGCTCTTCGAGGGGCACTGGAGCGAGACGACCCTCTGGGAAGTGCCGGCGCTCGCCATCGTCAGCGAACTCCGCGCCCGCGCCGCCATGAAGGGCATGAGCCGCTTCGAGCTCGACGTGCTCTATGCCAAGGCGAAGGCCAAGCTCTGGGGCAAGATCGAGCGGCTGCGGGTGCTCGGCCGTGAAGGCCCGCTCAAGATCGCCGATTTCGGCACCCGCCGCCGCCATGGCTTCCTCTGGCAGAAATGGTGCGTCGAGGCGCTGCAGGAGGGGCTCGGCGACAATTTTGTCGGCACGTCCAACGTCAAGATGGCGATGGATGCCGGGCTCGAGGCGATCGGCACCAATGCGCACGAACTGCCGATGGTCTATGCCGCGCTGGCCGAGACCGACGCCGAGTTGCACGACGCGCCCTACAAGGTGCTGAAGGACTGGGCCGAAATGTATGACGGCAATCTGCTCGTCATTCTGCCCGACACCTATGGCACCACGACCTTCCTGCGTGATGCCCCCGACTGGATCCTCGACTGGAAGGGCATCCGCCCTGATTCGAAGCCGCCGATCGAAGGGGCCGAGGAAGCGATCGCCTGGTGGGCGGCGCATGGTCGCGATCCGCGCGACAAGCTGATCGTGCTTTCGGACGGGATGGACATCGACACGATCGAGGACGCGACGCGTGCGCTGCGCGGCCGGGTCAATCTCTCGATCGGCTGGGGCACCAACGTCACCAACGATTTCCGCGATTGTGCACCCGACGGCAAGGACGACCGGCTGCAGGCGATTTCGCTCGTCTGCAAGGTCGTCGAGGCCAATGGGAGGCCGGCGGTCAAGCTTTCGGACAACGCCAACAAAGCGACTGGGCCGGCCGCCGAAGTCGCCCGCTATCGCCGCGTCTTCGGCCACGACGCCGTCGCGAAGCAGCCGGTTCTGGTATAGGCGGCAAAACCACGATAACATTGGCCCGTTCGTTCAGCCTCAAACATGGGAGGGCCGCGTGATCGCCATCAGGCACCACCTGACTTACGGCCCTGTCCTCGCCCTGCAGATGCGTTTGCAGGGCTGATCAGGCAGCGGACTTACGCGTCCCTCTTCTCGGTCGGCTCATCCCCGAATACTGCGCTTTTGCCTGTGATCAGGCGCTGCGCCGGAAGAGAGATCATCCCCTTGTCCCTGATCACCGCTCGCTCGCTCGGCATGGCGCTTGGTGCGCCGCTTTTTTCCCAACTCGATTTCGTCATTCACAAAGGCGGCCGCATCGGCCTGGTCGCAGCGAATGGTCGCGGCAAGTCGACGCTTCTGCGCTGCCTGGCGGGACGTGTCGACCCGACCGAAGGGACGATCCAGCACGCACGCGGCACACGAATTGCGTTGATGCAGCAGGATCTTAGCGCCGACGCGCTCGCATGTTCCGTCCGCGACGCGCTGATCGACGCATTGCCAGCCGAGACCCGCGACTGGGATGCGTGGCGCGTCGACGTCGCGCTCGATGAACTGGACTTCCCGGCCGAATTCAGGGATCGCCCGCTCGTCACGCTCAGCGGCGGCTGGCAGCGTATCGCGCTCCTTGCCCGTGCGGCGCTTACCGAACCGGATCTCCTGCTGCTCGACGAGCCGACCAATCATCTCGATCTTGAACGCATCGGCGCCGTCGAGCGCTGGATCGCCGCGCTGCCGAAGGATATCGCGCTCGTCGTCGCCAGCCATGACCGCGCCTTTCTTGACACCGTCACTAATCGGACGCTCTTCCTGCGCGCGACCGGTTCGGCGGATTTCGCGCTGCCTTATTCGCTCGCCCGCGACAGCCTCGACGTCGCCGATCAGGCTGCGGCCCGGCGTCACGAGACCGATCTCCGCGAGGCGGTGCAACTTCGCCGTCAGGCCGCGAAGCTGAACAATATCGGCATCAATTCGGGCTCCGATCTGCTGACCGTGAAGACGCGGCAGCTGAAAGCGCGCGCCGAGCGGATCGAGGCGGCCGCGCAACCCGCCTTTCGCGAGGAGAGCGCCGGCCGCATCCGCCTCGCCGAGCGCGGCGCCACCGCACGGACCCTGCTGGCGATCGAAAATCTCACCGTGACGACGCCGGATGGGCGCAAGCTGTTCACGACCGGCAGGCTCTGGGTCCAGCCCGGTGATCGGGTGATGCTGCTGGGCGCGAATGGCAGCGGCAAGTCCCAACTCATGGACCGCCTCGCCCGGGCCCTTTGCGGTGCGGAGGTCGACGGCATCAAGGCCGGGCCGTCGGCCGTGCTGGGCCACATCGACCAGGCCCTCAGCCACATCGACGGCGCGGAGACGCTGCAGTCCGCGATCGGCAGCCGGTTCGCGCTCGGCGAGCAGCGCATTCGAAGCCTTCTGGCCGGCGCCGGCTTTGCCGTCGAGCGGTTGGCGCGGTCCGTTTCGACCCTGTCGGGCGGTCAACGCGCGCGGCTGGCAATGCTCATCCTCCGGCTGGAGCAGCCGAACTTCTATTTGCTCGACGAGCCGACCAACCATCTCGACATCGAGGGACAGGAAGCGCTCGAAGGCGAACTCACAGGCGGCGAGGCGGCGGCGATCATCGTCTCGCATGATCGCCGCTTCGTCGAAACCGTGGGCAATCGCTTCTGGCGCATCCGGCGCGGCCGCCTTGTCGAGGAGGATGGCCCGGCCGAATTCTTCGCCGAGGCGATGGCGCCGCCTGGATGATGCTTAAGCCGTCGCGGCGAGATGCGGGCTCGAAAAGCCGAGCCGTGTCAGGCCGCGGCGGATCATCGGATCGGCCATCACGAGCTCCCACAAGAGCCCGCTGCGGTGATTCTCGATCATCGCGATGATCGGGCCCTGATCGATGGCGAGATGCGTCTTCGCATACCAGCCCACCGTCTGGTTGAAGGCATCGACGAAGCCATAGTCGCACCAGATCCGATCGCCGAGATCCTCATAGAAATGCCGAAGCGCCGGCATCACCAGATCGGGCGCATAGGGCAGGCTCGAAATCGCGGCGGTCGGCGCGATGACGCCGAGATCATTGTCCGGCGCATGCGCCGAATAGCCCTCATGGCTGTCGCTCGCCGTCAGGCCCCAGCAATCCGGTCCGTAGCCGGCGAAGTTTTTCGGGTTGCGGACGCAATAGGCCTGGTTGATCCTGATATGGGCCAGGTTCTGCTCGAAGTAATCGGCATAGGGGTCCTTGAGCCCGCGCGGATCGAGGCCGAGAAACGAGTAATGGGCGAAGAACAGCGGCCCGCCGCCGTCGGGCCCCAAGGGAAGCAGGATGTCCTCATGCCGGCGCCCGTTGAGGAAGGTCCGGCTCTGCGTGAAACCGTTGTGATAGACGGCCGGATCGATGGCGTTCCGCTCGGCGCCGGCGGCGAGGACCAGCGCGATCAGGCATTCGTTCCAGCCGAGGATTTCGTGATTGAGGCCGAAGCCGTGATTGGGGCTCCAGTGCCAGTAATAGGCCTCGCGTCCATCGCGCGTGAACCAGTCCCATTCGATGGCACCGACAAGCCCGTCGATGCGGCCGCGCAGCCACGGCTCCTTGTCGGCATCGCCGGCAAAATATTGCCGCGCCGCGACGAGACCCTGGACCAGCAATGCCGTCTCGACGATATCGGCGCCATCGTCCTTGCGGCCGAACCGGATGGCACGACCCTCGGGCGTCACGAAATGCGGCAGCGCCCCATGGAAGCTGTCACAGCGCTCAAGGAAGCGCAGCATCAGGTGCAGGCGCTCGACGGCTGCCTCGCGCGTGATCCAGCCGCGCTCGGCAGCGACGATGATCGCCATCACGCCCATGCCCGAGCCGCCCGTCACCAGCCAGCCGTCATTGCCGCCGAAACGGTCGCGCGCGAGGCCGCTGCCGGGATCGGCAAAATCCCAGAAATAGCGGAATGTCTGACGCTGGACCGTTTCGAGCAGCGCTTCGTCGGAGAGCCGCGCTTCGGTGGCCGCCTGCGTGCGGGTCATGACGTCTCGGTTCCCTTGCCGTCGAGATTGGGGTCGGGCTCGGCGCCGACCAGATTGACCGTCCGATTATAGAAATCGGTTGTAGAAAGCCGGCCCGAGACCGTGACCAACCCGGCCTGCTTCAATTCGCCATCGAGGATCGACTGGAACACGGCGCGCTGCCGCTCGTCCAACGTATCGATCGACTGCTCGGTGAAGATCCAGTCCGGTTTCAGCAACAGCAGCCGCGCGAAAGTGAGCCGCTCCTCGTCGTCGAACGAGAGTTCCCGCGCCCAGCGCGCCCGGCGGTCGAGCGAGCCGACGAGCCGTGGCAGTTCGACCCGCTTCAGCGCATCCGTGAGATCCTCTTCGCTGAAATCACTGGCCGCCGCGGGATAGGTGATGGCGGATCGCAATGTCCCGTCCGGCATATAGGGCCGTTCCGGCAGGAACATCGTGCGGGCGCCGGGCGGCAGCGCGATCCGTCCCGAGCCGAACGGCCAGAGCCCGGCCAGCGCCGAGAACAGCGCGCCCCGGCCCTCGCCGGTCTGGTCGACGATCTGCAGCCTTTCGCCGGGCGCAACATCGACCGTCTCCGGATCGAGGGCAGCGGCGCCGCCTGTCCAGGTGATGCGGACGTGATCGAACGTCACGTGATCACCAGCCGCCTCATAGCTCAGATGTTCGCTGCCTTCGCCGCGCGCCTCGAGCGAGGTCAAGGCCTCGCGGAAGGTCATGACGCGCGAAAGCGTCGCCCGCCAGTCGGCGATCGCGCTGAAATTATCGACGAACCAGCGCAGCGAACCCTGCACCTGGTTGAAGGCGCCGACCACCATCATGAGCTGGCCGAAGGTCAGCTGGCCACCGAAATAGCCGGGCGCCGCGATGACGATCGGCGCGACGATGCCGACCCAGCCATAACCGGACGTGACCCAGGTCAGCCGCGCGATGGCGTTGACCATCTGCCGCATGACGGCGAGCACCCGTTCCAGTTCCTCGCCGAGGCGCTTCGCCTCATCGGCCTCGCCGGCATTCAGAACGATGCCATTGGCATTTTCGCTGACCTGGACCATCGCGAAGCGGAGGTCGGCCTCGCGGGCATAGCGTTCGACGCCGATACCGATCAATGGCCGCCCGACCAGCCAGCTGAGCAGCGAGCCGGTGGCGGCGAAGATGAGCGCGCACCACACCATGTAGCCCGGGATCGCGAGCGTCACATCGTCGAAGGTGAGGCGGATGCCGCTCGACAGCACCCAGAGCACGCCGATGAACGAGACGAGCAGCAGCGACGACTGGAACAGTCCGATACCGAGGCCGGCCGAGAGCTCCGCCAGATGACGCGCATCCTCATGCACGCGCTGGTCGGGATTGACGCCGATATCGCCGGCATTGCGCAGCATCACGAGCCGCCGCGGCGCCAGCCATTGCTCGATGAGATCGCGTGTCAGCCATTTTCGCGACTGCAGCTTGATCATCTGATCAAGCCAGGTCTGCGCCACATTGAGCGCCAGCAGCACCCCCGCGAGCCCGCCGAACACCATCAGGTAATAAAGGAACGAGCTGACATTCTTCTGCTCGATCGCGTCGTAGAACGGCTTGTTCCACATGTTCAGCGCGACCTGCATCGCGTTGGTGGCGAGGATCACCGTGATGATGCCGACGGAGAGCAGCACAAAGGTGCTGCGGCCGGACGAACGCCACAGCGCGAGGATGAAATCGGAGAACTGCCGGGCGAGTTCTGCCGTGTCACTGAGGGGCCGGGACGCCGGTTCCTGCTGGTCTTCGATCTGTTCCGTCATCGCCTCATCAGCCCGACACGGGGAGCGCAGAATAGCGGAGACCGTGGCAAAGTCCTGCTCCAATCGGCGCATCACCTGCGCCACTTGCTCCCCGCGCTACAAAGCTGCAACCGTGGAAGGGGAAAGCAGCGATCCCAGCGGCCTTCACTTTCGTGTGACACGCGCGCCGTGTCGGACAGATGGCAGCCGCGCTGGGCAACACGACAAAGACAAACGGAGGACGCGCGTGAGCGGTTTCATTCTGGCGATCGATCAAGGCACGACATCGACGCGGGCCATCGTCTTCAGCGGCGATGGGCGCATCCTCGGTGTCGGGCAGCAGGAGTTCCAGCAGCATTTCCCCCGCTCGGGCTGGGTCGAGCATGACGGCGAGGAGATCTGGAATTCGGTCGTCACGACGATCCGCTTCGCCCTTTCGAACGCCAAGGTCGCCGCCTCCGACATCGCCGGCATCGGCATCACCAACCAGCGCGAGACGACGCTGATCTGGGACCGCGCCAGCGGCGCACCCATCCATCATGCCATCGTCTGGCAAGACCGCCGCACAGCCGATCTCTGCGACCGCCTCAAGGGGGAAGGCGTCGAGCCGATGGTGACGGCGCGGACCGGCCTGCTGCTCGATCCCTATTTCGCCGGCACCAAGATCGCCTGGCTGCTCGACAATGTGGAAGGCGCCCGCGAAAAAGCGGAGCGCGGCGAACTCGCCTTCGGCACGGTCGACAGTTTCCTGCTGTGGCGCCTCACCGGCGGCAAGGTGCATGCGACGGATGCGACCAACGCCGCGCGAACGCTGCTCTACGACATCGGCGCTGGCGCCTTTGACGACGAATTGCTGGCGCTCTTCCGCGTGCCGCGGGCGCTGCTCCCTCAGGTCATGGATTGCGCCGCCGATTTCGGCGTGACCGACCCCGCTCTGTTCGGAGCGGCGATCCCGATCGCGGGGATCGCCGGCGACCAGCATGCGGCGACGCTCGGACAGGCCTGTTTCACGCCCGGCATGATGAAGGCGACCTATGGCACGGGTTGCTTCGCCCTGCTCAATACCGGCACCGAGCGCGTGCCTTCGACCAACCGCCTGCTGACGACCATCGCCTATCGCCTCGACGGCCGAACCACCTATGCCCTGGAGGGTTCGATCTTCGTCGCCGGCTCGGCCGTTCAATGGCTGCGCGACGGGCTGCATCTCATCGATCGTGCCGAGGCATCGGGGCCGATGGCCGCTGCCGCCGACCCGCATCAGGACGTCTACCTGGTCCCCGCTTTCACCGGGCTCGGCGCGCCCTGGTGGGATGCACGGGCGCGCGGCGCGATGTTCGGCCTGACGCGCGGCACCGGCCCGCGCGAAATTGTCCGCGCCGCGCTCGAATCGGTCTGCTTCCAGACCCGCGACCTGCTCGACGCGATGAAGCGGGACTGGCAGGGCGGCGGCGAGACCGTGCTCCGCGTCGATGGCGGCATGGTCGCCAGCGATTGGACGATGCAGCGGCTTGCCGACATCCTCGAGGCACCGGTCGACCGGCCCGTGGTGCTGGAGACGACGGCCCTCGGCGCGGCCTGGCTCGCCGGCCGCCAGACCGGCACATGGCCTGATGAGGCTGGCTTCGCCGAGAACTGGCGGCGCGAACGGCGCTTCGAACCCGCGATGGAAGCGGCGGAGCGCGAGGCGCGACTTGCCGGCTGGCACGACGCCGTTCGCCGCACCCTCACCTTTTGAGCATTGGCTTTTCGTAAAGAGTTGGAGGACTACTCATAGGCTCGATCAGCCTTGTCGGAGTATCGGCAGCCATGCAGCGCGAACGCGACTATGAACCGGATGTCTTCACCATGCGCCGGCCGCGACCGGCAATCGTCGATCGCGCCACGGCATTGTTCCGCCCGCGCGACCGGCTTCGGCCTCCCGCACCGCTGCCGCTGACCAAAGCCGAGCGTAGCCATTACGTCGCCGCCGACTTCGTCTTTGATCGCACGGGCGTCGAGCATTTCCGTGGCCTGAACCGGCTGGAGTCGCTCGACTATATCGACCTGCAGCGCGTCGGCCTCGACAATGACGACGAAGCCTTCCTGCGGCTCATCCAGCTCGGCGACCGTCACGCTTCCGCCATGCGGATTGCGGACGATCGCTGAGTGCCTGGCCGGCTTGCGACGCCGGCGGGCTAGAGGTTTTCGGGAGGAACGTCTGTTGTCGCCCCATCGCTATGCTCTGGCCCTCGCGCTTGCCGCGACGGCACTTTCACCACTTTCGCCACTGTCCCCGGTCGGGGCCGCCCTCGCTCAGGACGCAGCTCCTGCCGCGGCAGCTCAATCCCAGGCGCCAGCCTGGCCAAAGACCTATCCGGTCGCCGACGAGACGCTCCAGGTCTACCAGCCGCTCATCGAGAGCTGGAACGGCGACCAGGTTTCCGGCCGCGCCGCGATCGCGCTGGGCCCGAAGGATGGCACGCCGGTTTATGGCACGGCACGGTTCTCGGCGCGCGTCGCCGTCGACAAGCCGTCGCGCCAGGCCCATCTCGGCCCGATCTCGATCGACCGTGTCGATGTGCCGACCGACCGGACGCAGGAGAGCCGTCTCAAGACGGCGCTGCAGTCTCGCATCCCCTCGGCCGGCATAACGGTTGCCCTTGATCGCCTGCAGACGAGCTATGCCGCCGCCCGTGAACTGACCGCCGAGCTCAACGAGCCGGTTCAGAACGATCCGCCGAAGATCGTCTTCACCGCGACACCAACGCTGTTGGTGCTCGTTTCGGGCGATCCGGTGCTGCAGCCGGTGGAGGGCAGTTCGTCCTTCCGCCGGGTGATCAATTCGCGCACGCTGATCCTCGTCGACAGCAGCGATCACTATCACATCGAGGCGGCCGGTTACTGGTACCAGTCCGACAAGTTCACCGGCGCCTTCGTCGAAACAGCCGATGTTCCGACCGCCCTGGTCGATGCTGCGAAGCTCGCCAGCAAAGCCTCCGAACCCGACGCCATGCTGCCCGAGGACGGCAAGCGCCCCGCCAAGGCGCCGGCGCTGCTGATCTCGACAGTTCCGACCGAATTGATCCAGACGACCGGCACCGCTGAGATGCAGCCGGTCGCCGGCACGTCGCTGCTGACGATGTCGAACGCCGATCACGCCGTGTTCATGGAGCCGGCCTCCAACACCTACTACGTCCTCATCTCCGGACGCTGGTTCAAGGCGGCCGATCTCGCCGGACCTTGGGCCTATGTGCCTGGATCGGGCCTGCCGGCCGATTTCGCCAAGATTTCTCCGAACGACCCGAAGGCCGGCGTGCTGGTCTCGGTTCCCGGCACGCCGCAGGCCAAGGAAGCGACGATCGCGGCCACCATCCCGCAGACCGCCACCGTGAGCCGCCAGACGGCGCTGACGGTCGATTATGACGGCGAGCCGAAACTCGAGCGCATCGCCGGCACGGACCTCTCCTATGTCGTGAACACCGCGACCCCGGTGATCGCGATCGATGCCGGTCGCTATTATGCGGTGTCCAATGGCGTGTGGTTCGTCGCCGCCAATCCGCGCGGCCCGTGGGCGGTCGCCGACGTGGTGCCGGACGTCATCTACACGATCCCGGTATCCTCGCCGCTGCACTATGTCACCTATGTGCATGTCTATGCCTCGACGGCGGATCTCGTGACCGTCGGCTATACGCCCGGCTATTTCGGCGTCGCCATCGATGACGGCCTCGTGGTCTACGGCACCGGCTATAGCTGCGTCGGCTATATCGGCACGACCTGGTATGGCTGCCCCGCTACCTATGGCTATGGCGCCAGCTTCGCGCTCGATACCGCGGCCGGCTTCGCGTTCGGCTTTGCGGCCGGCGAGGCATGGGGCGCGGCCTCGCCCTGGTGGGGACCCTATTGGGGTGGCGGTCCCTGGGGCGGTGCCTGGGACCACGTCAACATCAACCAGACCAACATCTATGGCCGCTGGGGCGGCGCCGCGACCTTCAACCATGCCTGGGGCTACAATGCCGCCACAGGCAATGAATGGGCCGCACGCTCATCCTACGGCCATACGGCAGGCGGCACCGATTTCGCCGCCCGTTCCGGAGCCGCGTTCAATCCATGGACGGGCAATGGCGCGGCCGGGCGCCAGTCGGCGAGCTACAACGCCAATACCGGCATCGGCCATGCCAGCGAAGCCGGCATCACGGACAATGACGGCCATATCAGCGCCGGCAGCCGTGGCGTCGCCGGCAACACCAAGACGGGCAATGGCGTCGCCTGGAACAACGGCAATCTCTACACCGACCATGACGGCAATGTTCACCAGTACGACGCCAACAATGGCTGGCAGCAGCACACTGCCAATGGCTGGCAGCCGGACCACGACCAGAACACGCTGAACGACCTCAACAACCAGAGCGACTTCCGCGCCTTCGGCGATACGCGCGTCAACGACTTCGCGGCCAATGGCGGCTTCGACGGTGGCGACCGGTTCGGCGGCGGCGGCGACTTCGACCGCGGCGATTTCGGCGGTGGTGACCGCTTTGGCGGCGGTGGCTTTGGCGGCGACCGGTTCGGCGGAGGATTTGGCGGCGGCTTCGGCGGCGGCCATTTCGGTGGGGGGCGCCGTTAGCGTCTGGAGTTCAACGAGAGGATCGGCCGGGCGCAAGCCCGGCCTGTTTCACGTGGAACCGCGATGTGGCGCGAGCCGGCCGTCAGTTCGCGCGGGCCGGCGGATAGATGATGGCGTCGAGGCGTGCCTTGACGCGGCCGACCTCGGCCACGCTGCCGGCCAGCTTGTCGACGAGCCTGGTGTGCAGTCTTGCCGCGACATCGGGGTATTCGTTCAGCATGCGGCGCATCAGGTTGCGGTCGATCTCGACGAGATCGCAATCAGTGGCCGCGCGCGCCGTCGCCGGTCGCCGTGTCTCGACGAACAGCGCCGTCTCGCCGAGCAGGGCGCCCGGGCCGTAGCGCCCGAGCGGCAGCGGCTCGGGCTTGTCCATGTCGACGAATTCGACCTCGCCATGCATGACGACAAAGCCCGACATGGCCGCGGCATCCTTGCGGAAAAGCACACGGCCCTCCGGCAGCTCCAGCCGGATGGCGCTGAAGGCCAAAAGGCGGAGATGATCGCTCGACAGATCCGAGAACAGCGGAACGCGAATCAGCAGCGAGATGTCTTCCGCGAGCGTCATCGCCCCCACACCAGCATCATGGCACCAGCTTGTAACCGCCGGCTTCCGTAATCAGCAGTTCCGCGACCGAAGGCTCTCGCTCGATCTTCTGCCGGAGACGATAGATATGCGTCTCCAGCGTATGCGTGGTCACGCCGGAATTATAGCCCCAGACTTCGTGCAGCAGAATATCGCGCCCGACCACCTTTTCGCCGGCCCGATACAGGAATTTGAGGATCGAGGTTTCCTTCTCGGTCAGGCGGACCTTCTGGCCACGCTCATCGAGCAGCAGCTTGGCGCTCGGACGAAACGTATAGCGACCGATGGTGAAGGTCGCGTCCTCGCTCTGCTCGAACTGGCGGAGCTGGGCCCGCAGCCGGGCCAGCAGGACCGCGAAGCGGAACGGCTTCGTCACATAGTCATTGGCGCCCGATTCGAGGCCGAGGATGGTGTCCGATTCGGAATCGTGTCCGGTCAGCATGATGATCGGCGCCTTGAAGCCGCCCTTGCGGAGCATCTTCACCGCCTCGCGGCCGTCCATGTCCGGCAGGCCGACATCCATGATCATCAGATCGACAGGCTCGCTGCGGGCACGCTGGATGCCCTTCGCCGCCGTCGGCTCCTCAAGCAACTCGAACTCCTCATAGAGCGACAATTGTTCGACGAGGCTCTCGCGCAGCAGATCATCGTCGTCAACCACGAGGATTCGTCGTACAGCCATCGTGCAGCCTTTTCGGTTTGCAGGTTCCCCAGCCCGCGGTTCTGATCTTGAAATCATGTCGCAAAATCGGAACGAACAGAGTTTGAACGCAACCGCCACGCCGCGCAAGCAAGGCGCGCTGCGGCCGGGCCAAGATGCCGTGGGGAAACGAAGCACCTGTTTGACATTGAATAGGCGCCCGGGAACCCGCTCGCAAGGCATCCTGATGATGAGCGGGCGAAGCATCCCCTGCGCGATTGGCCGGTCGGGCATCAGCGGATCGAAGCGCGAAGGGGACGGCGCGACGCCGGTTGCGCGAATGGCGCTCGTCGCGGTGCTCTGGCGGGCGGACCGCGGCGCCCCGCCCAAGACGCTGCTGCCGCGCCGCCCCATACGCCCGCCCGATGGCTGGTGTGATGCTGCCTTCGACGCGAACTATAACCGTCCGGTCACGCGCCCCTATCCGAAGAGCCACGAGGCGATGAACCGCGACGACGCGCTTTACGATGTCGTCGTGGTCCTGGACTGGAATTATACGCGCCGCCTTCAGGGTCGCGGCAGCGCCATCTTCCTTCATCTCGCCCGGCCCGGCTTAAAGCCGACGGAAGGCTGCATTGCCGTGACGCGGGCCGACATGCGCTGGCTGCTCGCCAATGTCGGCCGCGGCGCCACCGTCCGGGTGCGGGCTTAGGGCGCGCCGCTGCCATATTGTATCGCTCTATCGAACCGCTAGGCTGCAACTCCCGTCATTTCCGCGCATCTCCGCGCGCCAGAGCAGCAGAGCCGATCGATGAGCCTCAAAGTCTATCTCGCCGGACCCGAGGTGTTCCTGGCCAATGCCCGCGAGCAGCTCGACCGCAAGATCGCACTGACCCGGGCTGCCGGCCTCGTCCCGCTCTCGCCGGGCGACCTCGCCATCCCGCCGCAGCCGACAAAGCGGCAGCTCGGCCACGCGATCAGCGAAATCGACGAGCGGCTGATGAACGACGCCGACGCCATCATCGCCAATTTGACGCCCTATCATGGCCTCAGCGCCGATACCGGCACCTGCTTCGAGCTTGGCTACATGTGCGCTCGCGGCAAGCTCGCCTTTGGCTACACCAATGTTGTCGCGGACATGCGCGCGCGCGCCATCGGCTACTATGACGGCGACATCCATGTCGATGCGGCCGGACGTCTGCGCGGCGCCGATGGGCTGATGATCGAGGACGTCGACATGGCCGACAATCTGATGATGCAGGGCGGCATCGAGCGGCGTGGCGGGCAAGTCATCATCCACGATGCGGCGCCGGATGCGCTCTACACTGACACCACCGCCTTCGAGATCTGCCTGCGCCTCCTCGCCGAGCGCGCCGAAGCCAGCCGCTAGACGGCGGGCCGCGTCAGCCGCGCCCGCCAAAGATCGCGGAGCCGACGCGGACATGCGTCGCGCCGAACGCGATGGCGGTCTCGAAATCGGCGCTCATGCCCATCGAAAGGCTCTCGACGCCGGCCTCGCGGGCCAGCTTGGCGAGCAGCGCGAAATGCGGGCCCGGCGCCTCGTCGGCCGGAGGAATGCACATCAGCCCTGCTATCGCGAGGCCATGTTCGCTCCGGCAGCGCGCAACGAAAGCGACCGCCTCGCGCGGCGGGATGCCCGCCTTCTGGGGCTCGAGCCCGGTATTCACCTGCACGAAGAGGCGCGGCCTGCGATCCTGACGGCGCATCTCGGCGGCCAGCGCGGCGGCGATCTTCTCGCGGTCGACAGTATGAATGACGTCGAACAGCGCCACTGCCTCGCGCGCCTTGTTCGACTGCAACGGTCCGATCAGGTGCAGTTGGATGTCGGGCGTTGCGGCAACCAGCGGCGGCCATTTGCCTTCCGCCTCTTGCACGCGGTTTTCGCCGAAGAGGCGCTGGCCGGCGGCGAGCGCCGGCAGCATGTCGGCAGCGGGGAAGGTCTTCGAGACGGCAATGAGCTGCACCGAGCCTGGCGCCCGGCCGGCTTCGGTCTCGGCGGCGGCAATCCGCGCGCTGATCGCAGCAAGGTTCTGTTCGACGGTCGCGTGCATCGGAGCCCCAGAGTTGAAGGACCGCCTAGCATGTCGAGGCGCATCGCTCAATGCATGACGGCCTTTAGCGGTTGACCACCATGCGCCTTTCTGGTGAAGGTCGCTGCCTGCCCTCCGGCGCCCTATTTTGGCGCTTTTTCTCGCACCATATCAAAAGACGACCATGGCGATAGAACGTTACAACCCGCGCGAGGCCGAACCCCGCTGGCAGCGCGCCTGGGCCGAGCGCGGCATCTTCGAAGCGAAGAATGGCGACCCGCGCCCGAAATACTATGTGCTCGAGATGTTCCCCTATCCCTCGGGGCGCATCCATATCGGCCATGGCCGCAATTATGTGATGGGCGACGTCGTCGCGCGCTTCAAGCGCATGAAGGGCTTCAACGTCCTGCATCCGATGGGCTGGGACGCGTTCGGCCTCCCCGCCGAAAACGCCGCCATCGAGCGCAACAGCCATCCGAAGCTCTGGACCTACGAGAATATCGAGACGATGAAGGCGCAGCTGAAGCTGCTCGGCCTCTCGCTCGACTGGAGCCGCGAGATCGCCACCTGCGATCCCTCCTACTATGCCGAGCAGCAGCGCATCTTCGTCGATCTGCATGAGCGCGGCCTTGCCTATCGCAAGGAGAGCGAAGTCAACTGGGACCCGGTCGACAACACCGTGCTCGCCAATGAGCAGGTGATCGAGGGCCGCGGCTGGCGCTCGGGCGCATTGGTCGAGCGGCGCAAGCTCTCGCAATGGTTCTTCCGCATCACGGAGTTTGCCGACGAGCTGCTCGCCGCGCTGGATGAGCTGGAGCGCTGGCCGGACAAGGTCCGCCTGATGCAGCGCAACTGGATCGGCCGCTCGGAAGGGCTGAGCCTCCGCTTCGCGCTCGACACGGCGACAGCGCCGGCGGGAAGCGACGAGATCGAGGTCTATACGACGCGGCCCGATACGCTCTATGGCGCCTCCTTCATCGCCATCGCCGCCAATCATCCGCTGGCCGAGAAGCTCGGCGCGGAAAACCCTGCGCTCGCGGCCTTCATTCAGGAATGCCGTCGTGGCGGAACTTCGGCCGAGGCCATCGAGACGCAGGAAAAGCTCGGCTTCGATACCGGCCTCCGCGCCGAGCACCCCTTGGTGCCCGGCTGGACGCTGCCCGTCTATATCGCGAACTTCATCCTGATGGACTACGGCACCGGCGCCATTTTCGGCTGCCCGGCTCATGACCAGCGCGACCTCGACTTCGCCCGGAAATACGACCTCCCGGTGAAGGCCGTCGTCCTGCCCGAAGGCGAGAATCCCGAAACGTTCGCCGTCGGCGACGCCGCCTATGATGGCGACGGGCATCTGTTCCATTCCGACTTCCTCGACGGGCTTTCGATCCCCGCCGCCAAGGAGGCCGTGACGCGCCGTCTCGAAGCGCAGACGCTCGGCAACCGGCCGCAGGGCAAGCGTCAGGTCAATTTCCGCCTGCGCGACTGGGGCATTTCGCGCCAGCGCTATTGGGGCTGCCCGATCCCGATCATTCATTGCCCGACCTGCGGACCGGTCGCCGTGCCGAAGGCCGACCTGCCGGTGCTGCTGCCGGATGACGTCACCTTCGACATGCCAGGCAACCCGCTCGACCGCCATCCGACCTGGAAGCATGTGGCATGCCCGCATTGCGGCGGACCGGCGACGCGCGAAACCGACACCATGGACACATTCGTCGATTCGTCCTGGTATTTCGCCCGCTTCACCGCAGCCCCCGGCGAAGCGCCGCTCACGCGCGAGGCAGCGGATTACTGGCTGCCGGTCGACCAGTATATCGGCGGCATCGAGCATGCGATCCTGCATCTGCTCTATGCGCGCTTCTTCACGCGCGCGCTGCGCAGCGCCGGCCGCATCGGCATCGCCGAACCCTTTGCCGGCCTGTTCACGCAGGGCATGATCGTCCACGAGACCTACAAGGATGCGGCCGGCAAGTGGCTGTTCCCCGAAGAGGTCGAGCGGCTGGCCGATGGCACGTCCGTCCGCGTCGGAACGGGAGAGCCCGTCACCGTCGGTCCGCCGGAGAAGATGTCGAAGTCGAAGCGCAATGTCGTTCCGCCGGAAGTCGTGGCCGACACCTATGGCGTCGATTGCGCGCGCTGGTTCATGCTGTCGGATACCCCGCCGGAGCGCGACAGCGAATGGACGGCGGCCGGGATCGAAGGTGCCTGGCGCTTCACGCAGCGCATCTGGCGCCTGATCAACGAAGCGACGGAACTGGCCGGCAAAGCGCCCGTTCGCCCCGATGTTTTCGGCGCCGAATCGATCGCGCTGCGCCGTGCTTCGCATCGGTTGATCGCCTCCGTCGAGGAGGATTTCGACCGGCTTCGCTTCAACGTCGCGGTCGCCCGCGTCCACGCCTTTGCCAATGTCTTCGGCGAAGCGATCGGCGTCGCCCGCGCGCTGCCTGCGATCCCCGCTGACATGGCCTTCGCGCTCGACGAGGCCGCCTCCTATCTCGTTGGGGCGATCGGCCCAATGATCCCGCATCTCGCGGAGGAATCATGGACCGTGCTCGGACGCGACGGCATCGCCGCGGAAGCGTCGTGGCCGGTCGTCGATCGCGCCCTGCTGGTCGAGGACGAGATGACGCTGCCGGTGCAGATCAACGGCAAGAAGCGCGCTGAACTGACCATCTCGGCAACCGCCTCCCAAGCTGATATCGAAAAGGCGGTGCTGGAACTCGACGGCGTCACGCGCGCGCTCGAGGGCCGTGAACCGAAGAAGATCGTCGTCGTGCCGAAGAGGATCGTCAATGTCGTCGTCTGACCGGAAGGGCGCTTCGCGCCGCGCCTTTGGCTTCGCCGGCGTCGCCCTCATCGGAGCGCTCGCGGCCGGCTGTGTTGTCCGCCCCGTCTATATGCCGACCGCTGCCGGCGGCGCGCCCGCTGCCGATCTATCGGCGATCGCCGTCGACCAGGCCAATGACCGCGTGTCGCAGGAAGTCCGCAACAACCTGATCTTCGCCTTTACCGGCGGCAAGGCCGCGCCGACGCCCCGATACAATCTGTCGATCTCGGTCAGCAATTCGGAGGCCCGTCTCGGCTTCGAGAAGGACGAGACGGCGCCGGCCTATCAAGTCACGGTGACCGTCCGGTTCGAGCTCAAGGATCTCGCGAGCGGCCGGTCGATCATTCGCTCGACGGCAAGCGGCGTCGCATCCTACGATCGCTCGAACCAGAACTTCGCCAATGTGCGCGCTCGCATCGACGCGGAGAACCGTGCGGCTCAGGCCGTCGCCGACCAGATGCAGCTCCGGCTCGCGATTGCGCTCGCCAAGGAAGCGAACATTACCGTCGCGACCCCGCCGGTCGCGCCGAAGGTCGACGCCCCGTCGATCATCGGCTCGGGGACCTGACGCGCATCCGGCGCTGCGAAACGACGGGACGCGCCGCCGCATCGGCGCGCTTCCCAAACGCTCCACGACGAGCGGTCTCGCCCGCTTCATGAAGGCCACGCCCCATGGTGCAGATCAAGCCGCAGGATGCCGAACGCTTCCTGAGGAAGCCTGATCCGGCGATTCGCGTCGTCCTCATCTATGGCAACGATGTCGGTCTCGTCTCCGAGAGGGTGGCAGGCTTTGCCGCCACCATCATCGGCGGCAGCAATGATCCCTTCGCATTGATCCGGCTCGATTCCTCGGAGATCGCCGCCGATCCCGGCCGGCTGGCGGATGAAGCCGGCACGATCGGGCTTTTCGGCGGTGATCGCGCCATCCGCGTCCGCGTCGCCGGCAACCGGCCGATCCAGGCGGCCGTCGAGGCCGTGCTGGCCAATCCTCCGCGCGACGCCTGGATCATCCTCGAGGCCGGCGACATCAAGAAGGGCACCGGGCTGCGCAAGCTCTGCGAAGCGGCCCGTGGCGCCGCCGCGATCGCCTGCTATGCCGATGGCGCCGCCATGCTCGACGGATTGATCGACAGCGAGATGGCGACAGCCGGCCTTGCCATCGACGACGATGCGAGGGAACTGTTGCGTGGCCTGCTCGGCGCTGATCGCCTGGCCAGCCGCTCCGAAGTTCAGAAGTTGACGCTCTATGCGACCGGGCTCGGACGGGTCGATGTCGAAGCCGTGAAGGCGATTGTCGGCGACGCTTCGGCAACGGCGGTCGATGAAGCGGTTGACGCAATGGCCGGCGGCGATGTCGCGATCCTCGACCGCAGCTTTCGCCGTCTGATCGCATCGGGAACGCCGGCCTTCGTGGTGGCCGCTGCCGGACTGCGGCAGCTTCAGCTCTTGCATCGCATTCTGGCCGCGGTGGAAGAGGGCGCGCCCGCCGAAAGCGCCATCGAGAGCGCAGCCGGCTACATCTTCCCGCAGCGCAAGGCGAAGCTCGGTCAGCAGGTCCGGCTCTGGACGGCCGATCGCCTGTTCATGGTCGCCGAGCGCGTCGAGCGAGCCATCTTCGAGAGCCGCATCAAACCGGCTCTCGGCGACGCCATCGTCGAAAAGGCGCTGACCGGCGTCGCGCTCTCCGCCCGTGCCCGGCGGCGCTGACTATTCGCGCTTCAGCAGACGGCAAAGCTCGTCGAGCTGTTCGAGGCTCGTATAGCGGATGCTGAGCTGGCCGGCGCCATTGCCCTTGTGATCGATCGTGACGGCCAGCCCAAGGCTGTCGGCTAGCAGCTTTTCGAGCGCGCGCGTATCGGCATCCTTGTCGCGGCGTATCCGCGGCTGCCCGGCCTTGTCGACCGTCTTGGTCATCGCCTCGGCTTCGCGCACCGTCAGCCCGCCTTCGACGATCCGCGCTGCCACCGCAGCGGGATCATCGACCGTCACGAGCGCGCGGGCGTGGCCGGCCGTCAGCTTGCCTTCGCGCACATAAGCCTGGACCGGCTCGGGAAGCTTCAAAAGCCTTAGCGTGTTGGCGACATGCGGGCGGCTCTTGCCGATCACATCGGCCAGCGCCGTCTGGCTATAGGCGAATTCATCGATGAGCTGCTGATAGCCGAGAGCCTCCTCCAGCGCATTGAGATCGGCGCGCTGCACGTTCTCGATGATCGCGAGCTCGAGCGCCTCCTGATCGGAGACGTTGTTGATGAGAACCGGCACGTCGTGCAGCCCGGCGCGCTGCGCCGCGCGCCAGCGCCGCTCGCCGGCAATGATCTCATAGGCCTCGCCTGCCCCGACGATGGAGCGCACCAGGATCGGCTGCACGATGCCCTTCTCGCGGATCGACGCAGTCAGGTCGGCCAGGTCCGCCTCTTCGAAGGCCTTGCGCGGGTTGCGCGGGTTGGGCCTCAAAAAGGCAACCGGCACCCGGCGCGACAGGCGCGACCGCTCATTGACCACCGATTCAGTATCGACGTCTCCGATGAGGGCCGCCAATCCCCGGCCGAGACGCCGGCGCGATCCATCTTCCATTGGCATTCTCCTCAAATCGACAGGCTATACGCGTTCGAGACCGTCAGGCGGCACGCAGCCGCTTTTCACGCTGGATGATTTCCGAGGCGAGACGAAGATAGGCCTGGCTGCCCATGCTCTTGAAATCATAGAGCAGCACCGGC
This sequence comes from Kaistia sp., assembly GCA_035555375.1. Taxonomy (GTDB): domain Bacteria; phylum Pseudomonadota; class Alphaproteobacteria; order Rhizobiales; family Kaistiaceae; genus Kaistia. The sequence goes on along the minus strand of DATMGR010000011.1, from coordinate 56,517 downwards.
TTGCCATGCGACGGCGCCTCGGAGATGCGAACATTGCGCGGGATCACGGTGTCATAGACCGCATCGCCCATATGCGCCCGGACATCGGCCACGACCTGGCCAGCCAGGTTGTTGCGGCTGTCGAACATCGTCAGCACGATGCCATGCACCGAAAGCTCGGGATTGAGCGCGTGCTTCACCTGCTCAACCGTCTGCAGGAGCTGGCTGAGCCCTTCGAGCGCGAAGAACTCACATTGCAGCGGCACGAGAATCGAATGCGAAGCCGACAGCGCATTGATCGTCAGCAGATTGAGCGACGGCGGGCAGTCGACGAGCACATAGGAGTAGTTTCGGCCACGAATCGAATCGGCCCGCTGCACATGGCTGGCGACGGCGCGGCGCAGGCGGAAGGCGCGATCGGAGCGGCCGGCAATCTCGAGTTCGACGCCGAGCAGATCCATGGTCGACGGCGCCACCGACAGTCTCGGTACCGCGGTTTCCATCGCCACTTCCGAGAGGATCGATTCGCCGACCATCAGGTCATAGGTGGACCGCAGTCGCTGCTTGCGATCGATGCCGAGACCGGTCGAGGCGTTGCCCTGCGGATCGAGATCGACGATCAGGACCTCCTCGCCGATCGCCGCCAGGGCGGTGCCGAGATTGATGGCGGTCGTCGTCTTGCCGACGCCACCCTTCTGGTTGGCCAGCGAGATGACGCGGGGCGCCGACGCCAGCAGCGAGGGCGGTGAGAAGGAATGAGGCTCGGTCATCGCGCCCTCGCGTCTGCTGCGATCACGCCGAGCGACGCTCGGCACGCCTGATTTCGACGATCAAACTGTTCGCGTCGATCAAGCTCTTGTGTCTTACCAGATCCAGTGCCCAAGATTGAGAGGCTTCCTTGAGCTCGGCGTCAAAATCCTCGCCTTTGTGCAGCGCCGCCTTGACGCCAGCTCTCGTCAGCGGCTCTGTCAGGTCCAAGAGGCTCGCCAAACTGGCCAGCGCCCGGGCGCTGATGAAATCGACGGGATCCTGCCATTGTTTCAGAACCGATTCGATCCGGCCCTCATGCACGACAGCCGCCGCGCCGGTCTCGCGGATCGCTGTCCGGAGGAATGCGCATTTCCGCTGATTCGATTCGACGCAGTGAACCCGCGCGCCCGGTCTATCGGCGAGCAGGATGCCGGTGATGATGCCCGGCAGCCCGGCACCGCTGCCAATATCCACCCATCTGAGAGCATCGGGGAACAGGACGACAAGTTGGGCCGAGTCGGCGATGTGCCGCGACCAGACTTCGCCGAGCGTACGCGGCGAAACGAGGTTCTGCGCGGGCTGCCATTTGCGCAGCAACGCGACATAGCATTCGAGTCGCTCCGCTGTTTCACGTGAAACAGGGAGAATGCGCGTGACGGCCGCGATGCTATCGCTCATGCCGCGGCCCGCTCGGCGCGACGAATGGCCGTCAGCAGAATAGCCAGCGCCGCCGGGGTCATGCCCTCGATCCGGCCGGCTTGGCCCAGCGTCGTCGGCCTAACCTGGCCGAGCCGCTGCTTCAACTCGTTCGACAGTCCCGTCAGGCACGCGAAATCGAGGGAGGGATCGATGGCAACCGACTCGTCGCGGGCCACCGCTGCGACATCGGCCTTCTGCCGATCGAGATAGACGGCGTATTTCGCTTCCGATTCGATCTGGCTGAGGACGCCAGCCGTAAAGCGTCCAAGCTCCGGCCACAGACCAACTAACCGCTCCGCGTCGATATCCGGATAGGCCAGCAGATCGAAGGCCGACCGGCGGACGCCATCTGCGTTGATCGACAGGCCGCGCCGGTTTGCTTCGGTCGGCGTGACGACGATCGCGTCGAAGGCGGCGCGGGCCGCTTCGATGGCCGCGAGCTTCTCGCCAAATGCCGATGCCCGCGCCGGACCGACGATCCCGAGCGCCTGACCCAAAGGCGTCAGTCGCTGATCGGCATTGTCAGCGCGGAGCGACAAACGATATTCAGCGCGGGATGTGAACATCCGATATGGCTCGGTGACGCCGCGCGTGATCAGGTCGTCGATCATAACGCCGATATAGGATTCGGCGCGGCTGAAGATAACCCCGTCCTGACCACCGGCGCGCCGCGCGGCATTGATCCCGGCGGCGACGCCCTGCGCGGCTGCCTCTTCATAGCCGGTGGTGCCATTGATCTGGCCGGCCAGGAAGAGCCCACGGCAGCGCTTGGCTTCCAGAGTTGGACTGAGCTCGCGCGGATCGACATGATCATATTCGATGGCATAGCCAGGCCTCAGGATGCTCGCACGCTCGAGACCCGGGATCGACGCAATAATCGCGGCCTGAACGTCCTCCGGCAACGAGGTCGAGATCCCGTTTGGATAGACGGTCGGATCGTCGATCCCTTCCGGCTCCAGGAAAATCTGATGACCATCACGATCCCCGAAGCGCACCACCTTATCCTCGATGCTCGGGCAATAACGGGGACCGCGGCTTTCTATCTGGCCTGAATACATCGGCGACCGCGCCAGATTGGCGCGGATCACATCGTGGGTGGCCTGGGTCGTGCGGGTGATGAAGCAGTCAACTTGGGGGCCGGTGATGGCCGTTGTCAGGGTCGAAAATGGCTCCGGGACTTCATCCCCTGGCTGGCGCTCCAGTCCCGACCAATCAATGGTGCGTCCATCAAGGCGCGGCGGCGTGCCCGTCTTCAATCGCGCCAGTTGGAAGCCGATGCGCGCGAATGTCGCCGACAATCCAAGCGCCGGCTTCTCGCCGACGCGCCCGGCCGGAATCGTCCGTTCGCCGATATGGATCAAACCCCGCAGGAACGTGCCGGTGCTGATGACGATCGCCCCACAGGCAATTCGGCGGCCATCCGCGAGGATGAGGCCAGCAATGGCCCCCTGGTCGAGGATCAGATCGTCAGCTTCGCCTTCCACCACGGTCAGGCCGGATGTCTCCTGGATCGCTGCCTGCATGGCTTGACGGTAGAGCTTGCGGTCCGCCTGGGCGCGCGGACCGCGCACCGCCGGCCCCTTGCGGCGATTGAGCAGGCGGAACTGGATGCCGGCCGCATCGGCGACGCGGCCCATCAAGCCGTCCAGCGCGTCGACTTCGCGGACGAGGTGGCCCTTGCCAAGGCCTCCGATCGCTGGATTGCAAGACATGACGCCGATCGTCGCCTGCGTATGCGTCACCAGGGCCGTGCGCGCGCCAGCCCGGGCCGCAGCCGCAGCCGCCTCCGTGCCAGCATGGCCACCGCCTACGACGACCACATCAAATCGCGTCTCAATCATCAGCTTCTCTCTCATCGCCGACGCCATAGCGGAAGCGGCTTCGGCCGTCAAAGCCACGCAGTGTTTCACGTGAAACACCCGGCTTCGTCGCCCTACTTTCCGATGCAGAACTCGCCGAAGATGACGCCGAGCATCTCTTCCACATCGGTTCGGCCCGTCACGCGCGCAAGACCTTCCGCCGCCTGCCGAAGCTGTTCCGCAACCAGTTCAGGAGCCATTCTATCGGAGATCCCACGCAGCCCGTCGCGCGCCGCCGCGACACCATGCCGATGCCGTTGCCGGGTGAGAAGCGCCGAAGGTCGCGGCTCGGCAAGGCCAAGCGCCTCACCAACCGCCAACCGCAACGCGTCCAGCCCGTCGCCCGTGCGGGCGGAAACGCCGAGGCCGGACGCAGGACGACCGCCAAGATCCGTCTTCGTACGAACAGCAAGAACCGGAGCGCTCGCCGGAGGTTCGGGCGCAGAGCCTTCGCCGTCGTCGAGCAGCAGAATCAGATCCGCCGCGGCGCCGCGGCGCCGCGCGCGGCTGATGCCCTCACGCTCGACGATACTCTCCGTCTCTCGCAGACCGGCTGTGTCGATCAATGTCACCGCGTAGCCATCAATTACCAGCTGAACTTCAATCATGTCCCGCGTCGTCCCGGGCTCCGCCGTGACGATTGCGGCTTCGCGCCGAGCGAGGGCATTCAGCAGGCTGGATTTGCCGACATTCGGCGCACCCAGCAAGACGACCTCAAACCCCGTCCGAACACGTTCGCCCCAATGGCTGTCATCAAGCAGGCGATCCATCTCCAACGCCAGCGCCCGTGCCTCGGCCAGCGCGGTCGCGAGCACCGAAGCAGGCACATCGTCTTCATCGGAAAAATCCAGCTCAGCCTCGATGAGAGCGCGCGCCCGCAACAGGCGCATCCGCCATGATTCAAGACGCTCTGACAAACCGCCTTCGGCCACAGCGAGTGCCTGGCGCCGCTGCATTTCCGTTTCGGCTGCGATCAGATCGGCGAGGCCCTCGACCTCCGTAAGATCCGCCTTGCCGTTCTCAAAGGCCCGCCGGGTGAATTCGCCCGCGTCGGCAGGCCGAAATCCCGGCAAACCGCCAAGCATCGACAGCATGGCCGCAATAACGGCGCGCCCGCCATGGATCTGCAACTCGGCGACGTCCTCGCCGGTAAAGCTCGCCGGCGCCGCAAAGAACAACACCACGCCGCGGTCGATGGTCGTTCCATCCGCACTGCGCAGCGCTCGCACGACGGCACGACGTGGTTCTGGGACCCCGCCGAGTAATGTTTCGAGTCCGAATCGAACGCCCGGCCCGCTCAGGCGGATCACCGCGACGCCCGCAGGCGGCGCGCCGCTTGAAAGCGCAAAGATCGTCTCTGCCGCCATCTGCGCTATGTTCCTTCTAGCTCCTGCGCAATCCGGCGCGCGGGCCCCCTGAGGCCATCGACGACATGACCGACAATCGACTCCGCCACGAGACCAGCCCCTATCTGCTGCAGCACGCCGACAATCCAGTCGATTGGCGTCCCTGGGGTCAGGCCGCGCTCGATGAGGCGAAAGCCGCTGAAAAGCCCGTTCTGCTCTCGGTCGGCTATGCCGCTTGCCACTGGTGCCACGTCATGGCGCATGAGTCGTTCGAGCACACCGAGACCGCCGCGTTGATGAACGCTCTCTTCGTCAACATCAAGGTCGATCGCGAGGAGCGTCCCGACATCGACCAACTCTACATGGCCGCGCTGCATGCGCTTGGCGATCAGGGTGGCTGGCCGCTGACGATGTTTCTAACCCCCGACGGCAAGCCGATCTGGGGCGGCACCTATTTTCCGCGCGAGGCGCGCTATGGCCGTCCCGGTTTCTCCGACGTCCTTCGGCAGATCGCGACGCTCTATCGGAACGAGCGGACGCAGATTCTCGAACAGGCCGACAAGATCACTGCGCATGTCGCGGCGGCGAGCCGGCCCGCCGAAGCAGGCCAGTTGGACGCTGCCCTCCTGGATCAGGCGGCCGAGGCGATTCTGGGCATCATGGACGCAGACGCCGGCGGAAGACGCGGCGCTCCCAAATTCCCGAATGCCCCTGTGCTCGGATTTCTGGCCGGTCGCGCCGCGGGAACCAACCGGCGGGATATCGCCGCGGTCGTCGGCGCCACGCTGCTCGGTCTCTGCCATGGCGGCATCTATGACCATGTCGGCGGCGGCTTGGCGCGCTACAGCACCGATGCGCGCTGGCTGGTGCCGCATTTCGAGAAGATGCTCTACGACAATGCGATGCTGATCGAGGAACTCGCGCTGGCGCTGCCACGCGCGGGCCGGAACGCGGATCTGTTTCGCAGCCGAATCGAAGAGACCATCGCCTGGATGCAGCGTGAGCTCCTGCTTGCCGGAGGCGGTTTCGCGGCGGGTCTCGACGCGGATTCGGATGGCGAGGAAGGGCTCTTCTATATCTGGCAACGCGAGGAGATCGAGCGCGTCCTAGGCAACGAGGAAGTTGACTTTCTCGCTGCAATCTACGACATCACCGAGACTGGGAACTGGGAGGGGCGGACGATCCTTAACCGGCTCAGCCATCCGCAGCGGTTGAGCGATCAGGACGAGGCGAGATGCCGCCAGGCGCTCGATACGCTGCGGCGACATCGCGAGAAGAGGCCGCGGCCCGCGCTCGACGATCAGGCGCTCACGGACTGGAACGCGCTCGCAATTACCGGCTTAGCGACGGCGGGCTCCCGCCTGCAGCGCACCGACTGGGTCGACCTTGCGAGAACGACGTATGCGGCGATCGTCGCCGGCGCCACGGATGAAGGCCGGCTGCGCCATGTCGCCAGCAAGGCTTCCAACCGCGCCCGCGCCTTTGCGACGGATCTCGCAGGACTGGCGAGGGCCGCGATTGCGCTTCATCAGGCAACCGGCGATGCGCATTGGCTGGCGGAAGCCGCGTTCTGGCTTGACGACCTCGATCGACATCATCGCGACGACGCCGGCGGATTTTATCTTGCGCCTGATGACGGCGACTCCTTGATCGTCCGCAAGCGCGATCGGCTCGACGAGGCGACGCCGAATGCACATGGGATGGCGGTCGAGGCGCATATCCGTCTCTGGGCGCTGACAGGCAACGACCGCCACCGCGCGGCCGCCGATGCCATTCTCGCGGCCTCGGCGGCAACGATCCGGGGAAACGTCTTTGGAACGGCGAGCTTGCTCAGCGCGCTCGATCTCCGCCTGAATATCAGGTCGCTGGTGGTGATCGTTCCGAAAGGTGCCACCGCGGACGCGCTCCTCGATGCGCTGCGGGCGCATGGCGGACGTCATCTGGTGGTCGATTGGCGGGCCGACGGCGCGCCTTTGCCGGAGAGCCATCCGGCTTTCGGCAAGGGAACCGTCGGAGGCAAGCCGACGGCCTATCTCTGCCGCGAAGGCAGCTGTTCGCTGCCGGTGACCGATGCGGCGGCGCTTGCCGCGCTGCTGGAGCGCGGCGTCGGCGCGGATCAGGTATTCATCTGATCGAAGAAATCCGAATTGCCCTTGGTCTGGCGCAGCTTGTCGAGCAGAAACTCGATCGCGTCGACCGTGCCCATCGGCATGAGAATGCGGCGGAGCACATACATCTTCTTGAGAATGTCCGGCGGGACCAGCAGTTCTTCCTTGCGGGTGCCGGAGCGGGTGATGTCGATCGCCGGGAACACGCGCTTGTCGGCCACCTTGCGGTCGAGAATGATCTCGGAATTACCGGTGCCCTTGAATTCCTCGAAGATGACTTCGTCCATGCGGCTGCCGGTATCGATCAGCGCCGTCGCGATGATGGTCAGCGAGCCGCCTTCCTCGATATTGCGCGCGGCACCGAAGAAGCGCTTTGGCCGCTGCAGCGCATTGGCGTCGACGCCGCCGGTCAGCACCTTGCCGGATGACGGCACGACCGTGTTGTAGGCGCGGCCGAGGCGTGTGATCGAATCGAGCAGGATGACGACGTCGCGGCCATGTTCGACCAGGCGCTTGGCCTTCTCGATGACCATTTCGGCGACCGCGACATGGCGGGTCGCCGGCTCGTCGAACGTCGAGGAGATCACCTCACCCTTCACCGAGCGCTGCATGTCGGTGACTTCTTCCGGACGCTCGTCGATCAAGAGCACGATCAGATAGCATTCGGGATGATTGACGGCGATCGATGACGCGATGTTCTGCAGGAACACCGTCTTGCCGGTACGCGGCGGCGCCGTGACGAGGGCGCGCTGGCCTTTGCCAAGCGGCGCGACGAGGTCGATGATCCGCGGCGTCAGATCCTTGGAGGTCGGAACCTCCAGCTCCATCTTGAAGCGCTCATTCGGATAGAGCGGCGTCAGATTGTCGAAATGGACCTTGTGGCGCGCCTTGTCCGGGTCCTCGAAATTGATCGTCGAGACCTTGAGCAGCGCGAAATAACGCTCGCCGTCCTTCGGGCTGCGGATATAGCCCTCGACCGTATCGCCGGTGCGGAGCGAAAAGCGCCGGATCTGGGATGGCGACACATAGATGTCGTCGGGTCCGGCGAGATAGTTGGCGTCCGGGGAGCGGAGGAAGCCGAAGCCATCCTGCAACACTTCCACGACGCCCTGGCCGACGATCTCGACATCGTTGCCGGCCAGCTGCTTGAGGATCGCGAACATCAGTTCCTGCTTGCGCAGGGTGCTCGCATTCTCGACCTCGAGTTCCTCGGCGAAGGCAAGAAGCTCCGTCGGGGATTTGGACTTGAGGTCCTGAAGTTTCATTTCACGCATGAGTTTTGCGAATCTCGCTTGGATTCAAGAAAAAGCGTTCATCGAGGGGATGCGCAGAACTTGAGCTGGGCGGAGCCGCGAAGGGCTGCCCGCGTGGCGCGTTGTTCGGCCCTGGGCAAGGCCAACCGCACCCGTCTGCTTCGACAAGATTGGCGCACCATAGTCGCTCGGACGCCGCTGGGCAAGCGCCGCGCTGAAATCTGCGGTAGCGATCAGAACGGCTTGACGACGACAAGAATGACGATCGCAATCATCAGCACCGTCGGCACCTCGTTCGCCAGCCGGTAACCACGCTCCGAAACGGTGTTCCGATCCTCGGCGAAGCCGCGCCTTCTGGCCGCAAGCCACATGTGGAAACCGCTCATCACGATGACAAGAGCGAATTTCGCCATGAACCAGCCCTGCCGTTCCCAGCCACCCATCATGGCGATGGTGAGTCCGGTTACCCAGGTCACGATCATCGCCGGGTTCATGATGATGCGCAGCAGCTTCTGCTCCATCACCTTGAACGTCTCGGATTGCGGCGAGCCCTTCGGCGCGGCGGCGTGGTACACGAAAAGGCGCGGCAGGTAGAAGATTCCGGCCATCCAGCTGATCACCGCAATGACATGCAGCGCCTTGATCCAGTCATAAGCGGCCATGGCCCTGCTCCCTGCGCTCAGCCGCGGACGCGGCGGATCAACTGCTCGACATGAGCGACCGGCGTCTCGGGCACGATCCCGTGACCAAGATTGAAGATGAACGGCGCGCCATCCATCGCGGCGAGGATGTCGTCGACCGCAGCGTCCAACACGGCACCGCCGGCGACCAGCAGCATCGGATCGAGATTGCCCTGCAGCGCCGCGGCGCCGCGAAGCTCTGCCCGCACGGCATCGAGCGGCACCGTCCAGTCGACGCCGACCGCATCGACGCCGGTCTCGCCGACAAAATCGCGGATCATCCGATCGGCGCCTTTTGGAAAGCCGATGATCCGCGCGCCCGGCACGCGCTCGCGCACGCCTTCGACGATACGGCCGATCGGCTCGATCGTCCAACGGCAGAAGCCTTCAGGTGAAAGAACGCCGGACCAGCTGTCGAAGATCTGGACCGCGTCGGCGCCAGCTTCGAGCTGGGCCGCCAGATAATCGATCGAGGCGATGACGAGATGATCGATCAGGGCGGCAAAAAGCTCAGGATGCTGGGCAGCGAAGAGACGGGTGGGTGCCTGGTCGCGGGTGCTGCCGCCGGTCACCATATAGGTCGCAACCGTGAAGGGAGCCCCGCAGAAGCCAATGAGCGCCTTGTCCCTGTCGAGCCCCGCGCGGACACGCGATACGGTTTCCAGCACGGGTCCGAGGCGTTCCGAAGCCCCTTCGCTCGTCAGCGCGGCAATGCCGGCGGGATCGATTGGGTCGAGGCGCGGTCCTTCGCCCTGCATGAACCAGACGTCGCGGCCGAGCGCTTTGGGGATGACGAGAATGTCCGAAAAGAGAATGGCTGCGTCGACGTCGAAGCGGTTGACGGGCTGAAGCGTCACGGCTGCAGCAAGCTTCGGGTTGAAGCAGAGATCGAGGAAGCTTCCGGCCTCGGCCCGTGCCTCGAGATATTCCGGCAGATAGCGACCTGCCTGTCGCATCAGCCAGACCGGCGGTGGTGCGACAGCTTCGCCGCCAAGCACGCGCAGCAGCTTCGAAGGCATCTCGTCCTGTCGCGATCCGCTGTCCACCGTGACCCTCTTCATCAAAAGGAAGATTCTAGATTCTGGATTCTTCTTCTTCTTGGCGGGGGATTAGCGTCATTCAGCGCTGTCCACAATCGCAGAGCTCTGCGGCATACGATCCGGCGCTCGTGAAGCCGGCTCTGGGGACATGTGGAGAAGCCGATCCTGCCACAAGCCTATCAGGTTGAATCGCCACAGGACTTTCATGATCGTTAAAATTGGAACGATCGACGCCCGTCTGTTAACGAAGTGTTAGGAATTGAGGCGCTGTCGCCGTAATTCCCGATTCCAGACATTGCGGGATAATCCTGTCCCCAGCCCCAGCCCCTGTTGATCGTTTTGAGCGCTTCGGGGAGAGTCCGGCAAGAGGCCGTCCGTGCCGGGCCTTTGTCCGCCTATCGTCCACAGCCCTGGGGATAAAGATGTGAAGAGCGAGCCGCGACATCTGCATCTCCATCTCGTCTCCGATGCGACTGGCGAGACGCTGATCACGGTCGCGCGCGCTGCCTACGCCCAATATCCGAGTGTTTCCGTCATCGAGCATCTCCATGCCATGACGCGTTCGCCAAAGCAGGTCGAGCGGATTCTGGAGGATATCGAACGCGAGCCGGGCATTGTTCTGTTCACGCTGGTCGACCGTAGCATCGCCGATCCGCTCGAGGATGGCTGCCGGCTCATCGCCGTGCCGTGCTTCTCGGTGCTGGATCCCGTGCTGCAGGTGTTCCAGTCCTATCTCGGCGCCTCGCGCGAAGGCCGGGCCGGCGCGCAGCATGCGCTCGACGGCGATTATTTCCGCCGCATCGAGGCGCTCACCTTCGCGATGATGCATGACGATGGCCAGTTGCCGGAGGAACTCGACCTGGCCGAGATCGTCATCATCGGCGTCAGCCGGACATCCAAGACGCCGACCAGCATCTATCTTGCCAATCGTGGCGTTCGCACGGCCAACATCCCGATCGTGCCCGGCGTTTCGCTGCCAGCCGAACTCGAGCAGGTGACGCGGCCGCTGATCGTCGGCCTGGTCGCAACACCGGATCGGATCGTGCAGATGCGCGAAAATCGCGTGCTGGCATTCGCCTCGCTCGGCAATGACGACCCCTATCTCGACCGTGCCGCGGTGGCGGCCGAGATCGCCTCGACCCGTCGCATCTGCGCCCGCAAGGGCTGGCCGGTGATCGACGTCACCCGCCGTTCGATCGAGGAGACGGCGACCGCGATCCTGGCGCTGCATCGGAGCGGCGAAAAGGGGCGACGCGAGTGATGCGGATCCTCCTGGCCTCGACCAGCCATGCGCGGCGCCAGATGCTGGTGCATGCCGGGCTCGATTTCGAAAGCATCGGCGCGCCGGTCGACGAGCGTGCGCTGGAGGCTCCGCTGATCGCGGCTGGCGCCAGTCCATCCGACATCGCACTGGCGCTTGCCGAAGCCAAGGCCCTTGCCGTGCTGGCGTTCCGGCCGGACGCGCTGGTCATCGGCGCTGACCAGGTGCTCGACCTCGACGGCGAGCGGCTGGTGAAACCGGGCAGCCGTCATGGCGCGGCGGAGCAGATCGCGCGTCTCGCCGGGCGCACACATGTGCTTCGCACGGCCGTGACGATCGCGCGGGACGGTCGCATCGCCTGGCGACATCTCGACAGCGCGACGCTCGCCATGCGCCCGCTCTCGGCCAAGGCGATCGAACGCTATCTCGATGCTGCCGGCGAGGGCATTTTCGGCTCGGTCGGCGCCTATCATTTCGAAGAGCGCGGAATTCGGCTGTTCTCGGGAGTCGAAGGCGATTATTTCAGCATTCTCGGCCTGCCGCTGCTGCCGCTTCTCGCAGCGCTGCGTGAGGCAGGCGCCATCGACCGGGACGAAGATCCAGCATGAGTGCAACGAAAATCCCGACCGCCGCCGTTCTCGGCTGGCCGGTCAAGCATTCCCGTTCGCCACTCATCCACCGGCATTGGCTGGCGCGCTATGGCATTGAAGGCGATTATGTTCGCCATGCAGTCGCGCCTGAAGAAATCGGCGACTTCCTCTCCAGCTTCGCCACGGGCCCCTTCATTGGCGCCAATGTCACGGTGCCGCACAAGGAAGCCGCCTTCGCCGCGGTGGCGAAAGCGGATGGCGTCGCGACCGCGCTCGGCGCCGTCAACACGCTGTGGCTGGAGAAGGGTGAACTCATCGGCGGCAATACGGACGCGCTCGGCTTCCTCGCCAATCTTGATCAGCATGTCTCGGATTTCGGCGCGCGGGTCGGTCCGGCGATCGTACTCGGTGCCGGCGGTGCCGCGCGGGCCGTGATCCATGCCCTGAAGACGCGCGGCTTCGCGCCCGTCTATGTCGTCAATCGCAGCCGGGACCGCGCCGAGGCCATGGTCGAGCGCTTCGGCGCGCCTGTGATCGCGGCCGGCTGGCAGGACGTGCCGGATCTGCTCAAACAGGCCGCTCTCCTGGTCAACACAACGTCGCTCGGCATGGAGGGGCAGCCGCCGCTCGTGATCGACCTTGCACCGGCACCGGACGCAATGCTGGTGACCGATATCGTCTACGCACCGCTCGAAACCCCGCTCCTGAAGGCGGCGCGCGGCCGCGGTCTCGCGTCCGTCGATGGCCTCGGCATGCTACTCCATCAGGCGGCGCCCGGCTTCGAGCACTGGTTCGGCGTCCGGCCCGAAGTGACCGACGAACTCCGCCGCATCATCCTTTCGGATATGGGCGTCGCCGCGTGATCACGCTGGGGCTGACTGGCTCGATCGGCATGGGCAAATCGACGACGGCGGCGATGTTCGCGAAGCGGGGCGCGGCCGTTTACAATGCCGACATGGCTGTTCACGCGCTCTACGGGCCCGGCGGCGCCGCGGTCGGGCCCGTGGGCGCGCTGTTTCCGGATGCGGTGAGCGACGGCGCCATCGACCGGGGCGTGCTCGGCGCTCTGGTTCAAAACGATCCGGCACGGCTCGCAGCGCTCGAGGCGGTGGTCCATCCGCTGGTTCGGGCCGAGGAACGGGGATTCCGCCGCGCGGCGCAAACGGCCGGATGCCTGGTCGCGGTGCTCGATATCCCGCTCCTGCTCGAAACACAGGGCGAAAATCGCGTCGATGCCGTCGTCGTGGTGTCGGCGCCGGGCGTCCTTCAGCGCGAACGCGTTCTGGCGCGCTCGGGCATGACGGCAGTGCGCTTTGAGGCAATCCTTACCCGGCAGATGCCGGATGATGAGAAACGCCGTCGCGCGCATTTCATCGTCCCGACAGGCGACGGACTCGCCCGGGCGGATCGCGCGGTCGGCGATATCCTGCGGGCGCTCGCCCCCGTCGCTGCGGCAAGAGGAAACGACACGGCCTGATGGGCGTGTTCCTATGGCCCCGAGATCATTCCGTTCGGCTCGCCTTGAGAGAGCCCATTGGGTATGATCAGGCCATCAGTGAGGATTGAACTGGACCGATGCGCGAAATCGTCTTCGATACTGAAACCACCGGCCTCGATCCCCTGAAGGGCGACCGTCTGGTCGAAATCGGCTGTATCGAGCTCTACAACCACCTGCCGACCGGGCGTCACTACCACGTCTACATCAACCCGGAACGGTCGATGCCGGACGAGGCGTTTCGCGTGCACGGCCTTTCGGCGGAATTCCTGGCCGACAAGCCGGTTTTCGCATCCGTGGCCGAGGAATTCGCCACCTTCATCGGCGATGCGCCGCTGATCGCGCATAACGCGACCTTCGACATCGGCTTCATCAATGCGGAGTTTGGCCGGCTCGGCATGCCGGCTGTCGTGTCGGCGCGCGTCATCGACACGCTGATGCTGGCGCGCAAGAAGCATCCGAACGGCCCGAACTCGCTCGATGCGCTCTGCGCCCGCTATGGCGTCGACACGTCGAAACGCACGCTGCATGGCGGTCTGCTCGACGCGCAGCTCCTGGCTGATGTCTATCTGGAATTGATAGGCGGCCGCCAGCCGGGCCTGATCCTCGTTACGGAGCAGGAGGTCGCCGCGGCGGCAACCGTTGCAGCAGCCGGCGGCGTGCGGCCGATCCTCGTGCGCCCGGCTCCGCTGCCCTCGCGGCTCACGGAAGCGGATCGCGCCGCGCATGCCGCTCTGGTCGGCAAGCTCAGCGGCGCGATCTGGTCGTCCTATCTCGAACCGGCGGCAGGACCGCCGGCCTGAAGCATCAGCTCGGTCGGCCGGTCGGCTGGTTCTGCGAGAATTCCATCAGGCGCTGGCGATAGAGCGCCGTGAAATCCACCGGATCGATCAAAAGCGGCGGGAAGCCGCCATTGCGCGTCATGTCGGCGAGGATCTGCCGCGCGAACGGGAACAGCAGGCGCGGGCACTCGATCATGAGCAGCGGCGCGAGGTTTTCCTTCGGCACATTGGCGATGCGGAAGATGCCGGCATAAAGCAGCTCGGCCACGAACAGCACCTGGTCGCCGTCGGTCGCCTTGCCCTCGAGGCGCAGCTCGACTTCGAAATCCTCGGCATCGAGCGGATTGGCCGAAACATTGATGCCGATATTGATCGAAGGGGCCGTCCGGCGCGGACCGAGCGAGCGCGGCGCTTCGGGATTCTCGAACGACTGGTCCTTCACATATTGCGTCAGGACGGAAAGATTCGGCTGGCCCTGATTCGGGTCGCCCTCGGTGCTGTCTGCCATGAACTGGCGCTCCCTCGACGTAAGATCGGCCGCTCCGGCCGCATCCTTCTGGCGTGGCTCGCTAACACTTCCGCCCCCGTGATACAAGCTTGCAAGGCCGGCCTTTCGCCGGCTGCCGCGGCCAGCCCTTGACAGCATCGGTCCTGATCTGCCTTCAACGGGACATGCACTTGGATCGACGCTCCCAGATACCAGATAAAAGGGAGCATCGGCTCACAGGGACCGGCCTCGCGGCCTGAGAGGATTAGGACGCCTTCGGCATGAACGGCTTCGTTGACATCTATACGCTGATCTTCCTCGTGCTTGCGGTGGTGATCTTCTGGAAATTGCGCGGCGTGCTCGGCCAGCGAACGGGCAGCGAACGGCCGCCTTTCGATCCGTTCACCCGTAAGAGCGCCAATGACGCCAAAGGCAAGCCGCTCGATGCGCGGCCTGTCGAGGTCGGGCCCGGCGAGAAGGTCATTCCGCTGCCGCGTCGCGGCGACGGCAGCGAAGCGGCCTCGGTGACGGCCGATGTCGCCGCGGACCGCATTGCGGCCTATGCGCCCGCCGGTTCGCCGCTGGCCACCGGCCTTGCCGCGGTAATGGCGGCCGACCGCAGCTTCGACCCGAAACAGTTCCTCGATGGCGCCCGCACCGCCTATGAGATGATCGTCACGGCCTTTGCCGAGGGCGATCGCAAGGCCCTGAAGCCCTTGCTCGGCCGCGAGGTCTATGACGGCTTTGCCGGCGCCATCGCGGAGCGGGAACAGCGCGGCGAGACCGTCGAGTTCAATTTCGTCGGCATCGACAAGGCCGAGCTGCTCGACGTGGCGATGAAGGGCAAATCGGCGCAGGTCACCGTGCGCTTCGTCTCCAAGCTCGTCTCGGCAACGCGGAACAAGGCTGGCGAGGTCGTCGACGGCGATCCGGTCGTGGTTGCCGATGTGACGGACATCTGGACCTTTGCGCGCGACACATCGTCCCGCGACCCCAACTGGCTGCTCGTCGCCACCGAAACCGTCGAATAGCGGAGCCGGACCGTGTCCGCGGGGGAAGTGGGTCCGCTTGCGCCCGTCGGCTTCGACACGCTTGACGGTTGGGCCGATGATGATCACGCCAGCGCCTTTCGGGCGTTCCGTCTTTCAGCAGAACGCATCGCGGATCAGCCCCCGAAGACCCGGGCGCTCGGTGTTGATGGCGAGGCGCTCGCGATTGCCGCGCGCGCCGCGTTGGCGCTGCCGGAAGTGCTGGATGCAATCGCGGCACGTTCATTCTTCGAGAAGCATTTCGTGCCGCATGAGGGTGTGGCGGGAGACGGCTTCTTCACCGGTTATTACGAGCCGGAGGCAGACGCGGCACGAACGGCGGATGATCGCTTCAAGACGCCGCTCCTGAGGCCGCCGGAAGAACTCGTTGAGATCGACGAGGCGGCGCCACCGCCCGAGCTTCCGGCCGGCATGCGGTTTGCCCGCCGGACAGCCGCCGGTTTCGAGCCCTTCTTCGATCGCGGCGCGATCATGGCTGGTGCCCTCGACGGACGCGGGCTGGAAATCGCTTTTCTCACCGATCCGGTCGATGCCTATTTCATTCATGTCCAGGGCGCGGCGCGGCTGCGCATGCAGGATGGCACTCTGCTGCGCGTCACCTATGCGGCGAAATCCGGCCACGACTATCGTTCGATCGGCCGTGAGTTGATCGATCGCGGCGCGCTGCAGCGCGGCAGCGTGACGATGCAATCGATCCGCGCCTGGCTGGCCGAGCATGCGGACGAGGCGTCATCGGTGATGGCGTCGAACCCGTCCTATATCTTCTTTCGCGAGGCGCCGGTCGACGACCCGGCGCTCGGACCGATCGCCGCCGCGAAGGTGCCGCTCACGCCGGGCCGGAGCCTCGCCGTCGACCGCACGCTGCATACCTTCCACGTCCCCGTCTGGATCGAGACCAGCGTACCGGCAGCGGGAGGCGCTGCGCCCTTT
Source organism: Kaistia sp. (assembly GCA_035555375.1). Lineage (GTDB taxonomy): Bacteria > Pseudomonadota > Alphaproteobacteria > Rhizobiales > Kaistiaceae > Kaistia. The sequence goes on along the minus strand of DATMGR010000011.1, from coordinate 40,209 downwards.
CGCCGATTGCTGGTGGCGCAGGACACCGGCTCGGCCATTCTCGGCCCGGCGCGCGGCGACATCTTCTTCGGCTCCGGCGATGCCGCCGGCGAAACCGCTGGCCGGATGCAGGCGAAGGGCCGTTTCGTCACGCTTGTGCCCCGGTCGCCGCGATGAGCCGGCGGCGACGCGGCCTGTCGTCAGAAGAGCGCACACTCTGGGCCAACGTGGCGCGCACGGCCGTGCCGCTGCGCGCAGCCGAGGCGATCGCACCCGAGCCTGCCCCGCCTGAGCCGCCTGCGGAGGAGATGTTGGCAGCCCTGCCGCCGCCGGAAAAGATGATCGCCGCGGCGCTGCAAAAGCCGAAGCCGCTGCCGCTGGCCCCGCTCGAGCGGCGGACGCTCAACCGCGTCGCGCGTGGCATTCAGGGCATCGACGGCCGCATCGACCTGCATGGCTTGACGCAGAACGACGCCCATCATCGTCTCCGCGCCTTTCTGGTCGGCGCGCAGGCGCGGGGCGCCAAGCTGGTTCTCGTCATCACGGGCAAGGGGCGCACCGGCGACGTGACGCATGCAGCGCATTTCGGCGAGATGGAACGCGGCGTGTTGCGCCGGCGCGTGCCACAGTGGCTGGCCGAGCCGGGCCTTCGCGATATCGTCATCGGCTTCGAGGAGGCGCATCGCACCCATGGCGGCGGCGGCGCGCTCTATGTCCGGATCCGCCGCCGGCGCGAGAGCTGATGACGCCGTTCGGGCGAAGATTGCGCGAGATGCGCGCGGAGCGGGGCGTCTCGCAGAAGGACATGGCCGAGGCGATCGGCGTGTCCAGCGCCTATCTCTCGGCGCTCGAACATGGCCGGCGCGGCCGACCGACCTGGCTGATGATCCAGCGTATCATCGCCTATTTCAATGTGATCTGGGACGACGCCGAGGAGTTGCAGCGCCTCGCCGCGCGGTCGCATCCGAAGGTCACGATCGAAACGGCGGGGCTCGCCGCGGAGGCGACCGAACTCGCCAATCTGCTGGCCGACGAGATCGCCGATCTCTCGCCTGAAGCGCTGCGGACGCTGAAGGCCGTCATTCTCGCGGCGACGCGGCGGAAGCCGTGAATCGCCTCAGAGCAGCGCGCGGAGCTGCTCGATGCGGTCATTGACCAGCCAGCCATAGTAGTTCTCTTCCGGCCAGGCCTTCTTGTTGCGCTTGCGCGCAGCGGCGAGCGATCGAGCGCGCACCTTGACGTCGCCGACATTGTAAAGCGTCGCGGTGATGCCGGGATTGTCGGAGATGTCGACGCCTGCGGTGTCGCGATAGACATCGATCGACAGGCGGATGATCGCGGCCATGTAGTCGAGCGAAGAATCGGGATCCATGATCGCCTGATAGACCGCCGGTGCCTGGTCGGCCGTGAGCTCGGGCAGCCGGCTCTTCTGGTGCACGAGGTCGGTGACCATCAGGGCGGTCAGCGGATTGATCTGGCCGAGGCCGAAGGTCTGGCCGGCGAACAGTGGCTGGAAGAACACCTTCGAGAAGCGGTCGCGCGGATAGCTGACATCGTCGACCTTCTTGCCGCGGAAGCTCGCATTCCACACGCCTTCGCGGCAGGTCCACAGGTCATAGTTGCTCTTGAAGCCGTCGCAGTCCTTGAATTCGGGCCGGGCCAGGAACGTGTCGATCGGTTCGCCCTGATAGCCGAACACCAGCTCCTTGGTGCCGAGATAGGCCAGCGCCTTGACGTAATAGGCCTGGGCATTGTCGATCACGCCGACATTATAGGTGTGCTCGCCGACGATCGCGCCGATCATGTGGATCGGATCGATGCCATAACGGGCGGCCGATTTCTTGATCGCGCGGATGAGGCCCGGGTCGCGCTTCAGCAGATTATAGATGCGCTGATACTTGCCCTCGAAGCTCTCTTTGGTCTCGCCGGTGCGCTTGATCGAGCTCATGTCGATCGGCGGCTGCGTCGTCGAGCGATTGCCCGGCGGAACGTCGACCGCGGCCTGCGCCGGCAGAATGAAGGCAAGGACGAGAAGAGCCGAAAGGGCTCCACTGAGGCGCGACATCGGGACGATCCGCCGTTCGGGACCAGAAACTGCGTGGCCGGGACCGCGGACGGCTGGCCGTGCGGCAGGGGCGGCTTATAACATCCAAACGGGCGCCGGCAACAGACCGGTGCCCGCCACGATGCCGTGAGCGCTAGAGAATGTAGCGCGACAGGTCGGTGTTGCGCGCGAGGTCGCCGATATGCGCCTCGATATAAGCCGCATCGACCGTCACGGTGTCGCCGCTGCGATCGGGCGCTGCAAACGAGATGTCGTCGAGGATGCGCTCCATGACGGTCTGCAGGCGCCGGGCACCGATATTCTCGATCGCCGAATTGATCTCGACGGCGATGCGGGCGATGGCGTCGATGGCATCGTCGGTGATCGCGAGCGTCAGGCCCTCGGTCGCCATCAGCGCGATATACTGCTTGATGAGGCTGGCCTCGGTCTCGGTCAGGATGCGGCGGAAATCCTCTTCCTTCAGCGCCGAGAGCTCGACGCGGATCGGCAACCGGCCCTGCAGCTCCGGCAACAGGTCGGACGGCTTGGCGATGTGGAACGCGCCGGAAGCGATGAAGAGGATATGGTCGGTCTTCACCGGTCCGTATTTCGTGGCGACCGTCGTGCCCTCGATGAGCGGCAGCAGGTCGCGCTGCACGCCCTCGCGGGAAACGTCGCCGGCCCGGCCCTCGCGGGCGCAGATCTTGTCGATCTCGTCGAGGAACACGATGCCGTCATTCTCGACGATCGCGATGGCCTCGGCGGTGATCGCATCCGTATCGAGCAGCTTGTCGGATTCCTCGTCGATCAGGAGCTTGTAGGAATCCTTGACCGTGACGCGGCGCGTCTTGGTTTTGCCGCCGCCGAAGGCCTTGCCGAGCATGTCGCCGATATTCATGACGCCGATCGAGGCGCCCGGCATGCCCGGAACGTCGAATTGCGGCATGCCGCCCTGGTCGCGCAGTTCGATCTCGATTTCCTTGTCGTCGAGTTCGTTGGCGCGCAGCTTCTTGCGGAAACTCTCGCGCGTCGCCGGGCTGGAGGATTCGCCAACCAAGGCCGTCAGCACGCGTTCCTCGGCGGAAAGATGCGCCTTCGCCTCGACATCCTTGCGGCGTGTCTCGCGCGTCAGCGCGATGCCGATCTCGACGAGATCGCGGATGATCTGCTCGACATCGCGGCCGACATAGCCGACCTCGGTGAACTTGGTCGCCTCGACCTTCAGGAACGGCGCATTGGCGAGCTTGGCGAGGCGGCGCGAGATCTCGGTCTTGCCGACGCCGGTCGGCCCGATCATCAGGATGTTCTTCGGCAGCACTTCCTCGCGCATCGGCCCGGTCAGCTGCTGCCGGCGCCAGCGATTGCGCAGGGCGATGGCGACCGCGCGCTTCGCGTCCTGCTGGCCGATGATGTAGCGGTCGAGCTCGGAGACGATCTCGCGGGGTGAGAAATTGGTCATGTCGGTCTCGTCTGGTTCCCGGAATCCCGCCCCATGATGAGCGCGGGACCGTAAATCGTGGTTCGTTGGTCGAGCACGCGGAACCCGGCCTTTGCATAGGCCCGGACCGCCCTTTGATTGGCGGGGTCCGGATCGGTGATGATGCGCGGCACGCCTTCCGCGAAGCGCTGCAGCGCGAATGTCTCGACCAGTCCCGGCCCGTGGCCGATGCCGACGAGGTCTGCCTCGCCGATGAACTGGTCGATGCCGAGCGTGCCTTGGGGCTGGTCCTGATAGGGATGATCCGCCTCCGCATGCGGATCATAGGACTGGAGATAGCCGGCCTCGCGGCCGTCGATCAGGATCAGGTAGGGACGGACGGCGGGATCGTTGAGATGAGCCGCGATCTTTTCGGTCGCGAGATCCGCCGCGTCCCACCAGGCCGCAACATGCGGCGCTGACAGCCAAGCGTGGATCCGGCCGAGATCGCGCTGCGCCAGCGGCCGGAATCCGTAGCGTTGGCTGGCGTCAGGCGGCATCGAGCTGTTCGAGCGTCACATGCGTATTGGTGTAGACGCAGATATCGGCCGCGATCGCCATCGCCTTGCGGGCGATCTGCTCGGCGCTCTGATCGGTGTCGATCAGCGCGCGGGCAGCGGCGAGCGCGTAATTGCCGCCGGAGCCGATGCCCATGACACCACCCTCGGGCTCGAGAACGTCGCCCGTGCCGGTCAGCACCAGCGAGGTCGTGCGATCGGCGACCAGCATCATCGCCTCGAGACGGCGCAGATAGCGGTCGGTACGCCAGTCCTTGGCAAGTTCGACGCAGGCGCGCGTCAACTGCCCCGGATATTGTTCGAGCTTGGCCTCGAGCCGCTCGAACAGTGTGAAGGCGTCGGCCGTCGAGCCGGCGAAACCGGCAATGACGCCGCCCTTGCCGAGCGGGCGCACCTTCTTGGCATTGTGCTTGATGACGGTCTGGCCGAGCGACACCTGGCCGTCGCCCGCGATCACCACCTTGCCGCCCTTGCGGACGGTGATGATCGTGGTGCCATGCCAGGCGGCATAGGGATCGTACTCTTGCGAATGGGACATCGGAGGCTTTCGTGGCGGATCGCCTTGGTCCGTTTTGGCCCCGCGGCGATCCCTGTTGAAACGAGGCTCTTATGTAGGCCCGCCTTTTGAAGATGCAAAGGAGGGGCGCCGGACGTCTATCGTCTTGGATCGCCAAGCCGGTGGCGTTCACGCGCGACGCCTGCTAAAAGCGCGCCGATCCTCGATTTTCCGGGGAAGTGAGAAGGAAGCCCTGCCGATGCGCAGCGCCACGATCGAGCGCAAGACGAAGGAAACCGAGATCAATGTGACGATCGACCTTGACGGCACCGGCCGTGGGGCGATCGCGACCAGAATCGGCTTCTTCGATCATATGCTCGACCAGCTCGCGCGCCATGGTCTGTTCGACCTCGACATCTCGGCCAGGGGCGACCTGCATATCGACCAGCATCACACCGTCGAGGATGTCGGCATCGCGCTCGGCCTCGCCTTCCGCAAGGCGCTGGGCGAGATGCGCGGCATCACCCGCTATGCCGATACGCATCTGGCGATGGACGAGGCGCTGACGCGCTGCGCCGTCGATGTATCCGGACGCCCCTATCTCGTCTGGAAGGTCGGCTTCACGCGGCCGAAGGTCGGCGATTTCGACACCGAGCTGTTCCGTGAGTTCTTCCAGGCCTTCGCGCAGAATGCGGCCATCACGCTGCACATCGAGAATCTCTACGGCGAGAACAACCACCACATCGCGGAAACCTGCTTCAAGGCATTGGCGCGGACCTTGCGCGTGGCTGTCGCCATCGATGCCCGCCAGGATGGCCGCGTCCCTTCCACCAAGGGCAAGCTGGGCGATTGAGGCGATCATGAGAGATTACATTGTCCTCGCGCCGCCGCTTCCCGCTAAGGACGGTGCGCCCGAGGCGCTCCGCCTCGTCTTCGTCAAGGACGGATTCTGCTGGCCGGCGCTGCTGATCACGTTGCCCTGGCTGCTCTATCGCGGGCTCTTCGTCGAGGCGGCGCTCACCATCCTCGCCATGGTGGCGCTCGGCCTCTTCGCCGAGCCGCTCGGCGCGGCGGCGCCGGCGCTGTCGATCCTGCTGCCGCTAGCCTTCGGCGTGCTCGGCAACGACATCCGCCGCTTCGCGCTGCGCCGGCGCGGCTACAGGGTCCGCGGCGAGGCCAGCGGGCGCACGCTCGAGGAGGCCGAGATCCGCTATTTCCACGGCCTGCCCGAAGAGGATGCCCCGCCGCCCTCGGCGATGCCGGTCCGCGTGGCGCCGGCAGCGCCCGGCGCGGTGATCGGCCTCTTCCCGCAGGCGGAGGGTGCGCGATGACCATTGCCATCATCGACTATGGCGCCGGCAACCTGCACTCGGTCGGCAAGGCGCTCGAACTTGCTGTCGCCCGCAAGGGCTCCGGTGGTCCCGTTGTCGTGACGTCCGATCCGGATGTGGTCGCCACCGCCGATCATGTCGTGCTGCCCGGCGATGGCGCCTTTGCCGATTGCCGGGCCCAACTTGATGCGGTCGACGGCATGATCGAGGCGGTGATCGAGACCATCGATCGGCGCGGGCGGCCGTTTCTCGGCATCTGCGTCGGCATGCAGCTCCTGGCGACCCGCGGCATCGAATATGGCGTCTCGCAAGGCCTCGACCGCATCCCCGGCGAGGTTCGCCCGGTCCAGCCGGCCGATGCCGCCCTGAAAGTGCCGCATATGGGCTGGAACACGCTCGATGCGTCCGCAGGATCGCACCCACTTCTCGCCGGCATTCCCACCGGGCCCGAGGGCTGGCACGCCTATTTCCTGCATGGCTACCAGCTCTATCCGGACGATCCCGCTGATGTGATCGCGACAGCCGATTATGGCGGCCCCGTCACGGCGATCGTCGCGACCGGCACGATCGCCGGCACGCAGTTCCACCCCGAGAAGAGCCAGAAGCTCGGTCTCGCCCTCCTCGCCAACTTCCTGGACTGGCGCCCCTGATGATCCTTTTTCCCGCCATCGACCTGAAGGACGGCGCCTGCGTCCGCCTGAAGCGCGGCGCCATGGACGAGGCGACGGTGTTCAACACCGATCCGGCCGCCCAGGCGAAGCAGTTCGAGGATCAGGGATTCGAATATCTTCATGTCGTCGACCTGAACGGCGCCTTCGCTGGCAAGGCGGTGAACGGCGCCGCCGTCGAGGCGATCCTCGGCGCGGTGACGATGCCGGTGCAGCTCGGCGGCGGCATCCGCGACCGGGCCGGCGTCGAAACCTGGCTCGACAAGGGCATCGCCCGCGTCATTCTCGGCACCATCGCGGTGCGCGATCCTGATCTCGTGCGCGAGGTGTGCCGCGCCCATCCGGGCCGGATCGCGGTCGGCATCGACGCGCGTGGCGGCCGCGTCGCGGTCGAGGGCTGGGCCGAGACGTCCGAACTCACCATGATCGAGCTTGCCCGCCGCTTCGAGGATGCCGGCGTCGCCGCCATCATCTTCACCGATATCGATCGCGACGGCGTGCTCGAAGGGCTCAACATCACCTCGACGCTCGCTTTGGCCCGTGCCGTCGGCATCCCTGTCATCGCCTCGGGCGGCCTCGCCTCGATTGCCGATATACGCCGCCTGCTGGAGCCGGATTGCCGCATTCTCGAAGGCGCCATCTCGGGCCGCGCCCTTTATGACGGCCGCCTCGATCCCGCCGAGGCGCTGAAGCTGATCCGCGACGCGCGGAGGCTCGATAACTGATGCTCAAGACCCGCGTCATCCCCTGCCTCGATGTCAAGGACGGCCGCGTCGTCAAGGGCGTGCAGTTCATTGACCTGATCGACGCCGGCGACCCCGTCGAGGCCGCCAAGGCCTATGATGCCGCCGGAGCCGACGAACTCTGCTTCCTCGACATCACGGCGACGCATGAAAATCGTGGCACGATCCTCGATGTCGTCGCGCGCACGGCCGAGGCCTGCTTCATGCCGGTGACGGTCGGTGGCGGCGTGCGCACGGTCGAGGACATCCGCGCGCTGATGCTGGCCGGCGCCGACAAGGTGGCGATCAACAGTGCCGCCGTGTTCGATCGGACGATCGTCGCCCGGGCGGCGGAGAAGTTCGGCGCGCAGGCGATCGTCGTCTCCATCGATGCCAAGCAGACGCGCCGGCGCGGCGTCGGCGGCGACAACGAGGACCGCTGGGAGATCTTCACCCATGGCGGCCGCAAGCCGACGGGGATCGATGCGGTCGCCTATGCGATCGAGGTTGCTCGGCTCGGCGCCGGCGAGATTCTCCTGACCTCGATGGACCGCGACGGCACTCGCGACGGCTTCGACCTCGCGCTGACGCGCACCATTGCCGATACGGTTTCCGTGCCGGTCGTCGCATCCGGCGGCGTCGGCAATCTCGATCATCTCGTCGACGGCGTGCGGATCGGCCATGCCAGCGCCGTGCTCGCCGCCTCGATCTTCCATTTCGGGACCTTCACCCTGCAGCAGGCGAAGCACCATATGGCGGCGGCCGGCATTCCGGTCCGGCTCGACGGCTGAGGAGGCAAGCTTGTCCGATTTCACGCTCCCCGATCTCGTCGCCATCGTGCATGCCCGCGCGACCTCCGGCGATCCTGGCTCCTATACGGCGAAGCTTCTCGCCAAGGGGCCGGCCCGCGTCGCCAAGAAATTCGGCGAGGAAGCGGTCGAGGCGGTCATCGCGGCCGTCGAGGGCGACAACGCCGCCTTGACGTCCGAGGCCGCCGACATGCTTTATCATTTCGTGGTTCTCCTCGAAGCGCGCGGCATTCCGCTCGATGCCGTGATGGCCGAGCTTGCCGGGCGCACCGGCCGCACCGGGCTCGAGGAGAAGGCATCGCGGCCGCCCGAATAGGCCGCTGGGAACAGACGATGGACAGCGCATCGCGGCCGCAACTCGCCCCCCACCGCTATTTCACCCGCGAGGAATGGGCATCGCTGCGTGCCGACACGCCGCTGACCCTCGACGAAAGCGATCTCGCGCGCCTGCGCAGCCTCAACGACCCGATCTCGATCGACGAAGTCGTGAGCATCTATCTGCCGCTGTCGCGCCTGCTCAACCTTTACGTCGCGGCGACGCAGCGCCTCTACAAGGCGACGCGGACCTTTCTCGGCACAACCGACGGCAAGACGCCCTTCATCATCGGCATCGGCGGCTCGGTTGCCGTCGGCAAGTCGACCACGGCGCGCGTGCTGCGGGCGCTGCTGCAGCGCTGGCCGGATACGCCGAAGGTCGAACTCGTCACCACCGACGGCTTCCTCTATCCAAATGCCGTGCTGCAGCGCGAAGGGCTGATGGAGCGCAAGGGCTTTCCCGAAAGCTACGATCTGCCGGCGCTGCTCGCCTTCCTCTCCGACATCAAGGCTGGATCGCCGCGCGTGACGGCGCCGCTCTATTCCCATCTCGTCTACGATATCGTTCCCTCCGAGCGCGTCACGATCGATGCTCCCGATATACTGATCGTCGAGGGCCTCAACGTGCTGCAGACCCCGCGCCTGCCGCGCGACGGCAAGGCGGTGCCGTTCGTCTCCGATTTCTTTGATTTCTCGATCTATATCGACGCAGACGAGACCGATATCCATCGCTGGTATGTGGCGCGGTTCGAGCGGCTGCGGGCCACCGCCTTCCGCGATCCGAGCTCCTATTTTCACCGCTATGCCCTCATTCCCGAGGACGAGGCACTGGCGATCGCCGAGCGGCTCTGGTCGCGCATCAATCTCGTCAACCTCAGGGAAAACATTCTCCCGACCCGTCCGCGCGCCGATCTGATCCTCAGCAAGGGCGCCAATCACCTCATCGAACAGGTCGCGCTGCGACGGCTCTGACGCTTCTCGCCGATGGGCTGGAACGCCACTCGTTCGCAGTTGCGAAGATAGGCGTTGTGGCGGTGTGGTGCGGGGTGCTAAGGGCGCGAACCCCCACGTGATGCGGATACGCGCAATGCCGGTACGGATGGATAAGGTGACGGTCGTCGCCTTCAGCTCGATCGTCATCGCCTTGTTGGTGATGGGCCTCAAATACGCGGCCTATCTTGCCACGGGCAGCGTCGCTCTGTTTTCCGATGCGCTCGAGAGCATCGTCAATCTGGTGACGGCGCTCGCGGCTTTCTGGGCGATCCAGGTCAGCCGCAAGCCGGCCGATACCGACCACCAGTTCGGCCATCACAAGGCGGAATATTTCGCTGCGGTGCTGGAGGGCGTGCTGATCGTCGTGGCGGCCCTCCTGATCGCCCGCCAGGCCTGGATCTCCTACAATCTCAATCTCGCGCCCGAGAACACCCTGCACGGCCTTGCCATCAATGCGGTCGCGACGGCGGTCAACAGCGCCTGGGCGATGTATCTGTTCCGCTTCGGGCGCCGCCGCCGCTCGCCGGCCTTCATTGCGGAGGCATGGCACCTGACCAGCGATGTGATCAGCTCGGTCGGCGTCATCATCGGACTGGTGCTCGTCGTGATCACGGGCTGGACCGTGCTCGATCCTCTGGTCGCCGTCATCGTTGCTGTGAATATCCTCTGGTCGGGCTGGAAGGTCATTCGCGATTCGGTCAGCGGCCTGATGGACGAGGCGGTGTCGCGCTCCGTCGACACGGAAATCCGTGCCATCATCGCCACCGAGGCCGAAGGGGCGATCGAGGTGCATGATCTCAGGACCCGCAGCGCCGGCCGTGCTACCTTCATCGAGTTCCACCTCGTCGTTCCCGGTTCGATGTCCGTGGCCTCGGCCCATTCCATCTGCGATCGGATTGAGGCGGCACTGATGAAGGCGGTCGAAGGGGCGGAGGTCTCCATTCATGTCGAGCCTGAGGCCGAGGCTCAGCATCATGGCGTCCTCGTGCTTTAGGGCGGCGCCGCTCTGCGACTTGATTTTCGAGGCGCGAGCGCTGATATCGGGCGCAAAATGATGACCAGTCACGAAAGCGAGACGCCGCAATGACCAATGATCCGCAGACGACGCCGGAGACCGAGGCGGCCGTCGATCAGCCCGAGGGCGATGTCGCAGCCGAGGCGCGCATCGAGGCTCTGGAAGCCGAGAACGCGGAGATGAAGGACCGGGTGCTCCGCACCATGGCCGAGATGGAGAATCTCCGCCGCCGTACCGAGCGTCAGATCGCCGAGACCCGCCAATATGCCATCGCAGCCTTTGCGCGCGACATGCTGACGGCCGGCGACAATCTGGCCCGCGCGCTCGAGGCGGTTCCGGAGGAGGCACGTGGCGCCGAGGCGATGAAGACGCTGATCGAAGGCGTCGAGATGACCGAGCGCGATCTCCTCAATTCGCTTGAGAAGCATGGTGTGAAGAAGCTCGATCCGCTCGGGCAGAAATTCGATCCCAATCTGCACCAGGCGATCTTCGAGGTTCCGACGGACGCGCAGCCATCGGGCACCGTGATGCAGGTGATGCAGTCCGGCTACGTCATCGGCGAGCGGGTGCTCCGTCCCGCCATGGTCGGTGTCGCCAAGGGTGCGCCCCGCCAGAAGGATTCTTCGGACGCCTCGGGCGCCGGCCAGTCCGGCTAATAGCGATGGGCCTGGATGTCTCGTTGCTCCAGGCCCTCGATTCGATCGGCGTCGTGGTTTTCGCCGTCACGGGGGCGCTTGCCGCCTCGCGCAAGGAACTCGATCTCGTCGGCTTCGTCTTCCTGGCGGCGATCACCGGTGTCGGTGGCGGCACGCTGCGTGACGTCATTCTCGGCGAGACGCCGGTCTTCTGGATCCGCGAGCCTCAGCCGGTCATTCTCTGCGCACTCTCGGGCGTCGCCGTCTTCTTCGTCGCGCCTTTCGTCGAATATCGCTATCAGGCGCTGCTCTGGGCCGATGCCATCGGCATTTCCGGCTATTGCGTCATGGGCGCGTCCCGTGCGCTCGATGCCGGCGCGAGCCCCGTCAGCGCGGTCGTCATGGGCGTCATGACAGCCTCCTTCGGCGGCATCATCCGCGACGTCATCGCCGGCGAGCCGTCGGTGCTTCTGCGCAAGGAGATCTATGTTACGGCGACGCTGGTCGGCGCGACATTGTTCGTGCTTGCCGACCGGTCGGGCATGCCGTTCTGGCCGGCCGCGTTCCTTGGCGGCTTTGCTGCGTTCGGCGTCCGCGCCGGGGCGCTCCGCTTCGGCTGGACCTTGCCGACCTATCGCTCGCGCCCGGGCCGCGAATTTCCGCCGCGCTGAAGCTCAGGCGGCGTAACGCGTCGCATCGGCGCCGTAGTGATTGACGTAGCGCTCGTTGATGGCGCTGACCGGCAGGACGATCATCACGTCGGTGGTGCCGAACTGGCGGTCGACGACCGCCCCGTCGCCGACATAGGCGCCGATCCGCAGATAGCCCTTCAGCAGCGGCGGAAGCATATGCAACGCGGCCCGGGCATCAATCGCCTCGGCGGGAACACGGTCCATGGCCACCCGGCGGCCCGGCAGGGCGCCGACCTGCCAGTCGCCCGGCGCGCGGGCGTGATGGTGCAGAAAGGCCAGCGGCAGCGCGAGGCGGTCCGGATCTGTCCCTTCGAGCGACGCGCAGCCGATCATCACGTCGATGCCGTGCCGGCGGACATAGCTCCAGATGCCGTGCCAGAGCAGTTCCACCGTCCGCTTGGTGCGATAGGGGCGCAGCACGCAGGAACGCCCGAGCTCCAGGAAGCTGAGGCCACTGTGCCGCTCGATCAGCGGCGCGACGTCGAACTCGTTCGCCGAATAGAAGCCGGAGAAGCGCTGCGCCACATCCTGTCGCAGCAGGCGATAGGTGCCGACGATCGCCGCCTCGCCCGATTTGGTGATCGTATCGTGGTCGATGACGAGCAGGTGGTCGCAGATGGCGTCAAACGCATCGCGATCACGCCGCGAAACCTGCGTCTGGAGGTCGGGGATGGCCGACATCTCCTCATAGAATACCTTGTAGCGCAGCTTCTGCGCCTTCTTCACTTCGCGCGGGCTGACCGCAAGGCGCACCTCGAGCGCGCCGATCCGGCCAAGCGGCGGCGGCGACAACGGAGCCGGCAAAAGACCTGGCGGCATCGTCCTTCTGAGCCCATGCAACATGCGCCGGGAAAGGTCCGGCAGCGTGGAAAACGGCTCCGGAAACGGCCGCATCTTCGGCCGCGCCCCGCTTTCCGCCCGCTTCAGCATAGCATGATCTCCCATGACGCGGCTCGGCGGCAGGTCCAGGATCGGATCGCCGGCAACGATCGACGCTATAGATCACGGAATTCATGCAGTTTGGTGACGGGGATCGGGCGGGATGCTTCGCCTGCTCAGGGCCTCTTCGAAAGCGCGTGAGAGCCGTTCAGCGGAAATGGGCTTATCGAGAAAGATATCGGCGCCGGCCTCGAGCGCGGCGGCTCTCGTGGCGAGATCGCCACGTCCCGAAGTCGCGATCAGGGCGGGTCGCGACCGCCCGGCGGCCGACGCGAAGGCGCGGATAAGGTCGAGCCCGTCGCCATCGCCGAGCTGCAGATCAACCAGCACGACGTCGGGCGGATCCGCGAGTCGACCCCTGGCTGCCGCCAGCGTCCGCATTTCGCTCACCTCATGGCCGAGCCGCTCCAGCACCGCACGCGCCAGCAAGGCGGAGACCGGATCATCCTCGACCACGAGCACATCGAGCGGTCGATTCCCGAGCGCCTCGGGCAATGCCTTGCCGGGTCCGTCCGCCGGATCGGCAACGAAGTGGGCCGGGCGGCGGATCGCTTCCGCGACCACCGCGATCAGCGAGCGACGGCGCACCGGGCGGATCAGATAGGCATCGAAGCCGTCATCCCGGAGCGCATCGACGGTGCGCCGTTCATGCGCTTCAACCATGATACCCACCGCCAACGGGCCGCCGGCGGCATTGCGCAGCCGCTTCAGCGCCGCCCGCGCGTCGCCAGCAATGCGGGCGTCGGCAAGAACCATGCGATAGGGTTGACCGGCTGCCACGGCGGCGCCGACCAGGCCGGCCGCTTCGGCGAGGCTGCCGACAAGGCGGGCTTCGGCGCCGGCCTGCTCAAGCGCCGCTCCGAGGGCGTCCGCCTCGAGCCCGGGCGGCGCGACCAGCAGCACGTCATGGCCATCGAGCGGCCGTGTCGCGCGGGGCGGATGGCCGAGTGCCGGCAAAGTGAGCGTGAAATGAAAGACGGCGCCGCCACCGGCCCGCGCCTCCAGCGCGATATGGCCGCCCATCCGCGCGACGATCTGCTGTGAGATGGCAAGCCCGAGGCCGAGGCCCGAACCATCGGCACGCGCCCGCTCGAAGGCCTCGAAGATCCTGTCGCGGTCGGCACGCTCGACGCCGGGTCCGCTGTCATGCACGGCAAAGGCGAGGGCGATATCCCGGTCGGTGACCGGGTCGGCCGGCTCGACCGCGAGCAATACGGAGCCGTGCTCGGTTGCCGCGATCGCATTCGTCACGAGATTGATCAGGATCTGGCGAAGCCGGCCGGAATCGACCAATATCGGCGGCAGGTCGGGCGCGACGCACGTGCCGAGGCCGATGCCGCGCGCCTGCGCCAGCGGCGCCAGCAGTTCGGCGATGTCCTCGACCAGTGCCTCGATCTCGACGGAGGCCGCGGCGAGCGTGAACTGGCCGGTAGCGATGCGTGAGGCATCGAGCAGATCCTCCACCAGCCTGGCGAGCGCGCCGGCCGACTGACTGACCGCGCTGACATAGGAGCGCTGCTCGGGCGAGAGGTCCGTTCCAGCGAGCAGATCGACGAGCGCCAGCATGCCATGCAGCGGCGCCCGCATCTCATGGCTGACGGCCGCGATCGGGATGACCGCTTCCTCGGCTCTCTGCGAGCCGGCGTCGCTGCGTTCCCAGGAGAGATCCTGCAGCGCCTCGAGCCGCTCCGCGAGCGACCGTCGGATGCGCCTTTCGCCGCGGAGCCGCAGCCAAAGCGTGCCGACGCCGCCCAGAGAAAGGAACAACCCAGCGGCGAGGAAATAGCTCGTCCCAAGCACGGGGTGGGCGAAGCCGGCTGCCAGCGCCACCATTGCAGACAGACCGGCGCCGACCGCCAGCAGCGTTGCTGCCAGAGGTTGTGGCACGGGTGACGCGACAACATCGCGGAGCGGATCGGCAGACATCGGGCTTGCCCCTCAGGTGCGCATGGCGCAGCCGCCGCACTCTAGGACCGGTTGATTTCGAAACCCTTGCTGTCCGGGAGCCGTTCAACCCACTGGCGCTATTGGCAGCACGCCGAGTGCCCGCCGCTCGGCGGCCCGTTGCGGGTGCCGGAAGCGAAGTTGCGGGCGGCAGCCAGAGTTCTGCCAGGTGCGGGTACTCAGGAAGGCGTAATACAACTTCCTATTGCAGGACACGGACGAACCATGGTACACCCTGCGTTACAAACCATCGGTGTTGCCGGCACGGGAGTGTTACGGTTGTCCCACAAGAAACTTCACGAAATTAATCACCTGCCGACGCTTCGAGGGATCGAGCGTTCGAAAGTCCGCGATCAATTCCTGCGTTTCGAAGTTCTCGTCAGGTCGCGATTCAAGCAATAGCGCCGTCGGGACGTTCAGCGCCCGCGAGACAGCTTCAAGCACAGCCTGCGAATAGGGTTGCTCCCCTTTTTCAATTCGGCCAAGACTTGCATGCGAAATGACAGGCTCCCCCCCGGGGTGTGAGGCCGTCATAGATGATAGTTTGCGCAGCGAAAGCCCTCGTGAGAGGCGCCACTCGCGGATGAACGTCCTGCTATAGGTGCCGTCTGCCATGTCGGGAAGATAGTCCGAAAAAGCAAATGGATGGTCTCATCCATTGTGACAATTCGTTTAAATTTACTGTCACAGTTGGCGTAACATTCCTTCTTTAGGAGGGTATAGGGTCTCAAGATGCAGAATATCCCTCCTGCGCCGGTGGATGAGGTCGACCCGGCTCAACACCCCCGGGAGCTCGCCAAGCCTGACGCGACGGCCGGATCGACCAAGGCGCTGTCGCTCGGCGAACAGGCAATCAAGCGTGAAAAAGAGCGGGCCAGTGTCCGTCTGGCGATCGCCGAAGAGATCATGCGACGCTATCCGGATGAATTCGAACAGCAAGGCTCGACGCGATTACTAGGCATTGCCATCGCGTTTCTGGCATTCTGCGTGGTCGCTGCGCTGGTCCTGAAGGCAGAAGGTCTCTGGTACGCCCTCGGCTTCTAGATTGCTCGAAAAGTTCCGCCGATCGACCAGAAGATTCCGATATTCAGCGGTGCATGTCGTCGACCGGCGCGGCAGCAGCCGATCACCGCGATGTTGATTGTCGGCGCGCGCCTGGACGTCGATCAGGCCGCCGCCTGCAACCGTTCGCCGACGGCGCGGTAGCTCAGCGCTTCCGCAAGATGGACGCGGCCGACATGGGCGGCGCCGTCGAGATCGGCGATGGTCCGGGCCACCTTGAGCACGCGGTGATAGCCGCGCGCCGAGAGCTTCAAGGCATGCGCCGCCTCGGCGAGCAGCGCGCGGCCGCTCGCATCCGGCGCCGCGATATCCTCCAGCAGATTGGTTGGGCAGCGGGCGTTGCTGCCGACATCGGCTAGCGACAGCGCCTCGTAGCGGGCAGCCTGCAGACCCCGCGCGGCGGCGACACGGGCCGCGACCACGGCGCTCGCCTCGCCACGACCGGGCGCGATGAGATCGGCTGCCGTGACGGCCGGCACCTCGATGCGGATATCGATCCGGTCGAGAAACGGGCCTGACAGCCGGCCCTGATAATCGGTGGCGCAGCGTGGGCCACGCGCACAGAGATGCCCCGGCTCGCCTGCCATGCCGCAGCGGCACGGATTCATCGCCGCGACCATCTGGAAGCGCGCCGGATAGCTGACGCGGTGGTTGGCCCGCGCGATGACCGCCTCGCCGGTTTCCAGCGGCTGGCGGAGGGAATCGAGCACTTGCGGCTGGAACTCCGGCAATTCGTCCAGGAACAGCACGCCGTGATGCGCGAGCGACACCTCGCCCGGCTTGACCCGCAAGCCGCCGCCGACCAGCGCCGCCATCGAGGCCGAGTGATGCGGCGCGCGGAACGGGCGACGGTCGGTGAGCTTTCCGCCGGAAAGTTCGCCGCCGATCGATGTCACCATCGAAACCTCGAGCAGTTCGCGCGGCGTCAGAGGCGGCAGGATCGAAGGCAACCGGCTCGCCAGCATGGATTTGCCGGCGCCGGGCGGTCCGACCATCAGGAGGTTGTGGCCGCCGGCTGCAGCGATTTCGAGCGCACGCTTGGCGACGTCCTGGCCGCGGATATCCGCGAGATCGGCGAGCAGCGGCGGCTCACGCATCAATGCCGGCTCGGGCCGGGTCAGCTTCTGCGTGCCCTTGAAGTGATTGGCAAGCGCGATCAGGCTGCGCGGCGCGAGGATGTCGAGATCGCGGCTCGCCCAGGCGGCCTCGGATCCCGTCGCCGCCGGGCAGATCAGCCCGCGCCCCATGGCATTGGCGCCGATCGCCGCCGGCAGCACGCCCGCGACGGCGGTGATCGTTCCGTCGAGCGCCAGTTCCCCGAGTACCAGATAATCCGACAACCGTTCGCCCGGAAGCGCCCCGATCGCCGCCATCAGCGCCATGGCGATCGGCAGGTCGTAATGGCTGCCTTCCTTGGGGAGATCGGCCGGGGCGAGATTGACGATGACCCGCTTTGGCGGCAGCGCGAGGCCGGAGGCATGCAGCGCCGAGCGAACGCGCTCTCGGCTCTCGGCAACGGTCTTGTCCGGCAATCCGACGACGATGAAACTCGACAGCCCAGGCACGATCTGCACCTGCACATCCACGGGAACCGCCTCGATCCCCTGGAAGGACACCGTCGTCACATGCGCGACCATCAGCCTGATCCCCGTTCACCCAGCAAGCAAGACTAGGCGAAGCCAGCCAGGGGCGCAAGAACAGGAGGGGAACAAAAATCGCGCGGCAGTTGCGTAGAGGTTGCAGACGGTTGAAAACCGTTCACCGTTTGGCTTCGATCGCATCCCAGATCAGGCTGGCGATATCGGCGCCGCCGAAGCGCTTCACTTCGCGGATGCCGGTCGGCGAGGTGACGTTGATCTCGGTCAGATAGTCGCCGATGACATCGATGCCGACGAACAGGAAACCGCGCCGCTTCAGCTCCGGGCCGATCGCCTCGCAGATCTCGCGGTCGCGTCGTGTCAGCTCGATCGGCTCGGGACGGCCGCCGACATGCATGTTCGAACGGGATTCGCCATCGGCCGGGACACGGTTGATGGCCCCGGCGGCGACGCCGTCGACGAGGATGATGCGCTTGTCGCCGGCCCGGACGGCGGGCAGATAGCGCTGCACGACATAGGGCTCGCCGCGATAGGCGGCGGCGAAGATCTCGAGCAGCGAGGCGAGGTTCTGATCGCCTTCCGACAGGCGGAACACGCCGGCGCCGCCATTGCCATAGAGCGGCTTGACGATGATGTCGCCATGGGCGCGGCGGAAATCGCGGATCTCCTCGGCATCGCGCGAGATCAGCGTCGGCGGCATCAGAGCCGGAAACTCGGTGACGAAGATCTTCTCCGGTGCGTTGCGCACCTCGGCCGGATCATTGACGACGAGCGTCTTCGGATGGATGCGCTCAAGAAGATGCGTCGTGGTGATATAGCCCATGTCGAAGGGCGGATCCTGCCTGAGCAGCACGACATCGAAGGTCGAGAGATCGGTGCGCTCGGTCTCGCCGAGCGTAAAATGATCGCCCGGAATGTCGCGGACCTGCACGGTTTCGAGCCGGGCCTCGACCCGCCCGTCATTCAGCGACAGACGACCGGGCGTATAATGCGCAAGCCGGTGGCCGCGTCGCTGCCCCTCCAGCATCAGCGCGAAGGTCGAGTCGCCGCGGATATTGATGCTGGCGATATGATCCATCTGCACGGCGACGGAAAGCGACATGGAAACCTCGAAGCTGGTGCGCGCAGGGCGGGCGATCTGGCGAAGACTTATGGCGCGTCCGGGGGCCGCATGGCAATCCCGGGGCGCGCCTCAGCGATCGGTCCCGAAGGCATCGACGAGATGGCGCGGCCAGCGGCGCGGCGCGATGAGGACGACGTCGAAGCGAAGCGTGAGCGTTGCCGCGCCCGGATGGCGACCAATATAGGCCTCGGCGGCGCGCACCAGCCTTTGCCGCGCGAAGGGCGTGACCGCGAGCGCCGCCGCATCGAGATCCGCGCGGTTCTTCACCTCGACAAAGGCGAGCACGCCGCCCCGCCGCATGATCAGGTCGATCTCGCCGACCGGGCTCCTGAAGCGCCGGGCGACGACGCGATAACCCTTGAGGCCGAGATAAAGCGCGGCGATCCGTTCCGCGCGGCGGCCGCGCTGCTCGGCGGCCTGCCGATCCGCCGACTTGTGGCGCGGACGTTTCGCCTCAGGTGGCGCCGTCATCGCCGCCATCGCCTTCCTTCAGCGCCAGCGCCCGCTGGTAGAGGTCTCGCCTCGGCAGGCCCGTCTGCGCGGCCGCCTGCTGGGCGGCCTCCTTGACGGGGTGCCCCGAGAGGAGGCGAAGCAGCAGCGCATCGACATCGCCCGGCTCCGCGACGCCGGCTTCGGGCGGACCGACCATGATGACGATCTCGCCCTTCGGGTCCGCCTCGCCGGCAAGCTCGGCTGCCAGGCTGCCGAGCGTGCCGCGCCGATGCGTCTCGAATGTCTTGGTGAGCTCGCGCGCCATCGTTGCCGGACGCTCCGGCCCCAGCGTTTCGGCAAGGTCCGCCAGCGTCTCGGCGGTGCGGTGCGGCGATTCGTAGAAGACGAGCGTGCCCGGAACAGCCGCGAGCGCGGCGATGCGCTTCTTGCGGCCGACGGTCCGCGTCGGCAGGAAGCCGGCGAAGAAGAAGGCGTCGGTCGGCAGGGCCGCGGCGACGAGACCGGCGAGGATCGCCGATGCGCCAGGGATCGGAATGACAGGATGGCCAGCTGCGGAGACATCGGCGACCAGTCGGTAGCCTGGATCGGAGATGAGCGGCGTGCCGGCGTCGCTGACCAGTGCGAGGCTGCGCCCGGCCTCGAGCGCCTCGAGGATTCGCGGCCGCTGCTCTGCGGCATTATGCTCGTGATAGGCGATGAGCTGCCCTGAAAGGCCGTAATGGCGCAGCAGCACCCGCGTCGTCCGCGTGTCCTCGCAGGCGATGATGTCGGCCGCCGCAAGCGTCTGCAAAGCGCGGATCGTGATGTCGCGAAGATTGCCGATCGGCGTCGAGACGATATAGAGCCCGCCGGGAAGAGGCTGCGCCGTGAAGCCCTGGCCGTCGATCGCATAACGGCGCGGTTCGTCGTTCGAGCCGCTCATGGGCGATCGCTCGGCACGCTCGGGCACGCGACATGAGCGCTTGGGGACAAGAATGGTGAAAATGGGGACATCGGCCTCTTGCCTCTCATGGCCGTCCGGCCCTTTTCTAGTGATACCGTCTGGATCGACCAAGGAGAAGGCCGGCGTGCGACCGATACTGTCAAGGCGAGGCATCGGCTGGCTGAAGGGATGGCGCGCTGCTGCGGCGCTGGCCGGCGCCATGGTCGCATCCGGCTGTGCGCCGACGATCGAGGCGAACGCCCCGTCGGCCGGGACCACCACCCAGCCCATCGCCACCGATACGATCGGCAGCGGCAAGGTGCGGGTCGCGCTGCTGCTTCCGGCTTCGGCGCCCGGCAATGCCGGGCTGGTGGCGGCGAGCCTTCGCCATGCCGTCGAACTCGCTCTCAAGGAAACCCCGGGCGCCGATCTCACGGTTATCGTCAAGGACGACCAGGGCACGAGCGAAGGTGGCCGCGCGGCGGCTGCCGCGGCTGTCGGTGCCGGCGCCGAGCTGATCATCGGGCCGCTTTTCGCCGCCTCGGTGCGTGGCGCCTCGGAAGTGGCGCGTCCTGCGGGTGTGCCGATGCTGGCCTTCTCGACCGATTCCAGCGTTGCCGCGCGCGGCGTCTATCTGTTCGGGTTCCTGCCGGAGGGCGACGCGGAGCGGATCGGGCGTTTTGCGGCCGCGCGCGGCAAGCGCAGCTTTGCCGCCCTCCTGCCCGACACCGGCTATGGCTCGGTGTTTGGGTCGGCGCTGCAGCGCGCGGTCGCCGCCAGCGGTGGTCAGCTTGCAGCCGTCGAACGCTATGGCTCCGATGCCGCGTCGCTCGGCCAGAACGTCGCGACCGTAGCAGCACTGGCAATAGCGGGCGGGGCGAGCGCCATCGCGGTTCCGGCCGGCGACGATGCGCCGCTGCGGGTCGGGGCTGCGCTGGCGGCGGCGCCGGGTGGCCCGTCACGCGTGCAGCTGCTGGGTTCGGGCCAATGGAACGATCCGCGCCTGCTTGCTGCGCCGTCGCTGCAGGGCGGCTGGTTCCCGGCGCCGGATGGCAGCGGCTTTGCCGGCTTCTCCGCGCGCTATGCCGCTGCCTTTGGCACGGCGCCACCGCGGCCGGCAGCGCTGGCCTTCGATGCCACGCGCCTCGCCGCAGGCCTTGCGGCGCGCTATGGCGAAAAGCGTTTCGCGTTCGAGACGCTGACCAATCCGAACGGCTTCATAGGCGTCGACGGCGCCTTCCGCCTGCTGCCGGACGGGCTCAACCAGCGCAGTCTCGCCATTTATGAAGTGGCAGCCGGCAGCGCCCGGATCATCGATCCGGCACCGCGCAGCTTTCCGCCGCGCGCCGGCCTCTAGCCTCAGGCGGCGAGATCCGCGACGACAGCGTCGAGCACGAAGGCGCCGGCGCGGGTGGCGCGGACGTGATGCGGCCCGATCCGCTCGACCATGCCATGCGCGATGAGGTCTGAAAGCCGGCTCGGATCGAGCGGGCGGCCAGCGATCGCGCGGTAGCGGCGGAGGTCGATGCCCTCGACCAGACGCAGGCCCATCAGGAGCAGCTCGTCGCCCGATTCCTCGGGCGTCAGCACGTCGTCGGTATCGACGCCATCCCCCCAGGATTCGACGCGCGACAGCCATTTTTCCGGTTCGCGCGCGGTTGCGGTGGCATGGCGGCGGCCATCGACGAGGAGGCGGCCATGCGCACCCGGCCCGATGCCGGCATATTCGCCATAGCGCCAGTAGACGAGATTGTGCCGGCATTCGGCGCCCGGCGCCGCATGATTTGAGATCTCATAGGCCGGACGGCCATGCGCTTCGCAGATCTCCTGCGTCACCTCGAACAAAGTCGCCGCCGTGTCCTCGTCGGGAATCTTGAGCTTGCCGGCGGCATAGAGCTTCTCGAACATCGTGTCCGGCTCGATGGTCAGCTGATAGAGCGAGAGATGGTCCGAGGCGCGGTCGAGCGCGGCCTTGAGCTCGGCCGCCCAGAGCTCCGGCGTCTGGCCGGGCCTTGCATAGATGAGGTCGAACGAAATGCGCGGGAAGGTCGCGCGCGCGATCTCGACCGCCTTCATCGCTTCCTCGGCGGTGTGCAGCCGCCCGAGCGCGCGCAGGTCGGGATCGTTCAGCGCCTGCACGCCGAGCGAGACGCGGTTGACGCCGGCGGCGCGATAGCCGCGGAAACGATCCGCTTCGACGCTGGAGGGGTTGGCCTCCATCGTGATCTCGGCATCATCAGCCACGGTCCATGCGCCGGCGATGGCATCGAGCACGGTGGCGACCGTCGCGGGGTCCATCAGCGAGGGCGTGCCGCCGCCAAGGAAGATGGACGACACCTGCCGACCGGGCGCGCGGGCGGCCGTCGCCTTGATCTCGGCGACGAGCGCGGCGGCAAAGCGCACCTGATCGACCCCCTCGCGCCGCACATGCGAATTGAAGTCGCAATAGGGGCATTTGGAGGCGCAGAACGGCCAGTGAACATAGACGCCGAAGCCGGGATCGATCGGCGGGTCGTGGGGTTCGTCCAAGCGGATCAATCCTCGAGCTCGGCGGCGGCGAAACGCGCGAAGGCGCGGGCGCGATGCGACAGCGCATCGGTGCGTCCCGCCGACCAGCCGTGTTTTTCGGTCGCTGCCATTTCGCCGAAGCTGCGCTCATGACCTTCGGGCAGGAACATCGGATCATAGCCGAAGCCGAGCGAACCGCGCGGCGGCCAAATCATCGTGCCTTCGATCTCGCCGCGATAATAGCGCAATGTGCCGTCGGGAAAGGCGAGGCAGAGCACGGCGACGAAGCGGCCGGTCCGCTGCTCCGGGGTGCGTGCGCCGGCCTGCTGCAGCTTCTCCTCGACATTGCGCATGGCGCGGGAGAAGTCCTTGTCAGGCCCGGCCCAATCCGCCGAATAGACGCCGGGATCGCCATTGATCGCATCGACGCACATGCCGGAATCGTCGGAAAGCGCCGGAAATCCCGAGGCGGTGGCGGCGGCAATCGCTTTGATCGCCGCATTCTCCTCAAAGGTCGTGCCGGTTTCGGCCGGCTCGGGCAGGCCAAGCTCGCCGCCCGAAACGGTCTTGAGACCGAACGGGGCGAGCAGATCGGCAAATTCGCGGAGCTTGCCCTTGTTGTGGCTGGCGACGACGAGCGTATCGCCGCGCTTGAGGCGGTGGGTCATGGCGTCCTCTGCCGCCGTCTCAGGCGAGCGTCTGCTTCTGCAATTCGACGAGCTGGCCGATACCGGCCTTGGCCAATCCGAGCATCGCGGTGAGTTCAGCCTCGTCGAAGGGCTTGCCCTCGGCCGTGCCCTGGATCTCGACGATGCCGCCCGAGCCGGTCATCACGAAATTGGCGTCGGTCTCTGCCTCCGAATCCTCGGCATAATCGAGATCGAGCACCGGCTTGCCGCGATACATGCCGACCGAGATCGCCGCGACGTGATCGCGGATCACCTTCGGGCCGACCATGTCGCGCGCCTTCATCCATTGGATGCATTCATAGAGCGCGATCCAGCCGCCGGTGACCGACGCCGTGCGCGTGCCGCCATCGGCCTGCAGAACGTCGCAATCGATGGTGATCTGCTTCTCGCCGAGATGGACGAGGTCGACGACGGAGCGGAGCGAACGGCCGATCAGCCGCTGGATTTCCTGCGTCCGGCCCGATTGCTTGCCCGTTGCGGCCTCGCGGCGCATGCGATCGCCCGTCGAGCGCGGCAGCATGCCATATTCGGCGGTAACCCAGCCTTTGCCCGAACCGCGCAGCCAGGCAGGCGGCTTCTCTTCGAGGCTGGCCGTGCACAGGACATGGGTATCGCCGAAGCGTACGAGGCAGGAACCCTCGGCATGCTTGGCGACGCCCCGTTCAAACGAGACCGGGCGCATGGCGTCTGCGGCGCGCTTGGAGGGTCGCATGGGCTATCCTTATGAAGCGTGATGCGACAGCTTGTAGCCGCCATGGGGCGTTGACGCAAAGCCCCGCTTGAAGCCGGGCGGAAAATCGACACTTAATCTGTCTGAGCATCGCGTGATCATGCCGCCATGACAGAGGACGAGCCCAACCTGACCGGCGAACGACCCCCTTCCGATACATCGGCCTCGACGCTGGCGCGGCTCGATCGACGCTCGCGCGAGATTTTCCGGCGCATCGTCGACACGTATCTGGAAACCGGCGAGCCGCTCGGATCGCGCAACCTGTCGCGCATCCTGCCGATGGCGCTGTCGCCGGCCTCGATCCGCAATGTCATGGCCGACCTCGAATATCTCGGCCTCATCTATTCGCCGCATACTTCGGCTGGGCGCCTGCCGACCGAGAGCGGGCTCCGTCTCTTCGTCGACGCCATGCTCGAGGTCGGCGATCTCACGGCCGACGAACGCCGCGACATCGAGAACCGCGTCGCGGCCGGCGGCAGCGGTCGTCCCGTCGACGAGTTCCTCGCCGATGCCAGCCGGATGCTGTCCGGTCTCTCGCGCGGCGCGGGCGTCGTGCTCGCTTCGAAGATCGACCAGCGCCTGAAACAGGTCGAGTTCCTGCGTCTCGAGCCGACGCGCGCGCTGGTTGTGCTGGTCGGAGAGGATGGCTCGGTCGAGAATCGCCTCATCGATATCGAGCCCGGCACGACCCCCTCGGCGCTGGTCGAGGCTTCCAACTACATCAACGCGCATCTGCGCGGCCGCAGCCTTTCCGAGGCGCGGGCGGAGCTTCTTCAGCGCCAGAGCGAGATGCGGGCCGAGCTCGACCAGTTGACGGCGCGGCTCGTCGATCAGGGGCTGGCGAGCTGGGCCGGGAAATCCGCCGGCCGTCTGGAAACGCTGATCGTGCGCGGCCAGGCCAATCTGCTCGAGGATGTCCGCGCCGCCGAGGACCTCGAGCGCATCCGCCTGCTCTTCGACGATATCGAGACGCAGCGCGAGCTGGTCGAACTGCTCGGCAGCGCCGAGGCCGGCGATGGCGTGCGCATCTTCATCGGCTCGGAAAACAAGCTGTTCTCGCTCTCCGGTTCCTCGCTGGTCGTCTCGCCCTATCGCGACCAGGAAAGTCGCGTCGTCGGCGTGCTCGGCGTCATCGGTCCGACGCGGCTCAACTATGCGCGCATCGTGCCGATGGTCGATTATACCGCCAAGCTGGTCGGCCGGCTGATCCGCTGACATTTCCGCCGCTTCCGCGACGGGATGGCGCCTGTACAGGCCCCGCGCCAGCCAGTATTGAGAAGCACCACAGAAGGCAGGAGACAGGCATGACGGCGGACAGGGGCAAGCTGGTCACGATCTTCGGCGGCTCGGGCTTCATCGGCCGGCACGCCGTCCGGGCGCTGGCCAAGCGCGGCTGGCGCATTCGCGTCGCGGTCCGCAGGCCCGATCTCGCCGGCCATGTGCAGCCGCTCGGCGCTGTTGGCCAGATCATGCCGGTCCAGGCCAATCTGCGCTATCGCTGGTCGGTCGATCGCGCCGTCGAAGGCGCCGATGCGGTGGTCAATCTGGTCGGTATCCTGTCGGAAAATGGCCGCCAGACCTTTGGAGCCGTCCAGAGCTTCGGCGCCCGCGCCGTGGCCGAGGCAGCCCGCGGTGCCGGCATTTCGACGCTGGTCCAGATGTCGGCCCTTGGCGCTGCGGCCAATTCGGAGTCGCTCTATGCGCGCAGCAAGGCCGAAGGCGAGGCCGCTGCGCTCCAGACCGTACCCGGCGCCGTGGTGCTTCGTCCTTCGATCGTGTTCGGCCCCGAGGATCAGTTCTTCAACCGCTTCGCCAATCTGACGCGCTTCATGCCGTTTCTGCCGCTGATCGGCGGCGGCACCACCCGCCTGCAGCCGGTGTTTGTCGGCGATGTCGCCGAGGCGATCGCGCGGGCCGTGGATGGCACGGTCGCGGGTGGCCGCGTCTATGAGCTTGGCGGCCCCGAGGTGAAGACCTTCCGCGAATGCCTCGAACTGACGCTGAAGGAGATCGAGCGCAGCCGTCCGCTGCTGCCGATGCCGTGGGGCGTCGCGCGGGTCCAGGCCTCGATCATGGAATGGCTGCCGAACCCGATGATGACGCGCGACCAGCTGAAGCTGCTGGAAACCGACAATGTCGTCTCGCCCCAGGCGATCGCCGAGGCGCGGACGCTGCAGGGCATGGGCATTACGCCGACCAGCCTCGCCGCCGTGTTGCCGTCCTATCTCGTGCGGTTCAAGCCGCATGGCCAGTTCAACGACAAGCGCGTCGCCTGACGGGCCTCACCATCGGATCTGAGCATATTGCGGGGCCTTTCGGCCCCGCTTTTCTTTTGCGCTTCAGCCGAAGGTGATGACGGCGGCGAGCGCGATGGCGCCGACGACGATGCGCCAATAGGCGAAGGGCGCGAAGCCGCGCTGGCTGACGAAATCGAGCAGGTGGCGGACGACGAACACACCGGCGATGAAGGCCGCGATGAAGCCGACCGTGATGTTGAGCCACGCCGCGCCGGTCAGCGCATCCTTGTTCTTGTAGAAGTCATAGGCGAAGGCGCCGACCATGGTCGGCATGGCGAGGAAGAACGAGAATTCCGCCGCCGCGCGCTTGTCGCTGCCGAACAGCATGGCGGCCACGACCGATGAACCGGAGCGCGAGACGCCGGGGATCATCGCGAGGCACTGGGCGATGCCGATGCCGAGATAAACATGCAGCGGATAGTCCATCGCATCGCGATAGCGCGGCTTCAGGTCGAGCCGGTCGACGATCAGCAGGATGAAGCCGCCGAGGATCAGCATGATCGAGATCAGCATCGGGCTCTCGAACAGCACGCGCTTGATGAAATCATGCGCAATGACGCCGATCACAACCGCGGGCAGGAAAGCGAGCAGAATGCCGAACACGAAGCGCCGCGTGCGCGGGTCGCTCGGCAGATCCTTTGCCATCTTGAGCAGCCGCGCCGCATAGACGGTGAGAATCGCGAGAATGGCGCCGAGCTGGATCAGGACCTCGAAGGCGCGACCGGGGCTGTCGAAGCCGAGAAAATGGCCCGCGAGCAGCAGATGCCCGGTCGAGGACACGGGAATGAATTCTGTGAGGCCTTCGAGCAGGCCGAGGACGAGCGCGTCCAGCACACTGTGCAGATCCATGAGGGAACCCCCGGAGAGGAGAAGCGGGGGCTGGCCGCGAATCGGCTTGATCCCCATTGCAATGGCAGCCTATATGCGGGCCGCAAAGCTCTGGGGGCAATTGGACGAACTGCCGCAAAATCGCTTCGATTGCCCGCCACACCTCGCCGCGTGACAATGTCCAAGCTTCACCATCATCCATTCTCCGCCGCGTCTCGCTATGTCCGTCTCGTTCTGGCGGAATATGACGAAACGGCTGAGTTCATCGAGGAAAAGCCGTGGCTGCGCATCCCAGCGCTGCTGCAGCTTAATCCGGCTGGCACCCTGCCGATCTTCATCGACGACAACGATACCGTCGTGAGCGGCGGTTCGGTGGTGGCCGAATATCTGCTTGAAACCAAGGGCGCGCGGATGGGCGAAGTCCGCCTGATGCCGGAGCACGCCGCCGATCGCGCCGAGGTACGCCGCCTCGTTGAGTGGTTTTCGCAGAAGCTGCATGGCGAGGTGACGAACTACATGGTCACCGAGAAAGTCTACAAGCGCCGCATGGCCACGGGTGAGGGCAACAATTCACCCGATCCGGCGGCGATTCGTGCGGCCCGCGCCAATATCCGCTATCATCTGCAGTATATTGGCTATCTGGCCGGACGCAGGAACTGGCTCGCCGGCCGTGAACTCTCGCTGGCCGATTTCGCGGCAGCGGCGGAGCTTTCCTGCATCGATTATCTCGGCGAGGTGCCATGGGAGGCCGACGAGAGCGCCAAGGCGTGGTACGCGCGGGTGAAATCCCGGCCGTCCTTCCGCTCGCTGCTCGCGGACACGCTGAGGGGCGTACCGGCCTCGACCCATTACGCGGATCTCGACTTCTGAACGAAGACGGCCTCCTGGCCGAAAAGGCGCGGCTCGTCGCCGATGCCAAGCGTGAGGGCTTCGACGCGCTGCGCATCACGGCGCCGGATGCGATCCCGGAAGCCGCCGGCCGTCTTTCAACATTTCTTGCCGACGGCCATCACGCCAGCATGGCCTGGATGGCGGAGACCGAGGCACGGCGCGCCGATCCGCGCGTGCTTTGGCCGGATGTCCGCGCCGTCGTCATGCTCGGCCTCAACTACGGGCCTGACACCGATCCGCGCGCCATTTTGCAGCAGCGCGACCGCGGCGCCATCTCGGTGTACGCGCAGAATCGCGACTATCACGATGTCATCAAGGGCAAGCTGAAGCTGCTCGCCGGCCGCCTCGCATCGCGCACCGGCGCCGAGGTCAAGGTGTTCGTCGATACGGCGCCGTTGATGGAAAAGCCGCTCGCTGCCAGCGCCGGGCTCGGCTGGCAGGGCAAGCACACCAATCTCGTTTCGCGCGAGTTCGGCTCGTGGCTGTTTCTCGGCGCCATCCTGACGGCGTTGCCGCTGCCGCCGGATGCGCCCGAGCGCGATCACTGCGGCTCGTGCCGGGCCTGCCTCGATGCCTGTCCGACTTCGGCCTTCCCGGCGCCCTATCGCCTCGATGCGCGCCGCTGCATCTCGTATCTGACCATCGAGCATGACGGCCCGATCCCGGCCGAATTCCGCGCCGCGATGGGCAATCGCATCTATGGTTGCGACGACTGCCTCGCCGCCTGCCCCTGGAACAAATTCGCGCAAGCTGGCGCCGAGATGAAGCTGAAGGCCCGGCCTGAATTGCAGGCGCCGAAGCTCGTAGACCTCGCCGCGCTCGACGATCAGGCCTTCCGCGCGCTTTTTACCGCGTCGCCGGTGAAGCGGATCGGCCGTGACCGTTTCGTCCGCAACGTGCTCATCGCCATTGGCAACGCGGCCGAGCCGGCGCTACTGCCGGCGGTTCGTGCCCGACTCGACGATCCGGCGCCGGTGGTGCGCGGCGCCGCCGTGTGGGCGCTGCGGCAATTGGCTCCGGCAGTCTGGCACGAAGAGCGTCTCAACCGCGCCGGGCGCGAGGCTGACGCGGCGGTGCGCGAGGAATGGCTGCCGGGCGTCAGCCCTTGAGCACCTTCTTCTCCGCGACGGTGGTGTCGGCGTTGAGGCGATAGAGGACGGGCACGCCGGTCTCCAGCTCCTGCTTCAGGATTTCCTCTGGCGTCAGGCCTTCGAGGGCCATGATCAGAGCGCGCAGCGAATTGCCATGCGCCGCCACGATCACCTTCTCGCCGCGCATGACCGGCGGCAGGATATTGAAAATGTAATAGGGCCAGACGCGCGCGCCAGTATCCTTCAGCGATTCCCCGCCCGGCGGCGGCACGTCATAGGAGCGGCGCCAGATATGGACCTGCTCCTCGCCCCATTTGGCGCGGGCATCGTCCTTGTTGAGGCCGGAAAGCTCGCCATAGTCCCGCTCGTTGAGCGCGACGTCGCGGACGGTCGAAAGATCCGGCTGGCCGACCTCGTCAAGGATGAGCTTCAGCGTGTGCTGCGCACGCGTCAATTCCGACGTGAAGGCGAGGCCGAAGGAAAGGTCGAGCGCCTTCAGCCGCTTGCCGGCTGCGCGTGCCTCGTCGATGCCCTTCGGCGTCAGGTCGGGGTTGCGCCAGCCGGTGAAAAGGTTCTTCAGGTTCCAGTCGCTCTGGCCGTGGCGCACGAGCACGAGGAGGCGGTCCATGCGGGGTCCTTTGGATCGGGGGTCAGGTTGTGGTGAAGCCGAGAACATCGGCCATGGAATAGCGTCCGGGCTTGCGGCCGCGCGCCCACAGCGCGGCCTTCACGGCGCCCCGAGCGAATATGGTGCGGTCGGCGGCATGATGCGAGAGCGTGATCGTCTCGCCTTCGCCCGCGAACAGCACGGAATGGTCACCGGCGACCGAGCCGCCGCGCAGCGTCGCAAAGCCGATGGCGCCTTCCGGGCGCGGGCCGGTATGGCCGTCGCGTGTGCGGACCGAGGCCTCGGCCAGCGCGATGCCGCGTCCCTCGGCGGCGGCCTGACCGAGCAGCAGCGCGGTGCCCGAGGGCGCATCGACCTTGTGGCGATGATGCATTTCCGCGATCTCGATGTCGAAATCGACATCCAGCGCCTTGGCGGCCTGACGCACCAGGAGGGCGAGCAGATTGACGCCGAGGCTCATATTGCCGGACTTGACGATCACGGCATGGCGCGCGGCAGCATCGATGGCAGCCTCGTCCGCGACCGAGAGCCCGGTCGTTCCAACGACATGGACGATGCGGGCCTGTGCCGCGATCTCTGCGAAAACGAGCGTCGCGGCCGGCGAGGTGAAATCGAGGACGCCCTCTGCGCGGGCAAACAGCGGCAGCGGATCATCGGAGATCGTCACGCCGAGCGGCGGGAGCCCGGCCAGCGTGCCGGCATCCTGACCGAGGACCTCGGCACCTTCGCGTTCGACGGCTCCCACGAGATGGACGCCTTCGGTGGCGGCAATGGTGCGGATCAGCGTGCGGCCCATGCGGCCGCCCGCTCCGACGACGACGAGGCCCATATCGGTCATGGCGTGCGTTCCAGCTTGTCGGCGCCATATAGCAGGCGCCCGGCCGTGGCGGAAAGGGCTGCTAGCGCGAAAGCGCCAGCTCGATCTCGGCGAGGATCGATTTGGCGACGCTGCGCGGGTTGGGCGCCGCGATGACGGGCCGGCCGACGACGAGATGGTCGGCACCGGCACGAATGGCGTCGGTCGGCGTCGCGACGCGCTTCTGGTCGCCGCTCGCAGCGCCGCGTGGCCGTATGCCCGGCGTCACGATGGTCATGCCCGCCCCGACGATCGCGCGCATGGCGCTGGCCTCTTCCGGCGAGCAGACGATGCCGTCCATGCCTGCGACCCTCGCATCGGCGGCCCGCCGCGCGACCAGCTCGGCGATGCTGCCGCCATAGCCGGCATTGGCGAGATCGGCCTCGTCCATCGACGTCAGCACCGTGACGGCGAGGAGGCGCAGATCGCTCATGCCCTTGCCGGCGACGGCGGCCCGCATCGCCTTCGGATAGCCGTGGATGGTGCAGAACGTCATGCCGAGCTTGGCAATGTTCTCGGTCGCATGCGCCACGGTATTGTCGATGTCGAGCAGCTTGACGTCGAGGAACACCTTCTTGCCGCGATCCCGGAGGCGGCGGGCGAAATCAAGGCCGCCTGCGAAATGCAGCTGCAGTCCGACCTTGTAGAAGGTCACGTCGTCGCCGAGCGCCGTCACCATCGCCTCGGCTTCGGCAACGGTCGGAAGATCGAGGCCGACAATCAGTCGGTCGCGCATGTCGAGGAATGGCATCGCTTCGAACTACCCCCTTGAACGGACGATGGATCAGATTTCGGGCGCGAGCCGGCGGCTCGCATGGACGAGTTCGCGCGCCAGCGCCTGCAGCGCGGCGGCAAGATGCGGGTCATCGAGGCGGCCGCGCGCGTCGAAGGCGAGCGAAGCCCGCCCAACCGCCAGCCCACCGCCGACGATCGTCGCACCGAAGCCACGCGCGATGATGCGCTCGAGATCGGCAAGC
Source organism: Kaistia sp. (assembly GCA_035555375.1). Classification (GTDB taxonomy): domain Bacteria; phylum Pseudomonadota; class Alphaproteobacteria; order Rhizobiales; family Kaistiaceae; genus Kaistia. The sequence goes on along the minus strand of DATMGR010000011.1, from coordinate 8,979 downwards.
GCAGCGGCGGCCGTGACATCATCATCAGCGACGCCGGCCAGCGCAAAGAGCGGCGCCTGCCCCCCACGCGGCCGGCCACCAGGGGGGCGCAGCCATTCGAGCGCATTGCGGAACAGAGCCGGCAGGCCGCCTGCGAGGCTCGGCGTAGCGAGAAAGGCCGCGCCGTGGCCACCCAGAAGCCCGCGCAGCTTCTGCACGGCGCCCGGCACCGACGTCTCGGCGCGATCGGCATCGAACAGCGGCAGCGGATAGTCGGCCAGCGCAATCAGCGTCGCCTCGCCATCGAGAAAGGCGATCTCGCGCGCAAACGCCGCCGTCAGCCGGCTCGCGGGCGAGTCGGGCGCGGTCGATCCGGCGAGAAGAAGAATGCGGGGCGGCGCCATCGGGATCCTGTCCTGGCGAAGCTCTATCAGGCGACACCGGCCATTGGCCAGCCACCAAGTCGGGCGATGGCTAGAAAGGCTTGAAAGAACCGGCCGCTTCCATCCGCTGCCAAGGATCGAGCAGGCGAAAAGGCGGGTGCTCGAAGCGGAAGAGATTGCCGCCACCTGCCGGCTGATCATGCTGGCGACTGATGGTCCAGCCAGCGCAATGGCACAAGAGCAGCGTTCCGACGCCGCCATGGCCGACGAAGAGCGTTATCCCGGCAGCCTCGGGCCGCTCGCCGAGAATGGCTTCCACCCCGGCAACGATGCGGCGCTGCGCGTCTACCGCCCGCTCCCAGCCGCAGATGCTCGCCTCCGGCGCGGCGAAGAAGCGGTCGGCCATCGCCTCGAATTCGCCCGGCGGCAGGAAACCGGTTGCCGAGCGGTCGTTTTCATGAAGGCCGTCGCGAATCTCGACGGCAAGACCTTGGGCGGCGGCGATGATTTCGGCGGTCTCGATCGCCTTGCGCTCGAGGCTCGCCACGACGCGCCCGATGCGGGCGAGCATCGGAAGGCTGGCGAAGGCTTCGGTGCGGGCTCTGCCGAGCGGCGACAGGCCCCAGTCCGGCACCGGCACGGCCGGGTCGATGGCGACCTGCGGATGGGAGAGATAGAGGACCTCGGCCATCGCCTCAGGCGGTGCGGCGATAGAGCCAGACCCGCGCCGGCGGCAGGTTCATCACCACCCAATGGGTATGTTCGACGGTGAAGCGGCCGGGCTCGGCCGCCACGGGCGGCACCAGCGCGTACGAGAACTGGATCAGCGGCCGGCCGACCGGCATGCGCTCAAGCGCCTCGACGATGAGCTGGCGCCGTGCCTCGGGCGGCCGCGTGAACAGCGGCAGGCTGGAGACGACGGCGGAGACCGGACCCTCGACGATGCCCTGCAAGGTGGTGTTGAAGGCATAGGCGTCGCCCTGGATGATCCGGACGCCGGGAAAGCGGCCACGCAGCAGGCCGCAGAAATCGGGATTGTATTCGATCGAGGCAATGCGTCCGGGCGCGACGCCGCGCTCGAGCAGGGCCTGCGTGACGACGCCGGTGCCGGGTCCAAGCTCGACAACGGGCAGGTCGTCGAGCGGATCGACGAAGCTCGCCATCAGCTTGGTGAGCGCCTTGCCCGAGGGACTGACGGCGCCGGTGGTCAGCGGACGCCCGATCCAGTTGCGCAGGAAGCGAACCTCATCCGCAACCATGGCCTTCAGCTTCCGCTTCTCGATCGACGACATGGCGCCCCCTTGATGTCGTGTCACGCACGGCGGGCCATCATGCCGCCGGTTTCAAGGCATTCCTGTGACGGCGGCGCTCAGGCGCCACCGAAGAAGTCGCGGATTCGCGCGAAAAATCCGGCGGATTCGGGGTTGTTCTCTTCCGAGGAAGCCTGCTCGAACTCCTCCAGCAGCTCGCGCTGCCGGCGGGAGAGATTGCTCGGTGTCTCGACCACGACCTGGATATACATGTCGCCCATCTGCGCCGAGCGCAGCACCGGCATGCCCTTGCCCTTGAGACGGAACTGCTTGCCGGTCTGGGTGCCGTCGGGAACCTTGACCCGCGTCTTGCCACCCTCGACCGTCGGCACGTCGAACTGGCCGCCGAGGGCCGCCGTGGTGATCGAGATCGGCACGCGGCAGAAGATGTCCGCGCCCTCGCGTTGGAACAACTGGTGTGGCTTTACCGAAAGGAAGAGATAGAGGTCGCCGGCCGGGCCGCCGCGAAGGCCGGCCTCGCCCTCGCCCGAGAGGCGGATGCGCGTGCCGTCCTCGATGCCAGCCGGAATATTGACCTGCAGGGTGCGTTCCTGGGTCTGGCGGCCGGAGCCGCCGCAGGCCTCACAGGGATCGGAAATGATCTCGCCGCGGCCGCCGCAGGTCGGGCAGGTGCGCTCGATCGAAAAGAAGCCCTGCGCCGCCCGAACGCGCCCATGGCCGTCGCAGGTGGTGCAGATCTTCGGATGGGAGCCAGGCTTGGCGCCGGTGCCCGCGCAGGCTTCGCAGGCGATCTTGGTCGGGACGCGGATTTCGGCCGTCTTGCCGGAATAGGCTTCCTCGAGCGTGATTTCCATATTGTAGCGCAGGTCCGCCCCGCGCTCGCGACCATTCCCGCCGCCCTGGCGCTGACCGCGCCGGCCGCCCATGAACTCGCCGAAGATATCGTCGAAGATGTCCGACATCGACGAGCCGAAATCGCCCGAGAAACCTTGCGGTCCGCCGCCGCCGCCATCGAAGGCCGCGTGTCCGAAGCGGTCATAGGCGGCGCGCTTCTGCGGATCGCGCAGCTTCTCGTAGGCTTCGTTGATTTCCTTGAACTTCGCTTCAGCCCCGTGGTCGCCAGGATTGCGATCCGGGTGAAACTGCATGGCCAGCTTGCGGAAAGCTGCCTTCAGCACTTTGTCGTCGGCGTCGCGTGCGACGCCCAGCACTTCGTAATAGTCGACCTTGGCCATGGGCGAACTCGTGGTGGTGCCGGACAGGCTAATGTGAAGACAAGTGAAACGGCATCATCGAACACCCGGCGCGTTGCCGCGCCGGGTTCGAATCGCAGTTACGCAAAGATTATGCCGACTTCTTCTTGTCGTCGTCGACTTCCTCGAAGTCGGCATCGACCACATCATCCTTCTCCGCGGTGGCGTCAGTGCCTTCGCCACCCTCGGACTGCGAGGCTGCATACATCGCCTCGCCCAGCTTCATCGAGACCTGCGCAAGCGCGCCGACCTTCTGCTGGATCGCCTCGGCGTCGTCGCCCTCGAGCGCGGTCTTGACGTCCGCAATCGCGGTCTCGATCGCCGACTTGTCGGCAGCCGAGATCTTCGAGCCGTAGTCGGCCAGCGACTTCTCGGTCGAGTGAACGAGCGCCTCTCCCTGGTTCTTGGCCTCGACAACCGCGCGACGCTTCTTGTCCTCGGCGGCATGCGCCTCGGCATCCTTGACCATCTTCTCGATATCCGCGTCGGAGAGGCCGCCCGAGGCCTGGATGCGGATCTGCTGCTCCTTGCCGGTGCCCTTGTCCTTGGCCGAGACATTGACGATGCCGTTGGCGTCGATATCGAAGGTCACTTCGATCTGCGGCACGCCGCGCGGCGCCGGCGGCAGGCCGACGAGGTCAAACTGGCCGAGCATCTTGTTGTCGGCCGCCATCTCGCGTTCGCCCTGGAACACGCGGATCGTCACGGCAGATTGCGAGTCCTCAGCGGTCGAGAAGACCTGGCTCTTCTTGGTCGGGATCGTGGTGTTGCGCTCGATAAGGCGCGTGAACACGCCGCCGAGCGTCTCGATGCCGAGCGAAAGCGGCGTCACGTCGAGCAGCAGCACGTCCTTGACGTCGCCCTGCAGCACGCCCGCCTGAATGGCGGCGCCGGCAGCCACGACCTCGTCCGGATTGACGCCCTTATGGGGCTCCTTGCCGAAGAACTGCTTCACGATCTCCTGGATCTTCGGCATGCGCGTCATGCCGCCGACCAGCACCACTTCGTCGATCTCGCCCTTGGCGAGGCCGGCATCCTTCAGCGCCGCGATGCAGGGCTGAACCGTCTTCTGGACCAGATCATCGACCAGCGCCTCGAACTTCGAGCGCGTCAGCTTGATGGCCAGATGCTTCGGGCCCTTGGCGTCGGCGGTGATGAAGGGGAGGTTGATCTCGGTCTGCTGCGAGGAGGACAGCTCGATCTTGGCCTTTTCGGCCGCTTCCTTGAGGCGCTGCAGCGCCAGCTTGTCGCTGCGGAGGTCGATGCCCTGCTCGCGCTTGAACTCATCGGCGAGATAGTTGACGAGGCGCATGTCGAAATCCTCGCCGCCGAGGAACGTGTCGCCATTCGTCGACTTCACCTCAAAGACGCCGTCGCCGATCTCGAGGATCGAGATGTCGAACGTGCCGCCGCCAAGGTCATAGACCGCGATCGTCTTGCCGTCGTTCTTGTCGAGGCCATAGGCAAGCGCCGCAGCCGTCGGCTCATTGATGATGCGCAGCACCTCGAGACCGGCGATCTTGCCGGCGTCCTTGGTCGCCTGGCGCTGTGCGTCGTTGAAATAGGCGGGGACCGTGATGACGGCCTGGTCGACCGTGGTGCCGAGGAAGGCCTCTGCGGTCTCCTTCATCTTCTGCAGGATGAAGGCGGAAATTTGCGCCGGCGAATACTTCTCGCCGTCGACCTCGACCCAGGCGTCGCCGTTCGGACCCTTCACGATCTTGTAGGGAACGAGATGCTTGTCCTTCTCGACCATCGGGTCGTCATAGCGGCGGCCGATCAGGCGCTTCACCGCGAAGAAGGTGTGCTCGGGGTTCGTCACCGCCTGGCGCTTGGCCGGCTGGCCGACGAGCTTTTCGCCACCATCGGTGAACGCCACCATCGACGGCGTCGTGCGCGCGCCTTCGGCGTTCTCGATGATCTTCGGCGATTTGCCGTCCATGACGGCGATGCAGGAATTGGTCGTTCCGAGGTCGATACCGATGACCTTAGCCATTATATTCTCTCCTTTTCGGCGGGCCGTGCGGACCCTCGAAGAGGCGTCCGCGAAACCGGGCCGGAATTCCGAACGGCCCCCATCGACATATTTGGTTCGAAGCTGTCGCCTTTGCGAGCGGCAGGCCCCGGGTTCTGCGCGTATATAAGAAGATGCAGAAAAGGCCGCAAGGCGGCAGAGAGCCTGAACTTGCGACGCTTTGGCCGAGACCGGCCGACGAAAGCCCCAACCTGGGTCCCTGAATGAAGAACGCACCGCTCCCCGAAGGCTCGCGACTGATCGATGGCTATTTCGACCAGGAGGGCCAAGCATCGCTCGTTGCCGCCATCCGCGCTGTTGTCGCGAAGGCCCCGCTCTACCGGCCGGAAATGCCGCGCACGGGCAAACCGTTCTCCGTGCGGATGACCAATTGCGGGCCGCTTGGCTGGGTCTCGGACCGGACGGGCTACCGTTATCAGTCGCTTCATCCGGTGACGGGAGAGCCCTGGCCGCCGATCCCGCCCGTGTTGCTCGCGCTCTGGAACGAGGTTTCGGATTATCCGCATCCGCCCGAAGCTTGTCTGGTCAATTTTTATGACGATGCGGCTCGGATGGGCCTTCATCGCGACGAGGACGAGGTGGCGCTGGATGCGGCCGTCGTTTCGGTATCGCTCGGCGACAGCTGTCTCTTCCGCCTCGGCGGGCGCGAGCGCGGCGACCCGACCCGCTCCTTCCGCCTCGCCTCGGGCGATGTGTTCGTGCTCGGCGGCCTGTCGCGGCTCATGTTCCATGGCGTCGACCGGATTTATCCCGGCAGTTCGACCCTGCTCGAGCGCGGCGGGCGGATCAACCTGACGCTGCGGCGCGTGACGCCGCCGGGTTGACGCCCGGACCCGGCAAGGCTTTGATCCACTTCTTCACCGAAACATGAGGCGCGTCTTGACGGATTCCACCAGCGTTCTGATCGTCACCGACATTCAGAACGACTTCCTGCCCGGCGGCGCGCTGGCCGTGGCCAACGGGCATGACATCATCCCGGCCGTCAACGAGATCGCCCGCCGCTTCAAGAATGTCATCATCACGCAGGACTGGCATCCGGCCGGGCACATCTCCTTTGCGTCGACCCATCCGGGAAGGGCGCCCTTCGAGGTGATCGATCTTCGCTATGGCCCGCAGGTGTTGTGGCCGGATCACTGCATCCAGGGCACATTCGGTGCGGCGCTCGCCGACGGGATCGATATCCCGCATGCGCAGATGATCATCCGCAAGGGCTACCACGGCCATACGGACAGCTATTCCGCCTTCTTCGAGGCCGATCGCAAGACCCCGACAGGCCTGACCGGCTATCTGTTCGAGCGCGGCATCGAGACGGTCTATGCCGTCGGCCTCGCCACTGATTTCTGCGTCAGCTGGACGGCGCTCGACGCGCGCACGCATGGCTTCGAGACGGTGGTGGTCGAGGATCTCTGCCGGGCTATCGACACCAATAATTCGCTCGCCGCCGCCATCGCCCAGATGGATTCGGCCGGTGTCCGCCGGATCAATGCGGCTCAGCTCTAGCGCGACAGGTCAGGCCTGGGGCGCGGGAACCATCCAGCCCTGCATGGCACCGCCGGGAATGGAGACGATGGCGATGTTTCCGACGCCAGGCACCTCGAACGGCTCGCGCACGAGCGTTCCGCCTGCGGCGGTCAAGAGCGCAAGCCGCTTGTCGAGATCGTCGACCTCGATATAGCTGAACCAGTGGTCGGGCACGCCCTCGAACATCGGTCCGCCAATCTGCATGATGCCGCCGACCATGGTCTCGCCGAGCATGGCGATGTGATAGTCGCCGAATTCACCCATCGGCATGGAGTCGAAGCGCCAGCCGAGTGTCTGCGTATAGAAATCCATCGCCCGCGCCGCGTCGCGCGTCATCAGCTCGTTCCAGTAGAACGTTCCGTGTCCGGCCATAAGAGTTCCTCCTCCGCCCGATGGTGAGCGGAGGCTAACACCATCGAGCGAAATTGGACACTGGCCGAGGCGCCCCCTCAGCCGCCGACATTGAAGGCTGCGAGCGCCGCCATGTTGACGATGTCGTTGTCGCGCGCGCCGAGCGAGAGGATCTGAACCGGCTTGTCGAGGCCGACGAGGAGCGGCCCGATTACCGTTGCCCCGCCTAGCTCCTGCATCATCTTGGTCGAGATCGACGCGGAGTGGAACGCCGGCATCACCAAGACGGTCGCCGGTCCGGACAGGCGGCAGAATGGATAGGCCGCCATCGCCTTCGGATTGAGCGCGACATCGGCCGCCATCTCGCCGTCGAATTCGAAGTCGACGCGCCGCCGTTCCAGGATCTGCACCGCTTCGCGGACATGGCGCGAACGCTCGCCCTCGGGCTGGCCGAAGGTCGAATAAGCGAGCATGGCGACGCGCGGGTCATAGCCGAGCCGCTTGGCGAAGCTCGCGGCTTCCTCTGCGATGTCGGCGAGTTCCTCGCCCGAGGGCATGTCGTGCACCGCTGTATCGGCGACCACCACGGTGCGGCCGCGCACCAGCACGATCGAGACGCCGATGACGCGGTGTCCCGGCCGCGTGTCGATGACGCGGCGGACATCGGTGAGAACGGTAGAATAGTTGCGCGTGACGCCGGTCACCATCGCGTCGGCATCGCCGAGCGCGACCATCGTGGCGCCGAAATAATTGCGGTCGGTGTTGATGAGGCGCTGGCAGTCGCGGAAGAGATAGCCCTTCCGCTGCAGCCGCGCATAGAGAAAGTCGATATAGTCGGCATTGCGGCGCGACAGGCGGGCATTGTGGATTTCGATGCCGTCGCGGATCTCGATCCCGGCCTGCGCGGCCGTCTCTCGCACGATATCCTCGCGGCCGATGAGGATCGCCGTGCCGAGCTTCTGCGCCGCGAAGCTCGCCGCGGCGCGGATCACCTGTTCCTCCTCGCCCTCGGCGAAGGCCACGCGCTTCGGATTGCGGCGCACACGCTCATAGATGCGGGCGAGCGTACCCACGATCGGATCGCGGCGGGCGGAGAGCTGGATCTTGTAGGCCGCCATGTCGGCGATCGGCTTGCCGGCGACGCCCGAATCCATCGCCGCCTGCGCCACGGCTGCCGGAATCTCCGAGAGCAGACGCGGATCGAACGGCACCGGAATGATGTAGTGCGGGCCAAAGCGCGGCCTGACGCCCTGATAGGCCGCCGCGACCTCGTCCGGCACGTCCTCGCGGGCGAGCGCGGCAAGCGCCTTGGCGGCGGCGATCTTCATCGACTCGTTGATCGTCCGGGCGCGCACATCGAGCGCACCGCGGAAGATATAGGGGAAGCCGAGCACGTTGTTGACCTGGTTCGAATAGTCCGAACGCCCCGTCGCCATGATCGCGTCGTCGCGCACTTCCGCGACTTCCTCCGGCGTGATCTCGGGATCGGGATTGGCCATCGCGAAGATGATCGGCCGCGGTGCCATCGAGCGCACCATCTCGGGCGTCAGCGCGCCCTTGGCCGAAACGCCGAAGAAGATGTCGGCGCCCTTCATGGCGTCTTCCAGCGTGCGCGCGTCGGTCTCCGTCGCATGCGCCGTCTTCCACTGGTTCATGCCTTCGGTGCGGCCCTGATAGACGACGCCCTTGGTGTCGCAGAGCAGCACGTTCTCGGACGGCATCCCCATCGCCTTGACCAGCTCGATGCAGGCGATGCCGGCCGCGCCGGCGCCGTTGCAGACGAGGCGCGTCGTCTTGATGTCGCGGCCGGTCAGATGCAGCGCGTTGATCATGCCGGCGGTGGCGATGATCGCCGTGCCGTGCTGGTCGTCATGGAACACCGGGATGTCCATCAGCTCGCGCAGCCGCTGCTCGATGATGAAGCAGTCGGGCGCCTTGATGTCCTCGAGGTTGATGCCGCCGAAGCTCGGCCCCAGATAGCGCACCGAATTGATGAAAGCGTCGACGTCCTCCGTGTCGACCAGCAGGTCGAGCGCGTCGATGTCGGCGAAGCGCTTGAACAGCGCGCCTTTGCCCTCCATCACCGGCTTTGCTGCTTGCGCGCCGCGATTGCCGAGACCCAGGATCGCAGTGCCATTCGAGACAACCGCCACCAAGTTGCCCTTGTTGGTGTAGTCGTAGGCGAG
>DATMGR010000010.1:0-69294 GCA_035555375.1 Kaistia sp. | reverse complement strand
CCTGACCGGCATGTACAAGGAGCGCTTCCTGCTCCACTACAACTTCCCGCCCTATTCGGTCGGCGAGACCGGCCGCATGGGTTCGCCCGGCCGCCGCGAGATCGGCCATGGCAAGCTCGCCTGGCGCGCCGTTCGCCCGGTGCTGCCGAACCACCATGAATTCCCCTACACGCTCCGCGTCGTCTCCGAGATCACCGAGTCGAATGGCTCGTCCTCGATGGCGACCGTCTGCGGCACTTCGCTGTCGCTGATGGATGCCGGCGTGCCGCTGAAGCGTCCGGTGGCGGGCATCGCCATGGGTCTGATCCTCGAGGGTGACCGCTATGCGGTTCTCTCCGACATTCTCGGCGACGAGGATCACCTCGGCGACATGGACTTCAAGGTGGCCGGCACCGAGGTCGGCGTGACCTCGCTGCAGATGGACATCAAGATCGCCGGCATCACCGAGGAGATCATGAAGGTCGCCCTCGACCAGGCCAAGGGCGGCCGTGCGCATATCCTCGACGAGATGGCCAAGGCGCTGACCAGCGCCCGCCCGTCGCTCGGCGAGCATGCCCCGCGCATCGAAGTGATCCAGATTCCGACCGACAAGATCCGCGAAGTGATCGGGTCTGGCGGCAAGGTGATCCGCGAGATCGTCGAGAAGACCGGCGCCAAGATCGACATCTCGGACGACGGCACCGTCAAGGTCGCCTCGACCGACGCCAAGGCGATCACGGCCGCGCTCAACTGGATCAAGGGCATCGCCGCTGAGCCGGAAGTGAACGCGATCTATCAGGGCACCGTTGTGAAGGCCGTCGATTTCGGCGCCTTCGTCAACTTTTTCGGCGCCCGCGACGGCCTCGTCCACATCTCGCAGCTTTCCAACCAGCGCGTCGCCAAGACGCAGGACGTTGTCAAGGAAGGCGACAAGGTCTGGGTCAAGCTGCTCGGCTTCGACGAGCGCGGCAAGGTCCGCCTGTCGATGAAGGTCGTCGACCAGACGACCGGCCAGGAAATCAAGGAAGAGAAGGCCGAGCCCGTCGCCGAGTAATCGGCTGGCTCAGCCTCGGAATGACGAAGCCCGGCGAGCGATCGCCGGGCTTTTTTTGTTGGCGGTGAATTGCGGAGGACCTTCGCCTTCGCCTTCGCCCCCGCCCGTGCCCCCGCTACGCCACCATGCCGGGCGCCGCATCCACCACGTCCTTTTCGACGTGGCTTTCGAACTTCGCGAAGTTCTTTACGAACATGCCGACCAGCTTGGCAGCCTGCGCGTCGTAGCCGGCCTTGTCCTGCCAGGTCTTGCGCGGGTGCAGCAGATGCGGCTCGACGCCGGCGACGTCGGTCGGAACCTGGAAGCCGAAATTGCGGTCGGTGTAGAAGCGCGCATCCTCCAGCGAACCATCGAGAGCGGCGGTCAGCAGCGTGCGGGTCGCCTTGATCGGCATGCGGCGGCCGGTGCCATAGGCGCCGCCGGTCCAGCCGGTATTGACCAGCCAGCAGGTGACGCCGTGTTCCGCGATCAGATGGCGCAGCAGGTTGCCATATTCAGCCGGATGGCGCGGCATGAAGGGGGCGCCAAAGCAGGTCGAGAACGTCGCCTGCGGCTCGGTGACGCCCTTTTCCGTGCCGGCGACCTTGGCGGTGTAGCCGGAGAGGAAGTGATACATCGCCTGCGCCGGGGTCAGCCGCGCGATCGGCGGCATGACGCCGAAGGCGTCGGCCGTCAGCATGACGATGGCCTTTGGATGGCCGGCGCAGCCGGTCGCGCTCGCATTCGAGATGAACTCGAGCGGATAGGCGGCGCGGGTATTCTCGGTCTTCGACGCATCGTCGAAATCCGGCAACCGTGTCACCGGATCGATGGCGACGTTCTCCAGCACGGTGCCGAAGCGCTTGGTGGTCGAGAAGATCTCCGGCTCGGCCTCGGCCGAGAGCTTGATCGTCTTGGCGTAGCAGCCGCCTTCGAAATTGAAGATGCCGCTCGCGCCCCAGCCATGCTCGTCGTCGCCGATCAGCGTGCGGCCCGGATCGGCGGAGAGCGTGGTCTTGCCGGTGCCTGAAAGGCCGAAGAACACCGCCGTATCGCCCTCGGGACCAACATTGGCCGAGCAATGCATGGGCATGACGCCCTTGGCCGGCAAGGTGAAGTTCAGATAGGTGAACACCGCCTTCTTCATCTCGCCGGCATAGGACGTCCCGGCGATGAGCACGATGCCGCGTGAAAAGTCGCAGGCGATCATCGTCTCGGTCCGGGCGCCATGGCGCTCCGGGCTCGCCTTGAAGCTCGGCATGTCCAGGATCGTCAGTTTTGGCACGAAACCTTGCAGCGCCTTCGCCTCGGGCCTGATCAGGAGATTGCGGATGAACAGCGAGTGCCAGGCCTTCTCGGTGAAGACCCGGACATTGACCTGCTCGGAAGGATCGGCACCGGCATGGAGATCCTGCGCGAACAATTCCCGATTGGCGGCGTGGGCCAGCATGTCCTCATGCAGGCGATCGAAATGCGCCTGCGACAGCGGCTTGTTGCTGTCCCACCAGACCTGATCCTCGGTCAGGGCATCGCGGACAATGAACTTGTCCTGCGGCGAGCGGCCGGTATGGCTCCCCGTCTCGACCGAAAGCGCACCATCCGCGGTGACGATTCCCTCGCCGCGGCGCAGCGCTTGTTCATAGAGAGCCGGTGCGCCATCGTTCCAATAGAGCGCCGACAGCCACTTCAAGCCGAAAGCGTCGGCACCGAAGGAAGGGTTGCGAAGGCCGGTCTCGCTCACAGTGGCAATCTCCTCAAATGGCGGGCACGAGCGCCCGACCAGAACGCGCTCAGACGCGATGGATGCGTCAGGCCGTCGGCGGACACGCGCCGACGGCCGACCCTAGGGCGGCTTTACTCGGGCAGGCAAGTAAAAGCTGCGGACCCAAAGGGCTTTGGATCGACTTAATCGATTTACATCGATGCGACCAAGTAACGCGAAATGCCCGCTTCAGATAATTAGACCACCGAAGAAATAAACTTTCGAAGAAAAGCCGCGCAGGAGGGCAAATGCCTAGTTTTTCGTCGCGGTCATGCGTTCGCGGGCGAGCTTTGCCCAGTGCTTCAGATGTCCGCCGGCTTCGGCGACGGACGTGGCGCGGCTTGGGAATGGCAGACGAGCCTTCGCACCCGGCGCCACGAGATCGACGCCATCAGGATCGCAACCGGACAGGCGCCATTCGTCCGGCGGCAGGCCGAGCAGCCCGGTGGCATAGAGGGCGATCGCGTCGGCGTGATCCTCGTTCATATGATCGACGATCATGGCTTCGCCGGAAATCAGGCCTTCTGCATCGCCAAGATCGATCCGCAGATCGTCAGCCGAAAGCGTCACGATGCGGCCGAAGCCGGCGACGAGGTGGGCCGAGGCGACATCCATGCGATAGGCGTGGAAATCGGCGAAGTCGGGCCGGCCGGCGCTGCCGTGCACCGCGCCGAAGCGGCGGGCCGCGGCTGGATCATCGGTGCGGGCGAGCGTTCCGCTCAGCGTGACGCGCGCGCCGGCCAGCGGATCGCCACCCTCGCCGCCCGGCGCGACGACCAGGAGCGACGCCCTGTTGTCGCGTGCCAGATTGCGGCTGTGCACGGCGAGATCCGACAGCCACAGGACCGGTGCAAGATCGGGCATCGTCGCGAAGGTGACAAGGCTTGCGAACGGATGCCCGTCGCTCGTGAGCGTTGCAAGGCTCGCCGTGCGCGCTTCATGCAGCACGGCGCGGGCGGCGGTGACCGGATCAAAGCTTGGTTCGGCAGTCGGATGGGCGGACAATCGAGGCTCCCGTTTTGGCAGTTGGACTGCAAAGCGGACTATCACATTCAGCTTTGATTGTCGTCTCCTCGCCGCGACGATGGCGCCAGCCCTGGAAGTCGGCTACACTGCGCGCCATATTTTCCGCGTATTCCTGCGACCTTAAGACAGATGTCGCGGGTTTTTGACGTCGCGCGTCACAGGCGCAACCAGCGCCACGGAACAGAGCCAAACTCTGGGAGATGCCCCTCAATGCCGACGATTGCTCTCGTCGATGACGATCGCAACATTCTGGCCTCCGTGTCGATTGCGCTCGAATCGGAAGGCTACCGTGTGCAGACCTATACCGACGGCGCTTCGGCGCTGGACGGTTTTCAGCAGACGGCGCCTGATCTTGCGATCCTCGACATCAAGATGCCGCGCATGGACGGGATGGAGCTGCTCCGCCGCCTCCGCCAGCGCACCGACCTGCCGGTCATCTTCCTGACATCGAAGGACGACGAGATCGACGAACTCTTCGGCCTCAAGATGGGCGCCGACGATTTTATCAAGAAGCCGTTCTCGCAGCGCCTTCTGGTCGAGCGCGTCAAAGCGGTGCTGCGGCGCTTCCAGCCGCGCGAAGCCTCGGCGACCGCCAAGGTTCCGGACGCGGCGCGCAATCTCGATCGCGGCGCCCTGTCGATGGACCAGGAGCGGCACACCTGCACCTGGAACGGCCAGCCGGTGACGCTGACCGTGACCGAATTCCTCATCCTCTACGCGCTGGCGCAGCGGCCTGGCGTCGTGAAGAGCCGCAATGCACTGATGGATGCGGCCTATGACGACCAGGTCTATGTCGACGACCGCACCATCGACAGCCACATCAAGCGGCTGCGCAAGAAGTTCAAGCAGGCCGACGACAGTTTCGACATGATCGAGACGCTGTATGGCGTCGGCTATCGCTTCAAGGAGGCCTGACGCGGCCGCCGCCGCGCGGGATCGGACGGAGAGATGACCGTCATCATCGAGGAGCAGGCGCCGGCGCGCGCCACGCCGCGCCGGGTTCGCCTCCGGCATTGGCGGCGACTGCTGTCGCGCTTCGTGCGGTCGATCGGGCCGCACGCCTTCTCCAGCCTGACGCGCCGCATCGTCATCCTCAATCTCGCGGCGCTGATCGTCCTCGTCTCCGGCATCCTCTATCTCAACCAGTTCCGCGCCGGCCTGATCGATGCGCGCCTTGAAAGCCTTCTGACGCAGGGCGAGATCATTGCGGGCGCGATCGCCGCCTCCGCCACGGTCGAGACCAACAATCTCACCATCGATCCCGACAAGCTGCTCGAACTGCAGGCCGGCGAGAGCCTGACGCCCGGCCTCAACTCGATCGAGGGACTCGACTTCCCGATCAATCCGGAACGGGTCGCGCCCGTGCTGCGGCGCCTGATATCGCCGACGCGGACGCGGGCGCGCATCTATGACCGCGACGGCATCCCGGTGCTCGATTCGCGCCATCTCTATTCGCGCGGCCAGATCCTTCGCCTCGACCTGCCGCCGGGTTCCGACGACGAGCCGGCCCTGTTCGACCGCATCTGGGAATGGGTCAAGATCCACCTGCAACGCGACGACCTGCCGATCTATCACGAGCTCGGCGGTCTCAATGGCAAGGGTTATCCCGAGGTGGCCACGGCGCTTGACGGCAGTCCGTCCTCGATCGTGCGCATCACGGATCGCGGCGAGCTGATCGTCTCGGTCGCCGTGCCGATCCAGCGCTATCGCTCGGTGCTCGGTGTCCTGCTGCTCTCGACGCAGGGCGGCGACATCGACCAGATCGTGCATGCCGAGCGCATGGCGATCGTCCGCGTGTTCCTCGTCTCGGCCGCCGTCGTCGTCGTGCTGTCGATCCTTCTCGCCGGCACCATCGCCGCGCCGCTGCGCCGCCTCGCCGATGCGGCCGACCGCGTCCGCCGCGGCGTCACCTCGCGGCCGCAGATTCCCGACTTCTCCTCGCGCCGCGACGAGATCGGCCATCTCTCGCAGGCGCTGCGTGACATGACGGCCTCGCTCTACAATCGCATCGAGGCGATCGAGAGCTTTGCCGCCGATGTCAGCCATGAATTGAAGAACCCGCTCACCTCGCTCAGGAGCGCCGTCGAGACCCTGCCGCTCGCCAAGACGGCGAAGGCGAAGGCTCGCCTGACGGAGATCATCCAGCATGACGTCCGCCGGCTCGACCGGCTGATCAGCGATATTTCCGACGCCTCGCGCCTCGACGCCGAACTGGCGCGCCAGGACGCAGTGCCGATCGATGTCGCGCGCATCGTCGATGCCGTGGTGTCGATCTCGCGCGAGATCGCGGCACCCGACGGGCCGTCGATCGTGCTCGACGTCGCCAAGAATGACCAGGACGACGCCTATGTCGTCATCGGCCATGACAGCCGCCTCGGCCAGGTTTTCACCAATCTCATAGAAAATGCCCGCTCCTTCAGTCCGAAGGACGGCGTCGTGCATGTAATGGTCCGCCGCAACGGATCCGCCGTCGATGTCATCGTCGAGGATGATGGACCGGGCATACGGGCCGAACAGGTGGAGCGCATCTTCGAGCGATTCTATACCGACCGGCCCGAGCAGGAGGCTTTCGGACAGAATTCCGGGCTCGGCCTCTCGATCTCGAAGCAGATCGTCGAGGCGCATCGCGGCCGGATCTGGGCGGAAAATCGCGTGAAGTCGAAGGCGAACCGCGACGAGGAGCCGGTCGTGCTCGGCGCGCGCTTCACGGTGCGCCTGCCCGGCGTTGCCGGATGAGCGGTGCCGCGACACCGACCATCCATGCCAGCGCGGCGCTGGTCGACGGCATCGGCGTCCTCGTGCGCGGCGATTCAGGCAGCGGCAAGTCGTCGCTCGTGCTCGCGCTGATCATGGCCGATCCTGCGAGCAATCGGCTCGTTGCCGACGACCGCGTCATCCTGACCGGCATCGGCGGAGACATTGAGGCGGCGCCGCCGGAACAGCTGGCCGGGCTGATCGAGATGCGGGGATATGGTCTTGTCCGGTTGCCCTATGTTGCACCGCAGAAGATCGGGCTTGTGGTCGATCTCCGGCCGGGCGACGAGATCGCCCGGATGCCCGCCGAGAGCGAGCGAACGGCCCGGTTGGGTGAGGTGACATTGCCGCGGCTTGCCCTGCCGATCGGCCAGGGTGATGGCTGGATCCGCGTCCGGGCGGCGCTTATGGCCGGGCTCGCCATGGTCAACGAAACGTGAAGGCGGTCAATGAGGCGTGAGCTTTTTTCTTGCGTTGCGGAATCGTTCGGTCAAGATGCGGAGCCGCCGGGAAGGGGCCCCTGGCCGGGGCAGACTTTCCCGTCCGACAGAGAATGAGCGGCCGCGCGGGCCGGCAACAAGAACAACAGGTAACCAAGGGCATGATCGGGCTCGTCCTCGTCACCCACGGCCAACTCGCCATAGAGTTCCGCGCCGCTCTCGAACATGTCGTCGGACGCCAGAGCCAGATCGAGACGATCGCGATCGGCCCGGAAGACGATATGGAGCGTCGCCGCCAGGACATCGTCGATGCCGTCCAGAGCGTCGACGACGGCAGCGGCGTCATCCTGCTGACCGACATGTTTGGCGGCACCCCGTCGAACCTCGCCATTTCCGTGATGGAAGCGGGCCGGATCGAGGTCATCGCCGGCGTCAACCTGCCGATGCTGGTGAAGCTTGCCAGCGTCCGCGTCGAGAAGCCGCTCGCCCTTGCGATCCAGGGTGCGCAGGAAGCCGGCCGCAAATATATCAATGTCGCAAGCCAGGTTCTGGCGGGGCAGTGAGACGTCGAGCATGGCGAGCGACACGAAGGCCGAATATTGCCGCGATCTGGCGATCGTGAACCGCCGCGGTCTGCATGCCCGCGCTTCGGCCAAGTTCGTGCAACTTGCCGATAGCTTCAACGCCACGATCACGGTTTCGAAGGACCAGAACACCGTCGGCGGCACCTCGATCATGGGCCTGATGATGCTGGCCGCCGGCATCGGTTCGTCTGTTCATGTCACCGCTGACGGACCGGAAGCCGCAGCGGCCCTCGAAGCCATCGCCCGCCTCGTCGCCGATCGCTTCGGCGAGGAAGAGTGACCGGCCCGGCCGTCACATAAAGATATCTTTATATCCTGATTGCCGGGTGACGCCGTCTCCGCTATAAGCGCGGGCACGGAACGTCACACGGAGACACTGCCGCCATGGCCGGACAGCACGATTACGCGATCAAGGATATCGGCCTCGCCGACTGGGGCCGCAAGGAACTCGACATGGCCGAGGTCGAGATGCCCGGCCTCATGAGCGTGCGCGAGGAATTCGGTCCGTCGCAGCCGTTGAAGGGCGCCCGCATCGCCGGCTCGCTGCATATGACGATCCAGACCGGCGTTCTCATCGAGACGTTGAAGGCGCTCGGCGCCGATGTCCGCTGGGCCTCGTGCAACATCTATTCGACCCAGGACCACGCCGCGGCCGCAATCGCCGATGGCGGCACGCCGGTCTTCGCCATCAAGGGCGAGAGCCTCGAGGACTACTGGGAATACACCCATCGCATCTTCGAATGGGCCGATGGCGGCACCCCGAACATGATCCTCGACGACGGCGGCGACGCGACGGCGCTCGTCCATCTTGGCGCGCGCGCCGAGGCCGGCGACACCGCCTTCCTCGACACGCCCGGCAACGAGGAAGAGGAAGTCTTCTTCGCCGCCATCAAGCGGCGCCTCAAGCACAAGCCCGGCTGGTATACGAGCCTCGCCAAGGCGATCCGCGGCGTCACCGAGGAAACCACCACCGGCGTCCATCGTCTCTACGAGATGCAGAAAAAGGGCACGCTGCTCTTCCCGGCGATCAATGTGAACGACTCGGTCACCAAGTCGAAGTTCGACAACCTCTATGGCTGCCGCGAGTCGCTTGTGGATGGCATCCGCCGCGGCACCGACGTGATGATGTCGGGCAAGGTCGCCATGGTTGCCGGCTTCGGCGATGTCGGCAAGGGCTCGGCGGCCTCGCTGCGCCAGGCTGGCTGCCGCGTCATGGTCTCGGAAGTCGATCCGATCTGCGCGCTGCAGGCGGCGATGGAAGGCTATGAAGTCGTCACGATGGAAGAGGCGGCTCCGAAGGCCGACATCTTCGTCACCGCGACCGGCAATGTCGACGTGATCACGATCGAGCATGTCCGCGCGATGAAGCACCGCGCCATCGTCTGCAATATCGGCCATTTCGACAGCGAGATTCAGGTCGGCGCGCTGCGCAACTACAAGTGGCACAACGTCAAGCCGCAGGTCGACGAGATCGAACTGCCCGACGGCAAGCGCGTCATCCTTCTGTCCGAGGGGCGCCTCGTCAATCTCGGCAATGCCATGGGCCATCCGAGCTTCGTGATGTCGGCCTCGTTCACCAACCAGACGCTGGCCCAGATCGAACTATGGACCAAGCCCGGCCAGTACGAGAACAAGGTCTACACGCTGCCGAAATATCTCGACGAAAAGGTCGCGGCGCTGCATCTGGCCAAGATCGGTGTGAAGCTCTCCAAGCTGAACGAAAAGCAGCAGGCCTATATCGGCGTCGCCGAAAGCGGCCCGTTCAAGCCGGACCATTACCGCTACTGAGGACGGTGCCAATCGGCGCCGCAGCCTTAACCGGCGGTTAACCATGACTGGCTGACACTCCAGGGCCATGCGATGTTCGATCGCATGGCCCTTTTCTCGTCGCCAGCGGCTTCCCTCGCGATTCCCCGAACCGTTACATTGAGGGTGATTCGAGCGCGGTGCCGGAAGAGTTGGTCGGCGTCGCAAGCGGGTCATTCCAGTTCTCTGACGGCGGAAGGGCCTGTCGCATGCTTTGGCATCGCAGGATATCGGGATGGATTCGAGCCGGCCGCGCCGGACGAGCCCCCGTCGCCATCCGCCGAACCGCTTCATCCCTCGCGCTCTTGGCGCTTTCGATCGGCCCGGCCGCAGCAGCCGATTTCCTGGCGCCCGACCGCATCGTCAGCTTC
This sequence comes from Kaistia sp., assembly GCA_035555375.1. GTDB lineage: Bacteria > Pseudomonadota > Alphaproteobacteria > Rhizobiales > Kaistiaceae > Kaistia. Next base: position 59,539 of record DATMGR010000010.1, on the reverse strand, counting down.
AGCGCCATTTTCGGCGTTCTCACCTTCTCGCTGGTCGCCATCGCCGTACTCCTCAGGGCGCGCGACCGGGCCGATACCGACAATGCGGAACTGCGCGGCCGCTTGGCCGATCTGCGCGCCATCGCCGACCGCGCCGAGGCGCTCGTCAATGCCGACGACCAGCGCCTCGTCGCCTGGAGCGGGCCCGAAGAGCCGCCGCTCGTCATGGGCCGGCTGCCACGCGCGACCGGCGCGCCCGACGACCGCGCCGCCTTCCTCGCCTTCGGAACATGGCTGACCGGCGCGAGCGCCAGCCGGCTCGACCTCGCGCTTGAAAGATTGCGCAGCGAGGGCGAGACCTTCACCATCGCCATCGAAACAGCCAATGGCAGCTTCGTGGAAGTTGCCGGGCGCACGACCGCCGGCCGCGCCGTCGCGCGCTTCCGCGATCTTTCCGGCGATCGCCTGGCATTGGCCGAGCTCGACGCGCGTCATCGCCGTCTGACACACGACGTCGCGGCGATGCGGGCTCTGATCGAGGCCGCGCCGCTGCCGTGCTGGATTCGCGACCGTGATGGCGCGCTCGAATGGGTCAACCAGGCCTATGTCCACGCGGTCGAAGCTGCGGACGCCGCCGATGTCGTCCGCCGGCGCCTCGAACTCGTCGACACGGCCGGGCGCCAGGCGATCGTCCGCAGCCACGCCGAGGGAGCGGTCTTCGCGCGGCGGCTGCCGGTCGTGATGGCCGGCGAACGGCGCATGCTCGACATCGTCGATGTTGCGTCCGAGACCGGCAGCGCCGGCATCGCCACCGACGTCACCGAGCTCGAATCCGTCCAGGCGCAGATGAAGCGACTGGTCGAGTTCCATGTCCGCACGCTCGACCAGCTCGCCACGGCCGTCGCCGTGTTCGGGCAGGATCATCGCCTGCGTTCCTACAACGCCGCCTTCCGTGAGCTCTTCGGCCTCGATGCCGCTTTCCTCGACCAGATGCCGGACGAGAGCGCCGTGCTCGACCGGATGCGTGCCGCGCGGCGTTTGCCCGAACAGGTCGATTTCAAGAGCTGGCGCAAGGAGCTCTTCGCCGCCTATCAGTCGGTCGATGCGCGCGAATTCTGGTGGCATCTTCCTGACGGCCAGACCCTGCGCGTCATTGCCAATCCGCATCCGCAGGGTGGCATGACGTGGATCTATGAGAACGTCACCGCGCGTCTCGATCTCGAAAGCCGCTACAACGCGCTGATCCAGGTCCAGGGCGAGACGCTCGACCATCTCGCCGAAGGTGTCGCGGTGTTCGGCTCGGACGGGCGGCTCCGCCTCGACAACCCCGCTTTCGCCCGGATCTGGCGGCTCGATCCGAAGCTCCTGGCCGGCCGGCCGCATGTCGGCGAAATCGAGCGCGCCTGCCGCGCCCTCAGCACGTCGCCGGAGGAATGGAAGCGTTTCACGGCGGAAGTGGCGGGGCTCGGCGAGAGCCGCGCGCCGACGCATGGCCGCATGGAGCGGCGCGATCGCCGCATCATCGACTATGCGACCGTGCCGCTGCCGAACGGCCAGACCATGGTCACCTTCGTCGACGTCACCGACAGCGTGCAGGTCGAGCGCGCGCTGACCGACCGCAACGAAGCGCTCGAGGCCGCAGACGGGCTCAAGAACGCCTTCATCCAGCACGTCTCCTATGAGCTGCGCTCGCCGCTCACCAATATCATCGGCTTCACGCAGCTCCTGGCCGACATCGCCGTCGGTCCCTTGAACGAGAAGCAGCGCGAATATACCGGCTATATCCTCTCATCGAGTGGCTCGCTGCTGGCGATCGTCAACGACATCCTCGACCTCGCCACGGTCGATGCCGGCATCATCACGCTCGATCTCGGCGAGGTGAATGTCGCCGAAACCGTCGCCGCTGCCACCGAGGGGGTGCGCGACCGGCTGCGCGAATCGCGGCTGAAGCTCGACACGCACCTTCCGCCCGATCTCGGCTCCTTCGTCGCGGACGAGAAGCGCATCCGCCAGATCCTCTACAATCTCCTGTCCAATGCCGTTGGATTCTCGACCGCGGGCTCGACGATCCGGCTCACGGCACGGCGCAGCAGCGAGGCGGTCGAATTCGTGGTCGCCGATGAGGGTCCGGGCATCTCGGCCGATTTCATCGATGCGGTGTTCCAGCGCTTCGAGAGCCGGGCTTCCGGCGCAGCGCGCGGCGGCGCCGGCCTCGGCCTTGCGATCGTCAAGAGCTTCGTCGAGCTGCATGGTGGCAGCGTTTCCATCACCTCGGAAATCGGCCGCGGCACGACCGTTACCGTGCGCATGCCGCTCCGCCCGACAGCGCTCGACGTCGCCGCCGAATGAGCACGCCGCTTCTCAGCCTCATGCTCGCCGACGAGGCGGCCACGATCCGCCTTGCCGAGGATCTGGCGGCGAAGCTTGCACCGGGCGATGTCATCGCCCTCGAAGGGGATCTTGGCGCCGGCAAGACGACGCTCGCCCGCGCGCTGATCCGCGCCGTTGCCGACGACGCCGCGCTGGAGGTACCGAGCCCGACCTTCACGCTGGTCCAGACCTATCCCGGCCGCGTCGCAATCGCGCATTTCGACCTTTACCGTCTCGGCGGGCCTGACGAGCTGGAGGAGATCGGCTTCGACGAAGCGATCGAAACCGGCGCGGTTCTCATCGAATGGCCCGAGCGCGCGGCCGGCCGGCTGCCGGAGCACACGCTGACCGTTCGCCTCTCCATCGAGGGCGAGCGGCGACGGGCCGAGATCATCGGCGGCGGTTCCTGGCCCGACCGGCTGGCGCGTACGGCCGCGATCCGGTCCTGGCTGGATGCCTCGGGCTTTGCAGATGCCACGCGGCGCCATCTCGCCGGCGACGCATCGGGCCGCAGCTATGAGCGCATCGCGCGGCCGGACGGCCTGCGCGCCGTGCTGATGGATGCGCGCGACCGCCTGCCGGGCCCGCCCGTCTGGGGCGGCCGCAGCTATGACGATGTCGCACACCGTGCCACCACAGTGGCGCCGTTCGTGGCGATGAACGAAGGCCTGCGCGCCGCCGGCATCTCGGCGCCGGCGCTGCTGGCGACCGACATCCCGCAAGGCCTGCTGCTGCTCGAAGATCTTGGCGATGATTTCATCATCCGCGATGGCGTCCCGGACGCCGAGCGCTGGCGTGTGGCGGCGGAACTGCTCGCGGCCCTGCATGCCGTGCCACGTCCGGACGTCCTGCCGCTGCCGGGCGGCGACAGCCACCACATCCCGCCTTTCGATCGGGATGCCTTCCTGATCGAGATCGACCTGATGCCGCGCTGGTATGCGCGCGAATTTGCCGGCGTCGCACTCTCCGACGAAGCGGAAGAAAGCTATGCCGCGATCTGGACCGCGCTGCACGCGCGACTTCGACAGAGCGAGCAGAGCTGGCTTCTGCGCGACTATCACTCGCCGAACCTTCTCTGGCTGCCAGATCGTGCCGGCGCGCAGCGAATCGGCGTGCTCGACCATCAGGACGCGATGATCGGCGCCTCGGCCTATGACGTCGCGTCGCTGGCGCAGGATGTGCGCGTTACCCTTTCGCCGGATTTCGAGGCCGAGGTCGTGACGGCCTATGTCGCCGCGCGCGAGGCCGCGGGACCCTTCGACAGGACCGCCTTCGCGGCGGCCTACGCGATTTCCGGCGCCCAGCGCAGCACGAAGGTCCTCGGCGGGTTCGCGCGCCTCGCAACCGCCTTTGGCAAGCCCCAATATCTCCGTCACATTCCGCGTGTAAGGGCGTATCTCCGGCGCAATCTGGCGCATGAGGTTCTGTCCGACCTCGCGCTCTGGTATCATCGCTACCTGCCACTCGACGAATGATCGGGCTCCATCCGGGCGCCCCTGCAAGAAGAAGACGATCGATGACCGATCCCATCCCCTTCCGGAAGCCCGTCGGACCTCGGCGCGGCATGGTGCTCGCAGCCGGTATCGGCAAGCGGATGCGCCCCGTGACTGCGACCGTGCCGAAGCCGCTGATCGAGATCGCCGGCCGGCCGATGATCGACCGGGCGCTCGACCGCCTGGCGCGCGCCGGCGTCGAGGAGGTCGTGGTCAATGTCCATTACCTCGCCGACCTGCTCGAAACGCATGTCAGGAAGCGCAAGAACCCGAAGATCACCGTCTCCGACGAGCGCGGCGCGCTGCTAGAGACCGGCGGCGGCATCACCAAGGCGCTGCCGCTGCTCGGCCCCGACCCGTTCTTCGTCATGAATTCCGACAGCTTCTGGATCGAGGGGCCGCGGCCCAATCTCGACTGGCTGATCTCGGGTTGGGACGACAGCGCCATGGACGCGCTGCTGATGCTGGCGCCGACCGTCGCCTCGATCGGCTACACCGGACCGGGGGACTTCCTGATGGACAAAGAGGGCCGGCTGACCCGCCGGCCGGAGCGCACCATTGCGCCCTTCGTCTATTCAGGCGCCGCAATCCTCTCGCCACGCCTGTTCGAGAACGCGCCGGAAGGCGCCTTCTCCCTCAACGTGCTCTTCGATCGCGCCATTGCCAGCGGGCGACTGTTCGGCGTGCGCATGGACGGCATCTGGCTGCATGTCGGGACGCCGGAATCGATCCGGGAGGCCGAACTTTCGGTCGCCGAGAGCGCCGCGTAGGGAGACTGGAGCCGGCAATGGCGGCGGCCCCGCGCGTCTTCACCATCCCAGCCGGCGCGCGCTTCCTGCCGACCCTGGCCGATGCCCTGCTCTCCGGACAGCTCGGCGCCTTGCCCGATCCCGCCGCCGATCCGCTGGCGCTGGCCGATATCCGCATCTTCCTGCCGACGCGCCGCGCCGCGCGCGCGCTTTCCCTCGCCCTCGTCGAGCGCCTCGGCAGCGATGCCGCCATCTTGCCGCGGATCCGGCCGATCGGCGACATCGATGAGGATGATCTGCTGCTGGAGCCGATCGAGGATCCGGCCGAACGGCTCGTGCTGCCGCCCGCCATCTCGCGGCTCGACCGGCAACTCATCCTGGCCCGCTTCACCCGCGCCTGGGGCGAGGCGCTGAAGCCGGACCGGCTCGGCCTCGCGGAGGGCGCGCCTGTGCTGATCCCGGCTTCGGCCGCCGATGCCTTTCACCTCGCAGGCGATCTCGCGCGCCTCGTCGACGATGTCGCGACGGCCGGCTGCCAATGGCAGGCGCTTGAAACACTGGTGCCGGACGACCTCGCGCGCTACTGGCAGATCACGCTCGATTTCCTGAAGATCGTCGGCGAAGCGTGGCCAGCGCTCCTCGCCGAGCGCCATCTCGCCGATCCGGCGACGCGGCGCGACCGGCTGATCCGCGACGAAGCGAGGCGTCTTGCAAGCGAGCCCCCGAAGGGTCTCGTCATCGCCGCCGGCTCCACCGGCTCGATCCCGGCAACGGCCGAACTGCTCGCCACCATCGCGCGATTGCCGAACGGCGCCGTCGTGCTGCCCGATCTCGACACGGCTCTCGACGACGCGGCCTGGAACGCGATCGGCGGCGAGGGCGCCGTTTCGACCCCCGGCCATCCGCAATATGGGCTCAAGCAGTGGCTCGGCCGCGCCGGCATCGTCCGTGCCGACGTGGCCATGCTCGGCAGTATCACGCTCCCGCTCGCTGCCCGCGCGCGGCTCGTCTCGGAAGCGATGCGGCCGGCAGACACCACGGAAGCCTGGGCCGATGCCCCGCCGGTCGCTGCCGAGGCGACCGAAGGTCTCACGCTGCTGGTCGCCCGCAACGAGCAGGAAGAGGCGCTGGCACTCGCATTGGCGCTGCGCGAATCCGTCGAGTCCGACGGCGCGACCGCGGCGCTGGTGACGCCTGACCGGACGATCGCGGCCCGCGTCGCGATCGAACTGGAGCGCTTCGGCCTTCGCGTCGATGATTCGGCCGGACGGCCCTTGCGCATGACCCCGCCCGGCACACTGGCCCGGCTCATCACCGCTGCCGCGCGCTCGGACGGCGCCCCGCTCGATCTGCTAGCTCTGGCCAAGCATCCGCTCGCCGCCTTCGGCATGGTGCGGGCGGACTGCCGCGATGCCATCGGCGTGCTCGACCTCGCCCTGTTTCGCGGCCGCCTGGTCACCGGCGGCCTCGGCGGGCTGCCTTTGGCACTCGAAAAGGCACGGCGCGACGCCTCAGACACGTCGCAGCGACTGCATCCGGCGATCAAGCGGCTGCAGCCAGACGATTGGGATGGCGCCGCGATTTTGGCCGGCCGGCTGCGCGCTGTGCTCGATCCGCTGGCGGCGCTCCTCGCCGACGGCGCCAAGACCGATGTGGCGAAAGTATCGAGCCTGCTTGCCGCAACCCTCGGAGCTGTCCTCGCCACCGAACCGGACGCCGCGGCCGCGCTTCCATCCGACGAGGCCGGCACGGCGCTCAAGACGCTGCTCGACGGGCTGGCGAGCGGGGATGCGGCTGACTTCTCGATGACCGGGCCGGAATTCCCGGCCTTTCTCGATGCCGCCATGGCGGGCGTCGCAGTCTCGATACCGCCGGGCGCAGATCCGCGCATCGCCATCTGGGGAACGCTCGAGGCGAGGCTGCAATCGGCCGATCTGGTCATCCTGGCGGGGCTGGACGAGGGCGTCTGGCCGACGGAAGCCCGCACCGATCCCTGGCTGTCGCGCTCGATGCGCGCCAGCTTCGGTCTGGAAGCGCCGGAACGACGGCTCGGCCAGTCGGCGCATGATTTCACCAGCGCGCTCGGCAATGGACGCGTCATCATCAGCCGCGCCGAACGACGCGGCGGGGCACCGACGATCGCTGCGCGCTGGTTGCAGCGGCTTGCGGCGCGGCTTGGCAAGGCGGACGCCGCAGCCCTCGCGGCGCGGGGCCAGCGTTATCTCGATTGGGCGCGTGCGCTCGACGCCAGCCCGGCGCCGGCTCCCGTCGCCCGGCCGCGGCCGAAGCCGCCGGTCGAGGCCCGGCCGAAGCGGCTCTCGGTCACCGAAATCGAGACGCTGGTGCGCGACCCCTATGCGATCTATGCCCGCCGGGTCCTGAAGCTGGAGCCACTCGACCCGATCGACGTCGTGCCGGACAGCGCGCTGCGCGGAACGCTGATCCATGAGGCGCTCGGCCGCTTCGCGCCGCTCTGGCAGCCGCCCTTCGATGGTTCCGCGCTCGATACGCTGATTGAAACAGGCCGCGACGTCTTCCGCGACATCAGGGCCTTTCCGGCTGTGCACGCGCTCTGGTGGCCGCGCTTCCTCGTCATCGCCGATTGGTATGTCCGCTGGGAAGCGGCACGGACAGAGATCGAGGCGCGTCACGCCGAGATCGACGGGCGGATGGTGGTGACGCCCGACTTCATGCTGACCGGCCGTGCCGACCGCATCGACAGACGTCGCGACGGCACCTATGAGATCCTCGACTTCAAGACCGGGACACCGCCTTCGCCGAAGCAGCTTTCGACCGGCCTCGCGCCGCAGCTCGCGCTCGAGGCGGCGATGCTCCGGCGAGGAGCGTTCGGCGACATTCCAGCCGGCGCCTCGGTCGCGGTGCTCGGCTGGATCGGGCTCGGCCGCGTCGGCAAAGGCGAACCGTTCTCCTCGGCCGTCCGCGATCGATCGGCCGACGAACTCGGCGACGATGCCGCGGCCCGGCTTGCAGCGCTGATCGCTGCCTATGCCGACCCCGAGCGCGCCTATGTCTCACGGGCGCGGCCGATGTTCGAGAACCGCTTCGGCAGCCCCTATGACCATCTGGCGCGCGTTGCCGAATGGGCGCTTGGCGAGGGGGACGAGGCGTGATCACGGTCGACGCCAACACCCGCCGTGTCCAGGCCGAGGCGACCGATCCGGCGGCGTCGGTCTGGGTGTCGGCCAATGCCGGCTCGGGCAAGACCTATGTCCTGGCGCGGCGGGTCATCCGCCTGCTGCTCGCCGGAACCGATCCCGGCGCGATCCTCTGCCTGACTTTCACCAAGGCGGCGGCGGCCGAAATGGCGGCGCGCGTCTTCTCGATCCTCGCCGAATGGACGACACTTCCCGACGCGGCGCTCGACAAGGCATTGGCCGATTATGACGACGTCCCGGCGAGCGAGGCCGTGCGGGTCCGCGCCCGGCGGCTGTTCGCGCGCGCGCTCGAAACGCCGGGCGGGCTCAAGATCCAGACCATCCACGCCTTCTGCGAGAAGCTGCTGCATCAGTTTCCTTTCGAGGCCAATGTCGCCGGCGCCTTCGAGGTGCTCGATGATCGCGCCGCCGCCATCCTGATCGAAGGCGCACAGCGCCAGGTGCTCGCCCGGGCCAGCGCCGATGAGGACGGCCGGCTCGGCCGCGCCTTCGCCCGGCTGCTCGACGCCGCTTCCGATCAGGGCATCGAGGCGGCGCTCGGCGAGATCATTGCCCGCCGCGATGCGCTCGCCGGTCTGATCGAGGTCCACGGCTCGCTGGACAACGGTCTCGCCGCTCTGCGCCAGGCGCTTGGCCTTGCGCTCGAGGATACCGAGGATAGCCTCCGCGCCAGCATCGTGACGGCGCTGCCGCTGCCCGTCGCGGCCATCATGCGGCTTGTCGATGCCTTGCTCGCCAGCGGGCCGAAGCACAAGGCGGCCGGCGAGCAACTGGCGCCGTTCCTCACTGCCAGCACGGATGCGGCCCGCAGCGGGGCCTGGCTGGCTTATATGCTGACGAGCGCCGGCAAGGTGAAGGCGCTCGGAAGTCTCGCCCCCAAGAGCGTCCTGACCGCCTGGCCAGGCCTTGAGGAGACGCTCGACGCGGAGCGGCTGCGCATCGAGGACCTGCTCGACCGCATCGCGGCGGCGCGCGCCTTCGACGCGACGGAAGCCCTGCTGATCCTCGGGACGGCGGTTCTGGAGGCCTATGAGCGCGGCAAGCAGCTGCGCGGCGCGCTCGATTTCCAGGATCTCGTGGTGCGCACAGCCGATCTCCTGACGCGCTCCGGCGCGTCGAGCTGGGTCCACTACAAGCTCGATCGCGGCCTCGACCATATCCTCGTCGATGAGGCGCAGGATACCAGCCCGCGGCAATGGCAGGTGATCGCAGGGCTGGCGGACGAGTTCTTCGCCGGCGAGAGCGCGCGCGACAAGAAGCGCACCTTCTTCGCCGTCGGCGACGAAAAACAGTCGATCTACTCCTTTCAAGGTGCGGTTCCCGCCTGGTTTGCCCGCCAGCGCGACCGTTTCCGCCGTGCCGCCAAGGCAGCCGATGCGGAATTCCGGGCGCTGGTGCTCAACCTCTCCTTCCGTTCGACGGGCGACGTTCTGGCGGCGGTCGACGCCGTCTTCGCAGCGCCCGACGCCCATCGCGGACTGGCGCGCGAGATGCAGGCGACGGCGCATGAGGCGGCGCGGCGTGGGGAGCCTGGGCGCGTCACGCTCTGGCCGTCGATTGTCGCCGAGCCGGCCGAGGAGCCGGAGGATTGGCACACCCCGCTCGACCGGCTCGATACGCGCAGCCCCGAGGTTCGGCTCGCCGAGCGCATCGCGCTGACCATCCGTGGCTGGATCGATCGCGGCGAACGGATCGAGGCGAGCGGCGCCCCGATCCGGGCAGGCGGCATCCTGATCCTGACCCGCAAGCGCGGCGCGCAGACGGATGCGATCAACCGGGCGCTGAAGACCGCCGGCCTGCCGGTCGCCGGTGCGGACCGGTTGAAGCTCGGCGGCCATATCGCCGTGATGGATCTCGTCGCGCTGGCCGAGACCGTGCTGCAACCGGATGATGATCTGGCGCTCGCGGCGCTGCTCAAGAGCCCGCTTGTCGGACTTTCCGAGGATGATCTCTTCGCCGTGGCGCATGGGCGGCCTGGGTCGCTCTGGCAGGCGGTGCATCGCGCTCGGCTCGCCGCTGCCAAGACCGCAGCAGAGCTTCTCGACCTCTGGCGCGGCCGGGCCGACTTCATGGGGCCGCATGCCTTCTTCGCGCGGATCCTCGGCCCGGATGGCGGCCGCAAGCGCATCCTCGCGCGGCTTGGCGCGGAGGCGGATGAGGTTCTCGACGAATTCCTCGCCCGGGCGCTCGCCTATGAGCAGAGCGAGACGCCCTCGCTGCAGGGCTTCACCGCGTGGATGCGCGAGGCGGCGACCGAGATCAAGCGCGATGCCGATATCGGCCGCGACGAGATCCGCGTCATGACGGTGCATGGCGCCAAGGGCCTCGAAGCCGAGATCGTCTTTTTGGTCGATACGGGCTCGGCGGCGGTGCATGCGAGCCACGATCCAAGGATCGTGGCGCTGGCCGAGGATCCCGACGACGCCAGCGGGTCGCCACTTGCCTATATCGCGCCGGGCGCGCGGCGGCCACAGCGCATCGACACGGCGCTGGAAACGCTGCGCGAACGAGCGGGCGAGGAATATCGCCGGCTACTCTATGTCGCGCTGACGCGGGCACGCGACCGCCTCGTCATCTGCGGCACGCGCAAGGCGCGCTCCGGCAGCGAGCCACTCTGGCAGGACCTTGCCCTCGCCGCGCTGGAGCCGGGCGCCCGGGTTGTCCCGGTGACGCTCGGCACCGAGACCTTCGACAGACTCGAATGGCGGCGAGACTGGACCCTGGTCACAACGCCGGCGGAGGACATCGCGGCGGCACCCGCCCGGCCCGCGGCACCGCTGCCTGCCTTCCTCGCCTCCCCGCCGCCTGCGCCACCGCTCGTTGCGGCGCGCATCCAGCCCTCGGATACCAACGCCGCCGCCTCGGGCGCGGCAGGCGCCATTGCCGCCGAGCAGGCGCTCGCACGCGGCGTGATCGTCCATCGTCTGCTGCAGGCGTTACCAGAGCATCCAGCAGCGGCACGGCAGGGCGTGGCGCGCGCCTATCTCGACGCCGTTGCGGAGGGGTGGCTAGAGACGGATCGCGAACGCCTCGCCGCCGACTTGGCCGCGCTGATCGATGCGCCGGATTTCGCGCCGCTTTTCGGTCCAGGCAGCCGGCCGGAGGTTGCGATCGCAGGAACGCTCGTGACGGCGAAAGGCGCGCTGGCGGTCTCGGGCCGCATCGACCGCCTGGTCGTGGAGCCTTCGCGCATCCTTATCGCCGACTTCAAGACCAATGCCTCGCCGCCCGTCGATATCAACGGCGTCGCCCCAGCCCATATCGCGCAGCTCGCGCTCTACCGCGCCGTCATCGCCCGTCTCTATCCCGGAAGAACGGTCGAGGCAGCCCTCGTCTACACGGAGGCGCCACGACTGATCGCCGTGCCTGCGGACAAGATGGACGAGCATATCTCGCGTATCACCGCGTCGTGACATACCAAGGCTTGACCCGCCGATCAGCGCTCCCTACCTTTTGATCAACTCCCCCTCATTCCGCGCGAGGCTTTCATGGCGACCGCCAAAGTAACTGACAGTTCCTTCGACACCGACGTTCTGGGCGCCACCGGCCCGGTGGTTGTCGATTTCTGGGCCGAGTGGTGCGGCCCCTGCCGCATGATCGGGCCGGCTCTCGAAGAGATCCAGACCGAGATGGACGGCAAGGTGACGATCGCCAAGCTCAACATCGACGAGAATCCGAACATCGCCGTCCGCTATGGCGTGCGCTCCATCCCGACGCTGATCCTGTTCAAGGATGGCGAGCCGACCTCGATCCAGGTTGGCGCCGCGCCGAAGAACCGGCTGGCTGACTGGATCAAGAACGCGATCTAGGCGTTTCAAATGCGTCTTTCGAACGGGGCCTTCGGGCCCCGTTTTCATGTCTGCGTCACCAGCCGAGCCGCTCCAGCGCGCTATCATAGAGCCTCTGGAGCATCCAGCTCACGACGACCAACACAGGCAGCGCGACCAGCAGCATAAAGGCGAGCTGCGCGGCCGGCGAGGAAAGCGGGAAGAGCCGGGTGGCGAGGACATAGACCGGCCGGTGCGCCAGATACGCGAAGAACGCGGCATAGCTGAGGACCGCCACCGCCGGATGCTCAGGGATCCGGTGCTGAACCTTCAACGCCACCAGCAGGACAAAGGTGGCGGCGAACAGTGCCATGGCGGCCGAACGGAGCGATAGCTCGATCTCGGGCAGCGGCAGACCGTAGTTCAGCAGAGAGGCGACGGCGGCCAAGAGAGCGGCGGCCACGACCGCCGTCGCGCCGAAGCGATGCTCCTGACGCGCGAGCGCTATCCCGGCGACGAAGCAAGGGAAATAGAGCGCGAGCCTGGGCTCCATCGCCAACCATCCGCTCTGCTGCAATGAGGTGAGGAGGAGCCAAAGCAAAGCTCCGCCCGCCAGCCATGGCGCAACCGGCTTTCCGAACAGCAGAATGGGTCGATCGGCGAGCAGGATCGGCGCGACGGCGTAGAACAGCACGATCATGCAGACATACCAGAGCGTCCACACGGACGGCCCGGAGAAAAGGCTGACGAGGTCGATGCTCCTGATCGAGATCGGCCAGCTCGCAATGCCGAGCGCCCCGAACACGATCAGCGCCACGACAAGCGGCGGATAGACGCGCACAAGGCGTCGACGATAGAAGGCGCCGACCCCGGCCAGCGACGGCTCGACTGGCCTTCGCCCGAGCAGATAGCCGGACAGCATCGTGAACGTCGCCAGCACGACGACGGTGAGCCGCTCGGTAACCTCGTTCCGATAGCCACCATAGCCATCGACATAGTTCATCAGGTGCCAGAAGCCGACGATGTAACCCATGGCGACGACGCGGACGAGATCGAGGGATGCGATGTTTCGGCGTCTCTCGTCCGACATGGCGCCTCCCGAAGGCAGTCCTATTTCGGCGGCGTGCCGTTCGCCTCGAGCACGTCGCCCGCAAGATAGAGCGACCCGCAGATGAGGATGCGCGGCGTGGTGCCGGGGGGCAAGAGCCGCGCGAGCGCGGCCAGCGCCGACGCGACATCGGCTTGCGGCTCGGCTTCGAGACCCGCCGCCCGCGCTGCTTCGGCGAGTTCAACCGGATCGCGCCCCACATTGGAACTGGCGATCGGAACCGTGAAGACACGCGCCGCGAGGCCCGCAAACGGCCGGAAGAAACCGACGGGATCCTTGGTCTGCAGCATGCCGGCGATCAGATAGAGCGGACGCGGCAGCCGCTCCTCGAGATCCGCAACCGCCTCGGCGATAACGGCGCCGGCGCCGGGATTGTGGCCGCCGTCGAGCCAGACCTCGGCATCATCAGGCGCCTTCTCAACCAGGGCGCCCGCCGCGAGGCGCTGCATGCGCGCCGGCCAGTCGACCGATTGAAGGCCCTCCTCGATCGCCGATACCGGCACATCGAGCGATGAACGGCGCAGCGCGGCAACGGCGTTGCCGGCATTGATGAATTGATGCCGGCCCGGCAGGCGGGGTGCCGGCAGGTCCAGCAATCCGTCTTCATCCTGGAAGACGAGCCGGCCGCGCTCGGCATGGGCGATCCAGTCACGGTTTCCGACGAATAGCGGCGCCTTCGCGCGCGCGGCCTCATGTTCGATGACGGCCATCACCTCGGCGGCTTGCGGGGCCGACACGACCGGGCGACCGGGCTTGATGATGCCGGCCTTCTCCCAGGCGATCCGATCGAGCGAATCGCCGAAGAACTTCTCATGGTCCATCGAGATCGACGTGATGACGGAAACCTCGGGCGCATCGATGACATTGGTCGCGTCGAAGCGGCCGCCGAGGCCGACTTCGAGCAGCGTCACATCGGACGGATGCTCCGCGAACAGAACCAGCGCTGCGGCGGTGGTGATCTCGAAATGCGTGATCGGTGCGCCGGCATTCAGCCGCTCGATAGCCGTCAGCGTTTCCGCAAGCTCGGCCTCGGAGACATAGGCGCCGCCGCCTGGGCGGCCGAGGCGGATGCGCTCATGGAAGGTCACGAGATGGGGCGAGGTATAGACATGCACCGTGCGCCCGCTCGCCTCCAACATGGCGCGAAGGAAGGCCGTGGTCGAACCCTTGCCGTTGGTTCCGGCGATATGGAACACCGGGCCGAGCTTCCGCTCGGGATGGCCGAGCTTTTCCAGCAGCGGCAGGAGACGATCGAGCGAAAGGTCGATCTCCTTGGGATGGAGAAGGAACAGGCGCTCCAGGATTGCCGAACTATCGTCCATGGCAGGAACCTTCAGGCAAACGCGCGAAGGCCGCGTTGCCGCGGCCCTCACTCAAGACGTGATCAGATGCGTGGATAGCGGCTGGCGCGCCCGGGCGCCAGTGCCGACTACGCCACCACGGCGAGGGCGCCCTGCGGCTCGGCGGCCACTTCGACCTTGGGGCCGAGCAGGGCGCAGAGCCTTGCAATGGTCGAGCGCAGTTCATGACGATGAACCACCATGTCGACCATGCCGTGGGCGTGCAGATATTCAGAGCGCTGGAAGCCTTCGGGCAGCTTCTCGCGAATGGTCTGCTCAATGACACGCGGGCCGGCAAAGCCGATCAGCGCGCCGGGCTCGGCGATCTGGATGTCACCCAGCATGGCATAGGACGCGGTGACGCCGCCGGTGGTCGGATTGGTCAACACGACGATATAGGGCAGCTTCGCCTCACGCAGCGCAATGACGCCGGCGGTGGTGCGCGGCAACTGCATCAACGAGAGGATGCCCTCCTGCATGCGCGCGCCGCCGGACGCTGCAAACATCACGAAAGGCTGCTGGCGCTGCAGCGCGGCTTCCATGCCCGCAATCACCGCCTCGCCGGCAGCCATGCCGAGCGAGCCGCCCATGAAATCGAAATCCTGCACCGCTGCGACCAGCGGCACGCCTTCGACGAAGCCGGCGCCGACCAGCACCGCATCCTGCAGCCCGGTCTTGGTGCGAGCATCCTTCAGGCGATCGGTGTAGCGGCGCTCGTCGCGGAATTTCAGCGGATCGACCGCGACTTCGGGCAGCGGAATGGCCTCGTAGCGGCCGGCATCGAAGAAATGCGCGAGGCGCTTCGGCGCCGACATGCGCATATGATAGCCGGAATTCGGCACCACATAATGATTGGCCTCGAGGTCGCGAAGGAAGACGAGCTCCCCCGATTCCGGATCCTTGATCCAGAGATTTTCAGGCACCTCACGCTTGTTGAGGAGGCTCTTGATCTTTGGGCGAACGACGTCGTTGATCCAGCTCATGATGTCTCCTTCAGGCCGCGACCGGCCGGCGCGCGCCGCGCACGCTGACCGCGAGTGCCCCGACCAGGGCTTCGACGGACGGAACGGTGGCAGCCGTGGCGCGACCTTCGGCATCGAGCGAATCCGCGACCGCCTGGACGATCGCCGAGCCCACGACGACGCCATCGGCCTTGGCGCCGATGGCCGCCGCCTGTTCGGCCGTGCGGACACCGAAGCCGACTGCGACCGGTAGGCGCGTGTGGCGCTTGATGCGATCGACCGCCTCGGCGACGCGGCTCGCGTCCGGCGCGGCCGAGCCCGTGATGCCATTAATCGATACGTAGTAGACGAAGCCGGACGTATTGGTCAGCACCGTCGGCAAGCGCTTGTCGTCGGTGGTCGGCGTCGCCAGACGGATGAAGTTGAGACCCGCCTTCAGCGCCGGCAGGCAAAGCTCGTCATCGGCCTCCGGCGGCAGGTCGACGATGATCAGGCCATCGACGCCGGCGGCCTTGGCGTCGACGACAAACGCCTCCGAGCCGTGCGAATAGATCGGATTGTAGTAGCCCATCAGGACGATCGGCGTGACGTCATCGGTCTTGCGGAATTCGCGGACGAGATCGAGCGTCTTGTTGAGCGTCATGCCGCCCCTCAGCGCGCGAAGACCGGCGGCCTGGACGGCGGGTCCATCGGCCATCGGATCAGAGAAAGGCATTCCGAGTTCGATGATGTCGGCGCCCGCCCTCGGCAGCGCCGCCAGCAGCGCCAGCGTGGTTGCCGGGTCCGGGTCGCCTGCGGTCAGAAAGGTCACGAAGGCCGGCCGCCCCTCGGCCTTCACCGCCGCGAAACGTCGATCGATACGGGTCTCGGTCATGCGTTCAATCTCGATTCGATAGGGCCGGCGCAACTTGCCATGGGCCGGCGAAGGTTGGTCGCCGCCAGCTAGATATCCAGGCCGGTGAGCTTGCCAACGGTGTGGATGTCCTTGTCGCCGCGGCCGGAGAGGTTGACGACGATGATCTTGTCAGGCGCCATCGTCGGAGCCCGCTTGATCGCCTCGGCGATCGCGTGGGCCGACTCGAGGGCCGGAATGATGCCTTCGGTACGCGTGCAGACCTGAAAGGCGTCGAGAGCCTCATCGTCGAGGATCGGCACATAGGTGACGCGGCCGGTGTCGCGCAGCCAGCTATGCTCCGGCCCGACGCCCGGATAATCGAGGCCAGCCGAGACCGAATGGCCCTCGAGGATCTGGCCGTCGGCATCCTGCAGCAGATAGGTGCGGTTGCCGTGCAGCACGCCGGGGCGGCCGGCATTCATCGAGGCGCAATGCTCATCGCCATCAAGGCCATGGCCACCGGCCTCGACGCCGACGATCTCGACCGATGCGTCGTCGAGGAAGGGATGGAAGATGCCGATGGCATTGGAGCCGCCGCCGACAGCCGCGATGACGAGGTCAGGCAGCCGCCCTTCCTGCTCCAGCATCTGGGCGCGGGCTTCCTTGCCGATCACCGACTGAAAGTCGCGCACCATCTCCGGATAGGGATGCGGCCCCGCGGCCGTGCCGATCAGGTAATAGGTGTCCTCGACATTGGTCACCCAGTCGCGCAGCGCCTCGTTCATCGCGTCCTTCAAGGTCGCGTTGCCGGCGGTGACGGGCTTCACCTCGGCGCCGAGCAGCTTCATGCGGAAGACGTTCGGCTTCTGCCGCTCGACATCGGTGGCGCCCATATAGACGACGCAGGGAAAGCCGAAGCGGGCCGAAACGGTGGCCGAGGCAACGCCGTGCTGGCCAGCGCCCGTCTCGGCGATGATCCGCGTCTTGCCCATGCGGCGGGCGAGCAGGATCTGGCCGAGGCAGTTGTTGATCTTGTGGCTGCCGGTGTGATTGAGGTCTTCGCGCTTGAAGAAGATGCGCGCGCCGCCGAGATGGCGCGTCAGCCCTTCCGCGAAATAGAGCTTCGACGGCCGGCCGGCATAATGGTTCGAGAGGTTGGAAAGTTCAGCCGCAAAGGCGGGATCAGCCTTCGCCGCTTCATAGGCAGCCTGCAGCTCGAGGATCAGCGGCATCAGCGTCTCGGCGACATAGCGGCCACCATAGATGCCGAAATGGCCACGTTCGTCCGGGCCGGTCGTGAAGGAATTGGGCAAAATCGGAGCGGTCACGTCACTATCCTCTCGCCGGAGCGGCGCCGGTCTTCCATGTTCGTTGTATCGCCGCGCACGGCAGCGATGAAGGCCCTGATCAGCGCCACATCCTTGATGCCAGGCGCTGTCTCGACACCCGATGATACATCGACGCCGCCGGCGCCGGTGCGCGCAATGGCGTCGGCCACATTGGCCGGATTGAGCCCGCCCGACAGCATATAGGGCCGTCCCGGCTCAATGCCATCAAGCAACGCCCAGTCGAACGGAACGCCGTTGCCGCCGGGCAGCACAGCGCCGGCCGGCGGTTTCGCGTCGATCAGCAGGTGGTCGGCAATGCCGGCATGGCGCGCGACTTCGGCAAGATCGTCGGCCGTGCGAATGCCGATCGCCTTGAGCACGCCGAGGCCGAACCGGCGCTGCAAGGCGGCGACGCGGTCCGGATCCTCGCTGCCATGGAGCTGCAGCCAATCCGGCCGAACAGCCTCGACGATCGCGGCAATGCCATCATCATCCATATCGACAGTGAGCGCGACGATTTCAGCGCGGCCGCGCACCTGCGCCGCCAGCGCGGCGCCGGCATCGAGCGAGACGGCACGCGGGCTCTTCGGGAAGAAATTGAGGCCGATCATGTCGGCGCCGGCATCCAGCGCAGCCTCCAGCGTCTCCACGGTCGAGAGGCCGCAGATTTTCACGAGGACTGGATTGCGTCCAGCTTCCGAGGTCGTTCGTTCGGTCATGTGCGGTGAGCTTTGCCATGAAAGGCCGCCGGAGTCCAACCGCCGCAGCGTCAGCTGCCGAGCTTGCGCCAGATCAGTGCCGCGGCCGCCAGATCTTCAAGCGCGATCCCGACAGACTTGAACAGCGTGATCTCGTCGGCCGTGCGCCGGCCATCGATCAAGCCGCGGCAAAGACCCTGGAGATCGCCGGCGATGTCGTCGGGGGCGAGTACGCCTTCGGCAAGCGGCGCCGCGATATCGCCCGCCTCGACAATTGCGCCCGGGCCGTCGACATAGACGCGCGCGCGGCGAATGGCTGCGTCATCGGCTTCGCGCATCGCCGGGGTGAAGCCGCCGACGAGATCGAGATGCGCACCGGGCTTCACGAGCGCGCCGCGCACCAGCGGCTCGCCCGACAGCGTGGCGCAGGAGATGATGTCGGCCTGCGGGAGCGCGCGGGCAAGATCCGTCTCGACATCGACATCGACATCGAAGCCCGCACCCGCCAGCCGTTCCGCCAGCCTCTCAGCCCGCGCCACGTCGCGATTCCACAGCGTGACGCGCGTGATCGGACGCGTCGCTGCATGGGCGGCGACGAGGTGCGGCGCCAGCGCGCCGGCACCGATCATCAGCAGATGCGCGGCATCGGGCCGGGCCAGATAGGACGCCGCGAGCGCCGAGGCCGCAGCCGTGCGCCAGAGCGTCAAGGCGGTTCCGTCGATCACGGCGAGCGGCGCGCCGGTCTCGCCCGAAAGCAAGAGATAGACGCCCGCCACCGTGGCGAGGCCTTTGGCGGCGTTGCCGGGGAAGACGGTCACGATCTTGACGCCGACATGGCCCGATGCGGCTTGAGCGGCACCCGACCAGGCCGGCATCAGGAGCAGCGACGCATCACCGCCGCTCCGCGCGATGGCATGGTGCTCGCGCGGCGGGACCGTGATCTCGGCGCGAAAAGCCGCGCGAAGCGTCTCGACCAGCTCATGCCGGGAAAGCGCGGCATCAAGCGCCGCGCCGTCGATGAAGCGCATGTCAGGCGGCGTCGCGGCGAAGGGCGGGCAGGCCGGCTGACGGCCCGGTCGGGGCGACGGTGCGATAGCCGTCGTTCTCGCGGCGAACACCTGTCGCCTCGCGCTTCAACCGGCGCGCCTGGCGACGCCAACGGCTCTGGCCAAGCCAGGTGCCGATGCCGCCGAGCAGCACGCCGAGCACCATCGAGGCAAAGACGATGAAATAGAGCGGCAGCGTGATCGCCGCGGCAGGCGCATCGCCGTTGAACGGATCGAGCGACAGCACCACGCCGTGACGGTTGGCAACGGCCAGCGCCACGAGAAGCACTGCCAGCGGAACGAGTATGATGATCGCGATCGCGCGCTTCATGCCGTGTTCTTGCCTCCGTCAGTCGCCGTCATTGAGACGCTCACGCATCTCCTTGCCGGTCTTGAAGAACGGCACGAACTTTTCGGTGACATCGACCTTGGTCCCGGTCCGCGGGTTGCGGCCCTGGCGGGCGGGGCGGTTCTTGACCGAGAAGGCACCGAAGCCGCGCAACTCGACCCGGTCGCCTCGGGCCAGCGCGTCAACGATCTCATCGAGGATCGAGTTGACGATGTGCTCGACGTCGCGCTGGTAAAGATGTGGGTTTTGTTCGGCAATACGCTGGACCAGCTCTGATTTGATCATCGCGCCGACCCCCCAGCGTTGAACTGCTCAGGAGCCTGCCAAACAGAAAGGAGACCGTCAAGATTAAGCCGGGGCAACCATGGCGCGATTGCGCTGGTATCGGTCGCGTCGGGCGCGAATCCCAGCTGCCGCGCCACGACGCGGACGGCGACATCGGCGAAGGAGAACCCGCGCGAAGGCTCTTCCTTCTTCCATTCGATCACGTTCAGCGCCGGGTCTATGCCCTTTTCCTTCGAGAGCCAGTCGCGCGCCTCGCCCTCGCCGCCGATCCCGTCGATGAGGCCTGCTGCCTTGGCCTGCTGGCCGGAATAGACCCGGCCATCGGCCAGCTTCAGCGTGGTCGCCCGGTCGAGACGGCGACGCTCGGCGACGATGTCGACGAACCAGTTGTAGCTGTCGTCGATGAGGCTCTTCACAACCTGGAGCGATTCCGGAGAGGCCGGCGCGAAGGGTGACGGCGCAGCCTTGAGCGGAGAGGACTTCACCTCGGTCAACTTGATACCGAGCTTGGCCATCGCCTCGCTGACCTCGGGCGACTGGAACAGCACGCCGATCGAGCCGGTGATCGAGGTCCGGTAGGCGAAGATCTGGTCGGTCGCGATCGCCGTCATATACGCGGCGGAGGCGCCGAGCGTCTTGATCGAGGCAACGGTCGGCTTCTTGGCCGAAAGCTGGCGTAGCGCGTCATAGAGCGATTCGCCGCCGACCGTGGCGCCGCCGCCGGAATCGATCGAGACGATCACCGCCTTGACGGCATCGTTCTTGGCAAGGCCGTCGATCAGCTCCAGTTCGGCCCGGTCGTCGGAAATGAAGCCGTCGATCGAGATGCGCGCGACATGCGGCGACGAACGGGCACCGATCTTGTCGGGCCCGACTGCGAGCACGCCAGCGACGACGACGGCGACCAGGAAGGCGACCACGCCGAGGACGCGCCAGAAGATCAGCTTCCGCCTGAGACGTCGCCGCTCGATAATGTCGTCCGCAGTGAGAGCCATCGCATAATCCATCGCCGTTACCGGGGTCCCCGGGATGATGAGTTAGCGGCTTTGGCGCCTGGACGCAAACGGCTCCGACGACGCAAGGCTTTGCATCACTTCGATTTTCTTCTTCCCGCCTCAAATGAAAACGCCCCGGCCGATGGCCGGGGCGTCTTCGTGTCGCGAGGTTCGACGCTTATTCGTCGGTCTGGCGAGCCTTGAGGGCCGCGCCGAGAATGTCGCCGAGCGAGGCGCCCGAGTCGGACGAACCGAACTGGGCAACGGCTTCCTTCTCTTCGGCGATTTCAAGCGCCTTGATCGAGACGGAGACCTTGCGGGCCTTCTTGTCGAAGTTGGTGACGCGGGCGTCGACCTTCTCGCCAGCCGCGAAGCGCTCCGGACGCTGCTCCGACCGATCGCGCGAAAGATCGGCGCGACGGATGAAGGCCGTCAGGTCGCTGTCGGCGATGCGGACTTCGAGGCCGCCTTCGTTGACCGCGAGGATCTCGCAGGTGACCACGGCGCCCTTGCGGATTTCGCCCGAGGCTTCGACGAACGGATCGCCGCCGACCTGCTTGATGCCGAGCGAGATGCGCTCCTTGTCGATATCGACGTCGAGCACCTGCGCCTTGACGATGTCACCGCGATTGTACTCATCGATGACCTGCTCGCCCGGACGGTTCCAGTCGAGATCCGAGAGATGGACCATGCCATCCACATCGCCATCGAGCCCGATGAACAGGCCGAACTCGGTCTTGTTCTTGACCTCGCCCTCGACGATCGAGCCGATCGGATACTTGTCCTGGAAGCTCTCCCACGGATTGGCGAGGGTCTGCTTCAGGCCGAGCGAGATGCGGCGCTTGACCGGATCGACCTCGAGGATGACGACTTCGACTTCCTGCGAGGTGGAGACGATCTTGCCCGGATGGACGTTCTTCTTCGTCCAGGACATTTCGGAAACGTGGATCAGGCCTTCGATGCCCGGCTCCAGCTCGACGAACGCACCGTAGTCGGTGATGTTCGTGACGCGGCCCGAGAACTTGGCCTGGACCGGATACTTCGCCTCGATGCCCGACCACGGATCGGCCTCGAGCTGCTTCATGCCGAGCGAGATGCGGTGCGTCTCGTGATTGACGCGGATGATCTGCACACGGACGGTCTGGCCGATCGAGAGCACTTCGGTCGGATGGTTGATGCGGCGCCATGCAATGTCGGTGACATGCAGCAGGCCGTCGATGCCGCCGAGGTCGACGAACGCACCGTAATCGGTGATGTTCTTGACGACGCCCTCGATGATCTGGCCTTCCTCGAGGCTCTGCACCAGCTCCGAACGCTGCTCGGCGCGGGTTTCCTCGAGAACGGTCCGGCGCGACACGACGATGTTGCCGCGGCGCTTGTCCATCTTGAGGATCTGGAACGGCTGCGGGGTGTGCATCAGCGGGCCGACGTCGCGGACCGGGCGGATGTCCACCTGGCTGCGCGGCAGGAAGGCAACGGCGCCGTCCAGATCGACGGTAAAGCCGCCCTTGACCTGGTTGAAGATGACGCCCGTGACCTTCTCGTTCTTGTTGAACTGCTCCTCGAGGCGGACCCAGCTCTCTTCGCGGCGTGCCTTGTCGCGCGAGAGAACGGCTTCGCCGAGGGCGTTCTCGACGCGCTCGAGATAGACCTCGACGACGTCACCGACCTTGATCGGCTGGTCGCGGCCGGGGCCTGCAAATTCCTTGAGGGCAACGCGGCCCTCGGTCTTCAGCCCGACGTCGATGACCGCGAGGTCCTTCTCGATCGCGACGACGGTTCCCTTGACGACGCTGCCCTCGAAGAGATCCTCGTTCTGGAACGATTCCTCGAGCAGGGTGGCGAAATCTTCGCGGGAGGGATTGGTAACGGCCATGAAAACTCCTGGTGCCATGTCTGGCATGCGCCGGCGGTTCGTATTTCGGGATCGAATTCCGGACCTGCCCGCGGTATGGACCGGGGCTGCCCCTTCGAAGGGCGGACCGACGCTTCCGGACTGGAACTCGATGGTTTCGGACCACGAGCGGGCGGCGACCCTTGCCTGCCTGCCACGCGGAACCCGCGCTCTATATAATGCCGCCCGCCAGCCGGCAAGGCGCAATTGCCTGTTTGCCGGGTGTTTTGCCGCTCTTGGCGCCCGAATCAGGGCCGTTTCGCGTCGATGACCGACCGTGCGGCGTTGAACACGCCCTCGATGTCGAGCGCGCTGGTATCGATGCGCACCGCGTCACGAGCCTGGCGCAGCGGCGCCGACATGCGGCCGGCGTCGCGCTCGTCGCGCTCGCGGATCTCCTCGAGAATGCGGGCATAGTCGACGTCGCGGCCCTTGGCATTGAGCTCGTCCGTGCGCCGGCGGGCGCGGACCTCGGGCGAGGCGGTGACGTAGAGCTTGACCTCGGCATCCGGGCAGATCGCCGTGCCGATGTCGCGGCCGTCGAGGACTGCGCCCGGCGGACGGCGGGCGAAATCGCGCTGGAAGGCGATGAGCGCCGCCCGCACCTCGGGATGGACCGCAACGCGCGAGGCGAGCTCGCCGGCTTCGCGCCCGCGCAGTTCCGCTTCGGCGATGTGCGAGGGATCGAGCGCTTCGGCAACGGCGCCGGCCGCGACGGGATCATCCAGATCGAGGCCGCGCTCGGCCATCAGTCGCCCGACGGCGCGGTAGAGCAGGCCTGTGTCGAGATAGGGCAGGCCATAATGCGCGGCGAGACGCAGCGCCAGCGTGCCCTTGCCGGCGCCGGCCGGCCCGTCGATGGCGATGATCATCGGGCTGAAGGCTCCGGAGTTTCGAAATGCGCGCCAAGGCCGCCCATCAGCGCCGCGAAACCGGGAAAGGCGATCGCCGCCGCGCGCGCGTCATCGATGGCGACGGCGTTCGCGGCGCCGAGGCCGAGCACGAGGAAACTCATGGCGATGCGCGGGTCGGCACCGGCCGCGATGTGGCCTCCGCCGGCCGGATGGGCGCTGCCGGTCACGGTCAGCGATTCCGGCCCTTCCTCGTATTCGATGCCGCTCGTCGCCAGCGCCGCGGCGAGGGCCGACAGGCGGTCCGAGTCCTTCTGCCGCAATTCGCCAAGCCCCTCCATCACCGTCTTGCCCTCGGCAAAGGCCGCGGCGACGGCCAGCACCGGATAATCGTCGATCATCGATGCGGCGCGGGCCGGCGGCACGACGATGCCCTTGAGCCGGCTCGCCCGGACACGAAGATCGGCGACCGGCTCGCCGGCGACCATCCGATGATTGTCGAGCGCGATGTCGCCCCCCATCTCGACGAGCGTTTCGATCAAGCCGATCCGCAGCGGATTGACCAGCACGCCCTCGATCGTCACGTCCGATCCCTCGATCACAAGCGCCGCGACGATGACGAAGGCAGCAGCGCCGGGATCGCCGGGAACGACCAGCCGCTGCGGCCTCAGATCGCGCCGGCCTTCGATCCGAATGACGCGGGCGCCCTCGCTATCGCGGTCGATTTCCAGCGCCGCGCCGAAGGCGGCGAGCATGCGCTCGCTATGGTCGCGGGTGGGGATGGGTTCGATGATGCTGGTGACGCCGGCCGTATTGAGACCGGCGAAGAGAACGGCGGACTTGACCTCGGCGGAGGCCGCCGGAAGGCGATAGTCGATCGGCAGCGCGACATCGGCGCCGCGGATCGTCAGCGGCAGACGGTCGCGCGAGCGGGCCACGACCTGGGCGCCCATGCGCCGCAGCGGCTCGAGCAACCGCCCCAGCGGGCGTCCGCGCAACGCGGGATCGGCGTTGAACGTGACCGCGATCGCCTGGCTCGCGACCAGCCCGAGCGTCAGGGCGGCCATCGCGCCGGCATCGCCGCAATCGACGATATCCTCCGGCTCGAGGAAGCCGCCGACGCCGACGCCCTTCACGCGGAAGACCCCGGACGGGTCTCGCGTCACGCTGGCACCGAAGGCCTGCATGGCCCGCGCGCTCGCCGCCACATCGTCGCTATCGAGCACGCCCTCGATCACCGTCTCGCCAATGGCGAGCGCCCCCAGCGTCAAGGCGCGATGCGAAATCGACTTGTCGCCGGGCATGCGGACACGACCTGCCAGCGGGCCGGAGGCGAGGGCCTGGAGCGGCCCGGCGGACGCACCGGCGGCTGTCGACATGATCGGCTCCTCGGACCTGGCACGGGCTGCGCCGGTTGGATCTCTCGCGCTGGGTCGGATAGCATGGGTCTTGCCAGCCCGCTACCCGGCTCCTCGGCGGGCGGTTTCGACACCGTTCCGACGATTTCGTTTTGACAGCGCCCGGACAAAGCATTATGGGGGCCGCGCTCTATTAACCAGCGAGGCACGACGTGGCGAAAGCGGAACTCGGCACCAAACGTGTCGACCCCGAAACCGGGAAGAAGTTCTACGACCTGAACAAGGATCCGATTGTATCGCCCTTCACAGGCCAGTCCTATCCGCGCTCCTATTTCGAGAGCGGCCCTGCCAAGGCTCGCCCGGTCGCGGCGCGCGCGGTGGAGGAGGACGAGGCCGAGGAGGAGGTTGCCGATACCGCCGAGTTCATCAGCCTCGAGGAGGCCGATTCGGAAACGGCCGATGCCGGCGCCGTCGAGACGGAGACCGATGACGACGACGTCGTGATCGAGGACGACGAAGGCGATGTCTTCATCGAGGAAGAAGAAGAGGAAGGCGACGACGTGACCGACATCATCGGTGGCGTCGACGACGAGGAGCCGTAGGCCTCGAAAGCCCGTCGCAACGCCCGCCTGTGGGTATGTCGATTGTGGCTTGATTTGAAAATGAACGCGGCCTAAGTATCGCGCCGCGCCGGAGGGGCCCCAACCCCTCCGCAGGAAAAGGCGGGGCCATAGCTCAGTTGGGAGAGCGCTTGAATGGCATTCAAGAGGTCGTCGGTTCGATTCCGATTGGCTCCACCAATTCCTCCAGACGACGCGACAAGCCGCCTTCGGGCGGCTTTTTCGTTTGCAGGGCAGCATCCGGCCCGGCGGCCTTGAGCCGGCGACGAAAGCCGGCTTGCATCGCGGCCCGCGAATGGCCACATCATCGCCCTATGGAAAGGCGGGAGACGATGCAGAGCTACAGGGTGTTCATGATCGGCGGTCGCAGCGCGAACTGGCAGGACAAGCTCAAGCTGGCTCTTCTGGCGCTTGCCGGCGGGGCCGTTCTCGTCGCCGCCGTCATCTTGTCCCTTGGCCTGGCGCTGGTGCTGATCCCGCTCGGCTTCGTCGCCTATCTTTTTCGGCGCCCGCTGCTGCGCGCCTTGTTCCGGCAGGCGAGCCGCGGCATGGGGACGCCTCCACCTGGGGGCGCCGCGGACACCGAGCCGCGCCGACAGCCGCCGACCGGGACGGTGACGATCGAGACCGATTACCGCGTCGTCGAGACGCGTGAGGACGGTCGGCCGCGCGATTGAGGAAACTTTGCGCGATCCGCGCGTTGTCTTCGAAAGGAGATCACGCATGGCAACCCGCAACGAACCCGAAGAAATCCGTACCGCGCCGCGCAAGTCGACCGACGATGCCCGTCAAGCTGTTGCGCCACATACGCTGCGCTACATGCTGGCGATTGGCCTTGCCGGCGTCATCGTCGCCTTCGCCATCATCTATTTCGTCTTCGTCTGACGGGGCTCAGGGCTGGGCGGACATCGTCTGCCCCACCTCCTCGGCCACCGTCTCCCCCGGCTTTGCGCGCGCATCGCGCTGTTCGCGCAGGAAGATGAAGAGACCGGAAGCGACGATGATGGCCGCGCCCACGATGACGTTCCATTTGAGCCCGTCGCCAAAGAACAGCCATCCGAACAGCACCGCCCAGAGAATCATCGTGTACTGATACGGTACGACGACGGAGGCCGGCGCGAGCTTCAGCGAACGGTTGACGCAGAGGCTGGCGACCAGCGCCACGATCCCGACCAGCGAGAGCAGCGCGAAATCGCGGAGGTTCGGCATCACCCAAGCGAAAGGCGCCGTGACAGCGCCCGCCGTCATGGCGGCCGTGGTGGAGAAGGCGAGCAGCGTGCTGTCCTTCGTCCCCCGTAGCTGCCGCGTCACGATCATCAGCACCGAGAAGATCATCGAACCGGCGATCGCCACGAGCGCCGGCGGCGTCAGGCTCGCAGCTGAAGGATTGAGCACGAAGACGACGCCGACAAAGCCGATGAGGATGGCGATCCAGCGCTGGCGGTCGATGCGCTCCTTCAACACCGTTGCCGAGAGGGCGGCGACATAGATTGGCCCGGCGAGATAATAGGTCATCACATCGGCGAGCGGCAGCGATCGCACGGCCCAGTAGAAACAGCCGACCTCGATGGTCGCCAGCAAGACGCGCGTCAACTGCAGGAGCGGCTTCGGCGCCGCGCGCAGGCCGGCCAGGCCGCCATCGCGGCGGATGAACGGCGCGAGAAGCACGAGTGCCGCGAAGGAACGGAACAGCAGCACCATGCTGACGGAATAGGTTCCGACCAGCCATTTGCCGAGCGCATCGTTCACTGAAAAAAGAAAGATGCCCAGCATCATCAAGAGGATGCCGAGAATGGGGCCTGACAGCCGGCGCGGGGCGCGGGAAAGACCGGAAGGACTTGGGGACGTCGGCATGGGAGGTGGGTCGAGGCGTTCGCGGAAGGCGGAGTTTGCATGGAAGTCCGGCGAACGCAATTGCCGGCGATCCAGAGATGGCCTCAAACGCCCAAATGCGAGGCGCCTCCCAGATTTCGGTTGCATTTTCGGCTCCGAGTCGGCATATAGCCCTTGACGATCATCGTGATCGCGCTGTGCCATGCGGAAAATATCCCATGGTTCCACCCGCCAGGTGCGGGCACGACCCAGTCCTCTGGCCCCTTCGCGCGTGGGTTAAGACACCGGATGGATGCGAAATGCATCCGCGAAGTTAGGCCTTTTTCTTGAATCAATTGAACTCTTTTGCGGATTTGGCGCTTGCCGAACCGCTGCTGCGTGCGCTCGGCCAGGCTGGTCTCGTGACCCCGACGCCGATCCAGGCAGAAGCCATCCCTGCCCTTCTTGAAGGTCGCGACATGCTCGGCATCGCGCAGACCGGAACGGGCAAGACCGCAGCCTTCGGGCTCCCCCTCCTGCAGCAGTTGTCGCGTCGCCCCGAAGGGCTCGAGCCGAAGAGCGTGCGCGCTCTCATTCTCGCCCCGACGCGTGAACTGGCCATCCAGATCGATGCCGAGCTTCGCAAGTATGGTCGCTTCATGGGCGTGCGCCATGCGCTCGTCTATGGCGGCGTGGGCCACACGCCGCAGATCCGTGCCCTTGAAAAGGGCGTCGATATCCTGGTCGCGACGCCGGGCCGCCTGCTCGACCATATGCAGGCCGGCGCGGTCAAGCTCGACCGCGTGACGCATCTCGTCCTCGACGAGGCCGACCGTATGCTCGACATGGGCTTTGTGCGCGACGTGATGAAGATCGTCGCGCTGCTGCCGGTCGCCCGTCAGTCGCTGCTTTTCTCCGCCACTATGCCGGCCGAAGTCGCGGTGCTCTCGCGCAAGATCCTCAAGGATCCCATGCGCGTCGAGGTCACGCCCGAAGTCGTCACCGTCGAGCGGATCGACCAGCGGCTTTATCCTGTTCCGGCTGGCGAGAAGCGAGGCTTCCTCGTCGATCTCCTGGCTGATGAAAAGATGCAGCGCGTGATCGTTTTCACGCGGACGAAGCACGGCGCCGATCGCGTCGCGCAACATCTGCAGAAGGCGCGCATCGAAACCTTGGCGCTGCATGGCAACAAGTCCCAAGGTGCGCGTCAGAAGGCCCTCGCGGGGTTCAAGGACGGCAGCCTCCGCGTGCTGGTTGCGACCGATATTGCCGCTCGCGGCATCGACGTCGCCGATGTTACTCATGTCGTCAACTTTGACTTGCCGGACGAACCGGAAGCCTATGTCCATCGTATTGGACGGACGGCACGCGCCGGTCGGGAAGGCATTGCCTACTCTCTCTTCGACGCTGGCGAATCTGCGCGCCTGAAGGCGATCGAACGGCTTATCCGCCGGCCGATCCCCCAGGTCGCGACGCATTTCAAGGCCCAGACGTCGGTCGCGCGCCCTGCTGCCGATACGCAGCGCGGTGAATTGGCCGGCCGTGAGGGACAGCCCATGCAGCAAAAGAGCAAGAAAAACCGGTGGCGCAGCCAACAACGCCGCCGCGCGGCTTGACGACGGAAGCGTCGTTAGCAAAGTTCTCTACCGCCAGACTGAAGGAGATTTCCATGGCGACGGGTACTGTGAAGTGGTTCAATGCGACGAAGGGCTATGGATTCATCCAGCCCGATCAGGGTGGTCAGGACGTGTTCGTTCACATCAGCGCCGTTGAGCGCGCTGGTCTGTCGACGCTTCGCGACGGCGCCAAGATCTCTTACGAGCTCGAGACCGATCGTCGTGGCAAGACCTCGGCGACCAATCTGAAGGTCTCCTGAGGAATCCCATGGCGAAGGAAGAAGCGCTCGAATTCGAGGGTATGGTTGTCGAGGTTCTGCCCGACGCCAAGTTCCGTGTGGAACTCGAGAACGGGCATGTCGTCGTCGCCTATACGGCGGGCCGGATGAAGAAGAATCGTATCAAGACCCTGGCGGGCGACCGCGTAACGGTCGAGATGACGCCTTACGATCTCGATCGTGCACGGCTGGTCTTCCGGCACAAGGGTGACTCGATGGCCCCGCCATCATCCAAGACACCCTTCCGTGGCGGTGCGGCGCGGCGACGCTGATTCCAACGCCTCGATAAAACGAACTGGCGCGAGCGATCGCGCCGGTTTTCTTTTTGGCCAACGAACGGGCGGCGGCCGTTAGCAGCCATGCCTTGCGATGCAGCATCGATTTCGCTAGTTTCGGTTCATTGCCGCGTGACGCTCGATTGCCGCAACGCCTTCGGTGGCCACGCAAATGGTTATTTGAGACCTCGTTCTACCGCCATGCATGAGTTCGGACGAACTTTGGTCCGAGCCCTATCTCTACAAGCAGTTTTCTCATCACCGCCGGCCTCAAGCCGGCGGTTTGTTTTTTTGAGAGGCCTTTTGATCCGCCGAACGGCATCGCGCGATCCGCGCATGCCGGCGGGGCCGCCCCTGACCATCGCGCCGCCAGGAGACCCGATGCTGAACGCCCTCCGCAGCTTTCTTGCCGAATTGACCGGTGATGATGGCGAGCACCGTCAATTCAGTCCCGACGATCACCGGCTCGCCTCGGCGGCGCTGCTGTTCCATGTCATTGCCATCGACGGCACCGTCGCCGAGTCGGAGCGCCAGCGGCTGCACGACCTGTTGCAGGAGCGCTACGGCCTCGATGAAGCCGCGACGGCGACGCTGATCCACGAGGCCGAACTGGCCGATCAGGAGGCCGTCGATCTCTTCCGCTTTACCCATGTCCTCAAGGAGCGCCTCAACGAGAAGGACCGCGAGGCGATCATCGGGATGATGTGGGACCTCGTCTTCCAGGATGGCACGCTACATGAGTTCGAGGACAACACGATCTGGCGCGTGGCCGAGCTGCTCGGCGTGTCGAGCGAGGCACGGCTTCGCCTGAAGCGCGCGGTGCGCGAGCAGGCTGCCCGTCCCGCGGGCTGATCCGCGCCGAGAAAGTCGGCGATCTGGCAGGAAACTGGACTGGCGGCGCGCTGACGCAGGGGTTAGCCTTGCTCTGTCGCAGGCCCTGAGGGAGTTTCGTCGGCGCTCATGAAGCCACCGGTTCTGATCGTCCTGCACCAGGAGCATTCGACCCCCGGTCGCGTCGGCCTTCGCCTCAAGGAACGCGGCATTCCCCTCGATATCCGTCGGCCGCGCTTTGGCGACCCGCTGCCGTCGACGCTGGCCGATCACGCCGGCGCCATCGTCTTTGGCGGCCCGATGAGCGCCAATGACGACGAAGACTATGTGCGGCGGGAGATCGACTGGCTGTCGGTGCCGCTGGCCGAAAACGCGCCGCTGCTCGGCATCTGCCTCGGCGCGCAGATGCTGGCGAAACAGCTCGGCGCCAGCGTCGGACGGCGGGCCGATGGCCTCGTCGAGATCGGCTATTACCCCTTGAAGGCGACGGCGGATGGCGCTGCCCTGCTGCCATGGCCGAACCAGGTCTATCAATGGCATGGCGAGGGCTTCGAATTGCCGGCCGGCGCTTCGCTGCTGGCCTCGGGGGAGCTCTTTGCCAACCAGGCCTTTCGCTACGGACCGGCCGCCTTCGGCTTCCAGTTCCACATCGAGCTGACGCTGATGATGATGCACCGCTGGACTGTGCGCGGCGCCGAACGCTTTACCCTTCCAGGCGCGCAGGATCGCGGCGCGCATCTCGAGGGGCGCGCTCTCTATGACGCCCAGAGCTCGGCCTTCCTCGACCGCTTCCTGGGGATGTGGCTCGACCTGCCACGCGGCCTGCCGGCATAAGGCTTCGGCCCCCTGCCAAGTCTCGCAATCTGCAACGCCGCTTGCAAAATGCAATGCGCGAGATGTGAACGAGGCGTTAAGCCTAACGAAATCTGGTCGAAATCAGCACAATTTGAACCATATATTGTGCCCATATGGTTCATCGTGGCTGGCAAGCCGCTTGCGACAGAGATCGCAGGCTGATCTTCAGGTTTTGCGTAATCAGCTAAGACCCGGACGGAGAGGGGGACTGTTGACCCCCGGCACCCCCTCTCCGCTCCGTCGTCGCCTTCCTTCCCCCTTGCGTCCGACATCGGCACCGGATTGACTGGATTCTCAGGCATCGAGCCTGTGCCAGCCGCCTCGGGGGAGCGTCCTGCCCATGCCACACCTGCCTGATCCGCTGGCGATCGCGGCCCAGCTTTCCTGCTGGAGCGGCAAGGTGGACCCGGCCCCCCTGCCGGGTGGACTGACCAACACCAACTTCGTCGTCAAGGACCGCGGCCGCAGCTATGTCGTGCGCATCGGCGGCGATATGGCCGTGCATGGCATCGTCAGGGCGATCGAGCTGGCCGCGAGCCGAGCGGCAGCGGCGGCCGGCATCTCGCCGATCGTCGTCCATGCCGAACCGGGCGCGATGGTGCTCGATTTCATCGAGGGTGAGACCCTGACGGCAGCCGATATCCAGAACCCCCGCAACCTGCCGCGTCTCGTCCAATTGATCCGCCACGCCCATCGCGACATCCCGCGTTATTTCCGCGGACCCGCGCCGATGTTCTGGCCGTTCCAGGTGATCCGCGACTACACCCACACGCTCGAAGAGGGCGAGAGCCATTACCTGCCAATGCTGGTGGGCCTGCTCGACGCGGCCGACCGGCTTGAGGCGGCGGTCGGCCCGATCGAACTGGTGTTCGGCCACAACGACCTGCTGGCGGCCAATTTCATCGATGACGGCACGCGCCTCTGGCTGGTCGACTGGGACTATGCCGGCTTCAATTCGCCGCTGTTCGATCTCGGCGGGCTGGTCTCGAACAATCTGCTTGGTCCGGCAGAGACCGAAACGCTGCTGGAGCTTTATTTCCAGCGGCCGCTCGACGACACACTGCGCCGCAAGGCGCTCGCCATGCAGGCAGCCTCGCTGCTGCGCGAGACGATGTGGAGCATGGTCTCGGAGATCCACAGCAGCCTGCCGATCGACTATGAGCCCTATACGGCGGAAAACCACCGTCGCTTCGAGGTGGCGCTCGCCGCCTTCGACGCGCTGCCACGCTGAGGCGCCAGGACCTTCCGATGCAGGACATCACCATGCAGGACCGCGCGCAGGGCGACCTTCCCGCCTCGGCGAAGATCATCATCATCGGCGGCGGCATCGTCGGTGCCTCGGTCGCCTACCATCTCGGCGCGATGGGGCTGACCGACGTACTGATCATCGAGCGGGGGCGGCTGACCTCGGGCTCGACCTGGCATGCGGCGGGCCTTGTCGGCCAGCTCCGGACTTCGGCCAATATCACGCAGCTGCTCGGCTATTCCGTCGCGCTCTATGACCGGCTCGAAGCCGAAACGGGACAGGCGACCGGCTGGAAGCGCAATGGCGGCCTGCGGCTTGCCTGCAACGCGGCGCGCTGGACCGAGGTGAAGCGCCAGGCGACGACGGCGCGCTCCTTCGGGCTCGAAATGGAGCTGCTGTCGCCGAAAGAGGCCCAGGATCTGTGGCCGCTGATGCAGGTCGACGATGTCGTCGGCGCCGCCTTCCTGCCGACGGACGGACAGGCTTCACCATCCGACATCACAGCAGCCCTCGCCAAGGGGGCCCGCATGAAGGGCGTCACCATCCGCGAGGGCGTCAGCGTCACCGGCATCAAGGTCGAGGACGGCGCGGTCGTCGCCATCGAAACCGATCAGGGCCGCATTGCCTGCGACAAGCTCGTCATCTGCGCCGGGCAATGGTCGCGCGAACTCGGTCGGCTCGCCGGCGTCAACATCCCGCTCGTCTCGGTGCAGCATCAATATCTGATCACCGAGCCGATCCCTGGCGTCACGCCGGATCTGCCGACGCTGCGCGATCCCGACCGACTCACTTACTGGAAAGAGGAAGTCGGCGGTCTCGTCATGGGCGGCTATGAGCCGAACCCGAAGCTCTGGGACATCGACCCGCTGCCGGCCGATTTCGCGTTCCAGTTGCTCGACAACGATCTCGACCATTTCGAGCCGATCATGGGCGAGGCGCTCGGGCGCGTTCCTGCCCTCGCCGAAGCGGGAATCCGCCAGTTCATCAACGGTCCCGAGAGTTTCACGCCTGACGGCAACTTCATCCTCGGCGAAGCGCCGGAAGTGAAGAATATCTTCGTCGGCGCCGGCTTCAACGCCTTCGGCATCGCATCGGGTGGCGGCGCGGGCATGGCGCTCGCCGAATGGGTGGCGAAGGGCGCGCCACCCTTCGATCTCTGGCCGGTCGATATTCGCCGCTTCGGCCGCAACCATCGCGATCTCGGCTTCATCCGAGCACGCACGCTGGAGGCCTATGCCCGGCACTACACGATGGCGTGGCCGTTCGAGGAAGCCGAGGCGGGCCGGCCGCTGCGCCGCTCGCCGCTCTATGACCGTCTGAAGGCGGCTGGCGCGGTCTTCGGTGAAAAGCTCGGCTTCGAGCGTGCCAACTGGTTCGCCGATCCCGCCCTCGGCGAGGAGCCGCACGACCGTTACAGCTATGAGCGGCCAAACTGGTTCGCGGCGGTCGGCCGGGAGCACCGGGCAGCGCGCGAGGCAGCCGTGCTGTTCGACCAGACGTCTTTCGCCAAGTTCGAGCTTGTCGGCCGTGACGCGGAGAGCGCGCTCTCCTACATCGCCGCCAATGATGTCGCGAAGCCGGTCGGCCACCTCGTCTACACGCAGATGCTCAATGATGCCGGCGGCATCGAATGCGACCTGACGGTCTCGCGCCTCGCGGAAGACCGCTATTTCATCGTCACCGGCACCGGTTTCGCGACGCATGATTTCCACTGGATCGCGCGTGGGATCCCCGCAGGGGTGGATGCACGTCTCTCCGACGTCACCTCCGCTTTTGCGACGCTTGTCCTGATGGGACCGAAGGCGCGCGAGATCCTCGCCGCGATCAGCCGGGATGACCTCTCCCATGCCGCCTTCCCGTTTGGCCGCGCCCGCTGGATTTCGGCCGGCGGCTGCCCGGTGCTGGCGCTCCGCGTCACCTATGTCGGCGAACTCGGCTTCGAGCTGCATGTGCCGACCGAGTTCGCGCTGACGTTGTTCGATGCGCTGACGGCGGCGGGCCAACCGCATGGCCTGACGCTCGCCGGCTACCGGGCAATTGAATCGCTGCGGCTAGAAAAGGGCTATCGCGCCTGGGGCGCCGAAATCGGGCCGGATCATTCGCCGCTGGTCGCCGGGCTCGGCGCCTTCGTCAAGCTCAAGAAGCCGATCGATTTTCGCGGCAGGCCGGCTCTGGAAGCGCAGGCCGCGAAACCGTTGCCCCGACTTCTCGCTGCCTTCATGACCGACGATCCCGACATCGTTCTGCTTGGCCGCGAAACCATCTATCGCGATGGCGTCCGCGTCGGCTGGCTGGCCAGTGGCGGCTTCGGTTACACGATCGGTCGGCCGATCGGCTATGGCTATGTTCGTCGCGCCGAGGGCGTCGATCGCGACTTCGTGCTCTCCGGCCGCTACGAGCTCGAAGTCGCCGGCGAACGCGTCGCTGCGACGGCCCATCTTGATCCGCTCTATGACCCGAAAGGCGAAAAGATTCGCGCCTGAACTTGACCCATCCGCTTGACAGCTTGGGAATACAGGTGTTCGTCAGGCCGAATTGCCTGCAATAACATAGAGTTATTCTAATGTATCCCGCTACGCGCCGCGCGTTTCTCCGAGGGGCCGCCCTTGGTGGCGCCGCATTGATCGGCGGTCCTGCGCTCGTAACCGGTGGCGTTCGCCCGGCCCGCGCCGCAGGGGCCACGCTCGCCGTCTATAACGGCCAGCACCGGCCGCCGGTCGAGGCGCTGATCGCCGCCTTCAGCGCGGCGACGGGCATCGATGTTTCGGTTCGTCATGGATCGAGCGCACAATTGGCCAGCCAGCTGATCGAGGAGGGCGACCATTCACCGGCGGATCTCTTCTGGTCCGAGGAAAGCCCCTCCTTGTTCGCACTCGCGGAAAAGGGTCTGCTGGCGCCGCTGCAAGCCGACACGCTGGCCGCCGTGCCGGCCGAATATTCGGCCAAGGACGGAACCTGGATCGGGGCCACCGCGCGCTGCCGGGTCGTTGTTTACAACAAGGCCGCCATCGATCCGAAGACACTGCCGGCTTCCGTGCTCGATTTCGCCAGCGAAGCCTATGCCGACAAGGTCGCCTTCGCTCCGGCCAGCGGCGCCTTCCAGCAGCAGATCATGGCCGTGATGATCCTGAAGGGCCGCGACACCGCGCTCTCCTGGCTGAAGGGCCTCAAGCGTTACGGCCGGGTCTACAATTCCGATTCCGCGGCCGTCGAGGCGGTCGAGGGTGGCGACATCCCGATCGCGCTTTCCAACAACTACTATTGGCACGCGCTCGCCCGCGAGATCGGCGCCGATGATGTCCAGTCGGCAATCTACAATATCGGCCATGGCGATCCGGGCACGCTGATCACCGTATCCGGCGCCGGCGTCCTCAAGACGGCCAGCAATGCCGAGGCGGCGCAGCGCTTCGTCGCCTATATGGTCAGCGCCGAGGGGCAGGCAGCGATCGTGGGCGCCATCGCCGAATATCCGCTGCGGCCGGGCGTCGTCTCGCCGTTTCCGCTGACCCCGTTCGAGACGCTCGATCCGGCGCCCGTGACCCCGAACCAGCTCGGTGATGCCGAGGCAGCGCTTGCGCTGCTGCGCGAGGCGGAACTGGCTTGAGCGAGAGCTTCGGCGATCTGGCTCATGTGATCGCCACGCCACGGCCGCGCCGCGGCCGCAGGCGGCGCAGCCTGCCGCCGTTTCTCGTCCTCGCCGCCCTCGTGCCGACGGTGCTGATCGCGCTCCCGATCGTCTATGTCCTGATCCGCTCCGCCGATGCCGGCTGGTCGGGCATCGCCGACGAACTGTTTCGCCAGCGCACGCTGATGCTGTTCTGGAACACCAGCGTGCTCACCTTTTCGGTGACCATTCTGGCGCTGCTGATCGGCGTGGCCGGCGCCTGGTGCACCGAGCGCTCGGACCTGCCGGGACGGGCGCTCTGGCGCATCCTCTTCTGCCTGCCGCTCGCCATGCCGGCCTTTGTCGCGAGCTTCGCGTGGAAATCGATCGGCCCGGCTTTCCAGGGCTTGCCTGGCGCTATCCTGATCCTCTCGATGGAGAGCTTCCCACTCGTCTTCCTGCCGGTCGCAGCGGCGCTGCGCAGCATGGATCCCGGCCCCGAGGAGGTTTCGCGTTCGCTCGGGCAGGGCCCCCGCGCCACCTTTCTGAAGGTGATCGTGCCGCGCGCTCTGCCGGCCGCCGGCGGCGGCGCGCTTTTGGTGACCGCGCACATGCTCTCGGAGTTCGGCGCGCTGTCGCTGCTGCGCGTGCAGACTCTGACGACGGCAATTTTCCAGCAATATGAGCTGCAATTCGATAATGCCAGCGCCGCCGTCCTCTCGGCGATGCTGATGCTGTTCTGCCTGCCGGTGGCCTTTGGCGAGATCTATCTGCGCGGCAGCCAGAGGCGCGACAAGGTCGGGCGCAGCGCCGTGCGCGGCCGCCGCCTGGCGCAGCTCGGTGTCTGGACGCTGCCGACGCTCGCCTTCTTCGCGCTCATCGCCGTGATCTCGCTCGGCGTTCCATTCGGACGGCTCGGCTATTGGCTGCTGCGCGGCGTATCGGCCGGGCGAGGGCTGGAAGCGATCGGCCCGGCGCTGTGGGGGTCGCTGTCGCTCGCCATTCCCGGCACCTTCGTCACGACGCTGGTTGCGCTGCCGCTCGTGCTGGTGGCTCTGCGCGGCGGCGGCCGCATCGCCCGGCTCGCCGAGCGTCTGCCCTATGTCGTGCACGGGCTGCCCGGGCTCGTCGTGGCGCTCGCGCTCGTCTATGCCTCGATCCGCCTGTTGCCGGCCGTCTACCAGACGCGGGCGGTGCTCTTTGCCGCCTATGCCATCCTCTTCATGCCACTCGCTCAATCGGCGCTGCGCGCTTCGGCCGAGCTGGTCTCGCCGGAAATGGAGGATGTCGCGCGCACACTGGGCCGCGGCGCCTTCGCCGCCTTCGTCTCGGTGACGCTGCCGGCGCTCGCGCCCGGCTTCGGCGCCGGCCTCGCCCTGGTCGCGCTCGAACTCATGCGCGAATTGACGGCCACACTCATCCTCGCGCCCACCGGTGTCGCGACGCTCGCCACCGAAGTCTGGTCGCTGACCAGCGACGGCGCCTATGCCGCGGCAGCCCCCTTTGCGGCGGCGCTGGTCCTGATCTCGGGCATCCCGGTCTATGTCTTCACGCTGAGAACCCTCGACCCGCGCGGCCGCCGGGTTCGAAAGTCGCCGCAGCGAAGCTAGGGAAGTCTGGCGATGCTTTGCCTCTTCGTGAGGCTGCCGCGACGAAGCCGCTCGACAACGCCCTAAGTCTCGCCTCATTTAGCGATCACCACTTCTGCCGGGCGGGCCGGCGGAAAACCGGACGGACGGAAAGACACGCGGCTGATCTTTGGATCACGCGCAGTTTAATAAAATTTTAGCCGTGATGATCTTCGCACCGATCATCCCGGCTCTGGTCGGAGCCTCGCAGGACGCGGGGCACGGCGCGACCCGCTGGCGGAGGAGCGGTTTGGTATCTGTGGGCTCGGCATCATTCGAAGGATTCGGGAATGACACCACCTGGAAAATCGGCAGCGCTGCGACTTCCTCCCAATGAGGAGAGCGCTGACACCGGCGCCGCCGGGTTCGAAGCGGCCATCCGCAATGCCGCCGCCGCTCGCCTGAGGCCGCGCCCTCAGGACACCGTCCGCGACAAGCTGCTGGCCTTCCCAGGCTTCGAGGCGGCCCGACCGGCCGAAAGCGCTTCCGAGACGGCACCGGATTTCGGCAACGAACTGGAGGCCGCGATGATGAGCGACCTGCAGTCGATGGTCGCGCTGTTCGACGAAGTCGCCAGCGCGCCCGCAAACGCGCCGACGACGCCGACGGCAATCAGCCTGCGGCAGGCCCCTGTCGAGGCACCGCCCGCCGCCGAGCCTGACCAGGAGGCGCTCGACCGCCTGCTGGCGAGCATCCGTCTCAGCGACCGCGCGCCGCGCCATCCGGCGCCGGCCGTGCAGGAGCCCGATCTCGACGACACGACCGTCCTGCGTGGCCGCCGCCATGAAGCCGTCCCGGCCGAGGTTGAAACGCCCGCTGAAGTGGCCGTCCCCAATGGCATCGTTTCGCGGGCCGCCGAAGCCATGACGGCGGCACTCCCGAAGCGCAATCCGAGATCGCCGCGTCCGGGCGGCCGCGACGACCGCCTTGCCTCGCCACTGCCGCGCGCCCGCAAGCCGGTTCAAAGCCCGGCTGCCAGTCCTGCCGTGGCACCCCGGATCGCCAGCAAGGCCGAGCCGGTTCCGGCGCTGCGGCTGTCCATTCCCGGCGCCCGCCGCGCTTATGTGAAGCCGGCACTCGCCGTCTCGCTGCTGATCCTGCTCGCAACGGTCGGCGCCGGCATGACGATCCGAGCATTGACAGCGCGCAACGACACCGCGCCTTCTCAGGCCGCGACGGCGGCGGCAGCCGATGTCCCTAGCGCGACAACGGCCGAAGCCGCGTCCCCTCAGGCGGCGGCAGAGCCAGCGCCGGTCACCATTGCCAAGACCGAAACACAGCCATTGGCCGCACCACCGGCAACGGAGAGCCCGTCCCGCGTCGCCGTCGACAATTCGGCACAGCACGCCATTCCCGCCGAGATGACGCAGCCGACGGTGATGCAGGCGACGCCGATGCCGCCGGCGGTTCCGCTCCAGCCGGCAGGGGCGCTGGTCGATGTGCCGGCCACGGCGCCTGCGACGAACACCACAGCCCCGTTGTCTGCGGCGGAAACGGTGGCTGCCGCCGAGCCAGTGCCGAGCTTGCCCGCGCCGTCCGACCCCGTCGCCGCAGCGCCGAAGGCCGCCGCCTCGGGCGGAGCGACCGATGGACTGCTGAAGCCGGGGCCCGGCCATATCACCAGCGGCGTCAAGCTCAGGACCAATCCCGACAATGGCGCGCCGGTGATCGCGGTACTTGGTCAGGGCACGGGCGTCCAGATCGTGGCCTGCAAGGGCTGGTGCGAGATTGTGGCCGGCGACAAGCGGGGCTTCGTCTACCAGAAATTCCTGTCCACGGCCGGCGGCTGAACCGGACCCTGGCTCAGGACTCGCCGCCGAGCGCGATCGCCCCGCCGGCGCCCGAGGCGAGGAATGCCTGCAGCTGCGCGATGATCTGGCGCGCGTGACGGCCACCGAGCCGCTCGGCCTCGTCGGCATCGCGCGCCTCGATCGCCGCGATCATCACATCATGCTCGGCGACATAGGGATCGGGCAGGTGATCGTCGAAGGATGAATAATAGACGCGGAGGATGCGCCTGCCTTCGTCGAGCAGGCGCGTGAAGAGCTCGGTGTAGTAGCGATTGCGCCCGGCTTCGGCGATGGCGACATGGAAATCGCGATTGGTGCCGATCATCGCGAGCGCATCGGCGGACCGCACGGCCGCAGCGAATTTTACCTGCTCCGCCTTCAGCCTGGCGATGTCGGCCTCGGTCCGCTTCAGCGCCGCAAGCCGCGTCGTGACGCGATACATCAGCGTCAGCGCATCGAAATAGACCGGGAGATTGGCGAAATCGATCGCGGAGACGATCGTGTTGCGATTGGGCAGCGTCGTCGCGAGCCCTTCCGCGACGAGCCGGACCAGCGCCTCGCGAACCGGCGTACGCGACATCGAGAAGCGCTCGGAGAGCCGCGTCTCGTCAAGGCCGGACCCCGGCGTCAGGCGCATTTCGAGAATGTCGCGCTTCAGCGCGTCATAGATGAACTGTACGCCGAAGCCGCGCCCCGTTTCCGGTTTCGCCGCCCGCACACCATCCTCGCTCACCGCATCCGCCATGGTTCCGTCCCTTCCGCCGTCCGGCCTTACAATGGTGGCGAACGGTGCGCAAGCCGAGGCGTGCCGCCGGCTTTGGCGCTTTCTTAACGCCGAGCGGCTTTGCTGGCAGCCGCTGGCCCGGATGCGGGCCGATGCCCTCGCTCCGGAACCAAGCCCATGCAGATCGAAAAGCGCCTCGAAGAACTCGGCATCACCCTGCCGAAGGTTCCAACGCCTGTCGGAACCTATATTCCGGCGGTCCAGATGGGCAACCTGCTGTTCCTCGGCGGGCAGGGGCCGCTGCTGCCGACGGGGGAGAACGCCCTCGGCAAGCTCGGCGATGGTGTCACGGTTGCCGAGGGCTATGAACGCGCGCGGCTGACCGGGCTCTACCTGATTGCCGTGATGAAGGAGACGCTCGGCGATCTCGACCGCGTCAAGCGCATCGGCAAGGTGCTCGGCATGGTCAATTGCGTGCCGGAATTCGGCGACACGCCGGGCGTCATCAACGGTTGCTCGGATCTCTTTCTCGAGGTGTTCGGCGAAAAGGGCCGGCACGCTCGCTCCTCGGTCGGCATGTCGACGCTGCCCGGCAACATGACGGTCGAGATCGAATGCGTGGTCGAGATCGAGGCCTGAGGCAGCCTACGGCCCCTCAGGCCGCCCGCTCGGCGGTTCCGAACGTGACGCCCTTCTCTTTCAGCCAGCGGCGATAGGCGACGGAGGAGATATCGGCGCGGGTGGGGATCTCCGCGCGCGGCTCCAGCGGCAAGAGGCGTGGGCGCTGGTTTTCGAGGATGATGCGATCCTGCAGGAAGATCAGCTGCTGGAAGTGGATCATGCTGGTCAGCGTGCTCTCGTCATCGACGATGAACATCACCGGATGCGCGCGGCAGCGATCATGGTCGAGCGGCTGCACGAACAGGCAGATGACGTCCCAGCGGTTCGCCGCCGCCGGGCAGGTCTTGTAGAGCAGCGTCTGGAACGGCGCGGCGACGCGATACATGTATTGCGTCATGATGCCGCCCTGCGCCGAGAGCGCGGCCTGCGGCTGGAAGAACTCGCAATTGGTCGCCCAGACCTCATCGACATCACGGCGGATTTCGGTGGTGTAGTGGTGCACTTCCGTATGCGGTTCCGCGCCGAGAATATCGGTGTGGACGAAGGGGAAATGGGCCATGTCGAGGAAGTTCTCGATGATCCTGAGGCCCGAGGCGCGCACAGCGACGGCACCGCAGACAACATGGCGGCGATCCGGCTCATCAGCCTCCGGGATATCGAAGAGCTCGCGCGGCGGCGTGCCCAGCGTCGTCCAGAGATAGCCCCAGCGCTGGCGGATCGGCAGCGGTTCGCCGAGCGATCCATTGGCAAGGCGCTCGCGCACCGCCGGAACGTTGTCGCCCTCGCGGGAGACGACGAGATCGCGTCCAAGCAGGCGATTGGGCCGCGTCCCGGCCGGGATATCGGCCAGCGCGTCGATCACATACCAGTTGTCGAGCGAAGCCTTTTCCGCCGGTCTTGCCATCTCACCGTTCTCCGATCCACCGCGTGTTGATGTCGCGTTGCCCAGAGGCTAGACATGCCTGATTGTTGGGCTGTCGCGCAAGG
Source organism: Kaistia sp. (assembly GCA_035555375.1). Taxonomy (GTDB): domain Bacteria; phylum Pseudomonadota; class Alphaproteobacteria; order Rhizobiales; family Kaistiaceae; genus Kaistia. The sequence continues at coordinate 18,069 of DATMGR010000010.1, read as the reverse complement.
CCAGACGCGCGACGCGGCCATCAGACGGGACGAGGCGAATGCGGAAGCGGGTGGAGATGGTGTTTCTCGGCGATTTCGAACCCGAGAGCTTCGCCGAGTTCATGCGCCACCGCGCCGGCCGCCTGTCGGTCTCAGCCGTGGCCGGGCGCATCGACGCCACGCGCGTCGATGTCGCGGTGGAAGGCGAGCCTGATCTCGTCGACATGTTCGAGATGGCCTGCAGCCTCGGGCCGATCGATTGCCTGGTGCGCGAGGCCTACCGCCAGGGGCAAGGCCGGTGACGGCCGCATCGTTCTGGTTCAATCGGGGAAATTCAGCATGAACCTTGTGGAAGGCTGGTACGCCGTCGCGATCGCCGACGATATCGAGCCGGGCACATCGGCCGGAACGCGGCTGTTCGACCGGGAACTGGTCGTCTGGCGCGACCTCGCCGGCGTCAGCCATGTCTGGGAGGATCGCTGCCCGCATCGCGGCATGCGGCTCTCCTTCGGCTTCGTGCGCGGCAACCATATCGCCTGCCTCTATCATGGCTGGGCCTATGACACCGCCGGCCAATGCCGCGCGATTCCGGCGCATCCTGATCTCGCTGTTCCCGAGACGATCAAGGTCGCGACCTATCATTCCGTAGAGGCCGGCGGTCTCATCCTGGTGCACTCGTCGCTCGGCGCCGAGGCGCTGCCTCCGCCTGCGCCCGCGCCAACAGGCCATGCGCTGCGCAGCCTCTATGTCGATCTCGCGCCGGACGTCGTCGCGGAGCGCCTCTTGCAGGACTTCACGGCGCGGGACGATGGTAGTTATGCCGGGACCCTTGCCGGCGCGCCGGTTCTCGTCTTCCTGCAGCCCTTCACCGCAACGCGGACGGGGCTGCATCTGGTCCTGGCGGGGCCGGGCGATGCCGTCGCCGTATCCGCCGCGAGCGAGGCGCTGCGCAACGCTTTCGAAGCGTCACCCACCGCACTGGAGGCTGCGGAATGAGCCTCGTCCTGCATGACTACGAACTCGATGCCGATTGCTACACCGTGCGGCTCTTCCTCTCGATCCTCGGTATCCCCGCCGAGATGATCGCCGTCGATGTTTATCCCGGCCATGAGCAACGTTCGCCGGCCTATCTCGCGCTCAATCCGCGCGGCAGCCTGCCCATCCTCGTCGCCGGCAATCTCGTGCTGACGGAAGCCGAGGCGATCCTCTGCTATCTTGCCCGCTCCGAGGCAGCCGGCGCTGCCTTCCTGCCCGATGAGGCCGCAGCGTTCGGCGCGGTGATGAGCTGGCTCTTCTTCGCCAGGGGTCCGCTCGGCGCCGCGACGGCGGCGCGGCTGACCGCGATGCTGGAGGCGCCGGGTGATGCGGACATGCTCGAAAGGCAGGCGCGCGCCGCGTTCCGCGTCATGGAGGACCACATGACGGCGCGGCATCTTTCCGGCGCGTCGTGGTTCGTCGGCGATGGCCCGACGCTCGCCGACATCGCTCTTTTCCCGCCGATCGTGCTGTCGCGCGATTTCGGCATCGACCATGATGAATATCCCGCGCTGCGGCGCTGGATGCGGCGCATGCGGACGATCCCCGGTTTCATCACGATGCCGGGCATTCCCGATTATCACTGAGGAGCATGCCATGGCGCGGCTGACCCGATTTTCCGTGGCGCCGCTTGCGGGCATGACGCGCCAGCTTGCGGCCGTCGCCTCCGGACGCGCGGCACCGGACCTCGTCATCACCGGCGCGCGGATGCTCTCGACCTATTCCGAGCGCATCCTGCCGGAGCGGGAAATCTGGATTTCCGGCGGCCGCATTGCGGCCGTGAAGCCATCCGGCAGCTATCGCGGCGCAGCGGCGCGTTATGATGCGGCGGGTGGCATCATCGGGCCGGGCCTTGTCGACCCGCATATCCACATCGAATCGGCGATGGTCACCGCGTCTGCCTATGCCGAGGCGGCGCTTCTCAACGGTACGACGACGATCTTCTGCGACAGCCACGAGATCGGCAATGTCATGGACGTCGCCGGCATCGAGGCGATGCTGGAGGACGCCCGCGCCGCGCCGCTCTCGATCTTCCTCACGGTGCCCTCGACCGTTCCAGCGACGTCGCCCGAGCTTGAGACAGCCGGCGGCGACCTGACGCCCGAGAAGATCGCCGGCCTGTTCGATCGCTGGCCGGAAGCGCTGGCGCTTGGCGAGAAGATGGATTTCGTGCCGGTCACGATGGGCGACGAGCGCAGCCACGCGATCCTCAAGGCGGCGCTCGAGCGCGGCCGTCCCGTCTCGGGCCATGTCTATGGCCGCGATTTCGTCGCCGCCTATGCCGCAAGCGGCATCACCGACACGCATGAGGCCATCGACCGCGACATCGCCGACGACCTGCTCGAGGCCGGCATCTGGATCTTCCTGCGCGGCGGCCCGCCGACCACGGCCTGGCACTCGCTGCCCGAAGCCATCAAGACCGTCACGGAACTTGGCGCCTCGACCAAGCGGATCGCGGTCTGCACCGATGATCGCGACGCCGATGATCTCGCCGATTTCGGCCTCGACTTTGTCGTGCGCGAAGCCGTGCGGGCCGGCGTGAAACCGGAAGCCGCCTGGTCGATGGGCTCGCTCCATGGCGCGACGCGCTTCGGCCAGGACGGCGAGATCGGCGGGCTCGGCGGTGGCCGGCGCGCCGACCTCGTCCTGATGAACGATACGCTGGAGCCGCAATCGACCTGGTATGGCGGCGAACTCGTCGTCGACCAGCGCCGCATCACGCCGCTGCTCGATGCCGCCTTGTCGGATCGCTATCGCTATCCGGACGCGGCCTATCACACGGTCCATCTTCCCGCCGTGCTGAAGCTGACGCCGGATCTTCCCGCTGGTCCCGGCATCCTCAACGCGATCCGCACGGAACTGCCCGGCATCACGCTGACGCATGATCGGATCGCGATTGAGCCGGCCAACGACTGGTCGACGCTGTTCGACCGGCATGGGCTTTGTTTCGTCAGCGTCGTCGAGCGCCATGGCAAGAGCGCGGGCAATGTCGGCCACGGCGTGCTGTCGCGCTTCAGCCTGAAGCGCGGCGCCGTTGCCTCCAGTGTCGGTCACGATGCGCACAACATCATCATCGCCGGCACCAACGAGGCGGATATGCGCCTCGCCCTTGCCACCGTCGCCGAGACCGAGGGCGGCATCGCGGTCGTCGCCGACGGCGTGGTCAAGGCGCGCGTCGCGCTGCCGATCGCGGGCCTTCTCTCCGACAAGCGCGTGCCTGAAGTCGCCGAGGAATTGCGGGCCCTGAAGGTGGCCTGGGCGGAGGCCGGCTGCTCGATCCCGTTCATGGGTTTCAACCTGATCCCGCTCTCGGTCATTCCCGAGATCCGCATCACCGATCGCGGCCTCGTCACCGTGCCGGCCATGGCGCTGGTGCCGCTGTTCGAGCCGGATTGAGGCGCGCATCCTTCCCCTCGGCCCTTGTCAGGAGAGGACGCGCGCCCGATAACCTCGGCGACTGAAATTGCGGAGGGACAGGCGATGCGCGCGCGAACATTCGGACGGACAGGCCGGCAGGTCAGCGAGATCGGCTTCGGAGCCTGGGCGATCGGCGCCAGTTGGGGCCATGTCGACGAGAGCGACGCGATCGCAGCGCTCAACACGGCGCTCGATGCGGGCGTGACCTTCATCGACACCGCCGATGTCTATGGCGACGGCCGCTCGGAGAAGCTGATCGCGCGTGTTCTGCGTGAGCGCGGTGGGCCGCGGCCTTTCGTCGCCACCAAGGCCGGCCGCCGCCTGCAGCCGCATGTCGCGGCGGGCTACACCGCGGACGCGCTGGAGGGCTTCGTCGACCGCAGCCGCGACTATCTGGAAATGGAGACGCTGGATCTCCTGCAGCTGCACTGTCCGCCGACCGACGCCTATTATCACCCGGAGGTCTTCGCCGCTCTCGACGATCTGGTCGCGGCCGGAAAGATCGCAAATTATGGTGTCAGCGTCGAACGGATCGAGGAAGGGCTGAAGGCGCTCGAATATCCCGGCGTCGTGTCGATCCAGATCATCTTCAACATCTTCCGTCAGCGTCCGATCGAGCGGCTGTTCCAGCGCGCGCTGGAAAGCGAGACCGCCATCATCGCCCGCGTGCCGCTGGCAAGCGGACTGCTCACCGGCAAGATGAAGGCCGACACGCATTTCGACGCCTCCGACCACCGCCAGTTCAACCGCCATGGCGAGGCCTTTGATGTCGGCGAGACCTTTTCCGGCGTTCCCTATGAGGCCGGCCTCGCGGCGGTGGAGAAAATCCGCCCGCTCGTCGGCGGCACTGTGACCATGGCGCAGTTCGCGCTGAAATGGATCCTGATGTTCGATGCCGTGACGGTGGCGATCCCCGGCGCCAAAAACGAGCAACAGGCGCGCGCCAATGCCGACGCCGCCACGCTGCCCCCTCTCGATGCCGAGACCATGGCCGCGCTAAAGACGATCTATGACGAGGACATCCGCCCCTTCGTGCACCAGCGCTGGTAGCGCGGACACGGTTCAGACGTTCCGGACGACAAAATGCAAGAGCCCGCCAAAGGCGGGCTCTCATTCACGTCAGCATGTCGGCAACGTCAGTTGACCGACTGGACTTCGCGCACTTCGGGGACGAAGTGGCGCAGCAGATTCTGGATGCCGTTCTTCAGCGTCGCCGTCGAGGACGGGCAGCCGGAGCACGAGCCGCGCATGTTGAGATAGACGACGCCGTCGCGGAAACCCTGGAAGGTGATGTCGCCGCCGTCCTGCGCCACCGCCGGGCGGACGCGCGTCTCGATCAGTTCCTTGATGGTCTCGACGATCTCGCCGTCGGCCTCCTCGAAGAACTCGGCGCCGGCCTCACCGGCCCCGGCCTGGGCCGGACCCGCCTGCACCATGACCGGAACGCCGGCCATGAAATGCTCCATGATGGCGCCGAGCAGCGCCGGCTTCAGGTGCTGCCACTCGCCATTCGCCTTGGTCACGCTGATGAAGTCGTGGCCGAGGAACACGCCGGAAACGCCGTTGACCGAGAACAGCCGCTCGGCGAGCGGCGAACGGCCGGCGTCGGCGGGATCGCGGAATTCGGCGGTTCCCTCCGGCAGGACGGGCCGGCCGGGCAGAAACTTCAACGTCGCAGGATTGGGAGTCGCTTCGGTCTGGATGAACATCGGGGGGCCTCGCCGCAAGCTTATTGGAATTCTTCTAAGAGCGTTGTGAGCGATCGGCAGAGCCGCTTCAAGCGGAATCACGCCCATCGCACCAGAAATCGTACTTTGACAGTCATGATTCAAGCCGGTGTTGCGGATGGGTCGCGCCACATGGCTGTCATCGAAACGCAATAGGCCTGGCCTAACGGAAAGCTCCCTTTGCACCACGGGGCTATCCATCATGAAACGCATTCTTCTGACGTCCAGCGCGCTGCTCGCGCTGTCGCTTCCCGCTCTGGCCGACCCGGTCAAGCTTCCCTCAGCGGTCGTCAAGCCGGCCGAAGACGTTCTGGCGCCGGGCCTTGCCGAAGTTCCGGTGGCCGAGGGCGCCTTCAAGCTCGAGAACCCCTCGAAGGATCTCGGCTATTACGGCTACGGCACGGACGGCCCGCTCGCTCCCAAAAAAGGCGCGGCCCAGTCCCCGCGTCACAATGTCGAGGCGACCAAGACCGAGCCCGACAAGAACACCTATCTCGTCATGACAGGCGCGACCGGGCCGGCGAAGGGCGTGACATACGGCACGCATTTCCTGTTCCAGGGCCATGAGAGTGGCCCGAAGGACGCCGAGGACGTCACCCATGGCGGTCTGACGCGCATCAATCTCGACGCCGGCAAGGCGCATCGCGTCACGCTGATGGCCTCGACCGATGTCGACGGCAAGGCGCTGCCGCTCATCGACGGTTCGGCCTGGAACCCCTTCGCCAAGGTGCTCATGCTCACCTCCGAGGAAGGCAAGGACGGCGGCGTCTGGATCGCCACGGCCGATTTCCCCTCCAAGGTGACCGATATCTCGGCCTTCACCGGCCGTGCCGCCTATGAAGGCGTCGAACTCGATTCCGACGGCAATCTCTGGCTGGTCGAGGACGATGGCGGCAAGGGCGGCCCGAAGACCAAGAATGCCAAGCAGCCGAATTCGTTCGTCTACCGCTTCGTGCCGGCCGACAAGACCGACCTCACCAAGGGCGGCAAGCTGCAGGCGCTGCAGGTGCTCGATGCCTACAACAACCCGATCGTCTTCCATGACGGCCAGGCCGACCAGGACATCCTCGCGCCCGAGCAGAAGCTGATCTATGCCTATGGCAACGAGCTGCCGACGCGCTGGATCACGCTGAAGGAGACTTCTGCCGGCGCGACCGAAACCTTCGACGCCAACGATCTCGCCAAGAAGGCCAATGCGACGCCGATGAAGCGCCCCGAAAACGGCCAGTTCCGTCCGGGCACCGGCTTCAAGGAGTTCTATTTCACCGCAACCGGCGACACCAACGCCAAGACCGAAGCCGGCGCCGAGTTCGGCGGTTTCGGCGGCGTGTTCCGCGTGACGCAGGCTTCGCCCTCGGCCGAGAAGGGCCGCCTTGCCCTCATCTGGCGCGGCGATGCCACCCATACCGGCTTCGACAATCTCTCCTTCCTCAACGACACCCAGCTGATGGTCGTCGAGGACGGCGGCGACAAGCTGCACGGGCAGCGCAATGCCCTCGATTCCGGCTACATCGTCGACGTGACGGCGGACTATGCCAAGGCCTCGACCGCCGACCCGATCCGCTTCCTGTCACAGACGCGCGACGACATGGCGACGATCGATGCGGCGATCGGCGCGAATGCCAGCGAAAACGGCTTCCAGAACGACGGCGACAACGAGATCACCGGCATTCATGTCTCGAATGGCGATCCCACCATCGAAGGCCTGATCGGCACGGCGGTTCCGACCCCGTTCGAGAATGGCTGGCGCGTGTTCTATACCCGCCAGCACGGCCGCAACATCACCTTCGAGATCGTCAAGGCCGACGCCAAGAAGTAAGCGGCTCACTTCGCCAGCGACACAGGAAAGGGCGCCCTCGCGGCGCCCTTTTTCATGGCCGGTCGACGTCAAGCGATGGCGGCGATGTCGTCGTCGGTCAGCGTGCCGGGAACGATGGTGATCGGCACGGGGAAATGCGCGACATGGCGCCCGGCCATCGCGGTCACCAGCGGACCCGGGCCATCCTTGTCGGTGCCGGCGGCCAGCACGAGGATGGCGATATCCTCGTCTTCGGCGATCAGGCCGGTGATCTGCTCGGCCCTGTTGCCCTCGCGGATGACGAGTTCGGGCTCGACGGAGGAATGGCGGCGCGCGATGTCTGCGAAGCGGGCGAGCGTCGACTCGGCTTCGTCCATCGCCTCGGCGCGCATGATGTTCTCGACGCCGATCCAGTGCTGGAAGCCGGACGGCTCAATGACATAGAGCATGGTCAGGCCGCCCGCAGTGCGCTCGGCGCGGCGCGCGGCATAGATGACGGCGCGCGAACATTCCGGCGTGTCGTCGATGACCGCCAGAAATTTGCGCCGGTGACCGGCCTCTGTGCTGCGCCGTTTCAGCATGGCGCGATGCTGCCACCCTGCCGGGCCGACGGCAAGCGGCGCATCAGTTGCGGCGGATGAAGCCGACGACGTCCTTGACGCCGTCGAGGATCGGCCGGGCGATGGCGTCGGCCCGGATAGCGCCACTCGCGAGGATCTGGTCGATATGACCGGGATCAGCCATCAACCGGCGCATCTCGGCGCCAACGGGGCCGAGCTTCTGCACGGCGAGATCGGCCAGAGCCGGCTTGAAGGCCGAGAACTGCTGGCCGCCGAACTCACTAAGCACGTCCTGCTTGGTGAGACCCGAAAGCGCCGCATAGATGCCGACGAGGTTGTCGGCCTCCGGACGGCCCTTGAGACCCTCGGTCTCGCTGGGCAGCGCGTCGGCGTCGGTCTTCGCCTTGCGGATCTTCTGGGCGATCTGGTCGGCATCGTCGGTCAGATTGATGCGCGAATAATCGGACGGGTCCGACTTCGACATCTTCTTGGTGCCGTCCCGCAGGCTCATGATCCGCGTCGCGGGCCCCGTGATCAGCGGCTCCGTCAGCGGGAAATAGGCATCGCCATAGCCATGACCGGCGATCGAGGCGGCATAATCATTGTTGAACTTCTGCGCGATGTCGCGCGTCAGCTCCAGATGCTGCTTCTGGTCCTCGCCGACCGGAACATGCGTCGCCTTATAGGCGAGGATGTCGGCCGCCATCAGGCTCGGATAGGCCAGGAGGCCGAGCGAGGCGTTTTCCTTGTCTTTACCGGCCTTGTCCTTGAACTGCGTCATGCGGTTCATCCAGCCGATGCGCGCGACGCAGTTGAAGACCCAGGCGAGTTCGGCATGGGCCGAGACCTGGCTCTGGTTGAAGACGATGTGCTTCACCGGATCGATGCCCGCGGCGACGAAGGCCGCCGTCACCTCGCGGATCTGGCGCGAAAGCTCGGCCGGATCCTGCCACACGGTGATGGCGTGCATGTCGACCACGCAATAGATGCAGTCATGACTGTCCTGCAGCGCGACGAAATTGACGATCGCGCCGAGATAATTGCCGAGATGGAGATTTCCGGTCGGCTGGACACCGGAGAAGACACGCGGCTGGAATTCGGTCATGGGGCACCCTTTTTGCGCGGGCGCCTTATCGCGCGGCGGGGCCGGCCGCGCAAGCGCCGGACGGCTCAGCCCTTGCGTTTTCTGAGTGTCGCGACGAGCGCGCGAACATCGATGACGCCGACCGACTGGCAGAAGGCGGCAAAGAGCAGCAAGCCGGCAAGGCAGATCGCCGCCATGGCGCCGGCCCGCATCAGGACGCGTCGGTCGGCGAAGAAGGGCTCGGCCCACCAGGCGGCAAAATAGACGCCCGCGCCCATCGCAAACGCGGCGCACAGCACCAAAGGCAGGTTGCGCCTCACTTTGGCATCGAACAGGAAATGGCCGCGCCGGTGCAACATCCAGCCGAGCAGGCCGGCATTGACCCAGCCCGAAACACTGGTGGCGATGGCGATGCCGACATAGGTCAGCTTTGGAAAGAGGGCGAGCGACAGGGCGATGTTGACGGCGACGCCGACCGCAGCGAACCACATCGGCGTCCTGGTGTCCTCGCGGGCAAAGAAGCCGGGCGAGAACACCTTGATGAGCACGAAGGCCGGCAATCCCGCGGCAAAGCCCATCAGCGTCTCGGCGGTCGCCAGCGTATCCTCGGGCCCGAACGCGCCGCGCTGATAGATGACCTGCACGATCGGCTTCGCCAGGACGAACAGGGCGATCGCAGCCGGCAATGTCAGCGCCATGGCGAATTCGAGGCTGCGGTTCTGCGTGTGATCGGCGAGATCGTCGCGTCCGGCACGCAGATGCCGCGAAAGATCCGGCAGCATCACCACCGCGATGGTGGCGCCGACTATGCCGAGCGGGAGCTGGTAGAGGCGATCGGCATAGCCGAGCACCGCGATCGCGCCGGGGGCGAAGGAGGCGATCATCGTGCCGATGACGATGTTGATCTGCGTGACGCCGCCAGCGATGAGGCCAGGCACGGCGAGCGCCGTCAGCCGCCTGACCCCAGGCGTCAGACGGGGCCAGCGAAGCGGCAGCAGCATCCCGTCGCGCCAGGCCGCGCCAACGACCAGCGCCAATTGCAGCACGCCGCCGACCAGCGTCGCCCAGGCCAGGAGAATGCCCGCCTCAGCCGTGTTTTCGTGATGCGAGAGCAGGACATAAGCGAGCGCCGCCACGAAGACGACATTGAGCAGGCCCGGCGCCATCGCAGCGGCGAAGAAGCGGCCGCGGGCGTTGAGCACCCCGCTATAAAGCGCGAGCAACGAGATCAGCGTCAGATAGGGGAAGGCGATCCGCGTCAAGAGGACGGTCAGGTCGAACTTGGCCGGATCGGAGACGAAGCCGGGCGCCATCACATACATCAGCGGCACCATGCCGATGACCGCGACAAGCGTGATCGCGATCAGCAAGGCCAGCAGCGCGGAGAGCGCTTCCGAGCCGAAGCGCCGGGCGGCATCGACGCCCTCGCCCTCAAGCGTCCGGGCGAAAAGCGGCACGAAGGCCGAGGCGAAGGCGCCTTCGGCGAACAGCCGCCGGAAGAGGTTCGGAAAGCGGAAAGCGACCAGGAAGGCATCGGCCACCGGCCCGGTCCCGAGCGCGGCAGCCATGAACATGTCGCGGACGAAACCGAGGAGGCGGCTCGAGGTCGTCGAGCCGCCTACGGTCATGAAATTCCGCATCAGCGACATACGGGCGTCATCCGACCTTCTTCAAGGGCGCCTTCTCGCCTGGAAGCGCGCCATTGAACACCTCTGCCAGCCGCCTTCGGATGCCGGCCTCGCGCCCGGCATTGGTCACCTTCCGCCCCATGAGGTCGGTGACATAGAACACGTCGACCGCCCGCTCGCCGAAGGTCGCGATATGGGCCGAGGCGATGTTGAGGTTCAGATCGGAGATCGAGCGCGTCAGGTCGTAGAGCAGGCCCGGCCGATCGATGCCGGAGGCCTCGATGACCGTGAACTGGTTCGACCAGGAATTATCGAACAGGATCCGCGTCTCGACGGTGAAGGCCTTGATGCGCGCGCGCGGCTTGGCCTTGCGCGCGATCGCCTCGGGCAGGGCGACGCTGCCGGAGAGCGCATCCTCGATCAGCGCGCCGACCTTCAGCGCCCGCCGCGTCTCCTCCTCGTCGGTGTCGAACTCGCGCGCGATGAAGATCGTGTCGATGGCGCGCCCGTCTGTGGTGGTGAAGATCTGCGCGTCGACGATGTTGCTGCCGCCGGCCGTGCAGGCGCCGGCGATCATCGACAGCAGCCGCGGATGATCGGGCGCCAGCACGGTGATTTCCGTGACGCCCTCGAAGGAACGCACCGCCACGGCGGTCGCCAGCGACTTGCCGGTCGTGTCGGCTTCGCGGATCAGCTCGGCATGGGCGATCTTGCGGGCGAGATCGACGCGCAGCCAATAGGCCGGGTAATGGCGCTCCAGATAGGTCTCCCGCTCGGCATCGGCCCAGCCCGAGAGCGCCTGATCGAGCTCCTCCTTGGCGGCGGCGACCCGCTTGTCGCGCGAGATCTGGCTGTGGCCGCCGGTGAGCAGCGGCTCGGTCTCGTAATAGAGCGTCCGCAGCAGCTGGCCCTTCCAGCCGTTCCAGACGCCCGGCCCGACCGCCGTGATATCGGCGATCGTGAGGATCAGCAGCAGCTTGAGCCGTTCGAGGCTCTGCACGACGGCGGCGAAATCCTGGATCGTCTTGCGGTCGCCGAGATCGCGCGACTGGGCGACCATGCTCATCAGGAGGTGATGTTCGACCAGCCAGGCGACCGTCTCGGTCTCGGCCGGGGTCAGACCGAAGCGCGGCCCGAGCTTGCGCGCGACGCGGGCGCCGGCGATCGAGTGATCTTCCGGCCGGCCCTTGGCGATGTCGTGCAGGAGCATCGCGACATAGAGCACCGTCCGGTCCTGCAGCGTCGCAATCAGCGAATTCGCCAGCGGATGGTCCTGGCTGCGCTCGCCGCGGTCGATGCCGGCGAGAACGCCGATCGAGCGGATGAGGTGCTCGTCGACCGTGTAGTGGTGATACATGTTGAACTGCATCATCGCGACGATCTTGCCGAAATCCGGCACGAAGCGTCCGAGCACGCCGGCTTCGTTCATCCGCCGCAGCACGATCTCCGGCTGGTTGCGCGAGGAGAGCAGTTCGAGGAACAGCCGGTTGGCGGTCTTGTCCTCGCGGATATCGGCGTCGATCAGCTTCAGCGAGCGCGTCACGGCCTTCATCGCATCGGGATGGAAGGCGAGGTCGTGCTTGTCGGCAAGATGGAACAGGCGGATCAGGTTGACCGGATCGCGCACGAACACGTGCGGGTCGGCCATGTTGATGCGGTCGTGCTCGACGACGAAATCCGTGGTGCCGGCGATCTTGCGACGGCGGCGGCGCGGCGAGACGCCGAAAAGGCGGTTGAGCAGCGGCGTCTGCTTGGCATGCTCCTCCTCCAGCGCCGAACAGAAGATCAGCGTCAGGTCGCCGACATCCTTGGCATAGAGGAAGTAGTGCTTCATGAAGCGCTCGACATCCTTCATGCCAGGATGCGAGGTGTAGCCGAGCCTTACCGCCATTTCGCGCTGCACGTCGAAGGAGATGCGCTCCTCGGCGCGGCCGGTCAGGAAATGCAGGTGGCAGCGGACCGACCAGAGGAAGTTCTCGGCCTTGCGGAAAAGCGCGAGTTCGGCGCGCGAGAACACGCCAGCCTCGACCAGCGCATCGCCCGAGCGGACGCGGTAGAAATATTTGGCGATCCAGAACAGCGTATGCAGATCGCGGAGGCCGCCCTTGCCCTCCTTGACGTTCGGTTCGACCAGATAGCGCGAGGCGCCCTGGCGGCGATGACGTTCGTCGCGCTCGGCGAGCTTGGCGGCGATGAATTCGGGGCCCGTCCCCTTGACGACCTCGATGTCGAAACGCTGCTCTAGATCGGCGAACAGCTTCTCCTCGCCCCAGAGGAAACGGGATTCAAGGATGGCGGTGCGGATGGTCATGTCGCTATGCGACAGGCGGATGCACTCGTCGACATTGCGGGTCGCATGGCCGACCTTGAGGCCGAGATCCCACAGCATGTAGAGCATGAACTCGACCACGCTCTCGCCCCAGGGCGTCTGCTTGTAGGGCAGCACGAACAGGAGATCGATGTCGGAGCCGGGCGCCAGCATGCCCCGGCCATAGCCGCCAACGGCGACCACAGCCATGCGCTCGGCCGTCGACGGCTTGTCGACGCGATAGACGATATGGGCGCCGACATCATAGGTCGCGCGGATGATCTCATCCATCATGTCGGAGAGGCTGCGGGCGCAGGCCGAACCCTGCTGCCCGGCCAGCAGCCGCTCTTCCGCGCGGGCGCGACCCTCGCGCAGCACTTCCTTCAGGCGGGCGAGCACCAGCGGCCTGCGGCGGCCCTCGTCCGGCTCGGCGGCGGCCAGCGCCTGCAATTCGGACGAGAGCTTGCGCCCATCGACGAGGGCGGATTCGGAACGGTTCATCAAGGGAGCGGCATCCGGAAACGGCGTTTGACGCGCAAGGCTAATCCACTTCGCATGACGGCGCCACGTTCACCACCGCAAGCCGCATTGCAAAGGCCTCAGCGCTGGGTGGGACCGGCGCGCATCGCCTTCAGCCGGTAGAGCGCTTCCAACGCGTCGCGCGGGGTCATCTCGTCCGGCAGGAGCGCGTCGAGGGCAGGCCCAAGCGGATCCTCGGCTGCCGGAACGCGCGGCATCTCGGCGACCCGCGCGGCGGCGAACAGCGGCAGGTCGTCGATCAGCGTCGTCGCCGGCGACTTGCGGTCGCCTTCCTCCAGCCGCTCCAGCACGGCGCGGGCCCGCGCGACCACGGAGGGCGGGAGACCGGCGAGCTTGGCCACCTGGATGCCATAGGAGCGATCCGCCGCGCCGGGGACGATCTCGTGCAGGAAGACCACGTCACCCTGCCATTCGCGCACGCGGACGGTGGCGTTTTCCAGGCGGTCGAGCCGCTGCGCCAGCGCCGTCAGCTCGTGATAATGCGTGGCGAAGAGAGATCGCGACCGGTTGACCTCATGCAGATGCTCGATCGCCGCCCAGGCGATCGAGAGGCCGTCGAAGGTCGCGGTGCCGCGCCCGATCTCGTCCAGAATGACGAGCGAGCGCGCGGTCGCCTGATTGAGGATCGCCGCCGTCTCGACCATCTCGACCATGAAGGTCGAGCGGCCGCGTGCCAGATCGTCAGCGGCGCCGACCCGGCTGAACAGACGGTCGACAACGCCGATATGCGCCCGTCGCGCCGGCACATAGCTGCCGATCTGCGCGAGCACGGCGATGAGCGCGTTCTGGCGCAGGAAGGTCGACTTGCCCGCCATGTTCGGCCCGGTGATGAGCCAGATGCGCCCCGCTTCGGCGCTGTCGTCGCCGAGGCGGCTATCATTCGGCACGAAGCTCTCGCCTTCCCGCTTCAAGGCCTGTTCGACAACCGGATGACGGCCGCCCTCGATCTCGAAGGCAAGTGAGCCGTCGACGAGCGGCCGCGACCAGCCCTCGGCCTCGGCAAGATTTGCGAGGCCAGCCGCGACGTCGAGGCGGGCGAGCGCCCCGGCCGCCGCGCGGATGGCCGCATCCTCGTCCTTGACGGCCGCGGCGAGGGCATCGAACACGCCGAGCTCGCGCTGCAATGCCCGATCGGCGGCCGAGGCGATCTGCGCCTCGAGGCCCGCCAGCTCCGTCGTGACGAAGCGCATCGCCCCGGCCATCGTCTGCCGATGGATGAACTGCCCCGCGAAATCGGCGCCGAGCAGCTTCTCGCCGTGAACCTGCGGCACCTCGATATAATAGCCGAGGACGTTGTTGTGGCGGATCTTCAGCGCCTTCACGTCCGTCTCAGTGGCATAGCGGCCCTGCAACGCCGCAATCACCTGCCGGCTCTCGTCGCGCAGCGCCCGCGTCGCATCGAGTTCGCCGTCATGGCCGGCACGGACGAAGCCGCCGTCGCGCTTCAGCAGCGGCAGTTCGTCATCGAGCGCAGCACCGATGCGCTCCGCGAAACCGGGCGGCAAGGCAACGAGCACCGCCGCCGCCGCGGCGATCTCGTCCGGCAACAGCCCTTCCGCGGACCCCAGCAGTTCGGCGATCGTCGCGGCAGCGCCAAGTCCTGCCCCGATCGCAGCGAGGTCGCGCGGGCCGCCGCGATCGAGCGCGAGGCGGGAAAGCGCACGGGCAAGATCCGGGCAGGCCGCGAGCTGCCCGCTCAGCCGGCGGCGCAGATCGGGCGCGGCGATGAGCCAGTCGATCGCATCGAGCCGGCGGCCGATTTCGTCCGGATCGGTGATCGGGCCCGACAGGCGCGCCGCGAGCATGCGGCTGCCGGCGCCGGTGACGCAACGGTCGATCGCCGCGAGCAGACTGCCGCGCCGCTCGCCGGAGAGCGTGCGCGTCAGTTCGAGATTGGCCCGTGTTGCCGCGTCGATGAGGAGCAGCCCGCCTTCGGTCTCGCGGAGCGGCCGGCCAAGGGGCACACGCGCACCGATCTGCGTCTTCTCGACATAGGCGAGCGCTGCGGCGGCGGCGGCCAGTTCGACGCGCGAGAAGGCTGCGATGCCATCGAGCGTGCCGACGCCGAAATAGGCGGCGAGGCGGTTTGCCGCCGTCGCGCCATCGAAGAAGGCGGCCGGAAGCGGGCTCGGCGGCAGCGGCAACCCGCGCAGCAGGGCGCCTGCCTCCGCATCGGCGAACAGCGAATCCGGCGCCAGCAATTCGCGTGGATCGATGCGGGCGATATCGGCGGCGAGGCGCAGGCGACCCGTCTCGACGACACGGAAGTCACCGGTGGAAATGTCGATGAAGGCGAGCGCCCAGCGATCCGCACCGCCCGGCCCGACGCCGCGCCCGCGCGCCAGCGTCGCGAGATAATTGCTCTCGCCGGCACGCAGCAGCGTCTCTTCCGTGATCGTGCCGGGCGTGACGATGCGCACGACGTCCCGCTTCACGACCGAGCGGCCACCCCGCTTCTTCGCCTCAGCCGGATCCTCGGTCTGTTCGCAGACGGCGACATGATGGCCAAGCGCGATCAGCTTCTGCAGATAGTCGTTTGCGGCATGGATCGGCACGCCGCACATCGGGATATCCTCGCCGAGATGCTTGCCGCGCTTCGTCAGCGTGATGCCAAGGGCGCGCGAGGCGATTTCCGCGTCGCCGAAGAACAGCTCGTAGAAGTCGCCCATGCGATAGAACAGAAGCGTCCCCGGATGGGCGACCTTCAGTTCCAGATACTGCTCCATCATCGGCGTCGGGCGGACGCTCGCGGGATCGGTCTTCGCATTGTCCAACATGGCGTGACCCTAGCAAAGCGCGAAAGCTGTTTCACCCTTTCGGCATCAATCTCGCCGCTTCACATTCAGTCATCCAATGCTATCGTCGCCCTCCGCCTTCGAGACGGTCCCCAAGAGCCGTTCGCCTTTCGGAAACGCCTGACCCAGAGCCGCCACCCATGACCGAAGTGAAGAAACCCGCGCGCAGCGGTCCCGCCGTCACGGACCAGGAGGCGCTGGAATTCCACGCCCGCGGGCGGCCCGGCAAGCTCGAGATCATCCCGACGAAGCCGATGGCGACGCAGCGCGACCTCTCGCTCGCCTATTCGCCCGGCGTCGCCGTGCCGGTAAAGGCGATCGCCGCCGATCCGAGCCTCGCCTTCGACTATACGACGCGCGGCAATCTCGTCGCCGTCATCTCGAATGGCACGGCCATTCTCGGGCTCGGCAATCTCGGCCCGCTCGCCTCCAAGCCGGTGATGGAGGGCAAGGCCGTCCTCTTCAAGCGCTTCGCCGATGTCGATTCGATCGATCTCGAGATCGATACCGAGGATGTTGACGCCTTCGTGAACTCGGTCCGCTATCTCGGTCCGTCCTTCGGCGGCATCAATCTCGAGGACATCAAGGCGCCGGACTGCTTCATCATCGAAAGCCGCCTGCGCGAGCTGATGGACATCCCGGTCTTCCACGACGACCAGCACGGCACGGCGATCATCGCCACCGCCGGCGTCATCAACGCGCTGCACCTCACCGGCCGCGACCTGAAGACGACGAAGCTCGTCTGCAACGGCGCCGGTTCGGCCGGCATCGCCTGCATCGAGCTCATCAAGGCGCTCGGGATGCCGAACGAGAACGTCATCCTCTGCGACACCAAGGGCGTCGTCTACAAGGGCCGCACCGAGGGCATGAACCAGTGGAAGTCGGCGCACGCCGTCGACACCCCGAAGCGGACGCTCGCCGAGGCGATGGACGGTGCCGACATCTTCTTCGGCGTGTCGGTGAAGGGGGCCCTGACCGACGAGATGGTCCGCTCGATGGCGCCGAACCCGATCATCTTCGCGATGGCCAACCCGGATCCCGAGATCGCCCCGGAGGAGGTCGCCGAGATCCGCGGCGACGCCATCATGGCGACCGGCCGCTCGGACTATCCGAACCAGGTCAACAACGTCCTCGGCTTCCCCTACATCTTCCGCGGCGCCCTCGACGTGCGCGCCACGACGATCAACGAGGCCATGAAGATCGCCGCGGCGAACGCCCTCGCCCTGCTCGCCCGCGAGGACGTGCCGGACGAGGTCGCCGCCGCCTACCAGGGCCACCGGCCGCGGTTCGGGCCGCAGTACATCATTCCCGCCCCGTTCGACCCGCGGCTGATCGCGGTGGTGCCTCCGGCGGTGGCGAAGGCGGCGATGGACTCCGGCGTCGCGCGCAAGCCGATCGTCGACATGACCGCCTACGTCGCGCAGCTGTCGGCGCGGCGCGATCCGGTCGCCGGCACGCTCGCCCACGTCTTCAACAAGGTGCGCGAGCAGCCGAAGCGCGTCGTCTTCGCCGAAGGCGAGGAGGAGGCGGCGATCCGCGCCGCGGCGAGCTTCGTCAGCCAGGGCCTCGGCACCGCCATCCTGATCGGGCGGGAGGACGACGTGCGCGCCACCGCCGCGGCCGCCGGCGTCGAGTTCAAGCCGGGCATGGAGATCGCCAACGCGCGCCTGTCCGGCCGCAACCGCGACTATGCGGACTTCCTGTTCGCGCGCCTGCAGCGCCGCGGCTTCCTGCAGCGCGACTGCCAGCGGCTGGTCAACACCGATCGCAACTACTACGGCGCGCTGATGGTGGCGCTCGGCGACGCCGACGCGCTCGTTACCGGCGCCACCCGCCACTACGCCTCGACCCTCGATACGGTGCGCCGGGTGATCGACGCGAAGCCCGGCCACCGGCTGATCGGGCTGTCGCTGGTGCTGGCGCGCGGCCGCACCGTGCTCGTCGCCGACACCGCCGTGCACGAGACGCCGACCGCCGCGGAACTCGCCGAGATCGCCGTCGAGGCGGCGCACGTCGCCCGCCGGCTCGGCTACGAGCCGCGCGTCGCGCTGCTGGCGAGCGCCACCTTCGGCCAGCCGCCGTCGGACAGCGCCCGCCGCGTCCAGGAAGCGGTGGCGCTTCTCGGCCGCCGCCGCATCGACTTCGAGGTCGACGGCGAGATGTCGGCGGACGTGGCGCTCAGCCCGGAGCTGCTCAC
>DATMGR010000009.1:0-398510 GCA_035555375.1 Kaistia sp. | reverse complement strand
GATCGTGCCGCCGTTCTGGGTACTACCGGCTGACTGCGCAACGAGGTCGACCCAGCCGGATTTCAGCGTGCCGCCGAACAGCATGCCGATGACGGCATAGCGGATGCCGACCGTCGGGTCGGGCTTGGCGAAGGCCGAGAGACTGTGCTTCACACCGGTCGTCAGGCCGGTGACGGTCCGGTAGAACTGGATCGCGCTCGAATTGCCCGTGAAGGGCACGAAGCGGTCCGCGGTCGTCGTGCCGTCCGGCGCGATGTCGACGTCTGCGAGTGGCGTTCCGGAGGCGTTGTTGACCTTGGACCAATAGGCGTTGTCGATCGCCTCGCCATTGGTCGAGAGCGGCGTCATCGCCCGCTCGATCAGCAGGCCGAGCGGCGCCAGCGTCGCGGGATGCGTGTCGAGGCGGGGCGTTCCGGCCGCCGCATAGGCGATGATACCGCCCCCGCCGAAGTAGCCGCCCTGGCTGGCACGGGCGAAGGTCAGCCCAGCTGCAGAGAACGCCGCATCCAGCGTCGCGCGCGGCTTGCCAGCTGCGTAGTAGCGGCCGGAGCGGAGATCGAGCCATTCGGTGGCGCCTCTGGGCAGCCATGTCGGCCGCGCCTTGAGCTTTCGCGCTATAAGCGTCGACATGGGTCAGCGCGCCGTGACGAGGGTGATGATGCGGGAGGCGCCTTGGTTCACCGCTGCCGATGTGCTGCCGGAACGAACCTTGATGGCGCGAACGCCGAGCCAGTCTGACAGCGACAAAGCGATGAACCGAGAGGCGATCGCAGAGCCAGAGGCAATCGCTCGCTCGATGCTGTCGTCATAAAGATCATAGAAGTTCGCGCCGTCGGCCGAGGCCTGAAAGCTGATGGACGCGGTCGTCCAGGATGCCGGCATGATCAGGCCGACAAGCCTGCCCGTGCCGAGATCTACGGCGCCGGACAGACTACCCCCGCTGGCGATCGTCGCCGCCACCGTCACGAGCTGCGCGCCGCCGACGGGAACGGGGTTCGTCGCGGAGACATCCGCCGAGGCGACCTGCTGCACGACCTTGCCGATGACGGCCGATCCCGCCGCAAGCGTGATGCCGGCGGCGAACTTGTCGCGCAGCCAGCGCAGGAAACCATTGGTGGTCGAGGCCCCCGTGTCTCCGGCAGCCGCAGCGGACGTGCCGCCAATCGATGCGTCGAGAGCTGGAGAGGCTGGAAGCTTGGCGAGGATCGATGCGAGCGAGGCATCGGTCGCGGCGCCAGTCGGGAGTGGCAACGGATTGCCGAGCATCGTGACAACGGTGCCGAAGTCGCCATGCAGTTGCGAGGTGTTGATATCGACAGCATCTTTGACTGCAGAGACGCCGGTAGCGGTCGCTGCGCCGGTCGGGAGCGGGAGCGCCGCCGCTGTGATTGGCACACCATTGTCGATCGTCGCGGTGACGGCATTGATCGCGGCAATCTCGGCGGCAGAGAGCGCCTCTATATCGACAACGCCAGTTCCATCGGCCTTGCCCGGAATCGTGATCGCAACGAACGGGCCGGTGCCATCGCCAGCGGCATCAAGAAGACGTCGCGGCAGCAAGCCGCCGATACCATCCTTGATGAGTTTCGTGATCAGTGCAGCGGCCATGGTCAGATCCATCCATCAAGGTCTTGGCCGGAGTTGGCCGAAAGGGAGAAGTCGAGAGCGCCTTCCGCCCCCGCCTGTGTGCCGTCGAGATTGAGCCCGCCAAGACCGACGACGGCGCCATAGAACAGCGTCGCCTCGCCGCCGGCGCGGTCCTCGAGCTCGTATCGCGCGATGCGGCCAAGCGGGATCACTCGGGATTGGTCGAGCGTCCGCTCCCAGATGAACTGGCGCCCATAAGGGTCGATCGTCAGGCCATCGCCATTGACGGCGGAGAACAGCTCTTCGTCGCCAACCCAAACCGTGAGTTGGCAATCGGCCGTGCCGAGATACCCGTCGGCCCAAGGCCAGAAGGTCGGCGGCAGGTTGTTCCCCCGCCAGACATCGATATCGACGAGCGTCGGCATGATCAGGCCGGCCAGGTCACGACAGCGGCGGATCGCGCCGTGGCTTCGTCGGCGGCTTCGGTCACGGCCTTCTTGGCCGAGAGCCGCGCCGCTTCGATCGCGGCGCCGATCACGGACCACTGCGCATCCATCGCGAGCACCACGGCCGCGACCGCGGCTATATCGGCGCCGTCGATCCCGACCGATGCGGCAAGCAGCGGATAGGCTTCGGCCGTTGGCGTCGCGTCCGCACTCGCGGCCTTGGCCTCTTCCGTCTTGCGGGCATAGGTCATCGCCTGGCCGGCGCCGGCGGTGATGTAGCGGAGCCGCTGGCGCTCGGCCTCGGCGTCGATCGCCGTGCGCAGGGATGTCTTGAGCGCATCCAACGCCTCGCCGACGAGCGGCGGGGGAGCCGGCGGATCGATAAGCGCCCCGTCGACCATGATCTTGTCTGGATGATTGATCCAATCGAGCCAAAGATCATTGCTGATCGGCACGGAGCCGGTGGGCGGCGTTGGGAAAAGGTCGGACGGGAAGAAGCCCGTTGCGCGCCCGGCTTCGATCGTTGCGAAAATCTGCATGATGAACCTCAGTAGCCGATCGCAAGCCAGCGGATGTTGGCAGTTTGGTTGAAGAAGATGGGCGTCGCACTGCCGCCGGTCAGCGTGTCGCAGATCAGAGTTCCGGTCGTCGCGGAAAACGCAGAGAAGCCGCAGGATGGCAAATAGCCGTTCGTCGTATTGGCAGCGCTGCCGGCTGACGCCATTGCCATCCGGCATGCGTTCGGGAATGCCACCGGCCAGGTGACCGTACCGCCTGATGTTACGACCCCGGAAGCGCCAACGACTGCCGTGCCCCATTGCATGATCATGCCTGACGGAAGCTTCTGATAGCCGGGCGCCGTTAGCGAGAAGCTGCCTCTGACGGCCGTGCGGAGCTGCGTCAGGTCAGCATCGGACGGGGTCAGACCCGCGCCGGCGATCACGGCGAGAATCTCGCGCTGGGGCTGCTCAAAGCCCCGGCAGTCGGGAATTGAGCCCTCGGTCCCGGTCGTCGGGTCGCCGTTGACATAGGAAGCGTTCGGATCGGTTGATCCGTAGGGCGGCCAGTATTTCATGGGAACCTCAGGAGTAATCGAAGACGACGAGGGTGTGCGCCGGCGCGTATTGGCCGATGCGGCATTCGAGATCGGTCGCGAGGCCGATGGTGAGATGGTGGTCGACGCCGAAGCGGCCGGAGCCGAAGCGGAACCAGCTGAGGCGCGGCGACCCGACCTTGATCGTCCAGACGAAGCGCATTTCCGGCGGCGCGATTTCCCAGCGCTTGCCGGTGTCGCCAAAGCGCGAAACGCCGAACATAAAAGGCGCGTGCTCGCGGATAGAGATCGAATAGCCGAGGTCTGCTGCCACCTGCAGGAAGAACGCCAGCGACTGGCCGCCTTCCAGGGTCATCTTCCCGGTCAGCGACGCACGTCGATCCTCGATCGTAAGCGGTTCAGCGACACAGGGATCCGGAAGCCCGAAAGCGGCCTCCCATTCGGAAAGCAATTCAAGCGTCGCGCGCGGGTCCGCCTCGCGGGCCAGCAGATCGGCGGCGCGTCCATCGACCCGGGCCCATTCCTCGGCGAGGCCACGCACCAGGAGCATGAGCACGGCGTCTGGCTCGCGCGGCCAGGCAGCGCCGGTCGGCAGCAGCGCTGCGAATCCGTCGGCATAATCGTCGCCGGAGCGACGGAGCGCGTCAGGCATAGGTGATCACCCCGGGCACGGCGATATGGCCGATCGTTGGCATCGCGTGATCGGTGAAAGTCAGGACGTGGTGATCCTCGCCGGTCGCCGAGGAGATCGCTTCCGATACCCAGGAGAAATAGATCGTCTGGCCGGGCGCGGCCCGCCGCGCCAGCATGTCGGCGACGGTGGCCGCGATCGAGGCGCGCACCGCGGCCGTGTCGCTGACGAGTCCGGAGATCGTGAAATTGATCGGCTCGGCGATTGGCGCGACGACGAAGAGGTCCTTGACCGTCACAGGCCGCACCGTCTCGAGATAGTCGGCGACCGTCACCAGATCGCCGGAGAGCGGAAATCCGTCCTCGCGCAGATCGTCCATCATGAAACGGATGGTGACGGTACCGATGCCCATTTCGCGCGGCGCTGGCCAGGCGCGCGTGACGCCCGGGACTTCCAGCGTCCATGCGACATAGTCATTGGCATCGCCGCCCATCGGCGGCTTACGGATCCGGTCGAGCACGCGCACCCGCAGATCGTCGTCGCTCTCTTCATCGATGCCGGCCTCGCCTGATGTCACAGGCGCGGTGGCGTTGACGCCGGAGATCGCCGTCTGAAGCCGCAGCGAGCCCCCGACCTCGAGCGAGGGCGTGGCGCCGGCCATGACGGCTTCGATATCCGCCGCAGTCGGGCTGGCGCCGATCGTCACCGGATCGACGGTCTCATAGACATAGTTGCCATAGAGCAGCGCGGTGCCCGCCGGCACGATGGTTCCCGGTGTTCCGCTCAGCGTGATGGTTCCGGTCGCGAAGGTTCCCGCCTTGCGGCCTCGGCGCAGGTAGATATTGCCGAATCGCTCCAGCCATTCCGCCTCGGCGGTATCGGGCATCAGCTGGCGCGCGAGCCAGAGCAGGAAGGCATGCTCCTCGAGCGCGAGGCCGGCATTGGCGTCGGACATGACGCGGAGGTTCGAGTTTCCCACGGCAGCATCGGCGCCGGGCAGCCGCGACGTGACGTCGTCGCGGACCCGGGCACGGATCTGCTTCAGGGTCGGGGTGCTGAAAGCCATCAACCGATCTCTGACCAGAGGTTTTCGAAACGAAGATCGACCGCCTTCAGCGGGCCGCGATAGGCGGTGATCGTGCCGCCAATCATCGAGAGGCCGAGGCGCTCGAGGGCGATATCGATCCGGCTGACGATCCGCCGCTTGATGAACGGATCCAGCGCCTCGCGGCAGTACTGCTCGGCCCGCGTCACCGTCTCCGCCGTGATCTTCTCGCGGGCGAGCAGCCAGAGGCGGGAGCCGATCGGCCAGCCATTCCAAAGCGCCTCGGCATCCATATCGGCCCACCAGCCGCGGCGGTCTTCGCCACCATCCGGAAGCACGTCGTCATCGAGCGCCCGCGCATCGGTGAAGAGCGCGATGCGGAACGCCGTCGCAAGCTCCTCGCTGTCGTCGAGGCTGCCGCCGGCGGTCACAAGCCAATCGGTCGTCACCGCCTCGAGCGAGACGGTTTGTGCAGTGCGGATATCGGCCAAGGGGATGCCTCAGGTCAGACGGGGGTGCCGGTGTTACCGGTGCCGGGCGTCACACCGCTGTGGCGGTGCGTGGAGCCGATATTGACGCCGTCATTGGTGACGCTGCCGCCGGTGATCGTCAGGTCGCCGTTCACGACGACATTGCCGTTGAGCGTGATCGTCGGCGCCGTCACCACAATGCCGGCGCGCGTCAGGTGCACGCTCTGGCCGAGGTCGTCGTAGAAGATCACTTCGCCATCGGCGAGGCCTTGAGGGCGAAACTGACGATCGGCAACGCTGATGACGATCGGATGATTGCGGTTGCCGCCGAGATAGACGACGAAGGCCTCCGCACCGGCATGCGGCTTGGCGGCAAATCCATAGGCTTCGACGTGTTCGGCGCCTTCATGCGTCTCGCCGCCGAAGGCCTCGATATCGAGATGTTGCAGCTTCTGCTGTTTCGCCCGCGACGACACCGCCTTGACGACGCCGCGCGAAGCGCCGAGCAAAGCCCGGCGGCCGGCGTCCCGCTGTGTCATCCTCATGCGGCTGTTCCAGTCGAACGCGGGCTCCAGAGCGCCGCCGAGGCGGAGACGTCGGCGTCTTCCGGATCATCGTCCGGATCGCCACCATCCTCGGTCGGCGGCGCCGGCGCGTCATCGGCTGGCGCCGCCAGTGCAAAGGCCTCCAGGGTTATCAGGTCGAGGTTCGTCACCGTGCCGCTCGAATCCGATTGCGCGAACTCGACGGCCGCCACCATCATGTCGCGGTCGATCAAGAGCATCGGCGAGGTCAGCTTGACGGTCATGCCCGGTTTCCAGAGATCGCCAGCGGCCGTGAACCAGCCCTGCAGCGTGACCTGGACAGCGGCCTGGCGTTCCGCCTCCTGCGCCATCTCCCGGTCGCCACGGGCCTGCATGTCTTCCTTGTCGCCTGGCTCTTCCATGACGACGACCTTCGGCCGCTTGCGGGGCGCCTTGTCGTTCGTCACCTTGGCCGTCTGGTTGGCGACAGCGGCGCCGGATTGATCGTCATTGCCCGTTGCCTGGCCGTACACGAAATAGTCCGATCCGACCTTGCTCAGATCCATCATCGCACTGGCTGAGAGGATGTTGACGCCCTCGACCAGCCCGACCGGTTCGGCCTCGGGCTCGACCTTGTTGGCCAGCACGAGGCTGCCGTCGGCATCATCTGTGACATGGAAACCGCGCAGCCGCGCCAGCCGTTCGATCACTTCGAACACGCTTTCGCCGACCTGGACGGTGACCATCGGAAACACCGCCCCGATATCGCCGATGACCTTCAGATCGATCGACAGCGGATCAAGCAGCGCGCGGGCGATCTCGTCCAGCTTGTAGCCAGCGAAGGGGCCGGCCGGCTTGCCTTCGTCCGTCACGGCAGCGGCCTCGATCGCGTCCGCTGTCTTGCTGCGCCCGGCGATCTCGACGCCGTGACTGTTGGCATCATAGGCCGCCTGGCGGATGTCGACGAAACCATCGACGGCGAGCGTGCCGCCGAGCTTGATCTTGACCGGGTCACCCGGGCGGATCTGCCATCCGAGGATCTTGCCGGAGGCGGTCGTCGGTTCCGTCACCGAAAGGCGGAAACGGCCGGCTGCCTCCTGCGTGCTCCGCGAGATCGACAGCTCCGTCCAGCCTTCGAAGATCTGGCCGTTGCAATAGACCTGGCAGAGCTCCGGCCCGGCGGCCGTCATCATGGAAGCCGAAAGCGGCAGGATGCTCACGAGGCGAGCGCCCGGCCGGCGCGCGGCATGAACAGCGGATGCACCACCTTGCTGCCGCGCTCGAGCTCCTGCCGGCGCGAGGCGTCACCATAGAGCCGGTGCGCCAGCACGAGCGAGGGCAGCGAGGACGGCGTGTCGAACGTGATCAGGCGCGGCAGCGGAATCGCCGTTGTCGCAAGATGGCGCTGGATCGCGGTGAACAACGACGTCAGGTCCCGCATGATCTGGAATTCCTGCATCTCCGACGCATCCTCGATCACGTCGTCGAACGCCGTGATCAGCCCGGCCCGTGCCGCGTCGACCGCATCGCGATCGGTGAAGTTGACGGCAGCCAGCTGGCGCACCTCGGCGACGAGCGCCTGGCGCCAGAAGGATCGCCGCGTCCATGCGGCGAGATCGACATGCGTCACCGCATTTCGGGCCGCGTCGCGGACGGCGCGGAAGCTTGTCGCCGCGAGGCCGGCCGCAACCGCCGCATCGAAGAGGCCGGCGATCACCGGGCCGAGCATCTGCGTCCGGTAGCCAGTTTCGAGATTGGCCTGAAAGCGGGTGACCGCCCGGCGCAGGTCCGAGGCCGTCTGGCCGCGCGGCCCGCCCTTGACGAGCAGCATGTCCGAAAGGGCGACTGCGAGAGCCATCGCCTCGGCGAGATCGCGGGTGCTCATTGGCTGCCGATTCCCGAAGGCGTGAACGCGCCCTTCATCGGGCTGCTGGCCGTGCTGGCCTTCACCGCGTCCGCCGCGGTATTGACGGCCGCGCCCGTGTCGACGCCGGCGGACGCCGCGACCGGCTGCCCTTCCTGGATGAAATCCATGTCGAACGTGCCATAGCCACCTTCCTCGCGCGTCTCGACATAGGAGAAGTTGACCGCGAGAACGGTATCTTCGCCAACGAGCGGCAGCACGAGCAGGCCGGAACCATCCGCCTCGAGCGCCGCCAGCATCAGCCGGGCGACGAGGTCATAGTCGGCGCCGATCAGGTAGCCACGCACGCGGTAGGCCCGCAGGCGCCGGCCCATGTCCTCCGAATAGCCGGTGTTCCGCTTCGGATATTCGTGCGGCACGACGCGGCGGCCACCATTGATCTCGTCTTCGTCGACATGAAACGGCACGCCACGGAAGAAGGCCGGGCGCAGGCGGTCGCGCCAGCTCATGCCATTGCCTCTTTCATGCTGCGGCCGGTGTCGAGATTGACCTCGCGGAACAGGCCCTTGCCCTGCGCGCCGACCTTGGTGCCGGGTGGAACGCCGTTCGGAAAGCGGATATCGACGGAGGCCGAGCCTTCCACCTTCTGCCGTTCCTCGCGCTTGCGCCGGTTGTGCCGTTGCATAGCGTCCCTCAGCGCATTGTCCGGAACGCGCCGCAGCCCTTCCCACTCATTGCGGAGCGAGCCGATGGAGCCGCCACGTTCGGCGAGCGACGCCCGCGCCAGCGCGTCCTGCATCGCCTTGTTGTAGACAGCCGATCCCGGCAGGTTGAAGCGCTTGCGGAGATCGCGCAGGCGCGTCCGCGTGAACTGGTAGCGGCCGACAGCCGAGGAATTGAAGCTGTTGCCCGGGTGCTGCAGCATCCGCGTCTGCAAGGCGTCGATCTGGTCCAGCGTCATGCCGGTCAGGTTGACCTTGCCGCCCGTAAAGCGGCCGTAGCCGAGCGTCTCGTTGTAGTTGTTGCCGGTGCCCTCGGCTGCGGCAATGAGATCGAGCATGCCCTTGCCGGCATAGGAACCGCCGACGCCATTGGCGCGCGGGCCGCCCATGCCAGTGCCGCCGCCGCTCGGCTGATAGGAGGCGCTCCACACGCGCGCGCCGCCACCGCCTGCGCCGCCCTGATAGGACATCGTCCGAAACCAGCTGCGCACACCATCGAAGAAGCTCTTGGCGGCTTCGCCCCCGATCTTTTTGCCGATGTCGGCGGCGCGCTCTTCCTCGATCCGCGCGGCCATCGCATTGCGCTGCGCAACAAGGTCGGCGAAATCCTTCGCCATGGTCTTGTCGGCACCATGCTCGCGCAGTGTCTTGATCGTCGCGTCGACATCAGCCAGCGTCTTCGCTGCCGCATCGACATCAGCACGGCGGCCGAGTTGAACGCGCATGCGGCCCCGCGTTCCCTCCGGATCGGAGCGGAATTCGCGCTCCCATCGGCGCGCACGCTCTTCCGCGCCGACATCAAAGCCCGGCGCGGTGTTCCAGCGATAAGGGAAATTCTGCGGCGTGGTCGGATGGAAAGCCTCTCCCGCCGCGCCGAGCCCAAGCACAAGCGCGAGAGGTCCACCAGTGCGGAAGAGGGGCGCCAGCTTTTCTAGCCCCGCAACCGTCAACGCCACCAGCCCCGGCAGGCCATTCTTGACCGCTCCCGCCGCGGCGCCGCCCGCAGCACCAGCCGCAGCACTGGTGGCACTATCCGGCAGGACGCCACCAATGAGATTTTTGGCAAAGCCGGCCGCCTTCAAGGCCAGAATGCTGCCGATGACGACTTTCCATCCGCCGAAACTCTGGACCACCGAGTTGATACCGCTCGCCAGCGCCGCGAGCGCCGAAGCCGTTCCTTTGACGTCGGTCCAGAAGTCCATCCACTGCTTTTTGTCGATGCTGGCGAACGCGGCACCGACCGACTGCAGTCCGGCACCGACATCGGTCGCGATCACCTTGAAGCCGCTGACAATGTCGTCACGGTTGTCCGCCACGAAGTTGGCAAGGCCTTCGAGAAGAGGATTGACCACCGGCAGAGCGGCGGATGCGAGTTCGTCGCGCAAACCCTTCCAAGCGAGGCCGATATTGTCCATTGCATCGCCATAGCGAGCGGCCTCGGAGAAGGCGCCGGGACCAAGCAAACCTTGCAGCTTGATGACTTCCTTGATCGTCTGGCGAAGATCATCCGGCCCATCGGCGAAGAAACGCAGGAATTCCTGCGGCAACCCCGCCGCTTTGATCAGCGCGGCCCGCTTGGCTGGATCAGCGGTTTTCGAGATCGCGTCGGAGAGCAGCAGGAAGGCATCGCCGGTCGAGCCGACCTGCTTGAACTGCGCGGCGAGCGCCGGGTTGGTCTTGCTCAGGTAGGTGTAGAACGCTCCCTGATTTTGCTTCAGGCGGCCGAAGTTGACATTGAACTTCGTCAGGCCACTGGCGAGGCCCTCCTGCGTGACATTGTACCTTGTCGCCACGCCCTGCAGCGTCCGGAGCGCGTCGCCGCTGATGCCGATCTGCTTGGCCAGCGCGGCATTCTCGTCGAGCGCGTCGGCCGCATCCTTGCCGAACTTGACGAAGGCTGCGCCGGCGACGACCGCGCCGCCAGCGGCCGCGATCGCGCCATAGCGGATCGTCCGGCCCATCATAAAGCCGAACCGATAACCCGCCCGCTCGGCCGCGGTCATGTCCTTCGCGAGCTTCTTGAATGCGTCGACCCTGCCCGTCGACTCCATGACCGTTTTCAGACGACGCAGTTGCGGCGACAGCCGGTCGCGCATCTCTGCGATCAGGCGGAGGCGTTCATCGGTCATGGGGGTCCGCCTCGTCTTTGATCAGCAGGATGGTCTGTTCGGAGAGCCGCGCGAGCGATGTCAGCGTCTCGTCGAAGAACGCTGTCGGCGCGCAGTTGTAAAAGCGGGCTAGCCAGCAGCACGTCTCGAGAGCGTTGCCAGGTCCGGAGCGAAAAAATCGGAGAGCATCCACGCGCAGGTCATCCAGTCGCGAGATGTGAGCACCGCGATCGATGACGGCGGCACGCCGGCCAAAGCCGCCATCATTGCGGTCATCTTGACCTCGTCGAACGAGGGCTCCGGATCCGCTGAGGCGAGGTTGAACTTCACCGGATTGCCACAGCGGGTTATGTCACCCCCGGTCGGCTCGCGGAAAGCGAGTTCCTTGATATCCTCGCCATGCGCGGGGATCGCCTTGGAAAGGGGCACGTGGATCTTGCCGTCGGATGCGCTGGTTGTTTCGGTCATCAGCAGCTGCCTCTGAGGTGTCTGGGGAAAGTCGTGGTTGACGATCGTCGAGCCGCCTAGACCAGCTCGCGGCAGCTCATGCCTTCGAACTTCACGCTGATCTGCGCATCGCCGGTGTTGATCTCGTGCGCGTCCGACGTCCAGGCGTTGCGCAAGACATAGACCTTGCCGTTGGCGAGCTCGGCCGTGACCGTCGCGTCCTTGATGGCGCGCAGCTGCTGCAGCGAGACGCCGGCGCCATCCGTGATGTCGATCGAGATGAATGGCACGCGCGGCCGCTCCAGGAAGCCGTGCACGCCGTCCTGCCCGGCGATACCTTCGCGCTCGGTGTCATCGGGCGAGACGGTGCAGTTGCCGCGCAGATCGTACTGAACGCCATCGGCCTTGATATAGGCGATGCCGCCACGGGCCTTTTGGGGCATGGGGGCCTCCTGTTCGGATGTGAAAAGTCAGGAAGACGGCAACGGCCGTCGGAGAGACGGCGAGCGCTTAGGCCGCGGCGTCGGTGTATTGCAGCCGGAACTGCGCCAGCACGGCGAACATGCGCAGCTGGTTCACCAGATCCGGCGGATAGAGGACGTTGACCCGGTTCGGATTGAGGCTGTCGCGCTCGACGACGAGGTTGGCGGCAAAGGCGTCGGCGTTCTCGACGAGGCCGTTGAACTCGTCGTTCTCATATTGCGCGACCAGCTCGGCGCGGATGACGTTCGGCGTGACGATCGCCTGGCCGGCGCCGAACTTGGTGCCGTTGTTGGCCAGCTTGTGCCGGGCATATTTCGAGGTGATCGCCTGCTTCTGGTTCCTGAACAGCCGCGCCAGCGTGGCGAGCGTCGTCACCAGATTGTAGGCGGTATCAGGCGTGCCGAGCGTGTTGGTCTGGTAGGTCGTCGCCTCGCGGCTGATCTGCACCGTGCCGTCCGGCAGGATGGCGGTGACGGCAATGCCGGACTTGGTCAGCGTATTGCGCTCGAGCATCGCGAAGCGCGAGCCCTTGGCGGCAGCGGCGACGCCGAGCAGCGGCAGCGTCTGCAGCGGCCGGGCCGGATCGTTGAGCAGCGCGCGCGCCGCCTGCGCGGCATAGGCCGCGGCAATCTCCCAGATGGGGGTTGGCGTCGCAACCTCGACGCCGAGAATGCTGGTCACACCGGAATTGCGACTGGTGCCGAGCGTGATCAGCGCGGAATAGGTGCCGCGCGCCGCCGAGAAGACATGGCCGTAAAGCTGGCGCATCCAGCCCCAGCGGCCGGCATCGCCAAACCCGAACTCGGCCTCGATCGCGTTGAGCGACGTCGAATCGGTGAACGGGAAAGCGACATATTCATAGGGGTCATCGCCGAGGCCGGCCATGCCCGTGGTCATCGTCGGCGCGGCGGTGCCGCCCGCCATCGCCGTGATCGCGATGGCGACGCCGGCCGGCGTCGCCTCGCCAGCGGCGACGCCGCCAAGGTTCATGCCGATATGGACATCATTGCCGGTGAGGCCCTTCCAGCGCGCCGTGAGCGCCAGCGTGCCAGTCGTGCTGACAGCGGTGACCGGCAGCGTCGTCATGGCATTGATCGCCGTCGCCAGCGCCGCGCCGATGGCGGTCGCAGTGGCCGCGGCAGCAACCGCGATCTGCACGCGCTGCCCGGCGATATAGACGCTGAGCGTACCGGCAGCCGTCGCGGGGCCAGTGATCGCGATCTGTCCCGTTGCGGCAACGCCTGCGCCGGGCTCGGCCAGCGGCAGGCACCACAGTTCCTGCGCCTGGTTGTTCTTGAAGAAGGTCGCGACCATGCGCTCCAGCATCGAGCCGATGCCGAAATAGGCCTGCGCCTGCGCCAGGCTGCCGACGGCGATCGGCACGTCGGCGACGGCGGAACCAGCCGCAAGCTTCTGGCCGACCATCAGGCCGGGCTGATCAAGCACGACCTGGCCAGCCTTCGAGGGGTCGACCTCGACATAATAAAGCGGCAGGTTGAAGTCGGCCGGAATGGTATTGAAAGAGACGGGCATGGGCGCGCTCCTGTCGGAAAGCGATGGCGGGAGGGATGGGGGAGCGGACTAGTCGGCCTTGGCCGGCCGAGCCGTCTTGGCAGGGGCGACAACCGCCTCGCCAGCGCAGATGCGCCGGTTCCAGAAGACGTCGAGATCATCAACGGTGACGCCCTCGACAGGGTCGACGAGTTCGCCCGCGGGGCCGTAGAGCGGCACCGCCGGATCGGCAGGAATAAGCTTCATGATCAGGCCTCGGGGTTCACGGGATAGTCGGCGCCTCGCCCATCCGGCGTGCGCATGTGGATGGTCGCGAAGTCGTCCGGAACGCGTGGCGGCCAGTTGGTCCGATAGGTGATCGTGATCGACGTCAGGACGATCGCCGCCAGATAATTCTGCTGATCGAAGCCGACGCGCTGCTCGATGGCAGTGATGGCCTCGAATTGCTTAAGCCAGTCCGGATCCTCGAGCAGGGTTTCGAGGATCTCTGCGGCGGCAGCGCTGGTGCGGTCGTCGAGGTCGTCCTCGTCATCCGCCGCGAGCACGCCGGAGATGTTCAGCACCGCCTCGTGGACGAAGTCCGGCTGGCCAGCATTGGCGTCGCCGGGCGGCGTCATCCGCTGGCCGGTCAGATAGACGAGCAGGCATGGGAGATCGTCGACCTGCGGTGGCATGATCGGCGTGCGGCGGATCTGAGCGGGCGAGCCGGGACGGCCGGTCGGAGCGTAGCGCGAGAGACCCTTGAGCCGCGCGATCGTGTCGTCGCGGATCTCGCGATTGAAGTCGGTCATGGGCTGCTCACCTGCGCGAGCACGAGTTTCAGATCGCCCTCCCCGTCAGGACGGACGTCGACGATCTTGAAGCGCTGGGAACGAGGCGTGACCCGGAAGCCGAGGGGCTCCGCCGGGTCGGCGACGATGTCGACATAGACGCCATCGTTCTGCCGCGGCATCGCGTCCAGTTCGGAAGCGCGCACGCCCAATGTCGGCGCCGCTGTCGTCATCTCGCCTTCCGAGAGCTGGACGTCCTCGGTCGGCCTCCTGAAATCGCCTCGCCCCAAGAATGGGCTGCCGCCCTTCGGCAGGAACGCGACCGGCCGGGCGAAGGCGCCCATAGCCGGCCGCAGGAGGAGGCGATCGAAGTCGATCACGATCAGACGTTCAGGCGAATGCGGGCCGTGGCCGAAGGATTGGCGGCAGCCGCGACCGCGCCGCCGACAAGCGTGTTGCCGGAGGCGGTCTTGTTCAGGACGCGATTCGTGTTGTCCCAATACAACGCATCGCCGACGGCGATTGCGAGCGCCGAAGTCTTCGGCAGCTCGACAACGCCGGTCGTCTTGAACGGAAAGTCGGCGCCCTCAGCGGCGGAGGCCATGGCGACACCGAAGAGCACGCCGATGAGATAAGCCTGGCCGGAGACCACGCCGCCGGTCGGAGCCGGCAGGGTAAGGACGTCACCCTCCTGGATGAAGTTCTTCATGATGTAGATCCTCGCGATGAGTTGGAAGGCTGTGACGGGCGGCGTCAGCCGCCCGTCTGAACGGCGACGACGACCCTTAGGCGCCGGCGTTCTTGTAGAGGCCGCGCCAGTGCAGCGCCTTCACGCCAGCGTCGATTCGGACCTTGAATTCCGAGCCATCGACGCTCCATCCATCCTTCTGGTCGAGGAAGGGCTCCTCGACGCCGTCGAGATAGGTGACCTCGATCTGATCGACCTGGCCGGCATCGGAGGCCAGATACCAGGCGGTGCCGGAAAGGCGGCTGTCGCTGATCGGGGTGGCGGCGTTCCGCACCGCGTTCGGCGTGCCGGCCGCGTCACCCGGCGTCTTCTCAGCGGCGAGGATCGTCGCCGCTGCGTCGAAGATCTCCGGCGCCAGCAGCATGAACTTCGGCTTCACGCCGACGCTCGTGCCGACTCCCGCCTCGTCTTTCTGACGGGCCATGGCGGCGCGGGCGGCGCCGATGCTGGCAACGCTCGGTGCGGCCGCGACCGCCGCGAGATTGCCGTGGTTGGCATGGAACAGCGCGGTGCCGTCCTGCATGGTCGGGTTCGAATTCAGAACCGCATAGACGAGGTTACCGATGGTGCGCTTCGCGGCACGGCCCATCTTGCGCGGCACGCGATCGAAGAAGCCGAGATCATCGTTGATGATCGCCTGGCGCGTGATGGCGAAGAGCTTGCCATAGGTCGCGACCTGAACGGTCGTGCCGGTGTCGCCGATCGTGGCGTAAGTGTACTCGGCGCCCTCGATCACCTTGTCGAGCGATGGGAAGAGGCCCATGTCGACGCGGCTGATCGGGCGGAAGTCAGAGGCGCGGCCCTTGCCGGTCCACTGGTCAAAGGTCTCCTCGACCTCTTCATAGCCGAGCATGACCGAACGGTAGGCGGCGGTCGACAGGACGTTGCCGAAATCCGACGTCGAATGGTAGCCGGGCCCGGCGTTGCGGACCGTGAAGGCACGACCCACCATCGACATGCGGTCCATCGAGCCGGACTTGATGTTCCGGACATCGAGCGAGGAGCGGGCGAGTTCGGCCAGAGAGAGGCCCGTGAACTCGTTCTTCTCACCGCCCTTC
Source organism: Kaistia sp. (assembly GCA_035555375.1). Lineage (GTDB taxonomy): Bacteria > Pseudomonadota > Alphaproteobacteria > Rhizobiales > Kaistiaceae > Kaistia. Next base: position 383,041 of record DATMGR010000009.1, on the reverse strand, counting down.
ATACCGAGACGCGCCAGCAGACCGGCGGTCGCGCCCTCGGCCCAGCGATCGACGACGTCGGCCGTGATGGTTGCGACCTGGGTACGGTTAGGCGTGCCCGGATCCTGTGCCGCCGACAGTTCGGCGTATTTGTTGACGATCCTGGCGTTGGCCTGTTCCATGGTCACGCCGTCGCGGATCAGCTGCTCAGCGAACTCCGCGTCGAGCTTGGAAGCCCGGCACGCGGCCGTGATGTCCGCGACCCGCTGGCGCTCGGCGCGCGTGGCTTCGTTGCGGACGTTCGTCAGATTGGAGACGTCATTGGTCTCGGCGACCTTGGCCGTGATCTTGGCCTGCGCCGCCTCGAGGGTCAGCCCCGCCTCAACCATTTCCTCGGCGAAGCTGGGCTCGAGCTTGGCGGCGCGCACCGCAGCGTGGATCTTGGTGACGCGGGCGCGCTCCGCCGCGGCGATTTCCTCAGGGGTCATGTCAGGCTTCCTCATTGAAGGGGCGACGGGCGCCGGTTTGCCGGGGGCCGCCTCGGCCCTGGCGGCGATCGGCGCGAGAAGCCGCGCCAGCTCTTGCTTGTCGAGCAGCGCGCATGCACTGACCCGGGAGGTGGCCTCGAGAGAATCTGCGAAGCCCTTCTCGATCGCCTCGGTGGCCGAAAGGTAGGTTTCGGCAGCCATGAGGGTTTCGATCTCGGTTGCCTCGAGACCGGTGCGGTCGGCATAAATGCCGACGACGATCGACTTCAGACGGTCGACCTCGTCAGCCGCCGCTCGCAGATCGTCCGACCCGCCGAAGGCGACGGTGTACGGATCGTGGATCATGATCGACGCATTGTCGGCCATGACGATCGTGTCGCCGGCCATGGCGATGACCGAAGCGATCGAGGCTGCCAGCGCATCGATATGGATCTCGACCGGTTTGCCCGAAGCGCGCAGCGCGTTGAAGATCGCGAGGCCCTCGATGACGGAACCGCCCGGCGAGTTCAGTCGACAGACGATGGTTTCCTTGTCGGCCAGCTCCACCAGCGAAGCCATCACATCGATGGCGCGCAGGCTCTCCGAATAATCCCAGGGATCCACGATCCCGTAGAGGATCAGCTCACCGTTGAGGACGAGCGAGCGCGTGCCTTCCATGAGATTGCGAACGTCAGCAGACCGTCCGCCTGGCTTGCGCCGAGCAGGCTTGGGCATCGTCACTTCCTTCTGATGAATCAGGTCTTGGCGTCGGGCAGATCGGTCGTTGGCAGAGCCAATTCGCCCGACCGCGCCTGCGTCAGGCCGGCAGCGCTGACCTTGCGGGGATCGCTGTCCAGGACGAGCTTCAGCCGATCGGCGCGCTCGTTGTCCGCGGCAATCTCCGCATCGACCTTTTCCGGGTCATAGCCGAGCTTGCGAATCTCATCGCCACGCGAATTCAGGCCGCCGCGGATCGAACGGATTGCGGCGCCGATCTCAGTATTCTGGTCGATCATCTCGCGGCGGGGCGGCGTCCACAGAAAGCGGAACGGCTCGGAAGAGCCTGTCGCAAGGGTCACAGCTTCGCGGATCCACCGGCCGAGCGGGTCGAGCATCTGCGGGATCAGCATGTGCCAACGATAGGTGTCGATGGCCCTGGCGAATTCCAGCCAACCCATGCGGCCGGAAGAAAAGTTCACGTCGGTCAGAACGCCGGTCAGCACTTCGTAGGGAATGCTGAGCCCGCTGGAGATCTCGTGCAGCGTGACATTGGCATAAGGCCCGAAATCCTGCGTCGACGGCGGCTGGCCGAACGAAACGGACTCGCCCTCTTTCAGCCTTTCGATCATCCCGGGCTCGAAGGCTTCAACCGGGTAGCCATTCGACGACATCTCACCGCTGCCGTCGTCGATGAAGTCGTCGCCGCCTGTGGTGGTGATGAAGGCAGCGTAGCAGGCGGCGATCTTCTGACGGATCAACTGCGTGTCGGTCAGGTCGGCAAAGTCGCGCATTCGCATGATGACTGGCGCGAACCAAGATACGCCGCGAACCTGCCCGGGGCGGTCGACCTTGCAGATATGCAGGACGAAGTCAGCCGATACGCGCGTGCCCCGATAGGTGCCGCGAGCGCCGATCCCGGTAGCTCCCGGGTGCTGGTCGTAGAGGTAATACGCGACGCGCTTGCCCCTCAGATCGAACTCGACGCCTTGGATGGCGAAGTTTCCGTTCGACAACTGCCCCTCTACAGACGTGTCGAGGAAGTCCGGCTCCAAGACTTGGATCTGCAAGGGCAGCGCATAGCCGTCCTCGGAGCGGCGAATCCTCTTGCGGATCAGCACCTCGCCGGCCTCGACGATGGTCGCCATCGCCAGCCATTGAAGACCATAAAGATTGAGGCGGCCGTCCGCATCGATGTCGGTTGTGTCCAGATGCTGGTCGATCAGCTCCTTGACTTGGTCGGCGCGCTTCTGCCGCGCGGCGCGGACGGCCGGGATGATGCCGGCGCCTACGGTGTTGTTCGCGATGACGGCCTTTGCCCGCGCCGCGAACGGGTTGTTGCGGACCATGTCGCGCGAGACGTCGCGCAACTTGGCATTCGCCGCCCGGGTCTCTGCATTGGCGTCGGTGCTGACCGTGCGCCATCCTTGCGTCCTGCGCCCGGCCGAAGCCGCCTCGTAAAGCGATCGGGCATGAGCAACGCGGGCGATCTGGGTCCGCGCCTGCACACGGCGCAGCGCGCGCTCCGGGGCGACGAAGCCGATCGCCCGGTCGAGCCAGTTTGACTGCTGCATCTAGAAGCCGCTCGTGAAGCGAGCGACGGTGCGTCGCGTCGGAACCGTCAGGCCGAGCTGGCGGCGCAGCGCATCGCGCACGGACCGCATTTCGGCAAGGCTACGATAATCGACTGCCTTTCCGTCATAGCTGACGCGCAACGCGCCGCTGTCGATCGCCTCCTCGATCGCAAGGAGGCGACGCTGCAGGTCGTTCGATTCTGCCATCTGGTTCAGATGCCCGGGGTCTGCGCCGGGGCCTGGGCTCCAGCGCCGGCGTCGCCCTCGGGCTGGCCAGCACCAGCGTCGACGGGTCTTGCACCTGAGGCCGCGGGCGCGGCGCCAGCTGCCGGTGCCTTGGCGGTGACAGACTTGTCCTTCGACTTCGTCGGCTTCTGCCCCGGAGGCGCCTTGGTCGGCTTGGTGGGCTGCGGTGGGGTCAGTGCTGCGGCGAGGCTCCGCTCAGCGAGACGGGCCGCGGCCGCCGGCGAGACGGGAACCGAGCCTGCGTCGTGCGTCGGCCGATAGTTCTCGGGCACCTCTGTGCCGGCCTCCGGAGAACCAGCCATTGCGCCGGTCAGGATGCGTGGCGGCTTCTGATCCGCCGACAGCACGCGGACCGCAAGCGGCTCGTTCATCGAGTTCATGCTGACCACGACGACATCGCCGGCGGCGAGCGCCTCGCGGACCTCGGCCTCTGAGACGTGCGCAATCGGCATGACCAGATTGGTTGCATGCGGATCGAGTGGTGCACCGGGATAGCTCCACACGCCGGTGTGATGACGGGAGAGAACGCCGTCGCCGAGCTCCGCAAGTGCGAGCACGGCACGGACTCCTCCCTCGCTCCGCGAGGCCTGATCCTTTGACACTGTCATCTCCTGTTCAGGAAGCCCCCGCGCTGGCGCGGCGGGCGGACGGGCTGGCGTACCGACGCGGCCGGTGCGGGGGGCGAGGCGGACGGAGCGCTTTCGTCTCCGTCGGCCGCCTCGGCGGCCAGGCTGAATTCCAGCGAGGCATCGATGCGGCGCGGCAACGACTTTCGGACCGCCAGCGCACCGACAAAGGTGTCGAGCGCCTCATTGCGTTTGTTGGGCGGCAGCACCCATGTCGACACGGGCTGGCCCTTACGCCGGCGAACTTCGCGCCGCTCCGAGGTCAGCTGCTCGAAATAGTCCGGGCCGAACCCTTCCTCGGTCGGGAAGTGAATGAAGCCAGGTCGCCGAACGTCACCGGTGCCTTCCGGATCGTCCGGCGGTGGAATCTTCAAGCGGCCATAGACCGCGTCTTTGCCCGTATCGACGCCGATTGGCCAAAACTGCTCGCCCGCTTTGGTCTTGCGAAAATTGCTCGGCCAAAGCGGCCGGCTGCCATTGCGACCATACGTGGCGAATATCCGGCGCTTCCTCCGGTTTCGCGCGAAGGCGAATACCTGAGCGCCGTGATGGCCGCCGGCATCAATGCCGAATGCCGCTATCCGCATGACCCTGCCGTCAACCCTCTTGAAGCTGCGCTTCAATAGGGCGTCGAGTTCCCGCCAAGCGGCCGGCTGTGCCGGATCGCGGTGGATGACCTCGTAGAGAAAGGGCCAGCTCTCTTCATCGGGCCCCCAGGCAATCAACTGCACCTCGAGCCGATCGTCCTGGACGTCGCAGAAGCCGGTGATCACTTGCACGGGCTTCGGCAGATCCTCCGGCCCATAGGTCTCGGCGCGGGTGATATAGCCCGAACCGTCCAGCGTCTCTTGCCCTGCCGGCCGCCAGAGTTCGGCAAGAGCAGTGTTGACGAACTTCTTCAGAAGCTCCGGATCGCCCTGCGCTCCGTGCCATTCCTTGACCATGTCGGCCAAGCGGTGCCGGCGCGACAGAAGCTTCGGAATATGAAAGCCGGCATGGCCTGCATAGGGCGCCTCGACCCCACACTTTCGGCAATGCGCGCGGCCTTGGTCGTTCCAGACCTCCGGATCCTGTTTCTCGTCGCAGCAGGTGAACGGCCGCGTCTGCCGCCAACCATGGTCCGGCATATCAGCAAGGGCATCGAGCGCCCGCTGTCGATCACCCTCGCTCCAGACGCGCGGGCAGAACGGGCATGCGATGCCGACGGTCGCCAGTAGTGGCGCCCCATCCGGATCCTTGTCGTAGACGACATGCCGCCAAGCGAGCTCAAATCGGCCGCCGCAGAACGGGCACGGCACGAAGCAGCGCCGCTGGTCGCTGGCCTTATATTCACGGCCGATTCGACTGGTGTCCTCATCGGTCGGCGAGCAGGTGCGGATCGACTTCGACAGGCCAAGCGCACGGTAGGTCGACGCGCGCTCCTCGGCGAGCGCGACCGGGTCACCTTCCTTGCCGGCCGACGGTGGATATTTGTCGATCTCGTCGAGAATGATGATCCGCTTCGGCCGAGAAGCGAGATCAGTCGGGCTGTTCGATCCGACAAAGTCGATCGAGCCGCCGCGATACTCCTTATGCGTAATCGTGCAGCGCCTGGCGAACGGCGCGACTGCGTCGCGGACAACGGCGGTCGCCTCGATCGTCGGCTCGACGCGCTCTTTCGAAAACGCTTCTGCAGCGCCTTGCGTCGGCTGGACGAACAGGATGGGCGACGGATCTGCCGTCATGAAAAAAAGCGCGACGTTGATGTCGAGCTCGGTCTTCACGACCTGCGTGCCGGCCATTACCGTGACGATCGCCGTGTCCGGCTCGGTGATAGCGGCAAACGGTCCGAACGCTACCGGCTGTGATCGCGTCTGCCAGCGCCCTGGCGAGGCGGACGTCTTCGGCGAAACGAACCGATAGGCGTCAGACCACTCCGCCAGGCTGAGATCCGGCGGTGGCGTCAGCGCCAGCCGCGCCTCCGCCAGCCTGAGCCCCAGCCGTTCCGATGGAGATCGCTCCGTCGGCAACGCCTGAAAGCTCACTCAACGCCTCTTTGATTTCACGCTTCAGAGCGGCGTCGATCGCCGCTCGATCCATTCCGACCAGACGGTCGGCGAGCTTGCCGGGGATGCTCAGCAGTCGTTCCCGAACGACCGAATATTGGGCCTCGACCTGGACGGCGACGTCCTCGATTGGCACCAGCTTCTTCTCCGACAACAGGAAGTCCTGCCGCCTCTTCAGCGCCAGGAAGATCTCCTTGACCCTCGAGGCCTCGGCGAGCGACCAGCCGCCGGCAAGCTCGATCCCAAACTCGGAGAGGTCGACCGGCACGTCGTCGAACTCGTCGTCGGCGAGGTCTTCCGGGACCGGATCTCGCTGGACCGGTACCTTAGGGCGGCGGAGAGCGCGCTGCTCGGGTACTTGCCCCCGGGGCAACTCCAAATCGTTACCCTTGCGCCCTGAGGTAACACCGCCGCGATAGGTGGCCGGACGCTCATCGAGCGCCAGATCGGTCATCGCAACGTCAATTCGCCCGTCCGCATCGAGGACGAGCATTCCCTTGCGTTTCCAATCGGTTACGGTTTTGCGAGAAACGCCGCGGTGTCGGCCGTACTCGGCCTGGCTGACGAAGCCGAGGACATCCTTCGCCATCGCGCCAGCCTGTTACCTTGTTACCTGTTACCCAGTTTTCACGACCCCATGCCTGCAGAGGGTCGGGGGTCGCGCGTACCCCCCCGGCCCCGGGGGGCCTCGGAGGACCCAAAGGGGGGGTGGGGGGGTGGGGGGTGCCCGCCCGGTCAGCCGGGCAGGTTCGGGGCTGGGTCCGCGACGCCGGCGGTCAGGTCGACGGTGATCGTGACCTCGGCGGCGGATCCGCCGCGATAAGCCAGCGTGCCCTCGATGCGCTCCTCGAACTTCACGTCGAAGTCCACGCCGAAGTCGTCCAGATCGACGCCGGCAGCCTCGGCCGCCGCTTCCGCGACGAGACGGCGCACATCATCGCGGCCGAACTTGCAGACGATACGCCGCTCGTTCACACGGATCTCGCTCATCTCACGGCAGTTCTGGCTCTTCGGCATCCGGTCACCTGTCTCCATGATCGTCTCGACCGATCGCCGGTCGGTCCCTGCCCTCGCCGCGGTCATCGCGGCGCTGGTGCCTCAGCTCGTCTCAACGGCCGCCCCGCCGAGGCGGCCTGAGTTGCCGTGGCGCCCGCCCCATTTCACCAAGCGGCGTCCCTTTGCCAGCTCTCTGCTGTAGCGGCCGGCCTTGGCCCGGGTCGCCATGGCAAGCTCGAGAGCCTTCGGGAAAGCCTTGCGGACCTCGGATCGATAGATCGTGTTCCAGGCATGGTCGAACGGCACGTCGGCCTTCTGGTGCGCCAGCTTCTTGAACGCATAGACCAAGTGCAGACGACCGCCCCGCCCGACGAAGATGCCATGCGGAAGGACGCGCAGTGCGCGCCACGGCGTGTTGTCAATGATGGCTCGGGGCTTCTGGCTCTTCACGACGCCCTTGGCCGTGCGGCGCACGGTGCCTTTAGGCGGGATCGCCAGACGCTTCTTCGACTGCTTCGTGCCGCCTCGAGCGTGCAGCAGGAGATTGCTGCGCCCGATGCTGTCGAAGAGGGCAACGGAGAGTTTGCGCTTGGTGGCCTTCTCGACCCTAAGCGCGGCAGTTAGGAAGCGCTTGTTCCGGGTCTCGACATGCCTCGGCCACACGTCGTCTGTCATCACGTCGCGCAGAACGAACGCGGCCCGCGACATCGCGTTCGCCAGCGCAAACGGCAGCTGGTCGGCCGCGCCTTGGAGCTTGGCAGTCAGCCGCTCAAAGTCGCTTAGGTCGAAGTAGACGCCGCCGTTATCTAGGTGGCGCGGCAGGCTGGCCTTCGAAAATAGCCCGGTTCTGATCCGCGCCACTGCGCTCCACCGATGAATGAGATTGTTCGACCGTCCGCCTCGCCGAGCAGAGCGGTCGTCTTGCGGTGTCGGCGAGCGCCGCAGGAATTAGGGGACCTTTTGCCTGCCGGCGGCGACGTTCAACGCGCCGGATCGGGCAAGACGCCCTGGCGCGACCTAGCCGGCGGCGCGAAGTCCGTTGGAAAGTGTGAGTTGGTCGACGGCGATCTGGGCCCCACCCCGTTCTCGATCACCGTTCGGGCGTCGGAAAGAGCTTACTCACACTCGCCGAAAGTTGCGTTGTATCTCATCCAAATTTGCTACGCGCCGCCCACATCGAGTGCTTTCCGACCTCGCGAGATCGGATTTAGGCTGAGAGAAGCCGTTCTCAAAGCCCGGGGGGGCAGAAATGGCCGAAGATCACGATCAAGACAGACCGCCTACCATGGCAGTCCAGAGGTCGTCCGCTTGGGGCGAATGGGCGAGAGCATCGCCCCACTTGATGCTTCTAGCCCTCATTCTTGTGGGCGTGCTCGTGTATCACGCGGGACTTGGGCAACTAATCACGCGGGTGACAAAAGTTGGAATTGGTCCATTTTCTGTCGAAGCCGTAGAGCAGAAGCTGTCCTCTCTCAGGTTGGACCCCGAAGCGCCCACGACCAAACGACTAACCAGCGACCAGGTGGCCCACCTCACCAAACGCTTCAATGAGGCAGCAGGCGGCAATCCAAAGGTCAACATACTTTGGGTTGACGACAATCCGCTGAACAATCGCGAGGTCGTCGACCTGCTTGAGACCATGGGCTTCCATATTTACGTCTCCCGGTCCTACGCGGACGGCATCGCGCGCTTTGAGGAACGCCCGTTCAGCGTCGTGATCTCCGACTACAGCGAAGACAAAGACCCGGCACAGATAGCCGCGATGAGTAGCGGAAAGAGCTATCCCGGCGTTGGGCCACTCATTGCCGAATACGTCGGCAAGAGGTGTGGTCCGAGGACTATCATTTTTACAAGTGGGTGGAGCGACTCCGTCAGCACACCGCCGTATGTATTTCGTGAAACCAATAACTTCTACGACCTGCTGGATGCTGCCGCGGACCTAATCGGAAAGCCGATAGCGCCCGAATGTCGCTAGGGCGACGGCACGGCGCGTCGGCCGCGGCAACGCGTTCGCGTTGAGGCGGACAGCGGCGGTTCCCATGGCGGCCGCGACGTCGCGTGATCGGAACGCTGATACTTGGTCCGATCGGGCGGGCGAACGCGCCGTGCCGAACTGGTGAATGAGCCCTAGAAACGAAGCTCGAGGGCGAGCTTACGGACGTCGTCGGCGATCTCGGATCGTTGTTCAAAGAACCGATCCGGATCGCGCCTCGAGACCGTCAGGCGTTTTATGCGCCCCTCGATCTGGTCGAGCCTGGACGCGAGGTCCTGGCGCCTATCGACCGGAACCGCGCCTGGCCGTCTGCCAAGTGCCCTCTTCTCGACAGTGACGGACCGCCCTTTGACGGTGATCGTGCTCATGAACCCTCTCGGGCTCCCATCGTTGGAGGACAGGATCGGCCGCGCCACGGCCGATCCTGCTGTTGCCGCCGACCGACCCGGCCGAGGAGCCGCGGGCCGCCAAACCCGCGGTTTCCGAGCTCAAAGAAAAGCCGGACCTGGGGGCCCGGCTGGTCATAAATCAGTTTGCCGATGGAGCATCGAATCGGGCCGCCTCTCGGTCGACGCACTTCGCCAGCCCATCAGCTGACAGAGCGTTTTGTGGCACATTCCCCACACGGCTTTCAAGGTTTTCTTGACGTGGCCGAATGCACGCGCCACAAATGCTTCACCAGCGCGCTGCCGGTCTTCTTTGTACCAGCTTCTGTACCAGAGAACGAGCCAGCCCCCTGCTCTCCCCTCGACAACCGACCGCTGAAAGCCGCCATTTCGGGGCTAGAAGTGCCTTCGGTTCGAATCCCACCCCATCCGCCACCTCGCCTGGACAGTCGTGGAGTCTTGGAGTGGGCGCGCTGTTCCACGACGGCCGGTTGGCGGTCTATGCGATGCGGCAGGTCGCGATAACGGTGTCGCGCAGCCAGCGATGGGCGGGGTCGGCATCCATGCGTGGATGCCACATCGCGGACACCGCGATGGCCGGTGTGGCCACCGGGAGTTCGAACCCGGTCAAGCCATCCGAGAACGAGGCGCCGATATCCGTTCGCAGACACGATCGCGGCACCAGTGCGACAAGGTCGGATCGGCGCGCAATCTGAAGAGCATCCGGAAAGCCAGGCACGACCGCGACGATCTCGCGCTGAAGCCCGAGCGTCTCGAGTGCCTCATCGACAGGCCCCTTGAAGCTGCCTTTGCGTGACACGACGACGTGCCTGGCGGCTGCGTAGCGTTCAGGCGTCATCGGGCCGGAGAGTAGCGCGTGCCCGTCCCGCACCGCGCCGACGAAAGTATCGCGGAAAAGCAATTGGGTGCGGACTTCCGGCGCGAAGGCACCGAGCACCCCGATCTCGAGATCGACAGTGCCCTCTCTGAGCGGTGCGGCATCCTTGGCGGGCTTGGGTGCAAAGCAGAGGCGCACGCGTGGCGCCGCCTTTGTGACTGCGTCCACGAGAGCCGCGGAGAACAGCCCGATGAAGCCCTCATTGGCGCGAATGACGAAGGTTCGATCGAGCATCGCGAGATCGAGACGGTCGTCCTGCGGGCTGAGGACCTCCCTCGCTTCGCGGGCCAGTTCATGCACCCGTTCGCGGAGCGCGACGGCGCGCGGGGTCGGAACAAGCCCGCGTCCGGCGCGAACGAGCAACGGATCGCCCGTCGCAGCGCGAAGTCGCGCGAGCGTCCGGCTCATGGCCGAGGAACTGAGACCGAGGCGCCGTGCCGCGCCGGTCACGCTCCCCTCGGTCAGCAGTGCGTCGAGCGCGGGCAGCAGGTTGAGATCGATCGGGTCCATGGACCCACATTAGGCCGTGGCATCCTTCTAGCCTAGCGTCGCATGCAACCAGTGTTTGCGTTGCGTGCGTCTGGCGCCTGTCCTCAGCGAGGACCATCATCCTCGGACCGTTGCAGAGGATGAGAATTCACGGATGTCGGAAAGCAAGACGGAAGCGGCAGGCACGATCCTGCTGATCGGCGCTTCGCGGGGCCTTGGCTACGCCATGGCGGCGGAATTGCTGCGGAGGGGCTGGAAGGTCATTGGCACGGTTCGCGGTTCGCGGCGAACATTGTTGCACGCGCTCGCAGACGCCTATCCGGACCGCGTCGAGATCGAGCAGCTCGATGTCAACGACCCGGAACAGGTCGAGGCTTTGCGCAGCCGCCTCTCCGGCCGCAGTGTCGAGATCCTGTTCGTCAATGCCGGCACGGCCAATACCGATCAGGACGAGACCATTGCCGAGACTTCGACGGAGGATTTCATCCGCGTTATGGTCACCAATGCGCTGAGCCCGATGCGGGTGATCGAGGCGCTGCAGCATCTCGTTTCGCCCACCGGCATGATCGGCGTCATGTCCTCGGGCCAAGGCAGCATCACCAACAACACCAAAGGTGGCCATGAGGTCTATCGCGGCTCAAAGGCGGCGCTGAACCAGTATATGCGCTGCTATGCTGCGCGGCACAGCGGCCAGGCGCGCGCGCTGCTGCTGCTGGCGCCCGGTTGGATCCGCACGGAGCTCGGGGGCCCGAACGCACCGGTGTCCCTCGAGGACGCGGTGCCCCAGGTCGTCGACGTGCTGCTGGCGCAGCAGGGCGAGCCCGGCCTCCGATATGTCGATCGCGAAGGGCGCACCGTTCCCTGGTGAGGCCACTGGGATAATTCACCTGGACGCGGCGGCGATGCGCTCGGCAGCTCTTTCCCCGATCATCACGGCTGGCGCGTGCGTATTGCCGGAGACGATCGTCGGCATGATCGAGCAATCGGCGATGCGGAGGCCGTCCAGCCCGTGCACCTTCAGATCGCCATCGACGACGGCGTTCGCGTCGCTGCCCATCTTCGCTGTGCCGACCGGATGGAAGATCGTCGTTCCGATCTCGCCGGCGAGCCGCGCCAAAGCGTCGTCATCCTCTGGGCCGGGGCCTGGCCTGATCTCGACCGGATGATAGGGCGCGAGCGGCGGCTGGGCCATCAGGCGGCGCGCATGACGGATGCTGTCGGCGGCGACGACGCGGTCCGCCTCGGTGGAAAGGTAGTTCGGCTGGATTGCCGGCGCGGCGCGGGGATCGGCGCTCGTCGCATGGCTCGATCCGCGGCTGGCGGGGCGCAGATTGCAGACGGAAACCGTGAGCGCCGGCGTCCGATGCAGCGGCTGGCCGAACGCGTCCAGCGACAGCGGCTGGACGTGATATTCGATATTGGCGCGGTTATGCGCCGGTCCGCTGCGGGTGAAGATGCCGAGCTGGCTCGGCGCCATGGCCATCGGGCCGCTCTGCGTCAGCGCGTATTGAAGCGCAATGCCCGCTTTGCCATGTAGCGTCGCGGCGCGGTCGTTCAGGGTCTTCGCGCCGCTGACCGAAAAGATGGTGCGGATCTGCAAATGGTCCTGCAGGTTTTCCCCGACGCCGGGCAGCGCATGGACGAGCGGGATGCCGATGCGCTCGAGAATGTCGGGCCTGCCGATGCCCGATAGCTCCAGGAGCTGCGGCGATCCGATCGCGCCGGCCGATAGCACAACGTCCTGTCGGGCCTTGGCCTCGAACAGGCTGCCGCCGCGCGAGAACACGACGCCCGTGACCCGGCGGCCATCGAGACAGAGACGCTGGACATGGCATTCCGTCAGGACCGCCAGATTGGGCCTGCGGCGCGCCGGATCGAGGAAGGCCTTGCGGGCGTTCCAGCGGATGCCGCGCTTCTGGTTGACGGGGAAATAGCCGACCCCTTCATTGTCGCCGGCGTTGAAATCCCGCGCCTTCGGAATGCCCATGGCCTCGGCGGCTTTAGCCACTTCGTCGAGGATCGCCCAGCGGAGGCGTTGCGGCTCGACGCGCAATTCGCCGGTCGTGCCATGCGCCTCATCGGCCGCGCCGAAATGATGCTCCGAGCGGCGGAAGAGCGGCAGTACATCGGACCAGCCCCAGCCGGGATTGCCGGCATCGCGCCAGCCATCATAATCCTGCGCTTGCCCGCGCATATAGATCATGCCGTTGATCGAAGAGCAGCCGCCGAGCACCTTGCCGCGCGGATAGAGCAGGCTGCGGCCGTTGAGGCCGGGCACGGGTTCGGTCTTGAACCCCCAATCGAGGCGCGGATTGCCGATCGCGAACAGATAGCCGACCGGAATATGCACCCACGGGTGATTGTCGCTCTTGCCGGCCTCGATCAGGAGCACCCTTCGCGCCGGATCGGCGGAGAGACGATTGGCGAGAACGCACCCGGCTGATCCAGCCCCCACGATCACGACATCGAACGTGCCGAAATCGGCGGGCTGCGGGCTGGAGGTCATGCGGTGGTCCGTCGTCGCGTTGAAAAAGGGCGGCCTACATGAACCGCGAGGAGTCGACGAGGTTGACCGCGTCATCGAGTTCCTTGTGCAAGCGGTGCCAGCGCCGGTCGAGATAGACCAGCGAATGCGCCTCGGGCGGATCTTCCATCGGATGCGCCTCGCCTTCCAGCAATTCCGCCGCGACGAGGGTCGCGCCCTCGATGGGCAGAAGGCCGAGGCGGCGGGCCCGAAACCAGGTCGCGACGCTGGTATAGCGCGGTTCGCCAGAGGGCAGCCGTTGCCAGGCGACGTCGGGCCCGAAGCGATTGGCGCCGCTCGAGGCGCAGAGCTGCGCGAGATCGATATCTGTGTAGCGCAAGAGATGGATCACCATCGTCTCCGCTCTCAACAGAGGTTCTGACGATGCGGACTTCGTCGAGAGAGAGAAGGCGACGATCGGCGGGGCGGCGCTGACCGAGATCAGCGAGGATACGGTCATCGCCACCGGCCGGTCGCCCGGATCGGCCGTGATAACGGCGACGCCGGCCGGATGGCGGCGGAAGGCCTCGCGAAAGGCGGCAGTCATCGGGTTCGGATGGCTCATCGATCTACCTTCTGCGGCGAAAAAGGGCCGGACGGTCGCGCCCGGCCCTTCAAGACTACTTCTTTTCGATCAGGTCGTAGAACTGCCACACGCGCCCGCCCCACAGACCGCCGAGATCGCGGCCGGCCGAGGTGACGATCGAAGGGGCGATGGTGAAGTGGTTGGCCGCCACCATCATCTCGCGGAAGGTGCGCTGGATCACGCCCGCCCGAAGCGAGGCGCCGCCTCCGGCCCGATAGGCGAAGTTGCAGATCTCGACGCCCGTTTCGTGGATTTCGGATTTGGCGAGATGGACGAGGCTGATCTGGCGCGTCGAAACGCTGTTCCCGGCCTCGACGGTTGCCTCGATGTCGCTCCAGGTCTCGAAGACGAAGGCACGGGCGGCACGGTAGCGGGCCTCGGCGCGACCATAGTCATACCAGAACTTCTCGCTCTCTCCGATCAGGCCGGCGCGGCCGGACTTGGAGCGCGCGAACTTGGCAATTTCGTCCAGCATGCGGCGCCCGGTGCCGAGCGCCCAGCCGGTATGGCCGATGGCGGCAAGGCCGACGACGCCGAGGCTGAAGAGTTCCTTCAGCCGCTGCGGCGGCGCGGTCAGGATCGGGAACACGAGATCGTCGGGGATGAAGACATTCTCGGCCGCATAGTCGATGCTGCCGGTGCCGCCGAGGCCGAGCACGTCCCAGTTGCCGAGCTGCTTATGCTCGGGGATGGGCGCATGGGCGCACATCACGATGACGTTGCCCTTCTCGTCCTTGGCCGGCTTGCCGGTGCCGTCGTCGACGAAGGCGGCGCTGTGCGAATAGGTGGCGTGGCTGAAGCCGCTGCCATAGCTCCATTTGCCGGTCAGGCTGTAGCCGCCCTCGACCTTCTTCAGCATGCCGAGCGGGGCGCCCTGCCCCGAGAAACGGTTGTCCGTCCCGGGCCCGAACAGCCGTTCGACGGCGGTGTCCGGCAGGAATGCCGCCGACATGGCGCCGATGCAGGCATGCACCATCGAAACCCAGCCGGCCGAACCCGAATGCCAGGTGATCGCCTGCAGCAGTTCGAGGACCTGTGTCGGGGGCAGCTGCGCGCCGCCAAGCGCTTCGGTCGCCAGCACATGCGACATGCGCAACGGCTTCAGCGCCTCGAAGCTTTCAGCCGTCAGCTCGCCGTTCTTCTCGTCGGCATCGGCGTTGGCTTCGAGGATCGGGCCGATTTCCTCGATCTTCTTCAGCATGTCGCGATAGTCGATCGTGCTGCCCCAATAGCTGTGCTTGATGGGCTTGTTCATGATGTCTCTCCTCCTTGAATCACGTTCAGCTGGCGAGGAAATCGCCGATCTTGTTCAGCGTTTCGGGTTTTTCCTGCATGACAAAATGGCCGGCGTCCTCGACCAGCAACAGCCTTGCGTCGGGCAACGCCTCGACGAAGAGCGGTGCCTGGCTCGCCGGCAACAGGCGATCCTCGGTGCCCCAGACGACCAGCGCCGGGTTTGTGATGCGTGCCAGGAAGCGGCGAAGATTGGGATGGCCCATGCCGAACGGCGTCAGCAGACGGCCAAGCGTCTCCCCTTCCCGCGCGCGATCGGCGCCGAAGGCTTCAACGAAGGCGGCGTCCGTCCCATCGGGAAAATAGCGAAGCGCTACCGAAACGTCGTGCGCCAGATAGGCTGGCAGCTCCTGCGGGGCGAGAGCCCCGAGGTTGGTGGCCGGGTGCGCCGGATCGTTGAGGCCGGCGGGAGCGACGAGCACCACCTTGTCGAAGCGCTCGCGAGCGACGGCCGCCAACTCGGTCGCCATCCAGCCGCCCATCGAGAAACCCAGGAGATGCGGCTTTTCAGCGAGATCCATAGCATCGAGCAGATTGAGGTAATGGAGCACCATGTCGGCCATACCGGCAATGTGTGGTGCGTCGCCGGAATGGCCGAAGCCCGGATGGCTCGCCGCCAGAATGCGGAAGCGATCGGCAAGACCTTCGGCGAAGTCAAAGCCCTCCAGCGTCGAGGCGCCATGGAGAAAGAGCACCGGCTTGCCCTTGCCGACAGCTTTCACCACGGTCTTCACGCCGCCGACGTCATATTCCAGCGTCTCGAACGACACGGTCATCTTCATTGCTCCTCAAGCGAGTTCTGGCTGGATCAGCACCTTGCATTGCGTGGTGCGGCGGCGAAGGCTCTCGAAAATCTGCGGGACGGGCGACAGATCGATGCGATCCGTGATGAGCGCCTGCGGCGCGAACGGGCCGCCGCGCAGTGCATCGAGCGCGACGCCGAATTCGTTGCGCTGATGGAAGAAGACGGAGAACAGCAGGCTGACTTCCTTGCTGAGCGCCACGAACGGGTCCCATTCGTCGCCGCCGATGCAGAGACCGACGCCAACCACCGTTCCCTGCAGGCGAACGGCATTGACCGCCGCGGCGAGAAGGCCGCGCTTGCCGACGCATTCGAAGACGATGTCCGGGGCGCCATCGCAAAGTTCAGCAAGATTTTCGGCGAGTTTCGCTCCCGACAGCGCGAAGCCGGTGGCGCCGAGCGCTAGAGCGCGCTCCCGCTGATGCGCGTGGATATCGGCGACCACGATCCGCGAGGCGCCGATGCGCCGCGCCCAGAAGGCGACGAGCAGTCCGATCGGTCCGGCGCCGAGAATGGCAACGCGGTCGCCGGGCTTCATGCCCGAGCGGACGATACAATGAAGCGCCACCGACAGCGGCTCGGCGAGCGCGCCATCCTCCAGCGCCACGTCATCGGGCAGGATGTGGCACTGGCGCGCGGCGACGGCGACATATTCCGCATAGCCACCTCCGATCAGGGTCATCTCGGCACAGCGGCCGGGATCGCCGCGCCGGCAGGCTTCGCAATGACCGCAGCCGCGCATCGGAACCACCGCCACGCGGTCGCCGATCCCGAAGCCGGTCACCTCCGATCCGAGTGCGACGATGGTGCCCGCAAATTCGTGACCGAGCACGAAGCCGGCTCCGACGCCGAACGGCACCGGGTCTTCCGTGATGTGCAGATCGCTGCCGCAGATGCCGCAGGCGGCGACGCGGATGACGACCTCGTCCGGTGCCGGCTTTGGATCAGCTACCGTGCCGATCCTGAGCGGAGCGCCGACCGCCTCGAAAATGGCCGCTTTCATGGTGCGCTTCCTCCCTCAGGGTTTCCGATGGACGAGCTTGCGGCGGATCGGGAACCACGGGGCGTCCCATCGTTTCGAGACGAGGCCCCAGATGCCGGTTCGCGCATAGAGCGCCACCAGCAGCGTCATCAGCCCGAGCACGACGAAATAGGTCGCGCCATATTCTCCGAACCAGCGATCGGCGATGAAATAGATCAGCGAGCCGATCAGCACGCCCTCGATCGAGCCGATGCCGCCGATCATGACGATGAAGATCGCGACATTCGCCCACATCGGATCGAAGGCGGAGCCTGGGGTGATGCGCAGCTGCGCCATGAAGTAGATCGAGCCGGCGAGACCGCAGCCGACGGCGGCGGCCACATAGATGAGGAAGCGCAGCTTGGCGACGTTGACGCCCTGGCTGGCAGCCGCGATCGGATTGTCGCGCATGGCGATCAGCGCCAAGCCAAAGCGCGAGCGCAGCAGCCAGTAGCTGCCGCCGAGCGTCGCGAGCAACATGAAGGCGCAGAGCAGCGACATCGCGACATTGCGCTCGAAGGACGAGAAATCCTTCATCACGCGCAGCGACATGCCGGCGCCCGAATTGACGATCGGCATGTTGGACGCGGTCAGGCGGAAGACCTCCGCCACCACCCAGGTCCCGATCGAAAAATAAGGACCGTCGAGACGGTGCAGCAGGAAGTAGATCGGGACGGCGAGCACCGCCGGCACCAGGAGCGACAGGAAGATCGCCACGAACGGGTTGATGCCGTAAGTCTGCGCCAGAACGAACAGCGCATAGCCGGCCGCGCCCATGAAGGCCTGCTGGCCGACCGAGACGAGGCCCGCATAGCCGGCGAGCAGGTTCCACATCTGCGCGACGGCGATGTAGCAGCAGAGCTCCAGCACGGAGCGGATCGTGCCGGTCGATGCCCACCACGGCATGACGGCGAGGCCTATCAGTCCCAACACCGCAAGCGTCATCGCGATGCGGCCTGAGCGCGATTGCCGCTCGACCAGCACGTCCGGTGCCTCGGTGTCGGCATAGGGGATTGCTGTCATGGTCATGCCCTTCCGAACAGGCCCTGCGGGCGGGTCGCCAGCACGATCAGGAAGACGATATGGCCGGCGAGGACGCCGAAGCCGGGATCGATGCGAAAGCCGATGCCTTGCGAGATGCCGAGGACCATCGAGCCAATGAAGGCGCCCCAGACCGAGCCCATGCCGCCGATGATCACCGCCTCGAAGGCATAGATCAGCTGCGCCGGGCCATCGGCGGGCGCGACGGTCGACCGCAACGCCTGGAACACGGCGGCAAAGCCGAGAATGCCGACAGCAACGGCGGTTGCGAGCGCGTAGACAGCGCGCGGATTGATGCCGGTCATCGCCGCCGCCTCGACATCGGCGGACGCGGCGCGCAGTGCACGGCCGAAACGGGTCCGTTTCAGCATGATGTCGAGGCCCCAGGTGAGCGCGGTCGCCACGACGAGCACGATCACCGGCAGCAGGCCGATATAGATGCCGCCGATCTCGATCGACTGGCTCTCGATGCCTCCGCCCGGCAGCGAGCGGCTGTTCGCCGACCAGATTTGGAGCATCAGGTTCTGCAGGGCGACCGAGAGGCCGAACGTCGCGATCAGCGAAGGCAGCGGATCGCTGCCGACAACCTTGTTCAGCACCGTCTTCTGCAGAACCCAGCCCATCAGGACGGCGAGCGGGACCAAGGCCATGAGAACCGGCAGCGGTCCCCATCCCCAGGCGGACGCCATGGATATGCCGACCAGCGACAGCAGGATCACCAGATCGCCATGGCTGATATTGACGATCCGCATGACGCCGAACATCAGCGCCATGCCGAGCGCATATTGGGCATACATGCCGCCCAGCAGGATGCCCTGCACCAATGCGTCAAACCACTGCATGGCCCGCTCCAAAATAGGCTTCGCCGATCTGCTCGCGCGTGACTTCGGCGGATCGTCCTGTGAGGGTCACGCGCCCCTCGAGCATGCAGTAGAGGCGGTCGGTCGCGGACTGTGCGAGACCGACATCCTGCTCGACGACGATCATCGCGGTGCCGGCTGCGCGGATCTCGGGGAGCGCCGCGTAGATTTCGCGGATCACCTTCGGCGCGAGACCGAGGCTGATCTCGTCGCAGAGCAGCACTCTCGGCTGGCAGAGCAGCGCGCGGCCGATCGAGACCATCTGTTGTTGGCCGCCGGACAGGCTCTGCACCGGCGTGCGCGCCTTTTCCTTGAGGATCGGGAAGAGCTGGTGCAGCCTCCCGAGCGTCCAGCCACCCTTGGCTCCGACCCGTGTCGCCTGGTCGATGGCAACGCGCAGATTGTCCTCAACGGACATGCCGGTGAAGAGGCGGCGCCCCTCCGGCACGATGGCGATACCCTTCTGCACCATGCGGTCGGTCGGCGTTCCGCCCACCGGCTCGCCATCGAGGCGGACCATGTCGCGGCTGACGGGCAGCAATCCCATGATCGAACGCAGGAAGGTCGACTTCCCTGCCCCATTCGCGCCGATCAGGGCCACGGCCTCGCCAGCATTCAGCTCGGTATCGACACCGTAAAGCGCCTGGAAATCCCCATAGCGGGCGATCAGCCCATGGGTGGAGAGAACGGCGGTCATCCTTCGATCCCCATATAGACGCGCCGAACCTCGGGCAGCGCGATCACTTCGGCCGGAAGCCCCTCCGCGATCTTTTCGCCGAAATTCAGCACCATCAGCCGGTCGGCGACGGCGAGCAGCGCATGCAGCACGTGCTCGATCCAGACGATGGTGACGCCGCGGTCGCGAATGCGGCGGACCAGCGCCACCAGCGCCTTCGATTCATCATCGGTCAGCCCGCCCGCGATCTCGTCGAGGAGCAGCAGCTTAGGATCCGAGGCGAGCGCGCGCGCGAGTTCGAGGCGCTTCCGGTCAAGCAGCGTCAGCGCGCCCGCCGAGGCATTGGCCTTGTCGATCAGTTCGCAATCGCGCAGCACCTCCGCACAGAAGGCGTAGCTCTTCTTCTCGGACCGGCCGCCGCCAAACGCGGCGGCGACCAGCAGGTTTTCGAAGGTGGTCATGCCGGAATAGGGCCGCGGGATCTGGTAGGTCCGCCCGATCCCCATCTTGCAACGACGGAAAGGCGTCTCGCCGCGAAGCATCGTGCCGCCGAGTTGGATCTCGCCGCCCGACGTCTTCATGTCGCCACTGATCATATTGAACAGCGTGGTCTTCCCGGCCCCGTTCGGGCCGAGAATGCCGAGCACTTCGCCCCGACGCACATCGAAGCTCACGTCATGCAGGACGCGGACGGCGCCGAAGGACTTCGACACGCCGCTCGCTTTCAGCAGGATTTCCCTGTCCATCACTCCCCCCGCGTCCTGCATCTCCATCACCAGGCGATCGGCACGATCTTCTGCTGCGGCGCGAAGAGCTGATTGACCGAATTGTCGACGATCTTCAGGTCATAGGGCCACTTCTCGCCCTTCACCCACTGCCCGCCGAAGATCGGCGTCTTGCAGACGTTCTTGTGGGTCGTCCCGTCGAACTTGATGTGGCCGACAAGCGATTCCAGGTCGGTGGCGGCCAGCGCGTCGCGATTGGCCTCGCGGCTGAGCGGATCGGACGAGCGCTTCAGGATGTCGATCGCGACTTCAAGCAGCGCATGCGAATAGCCGAGCGGCTGCGTCCACTGCTTCTTCGTGTCCGCCTCCCACTGATCGGCGAGGTCCTTGCTGACCTGCCCGGTGAGCGAGGACTTGAACGGGAAGGCGGGCGTCCACCAGACTTCGGACGACATGCCGTTGCCGAGAGGTCCCATCGCCTCGACGCCGCTCGGGAAAAGAAGCGCCGCGGCGACGGTGATCGCCTTGGGCTTGAATCCCTGCTGGTTGCACTGCGTCACGAACGTCTTCAGATCGTCGGGATAGGTGATGCCGCCGATGATCTCGCAATTGTTCTTCTTGAATTCGGCGATCTGCGCCGAGAAATCGTTGGTGCGCGGCTGGAAATAACCCGGCACGAACACTTCATAACCGGCCTTCTTGGTCGGGACTGGCAGGCCGTATTCGTCATTGCCCCAGGTCTCGCCATCGATGTTCTGCGGGAACAGCATGCCGACCTTCTTGTTGGTCTCCAGGCCATTCCAGATGCCGACGAAGGTGTTCAGCGCCTCGTCGAGACCCCAGAAGAAGTGGTAGGTCCAATCGAAGGTCTGCTTGCCGCCGCCACGTGGGAAGACGACCGCCTGCCAGGGTGCGCCCGACGAAAGGCACGGCGTCTCGTAGAGTTCGGCCTGTTCGGCCGCCGGAAGGATCGTGTCGGTTGTCGAGGCCGGCAGCAGCAGATGAATCTCGTCGTTCAGGATGAGATTGCCGGCGATTTCCGAAGATTTGTTCGGGTTCGACTGGCTGTCGCGATCGAGGATCTCGATCTCGTAGGTCTTGCCGTTCGACGACTGCAACTGACCGCCGAGCACCGCGCGAATCTTCTGCAGCGTGTAGCCGTCGGTTTCACCGAACAGGGCGAGCGGGCCGGTGGTTGGGCTGATATAGCCGACCTTGATCTTGCCCGCCGTCTGCGCGCGGGCATAGCCCGGCAGCGCCAGTGTGCTGGCCGCAGCACTGGCGGCGAGCCCCTTGAGCAGGCTTCTGCGATTGGGATTCAGGCCTGATTTCAGGATCCTGTTGTAATAGGTCATCCGAGTCTCCTCCTTCGGGATGGTGCATTTCTCATCTGCACGGCCCGCCCTCCCAGCGGGCCGCACAGGTCTGTCAGTCGGTCAGGTCATGCGTGTCAGCGACCCGCCGTCGATGACGATCAGCGAGCCTGTGAAGAACGACCCAGCGGGCGATGCGAGCAGCAGGGCCAGCCCCTTGATGTCCTCGACATCGCCAATGCGTCCGATCAGGGACTGGCTCTCGAAGGCCGCGCGATCCGCCTTGTTGCGCAGCCGGCCGCCAGCGATGTTGGTAATGAACGGCCCCGGCAGGATGGCGTTGACGCGGATGCCATAGGCGCCGAGCTCCATCGCCATATGGCGCACAAAGTGGTTCACGGCCGCCTTGGCCGGCATGTAGGACGTGCCGACGATGCTCTCGTTGATCATCGAGGCGATGGACGAAGTGACGATGATCTCGCCGCCACCGTTCGGCTTCATGTGGCGCACAGCGTTCTTCACCGTGGTGTAGACCGAAGTCAGGTTGACCTCGATGCCGCGATCCCATTGCTCGTCGGGAATGTTCTCGATCGCGCCGTCTGGATAGCGCTCGCCCGTCACAGTGTTGAAGCCGGGGCCAGGATCGATGCCGGCATTGGCGAAGACCGTGTCGATGCGACCTTGCCGCGTCGCGACGGCGTCGAAGGCAGCCGCCATCGCGGGACGGTCGCTGACATCCACCACCTGGCCGGAGACGTCCCAGCCCTTCGCGGTCATTTCGGCGACGACCCGGGCGAGGCCGTCCGGATCGATGTCGAAAATGCAGACCGACGCGCTGTTTTCGGCCATCACCTCGGCATAGGCCCGCCCGATACCACTGGCGCCGCCGGTGACGATCACCGACTTGCCCCGGACATCAAACATCTTCTCGAGTGCGGCCATTCATTTCCTCCCGTTGGTCTCAAGCTGTCGAGGCGCGGCTAGCCGGCCTTCGCCCGCGACAGCACGAAGTCGAATTCCACGTCGTAATAGGGAGCGGCCACGCCGACCGTGGCGGCAGCCGCCGCGTCATCGACCTTCGCGAATTCGGCGAGCAGGCTCTTCTTCACGCCGAACACCGCATCGGAGTTGATGTAGGGATCGTCGGGATCGAAGATGTGCGTCGTCAGTGGCTCGAAGCCCTCGGCCGAGATGATGTAGTGGAGATGCGCCGGACGGTTCGGATGGCGCCCCAGAGAGCCGAGCAGCTTGCCCACCGGCCCATCATCAGGGATCGGGTAATATTTCGGCTTCACGCCCCGGAACCAGTAGCGCCCATCGTCGCCAGTGCGGAACACGCCGCGCAGGTTGAAGTCCGGCTGGATGCCCTTCTGCTGCACGTCGTAGAAGCCCTCGTCATTGGCTTGCCAGACGTCGATCTTCGCGCCTGCGATCGGGTTGCCCTTCGTGTCGAGGATGTGGCCATGGACGAACATCGGTTCGCCCTTCTGGTCGAGACAGATGTTGGAACCCATCGGAAGTTCCGGCGCGTCGTCGACATGGAAGGGACCGAGAACCGTCGATTCCGAGGCGCCGGAGGGCTTCCGGTTGTTGATCGCATCGACCAGCATCGACACGCCGAGGATGTCGGAGAGCAGGATGTATTCCTGCCGCCATTCGTTGCAGATCTGACCGGTCTCGGTGAGGAACATGATCGCGCGGAACCACTCGTCCTGCGTCGGCTCGATCTCCTTCACCGCCTCATGCAGCTTGCGGGTGATGACCTCCATTACCTGCTTCAGCCGCTCGTCCTTGGCGTTCTTGTTGCGCGCGACGACGACCTCGGCCGAATTTTCCTCGGTGAAGTAGCCATATTCATGCTCGTTGCTCATGACCGTTCCTCAGCGCGCGAGAATGGAAGCAAGCACGCGGCGCAGCTCCGCTGCCGGGTCGGCGGCCAGAGCTTCGGCGCGCCACGCAACGTGGTGGTCCGGGCGAACCAGCAGGCAGCCGGCATCGCGGATCTCGCGGGCTCGCGCCCAGTCGCCGGTGTGATCCTCGATCGGGCGACGCGGGCCGATCACATGGGTGCGGATCGGCAGGCCGAGTTCAGCGCCCACCGTCTCGGCGGCCGACACCCATGCCTCGCCGCCGATGCCGGTCAGAAGCGTGAACTCGCCGTGGCCGCAGAGGTCGAGCGTCGAGACCTTCTTGCCCGCGCGATCGAAAACCCAGACATGCGGCAGTCGCGCGCCCGGCCAGGTCGTCGGCGCATAGTGCAGTTCACGATCGGCCGCGAAGGGCGGCTCTTCCTGGCCATCGGTCGCGACGGCACCGGAGCGATAGCGCTGGTTCATCTCGACGCCATGCGCGTCGAACTCGTATTTCTTAAAGGCGATCGCCTTGCGCAGGGCTTCGCGCTGGGCCTCGGCTGCTGGCGTCGCGTCGCAGCGCGCTTCCATGTTGCGCTGGATCTTCTCGTGATCGACGCCGCCATCCATGCCGAGCGCTTCGAAGATCGGTCCGAACTCGGCGATCGATTGGTTGGCGCGGGTCACGATCTGGCGGGCGATCGGCGCACGTTCGGTGGTGTAGCTGTCGAGTAATCCGCTCCCGGCCTGGCCCTTGACGACCTTGGCGAGCTTCCAGGCGAGGTTGAAGGCATCCTGGATCGAGGTGTTCGAACCGAGGCCGTTCGAGGGCGGATGCCGATGCGCGGCGTCGCCCATGATGAAGACGCGGCCCTTCTGCATGTTGGTCGCGAAGCAGTTGTTCACGGTCCAGGTATTGGCGCCGAGAAGCTCGATCTCGAGTTCGGGATCGCCGACCAACTGGCGCGCGACTTCGGTCGCCAGTTCCGGCGTCACCTCGGGTGGCGGCTGGTTGATGTCATAGCCCCAGACGATGAGCCATTCGTTCCACGGCCGCACCATGCGCACGAGGCCCATGCCGATGCCGCCGACATCGGCGCCCGGCTGCATGACCCAGTAAAGAACGCTCGGTCGGTGGGCGACATATTTCGAGAGATCGGCGCGGAACAGGATGTTCATCGAACCGCCGACGCCCATTTTGCCCTCGAACGGCAGGCCGAGATGCTCGGCGACCAGCGAATTGCCGCCATCGGCGCCGACCAGGAACTTCGAGCGCACCGTGAATGTGTTGCCCGAAAGACGGTCACGCAGCGTGGTCGTGACGCCGTCCTCATCCTGCACATGGCTGAGATATTCGGTGCTCATGCGGGCCTGTGTGCCGCGCGAGCAAGCCGTCTTGAACAGGATAGGCTCCATGAAGGTCTGCGGCAGGTCGTTCATGAAGGTCGGCGAGGACAGGAGATGCTCGGCCTTGGAATGGGGATGCGTACCCCAGCTCTTCATCCTGCCGATCTCCTCCCCGGCGAGGCTCTCGCAGAAGACGTTCTCACCCATCAATTCCTGCGGCGAGGCGTGCATGACGGCCTCGGCCTCGACGTCCAGACCGAGATCGCGCAGCACTTCCATGGCGCGCTGGTTGGTGATGTGGGCGCGTGGTGTGTTCGCCAGCCAGCGGTAGCGGTTGACAACCATATTGGCGACGCCCGAGCTGGCGAGCAGCGCCGCCGTTGCCGAACCGGCCGGGCCCGTGCCCACGATCAGCACGTCGGTCTCGATATCCGCCATCAGAATCCTCCCTCGATCTTCGGACCGGTCAGCCTGCGGCGGACCGGAAACAGGTGCAGGCCGGATCTTGCGGAGATCAGCCCCCAGAGCCCCTTCGGGGCGAAAAGCATGACGACGATGGCGATGACGCCGAGCGTCATCAGGTACCAGCTGCCGTAATCGGCCAGCGCCGAGCGCAGGATGAAGAAGACGATGACGCCGAGGATCGGCCCCTCGATGGTGCCGATGCCGCCGATCACGACGATGAAGATGACGTAAGCGGTCCAATCGGTGACGGCGAAGGCGGCATCAGGCGAAATGCGCGCGGTCTGCATGAAGATCAGCGCGCCGGTCAGTCCTGTCGCGGCAGCGGCAATCAGGAACACCGCCCATTTGAGCCGCCCGGTATCGACGCCGACCGACCGTGCTGCCTCGGAATTGTCGCGCACCGCCGCCAGCGCGAGGCCAAGCCGGCTCTTCAGGAGCCAATAGATGCCACCGGTGACCAGGACGACGAGCAGAAGCGCCAGCCAATAAGCCAGGATGTCGCGCGCTGCCGCCTCGCGGACGCTGAACAGTGCCCGGATCGCGTCAGTTCCAAGGATGTTGCTCGTCGCTTCGCGCGGCAGCGAGGTGCCGGTGCCGCCGCCGAGCGTCTTCCACTGGGCGATCAGCAGCCGCGTGACCTCCGCGATGACCCAGGTGCCAATGGCGAAATAGGCGCCCTGTAGGCGGAAGGCGAAGAATGCCGTGGGGACAGCCAGCACCAGCCCGGCGAGGCCGCCGAGCAGGATGGCCCAGACCGGATTCCAGCCGGCGAGGATCACGCCCGCAAACATCGCATAGGCGCCGATGCCGACAAAGGCCTGCTGACCGACCGAAACGAGGCCGCCATAGCCGGCGAGCAGGTTCCAGAGCTGCGCGAGGGTTAGCATCGTCAGGATGAAGAAGAGATCCTGGATCATACCGCGCGAGGCCACGGCCGGCAGAGCGAGCCCCGCCAGGACGAGAATGACGATGAGGGTCGCAGTGACCGTTCCGGCGCGGGTGCGGGTGGTGAGCTTGTACATGCCGTGCTTCAATCCACCGCGCGCGGGAAGAGGCCGCGCGGCTTCAGCAGCATGACCGCGAGGAAGGCGATGTGACCGGCGAGAATCTGCCATTCGGGATTGATCGCCGCCCCGAAGGTCTGGGCGACGCCGATGATCACGCCACCGGCGAGCGTTCCCCAGAGACTGCCGAGGCCACCGATGATCACAGCCTCAAAGGCATAGATCAGACGCGCCGGCCCGATCGACGGATCGAAATTGGCGCGCATGCCAAGATAGAGCGCGGCGATCGTCACCACGACCATAGCAATGCCCGTTGCCATGGCGAAGATGCGCTTCGGCTCGATGCCCATGAGGCCGGCCGTCACGGCGTCGTCGGAGGTCGCGCGGAAGGCCCGGCCGAGGGCGGTGTGATAGAAGAGCGCGTTGAGCGCCACGATCACGGCGATTGCGGAGACGAAGGTCAGGAGCGGCATCACGCCGACGGTGACGATGCCGAGATCGAGCGAGGCGCCTTCGAGGCTCCCCGCGGGAATGCGACGGCTGTCGGCGGAGAACGCTTCGAGCAGGCCATTCTGAAGCGCCACCGAGAGACCGAAGGTGACCAGCAGCGGCGGCAGGATGTCCTTGCCGAGCACGCGGTTCAGAACGCCGATCTGCAGCAGCCAGCCCAACGCGAACATCAGCGGCATGGCGATGAGCGCTGCGACCCAGGGCGAGAGGCCAAGCAGCGTCACGCCCATCAGCACGAGATAGGCCGCAAAGACGATGAGATCGCCATGGGCGAGATTGACGAGCCGCATGATGCCGAAGACGAGGCTGAGGCCGGCCGCGAACAGCGCGTAGAGCCCGCCGAGCAGGATGCCTTGCGCGAGGGTGTCGACCCAGATCATGCCGCCTCTCCGAAATAGGCGGCATGAATGTCCTGGCGCGTCACATCGGCGGGCCTGGCCACGAGCGTCACGCGGCCTTCCATCATGCAGTAGACGCGGTCGGCGACGGCCAGCGCCTTGCCGATGTCCTGCTCGACGACGACGATCGCCGTGCCGCCGGCACGCACCCTCGGCAAAGCTGCGTAGATGTCACGGATGACCACAGGCGCGAGGCCGAGGCTGATCTCGTCGCAGAGCAGCAATTCCGGGTTCGACATCAGCGCGCGACCGATCGCGACCATCTGCTGCTGACCGCCGGAAAGGGCGGTGCCGGCGTTCTTCCGCCGCTCGCGGAGGATCGGAAAGAGATCGTAGACGGCATCAAGGCTCCACGGCCCGTCGGCTTTCCGCGCCTGACCGCCGATCAGCAGGTTCTCCTCGACGGAAAGCGAGGGAAACAGCCGCCGACCCTCCGGCACCATGGCGATGCCGCGCTTCATGATCTCGGCTGAAGAGCGCGCGCCGATCGGCTCGCCCCAGTGCAACACCATGGCGGGTTCGTTGCGGATCACGCCCGTGATCGAGCGCATCAGCGTCGATTTCCCGGCGCCATTCGCCCCGATGATGGCGACGCACTCGCCAGCGGCGACGGCGATGTCGACGCCGAACAGGGCGCGGAACTGGCCGTAATGCGCGGTGAGGCCGCGGGTTTCGAGCAGCATCAGACCTCGAGCCCCAGATAGATCTCGCGAACCTCTTTCGAGGCCATGATTTCGTCGGGCGAACCGATTGCAATCACGCGACCGAAGTCGAGCACGAGGAGCCGCTCAACCACCGAGGTCAGCGCATGCAGCACATGCTCGATCCAGATGATCGTCGTGCCCTTGGCATGGATGGCCTTGATCGTCGCGACCAGGGCCTTGCACTCACCCTCCGTCAGGCCGCCTGCAATCTCGTCCAGCAGCAGCAGTTCTGGCCCGGTCGCGAGGGCGCGGGCAAGTTCCAGCCGCTTGCGGTCGAGAAGGCTCAGTGCGCCGGCCACGACATTCGCCTTCTTCAGGAGTTCAGTTTCGTCGAGAATGCGCGCGCAATCGTCGACCATCGCGGCCTCGCGCCCGCCCCGCCCGAAGGCGGCCGCGGTCAGGAGGTTCTCGAATACGGTCAGCCCCTCGAAAGGCTGCGGGATCTGGAACGACCGACCGACACCCATGCGGACCCGGTCCATGGCCGGGGCGCGGGTGACGTCGCGGCCGAGAAATTCGATCCGCCCGGCATTCGCCAGCACATTGCCGGTGATGAGGTTGAACAACGTCGATTTGCCGGCGCCGTTCGGCCCAATGATGCCGAGCGCCTCGCCACGCGGCACGTCGAAGGTCACGGAATCCGCAACCTTCAGCGCGCCGTAGGACTTCGAGACGTTTTCAAGCCTCAGGATCATTGTCGTGGTGTTCCTCGAAAGGCAGGAAATGCGGGCCGGGCCTCACCGGCCCGCATGATCGGCTCAGGAAAGCGCTTCCATCTTGCCGGCCGCCGGGATCTCCGGCGCCGTGCCGTTCTCGACGATCACGAGATCGAAGCTGCCATCGGCCTTCTGCCGCCACTGGCCGCCGACGAGCGGCGTCTTGCAGACATTCTTCGCTGCGAAGGGCGGAACACCGGCGCCATTCCACACGACCTTGCCGACGACGGTCGTCATGTCGGTGGCCGCGATGGCTTCAGCGATCGCCTCGGCATCCTCCACGTCCGAAACACGGCCCATGACATTGGCCGCGACTTCGAACAGCGAATGCACAAAGCCGATCGGCTGCGTCCAGGGACGGCCGGTCTTCGCCGTGAAATCGGCGGCAAGTTCAGCCGAAGACTGGCCCGTCAGCGTCGATTTGAACGGATGCGAAGCGGACCACCAGACTTCGGACGAGAGATTGTTGCCGGCAGCGCCGAGCGTCTCGACGGATTGCGGGAACAGAATCGCCTTGGCGACCGTCACGGCTTTCGGCTTGAAGCCCTGCTGGCGCGCCTGGTTCCAGAAGGTGGTGAAGTCGGGCGGGATCACGACGCCGGTGACGATCTCGGCATTGGCTGCCTTGAACGCGTTGACCTGCGCGGTGAAATCGTCCGAGAGATTCTGGTAGCGGCCAGGATCGGTCAGCGTGAATCCAGCTGCTTCGAGGCCCGGCTTCAGCCCGTTCTTCGGGTCGCCCCAGGCATTGCCGTCGGCATCGTTCGGGAACAGGCCGCCGACCTTGCCATTGGTCTCGAGCTGCTTCCACATCGCCGTGTAGACAGCGATGATGTCCTCGAGCCCCCAGAAATAGTGGTAGGCGAACTTGAATGGCTTCCATGAGGCGGGTTCGCCCGGATTGCCCTGCTGGCCGATGAACCAGGGCTGCCACGGCGCCATGGTGGAGACGACGGGAATGCCTTCCGCCTCGCAGGTTGTGGCGACCGGGTTGGTGTTCTCGGGCGTCGAGCCGACGAGCATCAGGTTGACCTCGTCGTCGACGATCAGGCTCTTGGCGACTTCAGCGGCCCGGTTCGGATTGGACTGGCTGTCCTTGACGATGACTTCGAAGTTCTTGCCAGCCTCCGACGCGAGAAAGGCCTTGATGTTATAGGCGTCGCTTTCGGCAAAGCCGGCGAGCGGGCCGGTCTGCGGCGACACATAGCCAAGCTTGATCTTGGCCCCCTGCGCGATCGCGGGCGCGGCAAGCCCTCCGGTCGCCAGCGCCAGACCTGTCGCCGCCGAGCCCTTCAGCAGATTGCGTCTTGTCAGCATGATTTCCCTCCTCCCTCTTGTTGTTCTCAGCCCTCCGGGCGGCGACCTTCCCACGCCGCCTGGAGAAGTTCCCGGATCGATCCCGGCTCGATCGGTCGTGGATTGGCGTAGGCATTCTTGACGGCGATCGCGGTTGCCCGGTCGAGATCGGTCTCGCTGATGCCGATGGCCTTGAGGCTGAGCGGTGAGCCCACGCTCTTTGCGAAATCCCAGAGCGCGCCGCCCGCCGAGCCTCCGCCAAATGCCTCGGCAATCGGAGCCAGCAGTTCCGGCACTGCAACCTCATTGAACGCGGCCGTATAGGGCAGCAGGATCGCGTGCGTTTCGGCATGCGGCGTGTCGAACGAGCCGCCAAACACATGCGCGAGCTTGTGGTGCAGCGCCATCTGGACATAGCCAAGCGCGGTCGAGCAGCACCAGGCGGCGTAAAGCGCCTCGGTCCGGGCCGCCCGATCCTTTGGATCCTCGATCAGCCTCGGGATGCCGTCGCGGAATGCCGCCATGGCATCCTTGATCATCAACACGATCACCGGATTGCGATCCGGAGCGTAGAACGCCTCCATCGCATGGGCGATCGCGTTCATCGCCGAGGTGACCGTGAGCCCGACGGGCAGCGAAAGCGTCAGGTCGACGTCATAGATCACGGTCTCCGGGCGAATATCCGGCGAGCGGCGCGTGGTCTTCTCGCCATTGGCCGTCTCGCCGAGGATGTCGGTCATCTCCGAGCCGGCATAGGTTGTCGGGATCACGACCTGGTCCGCGCCGGTGCGCAGCGCGATCGCCTTGCCGAGCCCGGTGGTCGATCCGCCGCCGAGGCTGACAACGGCAGTCGCGCCGCTGGCGCGAAAAGCTTCGACGGCCGTTTCGGTGACCTCGACCGGCGTATGCATGGTTGCATCGGCGAAAACACCGGCCGCAAGGCTGCCGAGACTGTCAGCCAGCTTCTCCGCATCCGCCTTCTGATGCGGGGTCGAGAGCACCAGCGCCTTGTCGTGACCGAGCCTGCTGACCTCTTCGCCTGCTCGCGCAAGCGTGCCGGAGCCGAATACGACCCGCGTCGTCAGTCCGGGAAAGACGAAATTGTCCATCATCGCGCCGCCTCCATGCGCGGGGCCCGCCCGCCGGCAAGATCGGCGAGCATGGCATTCAGCATCGTGATCTCGGGATCGGACACCTCATGGGGGCGTCCAGGGAAGAGATCGGCCCGCAGGCTTGCGCCCCGCCGGCCGAGCGTCGCCGCCGCCTCTACAAAGGCGGAAACGGGGATCCAGGGATCGGCATCGGCGCCCGAGAGATAGACAGGCACGCCGGCCGGCACGGCTTCAGCCCGCGCATCGCTGGCAACGCCGACGCGGCAGCCCGTGAAGGCAGCCACCGCATCCGGCGGCGGCAATCCCGCGCAGAGATACTCGAGGGAGAGGCACGCGCCTTGCGAGAAACCGGCGAGCAACAGCGGCAGTCCAGGCAATTCACCCCGTGCAGCGGCGACCGCAGCGGCGAGATGATCGAGCGCCGCCGAGAGCTGGGCCCTTGCGACCGGCGTCAGCGGATCGACGGCACGCGCCTCCCACCACGCGCCCGACGGGGCGCGCGGCAGGACAAACGCCACGGATGGCGCGGAAAGCCGCGCCAGCACATGGGACTGCATGTCCTCCGGCGTCTGGCCGCGTCCATGCACGAAGACGCAGATCGCCTTCGCTTCAGGAGCCCTGGACCCGAGCCTCAAAGGACCGCCGCCTGCGCTCATACGAACTCTGCCTGCTCCAGGCCGGCCCGCAGTTCGTCCTCGCGATCCTTGAACCACGGCGGGAACACCAGCGTCTTGCCGATAGCACCCGGCGGTTCGTCCTTGGCCCAGCCTTCCGGCGTGGTCCAGGCAAGCTCGAACAGCGCGCCGCCGGGCGAGCGGACATAGCAGGACTTGAAGTAGTTGCGGTCCTTCTGCTCGGAGATATCGGTGAAGCCGAGGCCCTCGATATGGGCGCGCAGCTTCAGCTGGTTCTCTTCATTGCCGGTGTTGAGGGCGAGGTGGTGGATGGTGCCGCCGGCCAGCGTCCAGGTGCCCTGCGGGCTCTCGCGGTCAACGATCACCTCGACGCGCTGATTGGCGCCCGTCTCGTCGGGGACGCGGTAGACGAGGCCCTCATGCGTATCGGCTTCCTTGATGAGCGGCAGCGCGATGGTCAGAAAGTCGTCCATCGCCGTCCGGTCGGTCACGGCGATGGATGCGCCGTAGATGCCCTTGATGCCGTGCGCCTTGCCGATGCCCTGAACCGCGTTGGTAATCGGCTCGCGCGGATCGCTGTCGCTTTCGACCAGCTCGTGCAGGATGCCCGAGGGATGCGCAAAGGCGGCGCGGTCGGCGCCGAACCGAGTGATCTTCTTCGTCTCGATGCCGCGTGCGTTCAGCCGGTCGACCCAGAAATCTGCAGCCCCTTTGGGGATCGACTGCAGGATCGTCCGCGACTGATTGGTGCCGCGACGGCCATAGACGCCAGGCTTGCGGAACGGGAATGTCGTGATGATCGTCGAGGCATCGCCGTTCGGCGAGCCGTAATAGAGATGGTAGACGGGGATCACGCCATCAAAGAGCACCGTGCGCTTCACGGAGTGCAGGCCGAGCGCCTTGGTGTAGAAGTCGAAATCGTCCTGTGCGCCGTCCGTCGACATCGTCAGATGGTGGTAGCCGCTTACACTGGCCATCGGTCATCTCCTCCCAGAGGTTTCGTTTTCGCCCCGCCGCGCCGGACAGAGCACCAGATTGAGGTCGAGCGCGTATTTCCGCTTGCCGCCCGATGGTGGCAGGGCACGAAACTCGGCCATGAGCTCGGGCTTGACCCCGAAAATCGCGTCCAGGTTGATCGCCGGGTCCGCCCGGTCGAAAATGTGAGTGGTGAGCGTCTCGAACCCCTCCCCCGAGACGCGGAAATGGATGTGGGCGGGACGTTCGAGGCCGAGGCCAAGCGCCGACATCAGCTGGCCGACCGGCCCGTCCGAGGGCAGCGCATAGCCTTTGGGCTTGACGGTCAGGAAGTGAAACCGGCCCTGAGGATCGGTCCGGAACCGGCCGCGCAGATTGAACTCCGGCTGCCGATCCGGCTCCTGGTTCTCGTAGAGGCCCTCGGCATTGGCCTGCCAGACCTCGACCAGCGCACCCGCAACCGGTGAGCCATTGAGCGCAAGAACCCTGCCCTCGACGGCCAGCGGATCGCCTTTGTGGTCGCGCGATATGTTGGCGCCCGGTGGCATGTCCGGAACGTCGGAGCGGTAGAACGGACCCGCGAGCGTGTTGGGAGTCGCGCCAGCAGGACGGGGATTGTTCAAGTCCTCGATCAGCGACGACACGCCGAGCACATCGGCGAACAACACCCATTCCTGGCGCCTGGCGTCGGCGTAGTGGCCGACCTCGGTCAGGAAATCGATGGCCAGGCGGAACTCCTCCCCCGAGGGGCGAAGTTCGGCGATGAGCGCGTGCAGACCGTCGACCGTTGCCTGAGCCGCCGCAGCGACACGGGTCTGCCCGGCAGCCGTCAGACGACGCGAGAATTCCTCCGCCTGTGCCGAAATCGTCCCGGGGAGTTCCTCCCTCGTCGGACCGTCATGCTGGCCGTGCATTCCGCCGGGGCCTCCCTTCCCCTTGCTAATCGGGATAGCACGGCTGTTGACGGCGCTTGATGAGTTGTGCGGCGGCTTGTATAGCATTTTGCTATGAAGCTGAATGAACGCCACCTGATGCAGCTCGCCGCCGTGCTGGATGCTGGCGGGGTTTCGGAAGGCGCGGCCATGCTGGGCCTGACCCAGCCGGCTGTCAGCCGCTCGCTGGCCATGCTCGAAGCGCGCGTCGGCGAGCCGCTGTTCCTGAAGGGTCGTCGCCCGATGCAGGCGACGCCGCTCGGGGCACAGCTGGCGGCGCAGGGCCGCACCATCATCACGGCCTCACGCAAGGCCAGCGATGCCGTTCAAGGCTTTCTGAAGGGCACCAAGGGCATTGTCCGGGTCGGTGGGGTGCCGTTCTTCATGGATGCGATGATCAGCCGGATGATCGGCGAGTTTCAGAATCTCGAGCCCGAAGTCACCATACAGCAGAGCTATCTCAACCTGCCGGAGATGGTCGGCGCGCTGCAGGGTGACCAGATCGACCTCGGCATCGTGCCGATCGGCGTGCTCGATCTTGGCCCCGGCTTCGAATTCACGGAAATTCTGCCCGGCCGGAACATCGTGGCCTGCCGGCCCGATCATCCGCTGCTGCGCAACCGCCGCCTTCGTGCCCATGACCTGACGAGCTTTCCCTGGGTCGCTCCCCTGCCCGGCTCGCCGCTGATGTCCGATCTCCAGATGATCCTGATGAGCATCGGCATGTCGGATCTCAACATCCGCTATTCCGGCGGCTCGCTGATGAGCGTCATCAATTTCCTCGCCGAAACCGACGCGCTGGCGGTGTTGCCCTTCTCCGTGGTGTTCGCGCAGCGCAAGGAAAACCGCGTGACAGTCCTGCCTTACGAAATTCCGCAGCCGAACCGTTCACTCGGCATCTTGCGGCGCGTCGGGGCGCCGCGCTCGCCGGCGGCCGAGCGCTTCGCCGGGCATGTCACGACGGCCTTCGAGAACCTGAAGCACATCATCAAGCGCCACGAAAACGCGGTTGTCTGGGGCCGCTAGGACACACAGCCGGGTCCGCCGTTTCGCGCTCCGACTCGCCGAGCGACCGACGGCAGCAATTGGACTCCGGAAGGCTGCCCGATAGGCTGCCCATCCATAGCGGAGGCAAGGGATCCATCATGAAATTCGGCGTTCTGGGAACGGGAGAGGTGGGCAGCGCCCTCAGTGGCAAGCTGATGCAGCTCGGCCATGATGTCGTTATCGGATCGCGCCAGCCAGGCGGCGACAAGGCGCGCGCTCTCGGTGCGCGGACCGGCGCGGGAATCGGCAGCTACCAGGAAGCGGCAGCTCATGCCGAATGGGTGGTGAATGCGCTGCCGGGCGAGGAAGCGATCGGCATACTCGGTGGCTGCGCCATCGACGACAAAATCCTCATCGATATCGCCAACTACAATTCCGCTGTCGACCAACCGATCGTGACGCCGATTGGCGAGGCGATCCAGGCGGCATTCCCCCGCGTCCGACTGGTCAAGACGCTCAACAGCGTCAGCGCGCATCTGATGGTGGAGCCGGAGAGCCTCGGCCGGCCGCACCACGTCTTCGTCGCCAGCAACGACATCGCCGCCAAGAGCGAGGTCACGGAACTGCTGCGTTCTTTCGGCTGGGTTTCGATCCTCGATCTCGGCGATCTCACCGCCTGCCGGGCTATGGAGCAATTGATCCCGCTCTGGATGCGTCTCGAGGAGAAGCTCGGCACGACGCATTTCAATCTCGCGGTCGCTCATGACGAGGGCAGCCCGGCGGCGTAAGCCAGCCGGGCTGCCGGCGCCTATTCCGGCAAAGTGTAGGCGATGACATAATCGCCCGGCTTGGTGCCGATCGATCCATGGCCGCCGGCGACCATGACGACATATTGCTTCCCGTCGAGGCTGTAGGTCATGGGCGTTGCTTGTCCGCCGGCTGGTAAGCGGGCCTGCCAGAGTTGTTTACCGGTGGTGACGTCATAGGCGCGGAGAAAATCGTCGACAGTCGCGCCGAGGAAAGCGACGCCGCCGCGCGTCAGCAGCGGTCCGCCGATGCCAGGCACGCCGAGCTTGATCGGCAATGGCAGTGGCGTCATGTCGTAGACGGTTCCGTTCTTGTGCTTGTAGGCGATCTTGCCCGTGGTGAGATCGACGCCGGCGACATAGCCCCATGGCGGCGCCTGGCAGGGGATGCCGAGCGGGCTGAGGAACGGGCCCATGAACACGCCATAGGGCGCGCCCTCGTTGCGGTTAAGCCCCTGCTCGCTCGCCTTCTCATCGCCCTTCGGCGGCAACTCGGCAGCGGGGACGAGGCGCGACGTGAATGCGAGATAAGTCGGCATGCCGAACATGACCTGCCGCTCCGGATCGACCGCTACGCTGCCCCAGTTGAAGACGCCGAAATTACCGGGATAAACGATGGTGCCCTGCACGGATGGCGGCGTGTAGCGACCCTCGTAGCGATATTGATGGAACGCGATGCGGCACAGCATCTGATCAATCAGCGAGACGCCCCACATGTCCTTTTCGGTCAAGGGTGGCGGCGAGAAGGTGAGATCCGAGATGGGCTGCGTCGGCGCTGCCGAATCCTCCGGGATCGTGCCGCCCGGTGCGGGGATTTCGTGGATCGGGATGATCGGCTCGCCCGTGCGCCGGTCGAGCACATAGATATCGCCCTGCTTGGTCGGGCCGACCAGAGCCGGCACGACGCTGCCATCGGCCTTTCGCAGATCAAAGAGAACCGGCTGCGCCGGAACGTCCATGTCCCAGAGGTCATGATGAACAGTCTGGCGCACCCAGCGCAGCTTGCCGGTGGCGACATCGAGCGCGACGATCGACGATGAGAAGCGCTCGACATTGGCGCTGCGGCCCATGCCAAGCTGGTCGGGAACCTGGTTGCCGAGTGGGATATAGACGAGGCCGAGCTCAGGATCGGCGCTGAAGACCGACCAGCTGTTGGGCGAATTCGTCGTGTAGGTCTGGCCGGGCGGCAGAGGCTCGGTCTGATCCGGATTGCCGGAGTCCCAATTCCAGATCAGCGCGCCGGTCCGAATATCGAAAGCCCGGATCACGCCCGACTGGGCATTCACCGAATAATTGTCGTTGACCGCTCCGCCGATGATGATCTTGCCGTCGATCGCCACGGGCGGCGAGGTCGAGTAATAATAGCCGGCCGGGTTGTATTTCATTCCCTGCTCGAGATGCAGAGCACCGTTATCGGCAAAGTCGGCGCATACCTCGCCTGTCGCGGCGTCGAGAGCGATGAGCCGGGCATCGGAGGTCGGCAGATAGACGCGAGTCGCGCAGGCTGCGCCCGAAGCGGCATTGGGGTCGGCCCAATAGGTGACGCCGCGACAGGTCTGGTGTTGCCGGTCCGGGTTGAGGCCCGAATTGGAGTCGAACTTCCACTTCTGCTGGCCCGTTTTGGCATCAAGCGCGATCGCCCAATTATGCGGCGTGCAGAGATAGAGCGTATCGCCCACCTTGAGCGGCGTGACCTGATAAGTCGTTTCGCCGACGTCCTGCGGCAGTTTCACGTCTCCCGTCTGATACTGCCAGGCGACCTTCAGCGTCGAGACATTGTCCGTATTGATGGTATCGAGCGGCGAATAACGCTGGCCATAGGGCGTCCGGCCATATTGGTGCCAGTCGCTGTCCGGAACGCTTCCGCCCATTGCGGCAGCCGTTTGCGTGGTTGGCAGCGCGCCCGCGATGTCATGCGGATCCTGCGTCATCGCATAACCGGCCACGACGACCGCAATCGCCAGCGGGGCGGCGAGCGGCCAGGTCGAGGCCCAGCCAACCCTGCGGGGGGCGGCATCGAGGCGTCGCCAAACCCAGGGCATCAAGAGCCAGAGGCCGAGGACCACGAGCAGACCGCCGCGGGGCGCGAGCTGCCACCAATCCAGCCCCACTTCCCATACCGCCCAGCCGAGCGCCGCCAATATGAGGACGCCATGAACAGCCAGCGCGGCGTGCCTGCGGCGATAGACGAGATACGCCGTCAGCAGCAGCGCGCCTCCGATCAGGAGATAGAACGGACTACCGCCCAGGACGGCCAGGAAGATGCCGCCAGCGGCCAGCGCCAGCCCGAGAAGAGCAAAAACGAGTGAGGTCAGCAGGATGATCATGGGAGTGGACTTTCGGAAGATATCGAGGCGGGTCGCTCGGCATCCCTTCATGCGCCGCTGCAAGGCAGAAGCAGGCGAAATGAGCGCCGGCCAGCGGCCACGCTCCTGAGGGCAACCCGCTGAAAGCGGTGGCGTTCCCGAAAACGCTCCTTCATCGGGTCTTGGCTCGACGCCGATCGGTCTGCATCGCCCATCATCGGCGGACAATTTTCGGCCGAGGTCGGCGCGTCGAAACATCGATTGTTCGATGATGAGCTGGCGCAGAGCCCATGGTCGCGCCTATTTACATATAATAGTACTAATGCTATCGACGCTTCATGCCGTGCTGGGGAGGAACGCCGCGCGGCCAAGGGAGGAAATCTTGAGCATCTTGAAGAAACTCGCCCTCGCGGCGGGCATCGCCACTGCCTTGTCGTCGGCAGCCATGGCTGCGGATATGACAGTCGGGTTCTCGCAGATCGGCTCGGAGTCCGGCTGGCGCGCCGCCGAGACATCGGTCACCAAGCTGCAGGCCGAGAGCCGTGGCATCAACCTGAAATTCGCCGACGCGCAGCAGAAGCAGGAAAACCAGATCAAAGCGATCCGCGGCTTCATTGCCCAGGGCGTCGATGCGATCCTGGT
Source organism: Kaistia sp. (assembly GCA_035555375.1). Lineage (GTDB taxonomy): Bacteria > Pseudomonadota > Alphaproteobacteria > Rhizobiales > Kaistiaceae > Kaistia. The sequence continues at coordinate 345,099 of DATMGR010000009.1, read as the reverse complement.
GGCGCCTGTGGTCGCGACGGGCTGGGAAGACGTGCTCAGCGAAGCCAAGGAAGCCAAGATCCCCGTGATCCTGCTCGACCGTGGCATAGACGGGCCGCAGGACCTCTACCTGACGTCGGTCGCGTCCGATCAGGTGAAGGAAGGCAAAGTCGCCGGTGATTGGCTCGTCGGTACCGTGAAGGACAAGGACTGCCGCGTCGTCGAATTGCAAGGGACTGTCGGCTCGACGCCGGCGATCAACCGCAAGAAGGGCTTCGAGGAAGCCATCGCCGGCCATTCAAACATCTCCATCGTCCGCAGCCAGACGGGTGATTTCACCCGCTCGAAGGGCAAGGAAGTGATGGAAGGCTTCTTGAAGGCCGAGAATGGCGGCAAGAATATCTGCGCCGTCTATGCGCATAACGACGACATGGCTGTCGGCGCGATCCAGGCCATCAAGGATGCCGGCCTGAAGCCGGGCACGGATATTCTCGTCGTCTCGATCGACGGCGTGCCGGATCTCTTCTCGGCCATGGCGGCCGGCGAGGCCAATGCCACCGTTGAGCTGACGCCGAACATGGCCGGCCCGGCTTTCGACGCCCTTGCCGCCTACAAGAAAGACGGCACCCTGCCGCCGAAATTCATCATCACCGAGTCGAAGCTCTACACGCCCGCTGATGATCCGAAGGGGGAAGCCGAGCGCCGCAAGAGCCTCGGCTACTGATCGGGCATCCGACCAACCACGCCTCGCCGGTTCGTGCCGGCGAGGCTATTCTCTGCGGAATCATCCGGAGACAGCCTGCTGAGGCTTGGGGGACGCGACGTGGCAGAGACCGCCTTTCGCATGGAGGCGCGCGGGGTCTCCAAGATCTTTGGAACCCACAAGGCGCTGGACACGGTCGATTTCGGCCTGCTGGCGGGCGAAGTGCACGCGCTGCTCGGTGAAAACGGAGCCGGCAAATCGACCCTCATCAAGATTCTCACCGGCGCCTATCAGCCTGACGGTGGCGAGGTTCTGGTCGATGGCGTCGCCGTCCATCTCGACAGCCCGCTTCATGCGCAGTCGTTCGGCATCGGGACCGTCTACCAGGAGGTCAATCTCCTGCCGAACCGTTCCGTCGCAGAAAACCTCTTTCTCGGGCATCAGCCGACTCGCTTCGGTCTTGTCGATCGCAAGCGTATGAACAAGGACGCGCGCGCCCTGCTGCAGCGCTACGGGCTCGAAATCGACCCCGCGAGCGAGCTCGGCAGCCACTCCGTCGCCGTCCAGCAGATCGTCGCGATTGCAAGAGCGGTCCAGCTTTCCGGCAAGGTGCTGATCCTCGACGAGCCGACCGCGAGCCTTGACCGCGACGAGGTGCAGCGGTTGTTCGAAGTGGTCGCGAGCCTGAAGCGCGACGGCCTCGCTATCGTCTTCATCACCCATTTCCTCGACCAGGTCTTTGCGCTTGCCGATCGGGTGACGATCCTGCGCAACGGCAAGCTGGTCGATACCAGCCGCCTCAGCGATCTGACGCGGACCGAACTCGTGCGCAAGATGCTCGGCAAGGATATCGCCTTTTCCGGATCCACCAGTCTGGAGGCACAACGTCCCGTCACCGACGTGCTGCTCGAGTTCAAGAACTATGGCCGCAAGCGCAGCGTCCGGCCGTTCACGCTGACCATCCACAAGGGTGAAGTCATTGGCGTCGCCGGCCTGCTCGGTTCGGGCCGGACGGAAATGGCGCGGGTGATGTTCGGCATCGATCCATCGGATGAGGGATCGGTTACGCTCAATGGCAAGCCGGTATCGATCCGGGCGGCGACCGATGCGATCGCGCATGGTTTCGGCTTCTGCCCGGAAGACCGGAAAGCCGACGGCATCTTCGGTGATCTGTCGGTACGGGAAAACATCGTCATCGCACTGCAAGGAAAACTCGGCTGGTTCCGGGCGCTCAATCGGGACGAGCAGCTCGATCTGGCGGGACAGTTCGGCGAGTCGATGGATATCCGCGCGGCCTCGCTCGACATGCCGGTCAAGTTGCTGTCGGGCGGCAACCAGCAGAAGGTCATCCTCGCGCGCTGGCTGGCGACGGATCCGGCTTTCCTGATCCTCGACGAGCCGACGCGCGGCATCGATGTCGGCGCCCATGCCGAGATCGTGCGGACCATCAACCGGCTGCGCGACGATGGCATGGCGCTTGTCGTCATCTCGTCGGAAATCGATGAGGTCGTCGCCTATTCCTCGCGCGTCGTCGTGATGCGGGATCGTGAAATGGTGGCCGAGCTGCGCGGCGAAGACATCAGTCCAGCCGTGATCGTCCAGGCAATCGCCACCCATGGCGAGGTGACACCTGAGGAAACGGCGGCATGACGCGTATCTCGTTCGGCCGGATCATCAATACGCAGACCATCGCGCTCGTGAGCGTGCTGCTCTTGAACTGGATTCTCTTCCCCGGCTTCTTCAAGATCGAATGGCAGGACGGCCGCCTGTTCGGCAGCCTCATCGACGTGCTCAACCGCGGCGCTCCCGTGGCGATCCTGGCGATCGGCATGACGGCGGTGATCGCGACCAAGGGCGTCGACCTTTCCGTCGGCGCCGTCATGGCCATGTCCGGGGCGGTCGCGGCGACGCTCGTGGTCGCGGGCTATTCCGGCCCGGTCGCGGTCGGCGGCGCGCTTGCCGTCGGCCTGGCCTGCGGGCTCTGGAACGGCATTCTCGTGGCGGTGCTCGACATCCAGCCGATCATCGCGACGCTGGTGCTGATGGTCGCGGGCCGCGGCATCGCCCAGCTCATCACCGAAGGCTCGATCGTCACCTTCTCCGATCCGACGCTGATCTTCATCGGCACCGGATCATTCCTCGGCATGCCCATGCCCGTGGTGATCGCCTTCGCGCTGATGGTGCTGGTGACGCTTGCTGTCCGCAAGACGGCGATCGGGCTCTTCATTGAGGCGGTCGGCATCAATCGCTCCGCCGCGACACTTGCGGGCATCCGAAGCCGCCTGCTGCTTATTTCGGTCTATTCGGTCAGCGGCCTCTGTGCGGCGATCGCGGGCATCATCGTCGCCGGCGACATCCGCGGGGCCGATGCCAACAATGCCGGTCTCTGGCTGGAGCTGGACGCCATCCTGGCGGCGGTCATCGGAGGAACGTCCCTGCTCGGCGGCCGCTTTTCGATTCCTATGTCGGTGATCGGCGCGCTCATCATCCAGGCGATGAACACCGGCATCCTCGTTTCCGGCTATCCGCCGGAATTCAATCTCGTGGTCAAGGCAGGCATCATCACCGTGATCCTGATGATCCAGTCGCCGCTTGCCGGTCAGGTCCTCGGCTTCTTCGGCCGCAAGAAATCCGGTGCCCCGCGATGAACCGCAGCATGCGCCCTCTCCTGGCGACGGTCGCTATCTTCCTCGTGGCCTATGCCGCTGCAGTCTTCCAGTTTCCCGGCCTGCTCTCGACCCGCGTCCTCGGCAATTTCCTGACCGACAACGCGTTTCTCGGCATCACGGCTGTCGGCATGACCTTAGTGATCATCTCGGGCGGCATCGATCTTTCGGTGGGCGCGGTGATCGGTTTCACCGGCGTGCTCGTCGCGGTGCTGATCTCGAGCTTCGGCCTGCATCCGTTGGTGGCCTTTGCCATCGCCTTCGTCGTGGCGGCGTTGTTCGGCGCGGCGATGGGGCTCGCGATCCACTATCTGGAAGTGCCGGCCTTCATCGTGACGCTGGCCGGCATGTTCCTCGCCAGGGGAGGCGCGTCGGTGATCACGCAGGACTCCGTGCCGATCAACAATGAATTCTACACGATGATCTCATCGCTGTATTTCCGCCTTCCGGGCGGCGGGCGGCTGAGCTTCGTCGGACTTCTGATGATCGCCGTGTTCGTTGTCGGCGCCATCCTCGCCCATCGGACGCGCTTCGGCTCCTATGTCTATGCGCTTGGCGGCAATGCCACCTCCGCCTCGCTTATGGGCGTGCCGGTCGCCCGTACGACAGTGCAGATCTACATGCTCTCGAGCGTGCTCGCCTGTCTGGCCGGAATCGTTTTCTCGCTCTATACGTCGGCCGGTTATCCCCTTGCGGCGGTTGGTGTCGAGCTGGACGCGATCGGCGCTGTCGTCATCGGCGGAACGCTTCTGACGGGCGGCTACGGCTTTGTCTTTGGAACGTTCGTCGGCGTGATGCTGCTCGGTCTGGTGCAGACCTACATTATCTTCGACGGGACGCTGTCGAGTTGGTGGACCAAGATCGTGATCGGCATCCTCCTGTTCCTGTTCATCGTGCTTCAGCGGCTGGTCTTCGCCGCTTCGGCTCGCGGAGACAGATCATCCGAGACCGCCTAGCATGAGCGAGCCAGGCAGCCTTCTGCGCTCGCTTTCAGGCAAGCCGGCTGCGCGCAACTTCCACACATTCGTCATCAACGAGATTGGCGCCGGTATCGTGTCCGGCCGCTTCGGGGTCGGCACGATCTTGCCGAGCGATGCCCAGATGATGGCGAGCTACGGCGTCTCGCGCACCGTGCTGCGCGAGGCGCTGCGGACGCTCGAGGCCAAGGGGATGGTCGAGGCGCGGCCGAAGGTCGGCACGCGAGTCTCACAGCGCAGCCGCTGGAACCTCTTCGACCAGCAGGTGCTGGCCTGGCATTTCGAGGCCGAGCTCGACGCCGATTTCATCGCCGGCCTGTTCGACATCCGCGGCTCGCTCGAGGCGCGGGCGGCCGATCTTGCTTCGCGGCGTCGCACCGCCGAACAGATCCGCCTGCTCAAATACTGGATCCACCAGATGGAGCTGGCCGAAGGCGATGCCGAGACGCATGCGCTGGCCGAACTCGAAGTGCACAGGATCATCGCGGAGGCATCGGGCAATCCGTTGCTGCGCTCATCGATCGGTCTCGTCGAGCTGACGCTGGCCCTCGTCGCCGTTGCCGGCCACGACGCCGAGAAACGTCGCCTGGTGCGCGCCGAACTGACGGCGGACAGCCAGACGCTCGTCGCCGCGATCGAAGCCGGCGACCCGCCGCGCGCCGTCGAAATCATGACCGCGATCATTGCGTTCGGATTGAGTCGGGTCCTCTCCGTGCGGCGCATCGGCCCGGCGCGCGGATAGGACTTCAGGCCAGCAGGCGACTGACGGGGATGACCAGGACGACGACAAGGCCTTGCGGCAGCCATTCGCGCTCCAACGTGGCCCCCAGCTGCGTCGAAGCGACCCGCTCCGAGAGCGTCGTGCCGAAGCCACGGCGTGTCGGCGTTCCATCGATCGCCGGCCCGCCAGTTTCCTGCCAGCGGATCGACAGCTGCTCGCCGATATCGGAGCAGGCGATCGTCACGAGGCCGCCATCGCTCGACAGAGCGCCATACTTGACCGCGTTGGTGGCGAGTTCGTGGATGGTCAGCGCCATGGCGGTCGCGGCCTGGGGGCCGATCGGCCGATCGTCGCCCTCGATAGCGATGTGGCCGCGGCCCGGCGCGTTATAGGGCGAGACCAGCAGATCCAGCAGTCCCTTGACCGTACGGGCACCGTCAGCCGGAGCGGAGGCCGCGCTGTGGGGACGGACATATTCATGCGCGGAAGCCAGCGCCTGAATGCGCGCCTGGACGGACATCGCGAAAGGCCGCGCTTCGGGCTGGTCGCGGGCGGGCAGCATGACGAGGCTCGAGACCACTGCGAAGATGTTGCGAATGCGGTGCGAAAGCTCGCGCGCAATGAGTTCGCGCTGGGCCTCGGCCTCCTTCAGATCGTCGATATCTGTGCAGGTGCCATACCAGCGCACAATGCGGCCTTCGGCATCGCGGACGCACTGGGCGCGGCCGATCACCCAGCGATACTGGCCCGAGCGATGCCGCAATCGATATTCGATATGATAGGGCTCGCCCGTCTCGAGGCTGTGGCGCCAGCGCTCCCAGGCCCGTTGCTGGTCATCGGGATGGAACATGCCGTTCCAGGCTTCTCCGTCGGTCGATCCGATCGGCATGCCCGTGAACTCATACCAGCGCCGGTTGTAGTAGTCGTGGAACCCGTCGGGCCGTGTCGACCAGATCATCTGATCGATGGAATTGGTGATCGCTTCGTATCGCTCCTCGCTGGCACGCAGCGCCTTCTCGGTCTGGTGCTGCTCGGTCACGTCGACGACGACGCCGATGAGCCGGCCTGAGCCGCCCTCCTCCAGCGTCCGCATCCGTCCGCGCGCCATCAGCCATGCCGTCTGGCCGTCGCTGCCGGTAACGCGGTAGGCGAAACGGAGCTGCTCGATCCGACGCGTCGCGGCATCCCGCAACGCCGTCGCCAGCGCCTCGCGATCCTCGATATGCACCATGGCCAGCCAACCCTGGACATGGCCCGGCGGCTCCTGAAGCGCTCGCGGCAGCCCATGCAGCGACCAGAAACTGTCATCGGCGGAAAGCCAGTCCGTCGCGACATCGAATTCCCAGGCGCCGACGCCGCCAGCTGCATCGAGCGCCAGGCGAAGTCTGGCCTCGCTGCCGGGGCCCGGCCGAGCCCCTGGGCCATAAATTACCATTGTATCGAAGCTCTCCGGAACCGCCGACGAACCGGCAGTGTAGCCTTGTAGACACAAGCGCAGCCACCGTCTGCGCACAAGTGAACATATTGGGTACTCGCGCGTTGCGATTTCAGGAACCCAAAAGAAACCTGACAACCGCCGACGAAGGGAGAGACCCGTGCTGACACCTCATCGATCCAAGGATGGGCGCGTAAACAATCTGCTGCGTGCGCTTCGACCTGCTGATTTGGCCCTGCTGGAACCCCATCTTGTTGAGATGACCCTCGCCTCGGGAACCGTGCTGTATGAACCCGGCGACAATGTGCAGAAGGTCTATTTCCCCTGCGATTCGACATTGCTCATCTTTCGCATCCAGCTTGATGACGGCCGCGCGGTGGAGACGGCCTTGGTCGGCCGTGAGGGGGCAGTCGCGGGGATTGTGAGCCAGGGGCGACTCCCGGCCTATTCACGTGCCGAGGTGCATCTTGGCGGACCGCTCCTGTCGATGGATATCGAGGATCTTGAGGAAGCGAAGATGAAGTCGCTCGTCCTGCGCCACATCTTCGCACGCTATGCCGATTGTCTGATGGCGCAGGTGTTCCAGTCCGTCGCCTGCAACGCGGCCCATTCCATCGAACAACGCGCCGCCAAATGGTTGGTCTCGGCCATGGATCGCACCAACGACGCCTCACTTCCGATGACGCAGGAGCAACTCGCGGGCATGCTGGGGGTCGGGCGCAGCTATGTCAGCCGCGTCATCCAGACCTTGAAGCATCGCCGGTTGATCGAAACGCAGCGGGGCGTGCTTACGGTCGTCAATCCTCATGGCCTCAGCCACCTCGCCTGCTCCTGTCACACGGCTGTGCGGCGTCATTTTGACGAAGTTCTGAAAGGCGTTTACCCGGACAACCCGATCGTCGGCGCGGACGGGCGCCTGCACTCGAACGAGACCGGTTGAGTCGTCGCAAGACGTTGAGGTGATTCGCCCAAGACTCTCTGCTGCAACGTTTTTTCGGAACCTTCGGCTAACCTGATACTTGGATGGGCATCAAAGAAGCCGGGTCGGCCGCCGATGTGGTCCTGCCCCTGATGCAGTGGAAGGACCGAGGATCTTGGAGGCGCGCGATGCCTGGAAACTGACCGATCGGCTACAGGCGCCGAGTGGCAAGGGCGATCCCTTCGCGGCCGCAGTCCGGGCGACGCGGATGCCCATGGTGGTTACCGATCCGGCCCAGGCCGACAATCCGATCGTCTTCGTCAACGACGCGTTTCTTCAACTGACCGGCTATGAGCGCCATCACGTCATTGGCCGCAATTGCCGCTTCCTGCAGGGGCCGGACACCGACCAGGCGGCCGTTTCGGCCATCCGCGCCGCCGTCGAGAGCAAGACGGATATCGCGATCGATATCCTCAACTACCGCCGCGACGGCACGCCGTTCTGGAACGCCCTCTATCTCTCTCCGGTGACGGATGACGACGGCGAACTGCTCTTCTTCTTCGCCAGCCAGCTCGACGTCACGCAGCGCAAGCGCGCGGAGCTCGATGTCATCGAGGATCGCGACCGCGTCGAGGCGGCTGTCGCGGAGCGTACGCGCGAGCTCGAGGCTGCACTGCAGGCGCGCACCGATCTGCTGCACGAGGTCGATCACCGCGTAAAGAACAATCTCCAGCTCATCTCGGCGCTCGTGCTGATTGAACGGCGCAAGGCGACGGACGAGGCGACCAAGGCCGCGCTGACGACACTTCGCGAACGTGTGGAAGCGCTTTCGGCCGTCCATCGCCTGCTCTATCGAAACGACAACGTTGTTCGCTTCGACATTGCCGGCTTCATCCGCGAATTCGCGGCGGAGGCGGCACAAGCGCGCGGCAAGCCGCCCGTAGGGCTGAAGCTTGACCTCGATTCGATCAGCGTGGCAGCCGCGTTTGCCGCGCCTGTCGCTTTGATGGCAAGCGAACTCGTCCGGATTGCGATCACGCACGCGCTCGCGAGTGGAACGGAGCGATACATTTCGCTCAGCATCAAGCCCGCAAGCGCCTCGCTCTACCGCTTCTGCATCGCGGACGACGGAACGGCGGAAGGCATCATCACGAGCATCGAGCCGGACCAGAAGAGTTTCATTGAACTTTTGGCCACACAACTGCATGCCGAGGTCCATTGGAACGGGTATGTCGGGCCCAGTCACAGCATATGCGTTGATCTACCAATCGACGAACCGCCACGCGGAGGATGAATGGATACTCAATTGCGCGTCTTCGTCGTCGAGGATGAGGTCTTGTTGCAAATGCAGCTCGAGGTCTTCCTTGATGAGGCAGGACATCTGATGGTCGGGAGCGCGACCACGATGCACGAGGCAGTCACCCGTGCGCCGACCGCCGGGGCGGATCTCGCCCTCGTCGATATTCACCTCGCCGATGGCCCGACTGGGATCGAGGTCGGCCGCGCGCTCGCCGACATGGGCCTGCCGGTCGTGTTCATGACCGCGAACGCGCGGCGTATTCCGGCGGACTTTTCCGGGGCGATCGGCATCATCAGCAAGCCCTATAGCCAGACAGGCGTGGCCGAGGCGCTCAAGTTCCTGGTCAGCGCGGTCAAGTATCCGCCGCCAGAAGCGCCGCTGCCACCCTGCCTGACGCTCGCGCCAGCTCTCGCGGAGCGCTGGCGCGTGAATTAGCGGAGGATCAGCTTGTCTGCTTCGGCGGCATGATGACGAGCCCGGAGATCGGCTCGACGCAGACAAGGTTGTCGACGACGGTGCGGACGCCCGGTACGTTCTCGGCAACCACGCGCGCGGCCGCCCGCTCCCGCTCGTCGAAGATCGTTCCGGTCAGGTCGACCGATCCGTTTTCGACATGCACGCGAATGAGCCCGTTGCCACTCCAGGACTGGCGACCAAACTCCTGGGCCAGCGCGGAGCGGATGGTCGCATCGTCGCTTGGAGCCGATGCCGCTTCCTCGCGCGCCCGGACCATGGCCTTCATGAGATCGGAACGGCTCACAATGCCGAGCAGGCTGCCATTGCCGTCGACGATGGGCACCCTCTTGACGCGCCGGCGCGTCATGATCTCGACGATGGTTTCGAGTGGCGTCGCGGGCGACGCCGTTTCGACGTCGTGCGTCATCACGTCACCGACCCGCCGGGCATGCGACTCGACATAGTCGGAGGCCGCCTGGCCGGGGCTCAGCAGGAATTCCAGCCACCGCGACCGCTTCCGGCCGGTTGCGAGTTCGCTGCGCCTCAGGAAATCGCCCTCGCTGACGATGCCAACCAGGCGCCCATCGGCCTCGACGACCGGAAGGCCGCTGATCTTGTGCGACAACATCAGTTTCGCGGCATCATCAATGCTGGTCGTCGGCTCGACGCTGATCACCGGCGTGGTCATCACGGCTTCGGCGTGCATGGCGGTCTCCCTGAAAGTCTGTGGGCCTTGCGGTCCCTGTTCCACTTCTAGCCGATACCAATGCAGGAGCCTTGATCATGATCAAGGCCTCAGTCACGCCCGCCAAGCAGGAATTCCCTACCGGCCCCAGCGCCGCTAGAGTCGCAATCGGCTGTCCCCGTCCATCATAAGCCTGCCGAAGGAAATCGCCATGGCCCAGCCCACGCTGCTCACCTTCAACGCCGGTTCTTCCACGATCAAGTTGGGCCTGTTCGCTATGGAGGACGCGACGCCGCGGAGGTTCGGCAAGGGCATGGTCGACCTTCGCCGCGAGCCGCTGATGCTGCATGTCACGGAGGGAGCGGAAACCGCCGATATTACGCTCGGCGCCAAGGTGGCCGAGGAGCTCGACGAGGTGGTCGCGGAAACGCTCGACGTGCTCGCGACGCATTTCGCGCATGAGGCCATCGCCGGAGCCGGCCACCGCATCGTACATGGCGGCGATCGATTTCACGGCCCTGCCCGGATCGACGATGAGACGCTGAAATCGATCGAGGTTCTGGTGCCACTCGCCCCGCTCCATCAGCCGCAGGGGCTGCGGTTGATCCGCTCGCTCCGTCGGCTGAGGCCCGATATCCCGCAGACGGCATCTTTCGATACCGCCTTTCACCAGACGCAGACCGATGCCATCAGGCGCCTGCCGCTACCGCGCGAGTGGTTTGACCGCGGCGTGAAGCGCTACGGCTTTCATGGCCTGTCCTATCGCTTCATCGCCAGCGAGCTCGCCCGCATTGCGCCGGATACCGCGGCGCGCAAGGTCGTCGTGGCACATCTTGGCAGCGGCGCCAGTCTCTGCGCGATCGAGAACGGCGAAAGCCGGGCGACGTCGATGACGTTCTCGACGCTGGACGGCATCGTCATGGCGACGCGGCCAGGTTCGCTCGATCCCGGCGTCATCATTCACCTCGCCAAGGGGGGGTTTTCGATCAATGAGATCGAGGACATGCTCTATCACCGGTCGGGGTTGCTCGGCCTCTCCGGCATCAGCGCCGACGCACGCGACCTGGCGGCGAGTGCAGCGCCGGAAGCTCGCGAGGCGCTGGATCATTTCGCGCGCACGATCGCAGAGACCACGGCGTCGCTTGGTGCCGTGCTCGAAGGGCTCGATGCGATCGTCTTCACCGCCGGGATTGGCGAGCATCAGCCGGCCCTGAGGGCCGATGTCTGTCGGCGCCTCGGTTTTCTCGGTGTCGCTATCGACGCGGACAAGAATGCCCGCAATGCACAACGGATCGACGCAGCATCGAGCCGCGTCGCCGTGTTCGTGATCCCGACCGACGAGGAACAGGTGATCGCAGAGGAAGCCGCGTCTCTTCTCGCCGCGGCGACGTGACGATCACCCGGCTGTGCCTGGGCCAAGCAGCGTGCGCAGGCGTGTGGCAAGTGCCGCCGTCGTATAGGGTTTGCGCAGCCATGTCCCGGTCTCTGCCTGTCCGCGCTCGGCAATGCTCGGCTCCGCATAGCCGGAGGTGAGCAATACCTTGATCCCTGGCCTCAACGCGCGGATTTCGGCGGCGAGCGTGCCGCCATCCATGCCGCCGGGCATGACGACATCGCTGAAGAGCAGGTCGATCGTGCGATCCTCGCCGGCGGTCGCGAGCGCCTCGGCGGCGTTCGACGCTTCGATCACCTCATAGCCGAGATCACGCAGCCGTGCGACGGCGACCCGCCGCACGCGCGGTTCGTCCTCGACGACAAGGATGGTCTCCGTACCGCCCGGCGGCCGTGTCGTCTCCCTCTTGGCATTTCCATCCATGGTGTCCGGCGAAGCCTGAGGGCGCACGCCTGGCAAATAGATGCGAACCGTCGTGCCGTGTCCGGGCTCGCTCTCCAGGCGGATGAGACCACCCGACTGTGTGACGAAGCCGTAGACCATGCTGAGGCCGAGGCCCGTGCCGGCGCCGACCCCCTTCGTCGTGAAGAACGGTTCAAACGCGCGCTCCCGCACGGCGGGCGTCATGCCGGTGCCGGTATCGGAGACCGCGATCAGCACATATTCGCCGGGTCGCATGTCGGGCCGCGATCCCGTCTCCGCCAGCGCGATTTCGGCATGGCTGATCTCTACCGTCAGCCGGCCGCCGCGCGGCATTGCATCGCGGGCATTGAGCGCCAGGTTGAGAAGCGCGTTCTGCAGTTGCGATGCGTCGACCATCGCGTGATTGGACGAGCCCGTGACCACGGTGCGGAGCTCGATCGTCTCGCCGAGCGCCCGGCGGAGCAGGTCGGAGAAATGCGCGACGAGCTGGCTGATATCAGCCAACTGGGCGTTGAGCGGCTGGCGGCGGCCGAAGGCGAGCAACTGGCCCGTCAGCCGCGCCCCGTCATCGGCAGCCTCCTGTGCTGCCTGAACCAGTTCACGCGTTGGCCCCGGCTCGACCCGGCGCTCGATCATTTCGAGATTGCCGCTGATGACGGTCAGAAGGTTGTTGAAATCATGCGCGATTCCGCCCGTCAGCTGCCCGATCGCCTCCATCTTCTGGGCTTGGCGCAGCTCTTCTTCCAGCTTGTGACGGCTGGTGAGGTCGCGGATGAAGCCCGTAAAGATGCGCTGGCCATTGGCGATGGTTTCGCCAACGGCAAGCTCCATCGGAAACCGAGCACCGTCTTTCTTCATGCCCGTGACGATGCGGCCATAGCCGATGATGTGCCGGCGGCCGGTGGTGAGGTAGCGCTCGAGATAGGTATCGTGATTTTCGCGGTCCGGCGGCGGCATCAGCATGCGCACATTGTGTCCGTGCACTTCATTTGCGGAATAGCCGAACAGCCGCTCCGCGGCCGCGCTGAACGAATCGATTGTCCCCTTCTCGTCGATGACGACCATCGCTTCGGGAACCGTTTCGAGGATCGACCGGAGGTGTGCCTCGCGCCGCGCGATTTCGAGCTGCGCGCGCTTGAGGTCACTGACATCATGATTGATGGAAAGCACCGAGCCCGGCGGGACCGCGATCATGCGGCTGGCGATCGCCAGCGTGTGCCCGTCGCGATGTCGCTGCTGAACCTCACCGTCCCAGGTGCCCGTCCTCGCCAGCGCGTTGCCCATGGCCGCCCGCGGCGAGACAAAGCTCGTGGCAAGCAGTTCTTGAAGAACCCGGCCCACGGCCTCCGGGCGTGTCCAGCCGTAGAGCGCCTCCGAGCCGCTGCTCCAATGGGAAATCACGCCGTCCGCAGTGCCGTAGATGATGATGCTGCCCGCGTCGAGAAGGGCGGCGATGGTATCGAGGTTGGCGGCGCCGACGAGTGCGGCATCCTTGGCTTCAGTCACGATCGGGCCTCGTTGCGGAATGAAACCCGGCTAGTTTGGCCAGACCGCCTGGCGGGAATAGGCGACGGCGATCGGGTCATGAGCGCTATCGTCGCCTTCGCCGGCCAGAATCTCAAGCTTCAACGGCTGGCGGACGACAATCGCGTGGCGACCGCTGGCGGCGATGACGCCACGGCTGGTGAGGCGCGTCATGATTCGGGAAACCGTCTCGATGGTGAGGCCGAGATAGTCGGCCATATCGAGCCGGGTCATCGGCAGCTCGAGCGGCCTCTGGTTGTTCATATGGGCGGACGCGCGCCGCGCGATGGTCAGCAGGAAGCTGGCGACGCGCTCCTCGGCGCTCTTGCGCGCCAAAAGCACCATCTGGTCCTGCGCCGCCTCCATTTCGTCGGAGAGGCGGGCAAACAGCTCCGGCCGCAGCGTCGGGGAGCCATTGACCTCTTCGTCGAAGCGGCTCCGCGTGACGCGCCGAAGCTTTACCCGGGTAACGGCCTCGGCGGTATAGAGATAGCAGCGACGCTGGGAGAGGCCGACGAGATCCCCGGGATAGAGGAAACCCGTGATGACGCGGCGGCCGTCGCCAATGATCTTGTAGACGCGGAGCACGCCTTCGATGATCTGGAAGAGATGCGCCGCTGCATCGCCTTCCCAGAACACGGCGGCGCCGGGTTCGAATCGCTCTTCAGCCTGGCGGCGGAAGACGCTGGCCAAGCCATCGCCGGAACCGATTTCGCCGGGGGTGTGGTCTTGGCGGGCCAGAGCCATCATCGGTTCGGAGTACATCGGAATTCCTCGCTTCAGCGTTGCTGCCGGGTGTCATCTGAACGCCGATCGGTGACGCAGGGACGATGCGCGTGCTACGCTCCGTGCTTGTTCGTAACAGAGTGTGACAGCGGTCGATGATGCCTGCCGAGACCGGAACCGCAGAGACGTGCCATGGCTGAGCCGCAGATGCGTCAAGAGCATCTGCTGGTGGTCGATGACGACGCTCGCATCCGCCAGATGCTCGCCCGCTATTTCGAGGAAGAAGGCTATCGCGTCACCACGGTCGGCGACGGCAAGGCCATGCGCGAGGCGATGGGGCGTGGCGCGGCCGACTTGGTATTGCTCGACCTGATGCTGGGCCCCGGCGAAAGCGGCCTCGACATCGCGCGCGAACTGCGAGTTCGCTCGGACATCCCCATCATCATGCTCACGGGGCGGGACGACGTCGTCGATCGCATCGTCGGGCTGGAAGTCGGCGCCGACGACTATATCGCCAAGCCGTTTCACCTTCGGGAAGTGCTGGCCCGAATCAAGACGGTGTTGCGTCGACGCGCGCCGGCTCAGCGCATTGCCGAAACGTCTGCCGGCCGGCCGATTCGCTTCGACGGCTGGGAACTCGACATCGAGCGCCGTCGCGTGGTCCGCCCTGATGGTTCCGAAGTGACGCTCACTACCGGCGAGTTCGATATCCTGTCGATCCTCGCTCGCAGTCCCGGCCGCGTCTTCTCGCGCGACATGTTGATGGATCTCACGCGGGGCCGCCAGCTCGACGTCTTCGACCGCACCATCGACGCGCAGATTGCGCGCCTGCGCAAGAAGATCGAGGACGATCCCAAAAATCCGTTGCTGGTCAAATCGGTGCGGGGCGTTGGTTACGTGTTTACCGGGAAGGCGGACTAAGGGGCTTCAGAACACCAGCGAGGCGCCGAGGCCGAGCATGGCGCCGATGGCACCGCCGCATATAATGGCAAAGGCGAGCGCGAATAAATTGCGCATCTGATCATCGTCTCCATGTTTGATTTGGCGGCCATTCAGTAACACCGGCGTGCCTGCTTGCCAGTGACCGGCTTCACGGCCATGTTCCGCCCGCTGACATGTAACGCCTGGCTGCGAGGAGAGTTTCACCGATGGGCACGCTTTCGATCGACCTGGTGACCGATATCGTCTGCCCCTGGTGCTTCATCGGGCTGATGCGACTCGACAACGTGCTTCGTGACACCGGAACCGACGCCACGATCATCCATCATCCTTATTTCCTTGATCCCGATCTTCCAGCCGAGGGCGTCGACGTCGCGGAGCGGCTCAAGGCGAAATATGGCGGCGATGTCCAGGCGATGTTTGCACGCGTCGAGGCCGAGGCCCGCAAGAGCGGCATCCCGCTTGATCTGTCAAAGCAGCCGCGCCAGCGCCCGACCGACCGCGCCCATACGCTGATCCGCGCCGCAGCGGACAAGGGGACGCAGCACGCCCTCGCCCGCGCCCTGTTCGAGGCGCATTTCATACAGTCGCGCAATATCGCCGATGCTGATGTCCTGACTGAGATCGCCGCCGGTTTTGGCTTTGCCGATGACGAGGCCCGCGCCGTGATCCTTGATGCCGATGCACTCGGCCAGACGCGCCAGGAAGCGGCGGCGATGGCGGATATGGGGATCGGCGGTGTGCCGTTCTTTGTCTTCAACCGGGCGTTGGCGCTCTCGGGCGCGCAACCGGAAACGGTTATGGCGGATGCGATGCGTCAGGCAGTCGCTGCGGAGCCGGCCGCATAGCGGCTTGTTCGCCCGGTGTCATCTCCGGAAACTATTGCGGCTGCCCGGGCGTTTCAGCTCAAGCACGATGCGCTCTGTCTCGACTTGAAGGAAACGACGCCATGACCGACCGCTCGCGTCTGTTCCCGGCGCTCCGCTATCATGATCCGCGGGCTGCGATCGACTTCCTGGTCGCGGCCTTCGGCTTCACGCCTCACGCGATCCACACAACGCCCGAAGGCCTCGTCGCCCATGCAGAGCTGCGGCTGGGGGAGGGCATGGTGATGATCGGCGCGATCGGTCCGGACCTTGCCGCCACGGGTCGGACGGTCAGTGGCGGCACGAGCAGCATTTACGTGTCGGTCGCCTATGTCGACGGACACCATGACAAGGCGATTGCCGCCGGCGCGGTCGTCACGCGCCCGCTTGCCGATACGGACTACGGCTCCCGCGAATATTCCTGCCGCGACATCGAGGGCTATGAATGGTCGTTCGGCAGCTATGACCCGATGATGCCGCCCGCCGACTGAGCTAGAGGATGCGGCGGAACAGCCCGTCATAGAGCGTGACGAGCCCCTGCCCGTCCACCTCGATCTCCGCCTCGAAACTGCCGTCCGCCGCTTCATAGCGATAGCGCCGGTCCCGCTCGAGGCAGGTATAGCGCTGACGATCGAGCGAGAGTTCGAGATCCGGGAAGCGGACATAGAGAACCGTGACCTCACCGGACTGGCCTTCGGCGAGGCCGAGCCTGCGGATCGGCAACGTATTGGTGAATGGGCTCGCCGAGAAGTCGACATCGAGAGCGCCCGCAAGAGACGTCAGCCGCTTGCCCTCGCCATTCCGCCATTTGCCGTCGCCATCGGACTGCAGCGTCAGTTTGGGCCCGCCCGCCACCGCGACCTGCGCCCGCGCCACAGTACCCGAAGCATGGCAGGCGACTTCGTAGGTCGCGGCGAAATGAGCATCGCCGCCCGAGAGGATCGCGCCCTCGCCGCTGATCCCCGTCTCGCGATCGGCAAAGACCAGATGCTCGATGCCGTTGCCGTCCCAACTCTTCCAGCGCACCGCCTTCGACATGCCAGTCCCCTCTCCTTTTTCGGCGCAAGGCCGCTTCGGATATCAGATGATTGGCGGCCAGCCGGCCTAACTGTCGAGGCCAGCCAGCAGCAGGTATTTCTTCTCGACGAACTCGTCGATGCCGTGATGCGAGCCCTCGCGTCCGTTGCCGCTCTCCTTGACGCCGCCGAACGGAGCAAGCTCCGTCGAGATTAGCCCGGAATTGATGCCCACCATGCCATATTCCAGCCCTTCCCCGACACGGAAGATGCGGCCGATGTCGCGGGAATAGAAATAGGCCGCGAGGCCGAACTCGGTGTCGTTCGCCGCATGGATCACCTCTTCCTCCGTCTCGAAGCGGAAGACCGGGGCAACCGGGCCGAATGTCTCTTCGCGAGCGAGCGTCATCGCAGCCGATGCGCCGGTCAGTACCGTAGGCTCGAAAAAGGCGCCGCCAAGGCCGTGCCGATGGCCGCCGAGCACGACTTTGGCACCCTTGGCCGTGGCGTCGGCCAGATGTTGCTCGACTTTGTCGATTGCCTTGTCGTTGATCAGCGGCCCCTGCGTGACGCCATCGGCCGTGCCGTCACCGACCTTCAGCTTGGCGACGGCCGCGGTCAGCTTCTCGACGAATGCATCGTGGATGCCGGCCTGGGCGTAGATGCGATTGGCGCAGACGCAGGTCTGGCCCATGTTGCGGAATTTCGAGACCATCGCACCCTCGACGGCGGCATCGAGATCGGCGTCGTCAAAAACGATAAAGGGCGCATTGCCGCCAAGTTCTAGGGCAACCTTCTTTACGGTGCCGGCCGCCTGCCGCATCAGCAGCTTGCCGATTTCGGTGGAGCCCGTGAAATTGACGAGACGAATTGCCGGATGCGACGTCAGCACGCCGCCGATCGCCTTTGAATCGCCCGTGACGACATTGAACACGCCATTGGGAATGCCGGCGCGGTCAGCAAGTTCAGCCAGCGCCAACGCCGTCAGAGGCGTCTCGCCGGCCGGTTTCACGACGATCGGGCAGCCGGCCGCGATTGCCGGGGCGGCCTTGCGGGTGATCATCGCTGCCGGGAAATTCCACGGCGTGATCGCGCCCACGACGCCAGTCGGCTGGCGCAGCACGAGGATACGCGCATCGGCGCGGTGGCTCGGCAGCGTTTCGCCGGCAATACGCTTCGCCTCTTCGGCATAGAATTCGATGTAGCTCGCGGCGTAGTCGATTTCGCCGCGCGCCTCGGCCAGCGGCTTGCCCTGCTCGCTGGTGAGGATCAGCGCCAGATCCTCGCGATGGGCCATGATCCGCTCATACCATTGGCGGATCAGCTTCGAACGCTCCTTGGCAGTCCGGGCGGCCCAGCCCTTGAACGCCGCAGCCGCAGCATCGACTGCCGCCGTCGTCTCGTCGGCACCAAAGCGTGGGACCCGTCCGATGATCGCGCCTGTCGCCGGATTGGTCACGTCGATTTCCGGCGTTCCGATCCAGGTGCCATCGACATAGCAGCGCTCCTTCAGCAGCGTCGGGTCGATCAGGTCAAGCTCGATGAGGGCGGGTGTGGTCATGGAGTTGATCCTCGGGCTGCTGCGTGGTCGAAGTGACACCGGCGGTTCTACCGCGACGGAATGGCGAAAATAGCGCGCACGGCCTCACATCGCCATGGCGACCACCGTCCGAACAGCCCCGAAGCGCGTTCCGAATGCTGATATAAGCTGGATGAATAACCGCGCCGCGCCGGTTCCTAGCGTTCGTTCAAACGGTCAAGAAGTGCCGGCAAGCCCATGATATCCTTGATGACATGGTCGGCATGTGGCGCGAGGGCTTCTTCCGGGAGATAGCCAGATGCAACGCCAACGGCCATGACGCCGGCGGCGCGGGCGGCGTCGAGGTCATGCAGCGTGTCACCGATCAGCGTCGTTTCGTCGGGCGCCGAGCCGAAGCGGTCCATGAAGGCGTGAATCTGCCCGGGATCGGGCTTGCGGCCGTGCCCAGAGTCATAGCCGATGATTGCGTCAAACAACCCGTCGAGGCCGAGCTTCTCGCTCTGCGCCCGGGCGCCGGATTCCGTGTCATTGGTGACGATGCCGAGGAGATAGCCCTCGGCCTTCAGGCTCGTGAGAAGGCCGAGCGGATCGCCGATCGGCGCGACGGACGCAAGCGCCCCCTCGTTGAAGAGGAGGGACAGGCGTTCGACGAAGGCTGCGTGATCGTCAGCCGCTATCCCGACCGCAGGCGCGAACTCGGCCGCGATATCGGTCACGGTTCCGCCGACAAAGGGGGATGTCGGCAGGATCGTCGCGGTGGTCCGGTCGTAGTGGAGGATGTCGGCGAGTGCGCGGTGCATGTCTTCGTCATCGCCGGCAAGGGCCGCGAGGACGGAGGTCGCAGCGCCATTCCAGGTGATCGCGAAATCGACCAGCGTGCCGTCCTTGTCGAAGAGCAACGCCTTCAGCCGCGCCATCAGATCACCGCCTCGATCAGAAAGGGGCCTTTGGTCCTGACGGCCGACCGGTAAAGATCGGCGAAACGCTCACACGTGTCGGCGCGAGCAGCCTCGACGCCCATTCCGCGCGCCAGCGACACCCAGTCGAGTGCCGGTTCGTCCAGCCTTAGCATCCGGTCGGCATTGTGGCCGAAGCCGGTGACGCCGACATTGCCCATTTCCAGGCGAAGGATGGCATAGGCGCGATTGGCGAAGATGACGACGAGGATGTCGAGCTTCTCGCGCGCGGCCGTCCACAGCGCCTGCAGCGTATACATGCCGCTGCCGTCGGCCTGCAACGTCACGACCTTTCGGTCGGGACAGGCGATGGCAGCGCCAACCGAAAGCGGCATGCCTGTGCCGATCGCGCCGCCCGTGCACATCAGGTAGTCGTGGCGCGGCCCGCTGGCGCTGAGCGCATAGAACCGTCGGCCAGAGGTCAGCCCCTCATCGACGACGATGGCGTCTTCGGGAAGCCCGGCCGCGGCGATGATCGAGACGGCATCTTCGGTCAATCGTCCGCTCGGCATCGCCGGCGCCAAGGCAGCAACTGGGCGGCGCGGCGGGGTGTGGCTCGCTCCAAGACGGTCGGCAAGACGTTCGAGCGCGTCCCGCATGTCGTCGCCGGCTTCGGCCAGGGTCAGGACATCGCAGCCCTCGGGCAGCAGCCGGCTCGGCTTGCCCGGATAGGCGAAGAAGGCGACCGGCTCGCGGGCGCCGACAAGAACGAGCAGTGTCAGGTCTGCGAGCGCCGCCGTAGCCTCGCCGATCGGATAGGGGGTCCGCTCGAGGGGAACACAGCCGCCGCCCCGCTCGCTGCGGCCGTTCAGGACTTCCCCGAACAGTCGCGCCCCGGTTCGGGCCGCGATCCTCCCGGCCAGTTCGAGCGCCGCCCCGTGCGGCGCTGTGCCGGCAAGCAGCAACCCTGCCCGGCCGCCGGCAGCCTGCAGCGCGTCGGCCAGTTCGGCGATCCGTGCTTCATCGACCTGCGGAGCTGGAGCGATCCTCGCCGATCGGGCCTCGTCATCGGTCGAAATCGATCCCCAGGCGGCATCGGACGGCAGAATGAGCGTCGCGACCCCGGGCGTCTCGATGGCCGCCGCGATCATCGCCTCGGCCGCCGGTTCGACATCGTCTGCGCCGGTCGCGCGGCGCACGAAGTTCGACATCGGCCGGGCCAGAGAGTCGATATCGGTGCTGAGCGGCGCGTCGAAGCCGAGGTGATAGGTCGCGTGATCGCCGACGATGTTGACGAGCGGCGTCCGGGCGCGGCGGGCATTGTGCAGGTTGGCAAGACCGTTGGCGAGGCCGGGGCCGGTATGCAGTAAGGTGGCGGCCGGCTTGCCTGCCATGCGGCCATAGCCATCGGCCGCCCCCGTCGCGACGCCCTCGAACAGCGCGAGAACGCAGCGCATTGCCAGCTTCCGATCCAGCGCGGCGACGAAATGCATCTCCGACGTGCCCGGATTGGCGAAACAGACATCGATCCCGCTGGCGAGCAAGGTATCGCAGAGGCGGTCAGCGCCGTTCATTCCATGTCCGCCCCGGCCGGTTTCGCGAGGCCGGAACACTCGCCCGTCGGGAGCGTGGCTGTCAATCGGGCGACGCGTGACGCGTTCGGAACGGTATCCGGCGCATTCCGGCGGCAAGCGGTTGCTTTTGTTTTCCGGCGATGGAATATCGCGTGTCTTCCCGTCCCCGGAATCCCATCATGAACAAGGGCGTCGTCCTCGCGCTCGCGAGCTATGCCGTCTTTTCGTGCGCCGACGCCGCCATCAAGGCTGCCGGCGGCAGGTTGCATGTCGCAGAGATGACGCTGATCCTGACCGTTTTCTCTTGCCTCGCTGTCTTCTTCGCCAAGCCGCGCCAGGAGCGCTGGGGCGATATGCTGCGCATGCAGCGTCCGGGTCTGGTCCTGGCGCGCATGTGCGCCGCCGTGGGCGCGGGCCTTGCCAGCGCCTATGCGTTCACGACGCTGCCGCTCGCCGATGCCTACTCGCTGATCTTCCTGCTGCCGCTGTTCGTCGCCGCTTTCTCGTTCTTCTATCTGCGCGAGCGAACCAACCTCGCGCGGCTGGTCGGGTTGATGTTCGGTCTTGCGGGTGTGCTGCTGGTCGTGCGCCCCGGCTTTCGCGAGCTGCTCCCCGGGCATCTTGCGGCCGTCTCAACCGCCCTGTCCGGCGCCCTGTCGCTGCTGATGCTCCGCGTCATCGGCCGCACTGAACGCCAGGTGACGCTGCTCGGCACGCTGATGCTGGGCTCGCTGGTGGTCAACGGCGTCATCACGCTGTTCGTGTTCGAATGGCCGACGATGCATGAACTGATGCTCCTGGCGCTTTGCGGCCTGCTCGCCGGCGCGGGTCATCTGCTGATCATGGCCGCGACGCGCAATGCGCCGGCCAATCGCATCGGCCCGATGCAATATAGCCAGATCGTGTGGGCGGTCGTGCTCGGCGGATTGCTGTTCGACGAACTGCCAGATGCGATCGCCCTCGCCGGCATCGGGCTCGTGCTGCTTTCCGGCGTGCTGAATTTCCTGCCTGCGCAGAAGTCCGAGGCCGTTGCCGTGTTCAGCGAACCGGTTCCGGCTCCGCAGCATCCAGAATCCTGAGGCTCGCCTGCCTGCGACCTTGCCAGTGGTCGAGGCCGAGCACACCGGCGACATGCAGCGGTCGGCCGCGGCTCTCAAGCAATAGGCGGCCGAGATCGCTATCGGCGGCGCGAAAGGCGATGGCGCGCAAATTCTGGTCCCCGCCCGACAACTGCACGCGAACATGGCCATTGCCGACCGTTTCGACATAGCCGATCCGGTGTGCCGGGAAGGCAAAGATGGGCTCGGCATGGCCGGCGCCGAACGGCCCTGCTCGTTCGATCTGATCGATGAAGTCGGGCGTCGCGGCTCGCGCCGTCAGCGCACCATCGACAAGCAGCGAACTCGCCGAACGCGCTGCGCGGGATGCCGCCGCCGCCCGCGCTTCCAGGAATGCCCTGAAATCGCCGAGCCGCGCCTTTTCGACCGTGATGCCGGCCGCCATGGCGTGGCCTCCGCCTTTGACGAGGAGCCCCTCGCCCACAGCTGCCCGCACCAGGGCGCCGAGATCGACGCCGGGCACCGAGCGGCCGGAACCGGTGCCGAGCCCGTTCGGCATCATGGCGATGGCGAAGGCCGGACGCTGGAAACGTTCCTTGAGACGCGCCGCGATCAGCCCGACGATTCCCGGATGCCAATGCTCATCCGCCGTGACCAGGACGGCCGGCCCGTCCGAGCTACCGATCTCCACTTCGGCTTCGGCCAGTGCCTGTTCGAGCATGGCCGCCTCGACCGCCTGGCGCTGTCGATTGAGATCGTCGAGCGAGGCGGCGATGACTTCGGCCTCGGCCGCCGCGTCGAGCGACAGCAGGCGCGCGCCAAGCGCGGCATCGCCGATCCGTCCACCGGCATTGATTCGGGGGCCGATCAGAAAGCCGAGATGATAGGGCGAGACCGGCGAATCGATCCGCGCCAACCTCGCCAGCGCTGAAATGCCCGGATTGGCGCCGCGGCGCAGCGTGATCAGCCCCTTCACGACGAAGGCGCGGTTGAGCCCGATAAGCGGGACGACATCGCAGACCGTGCCGAGCGCCACGAGGTCCAGCCACTGCAGAAGGTCCGGTTCGGAGCGGCCCTCGCGATACCAGCCGCGCCGGCGCAGCGCGCGATTGACCGCGACCACTGCGAGGAAGGTGACGCCGACCGCCGCGAGATAGCCAAGGCCCGAGAGATCGTCCTGGCGGTTCGGATTGACCACGGCATGAGCCGGCGGCAGTTCCGCACCCATCTGGTGATGATCGAGGACAACCGCAGGATGGCCGCGCTCTGCCGCGACGGCGAGCGCCTCATGGCTGGTCGAGCCGCAATCGACGGTGACGATCAGCCCGGCGCCCTCGTCGATCAACAGCCGGATCGCGTCGGGGTTGGGACCATAGCCTTCAAAAATGCGGTCGGGGATGTAGATCCGCGTCGGAACGCCCTGGCTTTCGAGAAAGCGGGCGAGCAGCGCCGAAGAGGTGGCGCCGTCGACATCATAATCGCCAAAGATCGCGACCGCCTCGCCCCGCTCGACGGCATCGGCGATGCGCTCGGCGGCGCTGTCCATATCGGTCAGCACCGAGGGATCGGGCATCAATTGGCGGAGGCTTGGATTGAGAAAGTCGGCCGCTTGATCAACGGCGACGCCGCGGGCCGCGAGGACCCGAGCCAAGAGCTCGGGCACTTCGTGCCGCTGGACCATGGCAGTAGCCGAAAGGCCCGCCGCGGTATCGAGGCGATCGTCCCACCGCCGGCCTGTCGCTGACCGCTCGACGCCCAGGAAACTGCGCCGCGCGGCCGTGCCGAAGTCAGACATCGCTCAGTCCGATCAACTCTCCGTCGCGAACTTCTCGTCGTCGCGATGGGTCGCCTTGATGAAACGGATCGTGCCCTTGGACGAGCGCATCACCAGCGTTTCCGTCGTGATGCGGCCGTCGCGCGCGTAGTGCACGCCGTTCAGCATGTTGCCGTCGGTGACACCCGTCGCCGCGAACAGCACTTCGCCGCGGCACATCTCGTGATGGGTGTATTTCTTGTCGAAATCGACGATGCCCATCTTGGTGGCGCGGGCCTTCTGCGAGTCCGACTGGGTGATCAGCCGGCCCTGCATCTGGCCACCGGTGCAGCAGAGAGCCGCTGCGGCCAGGACGCCTTCGGGCGCGCCGCCGGTGCCGAGATAGATATCGATGCCGGTCGCATCCGGGTCGGTCACGTCGATGATGCCGGCCACGTCGCCATCACCGATCAGACGAACGGCGGCGCCGGTAGCGCGCACTTCGTCTATGAGCTTGGCATGGCGCGGACGGTCGAGAATGCAGGCGGTGATTTCGTTGACGCGGACGCCCTTGGCCTTGGCCAGCGCCGCAATATTCTCGGACGGCGTACGGTCGAGATCGACAGTGCCCTGGGGATAGCCCGGGCCGATCGCAATCTTGTCCATATAGACATCAGGCGCGTGCAGCAGCGTGCCGCCTTCGGCGATCGCCACCACGGCCAGCGAGTTCGGGAGGTTCTTGGCGCAGATCGTGGTGCCTTCGAGCGGATCCAGTGCGATATCGACCTGCGGTCCGTAACCGGTCCCGACTTCTTCGCCGATATAGAGCATCGGCGCCTCGTCGCGCTCGCCCTCGCCGATGACGACGGTGCCCTCGATCGCGAGGTTGTTGAGTTCCTTCCGCATGGCGTCGACGGCCGCCTGATCGGCAGCCTTCTCATCTCCACGACCACGCCAGCGCGCCGCGGCCACGGCCGCCCGCTCCGTCACGCGAACGAGCTCGAGTGTCAGAATTCGATCGAGACCCGCCGTCTTCGCTTCCGTCAAAGCCATCGCTTTCCCCACTTATGCGAACTGTTCGATGCGTATCATCTGCGGCTGCTCGGCGATATGGCCGTCGATCGTGATGCGATCCAGCGCATCCTTGATCTGCGCTTCCGTCGTATCATAGGTGATCAAGATGACGGGCTGAGGCTCGAGTGGCGTCGGATGGTCCGGTGCGTCGGCGCGCGGCGCGCGGCGCCGCTGCACGATCGATTCGAGCGAGATGTCGTTTTCGGCCATCCGCTGTGCGATCGATGCAAAGGCGCCGGGACGATCAAAGACCGCGAGGCGGACATAATAGCCGCCTTCATGCGCCCGCATCTGCGCCCGGCGATAGGGCTGCAGCGCGCTGGATGGCCGGCCGAACGTGCCGACCACATCCCCGCGCGCGATATCGGCGATGTCGCTCATCACCGACGACGCTGTGGCGTCGCCGCCAGCGCCTGGTCCGGAAAGAACCAGCCTGCCGACGAAATCAGCCTCGACCGCGACCGCGTTGGTGACGCCGTCGACGCGCGCAATCGGCGAGGATTTCGGCACCATGGTCGGATGCACGCGCTGCTCGAAGCCAGTATCGGTCCTGCTCGCGACACCGAGCAGCTTGATGCGATAGCCAAGCTCGTCGGCCGCTTCGATATCTGCGGTGGTGATCGAACGGATGCCTTCGACATAGACGGCGTCGGCGTCGATCGTTGTGCCGAATGCGATCGCCGCGAGCAGCGACAGCTTGTGCGCGGTATCGAAACCGTCGACGTCGAAGGTCGGATCCGACTCGGCATAGCCAAGCCGCTGGGCATCGGCGAGGCAGGCCTCGAAGGACAGCCCTTCCCGTTCCATCCGCGTCAGGATGTAGTTGCAGGTGCCGTTCAGGATGCCGAACACCCGTGAGACGGTATTGCCGGCCAGCGACTCGCGCAGCGTCTTGATGATCGGGATGCCGCCGGCGGCGGCCGCTTCGAAATCGAGCGAGACGCCGCTTGCTTCGGCGGCGGCGGCCAGTTCGGCGCCATGCTTGGCGAGCAGCGCCTTATTGGCCGTCACGACATGCTTGCCGGCCGCGATGGCGGCGCGGACAGCGTCGTTGGCCGGCCCTTCGGCGCCGCCGATCAGTTCGACGAAGACGTCGATGTCGGGAGAGCGCGCCAGCGCGACAGGATCGTCGAACCAGGCGCACCCCGAAATATCGACGCCGCGATTGCGATCGCGGTTGCGTGCCGAGACGCCCGTGACCGCGATCGGCCGGCGGGTTCGGACAGCGAGATCGCGGCCGTGCCGCTCAACCAGCCGAAGCAAGGACGCGCCAACCGTGCCCAGACCGGCAACGCCCAGCCTCAATACCGTTTGATTCATAAGTCGCCCCAGAGGGGCCCGGATTACCGCCGGGCGCTGCTGATCGGGACGACGTTGTGCAACGTTTTGTCGGCCGATTCAAGGAAGCGGCGGATATTGCGGGCGGCCTGGCGGATACGCTGTTCGTTCTCGACCAGGGCGATGCGGACATACTCGTCGCCATGCTCGCCAAAGCCGACGCCGGGCGCCACGGCGACATCCGCCTTCTCGATCAAAAGCTTCGAGAATTCGAGACTGCCGAGCGACCGGAACGGCTCCGGGATCGGAACCCAGGCGAACATCGAGGCGCGCGGCGCCGGGATCTCCCAGCCCGCGCGGCCGAAGCTTTCGACGAGCGCATCGCGGCGATGCTTGTAGGTCGCGCGCATGTCGTCGATGCAATTCTGCGGGCCGTTGAGCGCCGCCGTCGCCGCTACCTGGATCGGCGTGTAGGCGCCGTAGTCGAGATAAGATTTCACGCGGGCCAGCGCCGCGATCAGCCGCTCGTTGCCGACCGCGAAACCCATGCGCCAGCCGGCCATGGAATAGGTCTTCGACATCGACGTGAACTCGACGGCGACATCCATCGCGCCCGGCACCTGCAGGATCGAGGGCGGCGGGACGTCGTCGAAATAGATCTCGGCATAAGCGAGGTCCGAGAGCACGAAGAGGTCGTGCCGGCGGGCGAATGTCACGACGTCGCGATAGAAATCGAGATCGGCGACATGGGCAGTCGGGTTCGACGGGTAGCAGAGCACCACAGCGATCGGCTTCGGGATCGAGTGGATGACCGCCCGCTCCATCGCGTGGAAGAATTCGGGGCCCGGCTCGGAGGGAACCGAGCGGATCACGCCGCCGGCCATCAGGAAGCCGAAGGCGTGGATCGGGTAGCTCGGATTGGGGCAGAGGACCACGTCGCCAGGCGCGGTGATCGCCTGCGCCATGTTGGCGAAGCCCTCCTTCGAGCCGATCGTCGCGACGATCTGGGTCGCAGGATCGAGCTTCACGCCGAAGCGGCGCTCGTAATAGGCCGCCTGCGCCTTGCGGAGGCCATTGATGCCGCGCGAGGCCGAATAGCCATGCACATCGGGGCGCGCCGCCGTTTCGGCCAGCTTCTGCACGATATGAGCAGGAGTCGGCAGGTCGGGGTTGCCCATGCCGAGATCGATGATGTCGGCGCCTGCGGCCCGTGCGCTCGCCTTAAGCCGGTTAACCTGCTCGAAGACGTATTGCGGCAGACGCCGCACGCTGTGGAACTCGCTCATTGCTCCGGATCCATCCTGGCTCGATGCACGTTGACTGGATGCATTTATCGTTGCGCCTCTGCCGGCGCGGCGGGGTTCATATCATTGAACCGGCTTCAAAAGGGAGCGCTTTCATTGCGGGCATTTCGTGGCGTCGATCACCTTGTCGGTCCCGCACCCGTTTTGAATCTCTTCGATCGTTTGTGACGCGTGATTCTTGGCGAGCGCATCGAGTTCGCTAGCGCGCTCGGCGCCCTGTTTCTTGGCATCGGCGCCGGCTTCGGGGCCGGCGACCTTCCCCTCCGCGGAGAGCGCGGCCTTGGCCTTTTGCTGTTCCTCGGGCGTCAGCGGCTTGCCCGGCTGCGGCGCGCCGCCAACATTGATGTTGGGATAGGCGCCCTTTCGCTGCAGCTCCGGATCCGCGCTGAAATCGAGCGTCTTCTTGACTGTCGTGCAGCCCGAAAGCGCAGCGACAATTCCGATCGACAGCCAAAGAACCACTCTCCGGCGCTGCCGCATCTCGTCACCGACCATTGAAGCCACCATCATTGTCCGCTGGGAGGGTAAGCGTCTCGTAAACGCCTCCCGGATATCCCTCATCCTGCGAACCTATTACACTTGACGCGCGGCGAAAGCAGCGGCGTCTGGAAAAAGACCGAACGAGCGAGGAAGCATGGCCGGCGACAAAAGCGCATCGGGCGGACCTAAGGGGCCGACGGGAACGCCGATCAACCTCATGGTCAAGGATCCCGAGCGCTTGGCGCGCAATATCGCGCTCATCCTCGAAGGTGCCTCGCGCGCTGCCGCGAACTTCCTGAAGCCCCGGGAAAACGGTTCCGTCTCGGCCGACGTCGTCGACGAGATCACCGAGATCATCAAGACCCTCTCCAAGGTGGTCGAGTACTGGACGGCCGATCCGACACGCAGCGTGCAGGCTCAGGCGCGGCTGTTCGGGCGCTATTTCGCGCTCTGGAATTCCGCCATTGCCCGGATGGCGGGCGCTCATATGCCGCCGACCGCCGTTCCTGACGCGCGCGACAAGCGCTTCCAGGATCCGGAATGGACGGACAACCAGTATTTCGACTTCGTGAAGCAGTTCTATCTCATCACCGCGCAGTGGGCCGACGAGATGGCGCGCGATGCGGAGGATCTCGACGCCCACACGCGGCTCAAGGCGCGCTTTTATGTCAGGCAGGTCGCCAACGCGATCTCGCCCTCGAATTTCCTCTTCACCAATCCCGAGATCCTGCGCGACACGCTTGATTCGAGCGCGGAAAATCTCGTTCGCGGCGTTAACATGTTTGCCGACGATATCGCCGCCGGCGAGGGCGAGCTGAAGATCCGCCAGGTGGACACGTCGAGCTTCACCATCGGCGGCAACCTGGCGCTGACCCCCGGTAAGGTCGTGCACCAGAACGAGGTCTGCCAGCTCATCCAGTACAAGGCCGCGACATCGGAGGTGTTGAAACGCCCCCTCTTCATCGTGCCGCCCTGGATCAACAAGTTCTACATCCTCGACCTGACGCCCGAGAAATCCTTCATCAAATGGGCTGTCGAGCAAGGCCACACGGTCTTCGTGGTTTCCTGGATCAATCCCGGAGAGAAGCAGGCTGGCAAGAGCTTCGAGCACTACATGCGCGAGGGCATCCTCGAGTCGCTCGATGTCATCGAGAAGATCACCCGCGAAAAGCAGGTCAACGCCATCGGCTATTGCGTCGGCGGGACGCTGCTTTCCTTCTCGATGGCCTATATGGCGGCGACCGGTGACACGCGCATCGCCGCCGCGACATTGTTCGCGACGCAGGTGGACTTCACCTTCGCCGGCGATCTCAAGGTCTTCATCGACGAGGAGCAGATCGAGCAGATCGAAAAGAAGATGAGCGTGCGCGGCTATCTCGAAGGCAAGAACATGGCGTCTTCCTTCAACATGCTCCGCTCGAACGAATTAATCTGGTCCTATGTGGTTAACAACTACTTTCGTGGTCGTGAGCCGATTCCGTTCGATCTCTTGTTCTGGAATTCAGACGCCACGCGAATGCCAGCCGCTAACCACTCGTTTTATCTGCGTAATTGCTACCTTGATAACAAGTTGGCCAGGGGCGAATTGTCGGTCGGCGACACCAGGCTGTCGCTCGGTGACATCAAGATCCCGATCTACAATCTCGCGACGCGCGAGGATCACATCGCGCCGGCGCGATCCGTCTTCTATGGCTCGTCGTTCTTTGGCGGCCCCGTGACCTTCGTGCTGTCAGGCTCGGGGCATATTGCCGGCGTCGTCAATCCGCCCACGCGCAAGAAATACCAGTACTGGACCGGCCCCGCTCCTTCCGGCGACGGCTTCGACGCGTGGCTCTCCAAAGCCGAGGAGCATGCGGGCTCATGGTGGCCGCATTGGCAGGCGTGGATCGAGAGCCTGGACGCGACGCGGGTCAAAGCGCGCGTCCCCGGCGGCCGGCGCGTCAAGCCGATCGAAGACGCGCCGGGCAGCTATGTCAAAGTGATGTCCTGAGCCGGGCAGCGCGCCGCTGCCTTGACCATGACAGTGGTGCCCGTCGGCGTCGAGCCGACGGGCCAATCCTTGATCAGCTGGTAATGAAGGCCAGAAGATCCTGGTTGATCACGTCGGCATGCACCGTCAGCATGCCGTGCGGATAGCCCTTGTAGATCTTGAGCGTGCCGTTCTTCAGCAGCTTGACCGAGAGCAGCGCGCTGTCGGCGATCGGAACGACTTGGTCGTCGTCGCCATGCAGAACCAGCGTCGGCACGGTGATCGCCTTCAGGTCTTCGGTCTGGTCGGTCTCCGAGAAGGCCTTGATGCCTTCGTAATGCGCCTTGGCGCTGCCCATCATGCCTTGCCGCCACCAATTGTCGATGACGCCCTGGGAGACTTCGGCGCCTGCGCGGTTGAAGCCGTAGAAGGGACCGGTCGGGAAATCGACGAAGAGCTGCGCGCGGTTGGCGGCGAGGCCGGCGCGAATGCCGTCGAAGACTTCGATCGGCAAGCCGCCTGGATTGCTTTCCGTCTTCAGCATCAGTGGCGGCACGGCGCTGACAAGGATCGCCTTGGCGACGCGGCCCTGAGGCTCGCCATATTGGGCGACATAGCGCGCGACTTCGCCGCCGCCGGTCGAATGGCCGATATGGACGGCGTTGCGGAGGTCGAGATGTTCGGCCACCGCCGAGGCGTCGGCCGCGTAGTGGTCCATGTCGTGCCCCTCGCTGACCTGTGCCGAACGGCCGTGGCCGCGACGGTCATGGGCGACGACGCGGAAGCCCTTGCTGAGGAAAAACAGCATCTGGGCGTCCCAGTCGTCACTCGACAACGGCCAGCCGTGATGAAAAACGATGGGCTGCGCTTCCTTCGGCCCCCAGTCCTTGTAGAAGATCTCTGTTCCGTCGGCAGTCGTGATGGTGCTCATGATGGCTCCCTCGGCCCAGACGGGCATCGCGCCCGCCTTCACCTGTCCATGTAACTCGACTGCGCATGATAGGGTGCGTGGCAAGACTGACATTCTGCGGGGCAAAAGCGACAACATGGATACCGTGGACAGCATCTGCACCGAGGTCGCCATCCTCTGCTATCCGAACTGCCAGCTGGCAGCGGTCTACGGGTTGACCGACCTTTTTCGTATCGCAGGAGAGATCAGCCGCGATCGCGCCGACGACGAGGCCACGCCGATCATCCGCGTCAGTCATTGGCAGCTCGATGCGGCGGGCGCGGATGTCGTCTGCACCTTCGACAGCCATCCGGGGCGTCCGCACCGCCTCGGCCATATCGTCATCCCGCCCAGCCTCATCGTCCCATCGCGAATGCAGCCGATGCAGACGCTTGCGACCTGGCTGCTGGCGCAGCATGGCAAGGGGTCGCGGCTGTGCTCGGTCTGCGCCGGCGCATTCCTTGCCGCCGATACCGGCCTCCTCGATGGGCGCGACGTCACCACGCATTGGGCATTCGCCGCCGAACTTGCCGAGCGCTATCCGAAGCTGCGGGTCGATGCTGACCGCATGGTGATCGATGATGGCGACATCGTCACGGCCGGCGGCATTCTCGCCTGGACCGATCTCGGCCTGACGCTGGTGGCACAGCAGCTCGGGCCTTCGATCATGCTCGATACCGCGCGATTCCTGCTCACCGATCCGCCCGGACGACTGCAGCAGCCCTTCATCGGCTTCGTGCAGCGCCGCGATCATGGCGACGAGGCAATCCTGAAGGTTCAGAACTGGCTGCAGGCAACAGGCGCGCGCGATCACGCGATCGAGGCACTTGCCGGACGGGCTGGGCTCGGCGAGCGCACGTTCCAACGCCGCTTCCACAAGGCCACAGGACTGCGCCCGACAGAATATGCCCAGCATATCCGCGTCGCCAAGGCGCGCGAATTGCTCGAGACGAGCCGCAAGAGCATCGAGCAGATCGCATGGGACGTCGGCTATGGCGACGTCTCCGCGTTCCGCCGTATCTTCCAGCGGCTGACCGGATTGGCGCCGGCCGACTACCGGCGCCGGTTCGGGACTGTGCTGCAGGAGCCGGACGAAGAGGCCGTCGCAGCTACTCCCTGAGCGTCCCGGTTTTCTTTGCCGTGAAAGTCGCGAGCGCGTCCATCAGCGCCGGCGACAGGCAGTCATACGGTTCGAGGCCCACCTCGCGGATCCGCGCACGGATGCCGTCCATCGACCGTGGCGGAACGCCGCCCTCGATCACCGATGAGACGAAAGCCGCGAATTGCGGCGCCTGCCATCCTTTGTCGGGGGAGAGCTCGGTGTGGACGAAGGTAAGCCCCTTGAAGGCATGGTCGCGTTCGACCGGCCCGTGCATATGAGCGCCGCATGCCTTGCAGGCATGGCGGAGGATCAGCGCGTCCGGATCGACGATCGCCAGCTTGTCGCCATTTTCGACCACATGGACATTCGCCGTCGGGGCGACAGCGACGATGGCAAAGATCGCGCCCGCCGGCTTCCAGCATTTGGTGCAGCCGCACGCGTGGTTGTGCACCACCTGCCCGTCGATCCGCACTTTGACTGGCTTTTCCGTGCAAAGGCAGGCGAGCGTGCCGCCTGCGAAGCTCTCGGACCCGGCGGTGATGCCATCGTCGATCGCCGGATGGAGAAGAACCGTCTCGGACATTTCCTGCTCCCTCGTTTTTCTCGCCCGTTGGCGCGGGCAGAGGAAACGCTAGACCCGTTCCCACGCTTTGGGAACGAAATCATTGGAGCCGACGCGAAGGGCGATCAGGAGAGCCCGGCCGCCTCGTCAAGGCCGAGCGCGAGATTGAGGTTCTGCACCGCGGCGCCGGATGCGCCCTTGCCGAGATTATCGAGCAATGCCAGCGCCATGCCCTGTCCGTTCGACGGATTGCCAAAGGCCATGATGCGCAGCCGATTGGTGCCGTTGAGGTTTTCCGGGTCGATGAGGGCGTGGAAGCCGGCGGCGCCGGTCCGCGCCTTCTGAACGTCGGCAGCCTCGTCGGCACTCAGAACTTCGATGAAGCGCTCGCCCTTGTAATGCGCCTTATAAGCCGTGGTGAGATCGGCCGCCGACGGCTTGCCGGGAAGAAGGCCGAGATGCAGCGGCAGTTCGATGATCATGCCCTGCGCGAAACGACCGACGGCCGGCGTGAACAGCGGCTGCTCCTGGATCGCGCCATAGCGAACGATCTCGGGCAGGTGTTTGTGCGCGAGATTGAGACCATAGGGCCGGAAGGCGTCATGCGAGCCGGGCGGCGGGGTTTGCTCCTCGAATTCGGCGATGAGGCCCTTGCCGCCGCCGGAATAGCCGGAAATGCCGTTGACGAAGAGCGGCCAGTCCGCCGGGAGAAGTCCGGCGTCGACCAGCGGCCGGATGAGCGCGATGGCTCCGGTCGCATAGCAGCCCGGATTGGCGATGCGGCTCGCGCCGGCGATCTTCTCGCGTTGTCCAGGCGCCAGTTCCGCGAAGCCATAAACCCAGCCCGGGAAGACACGATGCGCCGTCGAAGCATCGATGATCCGCGTCTGCGGGTTGGTGACATGCGTCACCGCCTCGCGCGCGGCATCATCAGGCAGGCACAGAATCACCGCATCGGCGGCGTTCATCATCTCCGCCCGCGCCGCGGTCTCCTTGCGCCGCTCCGGCTCGATCGACAGCAGCGCGATGTCCGGCCGACCCTCGAGGCGCTGGCGGATCTGCAGCCCGGTGGTTCCAGCTTCGCCGTCTATGAAGACCTTGGCTGACATGATCGTCTCCGCTTGAGCGCGTCGTGGGAATGTGCGGATGAAGCCGCCGCCTTCGGCCCTATCAAATGGGTGTGACAGGCGCATGCAAAAAGGGCGCTCCGGTTTCCCGAAGCGCCCTTTCCGAAACGTCTCGCGACGCGGCTTAGCGCTTGGAGAACTGGAAGCTGCGACGCGCCTTGGCGCGGCCGTACTTCTTGCGCTCGACAACGCGGCTGTCGCGGGTCAGGAAGCCGCCCTTCTTGAGGACGCCGCGCAGCTCGGGCTCGTAATAGGTGAGCGCCTTCGAGATGCCGTGGCGCAGCGCGCCAGCCTGGCCGGAGAGACCGCCGCCGGCAACGGTGGCGACGATGTCATACTGGCCATTGCGATTGGCAACGCCGATCGCCTGGCGAACCAGCATCTGCAGCACGGGGCGCGCAAAATAGGCCGAGAACTCACGCGTGTTCACGGTGATCTTGCCGGTGCCCGGACGGATCCAGACGCGGGCGATCGCGTTCTTGCGCTTGCCGGTGGCATAGGCGCGGCCCTGGGCGTCCAGCTTCTGGACATGGACCGGGGCGGCGTTCTCGGACGAAGTCGAGACGAGGTCCTGGAGCGACTGAAGATCGGCCATGTTCAGGCAACCCTCTTGTTCTTGGGATTGAGCGCGGCGACATCGAGCACTTCAGGCTGCTGCGCCTCGTGCGGATGGCTGGAGCCACCATAGACGCGCAGATTGCTGAACTGCCGACGGCCAAGCGGGCCCTCGGGAAGCATGCGCTCGACGGCCTTCTCGATCACACGCTCGGGGAAACGCCCCTCGATGATCTGGCGCGGGCTGCGCTCCTTGATGCCGCCGATATAGCCGGTGTGCCAGTAGTAGCGCTTGTCCTGGTACTTGCGGCCCGTGAAGACGCACTTCTCGGCATTGATGATGATGACGTTGTCGCCATCATCGACATGCGGCGTGAAGCTGGCCTTGTGCTTGCCGCGCAGACGGTTCGCCACGATGGTGGCGAGCCGGCCGACAACCAGCCCTTCGGCGTCGATCAGAATCCACTTCTTCTCGACATCCGCCGGCTTGGTGGAAATGGTGCTCATTATCGAACTCGTTTCTCGTGCCCTCGGGGGCATAAGGGAAGGCAACGGGACGAGCCCGTCGATCGGCGGGTTGTCTACAGTTTCGCGGGCGGCGCGTCAACCATGACAAAACGGCGTCGGCGGCAAAACCATCATAAAAATCATAGTTCTGGCAAGTGCGGTATCATATTACCGTAAATCGATGCGGGCCGAATTCCGCCATGATGATCGGGCTCAGTGTTTCGGGTCGAGGATGACCTGTTCCAGCAACCCGGCGATCGGCTATCGTGTTGGCCGGACCGTGCGATCAGGAAGCGGACAATGACGGAAAGCGGACTTTCTCCCCGGTTGAGCATCGTGACGCTTGGTGTGGCCAATGTCGCGAAGGCCAAGGCGTTCTACGAGGCGCTTGGCTGGCGGCCTTCTTCGGCGAGCCAGGAGCAGATCATCTTCTTCCAGCTTTCCGGCGTGGTGCTGGCGCTGTTTGATCGCAACCATCTTGCCGACGACGCCACAGTCGCGCCGGCCGGAGACGGATTCCGTGCCGTGACCCTAGCGCACAATGTCGGCTCCGAGGCCGAGGTCGACGCCGCCCTCGCCCATGCCGAGCGCGCAGGCGCCCGGATCGTCAAGCCGGCGTCGAAGGTCTTCTGGGGTGGCTATTCAGGCTATTTCGCCGACCCCGACGGCCATCTCTGGGAGGTGGCCTTCAACCCATTCGTTTCCTTCGATGAGGCAGGCCGCCTCGTCCTCCCCGGACCCGCTGCATGAAAACCAGAACTCTCGCGCTGCTGCTTGTCACGACGTCGGCGCTTGTCGGCCCGCCCGCCTTTGCCGCCCAGCCTTACGCGCCCGTCATTGCGACCTATGACACCGCCGGCGCTGACGACGCCGAGCTCAAGGCCTTCGTCGATTCGCTGCAGAAGGCGATCGATAGCGGCGATGCCGCTTTCCTGAAGCTGCAGGTTGCCAAGGATCTCGCGATCTATGCGCCGCCGGTCGGCTTTCCCGATGCATCGACGCCCGGCCCGCTTTCAAATCCCGACAAGCATGTCGGCGACCAGCGGCTCGACGAGGCCGCGATCCTCATGGGCTCGGCGGATGCCGACTACACGCGCGATGATCTCGACAGCATGGTCATCGATCTGTTCGGCACGGCGATCGAGCCGCAGACGCTCGGCAAATCCAAGATCGCTGGCGACAGGTTGTGTTCGCCGGCCGAGCCGATCTTCGATCGCGACAAGGCGCTCGAGATGGCGACCGCCGCGGATGTGCCGCCGGGTAATCTCTGGATCCTCTCGGACAAGACGGATTTCCACGAGAAGCCCGACGCCAAGTCGCCGGTGGTCGAAACGCTGCCGGCTCATTCGGTGGTTCCCTTCATCGAAGGATCGGTCGACGTTCCCGCGGATGGAACGGACGAGGCCGATGATGGCGGCTGGTATTCCGTTGCGCTGCCCTCGGGCAAGACAGGCTATGCCTCGGATGACGCTTCGCTCGGCTTCCAGGCGGTCAGCGTTTGCTATGGCAAGGTCGAAGGTCACTGGGCCGTGACGGCCGTGATCGTGCCGAGCCTCTGACGGCTCAAGGCCACCAGCGTCGGCTCAATGGGCCGACGTTCGCGACATCAGGTTGACGATCATGACGCCGACCAAGATGAAGCCGATGCCGACGGCACCCCAGGCGTCCGGCTTCTGGCCGAACACCGCCCAGCCGATGGCCGAGATCAGGACGATGCCGATGCCGGACCAGACGGCATAGGCGACGCCGATCGGGATCGCCCGCAGCGTCAGCGACAGGAAATAGAACGCCGTGACATAGCCGACGGCGACGATGATCGATGGTCCGAGCCGCGTGAAGCCATCGGACGCCTTCAGCGACAGCGTGGCGATCGTCTCGGCGAAAATCGCGATCCCCAGATAGAGATAGCTCTGCATGATCAGGCGCCTTTCCGCGTCTGCTGGATGAGGCGGTCGTGCAGCCCCGCCCGATCGGCGGTCGCGACGCCGAGAATGTCGGCCAGCCAGACGCCGTCGGCCGCGAAACGGATAACCTGCAAGGCTTCATCGCCATCGGTCTCATGGTGGCGTTCGAGCCGCTGCCGCAGCCACGCGGCCCAGTCGGCGCGGATGTCCGGGTCGGCAATGGCCGAAATCCAGAGCCCGGCGAAGGGCGGCGTTTGGTGGCGTTCATCGGCGCGGAACACCGAGCCGACATAGGCGCGCGTGAAACAGCCATAGCGCTCGCCGTCGGCTGCAATCGCCTCGTCGATCTCGCGGTCCAGTTCGCCGAAAAGCCCGGCGAAGACCGCGTCGACCAGCGCCGCCTTGCTGCCGAAATGATGGAAAAATGCGCCTTTGGTCACTCCGGCAGCCGCAGCGACGGCGTTGACGCTGAGCCCTGCAATCCCCGCCTCGACCACCATCGATCGCGCTGAGCCGAGCAGCGCGGCACGCACCTGTTCCGGGTCCTTCGGTTTGCGATGAGCTTGCGACACGAACAAAACATACCGCATGGTATGTTCGGGAGTCCAGCCTTGCGATCGGACCTGCCGGGCCTCATTTCTTGTTTCTCGCATCAGGAGACTGCCATGCCGATCGATCACGACCGCTATGATGACGCCTATCTCCGTGACATCCTCGCGACGACACGGACGATCGCCATGGTCGGTGCCAGCCCGAAGCCCGAACGGCCGAGCAATGGCGTCCTCGCTTATCTCGATCACGCCGGCTACGAGGCCTATCCGGTGCACCCCGGCCTTGCGGGCGGCACCATTCACGGCCGCACGGTGGTAGCCCGGCTCGCCGACGTGCCGGCTGCAATCGACATGGTCGATGTCTTCCGCAATTCAGAGGCGATCCCTGCGCTCGTCGATGAGGTGCTGGCGCTCGATCCGCTGCCGAAGGTCGTCTGGCTGCAGCTCGCCATCCGCAACGACGCGGCAGCGGCGCGGCTGGAGGCGGCGGGCATCAAGGTCGTGATGGATCGCTGCCCCGCGATCGAGCGCCCGCGCCTGCTCGGACGTTGAACGCCGAGCACAAACGCACCGATCGTATCGAAAACGGGGAAAATCCTTCTTTGCCACGCGCCATCGCTTCGCGGTATCGATAGAAAAAGTGCGCAGATGACCTGATGCGCTGACACAATCGGCTTGGGAGGAAATGATGGCTGAAGACAGGATTCCGGGGTTTGCGACGCTGGCGGTGCACGCTGGAGCGCAGCCCGACCCGACCACCGGCGCGCGGGCGACGCCGATCTACCAGACGACTTCGTTCGTGTTCGAGGATGTCGATCACGCCGCGTCACTGTTCGGCCTGCAGGCTTTCGGCAACATCTATACCCGCATCGGCAACCCGACCAATGCCGTGCTCGAGGAGCGCGTCGCTGCGCTCGAGGGCGGTACCGCTGCCCTTTCCGTTGCCTCCGGTCATGCGGCGCAGCTGCTCGTCTTCCATACGCTTTTGACGTCGGGAGACGAATTCGTCGCCTCGAAGAAACTCTATGGCGGCTCGATCAACCAGTTCGGCAATGCTTTCAAGAGCTTCGGCTGGAACGTGGTCTGGGCCGATCCGGATGACATCTCGTCCTTCGAGCGGGCGATCACGCCGAAAACCAAGGCGATCTTCATCGAATCGATCGCCAATCCGGGCGGCATTGTCACCGACATCGCCGCGATTTCAGCGGTCGCCAAGCGGGCGAATGTGCCGCTCATCGTCGATAACACCCTGGCGACGCCCTATCTCTGCCGGCCGTTCGAGCATGGCGCCGACATTGTCGTGCATTCGCTGACCAAATTCCTCGGTGGTCACGGCAATTCGGTCGGCGGCGTCATCGTCGACGGTGGCCGCTTCAACTGGACGCGCGAGGGCCGCTATCCGAAGCTCTCGGCGCCGCTGCCTGAATATGGTGGCGTCATCCTTGCAGAAACCTTCGGCAATTTCGCCTTTGCTATCGCCTGCCGCGTGCTCGGCCTGCGTGATCTTGGACCGACGCTCGCGCCGCAGAACGCGTTCCTGATTCTGACCGGCATCGAGACGCTGCCGCTGCGCATGCAGCGCCATTCCGAGAACGCCCGGGCGGTCGCCGAATTCCTGGCCGATCATCCGGCGGTGTCGTGGGTCAGCTATGCCGGCCTGCCAGGCGATCGCTATTACAATCTCGCCAAGCGCTATGTGCCGAAGGGTGCCGGCGCGGTGCTGACCTTTGGGCTCGCGGGTGGCTATGACGCTGGCGTCAAGCTCGTCTCGTCGGTCAAGCTGTTCTCGCATCTCGCCAATATCGGCGATACGCGCTCGCTGATCATTCATCCGGCCTCGACGACGCATCGTCAGCTCTCGGATGCGCAGAAGGTGCAGGCCGGCGCCGGTCCCGACGTGGTCCGTCTTTCGATCGGCATCGAGGACAAGGAAGACATCATCGCCGACCTGCAGCAGGCGCTCGGCTGAGGCTTCGCGCGGGGTGGGCTCAGGCCGCCTGCCCCGCCGACCAGCCTGACGACCAGGCCCACTGGAAATTATAGCCGCCGAGCCAGCCGGTGACGTCGACGACTTCGCCGACGAAAAAGAGCCCCGGCACGGCCTTGACCTGCATCGTCTTCGAATCGAGCGCCGCGGTATCAATGCCGCCGAGGGTCACCTCGGCGGTGCGATAGCCTTCCGAGCCGTTGGGCTTGATCCGCCAGTCGTTCACCGCGGCAGTCACCGCCTTCAGAATCGCATCGGAGCAATCAGCAAGGTTGGGTCTCGCGCCGGCCTCGCTCGCGATGAACTGCGCCAGCCGCTTGGGCATCTGCTCGCCGAGCAAAGTCGCCACCTGCTGGCGGCCATTCGCGGTGCGGGCGGCCTTGAGCTGAGCCAGCACGTCGACCCCCGGCAGCAGAGACAGACTGATCGTCTCGCCCGGCCGCCAATAGGAGGATATCTGGAGGATCGCCGGGCCGCTGAGGCCGCGATGGGTGAAGAGCAGCGCTTCCTCGAACGCCGTCTTGCCGGCGCGCGCAACGGCGTCGACGGCGAGGCCGGCCAGCGGGGCCGTCTTCTCCAGCAGGGCCGGTTCGAACGTCAGTGGCACCAACCCGGGCTGCGTCTCGATGAGAGGCAGGCCGAACTGACGCGCGATGCGATAACCGAAATCGGTCGCGCCCATCTTCGGGATCGACAATCCGCCAGTGGCGATGACGAGTGACTGCGATTCGACAGTCTCGTCGGAGCATGCAATCCGAAAGCCGTCCGGCCCATGCTCGACGGCGCTGACCGAAGTGCCGAGGCGCAGCGTCACATCGCCCATCGCCATCTCGGCGATCATCATCTCGACGATCTGCCGCGCCGAGCCATCGCAAAAGAGCTGGCCGAGCTTCTTCTCGTGCCAGGCGATCTTGTGGCGTTCGACAAGGGCGATGAAATCGCGGGGCCGATAGCGGGATAGCGCCGAGATCGCGAAACGCGGATTGGCGGAGATGAAGTTGGCCGGGCCGGCGCCGGTATTGGTGAAATTGCAGCGGCCGCCGCCGGATATGCGGATCTTCTCACCGGCCGTCCGCGCATGGTCGACAACGAGAACGCGCCGCCCGCGCTTGCCCGCCTCTGCGGCGGCCATCATGCCGGCCGCCCCGGCGCCGATCACGACGACATCGAACCGCGTCACGCCGGCCTCGGCGCGGCGAAGATCGCCTCGATGCCGGCAGAATCAAGAATGCGAAAAGCGCCGGGTGCGAGGTCGTCCGGAAGATCGAGCGCGCCGACGCGGTCTCGATGCAGCGCAGCCACATGATTTCCCAGCGCGGCGAACATGCGCCGCACCTGATGATAGCGCCCCTCATTCAGCGTCACGAAGCACTCGGTCGGCGAAATGGTTTCCATCGCGACGGGGAGCAGCGGCTTTTCCTCGCCCTCCAGCATCAGCGTGCCCGCGGCGAGCGCCGCGTCCTCGCTGCCATCGAGCGGACGGGCGAGCGTTACGCGATAGCGCTTCGGCACATGGCTCTTCGGCGCGATGATCCGGTGCAGCAGCGCGCCGTCGTCCGTCATGAGAATGAGCCCGGACGTCTCCTTATCGAGCCGGCCAACGGTAGAGATGGCGGGATCGCGCCGCCGCCAGCGTTCCGGCAGCAGGCTGTAGATCAGCGGTCCGATATCCTTCTGCGAGCAGGTGACGCCGAGCGGCTTGTTCAGCATCAGGATGAAGCCGGGCGACGGGTCGAGCGGCTCGCCCGAAACCGTCATGCGCGTCGCAAGGTCGGCAGTCACATAAACGCGCTGCGCCGGGTCGGTCTCGGCCTCGCCGTCGAGGACGACGCGGCCGCCCTCGATCAGGGTCTGCACCTCGCGGCGCGAGCCATAGCCGAGATTGGCGAGCAGCTTGTCGAGCCGCGCGGTCGGCGCCTTGTTCATCGGATCGCCTCGAACAGTTTGTAGCCGTCGGCGTCGCCGATGACGCGAACCACCTTGAAGCTCGCCTTGAGCACGTCCTCATAGGGCAGATGCCGGTTTGCCGTCACGAAAGCGCGCCCGCCTCGGCGCAGCGCTCCGGCCGCGCGGCGGATGAAGGCCTGGCCGAGCGCCCGGTCCTCCGCGCCGCCATCATGGAAGGGCGGGTTCATGACGACGAAATCGAGCCCCTCGGGCAGCGCGACTGTCCGGACGTCGGCCCAGAGAAAGCTGGCGCGCGCGTCGACGACATTGTGCTCGGCGCATTCGACCGCGCGGCGATCGATATCGACCAGCGTCAAGGCGGTCACAAGCGGCGACGGCAATACGGCCCGCGCGAGAAATCCGATGCCGCAGCCAAGATCGGCGCCTCGCCCTTCGAGCAGCGGCAGCACCTCGATCAGCGCGGCGGTGCCGGGATCGACTCGGTCGAAGGCGAAGGCGCCGGGTTGCGACCAAAGCCCCAGGTCAGGAACGATACGCGGGGCGCCGTCCGCGATGGCCTCATCGATGCCCGAGAGCGGCCGGTCGACCACCACTTCACAGACGCGGTGATGGCGGCGAGGGGCCGACGACACCTCGAGGCCGAACCCTTCCAGCTCTGTGACGAGGCGGGCGCCGCCCTTCTTCACCGGGGCCATCACGGTGAACCGCCCGCCCGGCATCAGGGCTTTCAGGGCGAGGGCCAGCGTATAGCGCCGCTCGATCGTGCCCGGCGGCGCGAGCATCGCCAGCGCGGCCAAATCCTGATGGCGCTCTTCGAGCTTCGCGGCGCCTGGCATCAGCGGCGAGAACTGCACCGCGTCCTTCGCCACGTCGGCGAGTTCCGTAGGCGGCTCGCCATAAACGCCCTGTTGCTTGCTGTCCGCCATGTCCCGCCACATCTGATGATCCGCGGCGTTCCTACCGCGCCACGGCGCATCACGAAAGAGCCAGGCACGCCGACGACGGCGCGGGTTGCCCGGCGCGGGCCGGCGATGGAAGGTGGCGGCAAGGAGAATCATGCCGGCGATGCGACCCGAAATCCTCAATCCGCTCTTCCGCTCCGTGACGAGCCTTGCCGGCGTCGGTCCGAAGGTCGGCGAGATGATCGGCCGCCTGCTCAGCCTTGATGCGGCCGGCGAGCCGCCGCGCGTCGTCGATCTTCTGTTCCACATGCCGACCGGCGTCATCGACCGCCGCAATCAGCCGGGCATCGCACTTTCGCCGGAAGGGGCGATCGTGACGCTTGAGCTTCGCATCGACCGTCACCAGCCACCGCCGCCCGGCAATCGCAAGCAGCCCTACCGCGTCTTCGGCCAGGACGAGACCGGCGAGATCGCGCTCGTCTTCTTCCACGCCGAGACGGCCTTTCTCGAGCGCACCATGCCGATCGGCCAGACGCGCTATGTCAGCGGCCGCGTCGAATGGTTCAACGGCCGGCCGCAGATGGTCCATCCCGATCATGTCGTCGATCGCGAGGGCTTCGAGAAGCTGCCGATGATCGAGCCTGTTTATCCGATGACCGCAGGTCTCGCCCGGAAGACACTGGCGCGGGCCGTGCGCGGCGCCATCGACAGCCTGCCACATCTGCCGGAATGGTTCGACGCGCCACTGCTCGCCCAGCGGAGCTGGCCGGACTTCCACGACGCGCTCGATGCCGCGCATACGCCACGCGGCCCGGAAGACCTCGTCTCGACCAGCCCGGCGCTGATGCGGCTCGCTTATGACGAAATCCTCGCCAGCCAATTGGCCCTCGCCCTCACCCGCGCCAATCTCCGCCGCGCCTCGGGACGGGCGCGCCTCGGCGACGGCCGGATGCGCGCGGCGATCATCGGCGCCCTGCCCTTCAGCCTGACAGGAAGCCAGAGCCAGGCGATCGCCGAGATCGAGGCGGATCTCGTGGCGCCCGACCGGATGTTGCGTCTGCTGCAGGGCGATGTCGGCTCCGGCAAGACGCTGGTGGCGCTGATGGCTGCGGCGATCGTCATCGAGAGCGGCGCGCAGGTCGCGCTGATGGCGCCGACCGAATTGCTGGCGCGCCAGCATGCGAAATCACTCGCGCCGCTCGCCGAGGCAGCCGGCATCCGCCTCGCGGTCCTGACCGGCCGGGAAAAAGGCCGCGAACGCGGCGCTATCCTCGAAAGGCTTGCCGAAGGCACCATCGATCTGGTGGTCGGGACGCA
Organism: Kaistia sp.; assembly: GCA_035555375.1. Classification (GTDB taxonomy): domain Bacteria; phylum Pseudomonadota; class Alphaproteobacteria; order Rhizobiales; family Kaistiaceae; genus Kaistia. The sequence continues at coordinate 302,074 of DATMGR010000009.1, read as the reverse complement.
CGCTGTCTTCCAGACCGGCGTCGAATTTCGCGATCTCGGTCTTGCGGTCGTCGACGAACAGCATCGCTTCGGCGTGCATCAGCGCCTGGCGCTCGCCGGCAAGGGCGCCGCCACCGATATCCTGGTGATGACCGCAACGCCGATTCCGCGCACCCTCGTGCTCGCCGCGTTCGGCGACATGGATGTCTCGAAGCTCACGGAAAAGCCGGCTGGTCGGCGCCCGATCGAGACGCGGACCATTCCGATCGAACGGCTCGATGAAGTCGTCGGCCGGATCGCGACCGCTATCGAAGGCGGCGCCAAGGTCTATTGGGTGTGCCCGCTCGTCGAGGAATCCGAGGAAGTCGACGCCGCCGCGGCCGAAGCCCGGTTCGCGGAGTTGAAGGCGACGCTTGGCGCGGCGGTGGGTCTGGTTCATGGCCGGATGAAGGCGGCGGACAAGGACGCGGCGATGCTGGCCTTCCAGCGCGGCGACACGCGCCTGCTTGTCGCGACCACCGTGATCGAGGTCGGCGTCGATGTTCCCGACGCCACCATCATCGTCATCGAGCATGCCGAGCGCTTTGGCCTCGCGCAGCTCCATCAGCTGCGTGGCCGGGTCGGGCGCGGTTCGAAGCCCTCGACGTGCCTGTTGCTCTATCGCGGCCCGCTCGGTGAAACGGCGCATGGCCGGCTCGCCATCATGCGCGAAACCGAGGATGGTTTCCGGATCGCGGAGGAGGATCTCCGCCTTCGTGGCGAGGGCGATCTGCTCGGCACCAAGCAGTCCGGTGTGCCTGGCTTCCGCATCGCGCGGTTCGAAGAGCATGGCGCGCTGTTCGAGATCGCGCGGCAGGATGCACGGCTGATTGTCGAGCGCGACCGCGATCTTGTCTCCGAGCGCGGCAAGGCGCTGCGGCTGCTGCTTTATCTCTTTGGGCGCGACGAAGCGATCCGCCTGCTGCGCGCCGGATGATTCCGCCTCGCCTCGGCCGTGTTTTGCGGCTAGGCGTTTGGCTCCCGCCGAACCGTTCGAGCGTCATGCCGCCGCCCGCCTCCCCAGAACGTCCGATGGCGCGCGTCCGCGCCCTCTTCCGGTCCAGCGAACCGTCGCTGCTGTTGCTTGCCGCGGTTATCGGCGCGCTTGCCGGTTTGATCGTCGTGGCGATCTCATCGACCACGGAGGCGCTGCATGTCTGGCTTTACGGCATCGACCCCGGCAGCCAGCTCAGCGCGACGGCTGCGATCGAGCCGTGGCATGTCGCCATCCCGCTTGCCGGCGGGGCGCTGCTCGGCCTCGTCATCTTCCTGTTCCGCAAGCGCCGCCGTCTGATCGTCGATCCGATCGAAGCGAACGCCTTGCATGGCGGGCAGATGTCGCTGTTCGACAGCCTGCGCGTCGGCCTCGAGAACGTTATTTCAAACGGTTTTGGCGCCTCGGTCGGACTGGAGGCAGGCTATACGCAGGTCGCGAGTGGATTTGCGTCGACGATCGGCACGCGGCTCGGCCTTCGCCGCACCGATCTGCGCCTCGTGGTCGGCTGCGGCTCTGCCGGCGCCATCGCGGCTGCTTTCGGCGGCCCGCTGACCGGCGCGTTTTATGGCTTCGAGCTGATCATCGGCGTCTATTCGGTGGCGAATGTTGCGCCGGTGCTGATTGCGGCGCTGACGGGCTATCTCGTCGCGCGCACGCTCGGCCTCGATGTCCACATCATCACAATCCCGAGCGGCTTTCATGTCGATGCCTCGCACTATCCGCCCTTCCTGGCGCTGGGTCTGCTGCTCGGGCTGCTGGCCATCGGCATCATGCGTCTCATCACGCTGGTCGAACTGGCCTTCCAGAAGAGCGGCATTCCGCGCTTCTTCCGTCCGGCCATCGGCGGCGTCGCCGTCGGCCTGCTGGCGCTCATCACGCCGCAAGCTCTCTCCGGAGGGCATGGCGCGCTCTATCTCAACCTCGCGACGACGCCTGCCATCGGCACGTTGCTGCTGGTGATCCTCGTCAAGATCGCGGCGACCTCGGCCTCGATCGGTTCCGGATTTCGCGGCGGCCTCTTCTTCGCTTCGCTGTTTCTCGGCGTGCTGGTCGGTCGGCTCTATGGCGCGTCGCTCGAACTCCTGTTTCCACAGCTCGATCTCGACCCGACCGTGACGGCGATCGTCGGCATGAGCGCATTGGCGGTCGGCATCATCGGCGGTCCGCTCACGATGACCTTCCTCGCGCTGGAAGTGACGGGCGATCTCCAGCTGACCGGCATCGTGCTGGCCGCCTCGATCCTCTCGGCGACGACGGTGCGGCAGTTCTTTGGCTATTCGTTCTCGACCTGGCGGCTGCATCTGCGCGGCGAGACGATCCGCGGCGCGCAGGATATCGGCTGGCTGCGCGATCTGACGGTCGGCCGCATGATGCGCACCGACATGCGGCCGATCCTCGCCTCGATGCGGCTCGACGCTTTCCGCAGCCTCTATCCCCTCGGCTCGGCCCAGCGTGTCGTCGCGACCGACAATGCCGGCGGCTATGCCGGTATCGTGCTGGTTGCCGAGGCCCATGCGAGCGCCGAGCCGGGCGAGCACACGGTCGCCAAGCTTTGCCGCTATCCGGACCGGATGCTTCTGCCCGACATGACGGCGCGCGAGGCGGCCGCGACCTTCGATGCGGCCGAAAGCGAGGAGCTCGCCGTCGTCGACGACACGGATCATCGGCAGGTCATCGGCCTCTTGACCGAAGCGCATCTCTTGCGCCGCTATGCCGAGGAACTCGACAAGGCACGGCGGTCCCTGTCCGGCGAGAGCTGAGCGCTCCGGCTCAGGCGACGGGGATGCGCGGCGCCGGAACGGGTTGCAGCCGCGCGGGATCATAGTCGGGCGTGACGAGGCCGGCCGAAAGCACCACTTTCGCGGCCTCTTCAACGGTCATGTCGAGTTCGATCAGCTCGCTGCGCTTGACGAACAGCATGAAGCCCGCCGTCGGCGCCGGGCTCGGCGGCAGGAACACCGTCACCCACTCCTCGCCGTCCTGGCCGATGCGCTGGCGGATTTCGCCGCGTGTCTCGGTGGCGATGAACACGATCGCGTAGACGCCCTTGTAGGGAAACTCCATCAGCGCGGTCTTGTGGAACGACTTGCCCTTCGACGACAGCACGGTCTCGAACAGCTGCTTCAGCGCGCCATAGAGATTGCGCACCAGCGGCGTGCGGCCGACGAGCGATTCGCCGAGGCCAACCAGCGTGCGGCCGACGAAATTTGCCGTCAGGAAACCGAGCAACGTCAAGGCGATCACGGCGACCAGAACGCCGAAGCCGGGCACGGAAAACGGCAGGTATGAATCGGGGCTGTATTCGCGCGGAATGACCGGCTTGACCCACCCATCGATCCATTTGATCAGCGACCAGGTCAGATAGATCGTGATCGAGATCGGCGCCGCGATCACCAGCCCGGTCAAAAAATAGTTCCGCAGCCGCTTCACGATCCGCCGTCCCGGCGAATCCACGGGCACGGATAGCTGAGGCTCGTCCAGACTCATGCCATCTCCTGTCGCCTGAAAGCGAACTCTGCCACGGTATTATGACGGCTGCGAAAAGGATCGCCAGCCTCGATCCGCGCCAGGTGATGCTGGCCAGGGCATTCGTCCGGATCGGTTACTCAACCGTGACCGACTTTGCGAGGTTGCGCGGCTGGTCGACATCCGTGCCCATGAAGACCGCCGTGTGATAGGCGAGCAGTTGCACCGGGATCGCATAGACCAGCGGCGTCACCACAGCTGGCATTTCCGGCAGGATCAGCGTCTCGACCGTATCGATCGCGGCCGCCTCGCTGCCCTTCTTGTCAGTGATCAGGATGATGCGGCCGCCGCGCGCGGCAACCTCCTGCATGTTCGAGACCGTCTTCTCGAAGACGCGGTCATAAGGCGCGATGACGACAACGGGCATTTCCTCGTCGATCAGCGCAATCGGCCCATGCTTCAGCTCGCCGGCCGCATAGCCCTCGGCGTGGATATAGGAGATTTCCTTCAGCTTCAGCGCGCCTTCCAGCGCGATCGGATAGCTGGTGCCACGGCCGAGATAGAGGCAGTGTTTCACCTTGGCGAGGTCGCGGGCCAGCGCCTCGATCTGTCCCTCGAGGCGGAGCGCCTGGTGTATCAGGCGCGGAACCTCGCTGAAGGCGCGCACGAGCGACGCCTCTTCCGCGGCATCGATCGTGCCGCGCGCCCGTCCTGCGGCGATCGCGGTCGCAGCGAGCACGGCGAGCTGAGCGGTGAATGCCTTGGTCGAGGCGACGCCGATCTCGGGGCCGGCCAGGATCGGCAGCATGACATCGGCCTCGCGCGCGATCGTCGACTCGCGGACATTGACGATCGCGGCAATGCGCTGGCCCTCGCCCTTGGCGTAGCGCAGCGAGGCGAGCGTATCGGCCGTTTCGCCGGACTGCGAGATGACGATCGACAGCCCGTCCTTCGACAAGGGTTGCTCGCGGTAGCGGAATTCGGAGGCGATATCGATGTCGACAGGCAACCGGGCGAGCCGCTCGAACCAGTATTTGGCAACAAAGCCGGCATAGAAGGCGGTCCCGCAGGCGGTGATCGAGAGGCGGTCGATACGCGGGAAATCGATATCCGCAACCGTCTTGGCGGTGTTGGCGACGAGGTCGAGATAATGCGCGAGCGTCCGGCCAACGACTTCCGGCTGCTCGTGGATCTCCTTGACCATGAAATGGCGGTGATTGCCCTTGTCGGCGATATAGGTCGAGCCGGCGGTCGTGGTCAGCGTCCTGAGGACCTCGACATCGTCGGCATCGAAAATCGTCGCGCCGGCGCGGGTCAGGACCACGCTGTCGCCATCCTCGAGATAGGTGATCTCGTCGGTAAACGGCCCGAGCGCGATCGCATCGGAGCCAAGGAACATTTCGCCGCTGCCCCAGCCGATGGCGAGCGGGCTGCCGCGACGGGCGCCGATCAGGAGATCGTCCTCGCCTTCGAACAGGAAGGCGAGCGCGAACGCGCCGCTGAGCCGCTTCAGCGCCCCCTGCACCGCATCTTTCGGCGCGAGGCCGTCGATGAGCCCGAGCGTCACCAGCTGGGCTACGACTTCGGTGTCCGTGTCCGAAGAAAAGACGCGGCCGGCGGCCTCCAGCTCGAGCCTGAGCTCGCGGAAATTCTCGATGATGCCGTTATGGACGACCGCGACGCGTTCGGTCGCGTGCGGGTGGGCGTTGCGCTCGGTCGGGGCGCCATGCGTCGCCCAGCGGGTGTGGCCGATGCCGGTGCATCCACCTTTGCGGCTGCCCGCCAGCTTCGCTTCGAGATTGCGCAGCTTGCCTTCGGCGCGCAGCCGGTCGAGATGCCCGCCTTCGAGCGTGGCAATGCCGGCCGAATCATAACCGCGATATTCGAGCCGCTTCAGCCCGTCGACGAGCAGCGGCGCGACCGGCGTCAGTCCGAGAATGCCGATGATGCCGCACATGCCGCGCGTCCCCCACGATTCGAGGCCGGCGATCATCCGGCTGATTTTCAGAGTCTGCCGCGAGAACCCTTAATAGTCCTTGGCAAACCCCGGAAATCACGTCCTGTTTCGGCTTTTCATGGATGTCCTAGACGCGCTTCCGCTCCGTCGCCGCCTTGGCGGCACGGAAGCGCGCGGCCCAGCCGGGCTTTTCCACCTGACGAGCACGGCCGAGCGCCAGCGCATCCGGCGCGACGTCCTCGGTGATGACGCTGCCCGAGCCGACATAGGCGCCGTCTCCGATATTGACCGGGGCGACCAGCGCGCTGTTGGAGCCGATGAAGGCGCCCACGCCGATCACGGTCAGCGCCTTATCGTAGCCGTCATAATTGCAGGTCACCGTGCCAGCGCCGATATTCGCCTCGGCGCCGACATGGGCGTCGCCGATATAGGTCAGGTGGCTGACCTTGGCGCCGGCGCCGATCTCGGCATTCTTCACCTCGACGAAATTGCCGACCTTGGACTGCGGCCCGAGCTTGGCGCCGGGGCGCAGCCGCGCGAAAGGTCCGACCGCCGCGCCGCCTTCGACCCGCGCGCCTTCGAGATGCGAGAAGGCATGGATGATCGCGCCGCTTTCGACCTTTACGGCGGGGCCGAACACGACATTCGGCTCGACGGTGACATCCGGCTCGATCTGCGTGTCATGTGCGAAGAACACCGTTTCCGGGGCGACCAACGTCACGCCGGCGAGCATGGCGCGGCGGCGGGCGCGGGTCTGCCAGATGGCTTCGACCTCGGCCAGTTCGACGCGCGTATTGACGCCGGCGACCTCATCGGCGTCGGCCTCGATCGCGACCACCGGCAGCCCGGCGGCGTGGGCAACGCCGACCGCATCGGTCAGATAATATTCGCGCTTGGCATTGTCGTTGCCGATCGAGGCTAGCAGATGCAGCAGCCCGGCGCCGGCAAACGCCATCAGCCCGGCATTGCAGAGGCCTATCTGGCGTTCCTCGGGCGAGGCGTCGCGCTCTTCCCGGATCGCGACGAGACTGCCCTTCTCGACGAGAAGGCGCCCATAGCCGGTCGGATCATCAGGTCGGAAGCCGAGAACGACCACGGCGGCGCCCGCCGCAATCTCGGCGCGGAGCCGCGCGATCGTCTCGGGTGTCACAAGGGGTGTGTCACCATAGAGCACCAGGACGTCGTCGACCGGATCGGCCAGCGCATCGCGGGCCGCGAGAACGGCATGCGCCGTGCCGTGGCGCTCGGTTTGGATGAAGATCTGCGACGCAGGCGCCGCCTTGCTGACGAAGCGCTCGACCGCTTCCGCGCCGCTGCCGGCCACGATGGCGAAGCGGTCGATGCCGGCAGCCGCCGCCGACTTCAGCACATGGCCGATCATCGGCAGCCCCGCGACCGGGTGCATCACTTTAGGCAGGGAGGAACGCATACGCGTCCCCTCGCCGGCTGCGAGCAGGATGGCGAGCGATGAGCGATCGGTCATGGGTCCTCCCTTCGTCGAACGGAGGCCAGCATTGCGCGATCCGGGCGCTTGCGGTCAAGCGCCGAGCCGCTTCATCGAACGGAGCCGCGGTCAGCCGACCTGCTGCAGCATCGGGAAGGTTTCGAGCAGGAAGAAGGAGATGCGCGACATCTGGCCCGTCAGGAACAGCAGCCCGGCAATGACGAGGAAGGCGCCCATCGCCTTCTCGACCTTCGGCAGATGGCGGCGGAACTTTCCGAGCGCCTCGACCAGATGTTCGGCAAAGCCCGCGACGAGCAGGAACGGAATGCCGAGCCCGAGCGAATAGATCGCAAGGAGACCGGCGCCGCGCGCCACCGTGTCGGTCGAGCCGGCAACCGCGAGGATCGCCGCCAGCACTGGTCCGATACAGGGTGTCCAGCCGAAGGCGAAAGCGAGCCCGAGCACATAGGCGCCGGCAAGGCCGGCCGGCTGCTTGTCGACGCGCAGCCGCGCCTCGCGATGCATCAGCGCGATGCGGAAGACGCCGAGGAAATGCAGCCCCATCACGATGATGACGAGGCCGGCGACGATCGAGAGGATGTCCTGATAGCGCGCGACCATGCGGCCGACCACGGAAGCCGTGGCGCCGAGCAGCACGAAGACCGTCGAGAAGCCGAGCACGAAGGCAAACGAGGATCGCAGCACGACTCGGCGCACCTCGCGCTCCGCCTTGCGCGCCGTCACCTCTTCGAGGCTGAGGCCGGTCACATAACAGAGATAGGGCGGCACCAGCGGCAGGACGCAGGGCGAGATGAACGACAGCAGCCCGGCGATGAGGGCGCCCCACAACGTGACATCAGACGGCATCGACAGCATGGCCTCGGGGCCAGGATGCGGCCCGCACCGTTTATAGGCAATCGGACGCGGCGGACCAGTCACGGAAATGCGATGGTGTCGTCAACGTCGCCGCCAAGCCTTCGCCGAGCCCCTTGGCGACGCACCCGGCTTCCGGTAGATGGCTTTGAAACGTGGGGTCAGCACAGGGTGACTGGAATGATCGTAAGCTGCGGTGAGGCGCTGATCGATTTTCTGCCGACAAAGGACGCTGAGGGCCGAGACAGCTATCGCCCCGCGGTCGGCGGATCGCCCTATAATGTCGCGCTGACAACCGGGCGCCTCGGCATCAAGACTGGCTTCCTTGGCGGTATTTCGACGGATTTCTTCGGCGACATGCTGGCGGCCGAACTCGAGCGCAGCCATGTCAGCCTCAAATATGCCGGCCGTTCGGCGCGCCCGACGACCCTCGCCTTTGTCAGCCTCGCGCATGAAGAGCCGCAATATGCGTTCTTCGACGAGAACAGCGCCGGTCGCCTGCACGATCCAGCCACGCATGAGCCGGTGGCGGACGACGTCGAGGCGCTGCATTTCTCGTCGTTTTCGCTGGCGACGGAACCTTTCGCCAGCCGCCTCGCGACGGTGATGGACCAGAATCGCGGCAAGCGCGTCATCAGCTACGATCCGAATGTGCGGCCGACCCTCATTCCCGATCGCGAGGCTTTCAAGGCGCGGGCGGAAGTGTTCGCCCACGGCGCCGACATCGTGAAGATCTCCGGTGCGGATCTCGAATGGCTGCATCCCGGCGAAGCGCCGGAGACGATCGCGGCCGGCTGGCTCGCGGGTGGGGCCGGCATTGTCGTGGTGACCCGCGGCGGCTCGGGCGTCACGGCCTATACGCGCACCGGCTCGATCTTCTCGCCGGTCCAGCCGATCAAGGTTGCCGACACAGTCGGGGCTGGTGACAGCTTTTCCGGCGGCCTGCTGGCGCGCCTTTCCGAGAAGGGCCTGCTCAGCATCAATGCGATCCGCGGGATCGATCACGCCGCGCTCAAGGACGCGCTCGACTTCGCCAATCGCGTCGCCGCCGTCACCTGCTCACGCGTCGGCGCCGATCCGCCCTGGCGGAGCGAGATCGCCGGCTGAGGCGATCCGCGTTCATTCGTGCCGCAGCGCCTCGATCGGATCGAGATGCGCGGCACGGCGGGCCGGCACATAGCCGAAGACGACGCCGATCAGCGCCGAGAAGGCGAAGGCGATCACGATGATCGACGGACTGAGGACGAACGGCACGCCCAGGGCCGTCGTCGCGCCATAGGCGAGCCCGAGGCCGAGCAGGATCCCGACGCCGCCGCCGAACAGCGACAGCACCATGGCCTCGACCAGGAACTGCGCCAGCACCTGGCCTTCGAGCGCGCCGATGGCAAGGCGAATGCCGATTTCGCGGGTCCGCTCGGTGACCGACACCAGCATGATGTTCATGATGCCGATGCCGCCGACCAGGAGGCTGACGGCCGCCACCGCGCCGAGCAGGCCGGTCAGAAGCTGCGTCGTCCCGGCCATGGTTTCGAGCATCTGCGTCATGTCGTTGACGGAGAAATCGTCGGTCTTTCCGGCAACGATGCCGCGCCGCTCGCGCATCAGCCGCTCGAGGTCGCCCTGCACCTTGCTCGTCGCCACGCCGTCACGCGCCGAAACCAGGATCGTGCCGATATCGGTCGATCCGATGATCCGCCTTTGCACGGCGCGGAGCGGCATCAGCACGGTATCGTCCTGATCGGTGCCCATTCCGGACTGGCCCTTCTTGGCCAGGACGCCAATGACTTCGCAGGAAACATTCCCGACACGGAGCGCCCGTCCGAGCGGGTCGGTCGCGCCGAAAAGCTTGGTCCGCACGGTCTCGCCGATGATGCAGGCTGCTCTCCCGCCGCGCTCCTCCGTCTCCAGGAAAGCGCGGCCCGAGGCCAAGGACCAGTCGAGCGCCACCAGATAGCCGGCCGTCGTTCCGATCACGCTGCTGGAGCGGCTCTCTCCGCCGAAAATCAGCGTCGCGGTGGATTGGGCGACCGGCGCGACCGCGCGAATGCCGCCGATCTGGTCGCGGATCGCCGCAACGTCGCGGTCGTTGAAGGATTTCGCTGTCGTGCTGGCGCGGCCGGGGCCGAACTGGCCTGGCCGGACGAACAGCATGTTGCTGCCAAGCTTGGCGATGTCTGCCGTGACGCGTGCCGTGGTGCCATTGCCGATCGTCACGAGCGCGATGACGGCCGCCACGCCGATGACGATGCCGAGCACCGTCAGGAATGACCGCATCGGGTTGCGGCGGATCGTACGGAGCGCGAGCTTGAGCGATTCGGCGAGCATCAGGCCGTGACCTCGAGCGCGCCGGCGGATTTCAGGCGGTCCGATTCGATGCGTCCGTCGACGAAGCGGATAACGCGATCCGCGAAGGCGGCGATGTCGGGTTCATGCGTCACCATGATGACCGTGATGCCCTGCATGCGGTTCAGCGCCGTCACCAGCTGCATGATTTCAAGGCTGGTGCGCGTATCGAGATTGCCGGTCGGTTCGTCGGCGAGGAGGACGGCGGGATCCGTCACGATCGCGCGCGCGATCGCGACGCGCTGCTGCTGGCCGCCGGAAAGCTCGGAGGGCGTGTGGCCTGCCCTGCCCTCAAGGCCGACACGTCCAAGCGCCGCCAGGGCGCGCTGCCGCCGCTCGCCCGCCTCCATGCCGCGATAGACGAGCGGCAGCTCGACATTCTCCACCGCCGAGGTGCGCGGCAAGAGGTTGAAGCCCTGGAAGACGAAGCCGAGCTTGTGCCGCCGCAAAAGCGTGAGCTGCGTCCGCGTGAGCGTCGACGTCGCGACACCCTCGAAGACATATTCGCCCTCGGTTGGGCGGTCGAGGCAGCCGATGATGTTCATCGCCGTCGATTTGCCGGAGCCGGATGGGCCCATGATGGCGACGAATTCGCCGCGATCGATCGAAAGATCGACATTGGCCAGCGCGCGAACCTCGGTCTCGCCGCTGCCATAGCGCTTGCCGACGTGCTGGAAGGCAATCTCGGGCGTGGTCATTTCCGGGCCGTCGCATCGACGATGAGGTTGTCGCCCTCCTTGAGGTCGCCACTCTTCACCACCGTATGGACGCCATCTGTCGCGCCGATCTCGATCGACACGGGCGTCGGCTGGCCGTCACGCAGCACATAGACACGGCGATCGTGTCCGGTCGGCTCGGCAGTGGTAATCGCGCCCATGTTCAGCGGACGAAAGACACCGAAGACGCGCGGCTGGCTGGTGGTGGTGGGCGGGACGTAGCGCAGGGCCGCATTGGGGATCAGGATCGCGTCCTTGACCTCTTCGACCACGATATCGGCTGTCGCCGTCATGCCCGGCCGCAGCAGCAGCTTGGCATTGTCGACGGTGAGCAGCGCCTTGTAGGTGACGACATTGTTCGTCGTCTCCGAAACGAAGCGGATGTCCTTGATGACGGCCGGAAAGGTCTGGTCGGGATAGGCATCGACGCTGAAGCTGGCCTTCTGCGCGACGGCGGTCTCGCCGACATCGGCCTCATCGACATCGACCTGCAATTCCATCTGGCGGAGATCGCCGGCGATGACGAAAAGCGTCGGCGCCGACAGCGAGGCGGCGACTGTCGCGCCCGGATCGACGCTGCGCGTCAGCACGATGCCGTTGATCGGCGAGCGGATCACCGCCTTCGACAGATTGGTTTCGGCCAGCTGAAGATCGGCCGTCGCGACATCGACCTCGGCATTGGCGGCCGCCTCGCTCGCCACCGCCGCATCGTAATTGGCCTGCGCCTCGATCAACTCCTGCGACGACGAGACATTGCGGCCGACCAGGACTTTCTTGCTCTCCAGCGTGCTTTCGGTCGAGGCGATGGTGGCATGCGCCTTGGCGACATTCGCCTTTGCCGCCGCCAGCTTGGCGCGCGCGCTGGCCAGCGCCGCGTCGAGATTATCAGTGACGAGTTCGGCGAGGGCGTCTCCGGCCTTGACCGGACTGTTGTAGTCGACATTCACGGACTTGATGCGGCCCGAGAGCTCGCTGGAAACATCGACTTTCTCGGTTGGCTGCACGGAGCCCGTCGCCGTCACCGTCACCGTCAGGCTGCCACGCGTTGCCGGCGCAGTGGTATAGGTCATGCCGTCGCCACCGCCGCCGACGATCGGCCAGAGCAGATAGGCCGCGGCCAGGGCGACCACAATCAGGGCCAGCAGGCCCCAGCGGCGCCAGCGATGGGGCCGGGCCCCCGGCCCGATGATGTCGGCTAGGCGCGGGCTTTCGGCCGGGCTCGGGGCGGCTTTCGGCTGCGGATGTCCTGCGCCGGTGCTGGTGTCGTCATCGGGCATCTGCTTCATCATGTGTCCTTCGTGCGCTCTTCCCTTATTTTGGACGTCGGTCTCCGGTCAAATGACGAGTTGTATCAATTCGGGACCTGATATTTCCGAGCATTGCATCGCTCACGGAAGCCTGATCGACATCGGCGTCACGTTTGCCGGCTCTCTCGCGTAGAAACGTTGAATGACAAGCGAGGTTCGATCGATGAGCGCACGCGAGGCGTCCCTGTCCCTTCCCTGGCTCGACCGCCGCGGCGAATTCTCAGTGCTGAAGGCCGTCTTCTTCGCGGGAATCCTGCTGCCCGGCCTTTGGCTCGTCCTGCGTGCCATCAGCGGCAACCTGGGGCCGCGCGCCATGATCGAGATCAACCATCAGGCTGGCCTCTGGACAGTGCGCTTCCTGCTCCTGACGCTCGCCGTGACGCCGCTGCGCTTCATCTGGCGCTGGCCGGAGCTCGTCTTTCTGCGGCGGATGCTCGGCGTCGCGGTCTTTGCCTATGCAGCGATCCATCTGGTCGCCTATGCGGGCGACCTCGTCTGGGACGTTCCGAAAGTCGTGTCGGAGATCTTCGCCCGCCCCTATCTGACGATCGGCTTTGCCGCTTTCATCATGTTGATCCCGCTCGCCGCGACCTCGACCAACGGCATGATGCGGCGCATGGGCGGGTTGCAATGGCGGGCGCTGCACAGACTGATCTATCCGATCGCCGCGCTGGCATCGGTGCACTTCTTCCTGCAGTCGAAGCTCGGCGTCACCGAGCCGATCGTCGTTGCGGCGCTCGCGGTCTGGCTCGGCGCCTGGCGCCTGCTGGCGGCCAGGATCGGCGAACAGCGCGCTGGCTCGTTAGCAGTGACGATCGGCCTTGCCGCGCTCATCGTCGCCGGGACGGCATTTGGCGAGGCGCTCTATTACTATCTCAAGATCGGCGTGCCGTTCTCGCGCATCCTGCCGACCAACTTCGCATGGAAGAGCGGCATACGGCCGGCCTGGATCGTCCTCGGCATTGCCCTTGTCGTGATCGCGGTCGCCTATGTGCGCGGCCTCATCGAGGCGAAGAAGCCGCGCGGCCGCCGCGCTCAGGCCAGCGTCGCGGCAAAGCCTTCGTCTTCGCCAGCGCAGCGGCAGGGAAAGGCCGCGTAGCGCTCGACGCTGTAGGGCTTGGCCGCGAGGCTGCGGCAGAAGGACGTCACCGCGTCCTCAAGCCGGTTGGCAATTTCCATGTCGCCGGCATTCATCGCCGCGATCCCGTCGCGCGCCGCCTCCGCCTTGTCGGCAAGCGCGGCCATGTCGGAGGCGAGGTGGCGCCCGTCGCGGACGATGAAGCGGCCGTCAACCATGACATGGCGCACCGCCGTGGCGTCCTCGGTGAGCACGAGCTGGTTGGCGGGATCGTTGATCGGCATCCAGTTCGGATGGTCGAGCGTCAGGAACACGATATCCGCGCGTTTGCCGGGGGCGATGGCGCCGACATGGTCGAAGCCGGTCAACCGCGCGCCGCCGGTCGTCGCGGCCGCCACCACTTCCGGTGCCGATAGCCACAGCCGGTGATCCGGCTGGCGCACGCAGGAGACCTGCTGCGCCGCCCGCATCGCCTCATACATGTTCTGATTGTCCGACGACGTTGCGCCATCAGTACCGATGCCGAGATTGACGCCGAGTTCCAGCATGCGGCGCGAATCCGCGATGCCGGCGCCAAGCCGCATATTGCTGCCGGCATTGTGCGAGATCGACGCGCCCTTGTCGGCGAGGCGCCGCATGTCGTCATCATCGAGCCAAACGCCATGCGCGACCGAGAAATGCGGGCCGAGCAGCCCGAGACCGTCGATATGGGCCACCATCGACTGGCCGTAGAATTCGCGTGCGGCGAGCACCTGGATTTTCGATTCGCCGACATGGCTTTGCATCACCGTGCCATGCTCGCGCACAAGCCGGTCGCAGCCCTGCATCAGCGCATCCGAGCAATGGGTCGGGATCGTTGGGGCGACACCGAGCTTGACGTGGTCGCGGTCATGCGGCCAGGCGGCGAGCGCCTCGCCCATCAGTTCAAGCACATGATCGGTCGCATCGCCGGCATCGCCCGCCGCAAGCGCTGCCAGTTCCGGCGGCAGGCTGTCGATCAGCCCCGGAATGGCGCGATAGAAACTGATGTCGGAGAGCATCGGCGCCATGACCGCGCGGATGCCGGCATCGCGATAGGCCTGGCCCATGGCGATGAGTTCCACGGTCGTCGCCACCGGAACGCCGAAGGTCAGGTCGTAGGCGACGGTGCAGCCCTTCATCGCCATCTCGACGGCGCCGAGATAGGTGTTGAGGTACTTGATCTCGGCGCTCTGGTTGCCGAAGCGGACCGGCGCTGCCATCAGCAGCATTTCGAGGTTCCAGCGGTCGCGGAAGCCGCGCGTCAGCGCTCCCGAGCCGTGCGTGTGGCTGTTGATGAGGCCGGGATGCAAAAGGTGGCGGCTCGCATCCACGATCTCGGCATCATCTGGAGCCGCAAGACCAGGCGCGCCGATCTCCAGGATCGCGCCGTCCTTGATCAGGATGTCCCGAAGCGGCGCCTGCCGTGTGGCGGCGTCGAGAAGGCGGCCGCCGCGGATGATGGTGAAATGCGTCATGGGGACCTGCGTAGTCATGTTCCGGCCAATTAGAACAGGATCAGCCGGCAAGGGTAAGAGCCCTCACCTCCTACCCTTTCCCGCCAGCGGGAGAGGGGGTCTGCCGGTGCCGGATGAAGCATCTCGGGACCATATCCAAGATCGATGCAGGCGCCCCCTCGCCCGCTTGCGGGAGAGGGCCAGGGTGAGGGCCTTTCCCGCCCGCCAGACCTAGATCTCGGCGCCGAACGGATAGGCATGCACGCCGCCATTCGGGTCCGTCACGTGGCCCGCCTCATCGACATAGTCAGGTCCGATCGGCACCTTGCCGTAGCCGCCGGGGATATCGAGAACATAGGTCGGCTGGGCGAGACCGGAGAGGCGCCCACGCAGCGCGCGCATCAAGGCCTGCCCTTCGGCGATCGACGTCCGGAAATGCGCAGTCCCCGGCGCGAGGTCCGCATGGTGGAGGTAATAGGGCTTCACCCGCGCCTCGACGAAGCATCGCATCAGGGCTGCCATCGTTTCGGGATCGTCATTGACGCCCTTCAGCAACACGCTCTGACTGACCAGCCCGATGCCCGCATCGGCGAGCCTTGCCAGCGCCGTGCGAGCGGCCGGCGTGAATTCGCGCGGGTGATTGGCGTGGATGGCGATATACACGGCCTTGCCGGTGCCGGTGAGCGCCTTGACCATCGCCGCGTCGATGCGGTCCGGCGCGACGATCGGCACGCGCGTATGGAAGCGCAGCACGCGCACATGCTCGATCGGCCGGAAGCGGGCGAGCAGTAGCCCGAGCCGCCGCGGCGCCGCCACCAGCGGATCGCCGCCGGTGAAGATCACTTCCCAGACCGCCGGTCGCGCGGCGACATAGGCCAGCGCCGCCGCAAAGGCCTCGTCGCCGAGCAGCGTCGGACCGCCCGGCCCCACGGTCTCGCGCCGGAAGCAGAAGCGGCAATAGACGGCGCAGGCGTGCACCAGCTTCAGCAGCACGCGGTCGGGATAGCGATGCACGAGGCCCGGCATCGGGCTGTGCGCATCGTCGCCGATCGGATCCTCGAGCTCGTTCGGCGTGGAATGCAGCTCGGCGACATGCGGGACGAACTGCGCCGCGATCGGATCGGTCGAGTCTGCCGGGTCGATCAGCGCCGCCATCTCAGGCGTTACGGCCACGGCATAGCGCGCGGCGACGGCGTCGAGCGCGGCGACGTCATCGGGTGCGATGAGTCCCGCTTCCGCCAGCGCCGCAGGGCTGCGCAATGTCGGGCGGGGTTCGAGCGGGATGACGGAGAGATCGGACATCGCGTGCTTTTCCGTCATCGCGCCGCCGGTGTCCAGACGACGAGATCAAGCCGCGGCGCGCCCGTCGCCAGCATCACGAGGCGGTCGAAGCCGAGCGCGATGCCCGAGGCCTCGGGCATGATGGCAAGTGCGGCGAGAAAATCCTCGTCGAGCGGATAGCGCTCGCCGAACAGCGCCTCCTTGGCATCCATGGCGGCGATGAAGCGGCGACGCTGCTCCTTGGCGTCGGTCAGCTCACCGAAGCCGTTCGCGAGTTCGACGCCGCAGGCATAGAGTTCAAACCGCTCGGCGACGCGCGGATCGCGCGGGCTGCGGCGGGCCAGCGCCGCCTCGGCGATCGGATATTCATAAAGGATCGTCGGCCGTCCGAGGCCGAGGCGTGGCTCGATCTTCTCCGAGATGACGCGGCTGAAGACATCGCTCCAGCTATCGTCATCGACGACGCGCAGGCCCTGCCCTATCGCCGCAGCCGCCAGGCCATCGCGATCGACCGCGCCGTCATCGGCGATCGTCGCGAGCAGATCGATGCCGGCGTGCAGGTCAAAGGCTTCGGCGACGGTGATGCGCTCCGGCGCGGCGAAAGGGTCGGCCTCGATGCCGCGATGTACGAGGCGGCTTATGCCAGCCGCATCGGCCGTCTTCCCGAGCAGCGCCGCGCAATCCGCCATCAGCGCCTCATACGTCTCGCTCGCCCGATACCATTCGAGCATCGCGAACTCGTTGGCGTGACGTGGCCCGGCCTCGCGATTGCGGAACACCGGCCCGAGCGTGAAGATCCGCTCCTCGCCGGCGGCCAGCAGTTTCTTGGCGGCAAATTCCGGTGAAGTGTGCAGATAGAGCGTCTGGCGGACGCCGTCCGGATCGACGCGCTCGGTCGCGAATGCGTGCAGATGGGTCTCGTTGCCGGGCGAATTCTGCAGGATCGCACATTCGACCTCGACGAAGCCCTCACCCGCGAACCAGGCGCAAAGTGCGGCCTTGATGCGTCCGCGCGCCATGAGAAAAGGCCGGCGGTCGGCATGGACATGCGGGGTCCACCAGGGCGAAGCGACGGGGTTCATGGTTCTGGCTCGCGAAACGACAGGCGCGATCACTGCCCGCTGTCGCGCCGCGGGGCAAGGCCTGGCAAGCCCCAGGCTGCAGTTTGGGCTGGTATGCAGGCTCAGAATCGGTATGGTGCGCGCCATTCTCGCGCCCTTTCCGGGCGCGCCGCAAACGAGGCGCCCCGTTCGGACGGCGCCGGCACCAAGGACCGCATTGCCGTGAAAGTTATCGCCAGCCAGATCCGCAAGGGCAACATCCTCGAGGTCGAAGGAAAGCTCTATGCTGTGCTCATCGCGGAGAGCTTCCATCCCGGCAAGGGCACGCCGACGACCCAGATCGACATGCGCCGCCTTTCGGATGGCGTGAAGATCTCGAACCGGTACAAGACAACCGAGCAGGTCGAGCGCGCCTTCGTCGAGGATCGTGACTTCTCCTATCTCTTCGCCGATGGCGAAGGCTTCACGTTCATGAACACCGAGAATTACGAGCAGCTCATCGTCCCGAAGGACGTTGTCGGCGACGCTGCCCCCTATCTCCAGGAAGGCATGGTCGTCCGGCTGTCGATCTTCGAGGATCAGGCCGTCGGTATCGTCCTGCCGCAGCGCATGACGCTCGAAGTCGTCGAGACCGAGCCGACGACCAAGGGTCAGACAGCCTCTTCCTCGTTCAAGCCGGCCATCCTTTCGAACGGCGTCCGCTCGATGGTTCCGCCGCATATCGGTCCGGGCACGCGCATCGTCGTGCTGACCGACGACGGTTCCTATGTCGAGCGCGCCAAGGACTGAGTTTCGGCCGAACTCCGACGTGTGATTTGCCCCGCGCCCCTGGCGCGGGGCTTTTCGTTTGCGCGGCAACCAGAGCGACGAGCGACCCCCGGCCCACCTTTCCTAACCCTCGGCAAAATGGTGTACTGACGTTAAGCTCGCGTTGAGGATAATGGCTTCTTGAATTGTCCCCGAAAGCCGAGAAAGCGGGTTGATTCCAGCATGACGCCGGGCGAGACGCATGAAGCGCAGCGGATGGGGAGTGATTGCGCGTGACATGGCGGTCGGCCATACAACTCGCGGTCGCACTCATCCTGGCGGGCTGCACCTATCTGCTGCTGTCGAGCCTGCGCATCATCCCCGTCGCGACTGACTTTCTGGAAACGCATGGTGAGATGGTCGCCGCTACGGTCGCGTTTTCCGGCATGGTCCTCGCCTTCCTCGTCCTGCAGCGATTCAGGCAGCTGACGGCACGCCTTGACGAGGCACTCGGCCGCGAGCAGCAGCTTGGTCTCCTGTCGCAGATCGATCCGCTGACACGCATCCTCAACCGCACCGCATTCATCGAGGAACTTGGCCGCACCATTGATCGCCATCGCGCGGGCGGATCCCAGTTCGCGCTGCTGACGATCGATCTCGACCGTTTCCGCAACGTCAATCATGTTCATGGCCACGGCGTCGGCGACATGCTTCTGGTCGAAGTCGCCCGCCGCCTCGGGACGTTTCAGACGACGGGCGCGACCATTGCGCGGCTTGGTGGCGACGAGTTCGCATTGCTGATCGAGAACGAGACGATCGAGGAACTGGCGCGGCGCACCGCGCGGCGTCTCATCGAGAGCATCGCGGCGCCGGTCTGGGTGCCGCAAGGCGTGCTTTCGATCGGGGCGACGATCGGCATTGCCACTTCGGAACTCAGCGAGGCGAGCGCCGAGGAACTGCTCCGGGCTGCCAATATCGCGCTCGGCGAGGCCAAGCAGGGCGGGCGCGGCACGTTCTACTATTTCGAGGCCAGCATGGGCGAGGCGCTGCGCCGCCGCTCGACACTTGAGACGGATCTTCGCCGCGCCATCGTCGCAGGCGAGATCGTGCCGTTCTATCAGCCGCTGATCGCGCTCGAAGATGGTCGGCTCATGGGTTTCGAAGTCCTAGCGCGCTGGGATCACCCGCGCTACGGCCTGATCCAGCCATCGGCCTTCATTCCGCTTGCCGAGGAACTCGGCCGGGTCGGCGATCTCTTCTATCGGATCCTCGCGGCGGCATGCGCCGACGCCAAAGCCTGGCCGACAGACCTCTCGCTCTCGGTCAATCTGTCGCCGACGCAGTTTGCCGAGCCGCAGCTTGCCGCTCGCATCCTCTCGATCCTTGGCAGTGCCGGCGTCGACCCCAGTCGGTTGGAGCTCGAGATCACCGAGAACGCGCTGGTCGACGAGGTTGCCTCGGCCAAGCTGATGCTGGGCGCCCTGCGCGATGCCGGGGTCGGCGTTGCGCTCGATGATTTCGGCACCGGATATTCGAGCCTCCGCCATCTCAACGATCTGCCGATCGACCGCTTGAAGATCGACCGCCTCTTCCTCGAGGGCGCGCGGCAGAACATCGAAAACTGGAAGATCGTACGGGCCATCGTCCAGCTTGCCCATTCGCTCGACATGGAAACGACGGCGGAAGGCATTGAGATTCCGGATGTCGCCGAAATCCTGCGCGACGTCGGTTGCGATATCGGCCAGGGCTTCCTGTTCGGCAAGCCGCTCTCCTCCGCCGCGACGTCGGCCTGGCTCGCCGATATCCGCCTCGGCCGCGGCAGCTACGTGCCGAAACTCGTGAACTGAGAAGAGCTCAGGCGGCTTTCTGCCATTCCATGATGAGGAAATAGGGCGCGCGCCGATAGCGCTGCGTCCGTTCGTCATCGGCGCCGGATGGTTCGGGTTCCGCGAAATACCGGAGTTCGAAGCCGGCACCGAGCAGGGCCTGCATATAGGCGCCGAGGGGGGCGGTGCCAGTTGACGATGCGCACGCCCTGCCAGGCGACCCACTGTGCGCGCTCGTCGAGATAATGGTCGATATAGAAGCGCCGTGATCCATCGGCCTCCTTCGTCCATCCCGTCGGCGGCCCAGCCGTATTGAAGCTCTGCAGGTTGGCGATCAGGAAGGTCCCGCCCGGACGCAAGACTCGGTGCACTTCACCAATCGCCGCCTTGAGGCCGGGGATGTCGATCAGCGACAGATAGCTGACCGCGAGATCGAAGGCCGCCGTCTCCGCATCGAGCGCTTCGGCTCGGCCGATGCGATAGTCGCCCTCGGGATCGCGCCTGCGGGCCTCGGCAACGAGCGCAAGCGTCGGATCGACACCGCATGTCCGGAGGCCGCGTTCGCGCATCATGCGGCAAAACCGGCCCTCGCCGCACCCGATGTCGATCGCTGACGAGAAGCCGCGGCCCGCGATACGAGCCAGCATCGGCGCATCGAGGACATGGCGGCGCGACCAGTCGCCGTTGTCGCCAAGGCCGTCGATCCAGGCCGCAGCCGATTCGTCCCAACCATCGGTCATTGCTTGGCCTCAGACGAGGCGCGACTGCTCCATGGCCGCCGCGATGAACGAAGCGAACAGCGGATGTGGCGCGAGCGGCCGCGACTTCAGTTCGGGGTGATACTGGACGCCGATGAACCAGGGATGGTCGAGGAACTCGACGGTCTCCGGCAGGATGCCATCCGGCGACATGCCCGCGAAATGCATGCCGCAGGCCTCCAACCGGTCCTTGTATTCGATATTGACCTCGTAGCGGTGACGGTGGCGCTCGGAAATCTCCGTCGCGCCATAGATGCCGGCGATCCGAGAACCGGGCTCCAACACCGCGTCATAAGCGCCGAGCCGCATCGTGCCGCCGAGATCGCCCTTGGCATGGCGCTTTTCGAGCATGTTGCCCTTCAGCCATTCCGTCATCAGGCCGACGACCGGTTCCTCGGTCGGGCCGAATTCGCTCGAGCTGGCATGCTCGATGCCGGCCAGGCTGCGGGCGGCCTCGATCACCGCCATCTGCATGCCGAAGCAGATGCCGAAATACGGCACCTTGCGGCGGCGGGCGAAGCCGGCGGCGTTGATCTTGCCTTCCGAGCCGCGCTCGCCGAATCCGCCCGGCACCAGAATGCCATTGACGCGCTCGAGATAAGGCGCCGGGTCTTCCTTCTCGAAGACCTCGCTCTCGATCCAGTCGATATTGACCTTCACGGTGTTGGCGATGCCGCCATGCTGCAGCGCTTCGATCAGCGACTTATAGGCGTCCTTGAGGCCGGTATATTTGCCGACCACGGCGATCGTTACCTCGCCTTCCGGATTGCGGAGCCGGCTGGTGAGCGCCTTCCACTTGCCGAGATCCGGCGCGGGTGACCCGTTGATGCCAAATGCCGCCAGAACTTCGTCGTCGAGGCCCTCTGCGTGATAGGCCGTGGGCACATCATAGATATGCGCGACGTCGAGCGCCTGGATGACCGCCGATTCGCGCACATTGCAGAACAGCGAGAGCTTGCGCCGCTCTTCCTTGGGGATCGGGCGGTCGCTGCGGCAGAGCAGGATGTCTGGCTGGATGCCGATCGAGCGCAGTTCCTTGACGGAATGCTGAGTCGGCTTGGTCTTCAGTTCGCCGGCGCTCGGGATATAGGGCAGCAGCGTCAGGTGGATATAGACGACGTGATCGCGCGGCAGATCGTTGCCGATCTGGCGGATCGCCTCGAGGAACGGCATCGCCTCGATATCGCCGACGGTCCCGCCGATTTCGCAGAGCACGAAATCGACATCCTCGTTGCCCGAGAGCACGAAGGTCTTGATCGCGTCCGTGACATGCGGAATGACCTGGACCGTGCCGCCGAGATAGTCGCCACGACGCTCCTTGGCGATGATCTCCTGGTAGATCTTGCCGGTCGTGACCGAATCGGCCTTCGAGGCCGGACGTCCGGTGAAGCGCTCGTAATGGCCAAGATCGAGATCCGTCTCGGCGCCGTCATCGGTTACGAAGACTTCGCCATGCTGATACGGGCTCATCGTGCCCGGATCGACATTCAGATAGGGATCAAGCTTCCTCAGGCGGACCTTGTAGCCCCGCGCCTGGAGCATGGCGCCAAGCGCCGCAGAGGCGATGCCTTTGCCCAGGGAGGAAACCACGCCGCCGGTGATGAATACGTACCGCGCCATGGGCTCTTACCTTAGCCTCCGATCCACCGATTCGCTTCGACAAAAGGTGTTGCAGCCGCGAAATGCGGCGGCCGCAAACACCATGAATGATCAAACGGGGCGAAATGGACGCCCCAAACGAAACGTCGCCGCGAAGGGCGGCGACGCCTCAAAATTCAGCCTTTCGGCACGCGCCTAGTTGGTGCTGGGCACCGAAGGCGTTGCAGGTGCGGCCGGCGCCGTCGTGGCAGGCGCCGTCGTGGCAGGCGCGGCCGGTGCCGATGCCGCAGGAGCCGCCGTGCCCGTGGCGGGCGCTGTCGTGGTACCGCCGGCAGCAGGCGCCGCCGAACCGTCCTTGCGCGCCGGCAACTGGTCGAGAATGCCGCCCTGGCCGCCGGCAGGCGTCGTCGCCGGCGCGGACTGGCTCTGAATCCGGTCAAGGATCGAGGCCGGCCGGTCGCCGTAGCGGGTCAGCAGCGTCAGCGCGATCGACGTCAGAAAGAAGACGCCGGCGAGAATGGCCGTTGTCCGCGTCAGCACATTGGCCTGGCCGCGGGCACTCATGAAGCCGCCACCGCCGCCGATACCGAGCGCTCCGCCTTCGGAGCGCTGCAGCAAGACCACGGCGACGAGCGCGACGACCACCATGAGGTGGATCACGATGATGACTGTCTGCATCGATGACTCTGGTAGGAAGCTTCTGAAATCCGGCGCCTTGTACACGATCGACCGGGACGATGCCAGTGCCCGGCGACCCGGATATGGGAATGAGCGGTGGCTGGGCCAAGGCCCGGCCGCCGCACAGCCTCATGCATAGGCAGAGGCGATGGCGAGAAAGTCCGCCGCCTTGAGGCTCGCGCCGCCGACAAGCGCACCGTCGACATTTTCGATGGCGAGGATATCTGCAGCATTCGCGGGCTTGACCGAACCGCCATAAAGGATGCGGATGCGCTCGCCTTCCCGGCCGAAGCGGTGGTCGAGCCATTTGCGGATATGGGCGTGAACCTCGGCGATCTCGGCCGTGGTCGGCGTGCGGCCGGAGCCGATCGCCCAGACGGGCTCGTAGGCGAGCACGAGATTGGAGCCTGTCGCGCCGTGGGGGACAGACCCCGACAGCTGGCTGTCGATCACGGCAATCGCTCGTCCGTCCATCCGCTCGGCTTCGGTCTCGCCGATGCACAGAATAGCTACAAGCCCGGCGCGACGCGCAGCCTCGGCCTTGGCGCGCGCCTCGGCGTCGGTCTCGGCATAAATAGTGCGCCGCTCGGAATGGCCGACGATCACGAGGCCGCCGCCGCAATCGGCGATCATTTCGGCCGAGATGTCGCCGGTGAAGGCGCCGCTCTGCTGGGCGTTGCAATCCTGCGCGCCGATCCAGATCCGCGAGCCGAGTGCCGCGACGCAGAAGGTCTGGATGAGGGTCGACGGCGGACAGACCGCCATCTGCACCTTCCAGCGCAGTTCCGGTCCATAGCCCTCGATCAAGCGCCCCAATTCGGCGGCAGAGGCCTTGAGGCCGTTCATTTTCCAGTTGCCGACGACAAGCGGGGTGCGGAGGGCCATCGATCGATCCTGATTATCCGGCGAATATGACAGTGCTGCTGTATGCGGGCACGTGGCCATCCCGAGTCAAGAGGCCGTTTCGAAGGTCCGGACGGCCAAAATCGATCCGTGATGGCTGCTATTGCCCCGGCGAGATCACCTTTCTATGATCGCGCGCCCCAGGCGAGGCCATTGCCGCCCCGCTCGCTCAGAGGATACCGATGCTCGATTCCATGCGTAAACACGCCTCCGGTCCGGTGGCGAAAGTCCTGATCGGCATTCTGATCATTTCGTTCGGCGTCTGGGGCATTGCCGGCGCGTTGAGCGGGATCGGCACCAATACGGTGGCGCAGGTCGGCAACTCGGAAATTTCCGTGGCTGCCTTTGATCGCGCCTATCGTCGCGAATTGCAGAGCGTCAGCCAGCAGGTCGGCACGCAGGTGACGCCCGACCAGGCACGGGCCTTCGGCCTTCCGAATCAGGTCCTCGCCCGGCTGGTCACGGAAGCGGCGCTTGATGACCAGGCCGAGCGCCTCTCGCTCGGCGTGTCGCAGGATACGCTGGTGAAGGAGATCGCTGCGGATCCCTCGTTCAAGGGACCGGCGGGAACGTTCGATCGCGCCTATTTCGTCCAGGTCCTGCGGGCGAACGGCCTCAATGAAGACGACTATGTGATGGAGCGCCGCAATGTCGAGCGGCGCAAGCAGATCGCCGACAGCATCTCGGGTGGCGCGACCATGCCGACCGTGCTGGCCGAGGCGCTGCACATCTACCAGACCGAGGCGCGGACCATCCGCTATCTGGTCTTGCCGGCCTCGTTGATCACCGATGTCGGCGAGCCGACCGCGGAACAGCTCACGACCTTCTACAACGACCACAAGGCGGATTGGCGCCGGCCCGAGCTGCGCGAGATTGCGCTGCTCTCGGTGTCGCCCGAGGACGTTGCGCGGCCGTCCGACATCGACGATGCCGCGGCGCAGAAGGCTTATGACGCCGACAAGGCGCAGTATTCGACGCCAGAAGCGCGTCACGTCTATCAGCTCATCTTCTCTGACCAGAGCACCGCCGAGGCCGCCGCCGCCAGCCTCAAGGGCGGCGCGACGTTCGATAGCGTGGTCGAGGGCGCCGGCAAGAAGCTCGTCGATACCGATCTCGGCGTCGTCACGCGGGACAAGCTGATCGATGCGAAAGTCGCGGAGGCCGCCTTTGCGCTGCCTTCGGGCGGCACCAGCGACGTCGTCGTCGGCAGCTTCGGCCCGGTGCTGCTCAAGGTCACCGACATCACGCCGGCGACCGTTCAGCCCTTCGACAGCGTCAAGGCGGAGATCAAGAAGAACCTCGCCCTTTCGGCTGCCCGCAACGACATCGGCAATCTGCGCGATGCCATCGAGGACGCGCGCGCCGGCGGCTCGACGCTTCAGGAAATCGCCACCAAGAACAAGCTCGCAGTGAGGACGATTACCGTCGACCAGTCCGGCAACGGCGCCGATGGGACGCCAGTCGCCGACCTTCCCACGAAGGACGCGCTGCTCAAGGCCGCGTTCGAGAGCGATGTCGGGATCGACAACCCCTATCTCAACAATGGCGACGGCGTCGTCTGGTATGCCGTGACGTCCATCGACCCGGCGCATGACCGGCCGCTCGAAGAGGTCAAGGACAAGGTCGCGGCCGCCTGGAAGCAGGCGACGATTGCCGAGCATCTCGTGGCGAAGGCCAAGGACACGGCAGCGCGGATTGGCAAGGGCGAGACGCTCGATGCGATCGCCGACCAGCTCAAGCTGACCGTCGAGACCGACGCCAACCAGACGCGTGGCAGCAAGCCGCCGGCCGACTTCTCGACCGACGCGCTGAAGGCAGCGTTTGCCGGACCGAAGGGTTACGCGACGGCGGTCGCCGGCGTCACGCCCGACCAGCAGATCGTGCTGCAGGTCGACGAAGTGACCGATACGCCGTTCGTCAAGGACGATACGACCCAGGCTTCCTTGACCAAACAGCTCGCCGATGCGATGCAGAATGACCTGCTGCAGCAATATATCGCCGAACTGCAGAACGAGCTCGGCGCCAAGGTCAACCAGCAGGCGCTGCAGCGCGTGATCGGCGCGAGCTAAAGGGAAACGATGTCGTCTCTGTGCCCCCTCCTCCTGCCGTCATCGAGCCGCACTCAGCGGCCGGCGACGGCTGGCTGCGACAGGGGCGCCGGATCGGCAGCGCGGCGCTGGCATGGCGACGCGCGCTGGCATGCCGGGTGGCGATGGCGCTGATCGCCATGCCTGGCCATGCCGGGCTGACGCAACGCCGCCGCAACCACCGACATCCGGGCATTCCTGCCCGCCGAGACCCTGGACAGACATCATGCTGATCGAGCCGTCGCTTGAGACGATCGCGCGCAACTATTCCGCCGGCAAGGCGCAGGTTGCGTGGACCCGCCTCGTCGCCGACCTGGAGACGCCCGTCTCCGCCATGCTGAAGCTCTCCGCAGGCCGCGCCAACACCTTCCTCCTCGAATCGGTGGAAGGCGGCGCGGTGCGCGGACGCTATTCGATGATCGGGATCGCGCCCGACCTCCTCTTTCGCGCCCATGCCGACAAGGCCGAGATCGACCGGACCGTTGCGCTCGGACAGGAAGCCTTCCTCCCGGTCGAAGGCCGCTCGCTGGATGTTCTTCGGGCGCTGATCGCCGAATCGCATATCGACCTGCCCGAGGAACTGCCGCCGATGTCGGCCGGCATCTTTGGCTATCTCGGCTATGACATGGTTCGGCAGATGGAGGATCTCGGTCCGCCCAATCCCGACGCGCTCGGCCTGCCCGACGCCATCATGATGCGGCCGACCGTGATGGTGATCTTCGACGCCGTAAAGGACGAGATCACCATCGTGACGCCGATCCGCCCGGCGGATGGGGTTTCGGCGGAGGAGGCACATCGCCGGGCCGTCGATCGGCTGACCGATGTCGTCGATACGCTGGAAGGGCCGCTGGCTCGCGTCGCGGGGGCCTCCGACGTCGATCTCGACGTGCCGGTGGTCTCGAACACGCCGCATGAGCGCTATCTCGAGATGGTCGCCAAGGCGAAGGAATACATCGCCGCCGGCGACATCTTCCAGGTGGTGCTGTCACAGCGTTTTGAAGCGCCCTTCAGCCTGCCGCCCTTCGCGCTCTATCGGGCTCTCCGGCGCACCAATCCCTCGCCTTTCCTGTATTTCCTCGATTTCGGCGGCTTTGCCGTTGCTGGCTCAAGCCCTGAGATCCTCGTCCGCGTGCGCGACGGCGAGGTCACCATCCGGCCGATCGCCGGCACGCGCCGCCGCGGCGCGACGCCCGAGCTCGACAAGGCTCTGGCCGCCGAGCTGCTCGCCGATCCGAAGGAACTCGCGGAGCATCTGATGCTGCTCGACCTCGGCCGCAACGATGTGGGCCGAGTCGCGGAAATCGGTTCGGTGAAGGTCACGGACAAGTTCTTCCTCGAATATTACAGCCAGGTGATGCACATCGTATCGAATGTCGTGGGCCGCCTCGCCGCCCCCCACGACATGCTCGATGCGCTTGCCGCCGGCTTCCCGGCCGGCACGGTTTCCGGCGCGCCGAAGGTCCGCGCGATGCAGATCATCGACGAACTCGAAGGCGAAAAACGCGGGATCTATGCCGGTTGCGTCGGCTATTTCTCGGCCGATGGCGCCATGGACACCTGCATCGTCCTGAGGACCTCGATCATCAAGGACGGCAAGATGTATGCGCAGGCCGGAGCCGGCATCGTGGCGGACTCGGTGCCCGAGAGCGAGCACCAGGAATGCATCGCCAAGGCACGGGCCCTCTTCCGTGCAGCCGAGGAAGCGGTAAAGTTCGCTTCCCAGGCCGGACGCGGGCAGTAGGCGGAGGAACGGCAATGGCATTTCTCGTCATCGATAATTATGACAGCTTCACCTACAACCTCGTCCACTATCTCGGCGAGCTCGGCGCGGAGCTGATGGTCCGCCGCAACGACAAGATCAGCGTCGACGAAGTGATGGCCCTCGATCCCGAGGGCATCGTCTTGTCGCCCGGGCCCTGCACACCGAACGAGGCGGGCATCTGCCTCGACCTGATCGATCAGGCCGGCGCTACGATCCCGATTTTCGGCGTCTGTCTCGGCCATCAGGCCATCGGCCAGGCCATGGGCGGCGACGTCGTGCGCGCGCCATCGCAGATGCACGGCAAGATCTCGACGATCAGCCATACCGGCCGCAGCGTCTTTCGCGGCATCAACGGGCCGTTCCAGGCGACGCGTTATCATTCGCTGCAGGTGCGCCGCGAGACGATGCCGGATGTCCTTGAGATCACCGCCGAGTCGGAAGATGGCGTCGTGATGGGCGCCATGCACAAGACGCTGCCGATGCATGGCGTGCAGTTCCACCCGGAAAGCATCGCCTCCGAGCATGGCCACCGCATGCTGCAGAACTTCCTCGACATCGCCGGAGACTGGAACCGGCGTCATCGCCAGGCGCGGTCGGTGGCATGAGCGCGGCACGATGAGCGATTTCAAGGCCTATATCGCAAAGGCCGCTTCCGGCAAGGCGCTCGACCGCGCCGAGGCCGAGGCGGCTTTCGACATCATCATGTCCGGCAATGCGACGCCCGCCCAGATCGGTGGCTTCCTGATGGCGCTGCGGGTTCGCGGCGAGACCGTGGATGAGATCGCAGGCGCTGTTGCGACCATGCGTTCGAAGATGCTGACCGTCGAGGCGCCTGAGGGCGCGATCGACGTGGTCGGGACCGGCGGCGACGGCTCGCATACGCTCAACATCTCGACGGCCTCGGCTTTCGTGGTGGCAGGAGCGGGCGTCCCCGTCGCGAAGCATGGCAATCGGGCGCTCTCCTCGCGCTCGGGCGCAGCCGACGTGCTGATGGCGCTCGGCGTCAATGTGGATGTTCCACCCGAGACCATCGCAACCGCTATTCGCGAGGCGGGCATCGGCTTCATGTTCGCGCCGGCCCATCACGCGGCGATGAAGCATGTCGGGCCCGCGCGGGTCGAACTCGGCACGCGGACGATCTTCAACCTGCTGGGGCCGCTTTCCAATCCGGCCGGCGTCAAGCGACAACTGGTCGGTGTCTTTGCACCAGAATGGCTCGAGCCGCTCGCGGCCGTGCTCGCCGCGCTTGGTTCGGAGCGCGCCTGGATCGTGCATGGGGCCGGCGGCGTCGATGAAATCACCTCGACGGGACCGACGCGCGTCGCCGCGCTCGAGGACGGCCGGATCGAGACCTTCACCATCGCGCCGGAAGAGGTTGGCCTGCCCCTATCTCCGCCCGAAGCGATCAAAGGCGGCGATGCGACCGAGAATGCAGCTGCTCTGCGCGCGCTGCTCGGCGGCGCGCCGGGAGCCTATCGCGACACGGTGTTGCTCAATGCAGGCGCGACGCTGATCGTCGCCGGCAAGGTGACGTCGCTCGCCGAGGGCGTCGCCCGCGCCGCGAACGCAATCGACACCGGCGCGGCGATGGCGCGGCTCGACAAGCTCGTAGCCGTTACGAACGGATGAGACGATGACCGACATCCTGAAGAAGATCGAGGCGACGAAGCGCGACGAGATCGCACTCGCCAAGGAGCGCATCCACCCGAGCGAGATGGAGGCGCGTGCGATGGATGCGGCTCCGGCGCGCGGCTTCGGCGACGCGATCCGCCGCAAGCTTGCCGATGGCAAGCCGGCGCTGATCGCGGAAATCAAGAAGGCGAGCCCATCCAAGGGCCTGATCCGGCCGGACTTCGATCCACCTGCCCTCGCCAAAGCCTATGAGGACGGCGGCGCGGCCTGTCTCTCGGTGCTGACCGACGCACCCTGGTTTCAGGGCGCGCCCGAATATCTCGTCGCCGCACGCGAGGCCGTCGATCTGCCAGCCTTGCGTAAGGATTTCATCTTCGAGCCGTACCAGGTGTTCGAATCGAAGGTTCTCGGCGCCGATTGCATCCTGATCATCATGGCTGCGATCCCCGAACAGATGGCGCGCGAGATCGAGGACGCTGCGGCAAGTGTCGGTCTCGACGTGCTGATCGAGGTGCATGACGAGGCGGAGCTCGACCGCGCGCTTCGCCTCAATTCGTCGCTGATCGGCATCAACAACCGGAACCTCCGCACGTTCGAGACGACACTCGAAACATCGGAGCGCCTGTCGCCGCGCGTGCCCGGCGACAGGATCATCGTCGGCGAAAGCGCGATCCATACGCCTGACGACATCGCCCGCCTGCGCGCCGTCAATATCCATACCTATCTCGTCGGTGAAAGCCTGATGCGGCAAGACGATGTCGCCGCCGCGACCTCGGCGCTGCTGGCGCCGGCCGCCTGATCATGACGGTGACGATTCGCGCCCTTCTTCCGGAGGAGGCAGCCTGCCTTCCCGCGATCGAGCGCGACGCCGCCGAACGCTTTCGCGAAGTGGGGCTCGACGCGATTGCCGATGGCGAGCCGAGTCCCGAGCTGTTCATCCATTCGGTGATCCGGAAGGGCGTGGCGCTTGGTGCTGTCGGCGCTGACAAGAGCATCGTCGGTTTTGCACTGGCCGGACTGCTCGACGGGGCGCTCCACATCTACGAGATTTCCGTTCTCGCCGCGCTCAACGGACAAGGCATCGGTAGCGCGTTATTGACCGGGATCGAGGAGGCCGCCATTGCGAGCCACCTTGGCTCCGTCACGCTTTCGACTTTCGCCGACGTGCCGTGGAATGCGCCCTTCTATGCCCGGCACGGCTTCGCCCCGGTCGAGATCGAAGATTGGGGCCCGGCCTTTCACCTGCTGAATGGCGCGGAACGCGCGGCGGGGCTGCCGCTTGATCGCCGCGTCTTCATGCGCAAGGAGCTTGCCCGATGACAGCCCGCCTCACCCATCTCGATGATACCGGCGCGGCCCATATGGTCGATGTTTCCGAGAAGACGGTGACGAGCCGCGTCGCGGTCGCCGAAGGCGCCGTCGAGATGCAGCCGGAAACGCTGGCGCTGATCACGGCCGGCAACCTCGCCAAGGGCGACGTGTTCGCGACGGCACGCATCGCCGGCATCATGGCCGCCAAGAAGACGCATGAGCTCGTGCCACTCTGTCACCCGATCATGCTCGCCAAGGTCACGATCGACATCGAGGTGGACGAGACGCTGCCGGGGCTTCGTGTTCGGGCGACCACCAAGGTCGCCGACAGGACCGGCGTCGAAATGGAGGCGCTGACGGCCGTTTCCGTCGCCTGCCTCACGATCTACGACATGGCCAAGGCGGCCGATCGCGGCATGGTCATCGGCCCTATCCGGCTGGTCGAAAAGCAGGGCGGCCGCTCGGGACACTGGAAGGCCGAGCCTTGAAAAGCCTTCTCCCGGTCCACGAAGCCGTCCGGCGCGTGCTCGACGGCGTCGTCCCACTTGAATCCGAAGCTGTCGCGCTCTCGCAAGGTATTGGCCGCGTGCTCGCCGAGCCGCTTCTTGCCCGTCGCTCTCAGCCGCCGCGAGACGTTTCGGCTATGGACGGCTACGCCGTCCACGCGGCGGATGTGGCTGCCTTGCCGGCCGAGCTTGCGGTCATCGGCACGGCGCCGGCGGGTCATCCCTTCGCCGGCCGCGTCGGTCCCGGCGAAGCCGTCCGGATCTTCACCGGGGCTGTCGTTCCCGATGGCGCCGATGCCATCCTGCTGCAGGAAGATGTCGAGCGGCTGCCTCAACAGCGCATCGCCGCACGGGAAATCGTCGCCCCCGGCCAGCATATTCGCAGGCGCGGTCTCGATTTCGAGTTGGGCGCAGAGCTGTTGCCTGCCGGACTGCGGCTCGGGATGCGCCAGCTCGCTCTCGCGGCGGCGCTCGACCATGCGACTGTCCCGGTGCACCGCAAGCCGCTGGTCGCCATCATCGCGACGGGAGACGAGCTCGTACCACCCGGCAGCGCCGGTCCGGAGGACAGCATCGTTGCCTCCAACAGCTATGGCATCGCCGGCCTTGTGCAATCGCTCGGCGGCGACGTGCGTGATCTCGGCATTGTTGCCGATGACAAGGAAAAGCTTGCCAACGCGATCGATGCGGCCGCGGGCGCCGATATCCTGGTGACGCTCGGCGGCGCCTCTGTCGGCGACCACGACTTCGCGCAGGAAGTCCTGGCCGCGCGCGGCATGGAGCTGGGCTTCTGGCGCATCGCCATGCGGCCCGGCAAGCCGCTGATATACGGCCGGCTCGGCCCCATGCGCGTCCTCGGTCTGCCCGGCAACCCCGTTTCGAGCCTTGTCTGCTCGCTGCTGTTCCTGCGGCCGCTTGTTGAAGCCATGCTCGGGCTGCCGTCGATCGACCATGTCGACAGCGCGACACTTGGCGGCCCCGTGCGCGCCAATGATGGCCGGCAGGACTATCTCCGGGCCGATATTGCCGTCTCGGCGGACGGAACACGGATCGCGACGCCCTTCGACCGGCAGGACAGCTCGATGCTGTCGACCTTCGCCAAGGCTGGATGCCTCATCATCCGGCCGCCGCATGCGCCGCCAGCCACGGCCGGCGAGGCTTGCTCCGTCATCATCTTGCCTTGATTTGAATAAAAGTTGGGCCCGCGGGTGAACTGTTAATTAATTGTTCACTTTTATTGAGTGCGCGGTTACTACTTATGCGCCGCCCGCACCACCTCAGACGGAACGCCTCTTGCTCTGGCCCGTTGATTGTTGATGGTCGAACGCCGGGAGGGAGATCATGGAACGCATGCCGAACAAGGCTTCGCCCAGTCCGCGTAATCTCGGTATCGGATCGAGCCTGGCCGCTGGTGCATTGATGCTGTGCCATATGAACAGCTCTGGCCTGACCCGCTACGACAATCTGATTGCGGATCTGAACCGGCTCAATGCGACGCCAACGCTCCGGACCACACGCCGCAGCGACCGGCCCCAGCGCGTCCATTCGCGCTGGGTCAGCTGGATCTATCGCTGATCGTCTGGACTCGCTGACCGTCTTGAGACGTCTTTAGCGCGGTCACGCGGCGCTGAAACGGTTTCACACTGGCGGCGCTAGATCAGCCCGGACTAAGCCGACTTCTTGCGGTGGCTTGGGCCATGGTCTCGCGCATCATTGGCGCGGATGTCGATATCGACCACCAGCGGCAGATGATCGGAAGCAACGCGCGACAGCGGCGTGCGGACGACTTCGACATTCTCGACCTTCGCCCTGCCCCGCAGCCAGACATGGTCGATCCTCAGCGTCGGCATGCGTCCGGGGAATGTCGGCTTCGCCTTGCGATCGCCCCACTCCTTCTGGACGTCTGTGAACTGCGCGGCCAGCCGCCGGTAAGGCGATAGGCCGGGCGGCGCGTTGAAATCTCCGACGAACACGACGGGATCACGGCAATCGGGATGGCCGAGCCAATCTGGTCCAAGTAGCGTCGAAAGCTGAAGCATCTGCTCATGCGGCCAGACGCCGAGATGCGTATTGACGACCTGCAGCGCAGCGCCGCCGACATCGATGGAAGCCCAAAGCGCACCGCGGGGCTCGACCTTGATGCGGTCATGAAAGCCCGGCAACGGCCCGGTCCGCACCATCGAGATCGGCAAGGCCGTCAGGATGGCATCGCCGTAACGCTCCGGCCCGACATGGGTCGAGGCGTGAAAATGCGCTTCCATGCCAAGCAGCGACGCCAGCGTCCGCGCTTGATCGATGCTGCCGGTGCGCGGGCGACCGACATCGATCTCCTGCAGCGCAACGATATCCGGCTTGCAGCTCGCGATGACACGGGCCACCCGCTCCGGCGAATGCTGCTTGTCCGTGCCGATGCAGCTATGGACATTGTAGGAGAGAATGCGAAACCGGCTCATTGATTATCCTTGTTGCCGCCTTTGGCAATTCGCCGAGGCCGGTCGCGTTCCCATCAATGGGCCGTCTTCGGCGCGTAAGCGGCGGGGTCGACGGCCGTCGGGCGGCCAGCGAGGTTGAGGGCGGCTGTGCGCGGCGGCGTCTCGGCAATCACGGTGCCGCGGCGGACGACGGTGAGGCGCGCTGCCCGCATGCGAATGGCCTCGATCGTATCGGCGGCCTGCAGAATGACGAAGTCGGCATTGTTGCCCGGCGCCAAGCCATAGCCTTCAAGTCCGAGAATCGCCGCCGGCACCGTCGTGACGGCCTCGAATGCCCAGCGAATGGCCTCGCGGCTCGTCATCGGCGCGGCATGGACGGCCATGCTCGCGACATCCAGCATGTCGGCATGACCGAGGCCGTACCACGGATCCATGCAGCAATCCTGGCCGAGTGCCACGGGAATGCCGAGTGCACGCATTTCGGCAATCCGTGTCAGGCCGCGGCGACGCGGATAGGTGTCGTGACGGCCCTGCAATGTGATGTTGATCAAGGGATTGGCAATCGCGGCAACGCCCGCCTCGCGCATCAGCGGCAGCAGCTTCGAAACGTAATAGCTGTCCATCGAATGCATCGAGGTCAGATGCGAGCCGACAGCCCGCCCGCCAAGCCCGAGGCGATGCACCTCGGCCGCGAGCGTCTCGATATGGCGCGACAGCGGGTCATCGCTCTCGTCGCAGTGAACATCGATCATGAGCCCGCGTTTGGCCGCGATTTCGCAGAGAGCCTTCACCGAGGCCGCGCCATCGGCCATCGTGCGCTCGAAATGCGGAATGCCGCCGACGACATCGACGCCCATGTCGAGCGCGCGCTCAAGATTGGCGGCAGCCGTCGGCGATCGATAGTACCCATCCTGCGGAAAAGCGACGAGCTGAAGGTCGAGATAGGGCTTCACCTTTTCCCGCACTTCGAGCAGCGCCTCGACGGCGAGCAGGCGGTCATCGCAGACATCGACATGGCTGCGCACTGCCAGCAGGCCCTGAGCGACCGCGAGATCGCAATATTTCAACGCGCGCTCGATCACCGCCTCATGTGTCAGAAGCGGCTTCAGCTCGCCCCAAAGCGCAATCCCCTCGAGCAATGTGCCCGACTCGTTCATCCGCGGCAGGCCGAGCGACAAGGTCGCGTCCATATGAAAGTGGCAGTCGACGAAGGGCGGCGTGACGAGATACCCCCGCGCGTCGATGATCCGTCCGGCCGCTGCGGCAATGGACGGCTCGACCGCGCTGATCCGGCCCTTCTCGATGGCGATATCGACGCCCGAGCGCCCGTCCGGGAGAGTTGCGTTCTTGACGATGAGATCGAATGCCATGCATACCCCGACTGTGCTGATCCTGATATCCGATCAGGACCAGCGCGGCTTTGCAAGCATTGCCGCCTTGGCAGCCTCGTCGACGCTACTGCGGATTGTACGGCGCCGTCGTACCAGCATAGGCACCGGCGAAGGCCGCGCCGGCATCGGCGCCCAGCGAGGCCGTGACCTCGCCGCCGACCTTTTCGGCCTCGGCCTTTGGCAGCGTCGCCGCCGCCGTCGCCAGCGCAGCTGCGAGCTGCGCCGCGTCGCTCGCGCCGAGCTTCGGATCGCCGCCAAGCTTCGGATCGGTCTTGTATTTGCCGAGCATCCGATCGATCAGCGGCTTGCATGACGACTGGCACTCTTCGAGCGCCGCGAGGTCATTCTGGAAGCCGAGCGCTGCCATGTCCGGCGTCGCGTTCATATCCAGCTTTTTTTCCATCTGCTGCATCTGCTGGTCGGTCGACTGGGCCAGGGCGATCCCCGACGCAGTTACACCAGCAAGACCAGCGATGGCCATCAGCGCCGTGAACCTCAGCTTCGACACCATCTTTCGTTCCCCCGTAAGGCCGCCCGTTCTCGTCAATCGGCCGTCATGGCCGGGACGTTCGGCGCGATGGCCGTCTTGTTGCCCTTGCCACGCTCCTCGAGGCGCTGGAGCACCGTGAAGAAGGACGGCACGAACAGAACCGCGAGGCAGGTCGACGCGAGCATGCCGCTGACAACGGCGATGCCGATCGAGGCGCGCGAACTGGCGCCGGCGCCGGTGGCGAAGACCAGCGGCAGCACGCCGAGGATGAACGCAAACGACGTCATCAGGATCGGGCGGAAGCGCAGCCGCGCCGCCTCGACCGCCGCCTCGGCGATCTCCATGCCTTCGGCTCGTTTTTCACGTGCATATTCGACGATCAGAATCGCGTTCTTCGCCGCGAGCGCGATGAGCAGGATGATGCCGATCTGCGTATAGAGATTGTTGGCAAGGCCGAGCGTGGTCAAAGCGATCACCGTGCCCAGCAAGGCGAGCGGCACGGCGAGAATGACCGAAAGCGGCTGGATCCAGCTTTCATACTGGCCAGCCAGCACGAAATAGACCAGCACCACCGCCAGCGCGAAGACGAAGTAAATGTCGTTGCCGACAATCTCCTCCTGATACGACATCGCCGTCCAGGCATAACCATAGCCCGGCGGCAGCGTCTCGTTCGCGATCTGCGCCGTAAGCTGCATCGCCTGGCCAGAGCTGAAGCCTGCGGCGGGACCACCAACGAGCGTCGCCGCCGGATAGAGATTGTAGAGTGTGATCAGCGGCGGACCGTCGGTATTGTCGAACGAGATCAGCGTGCCGAGCGGCACCATGTCGCCGGTCTTCGTCTTCACCTTGAGGTTCAGGATGTCCTTCGGATCGACGCGGCTCTCGGGTGAGGCCTGCACATAGACCTGGAAGACGTTGTTGAACTTCGTGAACTGATTGACATAGGTCGAGCCGAGATAGGCCTCGATGGTCGAGAACACCTGACCAACCGTGACCCCCAGCGTTTCCGCGAGGATGCGATTGATCTTGAGGGTGAACTGCGGCGTCGTGGCGCTGAAGCTTGAGTCTACGCGCTGCAGGCCGGTCTGGGTTGCGGCATTGGCCTCCAGCTGATTGACAGCTGCCTGCAGTCTGTGGAAGTCCGAACTGCCGTCCTTGACGAGGATTTCCATCGTGAAGCCACCGGTGCTGCCGATACCCTGAATGGGCGGAGGCACGATCACGAAGGCGGTCGCGTCCGACATCTTGCTGAGGGATGCCGAGAGATTCTCGTAGATCGCGCGGAGGCCCTCGGCCTTGCCGCGAACGGACCAGTCCTTGAACATGACGTAGACGACGCCGGAATTGAACAAGGTCGCGGAATTGTCGAGGACCGATATGCCCGTAATGCCGATCGCATTGGCGACGCCGGGCGTCTTCAGCGCGATGCTCGTGGCCTCCTGGACGACACGATCGGTCCGCTGCAGCGAGGCGCCCTCAGGCAATTGCACCGAGATCACGACATAACCCTGATCTTCATTGGGCAGGAACGCCGTCGGAATGCGGCTCATGCCCCAGAAGGCGACGCCGACCAGGATGACGGCGACCAGCAGCATCAGGTAGCTGGCCTTGACCATATGGCGGATCAGGCCTGCATAGTGCCGCTCGCACCAGTCATAGACATGATTGAAGCCGCGGAAGAAGAAGTTCTTCTTCTCAGGCGCAGTCGGCGGGCGAAGCCAGAGCGCGCACTGCGTCGGCTTCAGCGTCATCGCATTGATGGCCGAGATGAAGGCCGTTGCGGCGATCACGAGCGCGAATTGCTGATACATCTGCCCGGTGAGGCCGGGCAATGCCGCGGAAGGCAGGAACACCGCCATCAGCACCAGCGTGATGCCGATGATCGGGCCAAACAGCTCGTTCATCGCCTTCACGGCCGCCTCGCGGCCGGTCATCCCGGCCTCCATATGGCGCGAGACGCCTTCGACGATCACGATCGCGTCGTCCACAACGATGCCGATCGCCAGGATGATGGCGAACAGAGTCGCGGTATTGACCGTGAATCCGAGCGCGGCCATCGCAGCGAACGCGCCGATGATCGTGACGGGCACAGTCGTCGCCGGTACCAGCATGGCGCGCCAATCCTGCAGGAACAGCAGGATGACGATGAGCACGAGAATCGCCGCCTCGATGAGCGTCTTGTAGACCTCGTCGATCGAAGCGGTCACGAATTTGGTGGTGTCGAACGGGATTTCGTATTTGAGGCCCGGCGGGAACGCCTTCGAGAGTTCCTGCATCTTGGCCGAGACGGCGTCTGCAACGGCAAGCGCATTCGCGTCCGGCAGCTGGAATATGCCGATCGCCGCCGCGGGGGCGTTGTTGAAGGTCGCCGTATGGCTGTAGCTCTGCGAACCGAGTTCGACGCGGCCGATGTCACGCACCCGGACG
The DNA here is from genome assembly GCA_035555375.1 of Kaistia sp. GTDB lineage: Bacteria > Pseudomonadota > Alphaproteobacteria > Rhizobiales > Kaistiaceae > Kaistia. The sequence goes on along the minus strand of DATMGR010000009.1, from coordinate 264,509 downwards.
ATCTGGCCGCCGTTCTGGTTGTTGACCTTGACGATGATGTTTTCGAAGTCGGGCGCGTCGCTGAAGCGTCCGTCGACATTCACCGTATACTGGAAGTTGAGGCCATCCGGCGCCGGGGGCATGCCGGTCATGCCGGCCGTGACTTCCTGGCTCTGCTGCTGGATCGCGTTGACGACGTCATTTGGCGTCAGCCCAAACGACTGAAGCTTGTCCGGATCCATCCAGATGCGCATGGCATAGGGGCCGGCGCCGAAAACGGTGACGTTGCCGACCCCCGGAATACGGGCCAGTTCGTTCTGGACGTTGATGACGCCGTAGTTCGACAGATAGAGCCCGTCATAGGTCTTATCAGGCGAAAACAGCGTGATGAACTGCAGGATCGCGGTCGACTTCTTCTGGACGTTGACGCCCTGGACCTGGACCGACTGCGGCAGCGAGGCGAGCGCGATCGAGACGCGGTTCTGGACGAGGACCTGCGCCTCGTTGGGGTCGGTGCCGATGTCGAATGTGACGACGAGGTTGTAAGTGCCGTCGCTGGCGCTTGTCGACTGCATATAGATCATGCCTTGAACGCCGTTGACCTGCTCTTCGATCGGCAGGGCAACGGTGTTCATCAGCGTGCGCGCACTGGCGCCGGGATAGGATGTCGAGACCTGAATCGTCGGTGGCACGACATTGGGATATTGCGACACCGGCAGCGTGTAGAGCGCAACCGCGCCGAGCAGCACGATGACGAGCGCGAGGACGTTCGAAAGAACCGGCCGCTCGATGAAAAACTTTGAAAACATGTAAGCCGCCTGCCCTGGGGTCGCCGATAGATCGCGTTAGGTCGAAGCCCTCACGGGGTCGCTGGAGCCGGCGCCGGCGTAGCGGCGGGAGCCGGTGTTGATGCTGGTGCAGGTGTCGTCGATGCCGGAGCCGGCACCGCAGCGGGGGCCGGTTCCGAGCCGGCTGGCGGCGCCACGGCGCGCACGGGCGCCGCTGCGGGCTCCGCCGCACTCATGTCACCCTTTTCCGGATCGACCGTATTGCCGGGAACGGCGCGTTGGTTGCCGCCGACGACAACCCAGTCGTCCTTTGTGAGGCCGGAATCAATCACGCGCAGCTGGCCCTCGAGCTGACCGGGCTTCACGATGCGCTGTTCGACCTTGTTGTCGGAACCGACAACCAGGACGTAGCTTCCGGCCTGGCTCGTGGCGATCGCCGTATCATTGACCAGAATGGCGTTCGGCTGCTTCTGCAGCGGCACGCGCACCTTGGCGAACAGGCCCGGCAGAAGCGCCGAATCCTTGTTGTCGAACACGCCGCGCACCGTCAGCGTGCCGGTGTTCTGGTCGACATTCGGCGCGATGTAGTCGATGACGCCGGTGTAGGGATAATCGGTGTCGATGGAGAGGCCGATCTCGACCGGTATGTCGTGCACGTCGCGCAACGTCTTGCCGCGCTTGGTCAAGGCCTCCTTGATCAGAAGCACCTGCCGCTCATTGACGCTGAAATAGGTGTAGATCGGGTCGTTCTGGACAATCGTCGCCAGCTTTGTCGGGCCGCTATAGCCAACAAGCGCGCCGATATCCTGCAAGTGATTGCTGACGACGCCATCGAACGGCGCCTTGATCTCGGTGTAGCCGAGATTGATCGTCGCCACCTCGACGTCGGCCTGTGCCTGCGCCGTCGCCGCGATCGCCTGGTCGAGCTGAGCCTTGGCGTCATCGGCCTTGGCAACCGAGGTCACCTGCTGCTGCACCAGAGTGTTCTGGCGGTTATATTCGAGCTGTTTGTTTTCTTGCGAAGCCTGGGCAGATGCCAGGGCCGCCTTCGCCTGATCGAGCTGCGCCTGGTAGGTGTCGCGCTGGATCGTGAAGAGAATGTCGCCCGACTTCACCTTCTGGCCGTCGACATATTTGATGCCGGTGAGGAAACCCTGGACGCGCGCCTCGAGATCTACCTGATTGATGGCATCGGTATTGCCGGTCAGCTCCATATAGCGCGTGACAGACTCCTGCACCGGCTGGGCGATCGTCACCTTCTGGGGCGGCGGCGGCACATACGCGTTCTTCTCGTTGCAAGCCGCCAGCGAGAGAACGCCGATCGATGCGGCTGCCAGCAGCCATCCGCGGCCGGTTCTCGCAAGGCTCAAGTCTCGACGGCTCATTCCATTTCCCCCGGGGCTGCCAGATCACGGCCGGCATAGCTGACGGTCACGCCGCCGCTGGACATGCAGCGAATCCGCCCGCACGTTCCCGCAGCGACAAGAGCATATAGCCACCCTATTGTTAAGGAGCGGTGGCAAATCTCGGCCACATCTGCGTCCGTCCGATCGCATACACAAAAAAAGCCGCCAACCCGAGGGTGGCGACTTTTCATACCGGCCGGCGGCTTCCTTCAGAACGCGTTGGCGTGAAACAGCGATGTCGGCGTCAAAAGGAGGATCTTGACGTCATAAAGCGGCGTCCACTTCCGGATATAGGCGCGGTCGCAGCGAAGGCGCATCTGGATCTTGTTCATCGCGTCCGTCGGCCCACGATGGCCTTCGATCTGCGCAAGGCCGGTGAGGCCGGGGCGAACCAGATGACGATCGGCATAGTTCGGCAAAATGCGGCCAAAGGTGTCGTCCATCGGCACAGCGTGGGGCCGCGGCCCGACCAACGACATATCCCCCTTCAGCACATTGAAGAGCTGCGGCAACTCATCGAGGCTCGTCCGACGCAGAAAGGCGCCAACCTTGGTGATACGGCTATCGCCCGCAGAAACCTGCTTGAAAGCACCATGCGTCTCCAGCACACTCATCGAACGGAATTTGTAGAGTGTGAAGATTTCTCGCCCTACGCCATATCTCTTCTGACGAAAGAACACGGGGCCGCGGCTCTCCAGGCGAACGGCAAGCGCGATCATCAGCAGAACAGGCAGAAACACGACGAGCAGGCCCGCAGCGCCGACGACATCGATGATCCGCTTGACGCGTGAGGCATTGATTTCTGACGCTCTCGCGACGAGCCTTGCGTTTGGTATGGCTACGTCGTGCGTCGCGCCGGAGTCTTTCTCCGCGGAATGGAATAGCCCGAGGTTTGTCGAGTCTGAGGCAACAGCTTGAGCAGTTTCGTCAAAAAACATCGGTAGTCCCCGCGGATTGCCCGATTTTGCGCCGCACAATTTATCTCGCACAGCAACATTATTAGTTTGTAACGCCTGCTCCGGTTGCCAGCAAGCGCTTTCTTGCGTCGCCCGGATCTCGAGCCGGCCCGCTAAGCGGGCTAAACCCTGTTCAACACTGCCGAGACAATTCCTGATGAATGGATAATGAGCCGCCGTGCCGGCTCCGCCCTGAGCCCTGGGTTTATCGACAAAACGCTCGATCAAAGGACCGCATAGAGCCCTCGCCTGTCGTTTCGTAGATCGGCGATCAGCCAACACAGCAGACCCGACCACTGGGGCAGAATGATGACCTCGCGCGCTCGAAAGGCTTACACCCTCCGACCCGGGCGCTCTCAGTCCGCCGGACCACTATCGTTCATTGATTCGCTCACGGCTTCACCCGCTTTGCACGCGTAACCTTCGCCGGTGCCTGAGTTTATAACATCTCTCCTGGAGAATTCCATGCCGGACGATGCGTAATGTGGCCGTCCTAAATACCGCTCATGCATCACGATGTCGCCTCTTACGACGGCAAATCATTATTCTGTTTTTATTCTGTCATAATGCGTTGAGACATTTTGGCAACGGAGGCGGTGAGACGGGACATCCTTCGGATTGTGACATTCTCTTCACATGCCAGCGCCGCCATCGCCCGCTAGGTTTCGCTCAACCTGCCGCGAGGGGTCGCGACAGGCCGCGGACGCTGAATGCAGCCGCACTATTATTATCTCTGGGGGCACCTGACCGAAAGATAACCTATCGGCTGAGCCATCGAGCTTGGCCGGTCAGCTTATCCAGTCGTGTCTTGTTTCTTCCTCAACACGAGGTCAGACATGAATTTCAAGCTGTTGCTTCTCGGTTCAGCTGCGGCGATCTTCGCATGCAGCGCCGCCGAAGCTGCCGATCTTACTGTCGCCGAGCCGGTCGACTATGTGAAGGTCTGCGACGCTTTTGGGAAGGGCTTCTTCTATTCGCCCGGCACCGACACCTGTATCAAGGTCGGTGGTTACCTGAAGTTCGGCACCGCCTTCGGTGATACGGATTTCGGTATCTATAACAAGATCTATCCGAACAGCCAGTGGTCGAACTTCTACACGGAAGCTTCGGTCCAGTTGACGGCCTCGTCGGTCACCGAGTTCGGTAATCTGACCGGCTTCATCGACTATCGTGCGCAATCCGGCAACACCGGCTCGTTCACGCAGTCGGCGACGCAGACGGTCAACGCCTCGACCAATTCGGCTTACGTCGACAGCGCCTATCTCTCGCTCGGTCCGATCAAGGCCGGTCGTTTCGACTCTCTGTACGACTTCGGCCAGGGCTACACCGATACCGGCGGATTCGCGTCCGACACCAAGACCGATCACATCCAGCTGACCTATGCCGTCAACGGCTTCGGTCTCTCGGTCTCAGTCGAGGACCAGCGTGACCGCGGCGCTTCCGGCAACACCGGTGATCCAGTGCTCGCTGGCGCCAGCTACTATCAGGGCGGTCAGAACAACATCCCTGACATCGTCGGTGGTGTGACCTACGCCTCGGGCATCTTCTCGACAAAGATCGTAGCGGCCTATGTCAATAACGCGGTCGACATCAATGGCGGCGCCGGCACCCTCGCCAACCCCTACAATATCGACGCGAAGAGCGGCTACGCTATCGGCGGCAGCATGGAGTTCGCTCTCGACAGCTTCTCGAAGGGCGACAAGTTCTTCGTCACCGGTTCGTATGGCGACAATGCCAACTCCTACACCGGCATCGCCGGTGGCACCTCGGTCGCAAACCTGACCGGCACCGTCGACGGCAGCTTCATCGCCTCGGCAGCCCCCGGTTCGAGCTGGTCGGCTCTTGCTTCGTACAAGCATGTCTGGACGCCGTCCGTCTGGTCGGCGGTCACGGGCGGTTACGCTTCGTATGACGGCGATGGCTATTTCGACAACTTCACCATTGACGCTTATCGCGGTGTCTTCTCGACGGGCTGGACCCCGGTTACCGGTCTCGACCTGATGCTCGACGGCCAGTACTCGCATGTCGACCTGTCCGATGGTGCCGGTCCGAACAAGTCCGAGAAGGATGGCGACGCCTGGACCCTCAATCTCTGGATGAAGCGCACCTGGTAAGCGCCTCGCGGCCCGGCTGAGAGGCCCGGGCTAATAGGCCAAATCGGCCGGCGCCGCGATCCAGCGGCGCCGGCCATTCGTTATTGGAGGGCAACCGCGCGAGGATTTCATGCTCAACGCCCTCACCTATGCAGTGACGCTCATTTTGTTCGCCGCCATCGACTCCCTCTGGCTCGGCAGCATGGCGGCCCGGATCTATCGCCCGCTGCTCGGCGACATCCTCATCGAGAGCTTCCGGCCAGGACCGGCCGTAGCCTTCTATCTTTTCTACGCCGTGGGGCTCCTCGTTTTTGCGGTGCTGCCGGGCGTCAAGGGCGCCGGTGCCGGCCACGCACTGCTGTGGGGCGCGCTGTTCGGTCTCTTCGCCTATGGCACTTATGACCTCACCAATTTCGCTACGCTGCGCAATTGGGGCGTCGCGATCACCGCGATCGACATGACATGGGGCACAGTGCTGAGCGGGGTCACCGCCTGGCTCGCCACAATCATCACGGGCTGGCTCGCGCGGCAATTCGGCCTTGTCTAGGCTGCGGGCCGGCGCGGCGGCCACGGGAAGAAGGCCGGCACGCGCTCGCGATATCGTGCGAAAGCGTCGGGGCGGCTGCGCATCATGTGCGCTTCCAGGGGCGGAATGCCCGAGACATGAACCAACAGCCAATAGATGAAGGCGGGGCCGGTCAGCGCGACGAAGCCGAACGGATAGCCGCCACCCAGATCGATCGCGAAAATCGGGTAGGCAAGCCAACCGAGCCACTCGAAGAAATAGTTGGGATGGCGCGACCAGGCCCAGAGCCCGTCCTGGCAAACAGCACCGGCGATCGCGTTCGGTCGCCCGCGGAAACGCTGCAACTGCCTGTCCGCGATCGCCTCGCCGAAGATCGCGACTAGAATGACAGCGACCGCCACCGCGTCCTGAACACCGAGCCCCATCCGCGGATTCTGCGCTGCAGCCAGGATCGACAGGCACAGGAACCAGCCAGCAGCAGCTTGGATCATGAGGAAGACGAAGAGGCGGAGCTGGAAGTCGGCGCCCCATTCCTTGCGGAAGGCGGCATAGCGGGCATCTTCCTCGCTCCCGTGCGAGCGCGCGGCGATATGGCTGCCGAGACGAATCGACCACACCCCGGCCGCGACCGCGACGAGCAGCTGGCGACCGCTCGGCCAGTCCGCCCCCATGACCGGCACAAGCGCGAGACCAACGCCCGCCAGTCCGACACCGAACGACCAGAAGGCATCGGACCATCCGGCATTTCCAGTGACACGCTGGGTCACCCAAGCCGCCGTCATGACGACGATCAGCAGGAGCACCGCGCCCCCGAGTCCCGCGACGATCACCGCCATCTAGATACCCTTGGAGGCTGATTCGCCTCCCCGCGACGGGGTATCGGGCGGTTGGCAACAGATCGAGGCAAGGCGGCTCCTTCGGCAGATGTGCGGCAAGCCCGTTGGTCGCTCACCTCAGCGGAGCACATAGCGGCCGAATCCGCCGCGCACAGCACCGCGTGTCGATTTGGGCTCCTGCTGACGGAGATCAGGCGCTGCGATGGAGCGCGTGGTTGAACGCCTTGGAGAAGGCCGCATCGAAACCGCCGACGAAGCCAATGGCAAACTGACCCGCCATCGAAACCACCACCATCGCCACGATGATCGCACCGATCTGGGCCGGACGAAGCTTCAGGACCAGCGCGACGGCAACCGTCACCACGACGAAGGCTGCGAAAGCGATCAGGACGGTCGAGCCGGCGAGCTGGGCGACGCATGACGCGATGAAGCCGGCCGCCGCCGCAATCAGGCCGACCCCGAGCGGCGCCTTGGTGAGATAGGCGCCAAGCGCTCCGCCACAAAGCGCAAGCACTGCATAGAACACCGTGAACATGGAAATCATCGCGTTTCCTCCCTGCGAGTTCTCCCAGACTATCGCGGGGATACTTTAGGAAAAGTCTCTAAGGACCAGTTCTTTTGAACAAATACCTCAAACGCCTAGCTGCAGCATCCAGCGGACCGTGACGGTCGCACGTGCAGGCCGCATTTGGCTGTCCGAGAAAGGCAGCTGCAATCCGGGTCCAGAGACTATATGTTCCATATACGAATCGTATGAGGAGACCCTGATGGGCATCGTGAATATCGACGACGATCTGCATGAGCAGCTTCGCCGGGCCAGCAAGGTGACGTACCGCTCCATCAATGCCCAGGCGGCCTATTGGATCAGGCTGGGCATGCTCTGCGAAATCAACCCGACTCTGAGCTTCAGCGAGATCATCGGCGGCGAGTTCCGATCGGCGGGCGTCTCGGCAGCCCCGCTGGCGCCGAGCCAGCCATGACGAAGCAACCGCATGAACTGGCCCTCCTCGCCGAATCCGGCCGGCTGCTGGCTTCGGTTTTCGAACTGCTCGATCGCGCCTCTCTCGCTGGTCTATCGACAATGGCGGTCAACGACCTGGTCGAGCGTTTCATCGTCGACGATCTGAAGGCCCGGCCCGCCAGCAAAGGCCAGTACGGCTACGGCTTCGTCTTGAATGCTTCGATCAATAATGTGGTTTGCCACGGCGTTCCGTCGCAATCGGACGTGCTCCGCGACGGAGATATCGTCAATCTCGACATCACGCTGGAAAAGAGCGGCTATATCGCCGATTCCAGCAAGACCTACCTCGTCGGGGCGGTGAATCCCGCTGCGAAGCGGCTGGTCCAGACGACCTATGACGCTATGTGGGCCGGCATTCGGACGGTCCGCCCGGGCGCGAAGACTGGCGACATCGGCTGGGCGATCGAGCGGCATGCCCGGCGCAACGGCTATTCGGTCGTCCACGAATATTGCGGCCATGGCATCGGCCGGGAAATGCACGAAGAACCGCAGATCCTGCATTTCGGAAAACCCGGGACGGGCCTCGTCCTCCGCGCTGGCATGGTCTTCACGATCGAACCGATGCTCAACCGCGGCCGGCGCAGCGTGAAAACGGAAGCGGACGGCTGGACAGTCGCGACGCGCGACGGATCCCTCTCCGCCCAGTTCGAGCACACCGTCGCCGTCACGGCCTCCGGCGTCGAAGTCCTGACGCTACGCAGCGACGAGCGCGGACAGGCCGCTCGGACGGCGCACGCACAATGAACTGAGACGAGAAGGAATGGCGGAGAGGAAGGGATTCGAACCCTCGAGACGGTTTTAAGCCGTCTACTCCCTTAGCAGGGGAGCGCCTTCGGCCACTCGGCCACCTCTCCGCCGCCGGGTCTACAAGACGCAAACGGTCGAAACAAGGTCTTTCGGCAGTTTCCCAGAACTATGTCGCCTGCGGGCGATATGAACGTGATGTCGTAGCCTCCGCGATTTGGGGGACCCATGTGAGGGGCCTTGACAGGCCGCGCGGATCAGATAGACGTGAGTAAACGATAACCCAGTAGCGCGGAACGCCAACATGGCGCGCTCGAAGGTCTCCCTTCAGGACATAGCAGGGCAGCTCGGCGTCTCGGTCAAGACTGTCTCCGGCGCGCTCAGCGGCGATGAATCGATCCGCATGGCGGAGGATACGCGCCAGCGCATTCGTTCGCTTGCCAATGAACTCGGCTACAAGCCCAACCTCATTGCGCGGGGCATGCGGCAAGGTGTGATGCCCATCATCGGCATTGTCGCCGATGGGCTGATCACGCAGCCCTTCGCGACCGAGATCATGCGCGCCTTCGACAATTCAGTGCGCAACGACGGTCTCTCGGTGATCGTCACGAGCACGGGCAGCGGCCGGTCCGTCGAGGCCGGCATCGCCGAGTTGCAGCGGCTGATGCCGCAATCGATCGCCTATGCGACGATGTATCACCAGATCGTCGATTTTCCGGCCGCGGCGCAGGAGTCGCTGGCGCTGATGATCAATTGCAGGGACAGCAATGGTTCGCTGCCGGCGCTGGTGCCTGCCGAGCGGCTCGCCGGGGCGGATATCACCCGCCGATTGATCGCGGCCGGCCGGCGCCGCATCGCCTTTTTCAACCTGCCGGGCCTTCTCGCCGGCAAGCTGCGCGCCGAGGGTTTTCGCGAGGCTCATGCGAGCGCCGGTATCACTGTCGACGAGACGATCCTGCGTCCGGCCACGCGCGGAACCTACAGCAACCAGGCGCGCAGTCTCGTCTTCGAGCATGTGGCGGAACTTTTCAGCGGCCCCGCACGGCCCGACGCGATTCTCTGCGGCAATGATCGCGTCGCGCTCGAAGTCTACGGTGCGCTGCGCCGCCACGATCTTCGCATTCCGGATGACGTCGCGGTCGCCAGTTTCGACAATCAGGTCGAGATCGCGGCACGCCTCGATCCGCCCCTGACCACCATGGCACTGCCGCACAGGGCCATGGGAAGACGGGCCGCCGAAATCCTGGCCGGACATGGCGCTCCGGCCCGAACCATTGAAGAAATCCCGTTCCGTCTTGTGGAGCGGGCTTCGATCTGAAGCCCCGCGGAACGGTCTTAAGAGGGAGAGAGGACGCCATGGCGTTTCATCTGAGTAAACGTTTACTGAGCCTGCTCTGCGCCGGCACCATGCTGGCAGGCGCCGTGACGGCGGCCGAAGCGGAAACGCTGAAGCTGATGTTTCAGGGCGATGCCTATGAGATCAAGAACATCACCGCGACGGCGAAGAAGTTCGAGGCCGCCAATCCGGGCGTGACGATCGAGCTGATCAACACCCCGCATGACGGCTACAACGAGAAGATCGGCGCCGCGGTGTCCGCAAAGGCACTGCCTGATGTCATCGAGCTCGATGGCCCGTTCCTCGCAAATTATGTCTGGTCGGGCCTGCTGCAACCGATCGAGGGCTTGGTCGATCAGGCGATCATCGACGACATGACGCCGTCGAATGTCGCGCAGGGCACCTATCCGATCGACAAGAAGCTCTATGCGATCGGCCTTACCGATTCGACCGTCGCCCTCTATGGCAGCCGCAAGCAGCTGACTGAGCTTGGCATCCGGATCCCCGCCTCGGTCGACGATGCGTGGACCAAGGACGAGTTCCAGGCTGCGCTCGAGAAGCTCTCGACGGCCCCTGGCGTGAAGTGGCCGCTCGATCTCTTCCGCTCCTATGGCACCAAGTCGGAATGGATCACCTATGGCTATGAGCCGCTGCTCGTCTCCATGGGCTGTGACGTCATCGATCGCGCGACGTGGAAGGCCGAGGGCATGCTCGACGGCGCGACCTGCGTCGAGGCGGCCAAGATGATGCAGGATTGGGTGAAGAAGGGCTGGGTCGTTCCGCAGTCTGCGGGCGGCAATCAGTTCTACGCGGCGGGTCGCCCGGCGGCGCTCGCCTGGGGCGGTCACTGGTTCTATGCCGAGGCCGAAGCCCAGATGGGCGACGACCTCGTCGTGATGCCGCTGCCGAAATTCGGCGACAAGGGCGCGAGCCCGAATGCGACCTGGATCTATGCGATCTCGAAGGATGCGGCCAATCCGCAGCTTGCCGGCAAGTTCCTCAGCTTCATGCTGCAGGATCCGGATTACCGCGCCGGCTATCGCGACCATGCCGGCTTCCCGGGCCTGAAGTCGTTCGCCGCGGCGTCCCCGCTCTACGCACCGGGCGGCGCCATGGCGGTTGCCTTCGAGCAGGCCGGCAAGACGGCCGTTCCGCGCCCGCCGCATCCGGCATATCCGACCATCACGCTCGCCTTCCAGCAGGCGATGACGAACATCTTCGATGGCGCCGACGCCCAGCAGGAGCTGACCAAGGCGGCCAAGGAGATCGACGCCGACATCGAGGACAATGACGGCTATCCGCCGTTCGGTGAGGCCAAGTAGGCCGGCGCGCGGCGGCTTTAGCCGCGCAGAACCGCAAGACCAACAGCGCCGCGTTCCCAAGGGGGCGCGGCGTTCTCCAAGAGGCGGAGGATCCAGATGTCTACCGAAACCCTGGCGGCCGGCCGGCGACGCCGTGCCCCGCTCTGGGGCGGTCGCTTTCAGGAACTAGGCATGCTGCTGCCATCCCTGGCGCTCATCGCCGCGTTCCTCCTGCTGCCGTTCCTGTCCTCGTTCCGCATCGCGCTCACGAATGAGCGCTTGATTCCCCGGCCTGTTCCGGCCCGTTTCGTCGGCCTCGACAACTTCCAGAAGGTCCTGACCGACCATGATTTCTGGCAGGCGCTCTGGAACGTCGCGCGCTTCACGGTGATGGTGCTGCCGGTACAATGCGGCTTTGCGCTTGCCATCGCGCTGCTGCTCAACCAGAAGCTGCCGTTCCGCAATTTCTTCCGCGGTCTGTTCTTCTTGCCGGCGATCACCTCGATGGTGGTCGTCTGCGTGATCTGGGCGACGCTGTTCCAATATCCGACCGGCCCGTTCAACCAGATCCTGGGCTTCCTGTCGTTCGGGATGGTGCAACCGATCGACTGGCTGGGAGACCCGGCCTGGTCGATGCCGGCCATCGTGCTGCTCTCGGCCTGGCAGGCCTATGGCTTCCAGATGATCGTCTATCTTGCAGGCCTGCAGGGCATCTCGGATTCGCTCTATGAGGCGGCCTCGCTCGATGGCGCCAATCGCTGGCAGAAGTTCTGGCACGTCACGATGCCCTCGCTCCGGCAGACGCATGTCTTCGTGCTGATCATCACGACGATCCAGGCCTTCAAGCTGTTCACGCAGGTGAACATCCTGACCCAGGGCGGCCCGCGCGGCACGACGGAAACGCTCGTGCACTACATGTTCTCGGCCGGCTTCGTGAACCAGCGGCTGGGCCTTGCCTCCGCCGTCGCCATCATCCTGTTCTTCATAGTGCTCGCCGTCTCGCTCGTTCAGCGCCTGGTCGTGAGGGACCGCAAATGACCGTCATCTCTGCCCCCTTCGCCGCGCCCCGGCGCGCCTCATCCGAGCCGCGCGACATCGGCGGCATCATCAAGCTCGTCGCGGTCTCGCTGATCGCGCTCGTCATCGTCTCGCCGCTCATCGTCCTCGTCGTCGGCAGCCTCAAGGCCGACCGCTTCCAGATCCTCGCCGACATGGGCACCTTCCGCGCTTTCTGGGTCGACAACCCGACGCTGCAGAATTTCCGCGACATGTGGGTGTTCTCCGGCGCCCTGCCCTTCGGCCGCTACCTCCTGAACTCGCTGGTGATCCTGTTCGTGACGGTGATCGGCGGCGTCTTCCTGAACTCGATGGCCGCCTTCGTGCTCGCCTGGGGCCGCCTGCCCGGCCGCGCGGTCATCCTGGCGGCGCTCGTCGCGCTCTATATCGTGCCACAGGAATCGATCGTCCTGCCGCTCCTCACGATCATCAACCGGATCGGCCTCTCCGACAGCTTCGCGGCGCAGATCCTGCCCTTCATGGCCAGCCCGCTCTACATCTTCCTCATCTACCAGTTCTTCATCCAGATCCCGCGCGACATCTATGATGCCGCGACCGTCGATGGTGCCGGGCCGTTCCGCATTTACTGGTCGGTTTTCCTGCCTATCAGCCTGCCGGTTCTCGCAACGGTCGCCATCCTGCTCGGCATCGAAACCTGGAACCAGTATCTGTGGCCGCTGATGGTGACGCAAACCGACCATGCGCGTCCGATATCGGTCGGCATTGCCTCGTTCTTCGGCACAGGTACGGTCTACTGGAACAACGCCATGGCGGCGTCGGTCATGATGATGATCCCGGTTCTCATCTTCTATCTCGCCTTCCAGAGATGGTTCGTCAGCTCGTTCATCTCCTCTGCCGTCAAAGGCTGAAAAGCCCGTCAGGATTGCCATCATGAAGATCGACTTTGCGCTCAACGCGGGCGAGACGCTGCACGTTTTCCAGAAACCAGTCGGCGGCGCCGCCGAATCCGTGGTTGTGCTGGCCTCTGCGGATGGGGTGGAACGCGAACTCCGGGGGCCTGTCTCGGATGACTTCACGCAAACCGGGGCCAGCGATCTTGCCGCGGGGCCCGCATCGCTCTCATTCGACGACGCGGCGACGGCGGTGTCGCTCGCCTATGCCTTTCATCCCGGAACCGTGTTGAAGACCGGCATCCGCACGCTCTTCACGACCGAGCGCAATCGGCCGAACACGGCCCGCCACCTGCTGCATCTGGCGCCGCCGTTCGGCTGGATGAACGATCCGAACGGGCTTTCGCAGGTAGACGGCCTGACGCATCTCTTTTATCAGCACTATCCGCACAGCCACCGCTGGAACACGATGCACTGGGGCCATGCCGTCACGTCGAATGGCGTCGACTGGACCCATCTGCCAATCATGGTGCTGCCACGGCCAGAACTGCTCGCCTCCGACGAGAAGGTCGGCGGCGTCTTCTCAGGCTCGGCCATCAACCTGCCGGATGGCGGGCTCCGGCTCTACTACACCGATCGCGAGGACGATCGCCTTCCGAACTGGGAATGGCAGATGACGGCGGTGACGAAAGATCTCGTCACGGTCGGGCCATCGTCCCCGGTCGTGAGCGAGACACCCACGCTGCCCGGCTTCGGCAAGAACTTCCGTGATCCCTATGTCTTCAAGGGGCCGGACGGGCTCTGGAAGATGCTGCTCGGCGGTGGCACGGACACGGCGGCCGTGGTGCTGCTCTATGAGACCGATGATCCAGACGGCGTTGCCGACTGGCGCTTCGTCGGCGTGGTGCACGAGGAGCCGACCACGCAGAAGCTCCCCGCCGAATGTCCCTGCATGGTGGCGCTGGACGGCGAGGGCGAAGGCCTTCACGCGCTCATTCTCGGACTGCTCGGCTCGCGCGACGAAGTCAGCCGCCGCCGCAACGTCACAGTCGCGATGATCGGCCGGTTCGACGGCACGACCTTTGCCCCTATCGAGCGCTTCGAGCTCGACTATGGCACCGATTGCTATGCCTTCCAGGGCATTACCGGCGTCGATGGGCCATTCGGCTATTCCTGGGCGGCCAACTGGACCGACGTCTTCAAGGACCGCGACTTCCCCAGTGCCATGACGTTCCCGCGCCGGCTCGTCTGGAAGGGCGGCAAGCTCTTCACGCCGCCGCTTGAAACCGTCGATGCGCTGCGCCTGCCGGCGCCACCGACCGCGCTCCCGCCGACCGCCTCGCCAGTCTCCTTGAACCAGGGGATCGGCGAGATCGAAATCGAGATCGGCGCCAAGGGCGAGCCCTTCGACCTTGCCTTCGCGCATCCGAAGGTTGGCCTCACGCTCGGCTTCGATGGCCATGTGCTCGAGCTGCACTTCAAGGCACCGGGCACACGGCCCTCGCCGCGCTACTTCATCGAGGATATCGCGCCCGCGAAGCTGCGGATCTTCGTCGATGTCGGACTGATCGAGATCTATGTCGACGATGGTCGCTGGTGCATCACCAAACGGATCGACAGCGACGAGCCGATCGCCTCGGTGACGCTGAGTGCCCAGCCTGGCACCATCGCCGCAGCAACGCTGGGCCATCTGCGTCCACAAGGCGCCTGACGGCGCTCTCGGCGGCGCTTACGCGATGATGGCCGCCGCCATGGCCTCGGCGGCCATCAACAGATCGGCCGGGGGCAGGCGGATCTGCAAGCCGCGCTGGCCGCCATTCACATAGATGTACGTCTCGCCCATCGCGGCGGTCTCGACGGCCGTACGGAGCTTGCGCTTCTGGCCGAACGGGCTGACGCCGCCGACCTTGTACCCGGTCAACCGCTCGGCGTCCGGCACTGGCATCATCGCTGCCGACTTGCCGCCGAAGGCGCTGGCGACTTTCTTCATGCTCGCCTCGCGATCCGACGGCAGCACCAGACAGACCGGCTTGCCGTCGACCTGCGCAATCAGTGTCTTCAGCACGCGGTGCGGCGGCTCGCCGATGGCCTCGGCAGCCTGCAGGCCGACCCGCTCGGCGCCGGGGTCATAGTCATAGGTCACGAGTTCGAAGGTGATGCCGAGCTTGCGAAGCGCGACGGTCGCAGGTGTCGTCAGGGCCATCAGGAGCATTCCAGCAGAGTGATCGACCCTTGATGCGGGATGACAGGCCCTTGTCGCAAGCCCTTCCCGCGACCGGATACCGTCAGCGGGCCTGATCGACGATCAAGGCCGCGGCGCCGACGAGGCCGGCATTTTCGCCAAGGCCGGCGGGAACGACGACAACGTCGCGGAAGGCTGGCATCAGGTTCTCGCGCATGACTTCATGAATTCGGGCGTTCATCAGATCGAAACCGGAGGCGACGCCGCCGCCCATGATGACGCGCTCGGGGCTGTAGAGATGGACGAGGCTGGCAAAGCCACGCCCCAGCAGCTGCGCCTGCTCGTCGACGAGCGCGCGCGCCACGGGATCGCCATCACGTGCCGCCGCCATGACATGGCGCGCGTCGACATGACCTTTCCGTGCTAGGGCACCGAGGGTACTTTCAGGATGAGCTGCCGCTGCAGCGCGAGCGCGCTTGCCGAGCGCCGTGCCGGAGGCATGCGCCTCGAAGCAGCCGACCACGCCGCAGGGGCAGCGCGGGCCATCAGGCGTCATGGTGAAATGGCCGACATGGCCAGCCATGCCGCGGCGCCCATGCAGCACCCTTCCATCGGCGATGACGCCGCCGCCGATGCCGGTCGAGACCGTGACATAGACAAGATGGTCGAGGCCCCGCCCTGCGCCGTGGCGCCACTCGCCGACCGCAGCCGAGATGCCGTCATTCTCCAGCACGACGGCCCGGCCGGTCGCTTCATGAAGGCGGTCCCGAAGCGGATAGTCGTCCCAACCCGGCAGCGTCGGGATGTGCAGGATCGTGCCGGTCACGCCGTCGAGCGGTCCGGGCGCCGAAATGCCGATACCCGCGATTGCCGCCTGGTCCGTGTCTGCTCCGACGCTGGCGATCAGCCGTCGCATCTGCGCGAGCACGGCCTCGGGGCCGCCGGCGACATCCGTCGGCTCGGCAGCGCGCCGCAGCACTTTGGCACCATCGACCAGGGCGGCGCGGAGCTGGGTCCCGCCGAGATCGAGCGCTATGGCGAGGCGGCCGCTCATGCTTCAGCGGGCGAGCGGCAGGCTGTGGACCCAGCCGATGCGTGCCGAGAGATCCGGCGCGCCGAAGGCGAGCGAACCCATGACGATCGTCTCGGCGCCGCTCGACCTCAGATCCGGCACCGTGTTGTCGCGAATGCCGCCATCCGCCGCGAGCCGGAGATCGCCGGTACGGCCAGCGCGTGCGATCAGCTTCGCCGCTTCGCGAAGGCGGGTCGTCGCCGAGGGGTCGAGCCCCTGCCCCTTCACGCCGATGCGCGTTCCAAGCAGGGTCAACAGGCTGATGCGATCGAGATAATCGGCTACGGACGCAACAGGCGTCTCCAGTTTCAGGACGATGCCGGACGGGAGGTCGAGCCGCGCGATCAGGTCGAGCCCGGCGTCGAGATTTCCGTTCTCGGCATGGATGCTGATGAGATCGGCGCCCGCCTCGGCAAACTGCTCGATCTGCGCCCCGAGGATCGCATCCTCGACCATTAAGTGAACATGAACCGGTTTGGCCGTGACCTTGCGAACGGCGACGAGAAGATCGGGAAAATACAGAAGCGCCGGGGAGAAATGGCCGTCCGCGACGTCGACATGATAGATGTCGACGAACGGATCGACCCGCGCGACATCCTCGGCGAGGCGTCCGAGATCGGCGGACCAGAGCGAGAACTCGGCAAGAAGGCGGTCTCTCGGCAGCGCCTCGAACCAGCCGGCTTCGGGTTTCATGGCGAAATCTCCTTCAGGAAATCGGTTAGCGCGGCGCGGGCATCGCTGACATAGGCTTCGCGGCTCACTGCTTTCGGCGTGATCCGAACGAGCCGGGTCGAGGGAATTGTTGCAGCCAGCTTCTCCGCATGGCGAAGCGG
The DNA here is from genome assembly GCA_035555375.1 of Kaistia sp. Classification (GTDB taxonomy): domain Bacteria; phylum Pseudomonadota; class Alphaproteobacteria; order Rhizobiales; family Kaistiaceae; genus Kaistia. The sequence continues at coordinate 247,529 of DATMGR010000009.1, read as the reverse complement.
ATGGATGGTGTCCTGTTCATGCGCGATGACGATCGTGGGAACATCGAGCGCGGCGATAGCATCGACATCGACGCCTGGGCCATCGGCCGAGATGCGGAGGAGCAGTTCGAAGGTCGTAGCGATCGGCTCCCGCTGAAAGAACCCGCGCAGCGACGCGAGATTGTCCGGCGCACGCTCGGCAAGGTCGGCAGCGACAGAGGAATTCTCGAACAACAGGCGCGCCTCGGCAGGCGCGTGATTGCGCAACAGCTCCCCGACCAGTGCATTCGGCGTCATGTTGGCCGGCGCCGCCTCGACGAACCAGGCTGGGCGTACGAGGACGAGGCCTGCCACAAGATCGGGCCGTGTCACCGCAAGACGGAGCGCGATCGCCGCGCCCATCGAGACACCGCCGATGACCAGAGGACCGGTCGCTTCGGCTTCGATCAGCGCCGCCACATCATCGGCAAAGGTCGCGATCGAGAAGCGATCGGCCGGTCCCGCTTCGGAAAGGCCATGGCCACGGCATTCGAGCGTCAGGCACGACCAGTCCGGGAGCCGCGGAAACAGTTCGGCCGGCTGGGCAGCATCGCCGCAGAGCCCGTGCTGGAACAGCATCGTCCGGCCCTCGCCGCTCCGCACCGTGGAGAGCGCCAGGCCTTCGCGCTCAAAGCGCCCCCGGATCATGCCGAGGCGCCCGAGGCTTTGAGGAAGGCGGCAACGCGGGCGGCATCGCCAGCCGCGAGCCCATGCGTCACCAGCGGGCCGTCGAAGCCGGCCTGCCTCAGGGCGCCGATGAAATGCCCGAAATCGATGACGCCGTCACCCGCGGTCGCGAAGCTGCCATCGGCGTGACGGTCCTTGGCATGAGCCATCGCGAGGGCGTTCCCAAGCAGTTGCACCGCCTCGTCGACCAGCGCGTCGCGCTCAGTGGGCGATGCGACCTCGAACAGATTGGCCGGATCGAGCACGATCCTGATGCGCGGGCTGGCGAAATGATCGAGCAGCGCCCGTGCCTTCACCGCCGACGAGACGACATTGCCGAGTTCGGGCTCGACGCCGATCGCAATGTCATGCGCTTCGGCGATCGGCAGCAGATGCTCGAATTCGGCGATGAGGTCGCGCCATGCGGCGGGGCCAGCATTGTCGGGATGGTGGCGCCATTGGTCGTCAGCGTCGCGGCTGCCGGTGCAGACCGTGAGGAGCCGGGTTCCCATGATCGGCGCGGCCGCCGCGAGTGCGGCGAAGCTGGCTCGACCCTCTTCGCGGACGGAGAGATCGGGATGGATCATGTTGTAGGTGGCCGAGAGAGCCGCGATCGCGACGCCAGAGCGCTTCGATGCAGCGGCAACCGCCCGGGCGATGGCGCGATCGATCGACACCGGCAGCGACGGCAGGCCCGAGCAGGCCATGTTGTATTGCACGGCCGCGTAGCCGGCGTCGCGCGCGGCGGCGAGCACGGCATCCGGCGTCGTGCCCGGGAAGGTCTTGGCGAAGATGCCGAGCTGCATCAGAGCGCTCCTGCCACGTCAGCCAGCTTGACCGGCTGGCCCGTGCGCGCCGATTCCGCGACGGCCACCATGCCGCGCACACAGGCGACCCCGTCCTCGATATCGGCGCCGCGCATCGGCGCGCCGTCGAGGATCACCGATGCAAACCCTTCAAGCTGCCGGCGATAGAAGTGCCCGTCGGCCCCAAGCACGCGCGAAGTCGCGCCGGTGGATTCGCGGAAGATGTCGACGTCGGAACTCTTGTAATACCAGGGATTATAGGTCTTGCCGACGATCGAGCCGCGTTCGCCATAGATCTGGAAGCCCTCGTGCCAGTCCATGCGCACCGGGATCGTCAGGTCGAGATGGCCGAAGGTGCCGTTCTCGAAGGCGACATCGACGAACCAGCAATAGGCGTTGAAGCGCTCGCGGAAATGGGCGTCGACCTCGATGATCGGCCCGCCGAAATAGCGCGCGGTATCGAGCAGGTGGCTGCCATGGGCGAGCATGAAATAGCGGCGCAGATCGGCCTTCGGATTGCCCGATGGCCGCTTCGAGCCGGCGCTCGTCACGATCAGCGGCTGCACCGCGTCGGTCATGGCATAGCGATGGGTTGAATCGCAGTACCAGGCCTTGAGCGCCAGCATCTCACCCATTTCGCCGTCGATGAAGTCCTTGGCGCTTTCAAGGCCCGCATCGAAGCGCTTCATATGGCCGACCTGCAGCACCTTGCCGGACGCCGCGACGGTCGCCTTCAAAGCCTCGACTTCCTCGACCGTGATGCCGATCGGCTTCTCGGACAGAACATGCTTGCCCGCCGCGAGCGCGGCCTTCGCAGCGGGAACATGGAAGGCATCGGCCGTCGCGATGATGACCGCGTCGAGTTCGGGATCGGCAAGCATGGCGTCATAGCTGTCGAACGTCTTTTCCGGCGCATGCATCGCCGCCATCCGGGCGAGAAGATCCGGCGCAACGTCGCAGATGGCGAAGAGATCGACATTCTTCGCCTTGGTCGCGCTCTCGAAATGGGCCGCCTGGGCAATCTGCCCGCAGCCGAGCACGCCGACCTTCAGCCGCTTTTCGTTCTTCGCCACCATGCCCACACGCTCCAAAATCCAGCTTCGCCCTCGGCCACCCTATTTTGTTTATTATAGTAACAAATGACGCGCAAGCTCTGATCATGTTCGCTTGCGAACGGCAAGCTCGTTCGAACTGATAGGGATTGCTACCGCTTCGTGCAAATCGCCTGACGCACACGCTCGGCGTAGAATGGCTGTGCAGCAGCCAGTAAAGACAGTTGACGCGGAGGGGATCGATGATCACAGCCGGAAGCAAATATCTGAACGGCGCCTGGTGGTACAACGCGCTCAACAGCCGCTTCAGGGACGCAGTGGCCGGCATCGCTTTCTCTCCGCATGTCGAGACCTTGTCCGTCAACGACATCGCGTTCCAGTTCTATGTCGCGACCTCGCAGGCGAAGAACTGGTACGCGCATGGCGACATGCAGTCCCACGAGATGCGGGCGGTCCTGGACCTCGTTGAACCGCACGGCGCGACCGTCTTCGAATGCGGCGGACATCACGGTCGCGACTGCGTCGTTCTCGCATACATGATCGGCGAGCAAGGCCGCATCGTCACCTTCGAGCCCCATCCGGACAATGCGCGTATCATCGAGCGCAACGTGGAACTCAACGACCTCACCAATGTGACGGTCGTGAACGCCGCCGTCGGCTCCGCAACCGGCGAACTCCATATCCGCGATCGCTCGAACGCAAAGGTATCGCTCAGCGGCGGCGGCATCAGGGTACCGGTCGAAACCCTGGACGACTGGTCGAGTGCCAACCTCCTCTACCCTGACTTCATCAAGATCGATGTCGAGGGCTACGAGTTCGAGGTGCTGCGTGGCGCCGCGAACATCATCCGAGACCGCTCGCCGGCGGTGTTGGTGGAGCTTCACTGCGATCTCGCGCGCGAGTTCGGCAATGTGCCTGACGACATCTGGGGATTCTTCGACAGCCAGCGCTACTTCGTCCATCTGCAGCAGGACGACAGCGTCCCGGCGCGCATCGCCGGTTTCGGCGACAGCCTCTCCGGGCGCCCCCATCTCTACTTCGTTCCGCGCAACGCGGCGCATCTGCGCGCCGAGTGACAGCGCGCGTCCGCCGTTTATCGGTCGCCCAGATCGACGTCCGGCGGGCCGAAGGCGCGCTGATGGGCGAGAGTCGCCACGCCGATGGCGCATTCATAGAGGCCGAGCGCAGAGAGCCGGAAGTCCGGCACATGCATACCGGGGACGATGGCCTCGGCGACGGCGCGCCGCAGTTGCGGGATCATGCGCGCGAGAACGGGCCGCATCACGCCGCCGAGCACGATCGTCGTCGGATTGAAGACGTTCACTAGCGTGACGATGCCGCGCGCCAATGATCCGGCGAGCGCCGCGACGGCGGCACTCGCCGCGGCGTCGCCTGCCTCCATTGCCGAGTCGACGGCGCGCGGCAATGCCGCGAGATCGGCGTCGGCGCGGTCGTCGCCCGTTCCCAATGCCCGCGCGAGCGCGGCGAGATTGACGAAGGTTTCCAGGCAGCCGACCTGGCCGCAGGAGCAACGCGGACCCTCATCGGCGATGCGAACGTGGCCGAACTCCCCTGCCGTCCCCGAACCGCCGCGCAGCAGACGCCCGTTAATGATCGCGGCACCGCCAAGACCCGTACCGAGCTTCAGGAAGATGGTGCAGAGGCTCGGCAGTTGCGGCTCGGTATAGACGGCGCCGAAGGCTGCCGCCGCGGCGTTGTTCTCGATGACGATCGGCAACGGAATAGCCTCGGCGAGGAGATCGGCGAGATTGAGGGCCTTCCAGCCGAGGATCGGCAGGTGGACGACGAAGCCGTCCAGCGTCACGAGGCCAGGGACGGTCACGCCGATCGAGCGGATGCGTCCGTCGAAGGACGGATCGGCCGACAGCGTCGCGACCTCGACCGCGATCCGCGCCACGATCGTCTCGGGCGTCGCCGTCGGCGCAACCGGATATTCGGCCGATGCCGCAACCTTCGTCGCGAGGTCGACCAGGGCGAAGCGCAGCACGCCGACACCGATCTCGACGCCCAGGAAGAAGGCCGCGTCCGGCACCAGCGCGACCGCGACGCCGGGACGACCGGGTTCGCGCGCGGCCTCCGGCACGCCGGTACGCGCGACCTCGCGCAGCAGGCCGCGCTCCATCATGTCGGCGACGACGCGCGTCACCGTCGCGGGCGTAAGGCCGGTCTGGCGCGCCATGTCAGCACGGCTCGATGCACCCTGGATGCGCAACATCGCAAGGATACTGCGCTCGTTGAGGACCCGGGCCAGCGTCTGGTCCGCCATGAGACACCACTCCGCCCCGCCATGGGGCTCTCCCCCATAGGGCGATCGAGCCTGGCGTGGCAACTCTGTCGTGCGGCTATCAGATGATCGAGCGGCGCGATGCGATGCCGCCATCGACGGTCATGATCGTGCCCGAGATGTAGCCGGCGCGATAGGAGGCCAGGAACACGACGAGATCGGTAACCTCATGCACATGGGCGGGCCGTCCAAGCGGATAGGTAGTCTCGAGCTCGCCATAGCGGTTTTCGTCGCCGAAGACGTCCTTGGCGCGCTTCTTCAGCATGTTGTAGATGCGGTCGGTATTCACCGGCCCGGGATTGACGCCGATGACACGGATCTTGTCGTCGAGGCTCGATCCGCCCAGCGCGCGGGTGAAATGCATCAGGCTGGCATTGCCGACCGCGCCGGCGATGTAGCGCGGGTCGGTCACCTCACCGCCATTGCCGATATTGTTGATGATGACGCCGCCACCGGCCGCTTTCATGCGCGGATAATAGAGCCGGCAGAGATTGATATAGCCGAAGACCTTCAGCTCCCAGCCGGCGCGCCATTTGGCCTCGTCGATGTCGAACAGCGAGCCCGACGGAATGACGCCGGCATTGTTGACGAGGATATCGATGTCGCCGGCGGTCTCTGCAAGACGCTCGGCCGCCCCGGCCTCCGTCAGGTCGAGCGGCACCAGCGTGACGGTTCTCTCCGGCATCTCGTCGGTGATATCGGCCTTGATGGCGGCAAGCCTTTCGGCGTTACGCGCGGTCAGGACCAGTTCGCAGCCCTCCTCGGCGAATGCCTTGGCAAGTCCGGCGCCGATCCCCTGCGAGGCGCCGGTAATCAAGACCTTCTTGCCGGTCAGACGCAGATCCATGGGGGTCTCCTCTTGATTTCAAACGGTCGTCGCGACCGGTAGTGAACAATGGCCTGCTGCCCGAGCATCAGGTCTTTATCGGTCATCACGGCCGCGCCGGGCGAGCGAGCCGCAAATGATCGCGCAGCGTGGTCCCTTCATAGTCGGCCCGGAAGAGACCTCGCTCCTGCAGGATCGGCACCACCAGATCGACGAAGTCGTCGAGGCCGGCCGGGAAATAGGGCGGCATCACGTTGAAGCCGTCGGAGGCGCCGTTCTCGAACCAGTATTGCAGCGTGTCGGCGACCGTCTCGGCCGAACCGGCCAGGACCCAGTGGCCACGCGCCGCAGCCGTCAGATTGTAGAGATCGCGGAGCGTCATGTTCTCCCGCCGCGCCTTGGCGAGCATCACCTTGGCAAAGGCGTGATAGGCGTCGTTCTCGCCGAGATCCGGGACGGGACCGTCGAGGTCATAGGCGCTCATATCGGTACCGAGCCGATCGGAGAGCATCGCGAGCGCGTTGGTCGACGAGACAAAGCTCTGCAGCGTCTTCAGCTTGTCGAAGGCCTCGCGGTCGGTTCGGCCGACCACCGGCATGACGCCCGGCAGCATCGTGACCGCATCCGCGCTGCGGCCGAAGCCCGGAAGCAACGACTTAAACGACGTGTATTGCGCCTTGGCCTCGTCGAAATCCTGAACGACGGAGAAGACGACGTCGGCGGTGCGCGCTGCCAGTCTCTGGCCCGGCGCGGAGCCGCCCGCTTGCAGGACCACCGGCTGCCCCTGCGGCGAGCGACCGATATTGAGCGGACCCTTCACCTTGAAATAAGGGCCGTCATGGTCGAGCGTCCGGACCTTGGCCGGATCGATATAGAGCCCCGTTGCGCGGTCCTTCACGATGGCGTCGTCGGCCCAGCAGTCCCACAACCCCTTCACGGTCGAGACGAATTCCTCGGCGATCTCATAGCGGAGGCTGTGATCGGGATGGGCGCGGCCGAAATTGGCGCCCGAAGCGGCATTCGAGGTGGTGACAGCATTCCAGGCGGCACGGCCGTTGGAAATGTGGTCCAGCGAGGCGAAGGCCCGCGCCGTCGACCATGGATCGCCATAGGTGGTCGATGCCGTCGCGCCGAGGCCGATATGGTTTGTCGTCATCGCCAGCGCCGACAGCATCGTCAGCGGTTCGAGCCGCAGCGTATAGGATGGGTGGGCGGCCGGATCGGCATAGAGATTGTCGCCCATGAAGATCAGATCGAACTTGCCGCGCTCGGCGCTGCGGCCGATCTCCTGGATGGACGCGAAATCCTGGAAGCTGTCGAAGGCGCCGGGATAGCGCCAGCCTGCGACATGGCTGCCGGTGCCGAGAATGAACAGGCCGAGATGGATCTGACGCTTCTTCATTTCAGCACCTGGATGAGCAATTCCGTGAAGCCCGCGGTGTCGGCGCGCCTGATGATCCGTGCGTGGGCGTCGCGGTCCGCCTGGCACCCGGCGAGGCGCGGCGTATCAGTGATCAGATGCGTCGTCATAGGGTGAGACTCATTCGAGGAACGCGAAGCCCATGGTCCGCGCGTGGTAATGCAGGCCGCCATCCTGGACGATCAGGAACATCGCCCGCTCGGCGCTGTCATTGTGATGCGAATGGGGCTCGGTCGCCGGGGTCACGAGCGTCGCGAAGGGCAACCACGGGCATTTCTCGCCGCCAACCATCGAATAGCAGCCGTCGCCACGGAGGATCAGCGTGATGGCGGCCGAGTTGTGCCGGTGCGCACGCTGCTGCTCGCCGGCCGGCACCGTGTTGAGGGAGAGCGTCAGCGTCGGCATGATGTTGCGCGCCTTCTCCTGCCGGTCGGACGAGAAGATCAGCGCGATGCCCGACGTGGTGGCGTTCTGGGCGGCTTCGACCACCTTGCCGAGCTGGGCGGCGATCTCGGCTGCGGGGTAGTGCACAACGTCGATCGGCGCGTCGCCGCCCGGCGCAGGACGCGATCCATCGAAGGCAAGCTGCGGCTCGTTGGTGACCACCCAGAGCACGGCGCCGCCGTCGGTCGCCGTCAGCTTGGACGAAACGCCGCCAGGGGCGAGAAAAACGTCGCCCGGGCCAAAGTCGATCCGCTCCGGGCCGATCTCGGCCGAGCCGGAGCCGCGCATGACGTACCAGATCGCGCCCGTCGCCGCGAAATCGGCCACCAGCGTGTCGCGCGGCGCGATTGCCGCATAGCGTGCCAGCATCAGCGGCGTCGTGGCCGCGAATGCCGTGCCGATCGCCGCCGACTGATCGCAGACGTAAAGGCCAGTCTCGCCGGCATTGAGCGCAGCCTCGGCCTCGTCACGAAAACAGCTTGCCGGGACTTTCGGCAGCTTAACGTTGAAGGCGTTGCCGGAGTTGAAGAAGCGGGCCCGCGCTTCGGCAGCGCCGGCCGGCGCCTCGGGCAACTGGACCGGCATGTCCGCCATGTCGATGGCGGACGATTTCGTGACGATGTTCGTCATTGCAGGTCTCCTCTTCAGCCAGGCCGTGACATCTCAAGCAAGATCGGGTCGGCGGCGATGCCAGCTTGTCACGCCCTGATAGGCATGCGCGGCCCGGCAAAGCAGCGCCTCCGAAAACGGCTTGCCGACAAACTGGAAGCCGATCGGTATGCCGTCCTCGCTGGCGCCGCAGGGCGCTGTGATCGTCGGATAGCCGCAGACATCGAAGGGCGCCGTGAACGGACCGATCGCCAGAATGGCATCGGGATCCTCGCCAAGTGAGGCCATATGGGCGAGCGAGGGGCCTGCGACCGGCAGGCCCGGCACGATGAAGAGATCGATTCCCTCGAACATCTGCGCGACCGCGCCATTGAATTCTCGCCGGTCCTTCTGCGCGTCGCCAAGCTCCATGGCGCCATAACGATGGCCGCGATCGAGAAGCGCCGTCAGGCGCGGTCCATATTCGGCGCGGCGCGCGGGGAAGGTGTCGCGGTGCGCGATCGCCGCCTCGACGGCACATTGTATCGCCCAGCCGATCAGGATCGGCCGCGTCTCGGGAAAGCGGACATCGACGAAGCGCGCGCCGAGCCCCTCCATCACCGCGACGACCGCTTCGATCGAAGCCGCGACCTCCGCCGTCGCCTTCGCCGCGATGAAGGCCCGATCGATGCCGATCGTCGCGCCCGCGACGCCCTTGTCGATCTCGGCGAGATAATCGGGAACCGGCATCTGCGACGCCGTCGGATCCGCCGGATCGGGCCCTGCGATGACGCCGAGCAGCGCGGCTGCATCCCTGGCCGAGCGCGCCATCGGCCCGACATGATCGAGCGATTCCGCGAGAGCGAACACGCCATGCCGGCTAACGCGGCCCCAGGTCGGCTTGATCCCGACGATGCCGCAGCACGAGGACGGCAGACGGATCGATCCGCCGGTATCCGTCCCGAGCGTCGCATAAGAAAAGCCGGAGGTGACGGCTACCCCCGATCCGCTCGATGAATTGCCGGTCCAGTGCGCAGCGCCGAAGGGATTGATTGGCTCGGTGATCGAGGGATGGTGCTCGGCATAGACGCCTTCGGTGGCGGTCAGCTTGCCGAGCATGACGGCTCCGGCCGCTCTCAGCCGTGCCGTGGCGGTCGATTCATAGGGCGCCTGCCAATCGTCATAGATCGAGGAGCCAAGGCCCGTCTTGATGTCGGTTGTATAGAAGACATCCTTGACCGCCATCGGAATGCCGTGCAGCGGGCCGCGCCACTGGCCTGCGGCGATTTCCGCGTCGGCCTTCGCTGCGGCGTCGCGGGCGCGGTCGGGGGTGAACGTGATGAAGGAATGAAAGCCGGCGTCATAACGCTCGATGCGCGCGATCATGAGTTCGGTCAGGGCCAGCGATGTCACCGCTCCCGTCCGCAGATCGGCTGCCAGCTCGGTGAGTTCCATGCTCCAAAGCTGCTGCTGGGGCATCATTCCTCCGGACTCATGTCGAGGCTCGGCCCGACCGCCGCCCTCCTAGTCTGTATACACTAATCAATATTCTGGATAACCGATGCCCATAATCTAGGCTTGGCCCGCCCAGATTGGCGGCGCAACGAGAGAGCATTCAACCCCGGTGGACGATTTGCGCCGAAAAAGCGCCCCCTTCCGGCGCATTCGATCTGGCATGCATATTGCTGATGCCTTTCTGCATACACAGACGGAGGGTCTTCATGTCGAATTTCACTATCCGCGGTGTCACCGCGGCGTTGCTTGCAGCCACCACCGCGCTCGCATTCGTTTCGGCAGCGTCGGCCGGCGAGGCTGCCTCGGTGCGTCTCAAATGGGTGGCGCAGGCGCAGTTCGCTGGCGTTTACGTCGCCAAGGCCAAGGGCTTCTACGAGGCAGCCGGTCTCGATATGACCATCAATCCGGGTGGCCCCAACGTCAATGTCGAGACGCTCGTCGCCTCAGGCGCCGACACGTTCGGCGTCGCCTCGGGCACCGAGGGCGTGCTCTATTCCCGCGAGAAGGGGCTGCCGCTCGTGGCGATCGGCATGTCGCAGCAGATCACGCCGTTCGCTTATGTCACCTATGACGACACCGGCATCAATTCGGTCAAGGATTTCAAGGGCAAGCGTGTGGCGACGTGGATGGTCGGTCCGCAATACACGCTCTATTCGGTGCTCGCCGCCGAGGGCCTGAAGCAGGACGAGGTCAACATCGTCTCGCAACCCTTCTCGATGCAGCCCTTCATCGACAAGCAGTTCGATGTCGCAACGGTGACGCTCTACAACGAGCTGAACACGCTCAAGGAGCAGGGCATCACCAACATCAAGATCTTCATGCCCGACGACAGCGGGGTCACGACGCAGCAGGACGCGATCGTCACCTCCGAGAAGATGATCAAGGACAAGCCGGCCGAAGTTCAAGCCTTCCTCGATGCCACGCTCAAGGGCTGGAAATATGCCTTCGAGCATAAGGCCGAAGCGGTCGACATCGTGATGGCTGCCGGTTCCGGCCTCGAGCGCAAGCATCAGGAACTGATGCTCGACGAGATCGAGCGCGTGATGACGGCGAAGGCCGGCGCCACGGAAGGGCTCGGCTTCATCGACATGAAGTCGATCGAGACGGTGCAGGCCGATCTCCTCAAGTTCGGCGCCATGAAGACACCCGTCGATCTCAAGGCCGCCTTCGACAGCACGTTCTGGGACAAGGTCCCGGCCGCCGACAAGAAGATGTGATCACGGCCGCGGCGGCACTATCAAACGCCGTCGCGGCTCCGTTCTGCCGGCCATGCGCCGGAAAGGAGACCGATCTTTGCCCGATCCCACGACCGTCCCCGCAGCGACGCCGCATCTCCAGCTCGTGAATGTCTGGAAGCGCTTCGGCGAGGAACCGCAGCAGACCGTTGCCGTGCGCAATGTCGATCTCTCGATCGAGCCCGGCGCCTTCGTGACGCTGATCGGGCCGTCCGGCTGTGGCAAGTCCACATTGTTCAGCATGATCGCCGGCCTGCTGCCGCCCGACTCCGACGGTTCGCTGCTGCTCAAGGGCAAGGTGCAGCAGGATGGCGCGATGCTCGGCAAGATCGCGTTCATGCCGCAACGCGACCTGCTCTTCCCCTGGCGAACCGTGCTCGACAACGCGACGCTGGCGCTGGAGGTCGAGGGCATGCCCCGCCGCAAGGCCCGCGCCAAGGCCGAGGCGCTGTTCCCGGAATTCGGGCTCGGCGGCTTCGAGCAGCATTATCCGCATCAACTCTCCGGCGGCATGCGCCAGCGCGTCGCCTTGATGCGCACATTCCTGTTCGAGCGCGACCTGATCCTGCTCGACGAGCCGTTCGGCGCGCTCGACGCGCTGACGCGCAGCATGATGCAGCGCTGGCTGCTCGACATCTGGGCGAAGCACCGGCGAACTGTCCTGTTCATCACCCATGACATCGACGAGGCGATCTTTCTCGGCGACAAGGTCGTCGTCATGACGGCACGGCCGGGCACGATCAAATGCGAGGAGGAGATCACGCTGCCGCGTCCGCGTGATCTCGGCGTCGTCACGACACCGGAATTCATGGCGATCAAGAAGAAGCTCCTCGCCGTCGTGGAAGAGGAGAGCCTGAAGACATTCGCGGCGGTCCCTGCATGAGCATGAGCCTCAGCGCCCTCGCCCGCTCGCCCGTCGCCTCGATCGTCTATGTCGCGATCGCCTGGCTGGTGCTGGTGCCGCTGTTTCGCATCGAGCCACGCTATCTGCCGCCGCTGCCGGTGGTCATTGCCGACGGGATTTCGGTCTGGCCCGATCTGGTCGCGGGCTTCTGGCGCACATTGATCGAAACCGTGCTCGGCTTCCTGGCGGGCGTTGCGCTCGGCGTCGGCTTCGGCATCGCCTTTTCGGCCTCGCGCATCATGGAGCGCGCCTTCCTGCCGATCTTCGTCGCGCTGCAGACGATACCGGTCATCGCCTTCGGCGCTATCGTCGTGATCTGGTTCGGCAATACGATCATGGCGAAGGTCGTCATCGCGCTCTATCTCGCCTTCTTCCCGGTGGCCGTGAACACGCTGCGCGGGCTCGAACTTGCCGATCCGCAACGCATCGCGCTGATGAAGAGCTTCGGCGCGTCGCGGCTGCAATTGTTCCTCAAGCTCGCGCTGCCGACGGCCCTTCCCAACATCCTGATCGGCATGAAACTCGCCGTCGCGCTCAGCCTTGCCGGCGCCATTGTCGGGGAGTGGTTCGGCGATACGGTCGGCCTTGGCGTCATGCTGCTGCAGGCGCTCTATTTCGAGCAGATCCCGCGCGTCTGGATGCTGATCATCGCCTGCGGCGCCATGGGCACCCTGCTCTACGGGGCTCTTTCCCTTCTCGAACGGAGGTTCGTCTGGTGGCGCGCGGACTGAGATTCCTTCGTTCCGCCTGGCCGGTCGTCGCTGCGCTCGCGCTGCTGCTGCTCCTGTGGCAGTTCGGCGCCGCGGCGCTCGACATCCCGACCTATATCCTGCCGCGCCCAGCGGAAATCGCCGTCACCGCGGTCGCGAAATGGCCGCTGCTCGGCAATGCGCTGATAGTGACGCTGATCGAAGCGGTCGGCGGCTTCCTGCTCGGGGCGGCGATCGGGATCGTGCTCGCCGTCCTCATGATCCTGATGCCGCCGCTCGAAGCCCTGCTGATGCCGATCGCGGTCGTCATCAACGCCGTGCCGTCGATCGCGTTCGTGCCGCTCGTGCTTTTGTGGTTCGGCCTCGGAATGGAATCGAAGATCGCGATCGGCGCGCTGGCCGTGGTCCTCGTCGTGCTGCTGAACCTGCTTGCCGGGCTGAAGCGGCCCGAGGCCGATGCGATCAATCTGATGCGTTCGTTCGGCGCGGGGCGCCTTGGCATCCTCTGGCGCCTGCAACTGCCGGCGGCGATGCCTGGTCTCGTCACCGGTCTTCGGGTCGGCCTCGCGCGCAGCACGATCGCCGTCATCGTCGCGGAAATGATGGGCGCCTATAGCGGCATCGGCCAGGTCATCTATCAGGCGACCGGGCAGGTCGATTATCTGACGGTCTGGGCGGCGGTTTTCGTCGCGTCGCTGGGCAGCCTCGCTCTTTATGGCGTGCTGGTCGCGATCGACCGCAAACTCGTATGGTGGAGGTGAGGATGGCGTTTCCGACCAATATGGATCCAGCGCTCGAAGTGGCCCCGACAAGCGAGGCGGCGCTCAGGATCCAGCTCGCCGCCTGCTTCCGCCTTGTCGCCCATTTCGGCATGGACGACCTCATCTACAACCACATCTCCGTCCGCCTGCCCGGCCCGGAGCATCACTTCCTCATCAACCCCTATGGCCTGCTCTTTTCGGAGATCGACGCTTCGTCCTTCGTCAAGATCGATTTCGACGGCAACAAGGTCGAGCCGAGCGAGCATGAGGTGAACCAGGCCGGCTTCATCATTCACAGCGCGATCCACTCAGGACGCGAGGATGCGCTCTGCGTGCTGCACACCCATTCGGAGGCGGCGACCGCCATCTCGGCGCTTGAGGAGGGACTGCTGCCCCTCAGCCAGTTCGCCATGCGCTACCAGGGCCATATGGGACTGCACGACTATGAGGGCGTCGCCATCGACACCGACGAACGCCAGCGCCTGATCAACGATATCGGTCCGCACAACACGCTGGTGCTTCGCAACCACGGCGTGCTCACCGTCGGCCAAACGATCCAGGAGGCCTTTATCCTGATGTATTATTTCGAGAAGGCGGCGCGCGTCCAGTTGCTCGCTCAAGGCGCTGTTGCGGGCGGGGCGCATTTCGCCGTTCCTGCACCAGAGGTCACCGACAAGGCGGCGCGGCAGTTCAACGATCATCACGGCGACATCCGCGCGCCCGGCTCGCGCGAATGGCCGGCCTTCATCCGCCTTCTGGACCGGATCGATCCTTCTTATCGAAATTGAGCCGAATCGGCCGGTTGGATGCACAATCGGCGGTCTAGGGTCGAACGGCCGTTTCAAGCGGTCCTGCACACGGTGACGGATAATTATGACAGCGCGAGACGCCATCGCGGCCAGCGATCCAGACGAGGCTGCCCCCCTTCGCGGACGCGGCAGCACGCTTTCCGAGGATCTCCGGTCAGCGCTCGAGGAGATGATCGTCTCCGGCCAGTTGCAACCCGGCACGCGCCTTGACGAAGCCGAGATCGCTGCGAAGTTCAAGGTGTCGCGGACGCCGGTGCGCGAGGCGCTCAAGGCGCTGATCGCCACCGGTCTGGTCGAAGTGAAAAGCCGCCAGGGCGTCACCGTCGCGACGATCTCGATCCCGATCCTGCTCGAAATGTTCGAGATGATGGCAGCGCTCGAGGGACTCTGCGCCAAACTAGCCGCGCGCCGCGCCACGACATCGGAAAAAGCCAATCTGCGCGCCATCCACGGCCGCTTGATCGAAGCTTTGGACGCGAGCGAGCCCGAGCGCTTCTATGCGATCAACCACGCCTTCCACGACGCGCTTTATGACGCGGCGCATACGCATTTCCTCGCCGGGCAGACCCGCCAGCTACGGCGCCGGGTCGCCGCCTATCGCCGCCATGTCACCCATCAGCCCGGCCGGATGGCGGCGACGATCGGGGAACATGCCCGCATCCTCGAGGCCATCGAGCGCGCCGATGCCGAAGGCGCGTTCCGCGCGGCCAGCGAGCATGTCAACCTGCTCGGCGACGACATGGCCGACTTCATCTCCTCGCTGCCGCCGGCCTTGACACAGGCGTCCTGACCCTGGGCGACGTCCGTTCAGGCGAGATGATCCTTGAGAACATCCGCCAGCAACGCATTGAATTCGCCTGGGTTCTCCAGCATCGGGAAATGGCCCACGCCTTCCATCAGGCGGACGTCCAATCCGGCGAGTTCGATAAGTTCATTGCGACGGGCCAGAACCGCCGAATTGATCGTCGCCACCGGCAAAGGGCAGAGGTTCCAGCGGGGCCTGATGTTCCATGATAGCAGCGCCTCGAGCGCGCTGAGCGCAGCCTGCGAGTCTGTCGCCGCCATGGCGTTGCCGATCCAGTCGACGAGGTCCGGATCGGTGCCCTTTCCGGCGATCGCCGCGATCATGCCGCGCATCGTGCCCGGGAAATCGGAGCCGAACACGGCCAGCCGCATTGCGATCTCGTGGCTCGGCCGCCCTGCATAGAACGCCGCCTCCGTGAACGTATCGACGCCGATCAATCCGCGGCAGCGTGAACCGAGCCGAAGCGCGGCCTCGAGCGCTACAGCGCCGCCCATCGAATGCCCGACCAGCATGACCTCGTCGGCGCCGATCCAGTCGGCGACCACCGCGACATCGGCGCCGTACTGAGCCATGGACCAGCGGCCCGAGGGGCGAAGCGGGTCGGCCCGTCCGTGCCCCGGCAGGTCGAGCGTCACGACGCGAAAGTCACGCGCGAAATGTTCCGTCTGCCGGTCCCAGAAGGCCGCGCTGCAACTCCAGCCATGGATCAGGATGACGACGGGTCCGGCATTGCCATGCAGCGTGACGGGGATAGCCGCACCGTCCTCCGCCACGACGACTACGGACACGACGTTTTCAGAAGGATGCGCCACCGAGGCAACGACATTGCGCGACATGCCAGCCAATCACCGATCTCATGGACGCGAGCTTATGCGCTCGTCTTCTCCGGAGCATGCTCAAAGCGGCAGCACGCGGAGACTGCTATTTCCGCACGTAGCGGCCTTGACCATGCTTATGCGGAGAATGAATGATTGCATACAGAAACCGCATCTGCGTGGACATGCGATATGACAGAAGTCTCCTCGGCCGAGGCCTTCATGCTGTGCGTGCGGGCTTGACGCCGCATGTCCGGCCCGACTAGCTTTTGCGATGCAGCATCGAACCCGAAAACGGGAGATGCCGCAGTGATCGCGACATTGAGAAAGTTCGTTTCAAATCGTCCCCCGATTGCGAAGGGCATGAAGCCTGGCGTCGGTATCCAGCTTGGAAAGCAGGATCCGCCATGGTGAAAGACGGCAAGCAGCATCTCGCCAGCCTCCGCGACAGCCGCACGATCTATATCGACGGGCGCAAGGTCGCCGACGTGACCACAGACCCGGCGTTCGCGAATGCGGTCGCGACATCGGCCGCCTTCTACGACTACCAGGCGGCGCCGGAGAATATCGAGGCCATGACCTTCCGCTCGCCGACCTCCGGCGATCAGGTCAGCCGCGCCTGGCATCTGCCGCGCAATCATCGCGAACTGGCCGAACGGCGCGAGGCGCTGACGCGCTGGGCCGAGATGACCTGTGGCATGGTCGGCCGCTCACCCGATCACGTCGCCTCAACGCTGGCCGGGTTCCGCATGGGCCTGCCAGCGTTTCGCGACTATGATCCGGCGCGCGCCGGCGCGGTCGAATCCTATTTCGACTATGCGCGCGACAATGACCTCTATCTCTCTTACGTCATCATCAATCCGCAGTCGGACAAGGCGAAGTCAGCCGGCGGGCAGCCCGATGCGCATCTCGTCGCCTCAATCGTCGACGAGGATGCGGCCGGCATCACCATCCGCGGCGCCAAGATGCTGGCGACGAGCGGCATCATGGCCAATGAGATCATGGTCTCGGGCTTCAACGCGCTGCAGGCCGGCGACGAGGCCTATGCCTTCACGGCGGTGTTGCCGATCGGCGCGAAGGGCCTGACGCTGATGTCGCGTCGCAGCTATGAGCAGGCGGCGACGTCGGAGTTTGATTATCCGCTGTCGACCCGCTTCGACGAGAATGATGCGGTGGTCTATTTCGACGACGTGAAGATCCCGTGGGACCACGTCTTCGTCTACAGGGACCTCAAGATGGCGCAGGCGCAGTGGCACGACAGCCGCGCGCATGTGATGCAGAACTACCAGTGCATGATCCGCCTGATGGTGAAGCTCAAATTCCTGCTCGGCATCACGCGCAAGATCGCCGAGACCAACAACATCATCAACTACCCACAGGTCCGCGAAACGCTTGGGCTGGTCGCGGCCAAGGTCAACAATATCGAGGCGCTCGTCGTCGCGATGGAAGCGGCGGGCGAGCATTTCAACGGCTATTACGTCCCCAATCGGACGATCCTCTGCACCGCGCAGGTGATCGCGCAGACGACCTATCCAGAGGTGGTGGAAGCACTGCGCACGCTTTCGGGCGGCGGCATGATCATGGTGCCCTCCTCCTATGCCGATTTCGAGACGCCGGAGACCCGCGCCATCATCGAGAAGACGCAGCGCTCGATCGTTACCAATTCGGAAGGGCGCGTGAAGCTGATGAAGCTCGCCTGGGACGCTGTCGGCTCCGAGTTCGGCTCGCGGCATCTCCAATACGAGATGTTCTATTCCGGGCCGACCTTCGTCACGCGCGGCAACTCGTTCCGCTTCTTCGACTGGGATGGCGTCAAGGGCGCGGTCGACGGCTTCATGGAGACCTATGGCCTGCCGGCCCCCGGTCTCCGTTCGGCCGCGGAATGAACGTCATGAATACCGCGGATAGGCCGTCCCGGGAGACGATCGCGCGTCTCGCCTTCGTCGATCATGGCCGCGACAGCCTTCAGCTTGCGAGCGATGGTCCGCTCGCCGGGCTGGACTTTGCGGTGAAGGACCTCATCGACATCGCTGGCTATCAATCGGCCTGGGGCAATCCCGACCGTCTGCGCGATGCAC
The DNA here is from genome assembly GCA_035555375.1 of Kaistia sp. Taxonomy (GTDB): domain Bacteria; phylum Pseudomonadota; class Alphaproteobacteria; order Rhizobiales; family Kaistiaceae; genus Kaistia. The sequence continues at coordinate 229,772 of DATMGR010000009.1, read as the reverse complement.
CGCCGGCCATCGCGACGGCGCCGGCCGTGCTGGTGCCCCTGATGGCCGGCGCGCGCATGGCCGGCAAGACCGCGACCGACGAACTCGCCTGCGGCATGTTCGGGATGAACCCGCATTTCGGCATCCCGATCAACCCGGCCGCGCCGGATCGCGTGCCTGGCGGCTCGTCGAGCGGCTCTGCATCGGCGGTCGCCGCGGGGCTCGTCGATTTCGCGCTCGGTTCGGACACCGGCGGCTCGATCCGCGCACCGGCGAGCTTCTGCGGCCTCTATGGTTTGCGTACGACGCATGGCCGCGTCTCCGTCGCCGGCGTGATGCCGATGGCGCCGAGTTTCGACACTGTCGGCTGGCTGACGCGCGACATCGCGATGATGAAGCGGGTCAGCACCTGCTATTTCGGTCCGATCGGGCCGGAGGCCGCACCCCGGCTGATGATTGCCCGCGACGCCTTCGATATTCCCGAGCACGGCATCGGCGCGGCGCTGCTGCCGATCGCGAAGGGCCTCGGCGTCTCCACCGAGATCGCTCTCTACGAGGAAGGTGTCCAGTACTGGCTGGAGACCTTCCGCCCGCTGCAGCTGCACGACCTCTACGCAACGCTCGGCGCCTTCGCGACCGCGCCGGACCGGCGGCTGTCACAGGCCGTTGCCGAACGGTTTGCGCTCGCCGCGACGGTCAAAGCTGAGGCCGTCGCCGCAGCAATGCCCCGCCGCGAGGCCTTGACCGACCGGCTCGTCGCCCTGCTCGGCGATGACGGCATCATCGTCCTGCCGACGGTGCATGACCTGCCGCCACTGCGCGATGCGCCCGTATCCGCGCAGATCGCCTTCCGGGAGAAGACGCTGGCGCTTACGGCCGTCGCCAGCCTGACACGCCTGCCGCAACTGGCGATCCCCGCCACGACATTCGAGGACTGCCCGGTCGGCCTGTCGCTGATCGGCGGTCCGCGCAGCGAGAAGCGGTTGATCGCCTTTGCAGAAACTCTGGGTGACCTCACCCGCAAGGCTGGCGCATGACGCCGATCGCCGATGGCATCCGCGACTTTGTCGGCTATGGCCGAACGCCGCCAGACCCGCGCTGGCCCGGCGGTGCCCGGCTGGCCCTCGTCATCGTGCTCAATGTCGAGGAAGGTGCCGAGCCTTCGATTCCTGACGGCGACGAGGCCAGCGAAGCCGCGCTGACCGACGCCATCCCGGGCGAAGTCGGCGGCGGGCGCCGAGACTTCGTGGCCGAGACGTTGTTCGAATATGGGTCGCGCGTCGGATTCTGGCGGCTCACCGAACTCTTCGCCGAACGCGGCGTCCCCTTGACGATCAATGCCTGCGCCGCCGCGCTGCGCCGCAATGGCGAAATCGCTGCGGCGATCCGCGAGGGCGGGCTCGATCTCTGCTGCCATGGCGACCGCTTCCTGCGCCACTACCGCATGAACGAGGCCGAGGAGCGCGCCGCAATCGCCGCCGCCTATCGCGGCATCGTCGAGACGATCGGCCGGCCGCCGCTCGGCTGGCAGAGCCGCTATTCATCCAGCGAGGCGACCCGCGCGCTGCTCGTCGAGCATGGCGGCTTTCTCTACGATTCCGACAGCTATGCCGACGACCTGCCCTATTGGGTGAGGCTCGGCGACGCACCGCACCTCGTCGTGCCGCATTCCTTCACGCATAACGACAACCGTCTCGCCACCGCGAAGCTCGGCACCGCCGAAGACTTCTACGATCACCTCGCGAGCGCCTTCCGCGTGCTGCATGCCGAGAGCCGGCGCCGCCCGCGCATGATGACGGTGAGCCTGCACAGCCGTATCTCGGGCCAGCCCTCACGTTTCGAAGCGGTTCAGCGCTTTCTCGATCTGGTTGCGGCCCATGATGACGTCTGGTGCGCTGGCCGCTCGGAGGTCGCCCGGCACTGGATCGCGACGCATCCGGCGGGAAACGCGTCATGAGCCGGACCATCATCAGCGGCGGGCTCGTCGCCGATCTTGCGACGGGAACGGTGACGGCGCGCGACCTTCTGGTCGAGGGTGGGCGGATCGCTGCCATGGGCCCCTCCGGCAGCCTCGACAGCGGCGATGCCGCACAGCATGACGCCACCGACCGGATGATCCTGCCTGGCTTCGTCAACAGCCATACGCACGGCCATGCCAACCTCATGAAAGGCGTCGCCGACCGCTGGACGCTCGAAGCCTCTCTTACCAACGGCCCATGGATGGGCGGCGCGCGCGACGCGGAGACGATCTATCTCTCGACGCTGATCGGCGCCGTGGACATGCTGTCGAAGGGCTGCACCGCCTGCTTCGACCTCGTCTACGAGTTCCCCCGCCCGACCGTCGAAGGCTTCATGGCGGTGGCGCGGGCCTATGCGGACGCCGGCATCAAGGCGATGCTCGCGCCGATGGTCGCCGACAAGACACTGTTCATGGCCATTCCCGGCCTGACCGACTCCCTCCCGGCTGACCTCCGCGAGACCGTCGGCCGCTTCGCGCTCGGCAATGGCGATGCGACGCTCGAAGCGGTCGAGACCATCATCGCCGAGCGGGCCAACCTGCCACCCGGCATTTCCTTGGCGCTGGCACCGACCATTCCGCATCATTGCTCGCAAGGGTTTCTGCTGCGCCATGCCGAGCTCGCCGAGAGCCATGGCCTGCCGCTTCATATGCATGTCGCGGAATCGCGGCTGCAGGCCACTGTCGCGCGTGATCTCTGGGGCCAATCGCCCGTGGCCTATCTCGCCGAGCGCGGCGTTCTAGGGACCCATTTCATCGCGGCGCACGCCGTCTGGCTCGACGGCGCCGATCTCGACCTGCTGGCGCGCCGTGGCTGCCGCGTCGCTCATATCCCGGCCTCGAATTTCCGCCTTGGTGCCGGCATCGCGCATGTGCGACCCATGCTGGAACGAGGCATCGGTGTCGGCCTCGCGACGGACGGCGCCAATTCCTCGGACGCGCTCTCGATGACGCAAGCGATCCGCCTCGCCTCCTATGCCTCGCGCGCCTTCGACGCGCCCCGCGAGACCTGGCTCGGCGCCGCGGAAACGCTTCGCCTCGCCACGGCCGGCGGCGCCGATTTGCTCGGCCTGCCGCGCTCCGGCCGGATCGAGGTCGGTGCATCCGCCGATCTCGTCTTCTTCGACCTTGGCCATATCGACTTCCTGCCGCTTGTCGACCCGCTCAACCAGGTGGTGACGGCGGCCGATTCCGGCGCGATCAGCGATGTCATGGTCGATGGCCGGTTCGCGCTGCGCGACCGTCAGCTGACACGGGTCGATCTGCCTAGCCTTCGCACCCGTGCAAGCGAGGCTGTCGCCCGGCTCGGTCATAGCCTCGCCGACGCGCGGGCGATCGCGGCGCGGCTCGAACCCCATGTCGTCGCCTTCGCCCGCAGCCAGCGCCACAAGCCGCTACCCATCAATCGTTTCCTGTCCGTCGAAAGGGAAATCCAGTCATGACAAGCCCTGTCGACCCGACGGACTTTCGCCGCGCCTGTTCGTTCTTTCCCACCGGCGTCGCCGTCGTCACGACCCATCACGGCGACGTCTTCGCAGGGATGACGATCAACTCCTTTGCTTCGGTCTCCCTTCAGCCTCCGCTGGTGCTTTGGAGCATCCGGGAGAACGCCCGCTCGCGCGCGATCTTCGAGGGCGCCGGACGTTTTGCCATCAACATGCTCTCCAGCGAACAGATGGACGAGGCGCGCCATTTCTCGAAGCACACGCTGGAGGCGTTCGACGGCGAGCCGATGGTGATTTCGGAGCGCGGCCTGCCGCTCCTGCCCGGCGCGCTCGTTCATCTCGAATGCGAGACACGAGCGATCCATGACGGCGGCGACCATCGCATCATGATCGGCGAAGTCGTCGCGCTTTCCGCGCGCGAGGGCGATCCGCTCATCTTCTTCAACGGCCGCCTCTCGGCCGGCTTTCACGCCTTCGAAAAGAGCTGATCTCATGAGCATCGCCCGCATCGGCCATATAACACCCTCCTCCAACACGCAGCTGGAGCCGCTGACCTATGCGATGAACCGATCGCTGGACGGGCAGCTCGCGCATCATTTCTCGCGCATCCGCGTCACGCATCTGGCGCTCGAGGCGGCCTCCGACGCCCAGTTCCGGCTCGAGACGATGCTGACCGGCGCCCGGCTGCTGGCCGACGCGCCGCTCGCCGGCATCATCTGGAACGGCACCTCGGCAAGCTGGCGCGGGCTTGAGAACGACCTCGCGCTCTGCGAAGCGATCACCCGCGAGACCGGCCTGCCCGCCTCGACCTCGACGCTCGCCTTCTATCGCGCGTTTCGAACCTTCGGCTGGAAGAGCGTGGCGCTCGCGGTTCCCTATACCGAGGACATCACGCGGGACATCGCGAAAGAGTATACGCGTCAGGGCTTTCCGGTCACCGGCTCGGCTTCGCTCGGCATCCGCGAGAATGTCGGCATCGGCGCCGCGCCGGCCGACGAGATCCGCAGGGTGCTGCGTTCGGCGGCCGCGAGCGGCCCGGACTGCATTGCCGTCGTCTGCACCAACTTCAACGCCACCGAACTCGTGGAGGAGATGGAAGCCGAACTCGGCATTCCCATCGTCGATTCCATCGCGGTCACATTCTGGGAGGCCTGCAGGCTCGCCGGGCTCTCGGCGCCAGTTCCAGGCTGGGGCAAGCTCCTTGCATCAGGCGTGACGGCTTCGGCCTGAAACTGGGTAACGACTGAATTAGGGAAATGATGGCCAAGGAAATCTTCGTCGCCTACGGCGTCGATGTCGACGCGGTCGCCGGCTGGCTCGGCTCCTATGGAGGCGAGGACAGTCCCTGCGACATTTCCCGCGGCGTCTTTGCCGGAGAAGTGGGCACGCCGCGGCTGTTGAAGCTGTTCGATCGCTTCGGCATCAAGACGACGTGGTTCATTCCGGGTCATTCGATCGAGACTTTCCCGGACGAGATGGCAGCGGTCGCGGCGGCCGGTCACGAGATCGGCATGCATGGCTACAGCCATGAGAACCCGCTGATGATGACGCGCGACCAGGAAGCGGCCGTCCTCGACAAGTCGATCGCGCTCATCGAGAAGCTGCAGGGTCGCAAGCCGTCAGGCTATGTCGCGCCGTGGTGGGAGTTCTCCAACACGACGATCGAGATGCTGATCGAACGCGGCATCATCTACGACCATTCGCTGATGCATAACGATTTCTTCCCCTACTACGCGCGGACTGGGGAAAGCTGGTCGAAGATCGACTATGGCAAGCCGGCCGAGACCTGGATGACCCCGATGAACCGCGGCACCGAGACACCGCTCGTCGAGATTCCGGCCTCCTGGTATATCGACGACCTGCCGCCGATGATGTTCATGAAGGCGGCGCCGAACAGCCATGGTTTCGTCAACCCGCGCGACATCGAGGAGCTCTGGCGCGATCAGTTCGACTGGATCTATCGCGAATACGACTATGCCGTTTTCACGATCACCATCCATCCGGACGTTTCCGGCCGCCCGCAGGTTCTGATGATGCATGAGCGCCTGTTCGGCCATATGGCCAAGCATCCGGGCGTCAAGTTCGTCACCTTCGAAGACATCGCCAAGGACTTCCTTGTGCGCCACCCCAAGGGAACGCCTGGCCCGAAGCCGTAAGCGGCCGATTGAGCAAGAGTGGTCGCATGCGCGCCGGGCATGCGGCCTATTCCTCGAAACGGCCCGAGGTCTCGCGGTCGCGTTCATATCGCCTTGCCAGGGGAAAGGGAGGCAACCAGGACTCGCGGCGGATGACCCAGCTTTCATAAGTGGGCTGCATCTGGTCTGGAGCATCCAGTGAGCCCAGATTGACCTCGATTTCATCGTCGGTGCGGGCAAAGACCGACGAACCGCAGCGGGGACAAAAGCAACGGCCGGCATAAGATCGCGTTTCGCCCTCGACTGTCACCGCCTGTTCGGGAAAGATCGCCGAGGCGTGGAAAAGAGCGCCGTGAAACTTGCGGCAATCGAGGCAGTGACAGATGCCGACCCTATAGGGACGGCCCGAAGCGACGAAACGGACATCGCCGCACAGGCATCCACCGCTGAATTGTTCCACGATGCGTTTCCTTTGCATTTCGTCCGGCAGGATATCGTCAACCGGCAACCCGCTCGAGGGTTTCCGATAATCGCCAGGGGTAAGGTCCTTCGATGTGCGGCCTTTGCGGAATTTTCACCGAAATGCACTGGACGGCCGCGCCTGTATCGACAGCCCGCCCCGGTCTCGGCCGAACCCAGCTCGCCGCGGCGGCTGCTGAAATCGCGGCGGAATCCGGCGTGCGCGTCGCCGTCTGGGGCCAGGGGTTTCGCGTGATCGGTCCGACCGGCCGCACCGAGATCGTGGCCGATCTCGCAGCGCTCTGGCGGGCCATCGACCGGCTCGGCCGGGCGCAGCCTGATCCTCTCGGCGAGCCCCGATGATGAGCGAACCCATCGCAGTCGATATTCTCACCGGCTTTCTCGGCAGCGGCAAGACGAGCATGATCCGGCGGCTGGTCGAGGGGGGCGCGCTTCGCGAGACCGCGATCCTCGTCAACGAATTCGCCGACCTGCCGGTCGATGGTCAGTTGATCGGGCTTTCCGGGGCCTCCGCCTCGATTGTCGGCGACCGCTGCCTCTGCTGCGTCACCGACGGCAATCTACGCGCCGCCATCATTGCGCTGATCGAGGGGCAGGCGGACGGGAGGACGCCGTCGTTCCGCCGCATCCTGATCGAGACGTCCGGGATCGCCGATCCGACTCCGCTGATCGCGACGCTCGCGACCGATCCCATCCTCAAGGCTCGTGTCCGGCTTGGCCGCGTGGTGACGCTGATCGATCTTTGCCACGGCGCCACCACGCTCGATGAATCAGCCGAGGCCATGGCGCAGCTCATCGCCGCCGATATCGTCCTCTTGACCAAGGCCGAGCTTGCCGAGGCCGGCGCGGCGGAGCGCCTCGCGGACCGCATCGGTGCCGTCAACCCGATCGCCCGCACCTTCGCGGCCGGCGGGTTCGATCCGTTCGATCGCGCACTGCTGCCTGATCAGGCCCTGCCGCCCCGTGCCGCCCGCGCCTTCATGGCGACCCCGGCAGCGCCCCGGCATGACCGGATCGCTGCATCCGTGCTGACCACGGACGCGCCCGTTGCCTGGGCGCGCTTCGCCGCCTGGCTGTCGCTGCTTCTGCATCGGCACGGCGATACGATCCTGCGGATCAAGGGCTCGGTGGGCATTGAGATGCAGGACGGTCCCGCCGCCGTCGTGATCCAGTCGGTGCGACATGTCGTGCATAAGCCCGAGCATGTGCCTGCTGACCCCGGCACATCTCGGACCGCGCTGGTGGTCATCGCGCGCGGCCTCGATCACGAACGGCTGGCAGCTTCGTTCCATCGCCATGTGACGACAGACAAAGGCGTCGATATCGCGCAGTGAAGCGCTGCCGATTGATCAATGGGCAGCCGATGCACAGCGTTTCGGCAGCACATCGATGGCCCCGTCCGGTATTCGGCCGTCGCCGGTTGGTATGCGGATTGCTTGGAAGAGTGTCGTCCGATCGACCGGAAAACCGGATCGGGCATTCCCGAACAAACAGCCCGGCGCGCAGCGCCGCGAAGTCGTCCGCCTGGCGCAAGCCCATGACGCGGACGGGTCTGGAGTGCGTCGCATGACGATGAACAGCCTCGACGAATTGACGAAGCGAGTGCGCTTCGAGCTCGATTGCGTCGCCTATCCGGCGCGTGAATGGGTGACGCCGCGTTCGCGGGATGGCGAGGCGGTGCTGGATGTGCTCATCGTCGGGGGCGGGCAGAACGGCCTTTCCCTCGCTTTCCGGCTGCTCCGCGAACGCGTCACCAATATCCGTGTGCTGGATCGGAGCCCGGCCGGCCAGGCGGGGCCATGGATCAACTATGCCCGCATGCAGACGCTGCGGACGCCGAAGCATGTGTCGGGCCCCGAACTCGGCCTGCCGAGCCTCTCCATCCGCGCCTGGTACGAGGCGAGGTTCGGGGCCGAGGCCTGGGCCGGCGTCGGCAAGATCCCGCGCCAGCATTGGCATGACTATCTCGGCTGGCTGCAGGCCACCGTCGCCATCGACGTCACCAACGACGCCGCGGTGATCGATATCGAGCCGCTGGCGGACGACCTCTTCGCCGTCCACGCCGTGATCGCCAGCAAGCCGGAGCGGCTGCTGACGCGCCATGTCGTGCTGGCAACCGGAATCGAGGGCGCGGGGCAATGGCAGGTGCCCGCCATGATTGCCGATGCCCTGCCCAAGGAGCGCTATGCCCACACGGCCGAGACGATCGATTTTGCCGCGCTGAACGGCAAGCGCGTTGGCGTGATCGGCGCCGGGGCCTCGGCGTTCGACAATGCCGCGATGGCGCTGGAAGCCGGAGCGCGCGCCGTCGACCTCTTCGCACGGCGAAAATCGCTGCCGAAGGTCAACCCGAACCGCTACATCGAAACGACCGGCTACATCCGTCATTTCGCCGATCTCGACGATGCCGTGAAATGGCGGTTTATGCGCCGCTTCTTCGCGCTCAACCAGCCGCCGCCGCAGGATACGTTCGAGCGCTGCGCCCGTTTCGAGGCCTTCGATCTCCATCTCGGCAGCCCGATCGAGAGCGTTTCATTTGAGGATGGGAGCGTCCGCCTCGGCGCGCCCGGCGGGGTGTTCGACTACGATTTCCTGATCGTCGGCACCGGCTTCGTCGTCGACTTGAGCCTGCGGCCGGAGCTGGCGCGCTTTGCCGACAAGATCGCCCGGTGGTCGGATCGCCATCAACCATCAGCGGGCGACGAAAGCCCGGCGCTCGGAGCCTATCCTTACCTTTCGGGCTCGTTCCAGTTCACCGAGAAGGAACCGGGCACGGCGCCCTTTCTCTCGCGGCTCTACTGCCACTCCTTCGGCGCCATGATGAGCCTCGGCGCGACAGCCGGCATCTCGCAGCTCAAATTTTCCACCGAACGCATAGCCTTCGGCATCACGCGGCAGCTCTTTCGCGACGATGCCGAGGCCTTCCTGGCCGGCCTCGACAGTTATGACGAGGTCGAGCTCGACATTTCCGCCTTCGAAGCGCGGCGCGCCGCCCGCGCCGCGAAAGTCGCCTGAAAGGATCAATGAAGCGACATGGTCACCGTCACCGACCGCGCCCAGCGCATCACCGAATCCGCCGAGAAGATCGAAAGTCCATTCATCCTCGATCCAACGCTCTGCCTCTACAGCCCGCAGGATAATGTCGACAGCCTCACCCATCCGCGCATCGCGGCCTGGCTCGACTTCATCCGCGACGACTACGAGCCGGAGCTGCCGGCGGCGAAGCGCAAGGTTTTGCTCTTCATGCCGTGCACGAAGACAAAGCCCTATCCCTTTTCGTCCGAACATAAGGCGATCAACCAACGCCTCGCCGACAGCGGATTTCGCCCGACCGCGCGGCTCGACCTGCCGCAGGAATTGCAGGCACGGCTCGGACCGGAATTCTCGCAGGATGTGCTCAATCTCTCGCCACTGATCGACGATGCCGGCACGCTGGTCCACCGCATGGTGATCTCCGAGCCGATGGGGGTCGTACCCTATGAGCATATCATAGACTATCCCGGCGGCCCCTCGCCGGCCACGGCCTATGATGATCCCGGCCTCTTCGAGAAGCGCGGCAATGCCGTGTCACCCTGGCGCGCCGATTCGACCGCCGTGGCCATCTCGAAGACGCGCTGGAAATGGGGCGACGAGGAGCGGCGCCACTACGCGCTGATGCACAACGCGATGGCCGAGGCGGTCGCCGCCGTGGTCGGGCGCATCGGGCATCACTATGACGATGTCGTCTCCTGGGTGGCGCCGGGCCTGACGCATCGGAGCTTCGTGATCGGCAAAGGCGAGCGCGCCGCCAACAATGTCGCCGCGACCCGCAAGGTCGGCTCCGGTCGCGTCGACCTCATCGGCGCCAACGATCATCTGGGTGAAGACGCCGCCATCGTCTGCCTGCCGACGCTCGACCAGTGCAAGGACGCCATCGATCGGCTGTCGGCCCGGCTCGGCATCGACACGGTTCAGGCGACCGGCATCTATGCCCGCGGCGGCGCAAACGCGACGCCGCTCGCCCTTCCCGAACTCCTCGACGTGCTCGTCGCGCGGCTGCGCGACCACAAGGACCAGTGACAATGACGCTTCTGAAATTGACCATCGGCGCCAGCGACAGCGACCGCACGAGACCGATCGCCAATGGCGAGGTCAAGATTGCCGGTGTCGATCCCGACGTGACGCTGATGGGCGTGCAGGCGCTGTTCAACAAGCAGCTCGGCTCACATCATTTCGATGCCTGCGAATTCCCGCTCGCCACCTATCTGCGCACGCTGGAGCGGCCCGACCGCCCCTATCTCGCTGTGCCGATCTTCCCCTCGCGGCATTTCCGCTTTTCCAGCGTCTTCATCAACAAGGCGAGCGGCATCAGGACGCCGGCCGACATGGCCGACAAGCGCATCGGCCTGATGGTGTTCGACATGGCCGCCGCGGTCTGGCAGCGCGGCTTCTTCGAGGAACATTATGGCCTCGACCGCACCGCGCCTGTTTATGTTACCGGCGGGCTGGAAGCGCCGCGCACCGGGGACGAGCACCCGCAGGTCTATCCCGAAAAGTTCAAGGTCGAGCGGACCGACGAGCCTCTGGCGCAGATGCTGGCGAGCGGCGAGATCGACGCGCTCTACACCGCCCGTGCGCCGAGCACCTGGCCGTCCGAGACGGTCGGCCGCCTGTTCGAGGATCCGAAGACGGCCGAGCTCGATTATTTCCGCAAGACCGGCATCTTCCCGCCGATGCATGTCCTCGCGGTCAAACGGCCGATCGCCGAAGCCAATCCCGGTTTGACCAAAGCTCTGTTCGTTGCTTTCGCCGAGGCGCAGACCGTCGCGCGGGTGAAGCTGTTCGACCAGGTGGCACTTTCGACCATGCTGCCCTGGGCACTTGAATCGCTGCTGGAAGCCGAGCGCGAACTCGGGACGGACTATTGGCCGGTCGGGTTTGCCAAGAACCGTGCGATGCTCGAGGTCATCATCCGCTACCTGAACGAGGACGGGCTGATCTCGACGGCGTTCAAACCGGAAGATCTGTTCGAGGGCGCGGACATTCTCGCCACCTGAGCGAAGGAGCATGCGATGACCCTTTCGGGCTTTGGCTGGCGCGATCTTTCGACCGATGCGGTTCCCGCTGCCGAGCGGCTCGACTATTGGCGGGAGGCGACGAACAGCCTGTTCCCGCCGACGCAACTGCGTCGCGACGGCTTCGAGGGCTTCTACGGCCATGTCGCCTGGCTCAGCCTCGGCGAGGTGACGATCGCAGACATCGTCTCGACCAGTCTCGATGTCGTGCGCAGCGAGCGCGACATCCATTCTGGCGATGATCGCTGGTATGAGCTGACGATCCAGATCGAAGGCGAATGCGCCTTCTCGCAGGATGGCCGCGATATTGTCACCGGCCCGCGCTCGATGGTTCTCTATGACAGCCGGCGGCCCTATCAGATGCGCTTTCGTGGACCCTATCGGCAAGTCTCGCTGAAAGTGCCGCGCGCGGCGCTGCGCGAGCGTGTGCCCTCTGTCGACCGTTTGGTGGCGCTGCATCTCGCCGCCGACCGCATTCCCGGCCGGTTCATCTATGATTTCGCCAGCGGGCTCTGCGAGCGGCCAAACGAAATTCCGGCCACGCTTTCGAGCCGGATGGAACAGCATGTGCTCGAACTGACCGCGACCGCGCTGATGGACGCGGCGGGCGGCGCGACCATTTCGGCCTCCCATGCCTCGCAGCTCGATCGCATCAAGGCCTATATCCTCGCCCATCTCGACGATGCGGAGCTGTCACCGCGCGACATAGCCGCTGCGCACGGCATCTCGTTGCGCCGTCTCTACGAACTGTTCGAGGGCGAGGACCAGCAGGTCGCCCGCTTCATCCAGACACAGAGGCTTGACCGTATCCGCCGCGAGCTCGCCGATCCGCTGATGCGCGGCTTGCCGATCAATTCGATCGTGCTCCGCCGCGGCTTCAAGGATTTTTCGCATTTCAGCCGGGCTTTCCGCCGCCAGTTCGGCGTCGCGCCCGGGGCGTTCCGATCGTCCTCGTCGCATTGAAGGGGCAGCGCACGCAGCGCCATGGTTTTACGCCAGTACAGCACTGTCCGTTTTCACGGTCGCGCCGCCTAATGCGCTCCGATAATCGCGAGGAGCAGACGAACATGGCCTATCGGGAAATGGACACGCAAGGCTGGCAGGTGCTGGACCGCGCCCATTATCTGCACCCTTTCACGGACCATGCGAGCCTGCGCCAGGGCGGCGCCCGCGTTGCCGTGCGTGGCGAGGGCATCTATGTCTGGGACACCGAGGGCACACGGATCATCGACGGGCTCTCGGGGCTCGGCAATGTGAATATCGGCTATGGCCGGCGCGAACTGGTCGAGGCGGCCGCCGCGCAGATGCTCGAGCTTTCCTACTGCCAGTCCTTCTTCAAGACGACGCATCGTTCGGCAGTGATGCTCGCCGAAAAGCTGACCGCGATGCTGCCGGACAGCCTCAACCACGTCTTCTTCCAGTCATCCGGCTCGGAAGCCAACGAGACGGCGATCCGCCTGACGCGGCACTATTGGGACCTCGCCGGCCAGCCGCAGAAGCGGATGATCATCGGGCGGGAGCTTGCCTATCATGGGTCCACCCATATGGCGGCCAGCCTGTCCGGCATTCCGCCGATGTATGGCGCCGGCGGCGATATCCCGATGCCGAGCGTCACGCATATCAAGACCGCCTATCAGTATCGGAACGGCTTCGGCATGGACCCGGCCGAATTCGGCGTGCTGGCGGCGAGCTGGCTCGAGGACAAGATCCTCGAGCTCGGGCCTGACAATGTCGCGGCCTTCATCGCCGAGCCGTCCCAGAGCGCCGGCGGCGCGCTCTGTCCGCCGGAGACCTATTGGCCGGAGATCCAGCGCATCTGCCGGAAATACGACGTGCTGCTCATCCTGGACGAGGTGGTGATGGGATTTGGCCGAACCGGCCACTGGTTCGGACATCGCCGCTACGGCATCGAGCCCGATATCCTGCAGCTCGGCAAGGCGATCACCTCCGGCTACCTCCCGCTCTCCGCGACGATCATCTCCGACCGAATCGCCGATCTCCTGATCGACAAGGGCGGCGAGTGGGCGCATGGCTACACTTATTCCGGCCACCCGACCTGCTGCGCCGTGGCGCTCGAGAACATCCGCATCCTCGACGATGAGAAGCTGGTCGAGAAGGCCGGCGCGGTGCTCGCGCCCTATTTCAAGGCGAAGCTCGATGCGTTCATCGATCACCCGTTGATCGGCGACGTCCGCTCGGTCGGCCTGATGGGCGGGTTGGAGATCGTCCAGAACAAGGCGACACGCGAGGCATTCCCATATGAGGCCCATATCGGCGACTTCTGCGCCGCTGAGGGCCTGAAGCGCGGCCTCGCCTTCCGGGCCAATGGCGACACGATGAGCCTGATGCCTCCGCTGGTCACCACCATCGAGCAGTTCGACACGATCTTCGACATCGCCCGCGAGGCGCTCGACGCCACCGCCAAGCACTTCGGCGTCGCATGATGACCAAGCCGACCGGCCTCGTCTGGCATGAGCTGCTGATGTGGCACGACACGCATGCGCTGGCCGGCTTCATGCAAGCAGGCCGCGGCGTGATCGAGCCCGACGAGCCTTCGGAAAGCGCGGCCGGCAAGAGGCGGATCAAGAACCTGCTGGATGTCGCAGGGCTGACCGAGCAGTTGCATCTCATCAAGCCAAGGCCGGCGCGCGAGGAAGAGCTGCGCCGCGTTCATCATGCCGATTACATCACGCGGCTGAAGGCGATGAGCGATGCCGATGGCGGCGACGCGGCGCTCGGCGATCCGGTTGGGGTGACGCCCTTCGGGCCCGGCGGCTATGAGATCGCGGCACTGGCCGCCGGCGGCATCCTCGAAGCTGTCGACGCAATCGTCGAGGGCCGCGTCGCCAATGCCTATGCGCTGGTGCGGCCGCCCGGCCACCATGCGGAGGCGGCCCGTGGCTTCGGCTTCTGCATCTTCAATCACGGCGCCCTCGCCGCGCGGCATGCCCAGCTGGCGCATGGGCTCGGGCGCGTCGCAATCCTCGACTGGGACGTCCATCACGGCAATGGCGCGCAATCGATCTTCTGGACCGATCCGAGCGTGCTGACGATCTCGATCCACCAGGACAATTGCTATCCGCCGCAGTCGGGGATGATCGATGATTTCGGTGCGGGACCGGGTTCCGGGTTCAATCTCAACGTGCCGCTGCCGGCCGGCTCCGGCAGCGGCGCCTATCTCGCCGCCATGGACCGCGTCATCCTGCCGAGGCTGAGGGCCTTCGCGCCGGACATGATCATCGTCGCGTCGGGCCTCGATGCCGGCGCCTATGATCCGCAAGGGCGCATGATGCTGGGCGGCAGCGCGTTTGCGGCAATGACGCGGCGTGTCATGGACGTCGCTGAGGATTGTTGCGGCGGACGTCTTTTGCTCACCCACGAGGGCGGCTATCACCGGCCCTCGGTTCCCTTCCTCGGCCTTGCCACCATCGAGACATTGTCCGGCCTCAAGGGCAGTGTCGAAGATCCCTTCGAGCCGATCATCGCCGGGATGTCCGGACAAGACCTGCAGCCGCACCAGGACGCCGCGATCCGGCGTGTCGAGGCGAGGCGCGCGGGGGAATGACGAGAGAAAGCGCCGTGGCCGCGACAACCAGTTTCTATATCGGCGGCGCCTTCGTCGAGCCGCTCTCGGGCGACCGGGCGGGGGTCATCAACCCGGCGACCGAGGAGACGATCGCGACGATCGGCCTTGGCAACGCCGCCGATGTCGATCGCGCCGTCCGGAGCGCCCGCGATGGTTTTCCCGCCTTCGCGGCCACCAGCGTCGCGGAACGGCTGGCGCTCTTCGCTCGCATCGTCGAGGCGTTCAAGGCCCGGCGCGAAGATCTGGCGGCTGCCGTCACGGCCGAAATGGGCTCGCCAAAATGGCTCTCCTGGGAGCTGCAGACGGCCTCCAGCATCGTCTATTTCGAGAGCGCCGCCGAGGTCCTGCGCAATTTCGTCTTTGACGTGCCGCATGGGCAATCGCTGATCACGCATGAGCCAATCGGCGTTTGCGGCCTCATCACGCCCTGGAACTGGCCGCTCAATCAGATCGTCACCAAGCTCGCGCCTGCGCTCGCCGCCGGATGCACGGTCGTGCTGAAACCGTCCGAGCTGTCGCCGCTCTCCGCTCTGATCCTTGCCGAGGTGATGCATGAAGCCGGCGTGCCGCCCGGCGTGTTCAACCTCGTCAATGGCACCGGCCCGGTCGTCGGCGCGGCGATCGCGGCGCATCCCGATATCGACATGGTCTCTTTCACCGGATCGACCCGCGCCGGCATCGCCGTCGCCAAGGCGGCCGCCGACACCGTCAAGCGCATGCATCAGGAACTCGGCGGCAAATCGGCCAACATCGTGCTGCCCGACGCCGATCTCGACCTTGCCGTCAGCGATGGCGTCAAACGCTGCTTCATCAATTCGGGCCAGTCCTGCATCGCGCCGACCCGCATGCTGGTGCACGCGGCGCAGCTCGACGAGGTCATCGACCGAGCGCGGGCCGTCGCGCGGACCATGATCGTCGGCGATCCGACGCGCGCGGAAACCAGCATGGGCCCCGTCGCCGGCAGCGCCCAGTTCGCGAAGGTCGAGGGCATGATCGAGACCGGCATCGCCGAGGGAGCGCGTCTCGTCGAAGGCGGCCCCGGACGGCCCGGGAATCTCAATCGCGGCTTCTTCGTCCGGCCGACCATCTTCGCAGATGTGACACCTGACATGACCATCGCGCGGCAGGAGATCTTCGGGCCCGTCCTCTCGATCCTCACCTATCAGGATGAGGACGAGGCGGTCAGGATCGCCAATGACAGCGCCTATGGCCTTGCCGGCTATGTCTATTCACGCGACGAAGACCATGCCCGCGCCACCGCCCGCCGCATCCGTGCCGGCCGCATCTTCATCAACAATCCCTGGTTCGATTTCGAGGCGCCTTTCGGCGGCTACAAGCAATCCGGCAATGGCCGTGAGCTCGGCGACCACGGCATGCGCGAGTTCCTCGAGGTGAAGGCCGTGCTGGGCTGGGACAAGGAGGCGGCGCGATGATGCTGCGGGCGCCGTGCGGGATGGCCCCCTCCATCACCCTCCCCCGCTGCGCGGGAGAGGGGACCGACCGCACCCGTCATGAGCAGATGAAGCGCGCCACTTGAATCTGCAGTGACCGACACTTGCTTTTGCACCCTCCTGCCTGCCCATTCAATCCGCCCTTAAGAGGCCTCTCAGAGTGCCATAAGGCGCCTCTGGGGCGAAGTTGGTGATCAGCAGCTCCTTGGCGACCATCGAGCCCTTGGCCGCCAGAGAATAGGACGTGTTGATCTCTTCTATTTCAAGCCGGCTGAAGCACGAACGGATGAATGGTGTGTCGTTAATCGACATGATCACGCGCCCGTCCATACCGGCAATGATCTCCGCGAGAGCCCCATAGTCGGCCTGGGAGAACGCGCCCTGGCCGTAGACTTCCTCGGTTCCATGGTAGGGGGGGTCCAGATAGAAGAGCGTGGCCGGACGATCATAGCGGTGAATGAGATCGCCATAGGGCAGACACTCGATCACGACGCCCGCGAGGCGCTCGTGAACTGCCTCCAGCAACGGCCCCAATGCAGTGACGTCGAACCGGGCCGCGCGGCCGTGTTGGACGCCGAAGTGCCGGCCGACGACCTTGCCCCCGAATGCCGTCCGCTGAAGGTAGAGAAAGCGGGCGGCTCTCTCCAGATCGGTCAAGGTCGATGGGTCGGTGCGGACAAGGCGCTCGAATTCTCTTCGGCTAGTAATCTGGAACCGAAGGAAGTCGACGAAGGCGATGTAGTGGCGTTGCAAGACCCGGAAAAAGCCGATCACGTCGCCAGATAGATCGTTGATGACCTCGGCCTTCGGAGCGCGGCTGCGGCGGAGGAATATGCCACCCATTCCCACAAAGGGCTCCGCGTAGGTGTCGTGAGGTACGGCATCAATCCTCTTGGCGATCCGCTCGGCGAGGTTCCTCTTGCCGCCAATGTAGGCGGCGAGGGGTTTCACGGGATCAACAAGCCGAAAGTCTGAATTCTCCATATCGAAATAGGCTCGAATCATGTCTCGTCAGCCGGCTGTGCACAGCAGCGGCGAGCGCGACGTTGAACGTTTTGGCGTCGGGCGGGGAAGATCTTGCCGGATTGGCCCCGCAGTCCGGAACAGCCCAGCTGAACCGGGCCGCTCGCTCCACATTGTCTGCTATCCCGGTCGGTCGTTCTCCGCCCGAACGCCGCTACAAGGCGACGGTGTCGGCCAGCCAGGAAGCCGTCATTCCGCCGGCAGCCAGCCGTTGGCGTCGATGATCGGCATCACGCCCGCCGTCACGACGAGGTCCATCGCCGCCTGCACCAGGTGCACGCCGTCCTGCATCTGGCTTGACGGGCACTGGTTGGCGGCGATGTCGGCGGCATCCGCGACCGGGTCGGCCAGTTGCAGCACGATCGGCAGCGGGTCGACGACATGGCCCGGATAGGCGGCCGCGAGTGCGGTGTAGAGGTCGCGGCAGCGCTGGCGCTGCGTTGTCGTCTGCCCACCGCGCGGCATGGGCGCCACGATGACGTAGCGCGTATGGCCGTTGGCGAGCACGGCATTGACCATCGTGGCGTAGTTGGCGAGGTCATCGGCGATGTCGGTCGCAGCGCCGTTGTCGTCTCCGTCCCAGTGCAGGAACGTAGCCGTCGGCCAGGCTGCGATGGCCGTCGTTGCGACGGACACCTGAGAGGCGAGCGTCGAGCCACCAACACCCGTGTTGAGCACCAGGCGCCTCCGGAGCCGCCCGATCGACAGCGGCAGGCCGACATTGCCGGCGCCGCCGACATAGCTGTCGCCGGCGGAGATGATCGGGTAGCGCGCATTGGCGAGGCCCTGGATCTCGGCCGAGGTCTTGGTCACCTTGAAGATGGTGACCTTCCAGATTTCGCCGTCCACGACGGGTAGAGTCCGGCCGTAGTTGTTGCCGATGCGCAGCGTCGTCGGCGTGAGCACGGTACCGGCGGTGTCGATGTAGGGCGAACCACCCTCGAACGAGACGGAGAAGTCATTGGTCTTGAAGTTCACGGCGACCCGGAAGCCCGCGAACTTTGGATAAAGGGTCGGGTTCTCGTAGCCAAAATAGAACGTGCCCCAATAGCCCGACACGCCCAGGGCGTTTTGCGACCCCGAGAGGTAGACACGTTCGTACTTTCCGCCGACGTCGTCATCGACCGACAGGAACTGGTAGTTGGAGCCGACGGCCTTGGCAGAGCCGGCCAGGCCCTCGATGACGGCGGCGAATGCTCCTGACGTCCAGGGGATCGTCCAGTCGGCGTCGCCATAGACTGTCGCGCCGATGCCGGCGAGGAAGGTCGATAGCGACGGGTAGGCCCGGCCATTGGCCCAGAAGCGACCGTTGACATAGTCCACGAAGATGTCCGCCGGAGCGTTGGCGCTGTCGGTCGGCACCCAGGACGGGAAGACGCGCGAAGCTTCGCGAAGGCCGCCGTCGGCCAGGCTGTCATAGCTGGTGAATTCGCCGAGCCAGCCGCAGAACTCCTCGCCCGCCGTCGCGCTCGAACCGAGACGCTCGGTCGTGACCGGCGGCATGGCCGCGACCGCGATCTGTACGGTTAGATTGGCGTTCATGACCGCGCGGAAGCTGGCACCGTCATAGGCGATGGCAACACGGTTGAAGCTCTCGTTGGCGACCGTGCCGAGCGGGAGATTGACTGTTTCGGCGCCGGAGGCCGTCACGACCAGCCGGACTACGCCCGCATTGTCGCGATAGAGGCGCACCCTGTTTGCCTCGCTGCCGTCGTCCATCTGCCAGACGACATTGGTCGAGAGCCCCGGCGGAGCCGTGAAGCCGATCACGCGCACGAGGTGATCGGGAGCGGAGATCGAGCGTGTCAGGCTGTCGGCGTTCCGTGCGACGCCGCCATTATAGGACGTGGCGAAGTCGCCCTGTTCGAACTGGAGACCCCAGACCGTGGCATATTTCACGCTGTCGCCGGTAAAGGACAGCGTCCCGTTGCTGCTCGCTGGCTGGACACCGATGTTGAGCGAGTTCGACGTGGGCGCGATCGAATAGCCGCCGCGCACGAAGCCGTTGCCGGCCGGCCGCGCCACGATCGTGCCGCCGTTCTGGACGTTGCCGGCCGACTGCGTCGCGAGGTCGACCCAGCCCGATTTCAGCGTGCCGCCATAGAGCATGCCAATGACGGCATAGCGGATGCCGACCGTCGGGTCGGGCTTGGCGAAGGCCGAGAGGCTGTGCTTCACACCGGTCGTCAGGCCGGTGACGGTCCGGTAGAACTGGATCGCACTCGAATTGCCCGTGTAGGGCACGAAGCGGTCCGCCGTCGTCGTGCCGTCCGGCGCGATGTCGACGTCTGCGAGTGGCGTTCCGGAGGCGTTGTTGACCTTGGACCAATAGGCGTTGTCGATCGCCTCGCCATTGGTCGAAAGCGGCGTCATTGCCCGCTCGATCAGGAGGCCGAGCGGCGCCAGCGTCGCGGGATGCGTGTCGAGGCGGGGCGCTCCGGCCGCTGCATAGGCGATGACACCGCCCCCGCCGAAGTAGCCGCCCTGGCTGGCACGGGCAAAGGTCAGCCCAGCCGAAGAGAACGCCGCCCCCAGCGTCGCGCGGGGCTTGCCAGCCGCGAAATAGCGCCCGGAGCGGAGATCGAAATGCTCCTTGGCGCCGCGAGGCAGCCAGGGAACATGTCGGGCGAGCTTGCGGGCAAGGAGCGTCGACATGGGTCAGCGCGCCGTGACGAGGGTGATGGAGCGGGCGGCGCCCTGCGCGACCGGGGTCGCGGCGCTGCCCGAGCGCAGCTTCACCGAGCGGATCATCAGCCAGTCGACGATCGGCAGGGCGATGAAGCGCGATGGCACGACGCTGGCCGAGGCAATGGCCCGTTCGGTCGCGTCATCATAGAGGTCGAAATAGGTCGCGCCGTCGGCCGAACCCTGGAATGTGATCGCGGCGGTGGTCCAGGCGGCCGGGAGGATGAGGCCGACAAGCCGACCCGTGCCAAGGTCGACCGCCCCGGACAGGCTGCCACCGCTGGCGATGGTCGCGGTCACCGTCGCGAGCTGCGAGCCACCGACCGGAAGCGGATTGGTGGCCGAGACGACGGCCGCTCCGGCGAAAAGCGGGATGCCAGCGGCCAGCAACGCCTCGATATCGACAATGCCGGTGCCGGCGGCGTTGGCGATCGCCTGCAGCGCGATGAAGGGGCCGTAACCTGTCCCCGCTACATCGAGCAGCTGACGGTCAATCAGGTTGTTGGCGCCATCCTTGATTTGCCGGGTAGTGATCGTCGCGGGCATCAAAGCCATCCGTCGAGTTCGAGTGCGGAATTGAGAGGGGTCGAGAAATCAAGTTGGCCGGGAGAGCCGTCTGGCTCGTCCTCGTCGAGGTTGAGGCCGCCGAGACCGGTGATCGTGCCGTAGAAGATGGTCTCTTCCCCGCCACGGTGGTCCTCGATCTCGTATTGAGCGACGCGGCCTTCCGGGATCAGGCGGCTCTCGGCCACCGTGCGCCGCCAGATGAACCGACGCCCGACCGTGTCGACGATGAGCGCGGCGCCGCCTTGCGCGACGAGCACGAGGCTTTCCCGGACCCAGATCGTGAGCTGGCAGTTGGTCGTCGCGGTGTAGCCGTCCGGCCAGGCCCAGATGGCATCAGGCCGATCGTTGCCGCGCCAGATCGAGACGTCGAACGGGATTGGCATGATCAGGCCGGCCAGGTCACGACGGCGGCGGATCGCGCCGTGGCTTCGTCGGCGGCTTCGGTCACGGTCTTCTTGGCCGAGAGCCGCGCCATTTCGATCGCGGCGCCGATCACAGACCACTGCGCATCCATGGCGAGCACCACCGCCGCGACAGCGGCGATATCGGCGCCATCAATGCCGACCGATGCGGCAAGCAGCGGATAGGCTTCGGCCGTTGGCGTGGCGTCCGCACTGGCGGCCTTGGCCTCTTCCGTCTTGCGGGCATAGGTCATCGCCTGGCCGGCGCCGGCGGTGATGTAACGAAGGCGCTCGCGCTCGGCCTCGGCGTCGATCGCCGTGCGCAGGGATGTCTTGAGCGCGTCCAGCGCCTCGCCGGTGAGCTGTGGGGGGGCAACCGGCGCCGCGAACCCGGAGCCTGCGAAGGTCCATCCCTCGGCGACCTCTTCACCGCAGGGGCGCATCTCGGCCGCAACATCGGGATGGAAGGCCGACGCTGGCGACAGCCCATCGGGCAAGAGGATGATTTCTGCGACGATGCCGTCGCTGATGCGTGCAAATCGAGCCATTGCGGCCTCCATCAATAGGTGACGATCACGAGGCCGTTAGCGCCTGCGGCACCCGCCGCATTGGTGCTGCCGCCTGCGCCGTTGGCGCCCCCGCCCGGATAGGACGCGCCAAAGCCGGTCGACACGCTAAGTGCGATTGAAACGGCGCTGCAGAAGGAACCACCGCCAGCCGCACCGACCGGCGTGCCGCCGATCACGAGGCCAGGACTGCCTGGTGCGCCGGGTATCACGAGCGATCCGCCGGCGCCGCCCGAAAGCGGAGCTGTCACGCCACCTCCGGTGCCACTGCTCGCGCCGTTGCTGCCGCGCCCGCCGACCGAGGTGATCGCGGATCCGAAGCTGCTTGACCCGCCATTGCCGCCTGCCGTTGGCGCGCCGTTGCCGGCCGTGCCTCCTGCGCCGACTGTGATCGCGATGACGTCGCCAGGGGTGACATCAACGGGCCCCGCGCGATACCACCCGCTCGCTCCGCCCGCCACGGCGCCGTTGCTCGTGCCGCCACTACCACCGCCAGCCCCCCAGACCTCTGCAAGAACGCTGTAGACGCCGGCGGGAACGGTCCAGTTCGTGACGCCGGTCGCGGAGACGACAAGCATTCTCGATCCCAGCTTGGAGATCGCCTTCAACAGCTGCGCCAAGTCGGCATCGGACGGTGTCAGACCTGCCGCCTCGATGACGGCCATCAGCTCTTCCTGGACCCCGTTCAGCCAGGCCGCCTTTACTTCCGTTCCGGCCACGCCGGCGATCGCGTTGCGGCCACGGAAGCCGCGGCGGCCGCTGCCGATGTCGATGGTGTTCAGGCCGTTGATGCGGTCCATTCAGGTGCCTCTCACGAAAGGTTTCAAAGCCAACCGTCCAGCTCTTGGCCGGACTGCGAGGCCGAGGAAAAATCGAGCTGGCCGGCGTCGCCGGAGCTGAGCGTGTAGGAGAAGACGACCTCGGTCTGCGCGGGCCGGCGGCGGCGGATGTCGCATTCGATGTCGGGGCCGCGATATTCGACCAGCAGGTCGCCTGCCTCGCTTTTGCCGGCCTCAAAGAGGATTTCTTCGGTCGCGGCGAGTTGCACCAGCCACACGAACTGCTCGGGCGATTCGACCAGTTCGTCGCCGGCTTCGGCCCGGTCGGCCACGGTCGGATGCGCCTCGATGATGTTGATCGCGATGCCGCGTTTCGCCGCCAGCTCGGTGAAATAGGCGATCGACTGACCGCCGCGCGCCGTCCAGCGCTGATGCGCCAGCTGCTGGCGCTCGGCGATCGTGTAAGTCAGAGGGTCGCGGCCGCAGGGATCGGCGCCGAGGACGCGCTCGAAATCCTCCAGACACAGCGTCGCCGTGCGCGGATCGATCTCCTCGATCATCGCCTCGGCCGTTGCCTCAAGGTCGGCCAGCTCGATCGCCAGCGGCTTCAGCACGGCAGCGAACAGGCTGTCGGTCCCGCGCGGCCAGACCCAGCCGGGCGGCATCAACGAGAGGATTTCGCGGTGCGCGACGTCGGCGCTGCGGCTCACGACGGCGCCTCCCAGGTGATCGTGCCAAGCACAGGGAAGGCCGCTGCCGCAGGCGCGACGTCACCGACCGGAATGATCAGCTCATGGCGATATTCGCCCGACGCGGCCGAGATCGCCTCGGACATCCGCGACTTCGGCACAAGCTTGCCGATGCCGGCCTCGGCGGCGAAGAACGTCTTGAGAGCCGTTTGAACGGCCGCCTTAACCGCCACCGTGAAGGGATCGACCATGATGGTCGGATCGACGGTCACGAGCGTCGCGGCGAAGACGTCGACATCGGCCGTCACGGGCCGCTGCGCCTCGATCTCGGCGGCGATCGCGATCAGCTCCGCCGATGTCGGTACGCGCGGCGCATCGGCATCGCCCATGACGACGGCGACGCCGACCGTGCCGAGGCCGGTCCAGTTCGGCAGGCAAAGCACACTGAGCGCCGCGAACTTGTTCTGGACCCAGACGGGATAGTCGAAGAAGGCGCCGCCATGCGCGGCCTCCTGGATGCGTTCGAGCAGGCGCCGCAGCAAAGCTGCCGGCGTCTCGATCTCGGCGCCACCGGTGAGCCCCTCGTCATCGACGGCCGCGACTGGCGCGTCGAGCCCGGCGATCGGGCTTTCGAACGACAGTCCGGTGCCGGCCGCCGCGTTGCCGTCGACGCCTGCATCGAGCGCGGTCAGTTCAAGCACCGCCTCGCCGTCGTCGACCGTGACGGCCGTCGTGGTGAGATAGATGGCGGTTGCGCCGACGAGCCTGGCGCCGATCGGGATCGCCGTGCCGTTCACGCCGGTGACGGTCGCCCGTCCAATGGCGCGCGTCGCCGGCCGCCGCACGATGCCCCAGATCGAGCAATGCCGGATCAGCGCCTCGACCTCGGCGGTATCGGGGAAATACTGGTCGCCCATCCAGCGCAGGAACAGGCGTTCCTCATAGAGCGCCATCGCGGTCACGCGCAGCACGGCGGCGATCACGCCGCGCGGCGAACGCACGGCCCGCGCGATCGCGGCCTCGGACGCATCGGGGCGAACACGGCGCAGCTCTGTCTCCATGCTCGCTTCGAGCCGGCGCTGCAGCTCCTGGGGCGTCCGCAACGGAAAGGGCATCAGCCGACCCGCTTGTTGATGGTGAGAGAGCGGCCATCGACGCCGACCGTGATGCCGAGCATCTCCCTGCGCGGCCATGCGACGTCGATCTCGGCGGCCTTGCCCGTGTCAGGGGCGACCCAGGCGAAGGCTTCCTTCGTCCATTCGGACGCCATCAGCCGCGTCAATTCCGATTGCTTGGCGCGATCGAGCAACCAGAGCCGCGAGCCGATCAGCTCGCCGGCGCCGTCGAGCGCGTCGCCTGCCCAGCCCCGCCGCTCAACGAGCGACGATGGCCGGTTCAGTTCGCTCTGGCCGGTCGGGAGATCGTCATCGTCGCGCGCGCGGCGATCGGAGCCAAAGGCGATGAGCATCGCCGTTGCCGGCGTCTCGTCGAGCACGAGATCGCCATCCTCGCCGAGCGCAAGGTCAGCCGTGCGCGTGGCGGGATCGAAGATGAGAGCGATGTCGAGCCAGTCGGTCATGCTGGCAGTTTTGTCGCGCGCGCGCGAAAAACATCATGCTGGCACGTGTAGGCATCACTTGATCAGATTGACGGATCGGGGTCCGCGCCGACGACGATCGCGACCGACGAGCGGATGACGGCCGGCGTCACGACGACATAATTGTCGCCCGACACGAGTTTGGCGATGCCGGACCCGGCCGCGAACCGGCTGGCACCGACGCTGCCGCGCACCTTGTCGCTCGTCATCTCGATCTTGGCGTCGCCCAGCGTGACGTTGACGGCGTCATTCTCGACCGTGATCTCGGCCGCGCCAACGCGGATCGTCACCTTGTTCGACGCGAGGATGTCGATCGTGCCGTCCGCCTTGGCGTGAACGCGGGTGCCGTTGATCGAGTAGATGGCGGCCTCGCCCTCTGCCAGCCCGCCGAGGCGCATGCCAGGCATCGCGACCGGCAGGGCGACCAGGTCGCCGGTATCGCCGCCGACCGCGAGCAGGACGACGGCGCCGCCGGCTGGCGCCCGCGACGCGAACCCGAAGGCATGGATGACCTCAACCTCGCTGCGCTCGATGCCGGCGCCGATCGTGGCGTCGATCGTCTGGCTTTCGCCGGTGTCGGCCGAGCTGCGCGCGATGCCGCGCATGATCAGGGATCGGAGGGCATGGTGGATTTCACGCGGGCTCATTCGGGAAGGCGCTCCGCTGTGCTGTCGAGCTTGCCCGTCGCGCCCTTGGATGAGCCCGACTTGCGTCGCGATCGCCGATGATTGCGGCGGCGCTCCTCCTCCGGCTCGACGTCATAGGCTTCCGGCCCGGTGAGATGCAGACGCGTGGCGCAGCCTTGTTCGTCGGCCGTATAGGTGACGCCCGAGATCAGCATGTCGCGGTTGATGTCCTGATAGCTGTCATCGACGGCAACGAGCGTATTGGGCCGCCAAAGCGCGCCGGAGCTTCGAAAATCCAGGACGGACAGATCGAGGTTTTCCGACCGCGCGCGGGCCGTACGCATCATCCAGTTGGCCTGCGTCTGCGCGCCCTTGGCCGTGAGCTGCGTCCGCCCGAGCGAGACGATCGGGCGATAGCGGGTCACCTCGCTGTCCTTGGCGCGGCCGACGATACTGACGCCTTTTTCCTCGCGCGCCGCCTGGCGGGAGATTGCCTCGCTCTGGTCGCTCGTGAGCGGCTCCGCCGTCGCGTCGAGCGTGGCTGTCTTGGATCGCGCGCCGCCTGCCTTTTCGGCCTGGCCTTTGACGACATATTCCGAATACCGGTCGCGGGCGCTGAAGGCGCCGCCGGATTCAGTAACATTTCCTGGAAAGGTCAGCGTGCCCGAGGCGCGCGTCTTGCCGGATCGGGTCAAGAGCAGCCCGCCGACGCCGTCCGAGGTGATGATCAACGCGCGCTGGCGGGCAAGCTTCTCAATCGCCGACATGGCTGTTTCGCCGGGATCGATCGCGACGCGGTCGAAGGGCTCGCCGACATCCGCATCGGCGCGGACGGCAATGCCGAATGGCTTGCAGATCCGCTTCGCGGCTTCCAGCACGGTGACGTTGCGGTACTCGGCCGGCCCGTCGACCGTCGCGGCGCAGTCGACCAGGTCGCCCGTCTTGTCGCGCCCCGAGCATGAGACGAAGGCCTGCCCCTCGCCCGCGAAGGGGTCGATCTCGTCCATCCAGCCGATGAGCACCGTCTCGCCGTCGATCGTCAGCTTGACCTCTGACCAGAGGTCGGAGCGGTGCGCGAGGCCGGCGAGCGTCGCGAATGGCCATGTTGAAATCGAGCGCACCCCATCGCGAAGCTCAAGCGAGAACGAACCGGAAATGTCATCGATCGAGCGGACAATCTCGATCCGGGTCCACTCGTCGAAGACCTGGCCGGCGAAATGCAGCGCGACGCGCCGCGTCGTGACGCCGAAAAGGACATCGCTCATGCCAGAACCTCGACAGGGCCGGTGATCAGTCCGGGATGGCTGAGGCGATTGCGGCGCACGATGTCGTCGAATGTGCCGACAACCGTCGACGGATCGTTGCCGGCGACATGCTGCGCGATCAGCCATGCCGAGACGGGGCCGGCCGGCGTGATCGTATAGACCGATGGCAGCCGGCCGATGATCTCGTTCATGTCGCGGCCAAGAGCGGCGCGCACCGCAGCGAGCCGGTCGCGCGCGATCGCGGCGGCCGCCGGCGCTGCCGGCGCAATCGCCGCCGCCCCGTCGCTGGCCCTGTCGATCGCGGCCGCGAGCTCGTCGCGCCAGCTGCTCGCATCCTGTCGGCTCTCATAGTCGATCTCGGCCGCAACGCGCACAGCCTCGGCGATGACCGCAACCTCGGCCGCGATCCGGAGCCCAAGCGCAAAGGTGCCAGGCGCGCCGAGCGCGTTGATACCGGACGCGAGATCGAGCAACAGCGCCGCGCCGGAGCGGGCGCCGAGCACGGCCGCGCTTGGGGCACTGCTGGCCGCGCCGATCGCCGATGGCTCGGCGCCGATCGCCGTCGCGCCGATCGACTGCACCACCGCGTTGATGCCGGTTGCGATCGCCGTCGCTGTGCTGGCGCCCGCCGCGCCCAATATCGCGGATGAGAGCACGGCGCGGTCCGCAAGCGTCGCCTCGGTCAAGGCCGGAGCGGCGGCCGAGCTGGCAATCGTCGTGTCGAGCAAGCCGGCGATCGACGATGCCATCGTGCTGACGCTCGTCCAGGTCGCCACGGCCATGACGCTGATACAGACAACCGCGGAGATGATCTGGCCGGGAATCGCGGCGAGCGATGCGACAGCTGAGAGCAGGCCGGCCAGCGTACCGAAGATCCCGGCGCCGGCGACGTCGGCACGGAAGAAGGACACCTCGAACTGCACCAGGCGCAGCGACCGCGAGCCGAAGCGGATCTGAGCCGGGTCGGCAATGACGACGGAGATCTCGCCAAGCCAGGGATGCAGCAGCGTCCCACGTCCTGCGGTCTGGAATGCCGCCTGCAGCGCCAGCGCCTGGGCGACATAGTCGTCGCCGATGACAAGGCCGGTGACCTGTATCGGCCCGTCGTGGCGGCCCTGGTCGTCGAAGGCCGCCGCGTCGATGCCGGGGAAGAGCGTCACCAGCGTGCGGCGGCCGGCCTCGTGGCTGACATCGGGCATCCAGAAGGTGTTGCCGCGATAGGCCGCCGGCAACAGCCCCGGCAGCAGACCGTCGATATCGAGAATGCTCATCAGGCTCGTCCCAGCACGAGGCCGCGATCGGCGACGAGCGCGACGCGGCCCTTGGGTTGCTTCACCACGCGTGCCTGGCTGCCTTTGTCGGCCGTGACGACGATGTGTCCATCGACAGTCGTGTTCGACGCCGCTCGCTTCAGGCCGTTGGTGCCGCCGAGCGGCTGTCCGCCACCGCCCGTGCCTCCGAGCGGCTCGGCGCCGCCGGGGCTGAACGACGTTGGATCGGCCGTCGGCTGTCCAGCGCCACCGGTGCGCGGCGCAAATTGCGGCGTGAACTTGAAGGTCTGCGCGAACCAATCGGCGATCGCGCCGCCGAGCGACTTCATGCCGTCCCAGATCGCCTGCATGATGGATTTGCCGATGCCGGCCCAGTCTACGCTCATGATCTGATCGCCGAGCCAGCGCCCGAACCGCGCGCCGACATCCGCGATCCACATGAGGCCGGCAAGGATGTGCAACATCAGATCCTTGCCGATTGCCATCCAGTCATAGTCGAGAAAGGCCCGGCCGAGGGCGAAGAGCGCTCGGCCGGGAAGGCTGCCGACATAGCTGAGGCCAGACCAGATCGCGGTGATGATCGCTTTGCCGACTGACCACCAGTCGATGCCTTTCATGCGCTCGATGAGCTTGAAGAAGACGCCCTTGACGATATCCCATCCGGCCGAGGCACTGGCCTTCAGGCTCTCCCAGGCGGCGAGCATGCCCCGCTTAAAGCCGGCGAAGTCGCCCCTGAAGAGGCTCTTGAGAGCGTCCAGCGCCTGGCGGAAGGTTTGCTTGATGCCGAGCCAGAGCCGCTGGAAGAACGGCGCGAAATACGCCCAGTCCGCCATGATGATGGCTGCAGCGCCCGCGATCGCCGCGATGATTAGGATGAAGGGCGAGAAGATCACGCCGACGATCGCGCCGATGACGCCGAGGCCAGCGCCTACAATCGAGAGCGCGGGCGCCAGCAGCCCAAGGCCGATGACCAGCGCCATGAAGCCGCCGGCGAGCATTAGGATGGTGTCGACGGAGCCGGGCAGCGCAGCATCCAAGACGGCGATGACACTCAGCAATCCATCCAGGCCAGCACTGATCCAGCCGAGGTTTTCCGCGAACGCAAAGCCGACGCGGCGACCAAATTGGGTAGCAATCTCGCTGAAGCGCTGCAGCCTCTTTTCCAGCCCGGCCATCCGGCTGGCGAAGTCCGTGTCGGTAGCGGCCGAGGTCGCTTTGCCCGCCTCCTGGGCAATCTGCGTATATTCCTGCATGTTGGCCAAGAAGGGCAGAAGGTATGACAGCGCCTGCTGGTCGCCAAAGAGGTTGGCGAGTTTGTCGGCTCCCCCAATTTTCCGGACTTGTTCCTCGACCTTCGCCAGTGCGGCGGCATCGGTGAGCCCGCTCTTCTTTGCGGTGGCAAAGGCCTTCGAGATATCGGCGGCACTCACACCCGTGAGTTTCGAGACCTTCTGAATTACGGCCTCGATCGGATTGATGCCCTTGGCAACAGCGTCTTTCATGACGCCGCTGAGGTCGACACCCATTTTCTCGAAGTTGCGCTTGACCTCCGGGCTCGAAAGCTTGGCGAGGAAGTTCTTCATGTTGTTGGCGGCTTCGGCCGGATCAGCCGCACCCTTCATCGCGATCTGGAGGCCGGCGGCGAGCGTCGTCACAGCCTCACGGCCGGTGACGCCAAGATTGGCCATTTGGGCGGTGAGTGCCGGAAAGAACTTCGCCATATCCGCCAGCTCGAAGCGGCCTGCCTTGCCGGCGACGACGAGCGATGCCAATGCGCCTTCCATCTGGTCGGCCGGCACCTGGAGCCCGTCAGACAGAGCGAACGCAGTTTTCGAGATATCCTGGAATGCTGCATCTGCGGCGGTCGATACTCGGCCGATGATCGGCAAGAGATTATCGATCCGCTTAGTATCCATGCCTGCGGCTATGAGTGTGTTCGCACCTGCGGCAATGTCGGCCGACGATTGGCCGACCTGAAGCGCCAGCCGCTCATACTGACCGCCAGAAGATCTGATCATTCGATCGAGCGCAGCGCCTGACAATCCGGCCGTGATGCCGATATTCCGCAGCGACGAGTCCCATTGCGCAGCCTGGGCGATCGGCTGGGCAAACGAGAATGCAGCCATCGCGGCACCGAGAACGCCGACCTGTCGGCCGAGCCCGCCTATCCGGCCGACGACCCGATTGAGGGGCGACGAGAGCCGATCGATCAGATCGACGAGGACAGAGACCTTGAGCTGCTTGCCGGCCATTCAGTCCTCCCTAGACCGTTCGAAGTAGGTGTTGAGGGCGTTCCACCAGAAGCGCACGCGGTCGAGATCGAAGCTTTCGATCTCGGCCGCGCTGAAGCCGGTATTGGCGGCAATGCCGGCTAGGTAAACCGGCCAGCCTTCGGGCCACTCGGAAAAAAAGAGCCGACGACATTCCCGGCATCGAGCAGATCGCCGCCATCCATCTTGTCGAACAGCACGTTCATGACGGCCTCGCGGATCCGCGTCGAACGGGCGAGGAACACGACCTGTTTGCTCTGCGCCGAGGCAGCGTCCATGGCGCGGAGATCCGCGCCCGTCAGGCGATGAAAGGTCAACTCCGCATAGGTTTCGTCGCGGGTGCCGTTCGTGGCCGACTTGATGGTGAGCGTCACCGGATAGCGAAGCGGCAGCGTGATCGAGCCGTTGCCGTTACGTCGAGCGCGGGCCGGGATGCCATCGCCGAGATCCGCGTCCTCGTCGACGACAGACGTGGCGCCTTCCTCGACGATCGTGCCGCTACCGGTTGAGCCCAAAACCGGAGTGTGTCGATCTTCGTCGAGATCGATAACCGCGTGGCTTTCCGTGCCCATCAGCGCATGACCTCTTCATAGTCGCCGGCCGACCACTTCATTTCGAGCTTGCCGCCCTCGCCGCCGGTCATTTCGGGGATGTCGGTCAGGAAGGCGTCGGGGAACGTGTAGATGTGCCCCGTGTCGCAGGTGACCTGCAGCTCGCCTTCGCCCTCGGAGTAGATCGCGCCGTACGAAATGCCGCGTTCGAGATTCGTCGTCGCGGTGATTTCCGAGCCCATGAACTCCTGGGCGCGCGCCACCTTGCGGCCGAACGTGACCGGATTGTTCTTGATGCCGCCAAGCTTCAACTTGGCGCCCTTCTCGACGGGGATGTTCGACCCCCGCCAGAGAATATCGATGATGCCGAGAACCTGTGCCATATGCCGTCTCCTAGACCTGGAACTCGAGCGCTGCCGCCAGCACCATCAGATTGCCGATGATGCGGATCTGCTGGCTGGCGTTGAGGCGGTTGCGATCGCTGTCGTCGCGCTCGAATGTCGACTGCGCGACGGTGTCGCTGGCGCCTTCGATCCAGCCCCAGCGCTCATAGAGTGTGCAGCGCGCGCCCCAGCTGGCATGCATCCGCCCAGGCGTGACGACGCTGTCGCGTGCCGCCGCCGCCGGACTGTTGTCGTCCGCGAGCTTGTGGCGCGGATAGACAAGGGAGACGTAGCTCGCCCAATCGTAGCGGATCCGGCTCGCCGTCTTCGGGATCATGATGTCGAGCCAGGCGCGATCCGCGACGCCAAGCGGCGAAACCTTGTAGGTCGTGACGACACGGTCGATCGTGACTGTGCCATCGCTCTGCGCCATGAAGGTCGAGATGCCGCCCTTCAGCAGAAGGTCCTGCTCGGTCTCGGTGAAGCGGTCGGCCGTGAGCGGCGCCTCGATCCCCGGCAGAGACAGTCCTCGCAGCTGCCGAGCCGGATCGTTGGCGAGCTGGAAGGACGCGACGCCGGCGAGCGACGCCGCCCATGCCCAGGGCGTCGACGGCGAGTTCTTCGCGCCGACGCCGGAGATGAACGGCGAATTGGTCAGCCCGCCTTTCGTGGTCAGCGCGGAGAAGATGCCGCGATGGCCGACATAGGCATGGCCGTCCTTCTTACCCATGGCTTGGTAGCGGACAGCCAGCTCAGACTGGAGAGCGCTGAGGTTGGTCGCATCGTCCCAGGGGATGACGAAGTCGGTGAACCATTCGGCGGCGACGGCATCGAGCGCGGTCTGCAGCGTCGGGTTCGTGGTGCCGCCGGTCATCGCGGTGATGGTCGGCGTGATGCCGGCCGGGATCGCGTCGCCATCGCGGCGCGCGATCGAAATATGGATCGCGTTGCCGACCTCGCCCTTGTGCCGGGCGGTGAGCGTCACCGTGCCCGTCGCGGCGGCTGCCGTGACAGGCAGCGTCGCGATGGCGTTGATAGCCGCAGCAAGCGCGGTCGCAAGCTGCGCCGCCGTCATGCCGATCGACACTGCGACCGGAATGCGCATGGAGCCGACATAGACAGGCAGAGCGCCCGAGGCGGTCGCGGTTCCGGCCAGGGCGATCGAGCCGGCGGCCGCGACGCCGCCGCCGGCGTCAGCCAGGGCGATCGCATAGACGTCGGTCGTCAGGTTCGCTTTCTTGAAGGCCTCGATCATATCGGCGCCGACCGAGCCGGCGCCGAACAGGCCACGTCCCTGATCGGGCCGCGTGATGCGGTAGACCTGACCAGCTACGGCCGAGCCAGTCGCCAGCATCTGGACGACGTGCAGGACGCGCGACGGATAGGGAACCGCGCCCATGCGATCGTAGTTCGGCCGCACCTCGACATAGACGCCGGGCTTCAGCCAGTCGTACGGGATTTCGGCAAAGCTGACCATTTACTTGCCTTTCTTGGCCGACGCGCCGTCTTCGACGGGCTCGGAAGCCGCGACAGGCGGCTTTGCGGAGATGACATCGCCATCGGCGATCCGGCGGCGGACATACTGGTCGACGTCGACCAGCGCGCCCTCGGCCGGCCACGGCGAGCCGTCAGCAAGCGGCAGGCTTACGCCCTCCGCCGGACGGAGAAACTTCTTGTCGGTCACGTCTGTGCCTCCGGTTGGATGATGTCGGTGAGGTTGTCGGCCGGGCCGTTGCTGCCCTGGTCGAAATCCCAGGTGGTAGCGAGGCGGGCGAAATCGGGAAGGTCAGCGACGCTGTCGGCACGGCTCGCGATCGTGCTCGCCTGGACGGTCATCAGGCCGACCGCGATATCCATCTCGCCATAGCCATCGGCATAGGCTTGGGAACATGCCGTGACGGTGACCGTGCCAATCTCCTCGATCGACCGGCCATGCAGCAGGATCCGGGACGCCTCCATCGACGAATAGAGGCCGGGGCCTGCGTCGTCCGACATGAAGCGAGCCGTGCGGCTGACATTGCGGACGCAGAAGGTGAGTAGAGCGGTCATGCCAAGGATCGGCGACCGGCCGGCACCATCGCCGATGTCGGTCTTCGACCAGGCGATACCGATGAACGGCGTCACATTCAGGAGCCGCTTGAACTCGGTGAGCGTTAGCTGCGCCGGCACGTGTTCGATGGCCCATTTCGACGGCAGCAGCTCACGCAGGATCTTCTCGATGCCGCGCGTGAAGAGGGTGACGGGATCGGCGGACATCAAAGCCCTCCGCCGGGCGGCGTGAAGAAGGCGGCCGGCCGATCCGAGACGCGCGCGCCGGCGCTGGTGCCGCCGGTGCCGATCGCCTCGACGCCGGCCAGCTCGACGCGGCCGGCCGCGATCGCCTCCAGCCAGCCGATGACTTCCTTGCGCGCCAGGCGCATTTCCTCGGACGGCGACCGATCGCCACCGGTGGCGAGGTCGTAGCGGGCGAGGACGCAGGCCGCGCGATTGAGTTCGGAAGGCGGCGACGGCAGCGGCAGCGGGTAGCGCTTGCGCAGATAGCTGTCGATCTGGACCGAAGCGGCGGAGAGTGCATCCTCGATCCGCGGTGCCTCGACATGATCAGGCAAATCGCCATCAGCCGACGACAGCCGGCGCATTTCGATCGCGCCGAACTTCAGGATCATGTCGGTGATGGTGGCGTAGGGCATGGTCATCCAGGCGTGAGAAAAGGCGGCGGGCATTCGCGCCCGCCGCAGTCAGGCATCAGCCCTTGCGGGGCTTCTTGGGAGGAGCGGCATCGGACGCGGCGCCGGGAACGTTGCCCAGCGACTGCCCGGTGTCAGGGTTGTCCTCGGGCGCCCCAGCCGGATCGGCGCTCAAGGTCTCAGTGGTGTTCGCCGGCTGGCCATCCGGCGTCGGGCCGCCAGGCGCGGGCTCCGGCGAAACCTGCGGGGCGGCGAGCTGGGCTCCATCAACCGGAGCGCTGGCCGGCGCGTCGGTCGAACCGCTATCGGCGCTGGGGGCCTCGCGAGCCGTACCAGACCGCCCCTCCTGGGTATTCTGTTCGTCGCCGGCGAGATCGCGCCGGAGGCTCGCCATCGCCTCGATCGTGAGGCGGCCGGCTTCGGCGAGGAGATCATCGACAGCGTCTTCGGCGCCGGTGACGATCAGCTTCGGCTCGGCCAGGATCTGCGCGAGCTGCTCGGCCGAGAAGAAATCGGCCGGCCAGGTGGTATCGGCGGCATGCGCGATGCCGCCGCGCCGGAAGCCCGGCTGCTTGCAGAGGATGCGAATGCTCATGGTCAGGCGAGCCACGGCACGACGACGAGCTTCGCCGTCTGATAATAGACGTTGCTCGCGCCGGCGGCGTTGATCTGCGCCTCGACGATCGCGCGGCCAGCGGCCTCGTTCGACGGACCAACGATCAGCGTGCGCGGCATCAGGCCGAGCGGACGGGCATAGTCGCCCTTCATGCCCATGAGCGCGGCGCGCGCGGCGTTGTAGTGGGCGACGTCGAGCGTCTGCTTCGAACCCCAGGCGAACTGCCAGAAGCCGTAGCCGACATTGTGCCGAGCATCGACGCCGTAGATGAACTGCTTCTTGTTGAAGACGTTCTCGTCGTCGAGCTTGTCCTTGGCGACCAGCTGCCAGTCCTTGCGCTTCTGCAGGATGAGCGGCTTCAGCGCGCGGCTGTCGTCGACGAGATACCAGCCCTCGCCGGAACCGCCATCGGTATTGGCGACCGACTGTTCGACGCCGTTGGCATCGAGCACGGGGTGGTCAGTGTCGAAGAAATACTGGCCGTCATAGCAGTTGGTCGCGAAGCCGGCCTTCAGCAGGCCCCAGACGAGCTGGTCGTAATTCGCGGTGGAGGAGCGGCCGAGTTCCGTGAAGAGCGGGCCGTAGATGCCGATGTTGTCGTCTTCGATATCGTTGCGATCGACACCGATCGTGACCTCGTAGTCCTTGTTCGAGATCGCGTACTTGCCCTGTGAGATGTTCTGGATGACGCGGTCGCCCAGCCACTCGCGAACATTCGGGATCTTGCCGAGCCAGCCATACTCCTCCTTGCCGGTCGTCGACGGCACGGCGGTGGCGATGGTCGGCCACTGCGATTCTCCCTGGCTGAGCCCGGCCTGAAACGCGGTGTTGAAGGCGACGCCAAGCGTCGCAAGATTGCTGCGATTGATGAGCATGAGACGGTCCCTAGAACTCGACCCAGACGCCCTGGGCGTCCACGTCGCGGATGATGCCGGCGGCAGAGCGGGTGTTGGTGCCGTTCGTCTTGGCGACGGTCTCGTCGTCGACGACGTAGCAGGTGGCGCCGATGTCGGTCAGCGCGATGGCATCGGTCGAGGCCGAGTTCTTGAAGCGTCCGGCCACGCGGCGGACGCGGACGAATGCCGCGCCATTGCCGCCGGCATTGACCACCTGCTCCGCAGCGACACCGATCGTCTTGAGCGTGGTGGCGACCGAGCCAGGCACCGCATATCCAGCGGCGTTGAGGCAGGTCATGCCGCCGGCGTAGATGGTCGTCGCGGCTGCCACCGGCAGCACATACTCCGTCACGTGGCGCGTTGGCGTGTTGCGATCCTTCGAGAGAGCCATCAGAGCGTCTCCAGCGTCATGTCAGCCTTGGTCTTGGCGAAGGCTTCGGGCTTGATGCCCATCAGGTGCGCGACCTGCCGCTCCTCGGCCGAGAGCCCCTCGGCGCCGGTCTCGCCGGTCCTCGGCGGCACGACCAGGCCGCCGGAATGGAGCGACGGCATCACCGCGATTTCCTTGGCGACGCCTTCCGGGTCGGCCATGTGACGGGCGATATAGTGGTCGCGCAGCGGCTTGAGGCCGACCTTTCCCGCCTTGATCGCGTCGTCGACCGCCCGCTCGGCGACACCGCGCGCCGTCGTCTGCTGCAGCGTCTCGAGCGACGTTTGCAGCGCGATCACAGTGTTCCTGAGCTGGCCGACATCGCCGGCCGCTGCCTGACGCTGCTGCAGCTGGATGACGAGCTGGTCCGGCGCGGTCGCCGCGTCGATGCCAGCCGCAGCCATGATCGCTGCGAGCTGCGCCGAGTGCGTCGAGATCGCCGTCGCCTGCGCATCGGCGGCAGCAAGGATTTCCGCTTCCGTAGCGGTCGCGGCGAGGCCAAGGGCCTTCCGCAGCTTGTCGAGGTCCATGTCGGGGCTCCGGTGGTGGAGAGTGGTCAGGTTGAGGTTCGGGTTGTTCGTGAGCGAAGCGCGGGCGATCGCGCCGACGACGAGCGTCTTCTCCGCGACCATCAGGCCAGGCGAGATGCCGCGATAAGCTTTCTCGGCCATGAGCGCCTGGCCGGCCGGCGTCCATTCGACCCGACCCCAGATGCCATCCGCACGCGCTTCGAGCTGAACGATCCAGCCGCGCGCCGGCGAGGGCTCGCCCTTCGGCGCCGCCAGGTCGATCGAATGGTTCTCGTCGATCGGCAGCTTGCCGCCGCCAGCATGCATCGAATGCGTGATGACGGCGGCCGGATCGGCGAGCGTGTAGGGACCGCGTCCGTCGATGCCCTTGAACGAGCCGGCCGGAACGAGGTGGATCCACTCGGGTGCTGTTGCATCCGTCGAGAGCGCCGAAAAAAGCTGGATGAGCTGATGCATGAAGGCATCATGGGGAATGCCCACGGCGATTTTCATGCCTACACGTGCAAGGAGGCTCCAGCCCGATCGCCGTTCAGGTGGGTGGGATGGCCCACGTCAGGGCCGGGAGGCCGCTCTTAGGCCTCTTACAGGCTCTTATTCGGCGCTTGCCGGATAGAGCGGGCGATCTGCCGGTCGAGGGCGTCGGTGACCGTCTCCAGGATGGTCCGCTCGTCGGTCGGCCCAATGCCGAGATAGGGGCGCGCAGGGATCGTCACCGACTTTGCCTTCACCAGTCCGCCGGCCAGCTCGAAAAAGAGATGGCTGGCGTTCTTCGGCGTGATCGTAGCGCCAAACTGGTGCACCGCGCCATAGATCTTGTTGGTGCCGACCTCGACGGCGTTGCGGCTGGCCTTCGACGTGATCGAGCCCATCAGGCCGCCGCGCATGCCGTGCTCGCGCAGGATGCCGGGACCAGACTTGATCGCGGCATAGGCCGGCAGCAACGGCGCCCAGGGCTCGCCATCGGGATCGACGGCGTCCATGAAGCGGTCTTGCGTGTCGCGCACCAGGCCGACGCCGATCGCCTTCATGATCGGCGTGGTGTCGTCCATCATGCCCTTGAGGGCAGCAAAGGCGCGGGCG
This sequence comes from Kaistia sp., assembly GCA_035555375.1. GTDB lineage: Bacteria > Pseudomonadota > Alphaproteobacteria > Rhizobiales > Kaistiaceae > Kaistia. The sequence goes on along the minus strand of DATMGR010000009.1, from coordinate 192,713 downwards.
GCTTCCTTGGCGTCGACACTCGCCGACATCGAGGCACCGGTCATTGATGCTTCTCCCGCTCTGGCCTATATTGACGATGGCGCCTGAGACAAAGCAGCTCGTCTGCGCGCGCTCCGGTACTACACCGCGAGGGGATGGCGACCCTCCGGGCGCCGATTATCCTAGCCACCATCGCGAACCATCTTCTTGCCGCGTGTCAGACGCGCGATGCGACGGGCCCCGACTTCCTGATAGGTCGGAACGATGAGCTTCGCCGTTCCATCCGCCCCGGTCGCGACGCGCACGACAGCCATCATCTGCCGTCCCTCGATCTCGCCATGGATCGTGACCTGTCGCCATTTGAGGGGCGTCTCGTCGGTGGCGATGTCGGTCCAGGCGCGGCCGCGCCGGATGAGGGCGCCGATCTGCGACCAGAGCTTCGGCGTCACCTCTGGATGCGCGTTGCTGGGCAGGCCTCCGTGATCCGACGCAAGGCCGGCGACCTTGCGAATGCGCCACGGCGTAAGGGCTACGTCGCGCGCATCGGTCTCAAGCGCCCTGCCAATCTGATCGTCGATCTTGGCAACGATCGTCTCCGCGTAGACATCGGCCGCGCGGCCTGCGAGGGCATCCTCGGCCATTTGACCGACTGCCTTCGGCGAGGCCACTGCCGGACGCCGCAACGGCTTCAGCAATGGGCTATCCGGAGACTGCGGGATCGGAATGCCCGGCACGCCCGGCGACGGCGGAATTATAAGAGGCGGATCATCGTTGGCGGCCGCAGGCGGCGCCAGGCTGGGTTTCGGCTGCGCCTTGGGCGCGGCGATCGGGCGGCCGGGCTTCAGCGTCGCATAGTCGGGGATCTTCGCCTCGCCCTTCCACTCGGCGCCGACATTGTAATCGAAGCCGGGATCGATGCCCTTCGGCACCTGGTGCTTGTCGCCGGTCTTCCGGTTGACCCATTCGCGATATTCGATCTTCGGCGCCTTGTCCGGCCCGCTCCTGCCCATGCGCTGGAGGTCGCGCGCTGAACAGACGCGGACCCAGCAGCCGCAGCGCCAGCCGTTCGGCGGATAGTGCGTGTTCCACCAGGAATCGTCGGCGCGGAGCACCAGGCCGTCCCAGGACTTGTGATCGTGTCGGGGATGCAGCGAGCCCGAATGGACGTACATCCAGTAAGGAAAGGCGGCGAGCGTCTCCGGCTCGGTCTGCTGGGCGTAGCGGCCGGCCGCATAGGCCATCGACAGGTTGGTCTCGTAGATGATCAGCGAACGCCAGCCTGGCGTGCCGCTGTGCTGCCAGCCATGCCGTTCGGAGATCGACGTGAAGTCCTTGAGGAAGTCGGCCTTGGTCGATCCGGTTTCGGCCGCCTTGAGCGCCGCCTGCTGAAAGTCGGCGGAGAGCGCATCTGAGGTCGCGCCGGCCACCGTGTAGGACTTTGCGTTCAGCCTCTGCCAGATCGTTGTCCAGTCGTCGGACTTGACCGCGACCTTGCTGCGCAGAAAGTCAATCGCCTCCTGCGGCGCGAGATCGAGCGCGGCAATGGTGCCGGAGATGGCCACTCAGCCCTCGCGGATCTCGTCGAGCAGCTCGGATTGTCCGACCAGGTGCGCGAGCGCCATGCCGCTCTGCATCGCTGCCGCGAAGGCATCGGGCGAAAGGTTGAGCTTGGCGAGCTTCTCGGCTGCCGAATGCAGATCGGGCGCCGCCTCGAACACGGCCCGAACTTCGTCGACCATGCCGGCCAGCGCGCCGCGCGCATCGAGCGCAAGGCGCTCCGTCATCTTGGCAACCAAGTCATTCGGTGGCGTTGCCGCGTGCAGCGACAGCAGCCGGCGCAGGCCATGCTGCAGCGTCGGGGCCGGTGCCGCCGGCGTGGCGGCACGGCCGCCGACGACGATGGCGTCCGGCGCCGGTTCGGTCACGCCGAGGCGGTCGCGGATCTGGCTGGCCTCGACGGTCAAGCCGAGCGGCCCGAGCTTCTCGACCGCGTTCACCAGTTCGTCGATCGGCAGCTCGTCCGGCCGGCCGATGGTGAGCCTCGGATATTTCGCCTGCGGCCCGAAATTGAACGCGACGATCTTATGGACGAGCTGGCGCGTCAGCGTCGCCGAGCCGAGCTTGGCGTCCGAGCGTTCGAGGTCCTCCTGGACCAGGCGGTGCGCGGCGTTGCCGGCGATCCCGCCGCCAAGCGCGTCGGTGGTGGACGTTTGGCCGAGCACCAGCTTCGAGACCTGCCGATCCATCCAGTCGGCGCGCTTCTCATAGACCTCGGCATTCGTCGCGGCGTTTTTCAGCTCGACGAACTCGATCTCCATGCTCTTCGGGATGATCGCGGCGCAGTCGCCGGCGATGTTGGCGACCGCCGACCAGAGCACGTCCTTGTCCGCTTCCGAGGCGCTTCCATCATAGCGGCCGATGCGGATCGGTGTGCCGTAGTTCTGGACGAAGATTGCCCAGTCGCGCAGCGTGAAGGCTTTGTACATCCACGCCCATGACGCGGCGCGGGCGAGGCCGCCCCGGATCGTCAGACCGGACTTGGACTTGTGCTTGTGAACGATGAAGCGATGGTCGCCCAGCTCTTCCTTGGTCGCTCCGTCGATCAGCATAAGCCGGTCGCGCGTCACGTCGTCAAAGGTGAAGTACCGCGGATCGCGCCAGTTGAGCGCCGCCGGCTCGATCCTTTTCGGGTCGGTGCTCCATTCGATTTCGAGGACGGAGAAGCCCTTGCCGATCGCGTCAAAGAGGTCGAACAGAGCCGCGTCAAGGATGCCCTCAGCGAGCCATTCCCGAACGAAGTCGGCATGCGCGATATGGTCCTTGTCGTCGGATGCCGCCTCGATCGTGATCGGCAGCTGCGCCACCTGACGCTTTCGCGTGCCGATGACGCCGAGATAGTGGAGGTCGCGCTCCTCGATGTCCTCGGCCAGCTCAAGATAGGCGAGCGGGTCGCCTTGTGCCGCCTGGCGGTGGATCGAGGCGAGCCGCCTCGGCGTCAGTCCATCGGCCGGGTGCCCGGAGATCGGCGAGCGCACGCCGGTCAGCGTGGCGGTCGCGCGCTGTTCGCCATAGAGCTGATCGCGATCGACCGGCTTGCCATCCGGACCGAGGATTGTCGAAAACCGCGCCATCAGAGCCGACCTCGCATTCGGGGATAGATCGATCCGCCCCGGTCATCGTCGCGGCCGGGCCGCATGAAGCTGTTGCTGCTGCCCGAGCCCAGGCCGCCAACTGGCTGCGCCGCCGATCGGTAGCCGTATTCGACAGGATCGGCCCTGCTGGCGGCGTAGGCGAGCAGTGCGGCGACGAAGGAGTCGCCGTGCCGCTTCTTGCCATCCGCGCCCGTAGTTCGGACGGGCGGGATCGTCGGGATGCCAGCTCGCACGACGGGGAGCTGCATGTCCTTCTTGATGTCGAGGTCGCGCGGGATCGCGATCCCGTCATCCTCGAATGCAGCACGGAACGGCGGCACATTGTCGACGTACCAGGTGGCGGAGAGCTTCACCTGCTCGACGCGCGTCGGCCCATAGCGCATGGCGAAAGTCTCGGCGAGCTGGGCGCCGATGCCGATGGCGTCGAACTTCGCGGCCGAGAATCGCGGCAGGCGATCGCAGATGAACTGCCCGATCTGCCATTGCTGCTCGAATGGAATGTTGCGCAGCTCGACGACGAAGGGAGTGATCCGCTTTAAGTTGCGTGTCGTCTGCAGCGGCCAGTAGACCGTGAGATCGGAGATGCGGCCGAAGTCGCCGCCGAGCGATGTCGGCAGATGCGGATCCATTCCCTCGATCACGGCAGCGAGATTTGCGTCGCACCACTGCTCGATCTCGGCGCGGCGCTGTGCTTCAGGCAGCAACGCGAAGATGGCTGGCTTCTCAAGGCGCAGGACCGACACGTCGGCCGTCATGCGGGCTTCGATCAGAGCCCCGCTCAAAACGCTACCGCCGCCCTGCGACGGAATGCAGAAGAACTCTTCGTCGGCGGCGTCGCCGGCGGCGTCGATCAAATCTTGCCGCCAGCGTGCCTCGCCGGCAGCAGTCCACGCGTTGCCCTGCTTTTCGCAGATGCGCCGATAGAGACCGTCCATGAGGGCGTCATCGAGCGTCAGCGACAGGAGCTGGTAAGGCTTCCGCTTCGTCCGCGCTGCGTCGACGATCGCGTTGAAGGCGTTCGCGTCGCCGAAATGCGTCGAGATGACCAGGATCTTGCCGCCCCACATCAGGAAGGGAACGGCGGCGTCGATCACGGCCTGCAGCTCGTCATGGAACGCGGCCTCGTCGAGGATGAGATAGCCCTGACGACCGCGCAGTGATCGCGGACGGGATGGCAGCGCGACGATCTCGTTGCCCGATGCGAACTCAATGCGGAACGCCTGAATCGGCTTGCCGTCATCGTCGAAGATATAGGGGTGGATACCGGCCTCGGTCAGCGCCTCGCCGAACGACTCTGCCCACATGGCGGAGGTGCCGATGAACTCCCGCGCCATGTCGAGATTGTAGCCCATATAGAGCACGTCCATGCCGCCCTTGCCGCGCGCGGCGGCCGCCGTCAGGACAGCGTCGGCCGCTGCCGCCCATGTCATGCCGGTGCGTCGAGACTTCTCGCAAATGACCACCTTGTGCAGGGCGGTCGTTTCGAGCAGGCGCGCCTGGTAGCGCAGCAGAATGTTGTGGGTCTCCGCCGGATCGGCATTGGACCGCAGCTCGGCCCAACGCTGTTCCGTGATTGCCCGACCGGATAGTCCGTTCTCGTCGAGGAACATCAGTCGCGGTTCCTGATCTGGACGCCGATCGCCTTCTTGAGCGCCTCGATATCCTCGGGCGATCCGCCCTGAGCCTTCATGACGGCTTCCACGGCCTGTCCGGCCTTCTTGGTCAGCTCGTCCTGCATTTGCTTGCGGGTATCGGTGCTGATCTTTTTCGCCTCTTCCGCGTGCTTCAACGCCCGTGAGGTGAACATGAGCATCTCGGCCGTCTCGCCATCGGCGGGCAGCTCGCCCGCGTTGGACAGCATTTCGGAGATGAGGGTCTTGATCGTTTCGGAAACGAGCAGCGTCAGGCTGTTGTCGCCGGCCTGGTCGAGCTTCGGCGCCAGGACGGCGGCGATTTCCCGCGTCTCCTGCAGCCGCCGGCCGAGCTTTGCCAGCCGCATGGCCGCACGATTGAGCGACGATCGCGAGGCTTGCGGCACATCGGCCGTGATGCCTTCAGCCCAGGCGGCCGCCCGCAGGCGGTTGTTGACCTCGTCGAGGATCTCGAGCTGGGTGAGCTTGCTTTCCTTGAGCTGGTCATAGGCCCAAATGCGAACCGGCTCCGCCCAATCGGGAAGCGTGTCCCAAAATGAAAGCCGGCCGCGCCCGCTCGCCATGATCAGACCTCCGGCCGGGAGGGCCGCTTGATGCCTTCGATGACGAAGTGACGGTCAAGGTGACGGCGTCCACGATCCGTGAGGGTCGCGATCTTGACCGTGCCGGCGACTTGGACGGTGACGGCGCCGGCCTCGGCAAGCCATGACAGCTCGTCGTGCACCCAGGCGCGTTCCTTGAAGATGCCATAGGTCTCCAGCGTCGGAACGATCAGGGACGATGACAGCGTCTCGTTCACCTGTTCGGCCAGCGCCTTCAAAATGATGAGGCGAGCCTCCTCCCGCATCAACCGCGCAAAATCCGTCACTTCGCCCTCTCAAGCATGAATTCCTGCAGGCGCTCGGAGATCGCGGCGACCGGCTGGAGCCTTTCGCTCAGGACCGCGATCTTGCCGTTCATCTCGGCGAGCGTGATTTCCATGCGCTGGATGCCGTCCTTGGACGGCAAATGGCGCATGTCGGTCTCCATCCGCGCGACCTTCTGTTCGAGATCGAGGACGCGCTCGTCGACTTTCCTGATGGCGACGCTGTTGTCGCGGGAGCCGCGCGTCAGCACCGTGAAGATGATGGTGCCGAGGGAGGCGACCATCGAACAGATCGACAGCCAAAGCTGGACATCGGAAGGGCTCAAGCGGCGTTCCTTTCATGGTCCGCCTGGCAGCCCGTGCAGCGGATGGCGTTGGGGATGAGCTGGCGCCGGAGCGGCGGGATCGGTTCGCCGCAGGCGACGCAGTCCGCGAGATCGAGCGGGGCGGCAGGCGCTTTCAGGCGGGCAACGCTGGCGGCGCGCTCGCGCTCCGCCAGGTCGTTCGCCTGGTCGGCATCGTCGCTCATGCCTCCAGCTTCTTTCCGAAGATCGCCTTGGCCGTGTGACCGCCGCCATAGATGGTCAGCCAGATCGCCGCGATGCCGATGACGTTGTCGTAGGGAACGGCGATCGAGATCGCGAACAGCGCGAGCACCCAAGGGCCGAGGATGAACGACTGCAGGATGATCGCGACGATCAGCCAGGAAAGCGCCGGCCGCCAGCCCCATGAAAAGAAGCCCTCGGCCGATTCCTGCGCCTGGATCGAGGCCATCAGTTCGAGGCCCTTGGCCTGAAGCGACGACCATTCGTCATAGCGGTCGACTTCCAGCTTCTGCAGCTGGGTCGAGGCCTCGGCCGGGTCCTTCTGGATCGCGGCTGTGACCGCTTCCGGCGTCGCTTCGTTAAGGCCGAGAGCGCCGGCCACCGCCTGGCCGACCAGGCCGCCGACCGCCGTGCCGAGCGGGCCGCCGATGATGGTGCCGAGCGTTGTGGCGCCGGCGCCCGTCAACGGCCCCGCGATGTCTTTCCAGTTCATGTCAGGCTCCGGTGGGGTTCGCCGCGACGGCGCGGACGGCCGCAGCGACCTCGCGGCGCGCGCGGGCGCGGCGGATGAGAACGATGCCGCAGATGATGATGATGATGGCGGCGACGCCGAGCGCGGCGATCGCGGTCCAGTCGAGCGAGCCGGTCGCGCTGGCGCCCGTCCCGGCCGCGCCGATCGCGCCACCGCCGGAGACGACCTTGCCGCCCTGTTTCTTGTCAGCGGTTGCGGCCTGCTCGTCAGCGGCAGCGATCTCGTTGAGCTTGGCCGTCGTCTGGCCGGCCATCAGCAGCGCCTTGGCCTTGACTGCGCCGACGCGCGTGCCCCAGCCCTTGCCGAACGTCTTCCAGCTCGTCAGCCCGCGCAGGAAGGCGAGACGGGAATCGCAGATCTGGACGACGAGGTTGCCAGACGGCCAAGTGCTGACACTGGCGAGGGTCGACACGCCGATCGCGCCGTCCTGCTTGACGCCGACCACCTTCTGCAGCGCCTTGGCAGCGCGCGAGACGCCGGAATTGACGCCATAGTCGAACGTCGCGAGATCGACGCCGCGCGGCAGCTGGTCGCCCGAAACGGCCTGCCAATAGTTCCGGCGATAGATCGGCGTGACGTCGGCGACGGTCAGCGCCTTGACCTCGGCCTTGGTCGCCTTGCGGCCTAGCCATGTCGACAGCGTCCCGAGCGTCACACCGCGATTGGTGGCGCCGCCGGGATCCTTCGGATTGTCGACATAGCCGCCCTCATAGGCGAGGGTGACGGCAAGACAGGCGGGAAAATTCGAGGAAGCCACGAGGCGCGCTCCGAACACAGGTGTTCGGAGAACATGCCCACACATGCAGGGGTACGTTCATGCCTGCAGGTGCTAGGTGGGAAAGAGATCGAGTTGTGCTGCGGTCAATTCGTGTTGCGAAAGCCGGCGCCAAATCGTCGTTTGACTGCACTGCAACCGTCGACCGATCTCAGCATAGGACATGCCGCGCGATCTGTAGATGAGAATTCGCCATTCGCGAGCGACCGGCACCATGATCGCTTCTCCGCCGCGCGCTTCGACAAGCGCGCGGGCAGCGTCGAGGCCGACCGCCTTGGCGAGCGGATCATCGGGTCCAACGGACTTTGGAACATAATACCGCGCCGGCGCCTGCCATTCGATGAGCGCGAGCGCGCCCTCTGCGCCCATCATCTGGACGAGGCGAATGACTTCCTTCGTCGGCGGCGGCAACGTGCTCATTCCGCGAACCGGAGCTTTCGGATGCACACGGTCATCGCCTGGGCGCGATCGTCCGAACGATAGACGAGCCGGACTGTGTGCGTGCCGTCATTGCAGCGCCAGACGCCCGAGCTGCTCATCAGCCGCAGCCCGCGCGCGATCCAATCGGCATGCAGATCCCAGACGGCGCGGGCGACTTCCTCAAGAACCGCTTCCGACACGCGCCATTTGAAACTCTTGCTCCTACGCCCCCTCATGACGGCCTCCGCTGCGGCGCCGGCGCGTCGCACCAGCTCTGCCGCCGTTCGCCGTGGTAGGGCCGCGCCAGCCCTTCGAAGATCATGACGCGGGCGACATCGACGCCGTTGACGCGGATGATCGCCAGCGTCCGGCGATACTTGTCCTTCCGGGTCGAGCGGATCACTTCGACATGGTCGCCGGAGATCAGCTCGGCCATGCGATCGCGCGCTCGCTCGGCGAGGCGCTTCTCGGCGCGGCAGCGCGCATGCAGCTCGGGCGCGTCGAGCCCGATGATGCGGATGCGCTCGTCGCCCAGGCGCACGGTGTCGCCATCGACGGCCGTGAGGTCCGAGGCAGCGGCCGAGCCGACCAGGAGGGCGGAAAGGCAGAAAGCCAGAAAGCCAGATTTCATGATTTCCTCATCTTGCGGATCTGCGCGCCCAGCTCGGCGATCATGCCGTCGAGGTTGAAGACCTTGGCGAGATCGACGGGCGCGACGCCGAGGATGCGGACCTGGGCGGCTATCACCGCGCGCTTGCTCTCATGTGGCAGTGCCGCCTTGGCAGCCGGCCAGACGACACCTGCGTCGCGCGCCATCTTGGCTTTGAGCGCCTCGATCACCTTGGCGGCGTCGCGCGGATCGCGCACCCAATCGACATGGTCGATGCCCGTCTGCCGGCGCGCGAAGGCGGCGAGCGCCTCGTCCGAGCGGTCGCGCATGATCCCGAGATTATAGGCCGAGAGCCAAAGCGCGCGGATCTTCGGCACATAGGGGCCGGTCAACACAAGCGCGCCGCCGACGCGGCGCCCGCGCTCCTCCTGCCCCTTGACGGTCGGCGCGTGTGGAGAGCGGGCGACGACCTCAAAGCCCATGCGCTTGAACTCGTCGAGTACCTTGCCGCGCTCGGCCGGTGACATGTCGCGCGACGACCGCTTGCCGGTGATGCGCTCCAGCACGGCGCGATAGTCTTCGTCCTCAAGCGCGAGCTGCTTCTTGGCGACGTGGAGAACTGCGTTCGAATTCACTGCGGCACCTCGTTCTGTTGCGCCATCTGGAAGGCGGCGAGCGCCTGCCGGAGATCGCTCTCGCGCGGCGCCCATGCTTCGAAAAACAGATAAAGTTCGCCGAGCAGCCGCCCGGAGATGCGAAGGTCAGCGATCACGCGCTGTGTGGCTTCGTGATCGCCGAGGACAGTCGGCCCGCCTTCGGAGCGCGGCAGCACTAGCGTTTCCATGGCCTCGGCGGCGCGCGCCTCATGCTGCGCCACCATGAACAGTGCCGACGCGATGGCGCCGAAGCTTTCCGAAGGCAGGCCGCCGGTCAATTGACGGCTCCCTGATGCTCGAGGATCTCGTCCACGTATCGCGCCAGCATCTCCGCGGTGTCACTCACCAGCCGGCTCGCCGCGTCGGACGGCGAGCAGAGAGCCGTGGAGAGGGCGATCGAAGCGGCAAGTGACGTGTCGACGATCGCCGCCGCGAGCATCACTCGAAGGACGAAGATCTCCTGCTCACGCCGCACGAGACCTCTGTTCTTGAAGGCGGCGTAGATCTCGTTTGCCGCTGAGAGCGCGGCCTCGGCGTCGGCTGGGGACAGATTGACAAGGCTGCTGGTCATCAGTGCGCCCGCGCCTTGACGGTGGCGCGCCCAGGCGCCACCGCGAAGTTGCCGATGCCATCGACGACGACCTTGATCCAGCCGCCGAGCAACAGCTCGTGAACGCGGCCGATGGCGCCGGCCGAGCCGTCGAGCAGCCAGAACTCGACGAGGTCGCCGACCGCCGGCTGCGCCGTCGTCTCGGCCGGGCGAAGATCGTCGGCCTCGAAGGTCTTGAGGACGGCATCGCTCATGTCAGCAGCCCCGCGACCGCCTCGGGCCGGCTGGTGACGCTGGCCTCGATCGAGATCTCGCGGCCGGCCCAATATCCGCTGGCGCGCGCCGCGTCGCGGAAGCGCCCCTTGGAAGCGGCAACCGGATCGGCCTTGCCGAACTGCATGCCACGACGCATCAACTCTGAACGCAGTGCGGCATCGTTCTTTTGCACGACGAGCGCGGCCGTGCCCGGTGCCCTGGCTTCCAGACGGCGCCAAAGGCCGGCGCGCAGCTTGACGGAGATCGACGCCGCAAAGCCCTCGGCGAAGGCCTTGAGTGCTCGGATCCGCGTTTTGGTGGTGCGCCGGCGCCGATAGGCATCCGTTTCCTTGAACGCCGTGGTCGCGCCGTCAGCCGCGCGCCGGATCACTTCGTGCACATACTCGGCGACGAGGACGTCGGCCGCACGGCCGAAATACACGAAGCGCCAGCGGTTCCCGACACGGTCAAGATAGCCCGTGCAGTGAGCAAAGCGGGCAACGGACGGCCAGATCGTGTCGAGTGGCGAGCGGCGTCCGGCCATCGGCACCGCAGCCTCATCGAAGCTCGGCGCATCCAGATCGACCTCGGTGAGGTTATGCGCCTCCATCAATTCGGCGGCCTTTTCGGCTGCGGCGATCGCCTCGGCCTCGGTGCAGCCGTTCTCTGTCGTCTTGGCGCGCAAGGCGGCGAGCTTGGCACGGAGCTTGGCGAGATCAGGAGACGACATTGCCGCGCTCCTGCTCAATCTCACCGAACTGAACCCTCATCGAGCGAGAGCCGAGATGCAGAACGCCGGTGTCGCGACACTCGCGGTAGAGGTCACGGAAGTACGCCTCCGCAAGATCGGCGGAGACAAGCGTTACGGTGACTACAACGTGGCGTCGGGAGGGATCGATGACGATATCAACGCCCTCAATAGATCCTGCTGCGCTCAGGGTGTCGGGTGCTTGATTGTCCATCGCCGCGCCCTAAGCCTTGGCCAGGTCGATGGTGATCGGGCGCCAGGCGGCGCTGCCGGTCTCGCGCTCGTGGAAGTTCACATAGACCTTGGAGCCGATGACGCGGATCGAATCGCGGATCGCCTGCATGGCGTTCTGCCAACGCTCATCCTCGATCCCGACGCGCAGCAACATGAACAGCTCCGAACGGTTGATCTGGCCTTCCTTGTCGACGTTGAAGGCGCGGTTGACGATGGCGCGCAGCTCGTCGCCAGTGCCCGCCGACCATTCGGTCAGGCAGGCATCGACCAGCTTTTTTGCCGCCTGCAGCTCCGGGCCGAATTCGAGCTGGTCCGCCACCTTGAACGACACTTTCATGGTACCGTCGAAGCTCGTCAGCGAGACATTGCCCTTCGCCCCGCCGATCTTGGCGCCATATTCCTGGTCGATCAGTGCCTGCAGGTTGCCGAGGTCCTCGAAGCAGTGCCCCTTGAACCGGGCGATCTGGTCCGAGAGATCACGGGCGAAGGCGATCATCTTGCGGACAGTCTCGTCCTGCAGCTGGTCCATGGGCTTCACCATGGAGAGCGGCACCAGCGAGCCCTTGGCATCCTCCATGTACTGCTTGCCGCCGATTTCCTGGACGGCGCCGGCCTGGACGCTTTTGAGCGTCGCGGCTGCGCGATTGACGTCTTCGATATTGAGCATGGTTCAGAGATCCTTGCGTTTGCGAGGCGGGGACATAACGGTGAGGACGCGATAGCCAGCGACCAGCGCCGCTGCCTCGCGGCGAGCGCGGAGACGCTCCTTGACCGCCTTTTCTTCGGTGATGCGCTGGCGACGAAGCCAAAGCTTCGCCCTTTCGCGCCGGACGATCGCGGCCGCGCGGCGATCGGCATCGGACTTCTCGGCGATCAGCAGCTCGATGTCGGATCGGCGGACAGCGCCGCCCATCGCATGATGGATCGCAGGGATGGTCAGCCCCCGACCGAACATGTCGAGGACCATCGCGCGGTGCTGCGGCTCGATCATCGCGCGCCTCCGCCGGCCTTCATGACGGCCTCCGGAATGGAACGATGTTGCCCCCGGCCATCGCGAAAAGGGGCGGAGGCATAGGGCCGAAATGTGCCCGCTCCTGTTCGAGATGGCGCACTTCCAACGCCAGCGCGCGGAGCGTGAGGCGATGCGCAAGCACAGCCTCCGGCGCCATCTGCAGGCCGCTATGCTCGAACTCGGCGAAGCGATCCGCCAATTCTTTCAGGGTGTCGGAAACCATCACTTCCTCCCTAAGCCGCGTCGCTGTCGAGATTGGTGGCCGAGAGCTGCTCCCATGCGGCGCGGACATGACGCTCGTCGAGCGTCTCGCCGCTGCCGGCGGCCAGCATGTGCGCCAGGCGGATTGTCTTGGTCATGTTGCGGAGCGCGCCGGGCTTGGCGGCGATCTGCTTCAGCAGGCGCACAATGGGGTCGCCCTGCAGGCCCCAAGCATCGAGAAGAGCAGTGATGTCCTTGGCCTTGGACTTCGGCTGGTTGATGCGCATGCCGACACGGCTGAAGAGCTGGGCGAACTGGGAGCCGCGCGCGCCGCCGGCCCCTTGAAGGCGGGCATAGAGGCTTTCGTTGCCGGCGACAGCGATGCCGATCTTCGCCGTATCATGGATCGAGCGCAGCTGATCTAACGCCGATGTCGAGAGATGCTGCGCCTCGTCGATGATGATCAGGCCAGACGAGCCCCGCAGGCGGTTGCAGATCGCACGGCTCACCCAGGCCGAGCGCTTTTCGACGATGCCGATAGCCTCGGCGACCCCAACGAGCATGTTGTTGGGCGATGCCATGATCGGATCGGCTGTGATGACGAACACGTTTGGCGCGCGACGCTGCTGCGCCTCGATAGCGCTCGTCTTTCCGATGCCGGCGCCACCGACGACGACGACGAAGTCGGGCGCCGCCTGTGCGAAGTTGAGGAGATCGAGGATCCCCATAGCGGTGGGCGTTGCCACGAAGCCAGGCGCATCGGGAAGCACCGAGATCGTGCGGGCGCGCACGCGCCGCGTCTCCAGCCAGCGCCGCACGAGCGCCGCCTTGTCGGCGGTGTCGCCCTTATAGGTTCCGCCCATCCATGGCGTGAAGGTGCCGTAGGGGATACCGGTTTCTTTGGCGATATCCTGCTGCGTCAGCTTCTCGGTCGCCATGATCAGGCGGACCTCGGCGCGAAGCGCCTCCTGATCGTCGGCCGGGCGTTCTTCTGTTTCGACGAGTGTCATGCTAGAAAGCTCCTGTTCAAGACTGCTGTTTCCGGCGCGGACGATTGCTACTCGTCCGCGCCGTTTTCGTTGGAGACGATGCGCAACCGCTGCACCGCCTTGCCGAAATCGGTCATCACTTCGTCCTGCTCGTAGTCGTTGGCCGGACGGGAATTGGCGGCGAGGTTGCCGAACACCGGGCGGATGAGACGAGGCGCCGCGACCGGCTCCGGCACGGCCGGCGTCGGCATGAGCGCTACGAGATCGTCCAGGCTGAAACGGGTCTCGGAGGCGTCTTTCTGAGCGCGCATCCAGGCGCGGCGGGCGCGGTTCGCGGCTTGTCCTTCGGCCTTCGAATAGAAGCCGATGTCCTGGATGCAGGGGGCGTGCGCGACATAGGCGCCGTCGAGCCGGTAGACATGCAGGCCGGCATGCAGATCGTCTGCGTCGAACCGGATCACGACCTTCTTGCCGAGATGTTCGAGCAAGGCCTCGTGCCAGTATCGGTTGCCCTCGAAATTCAGAGAGCCGTCCTGCTGCCGCACCGTGATACCCTCGGCCGCGAGCAGCCAGAGCCGGCTATGCTCCGGCCGCGCGCGGCGGATGACGGCGTCCTGATAGGAGAGCCGGAACGCCGCCTCGAAGGAGAGCTTGCCGGCGCAGACGGGCGTGCGGCGGCCGGCGCGGGCATTGTGCTCGGCGACCCGTTCGGCGATCACGGCCTCAAAAAGGTCGATCGGCACGGCCGTGCTGGCGTAGTTTTCCGGCTTGGCGTCGATCGTGTTGCCGGTCCAGGCTCCGGCGAACCGGATGTCCTTGGCGATGCCCTGCGCGAAATCGCGGAACATGCGCTCGATCGGCTTGGACTGGCCGCTATAAGGCGTCGTCCAATGGATCTCGGTGCCGAGCTGGGTCAGGACGCCGACCGGGTCGCTGTCCTTGACCTTGAACCGATAGCGGTTCGGCGTGCCGCCCGAGAACCATTTCGAGGCGAAGTTGCGGCCGTTATCGAGCGTGATGATATCGGGGATGCCGAAGGTCTGGACCATGTCGCCGAAGGCGAGAAGCACGGTCGCCGTGTTCTCCGATCGCGCCGTCCGCCAGGCGAGCGCCATGTTGGAATAGAGGTCCTGAAAGAACACCGACACTGGCCGGCCGATGAAGCCGTCCGGCCATTTGCAGAAGACGTCCCATTTGTGGCCATCGGCATTGACAGCTTCGAGCGCGTTGAGATCAGTGCGAACGCGGCGCTGTGCCGGGTAAAGCTCTTTCAAGGCATTGATTCCTTCTCTCTTGAGGACACGGATGACCGTTGGGATTTCCGCAAGGCGGCGTTCGAGAGTCCGCGCCGACGGGATCGTCCACCCGTGCGCGGCGGCGAGCTTTTCGAGATCGCGGTAGCAGTCCGAGAAATTGGGCTGCTCCGGCCGGAGATAGAGGGAACGCAGCGCCTCCCAGGCCGCCTCGTCGCAATCGACCTCGGCCACGCGGCCGGTGAAGCGCGGCGCCAGCGCCGGCAACCAATCCTGCCGTTCAAGACCGGCGACGAGGCCGGCCCAATTGTAGAGCGTGCGCAGCGAGACGCCGCCTTCGGCCGCGACGTCCATCATCGCGAGATCGCGCGCCATGCCGGAGACTTCGAGATCGCGCACAGCCAGCAACAGCGCCAGCCTGTCGCGCGCCTGCGCCTTCCGCCGCTCCGGCAGCGTCTCGAACCAGGCATGACGCCCGGCGATATCGCGCTCCGCCTTGGCCGCATCCGGCGTCGGGGCGGCAACCGGCTGCGCACGGCGCTGCCGCATGGCGAGCCGCGTCTGAGCGGCAGTCGGCAACACGTCGGCGCGGTATTCGCGCCCGCCGCCCTTGCCTCTGCGCTTCCGCCAGACGCCGTTCGGATTGGTTGGCCATGCAAGGTTCTGCGCATGATGGCCGTTGCGCTCGATCATGGCGATCAGATTACCTTTGTCGACGGGAACGCCGGGCAGGCCCATGGCCGCGAACTCGGCAGCAGTCCACCATTCGCGGATCGGATCGACCATCATTGGCCGGCCCCTGACTTGAGCTGCCGACGCCGGAATTCGATCTCGCTGTCCATCTTGGCGCGGGTTTCCAAAAGCTCGGCCATCTCGATCGCCGGCAGGTAGCGGCGTTCGATCACTGCCCAGCCGTGCCGTGCCGCGATCAGCTCCAGAAGCCGGCGGTCCTTGGTCGTGGCGAGCAGCGCGTCGAGGCGCGTGATGTTGATGATCAGGTCGTCGCGGCTTTCGCTCGCATAGGCGTTGAGAACATTCTCCGTGACGGTCTCGCCGAGATAATCGGACATCGCCTCGGCGACCTGCTCCCGGCTCCGGCCGCAGCTCTTCAGCGTCTCTGAGACCGCCTTGGAGATCGAGCGCGCCAGCGTCGAAGCCTTCACCTTGTCGACGACATAGGCGACGACCGGCGAGGTCGGCTGCCAGTCGAGCAGATCGAGCTGTTGGCGTGTCGACGTCTGGCGGCGGAGCTTTTTCATGCGATCAACGTGACCGTGGCGATGAGGATGGCGGCGAGCGAGATGAGGCCGAGGCAATAGAGCGCGCGGTCGCGCGCCCTCTTTAGAGAGGGTCCCGGCCATGCGAGCACCGCCGCGATGACGACGAGGATTGACAGGAGCGGGCCGTTCATCGGCCGGCCTCGAAATCGGCGGGCCGGACCAATTCGGCAGCATCCGGGTCCTGCCGGGCGAGGTCATAGAGCGTGTTTCGCGCCTGCCGGAGCACCAGAAGGCGCTGCGCCTTCAGGCCGCGCTCCTGCGGCGACCGCTTGCCCGCCCGCTCCATCTCCCGGAGCCAGTTGCGGTTCTCGCGATAGAGCTGCTCGACCTCTTCATACTGCGCGCGGTAGCTGACCCGGCTCATGTCGCGGCATCCCCGACATAGGGCAGCACCATGAAGCTCGCGGTACCGAGCATGTGCTGGTCGAGCAGCGTCACGCAGGCGCCGGCGATTGCGAGCGACGGGAAGATGAAGGCGTCGGCGAGAAAGAAGCCGGTGCCCGGCGAGAGATAGAGGCCCTCGTCGGTCTGCACCGCCGTCATCGAGCCCGTGAAATAGGCGAGTTCGGTCGGCGAGGAGGCGCTGCGGCGGGCAAGGATCCAGCGCATCAGAGAGCACCGATCACGATGGAGAAGACGAAGCCGATCGCGCCCCAGACTGCGAGAGAGACGAAGATCGCGGTGAGCCAGGAGGCCCGGCGCGAGATCGGCGCCGCATACCAGGGCATCGCGATCGGCGCGCGACAGGTCGGGACGCGCCAGCTCGGCGCGCGCGTGGACAGGCGATCGGCGTTCATGTGTCGTCTCCGGTCTGGCTTTCGAGGGAGCCCTGAAGGCGCAGGAATTCGATGAATTGTTCGCGGGCCGAGGCGCCGGCAGCCTTCCAGGCGCGCTTCAGCGTGCCGAGCTGGACATCGGCCTCCGGCAGCGGAGTGGCGTCGCGGACGCCGGAAAGCTGTTTCGCGGCGACGGCGACGCGCGCCGCTTTGCCTTGAGTGATCAGATCGAGCGCGCGGTGGCGCTGCGACGGCTCCAGCTTGAGCAGCGCATCCAGCTCCGAGCCGTTATCGGCCAGTGGCGTCCCGGCGATGCGGGCGCGGATATCGGCTGGCAGATTGGCGCGCTGGAGGATGCGGTAGATCGTACTCTGGCCATAGCCAAGGCGCTCGGCGACCTCGTCGGAAAAGCGCGGGACCAAGTTCCCAAAAATGGGAACTTGCTCTGAAACGCGGTCGCCGCCGTGCTTCGTCTCGGGATGCAGCTTCTCGTAGAGCCGTTTCTTCTCGGCCAGGAACACGGCCCGATCGAGCGCAGTCAGCTCGGCGCGATAGAGGTTCTCGTCGACCTCCTGCATGCGTGCCTGATCGGCGGTGACATCGACGACAATGGCGTCGATCTCCTCCCAGCCGAGCAGCTCGGCGGCGGCGCAGCGATGGCCGCCGATGACCAGCACATAGGGCGCCTTCGACTTCTTCGACGCCGGCCGGACCTTGATGGGCGTGTCGAGGCCGCTCTCGTTCAGCGAGGCGGAGATCAACAGCGCCCGATCGGGATCGACCGGCCGCAGCCGGTCACTCCGATCGATGTCGGCGAGCTTGATCTTGATAGGGAGCGGCGCGGGTTCGGCCATGTTCAGGCGACCTTGTTCTTTTGACGGAGACGGGGTTCGGCGGCGCGGCTACGGTCCAGCTTGTCAGCCCGGCCGCGATTGCTCTGGGCACTGCCGGCGGCGTAGCGGCTCGGCCACAGATCGGTCGGCTCAACGCCGAGAAAGGATGCGATGCCTGATTGAACGGCCGGCCAGGGGCGCCGGAGCGCTATTCCAACGGCGACGCGGCTGTAGCCGAGCTGTGCCGAAAGGGCCTCGAGCGTCATCCCGCGCTTGCGGATCATCGCCTTGATGTCTTCGGGGTGCAGTTCGGCTATCATCGGTTCCGATACCGGCTCCAAGGCCGGTCTTTTTGGGTGCAATAGTTTGCCTTCACAAATCACAATGGTCGCTTTTATGAGACTTTGCAATCTAGAAAAAGCGCCACAGATGTCTCTTATTGGAGACTTAGGCGAACCTATCGCTAACCGATTGGTTTTTGACGCTTTTTTGGCTTCTGTGGCGCCCAACGCGCTCGACCCTCGCATCGCCACAGAAAGCCGAGGCCAACTGTGGCGATAAGCGCGCATGACATCGGTGCACGACTCAGGTCGGCGAGAGAGAGCTTGGCCCTGACGCAGATTGCGATGGCACAGAAATTAGCCATCTCTCATGGCGCAATTAAGCGCCTTGAGGGCGGTGGAAATGTTCCAAATGGCGAGACTTTGCTGAAATACGCAGGGATCGGGTTCAATCCCGGCTGGGCCCTGACTGGGATCGGCGAAATGCGGCTGCCCGAACCAAGCCAGGCTGGTTTGGCGCAGGCTGGCGATGAATTGATTAGCTTCGAAGGCTCATATCACCAGCTGCAGAGGCCGGAGCCGGACTCGTCAGATGTTGTGCCGCCATCGCGAGAGGAGTTCGCATTCCTGCCACGCTATGCCGGCGCCGCCGCTGCAGGCTATGGGCGAACCGCTGAGGCGGAGGAAATTACGGAGATGCTGGCGTTCCGGCGCGATTGGCTCCGGCGGATCGGCATCAACCCGGCCCAAGCGTTCCTTCTGGTCGCGGACGGCGATTCGATGACGCCTACGATTCCCGATGGCGCGTTGATGCTGGTCGACGGCTCGATCAAAGAGCCGCGCGACATCAAGAATGGCAATATCTATGTCATCGTGCGGAGCGGCACCGTCATTGTTAAGCGCGTGCAGTTCCGCATAGATGATTCAGTTGTCCTGATCTCTGACAACGCAATGTACGAGCGCGAAACGATCTCGCGCGAAGAGATGAACGATCTTCACTTCGCCGGCCGAGTCGTTTGGATCGGCCGGTCTATTTGATAATGCGGACGCAACTGGACCGCTGAAAAAGCTAAAGGGGATAGCTATGCGAAAGGCCGGGGCGCTGATTGCTCTGATTGTTGCCTTCGAACTCGTCGCCAGCGGTGCCGTTCGTGCGACGCCAGCAGATACGCCACTCAACCCGGTTCCGTCTGACCCTCCACCAGGCGCAGCAACGCTAGGAACATGGTACTGCCTTCGAGACCTCTCAGCTTTGGCTAGAATTTCGTTCGATTCCTCGGGGGTCCAGGTAAACAACTTCGCGGCGCTGGAAGACAAGGATTTCTTGGTCGACGCGCCGATGATCAAGATTTCAGCATCCGTCGTTAACCGGTCGACGCGCTACGTCGGCGTTTCAATCGAGTACATTGGCATCAAGGGTTCTCAGCCGATTTTCGCAGTTGCGGCAACGCCCTCGCTCGCCATCGGTCCTAATCGGAATGAAGTCGTCGACGGCGCAATCTTCACGCCGGCCGGTACTCTCGCCGCCGCGGACTTCGGCTGCCTACGGGTGATGGGTTATCGGTCGGCGAAGGATGCCCTAGGTCAGTGATCGCTAAGAGGCTTATGCGGGGTTTAAAAGAGGGATGCGTCTGCCATTGCGCCGTCTGCAAATTCAACTGTCGAAGGCGCCGCCGCTTCGCTCTTCTGCAAAACCGAGCCGCCGCGCCCGCCACCCTTCAGAGGTCCCGCACAATGGCGCCGTTTCGCGGTTTCTCCCACCCGATCCCGCCTCTTCCCACCTATTCCCGCCTCTGCAGGATCATGTGTCGGGTCTCAGCAGAGGCCGCGGTCATCGCACGGCCTGGGCCTCTCTCCCGCGCAGCGGGGGAGAGATGGAGAGGGGGTACACCGCTGATGCGCACATGGCTGCGTGATCCCATCGCCATTCTCGCCGAAGGCGCCGAACGCGGGATTGTCGTCGAGAACAGCCGCATCGCGGCGCTGGTCGGGCGCGACGATCCCGATCCAGCGCATGACGCGGTGTTCGACGCCGGCCGGCATGTCGTCCTGCCCGGCCTCGTCAACACGCATCACCACTTCTTCCAAACGCTGACGAGAGCCCATCCGGCCGCCATCAATAGGGAGCTGTTTCCCTGGCTGAAGGCGCTCTATCCGCTGTGGGGCGATCATCTTGACCGAGACAGCTTCCGCCTCGCGACGCGGCTCGCGCTGACGGAGCTGCTGCTGTCGGGCTGCACGACAGCCTCCGACCATCTCTTCGTCTTCCCGTCCGACATGCCCGATGCAGTCGATATCGAGGTCGAGGAAGCCGCAAAACTCGGCATGCGCGTCGCGCTGACGCGGGGCGCGATCAATCTCGGCATGACCAAGGGCGGTATCGCCGACGAGCGTCTGATGCAGGACGATGATGTCGTGCTTGCGGATTGCGAGCGCGTCATCGGCCGTTATCACGACCGCCGGCCCAGCTCATTTTCGACCGTTGCACTCGCCCCTTGTGCGCCCTTCAACGTCACCCGCGAAATGATGTGCGCCGCGGCCGAACTTGCCGAGAAGCATGATTGCCGCCTGCACACCCATCTCGGCGAGACGGAGGACGAGAACGATTTCTGCCTGTCGCGCTTCGGCATGCGACCGCTCGAATATCTCGAGGAAGTCGGCTGGCTGAACGACCGCGCGTGGCTGGCGCATGGCATTCACTTCGACGATGGCGAGGTCGCCCGGCTCGGCCGACATCGCGTCGGCATCTGCCATTGCCCGACCTCCAACATGGTGCTCGCCTCCGGCATCTGCCGGACCAAGGAACTGGAAGCGGCGGGTGCCATCGTCGGGCTTGGCGTCGACGGCTCGGCCTCCAACGACAGCTCCAACATGATGGAGGCGGTGCGCCACGCCCTGATGATCGGGCGGCTGCGCTACGATGCGGCAACCGTCACCCATCTCGACGCACTGCGCTGGGCCACCGAGGGCTCGGCCGCCTGTATCGGCCGGAGCGATATCGGCCGGATCGCGGTCGGGATGGAGGCTGATCTTGCGCTCTTCACGCTCGACGAATTGCGCTTTTCCGGCGCTGGCGATCCCATCGCGGCCCTCGTCCTCTGCGGCGCGCATACGGCCGACCGAGTCATGGTCGGCGGCAACTGGCGCGTGATCGACAGTGCGCCTGTAGGCGTGGATCTTGCGAGGCTGCGGCATGAGCATGGCGCCGCCGCCCGCGCCTTCCTGACCGCACTCTGACGAAGGACACCGCACGCCAGCCATGAACGCCCCGCCCGCGCGAGACCACATGACGCCCCCCGACGCGCCCGAGCCAGTCGACGTCATCATCGATCAGGCCGGCAAGACGTTCCAGACGGCGCGCGGCCCGGTGCGGGCGCTCGATCCGATCTCGCTCAAGGTGCCGCGCGGGGCTTTCGTCGCGCTGATCGGTCCCTCGGGTTGCGGCAAGTCCACGCTGCTGAGGATGATCGCCGGCCTTGAGCAGCCTGACGAGGGCGGCGCGGTGCTGGTTCGCAGCAAGCATCCCGAGCAGTTCCGCAAGGAGGGCGAACTCGGAATCGCGTTCCAGGATCCGGCGCTGCTGCCCTGGCGCAGCGTCGCCGACAATATCGCGTTTCCGCTGCAGATCCTCGGCCGGCCGGTCAAGCGGCACGCCGCGACGATCCAGGCGCTGATCGACCTGGTCGGTCTCAAGGGTTACGAGGCCGCACTGCCGGGCCAGCTTTCCGGCGGCATGCGCCAGCGCGTCGCCATTGCCCGTTCGCTGGTGACCGATCCTTCGGTGCTGCTGCTTGACGAGCCCTTCGGCGCGCTCGACCAGATCCTTCGCCGCGCGATGAATGTCGAACTGCAACGCATCTGGGCGACGCGGCAGACGACAACCCTTCTGGTGACGCATGGGATCGACGAGGCCGTGTTCCTCGCCGACACAGTTGTGGTGATGCATGCGAAGCCCGGCCGCATCGCCGAGATCATCAGCGTTCCCTTTGCAAGGCCGCGCCTGCCAAGCCTCTTCAGCAACCCCGATTTTCACGCGCTCTGCGACCGACTGACCGAAAGCCTGCATGGCGAGGACGCCTCGCCATGACGACGCAGCCTCTGCGCGAGAACGCCCGCATCCTGTTTGGAACGCTCATCTTCTTCGCGATATGGGAGTTTCTCGGCGCCACGACGTCGTGGGGCATCGCGATGGTCCCGGCGCCTTCCCGCATTCTGATGCAGGCTTTCGCCGACCGCGAACTCTATTGGCTGCACGGCACAGCGACCATCCAAACCTCAGCGATCGGCTTCGCGATCGGCGTCACGGTCGCGGTGATCGCCGCGCTGCTGTTCTGCCTGTCGCCGGGGCTGGAACTCGCGTTTCGCGGCATCAACATCGCCCTGTTCGCGATGCCCGCAATCGTTATCGGACCGCTGCTCGTGCTCTTCCTGAAGGGCGACTGGCCGCAGACCGTGCTCGCGGCGCTGATGGTCTATTTCCCGGCAATGTCGGCGACACTGCTCGGCCTTCGGACGGTCGATCCGCGCATCGCCGATCTCGTCGCGGCCTATGGCGGCGGCGAGGCCCGGCTCATGCGATATGTCCGCCTTCGCGGTGCCCTGCCCGACCTGTTCGCCGGCTTTCGCGTCGCGGCGCCGCTGGCCGTGCTCGGCGCCGTGCTCGGTGAGTTCGGCTCGGGCACGCGCTGGGGCTTCGGCGCGTTCCTGCTCTCGGCGCTGCCGCAGGGCAATCCCGCGCGGCTCTGGGGCATCGGCCTCGCATCGAGCGCCATCGCGCTTGCCGGCTATGCGCTCTTCCTCCTGCCCGCACGCCGCCTTTCGGCCTCGAGCACCGCCGTGACGCTCGCGGCCGTGCAAAAGGCGGCGCGGCCATCCGGTGGCTGGGCCTGGCAGCGGATCGCGCTCGCGGGCGTCGCCGTCGCATTGCCCTTCGTGATCTGGTGGCTGGCCGTCACCCTCACGCATGTCAGCCCGATCATCGCGCCCGGGCCCGGCCGCACGGTCATGTTTCTGATCGAGGGCCGGCAGGCCGCCGCTGCGCGCGCGGCACTGTTGACGGCGCTTGGGCAGACGCTGCCGGTCGCCCTGCTCGGGTTGCTGGCTGGGCTGGCCTTCGCCTTCGCGCTGGCGGCGCTCTCGCTGCTCGCGCCGGCCGTTGCGCGGGCGATGCTGCCGATCGCGCTCGTGGCGCAGAACATGCCGCTCGTCGCGGTCGTGCCCTTCGTCGTGCTGATCTTTGGCCGCGACGTCACGGCCTCGGTGTTCATGGCCATGCTGGTCGTCTTCTTCCCGGCCTATGTCCTGCTGCATCAAGGATTCACGACAGTTCCACGCGCGGCAAGCGATCTCGTCAGCGCCTATGGCGGCGGGCGGTGGAAACAGCTTGTCCATGTCGCCGTGCCTTATTCGATCGGCCATCTCTTCGCGGCGGCAAGGCTTGTGGCGCCACAGGCTCTGCTCGGCGTGATGGTGGCGGAATGGCTGCTGTCGGGTGTCGGCCTCGGCAATCTCCTCAACGTCTCGCGCGGCGGGCTCGACTACGACATGATCTGGGCCGGCGCGCTGGTCTCGATCCTGATCTCGGTCGGCGCCTATGAGGCGGTCGGCCTTATCGAACGGAAGGTCCGCCGATGACGGGCTCCATCCGCTGGCATCACGCGTCACTGACGGTTGCCGAGATCGATCCGGCGATCGCCTTCTTTGGCGCCGTGTTCGGCTTCGCGCCGATCTTCATCGAGCGCGACATGCGAGACGACATCGTCGCGCTCACCGGCCAGGCGGGCCTTTCCTGCGACTTCACACAGCTTCGATCCGACGACTATCCGCTCATCCTGGAACTGATCGCGTTTCGCTCCGACGCCGAGCCGCGCCCGAAAGCCGATGCTCTGCCCTGGCGGCCCGGCGCCGGTCATGTCGCCTTCCATGTCGATGATTTTGACGGCGTGGTCGCCCTGGCCGTCAGTCATGGCGCCAATGTGCTCGGCCGGGCGATCGATTTCCCCGGCGGCCGTTCGATCTATTGCCGCGCGCCGGGGGGTGCATTCTTCGAGATCGAGCATCTCGACATGGTTGCCATGTGAGGCGCGACGCCATGGCTCCGACCGCCCTGCCCGACAACAGCGCTGGTTCCCACATGTTTGGGCAGTCACTGCCTATAACTTGGACACAGCATTCAGCCAGTCTGCATATTAGGCAGTTGAACCTGGATGCGCTGTCGATAAACTGCGTATCCACGGTTCTGATCGACCGAGAATTCGGGTCGAACCGATTGCCGCCGCGATCTGGCCTCCGGCACCGCCGTGGGCTAGTCGAAGCTGAACCGTCGACCACACAATCCGTTCGCGCCGCCAAAGGCCGATGCCGCTCCGCCTCCCTCGGGGCCGGCATGCCTCGCGGAATGTCAAACCCCTCCGCTGATACAGGAGCCGATCCATGATGTTTACGCAGACCCGCCGCGCCTTCGGCAAAGCCGCCTTCGCCGGTCTCGCCGCGGCGGCCTTCGCGCCGATGGGACGCGCCCGCGCCGCCGAGGCGCCGCTCGCCTTCCAGTCGATCTGGATCAACGATCCGGAATTCATCGGCTATTTCATCGCCATCGACAAAGGCTGGTACAAGGAGGCGGGCCTCGACCTGACCTATCTGGCCGGCGGCCCCGACGTCATTCCGCAAGCCTCGCTGCTGACTGGGAAGGCCGACATCGCGCTGACCTCGCTGATCGAGACCGCGTCGGCGGTGTCCGAGAAGGGCGCAACCTTCAAGATCATCGGCGCGCAGTTCCAGAAGAGCCCGGACAGCGTCATCAGCCTCGAAGCAACCGGCATCAAGTCGATCAAGGATCTGGTCGGCAAGACGGTCGCCTGCCCGCCGCTCAGCCTCGGCACCTTCAAGGTGCTGCTCGGCCTCAACGGCGTTACCGAAGACCAGGTCAAGATCGTCCCCTACGCCTTCGATCCGACGCCGCTCGCGACCGGCCAGGTCGACGCGGTCGTCGACTTCATGACGTCACTGCCGTTCATCGTCGAGCAGGCGTCGGGCAAGAAGGCGAGCTATCTGCTGTTCTATGATTTCGGCCTGCCCTTCGGCCAGGACCTCGTCACGGTCAACGAAGAGACGCTGAAGACCCGGCGCAAGGACATCGTGGCGTTCATGCGCGCGAGCCGCAAGGGCTGGGACGAGGACTTCGCCAATCCCGAAAAATACACCAAGGAATACGAGAACACCTGGTTCAAGGGCAATGGCTACACGCCGGAGGCGGCGCTCTACCATTCCCGCATCCAGGTTGACCTCATGAAGAACCCGAACGGTGTCTTCGCGATGGATGACGCTTGGATCGCCAGCAACCTCGCCACTCTCGACAAGGTGGGCGTCAAGGCCGACAAGAGCCTGTTCGATACGAGCATCCTCGCTGAACTCTGACCGGGACGGCCGGCAACGGCCATTGATCGATGGCAAGCCTCTTTACGCCCCTGACCATCAGGGGCGTGACCTTCAAGAACCGCATCGTCGTCTCGCCGATGTGCCAATACGGCGCGACCAATGGCTTCGCTGCGGACTGGCATTTCGATCATCACGCGCGCTTCGCGCTTGGCGGGGTCGGCGGTGCGCTCGTCGAGGCGACCGGCATCACGCCAGATGGACGCATCACCCCGGACTGCCTCGGCATCTGGGATGATCACCATGTCGACGGCCTCGCGCGGATCGCCGCGACATATCACCGCCAGGGCGCGGCGATCGGCATTCAGCTCTCGCATGCCGGGCGCAAGGGCAGCTCGACGGCGCCGTGGCAAGGCGGCTGGGCCTTGCCGGCCGACGATCCGCGCGCCTGGCAGACGCTTGCTCCCTCGCCGATCGCCTATCACGAGGACTGGCCGGTCCCGCACGCGCTCGATGAAGGCGAGATAGCGGAAATTGTCGCGGCGTTCGTGGCAGCCGCGAAGCGCGCGGTTGCAGCCGGCTTTGACTTCGTCGAAATCCATGGAGCGCATGGCTACCTGCTGCACAGCTTCGTCTCGCCGGTCGCCAACCGGCGGACGGATCGTTACGGCAGCACGGCCGAGAACCGCATGCGCCTCTCCGTCGAGGTCGCGACGGCCATCCGTTCGGCGATCCCCGCGGACATGCCGCTTTTTTATCGCGCCTCCTGTATCGACCGCATTCCCGACGCGGGACTGACACTCGACGACGCCGTTGCGCTGGCCAATATGCTGAAGGTCGTGGGCGTCGATGTCGTCGACTGCTCGGCCGGCGGCATTCTGGTTCGCACCAATCCCGGCCATATCAAGGAAGGCCCCGGGTTCCAGATCGGGTTCGCCGCGCGCATCCGCGAGGAGGCCGAAATCGCCACCATGGCAGTCGGCGCGATCACGGAACCCGAGCAAGCCCAGGCGGTGATCGCCAGCGGCAAGGCCGATCTCGTGGCGATCGGCCGCGAATTGCTGGCCGATTCCAATTTCGCACATCGCGCGGCCGGGGCGCTCGGCATCGAGAGGCCCGATTTCGTGCTGCCTGAGCGCTACGCATTCTATCTGCAGTTCAGGCGGCCCGCGTCGTGACCGCGTCGCTCGCCCAGGTTCCGCTCGGGCGGCGGTCGGAGCTGACCGTTTCGCGCGTCGGCTTCGGCTCGGCGCCGCTCGGCGACTTCTTCGAGAAGCTGGACGAGCGCGAGGCGATCGCCACGGTCGAGGCGGCCTTTGCCGCCGGCATCACGCTGGTCGATACGTCGCCGCATTATGGCAATGGGCTTGCGGAGCACCGGATCGGCACGGCGCTTCGGTCCATGCCGCGCGAGAGCATGGTGATTTCGACCAAGATCGGTCGCGTGATGAATCCCGCGACGCTCGCCGGCCGGTCGCCGCCGCCGGCGCGCGGCTTCGTCGGCAGCCTGCCGCATCGGCCGCGCTTCGATTATTCCTATGACGGCGTCATGCGGTCGTTCGAGCAGTCGCTGCTGCGCCTCGGGACGGATCGCATCGATATCCTGCTCATCCACGACGTCGACGCCTGGACGCATGGCGAGGATCAGGTCGAGGCGCGCTATCGCGAGGCACTCGACAGCGGCTATCGTGCGCTCGACCAGCTTCGCGCCGAAGGCAGCGTCAAGGCGATCGGTCTCGGGCTCGACGATCACGACTGGTGCGAGCGCTTCCTGCGCGCCGCCGATTTCGACACGGTTCTGCTCGCAGGCCGGTATTCGCTGCTGGAGCAGCCGGCGCTGGCGACCTTGATGCCGCTGGCGCTCGAACAGGGCGTTGGCATCATGCTCGGCGGCATCTTCAATTCGGGCATCCTCGCCACTGGCGCCATTCCGGACGCCCGCTACAATTACGAGGCCGCGCCGCCCGAGATCATCGATCGCGTCGCCCGCATCGAGGCCGTCTGCCGCGCGCATGACGTGCCGCTCGCGCGTGCCGCCGTGCAATTCGTCCTCGGCCATCCGGCGGTGTCATCGCTGGTGCTTGGCGCCGTCAAGCCAGCCGAGATCGACCGCAACCTCGCGGCGCTCGATCAGCCGGTGCCCGAAAGCCTTTGGGCCGATCTGAAGACCGAAGGGCTGCTCGATCCGTCAGCCCCCACACCCAACAAGAAGCCGCCCGTGCTCCACCCCAGGGAGACTGCCTGAATGCCCCTCAACGCGCCTGCCACGACGCTGTGGATCGATACCGACACCGGCTCGGACGACGCCGTCGCGCTTGTCATGGCCTTCATGAACCCCGCCGTCGAGATCGCCGGCATCTCCGTCGTCATGGGCAATTGCTCGCTGGAAAAGGCGCTGCAGAATGCGCTCTACACGCGCGAGATCTGTGGTGCGACGCATGTCCCCGTTTATGCCGGCATCGGCAAGGCCCTGATCCGCGGCCCGTTCGACGCCGTCAATGTGCATGGCGAGGACGGCATGGGCGATATCGGCCTGCCGCTCTTTGGGCGTCTCCCCGATGAGGGCCATGGCGTCGACAAGATGATCGAGGTGATCCTGTCGCGTCCGGGCGAGATCACGCTGGTGACGCTCGGCCCGCTGACCAATGTCGCCGTGGCGCTTGCGCGCGAGCCGCGCCTCGCAGAGGCGGTCAAACATTGCGTCATTATGGGCGGCATCGGCGATGGCCCCGGCAATGTCACGCCGGCGGCGGAGTTCAATATCTATGCCGATCCGGACGCCGCCCGCATGGTCTTCCAGTCCGGCATGCCGATCGTGATGTGCGGCTGGGAGATTTCCTGCCGCCATGCCGTCGTGGAGCCGGCCGATACGGACGAACTCAAGCGGATCGGCGGCAAGCTCGGCGCCTTCTGCGTCGATATCCAGCGCTGCCTCGTCGAGTTCTCGACCAAGATATCGGGCCTGCCGGGCATCGACCTGCCCGACCCGATCACCATGGCGATCGCCATCGATCCGTCCATCGTCTTGAAGTCGAGCGAGGCTTACGTCGAGGTGGTGAACGCCGATGGCCCGGCGCTTGGCCAGACGATCGTCGATCGCAAGCTGCACGCCGGCAAGCCGGTCAACGCCACCGTCGTCGATGTCGCCTCGCGCGACGGGTTCATGAAGATGCTGACCGACGCGGTGACCCGCCCGATCGGCTGATCAGGCGAAACGCGGAAGGGTCGTCCCACAGCGGCCGGACGCGGGATCCGGCAGCGCCGAACATCGATACGGCCGAGACGATGACAACCGAGAACCGACGGTCGATGACCGCGGCTCTCTCGTTGCGACCTGGTCCCGACCTAAAAATCGAGACCGATATCGAGGATCGGCGCGCTGTGTGTCAGCCAGCCGACGGAGATCAAATCGACGCCACTCGCCGCGATCGCGGGCGCTGTCACCGGGTTCACGCGTCCAGAGGCCTCGGTGATCGCGCGGCCATCGACCATGGCGACGGCGCGGGCGAGCGTCGCCGGGTCCATATTGTCGAGCAGAACAGCATCGACGCCGAGTTCCAGCGCCTCGGCCAGCTGGTCGAGGGTGTCGACCTCGAGCTCGATCTTCACGAGATGGCCGACATGCGCCTTGGCTCTTTCAAGCGCCGGGCGAATGCCGCCCGCGATGGCGATGTGGTTATCCTTGATCAATACTGCATCATCGAGACCGAACCGGTGATTGGCGCCGCCGCCAGCCCTGACGGCATATTTCTCGACCGCGCGGAGCCCCGGCGTCGTCTTCCGCGTGCAGACGATCTGCGCCTTATGGCCGGCGACCGAGGCGACGATCGCCGATGTCGCGCTGGCAATGCCGGACAGCCGGCAGAGAAAATTGAGCGCCGTCCGCTCTGCCGTCAGGATGCCGCGCGCCGGCCCCCGGATGGTCGCGATCAGGTCGCCCGGCGCAACGTGAGTGCCATCGGCACGCGCCACGTCGACCGCGATCTTCTCGTCGATGAGCCGAAACGCGAGGCGCGCCAGATCGATGCCTGCGACGACGCCCCCCTGGCGCGCGACGAGCCGCGCCTCCGTCAACGCCTCCGCGGGAACGACCGCATCGGTCGTGAGATCGCCGGCCCGGCCGAGATCCTCGAGCAGCGTCGCGCGGACGAGGGGCTCGATCATGATGAGTGGCAAGGGGTTGATCGACACGATCAGGCGCTCCGGGCGGCAGGAAAAGCGGGTTCGGCAATGGCACTGGCGGCGGCAAGCGCCGCTTCGGCCGTGATACGGGTCCGCACGGCCTCGGCGGCTCGATCGGGATAATCCGTGCGGGAATGCGCGCCGCGGCTTTCCCGGCGCTCGAAGGCGGCGACCGCGATCATCAGCCCGACAAGCGCCGGATCGGCGGCGGCCGAATGGCCGAGCGCGCGCGGCAGCAGCGCGGCGATGGCGGCTCTCAGCCCTTCGCCGTCGCGGAGCACTCCGGCATGTCGCGACAGCAGAGGCCGAACGAATGATGGATCGGGCGCCAGCGGCACTTCGGCAAGCGGTGCCGGGCGAAGCGGCCGTCCGAGCGTTGCACCAACGCTCTCAGCCACGGCCGCCGCCGCAACGGCCGCCTCGGTCAGCGAATTGCTCGCGAGGCGGTTGGCCCCGTGCAGCCCGGTCGAGGCGACTTCGCCAGCGGCCCAGAGGCCCTCGACGCTGCTGCGCCCATCCGCGTCCACCGCGATGCCGCCCATGTGGTAATGCGCGGCCGGGCGGATCGGAATCGGATCGCGGGCGGGATCGAGGCCGGCCTCGCGGCAGACGCGCGCGATGGCAGGAAAACGCGCGCTGAACCCGGCGCCCGGATGCTCCGTCGCGTCGAGGAACACGCTGTGGCCCGCGGCAAGCTCACGCCAGACGGCCCGGGCCACGACATCGCGCGGCGCGAGTTCGGCGCCCGGCTCGCCGGCCAGGAAACGTCGGCCGCTCTCGTCGACCAGCCGAGCGCCCTCGCCGCGCACCGCCTCGCTGATCAGCTTCATCGGCCGCGCCGCCGAGGCGAACGCGGTCGGATGGAACTG
Organism: Kaistia sp.; assembly: GCA_035555375.1. Lineage (GTDB taxonomy): Bacteria > Pseudomonadota > Alphaproteobacteria > Rhizobiales > Kaistiaceae > Kaistia. The sequence continues at coordinate 162,690 of DATMGR010000009.1, read as the reverse complement.
CACGAATTCGGGATCGGCGATCACCGCCCCGGCGCGGGCTGCCAAGGCAAGGCCCTGGCCGAAGCAGGCGAGCGGATTGGTGCTCTCCTCATAGAGGCCGCCGAGGCCGCCAGTCGCAAGGATCACGCGTGTCGTCGAAAGGACGGTCGCGCCAGTCGCGCCGGCAAGAACGATGCCCGCCACCCTGCCCTCACCGTCGAGCACGAGACGCCGGGCCTCGACATGTTCGAGGGTCGTGATGGAGGGGGTCTGCCGGACGGCCGCCACGAGCGCGCGGATGATCTCGCGGCCGGTGCCATCGCCATCGGCGTGGACGATACGGTTGCGGCTGTGCGCGGCCTCGAGCCCGAGGCGGAAGCCGCTCTCATGACGATCGAAGCCGACGCCGAGTGCGGCAAGCCGGGCAATCGCGCCCGGTGCCGACTCGACAATCCGGCCCACGGCGGCCGGGTCGCAGAGGCCGTCGCCGGCCGCGAGAGTGTCGTCATGATGCAGAGCCGGGCTGTCGTCGTCACCCATGCTCGCCGCCATGCCGCCTTGCGCCCAGGGACTGGAGGCTTCGCCGCCAAGCGGCGCCTTGGTGACCAGGACGACCGGCTGCGGCGCCAGAAACAGCGCCGTCGCCAACCCTGCAAGACCGGCGCCGACGATGACCGGCTGCCCGCGCAGCCCCGCGAGATCCGCGCTCATACCGCCAGCATCCGCTCGACGGAGCGCCGCGCGCGATCCGCGATTTCGGGATCGACGGTGACGACGTTGCGGTTTTCCTCGAGCGCGCGGCGGATGTTCTTCAGCGTGATCCGCTTCATGTGCGGGCAGAGATTGCAGGGGCGGATGAATTCGAGATCGGGGTAATGAACCGCGACGTTGTCGCTCATCGAGCATTCGGTGAGCAGCACGATGCGCGGCGGACGATGGTCGGCGACATAATCCGTCATGGCCGCGGTGGAGCCGGCAAAGTCGGCCTCCGCCACCACTTCAGGCGGACATTCGGGATGGACGAGTACGGTGACGCCTGGATGGGCAGCGCGCAGTTCGCGGACATCCTCGGCCGTGAAGCGCTCATGCACCTCGCACTGTCCGGCCCATGTGATGATCTCGACCCCGGTCTCGGCGGCGACGTTGCGGGCGAGATACTGGTCCGGCAGCATGATGACCTTGGGCACGCCGAGCGACTCGACGACGCGCTTGGCATTCCCTGAGGTGCAGCAGATGTCGACCTCGGCCTTCACGGCGGCGGTCGTGTTGACATAGGCGACGATCGGCACGCCCGGATAGGCTTCGCGCATGAGGCGGATATCGGCCGGCGTGATCGAATCGGCCAGTGAGCAGCCGGCCTCCGTGTCCGGGATCAGCACGGTCTTTGCCGGATTCATCAACTTCGCGGTTTCGGCCATGAAGGAGACGCCGGCGAGCACGATGATGTCGGCCTCGACATGCATCGCCTCGCGAGCGAGCGCCAGGCTGTCGCCGACAATGTCGGCGACGCAGTGGTAGATCTCCGGCGTCTGGTAGTTGTGGGCGAGGATGACCGCGTTCTTCTCGCGCTTCAGCGCCAGGATTGCCTCGACATCTTCGGCGAACAGCGCCCAGTCGGCCGGCGGCACGACGCTGCGGATCGGCGCGTAGAGTGCCGCTGTACGATCGAGAAGCGCCGTGAGTGACGCAGGGTTAAGTGGGGCAGGAGCGTCCATGACAATACTCACTTTGAGCATAAGTTGGACATATGCTTACGCTGAGCATAAGCCGTGTCAAGACCGGATCAGCGGTAATTTCGTTCCGGCGATGGCGCGCTCGACTTCGACGGCATGGCGGAAGCGGAAAAGCTTGGCTGGCCGGCCGAGGGTCTCGGCGGCGGTTTCGCCTGTTTCTTCAACGAGTTCCTGCTGCTCAACCAGACGGCGAAAGTTCTGCTTGTGCACGAGCCGCCCGCCGAGCGCCTCGACGCAGCGCTGCAGCTGAAGCAGCGTGAACATCGGCGGCATCAGCTCGAAGACCACGGGGCGATATTTGATCTTGGCCCGAAGCCGGGCGATTCCCGTCGCGAGGATGCGGCGATGATCGGCCAGCATGGCGCGGCCGGGCACGCCGGAACTGTACTCGTCCGTGCGCGGCTGCTGCGCTTCGGCAACGAGGCCGGCCTCATAGAGCAGTTCATAGCGCTGCAGCGTCAGTTCCTCGTTCCAGGGATTGCCGCCAAGGCCGAAGGCGAGCGCAACCCGGTGACGCCGCTCGGCGCTGCCCGCCTCGGCCCAGGCCGTGAGCGCCGGCGCGACGACCTTCTCGATCACGGCCGGCGGACCGGAGCGCCAGTCTTCCCACGGGAAATAGTCGTACCAGCTTCGCCAGCCCTCGGCGCTGTCGCGGCCGACTTCCTCACGGGTCAGTCCGAGATAGCTGATCGAGATGACGCGCGCTGCCGCTGGTCCCGCGCCGCGATCACGATCAGCGAAGGTGTAGAGTTGTTCGACATAGCCGAGCGGGTGATGCGTCTGCTGCTCGACCCAATCGCGGAGGCCGGATTGCAGCGAGCGATGGGCGAGTTCAAACGGCCCCGATGGCAAGGAGCGGCCACCGTCGAGCGTCATCACGCGCGGCTCGCCCGCAGTGACGGCGACGAGCACGGCAATGAGGTCGACAACTGCCGAACGTCCAGCCGGATCGATCCCACCCCGCTTGCCGCCCTCTTGTTCCGCCACGCTTCACCCCGCCGTCCCCGAGCCCGATCGCGAGCCCGGCAACGATTGTCGTGAAGTCGGCCGCGGACGCAAGCGCCGAGCGGCTTTGATGATCGGCATCTACAACTAGCTGCGCGTCAGCGCCCGCACCCGGCCTTCGCGCGCGAGCACATTCACGACCACTTCCTGCCCGCTTCGCCTCAGCGCCACATCCATGCGGCCGCTGCCGACGCGAAGGCGCCGCAGTATGACCTCATCCAGAAAGGTCGGTAGCACCGGCTCGTCGAAGAGGATCTCGCCGGCAGCGGGATCGAAGCGAAGGCCGAGACAGGACTGGATCAGCGAGAGCGGCGAGCAGGCCGCCCAGGCCTGCGGCGAACAGGCGACGGGATAGAAGGTCGGGCCGCGGCTGCGCTGGCGCGGAAAGCCGCAGAAGAGTTCGGGCAGCCGCCTCAATTCGATATAGATCGAAGCGGAGAACAGGCCCTCGGCGAGCCGCGCCGCCTCACGGCGATAGCCATAGCGCGCAAAGCCCGCTCCGATCAACGCGTTGTCATGCGGCCAGACGGTGCCGTTGTGATAGCTCATCGGATTGTAGCGCGCCTCGGTCGAGGCGATCGTGCGGATGCCCCATCCGGAAAAGGACGCACTGTCCATCAGTGTCGTGACAAGGGTTGCCGCACGCTCGGGATAGGCGATGCCGGTATAGAGGGCATGTCCGGCATTCGAGCTGCGGACGCGGCAGGGCCGCTTGGCGCCATCGAGCGCCAGGACATAGGTGCCGAGCGCCTCGTCAAAGAAATGCTCGTCGAAACGTCGGCGCAGCGCCTCCGCCTTTCCTTCATACATCGCCGCATCATCGGGCCGGCCGAGCGCCGCCGCGATGCGGGCCGCCGCGCGCCAGGCGCCATAGACATAGGCCTGCACCTCGACCACCGCGATCGGCCCCTCGGCGAGGCTTCCATCGGCATGGAAGATCGAATCGTGGCTGTCCTTCCAGCCCTGGTTAATCAGACCCTCGGCGCGCTGGCGGCCATATTCGACGAAACCGTCGCCGTCGCGGTCGCCGTCCTGCTCGATCCAGCCAAGGGCCGCCTCGACATGCGGCAGCAGGCGGGCGATGGTTGCGACATCGCCTGTGCGATCAAGATAGGCGCCGGCCAGCATGACGAACAGCGGCGTCGAGTCGACGCTGCCATAATAGCGGCGGAACGGCACCTCGCCGAGTGCCGCCATTTCGCCGCGGCGGACTTCATGCAGGATCTTGCCTGGCTCGGCGTCGGCGGCCGGGTCATAGGCAGTGGCCTGATTGGCCGCGAGATGCAGCAGCACACCGCGCGAAATCGCCGGATCGAGCCAGAGCGTCTGAAGCGCCGTGATCAGCGCGTCGCGGCCGAACACAGTGCTGTACCAGGGGATGCCGGCATAGGGGTACGGCCCCTCCGGCGTTTCCGTGATCAGCATATAGAGATCGGAAACGCTGCGCCGTATCGCCTCGTCGAAAAGCTCGTTCGAGGTCGTGATCGCCGTCGCCCGGCTCGATGAGGCGCGAAGCGCGCGTCGCGCATCGCGAAGCGCGAGGAAGAAGGCACGGCGTGATGCGGTCGCGGTCTCATGCGCGCCGCAGCGGATTTCGACGAACAGCAGCTCGGCCGTGTTGGGCGCCAGATCGATCGTGAATGTGACGCGCTGCTCCGTCACCGTTTCCGGGCGGGGATCGAATCGGAGGCTGGTCTCCCGGCGCTCGCCATCGAGCCCGGTATAGGCGAGCACGACTCCATCGTCGCTGATCTCGGCCGGATGATGCTCGCCATGTCGGTCGCGCCTCGTGCCGCGCACCTCGAACAGGTCGGCAAAATCGGCGGCGAAATCGATCGTCAGCGTGATCTGGTGCGGAACCTGATCGAAGTTCCGGACGGCGATGCGCTCGAAGCAGGTGGCGTTCCAGAGAAACCGCGAGCGGCGGATATGGATGAGGTCGTGATCGAGCACGCGCGAGCCGTCCGGCGCGAAGAGATCGGGATTGGCGAGATCGCAGGTGAGCGTCGCGTTGTCGTCACGCAGCGTCGAACTGAGCAGGATCGGCCTGTTGCCGGCGACGTTCAGCGCCAGATGCGACAGATGACGGGTGTCGCGGTGGTACACACCCTCCGGACTGCCCGGCCCGGACGCTGCGTCACCATTATGATCGAAGACGCCGAATGTATCGCCATGCTTCAACGTACGCGGGCGCCGCTCCTGCAGCGAGGCCGTTGATGGAATGAAGAACTGGGGCGCGGCGGTGACCTCTGGTCCTGCCGTGACAACGGCATGGGGAACTTCCTCGGCCGCATGCTTGTTCATGAAACGCGCTCCATTCCGTCGCCGCCCTGCCCCTGCCGCCGTGGACATGCTCTGGGGCAATGCGCCTGTTCAAACCGCGTTCCGCGCAAATCGGAGAAGTGCGCTCCGCGCCGGGAGCGCTTGACAGCCGTCGCTCGGCCGTTACGCCTCACATATGGCAATCATCGAAACGATCATCGTTCCAACCTCGGGCCAGGGTCTCTACGAGTTTACCGACGCGGCCGAGGATTTCCTCGCCCGCGCGGACATCGCGAGCGGACTTCTGACGCTGCTGGTACGCCACACCTCGGCCTCGCTGCTGGTGCAGGAGAACGCCGATCCGGATGTGGTGTGCGATCTCAAGGCCTTCTTCGCACGGCTGGTGCCGCCGGCGACCGACCCCTCGATGGCGTATCTCGTCCATCGGCTGGAAGGCCCGGACGACATGCCGGCGCATATCAAATCGGCGCTGACACAGGTGTCGCTGTCGATCCCAGTGCTCGACGGACGAATGATGCTCGGCCGCTGGCAGGGCCTCTACCTCTTCGAGCATCGCGACCGACCGCACCGGCGCGAGATCGTCCTCTGCGCCAGCGCGTGAACCAACCGCCCACCGTCGTCAGGACGCGCTGCGCGGCAGAAGTTGTTCGGCCAATGTCGCCCAATAGCTGGCGCCGACGGGCAGGACCTCGTCGTTGAAATCATAGCGCGGATGATGGAGCTGCGGATCTTCGTCCGTCCGCGCGCTTCCGAGCATGATGTAGCTGCCCTGCTTCGCATTGAGCATGAAGGAAAAATCCTCGCCGCCCATGGTCGGCTGCGGCAGTTCCGAGACGCCGCGTTCGCCGGCGACCGCTTCGGCCGCGCGCTTCGACAGTTCCGTCGCCGGACCGTCATTGATGGTCGCGGGGTAGGTCCGCTCATAGACGAGTTCGGCCGTCGCGCCATAGGCCTCGGCGGTGGCGCGGACGATGCGCTGCATCGCGCTCTCGACGAGGTCGCCGATCTCCGGCAGATACCAGCGCGTCGTGCCGCGCATCACCACCTCCGAGGGGATGACGTTGAACGCGCCGCCGCCGCGGATCTCGCCGATGGTGACGACGGCGCTTTCGAGCGGCGAAACGTTGCGCGCGACCACACTCTGGAGCGCAGAGACGATGGCACCGGCAACGATGATCGGGTCCACGCCGTCATGCGGCTGCGCGCCATGGGCGCCGCGTCCGGTGATCGTGATCGTGAAGCGAGACACGGCCGCCATCATCGGCCCGACACGCCACAGAAACGCGCCGGCGGGAGCCTTCGGCCAGTTGTGCATGCCGAAGATAAGATCCATCGGGCAGCGCTCGAACAAGCCCTCGCGCACCATCATGCCGCCGCCGCCATGCAGTTCCTCGGCCGGCTGGAAGATCGCATAAACGGTGCCGTCGAAATTGCGCGTCTCGGCGAGATAGCGCGCCGCGCCGAGCAACATCGCGGTATGGCCGTCGTGCCCGCAGGCATGCATCACCCCGGCGGTCGTCGAGGCATGCGGAACGCCGCTCTCCTCGTGGATCGGCAGCGCATCGATATCCGCCCTGAGGCCGATCGCCCGCCCCGGCTTCGCGCCGTGGATCACGCCGACGACGCCGGTCCCGGCGAGCCCGGTGATGATCTCGTCGACGCCGAACTCCTTGAGCTTTTCCTGGATCACCGCGCTCGTGCGGTGCTCCTCGAGCGCCAATTCGGGATGACGGTGCAGATCCTGACGCCAGGCAGTCATGTCGGCGTGGAAGTCGGCGATCCGGTTGACGATGGGCATGGTTTGTCCTTTGGCAGAGGATTGTCAGGCGGCCGCGAGCGGGCGCAGCACGAAATGGCCCGGAGCCACTTCGTCATAGCTGGACGGCTCGACGGGAGCACCGACCGGAAAGATCGGCGAGGAAAGCGGGCGGAAGCTGCGATCGTCATGCGGTCGCCGCCGCGCCGGGTCGGCGATCGGCACGGCGTCGAGCAGCGAGCGGGTATAGGCATGGCGCGGGTTTTCGAACACCGCGGCGCGCGGGCCGATTTCCACGATCCGCCCGAGATACATCACCGCCACATTGTGCGATACGCGCTCGACCACCGCCATGTCGTGGCTGATGAACAGGAACGACAGCCCGAGATCGGCCTGCAGCTCCATCAGCAAATTCAGGACCTGCGCCTGCACCGAAACATCGAGCGCCGAGACGCTTTCGTCCGCGACGATCAGCTTCGGGTTCGGCGCGAGTGCCCGCGCGATGGCCACGCGCTGGCGCTGACCGCCGGAGAGCTCATGCGGGAAGCGGCGCAGGAAGCTGCGTGGCAGTTCCACCCGGTCGAAGAGATGCGCGACGCGATCATGCAGCTCGCTGCCCGAGGCGAGGCCGAAATTCACCAATGGCTCCGCGACCTGGTCGAGCAGGCGCCGATAGGGGTTGAGCGAGGCGAACGGATCCTGGAACACCATCTGCATGTCGCGCCGGGCATGCCGCAGATCGAGCCGGCTGAGGCCGCGCACATTCCAGCCGTCGAGCTGGATCTCGCCGGACTCGGCTTCGACCAGCCGCAGGATCGAGCGCCCGCAAGTGGACTTGCCGCAACCGGATTCGCCGACCAGCGACAATGTCGCGCCCTTCGCGAGCTGGAAGCTGACATCCTCGACGGCATGGACATTGGCGACCGTGCGCCGCATCAGGCCACCTTTGACCGGGAAGCGCGTCGTCAGGTTCTTCACCGTCAGCAGCGGCTCGCGCCTCGTGCAGATGGCGGGCGGCGGCGCGGCCGCGCGTAGCGTCTCGTCGCCGAGAATGCGCATCGGTTCCGGCGCCGGCTTGTCGCGCATCTCGCCGAGCTTCGGCACGGCCGCGAGGAGCGCCTTGGTATAGGCCTCGCGCGGCTGCTCGAAGATGTCGCGGACCGGACCTTCCTCGACCACGTCGCCGCGATACATCACGACGACGCGGTCCGCCATCTGCGCCACGACGGCCATGTCATGCGTGATGAACAGCACGGCCATGCCATTCTCGCGCTTCAACCGGTCGATGAGCCCGAGGATTTCGGCCTGGATCGTGACGTCGAGCGCGGTGGTCGGCTCGTCGGCGATGAGCAGCCGCGGCCGGCAGGCCATCGCCATGGCGATGACGATGCGCTGGCGCATGCCGCCCGAAAGCTCATGTGGATATTGCGTGAGCCGCCGCTCGGGCTCGGGAATGCGCACTTCCCGAAGCAGTTCCAGCGCCCTGCCCCGCGCGTCTTCGCCTGTCAGGCCGCGATGGCGCTTGAGTCCGTCGGTCAATTGCCGCTCGATCGTGAAGACCGGATTGAGCGAGGTCATCGGCTCCTGGAAGATCATGCCGATCTCGTTGCCGCGGATGCCCTGCATCACGTCCGGCTCGGCCTTGGCAAGGTCGATCACCTCGCCGCTGCCACGCGCAAATTCGAGCGAGCCCGCCGCGATCCGGCCACCGCCAAATTCGATCAGGCGCAGGATCGACAGCGACGTCACCGATTTGCCCGATCCGGACTCGCCGACGACGCACAATGTCTCGCCGGGCTGGATCTCGAAGCTGACATCCTTGACGCCGGCGACCATGCCGTCATCGGTCTGGAACTCGACGCGGAGGCCCGAGACCTTGATGATCGGGCGGCCTTCGGCTGGCTGCATGGCTGTTGCCGCGGTCATCACTGTGCCCTCGGATCGAGCACGTCGCGAAGGACGTCGCCGAACATGTTGAGCGCCAGCACCGTGAGCGCCACGGCAGCGCCCGGCGCGAGCGCGGTCCAGGGCGCGACATCGAGATAATCGCGCGAGGCCTGGATCATCAGGCCCCAGGACGAGTTGGGTGGCTGCGTGCCGAGGCCGAGGAAGGACAGGCCCGCCTCGGCGAGGATCGCAAAGGCGAGGCTGATCGTGGCCTGCACGATGACGAGCGGCAGCACATTGGGCAGGATATGCCGCCAGATCATCGCCGCATCGTTGGTTCCAGCGGCACGCGCCGCCTCAACATAGGGCATGGCCGAGACCCGTAGCGCCTCGCCGCGAATGATCCGGGCCAGGAACGGCGTGAAGGCGATGCCGATCGCGATGATGGTGTTCGGGATGCTTGGCCCGAGCATCGCCGAGATCGTCAGCGCCAGGAGCAGGGCCGGAAAGCTCAGCAGCGTATCGACGATGCGCATCAGCACGTTGTCGACAGCGCCGCGCGCATAGCCGGAGATGATGCCGAGCGGCAGGCCGATCAGCACGCTGATCGCCACCGCGGCGCCGGCAATGCCGAGCGATGTATGGGCGCCGAGCAGCACACGGAAGAAGATGTCGCGGCCGAGCTGATCCGTGCCGAAGGGATAGCCCATGCTCGGCGGCTTCAACCGCATTGTCATCTTCATCTTCGTCGCCATGTCGGGCGGGATAATCAGCGGCGCGAAGATGCCGATCGCGACGATGATGACGATCAGCGTGAAGCCGATCACGCCTTGCGGGGTGAGAAAGCGCTTCACGACTATTGCATCCTGATGCGAGGATCGACGAGCAGGTAAAGCAGGTCGACCACGAAATTGGTGAGCATCACCACGGCGGCGATGAAGAATACCGAGGTCTGGATCAGCGGCACGTCGCGGTTGAGCAGTGCCTGATAGGTGATCCAGCCCATGCCGGTGTAGTTGAACAGCGTTTCGACGACGATGATCGAGCCGAAGAGATAGCCGACCTGCAGGCCGGCCACGGTCATGATCGGCCCGACCGCGTTTCTGAGGCCGTAGCTCCAGACGACGCTCTGTTCCGAAAGCCCCTTGGCGCGGGCGACGCGGATGAATTCCTGATTGAGGATGCCGGTCATCGTCGAACGGGTCACGCGGGTCAGATGCGCCATCAGGCCGAGGCCAAGCGCGAGCGACGGCAGGAAGGCATGGCGGATGGCGCCGAGGAAATCGACCGACGGGTCGGTGAAGCCGCTGGAGGGAAACCAGCCGAGCATGCGCGCGAACAGGAGGATCAGGACGATGCCCCAAAAGAAATCCGGCAGGCTGATCCCGAACAAAGCGGCGCTCGACGAGACGGTGTCCTGCCACTTCTTGCGGTGAACGGCGGCCCAAACGCCAAGCGGCACGGCGCAGATCAGCGCGATCGCCATCGACATGACGACGATGAGCGCGCTCGCCTTCATCTTCTGCGCCATCAGATCGGCGATCGGTTCCTTGAACACCAGCGAATGACCGAAATTGCCGGTGAGCATGCCGCCGATCCAGCGGCCATATTGCGCGACGAGCGGATCATTGAGACCGAGTTGCTGGCGAAGCCCGGCGAGCGCGGTGGGATTGCTCTGCGTGCCCAGGATCATCATTGCGACGTCGCCGGGCAGGACGCTGGTGACGGCGAAGGTGATGACCGAAATGAGCCAAAGCGTCAGGGCGATCGAGAACAGGCGGTTGAGGAGATAGGTCATCGGCTCGGTGGGTCATGGGCAAGGTTGCCCGGCCGGCATCGGGAAACCGACCGGGCCGCCGAAGCAGCCCGGTCGGCCGGGGATCAGCTGTTGAGCCAGACCTTGTGGAAGTTCAGGTTGCTGCCGTTCGGATGCACGATCGTATCGAGACCGCCGACCGACTTCTGCGCGCCGATCGTGCCGTTACGGAACCAGAGGATCACGTCGAGCGTCTGATCGGAGATGCGCTGCTGCACCTTCTTGTAGAGCTCGGCGCGAGCGGCCGGATCGACCGTGCCGCGCGCCTCCTGCGTCCAGGCATCGATGTCTGCGTCCTTGATGTTGCGATAGTTGAAGGCGCCGGTGGAATTCCAGAGGCTGTAATAGAGGAAGTCCGGCTCCCAGAGCGTGAAGAAGTTCATCATCGAGATCTGGAAGTCGCGGTTGACCCAGACCTGACTGAGCCAGTCGCTCCACGTCAACTGCTCGATCGTCATTTCGACGCCGGCCGCGCGGAACCATTCGGCCATGATCTGGGCCGACTCGACATGATACGGATAGTTCGTCGTCGTCTTGAAGACGAGCTTCAGCTTGCCCGGCCCGTAGCCAGCCTCGGCGAGCAGCGCCATCGCCTTGTCGAGGTCCTGCGGACGCTGCTGGAGGGCGGCGTCGTAGGAGCTGGAGGTCGGGAAGCTCGGCGAGGCCGTCAGCTTGCCCTGATCCCAGAGCGCACCCTGCAGCAGCTGCTCCTTGTCGATCATCAGGTCGAAGGCCTGGCGGACGCGGGCGTCCTTGAACGGCTCATAGTCGTGATTGAAGTTCACGAAGTCGAAATTCAGCGGGAACCACTTCAGCGTCTGCAGCGTGTCGATGCCCTCGACCTCGGCGACGCGATCGGCCGGAATGTCATTGATCATATGCAGCTCGCCGGTGCGCAGCCCGGTCAGGCGCACGGTCGGCTCGGTGATCTCGCGCGAGATGACCTTGTCGAGATAAGCGGGGCCCTCGAAGTAATCATCGAACCGAACCAGTTCGACTTCATGGCCGAATTCCCGGCGGACGAACTTGAACGGCCCGGCGCCGACCGGCATGTTCGCCTGACCCTCGCCGGAACCCGCCGGCATGATCACGCCGGCGCCGTTCTCGGCAAGGCGGCTCAGGAACGGCGCGTTGACGCGGCCGAGCTTGACGATGACGGTGTTCGCATCGGGGGTCTCGATCGAGGTGACATCCTTGAACACCTCGAAATTGACGGCGCCGGTCTTCGGGTCGCGTACCCGATCGAACGAGTATTTGACGTCCGCCGAGTCCAGCGTCTTGCCATTGTGGAACTTGACGTCCTTGCGAAGCTTGAACGTGTAGGTCAGTCCATCGGGGCTCTCCTCGAAGCTCTCGGCGAGCATCGGGATGACGTTGAACGCCTTGTCGACGGTGACGATCGGGCAGTGGATGTTCTCAAGCAGGCGGAGCGTCGAGGCCGAGCCGGTGACATGCATGTCGAGGCTCTGCGTCGTCTCGGAGTGACCCCAGATCAGCGTGCCGCCCTTCTTGGGGGTCTCCTGAGCGAGGAGCGCGCCGGGCCACCCCGTCATCATCAGCGCGCCGCCGCCCAGAAGGGCCGTGGACTTCAGGAATTCTCTGCGGTTCATGGAACGATCCTCTAGCGGCGATGCGGTTGAACGAATGACTGAGCCCGGACCTTGCCGGGGCATGCGATCGGCTTGCTCAGGCCGGAAGCGGCGGACGCTCGGACGCGACGCCGAGCGCCCGTTCGAGTGCGATGCCGAAATTCACGAGCCGGCCTTCCTCGAACAGGCGCCCCCAGAGCGAGATACCCTGAGGCACCTTGAACAGCGGGCCCTCGCCGCCAGGTTCGCCGGTGGTCAGCTTGCCGGCGCCGAGCGAAGCAGCACCGCGGGTTGCCAGATCAAGGAAACCGGCGCGCAGATGCAGGCAGGGATGACCGGTGAAGTTGCTGGCGACCAGCATCGGACCGGTCATGAACGGGCCGATCAGCACGTCGACATCGGCAAAGAGCCCGTCCAGCGCCAGCATCACCTGGTAACGCAGCCGGTCTAGCTGGACATGGTCGACCGCCGACAGGAAGCGCGCCTTGCGGAACGTGTTCGGCCAGGCGCCGTCGTCCTGCCAGGTCAGCGTGTCGTCGAGATCATCGAGCGTCAGCCGCTCGAAGGCCGCCGCAGCCTCGACATAGAGAATGTTCATCAGCGCGCCATAGGGAAGATCCGGCAGCGCGACCTCCACCACATCGACGCCGAGCGTCCGCGCAGCGGCGAGGGCTGCATGATCGACGGCGGTGGCGCCCTCGCCAAAGGCCTCCGGCAGATAGCCGACTCGGAGCCCTTCGAAAGAGGCCGTGGCGTCGAAATTGAACGAGGCGCCAAGCGAGGCGCGGTCGGCCGGGTCGAAGCCGTTCAGCGCCGCAAGCACCATCGCGGTATCTTCCGCGCCGCGGCAGATCGGGCCGACCTTGTCGAGCGACCAGCAGAGCGCCATCGCGCCTGCACGGGAAACACGGCCGAAGGTCGGGCGCAGCCCCGTCGTGCCGCAGCGCTGGCTCGGCGAGGTGATCGAGCCGAGGGTCTCGGTTCCGATGGCAAACCCGCAGAGGCCGGCGGCCGTCGCGGATGCCGAGCCGGCACTGGAGCCGCTCGATCCCTCCTCGAGATTCCAGGGGTTGCGCGTCCGGCCGCCATACCAGATGTCGTTATAGGCCAGCGCCCCGACGGTCGTCTTGCCGAGAAGGACCGCGCCGGCCGCCCTGAGACGCCGGACGATGGCCGCATCCTCGGCCGGAACGCGATCCTGGAACGGCTCGGCGCCCCAGCCGGTCACGACGCCCTTTGTATCGAAAAGGTCCTTCACGCCATAGGGGATGCCGTGCAGCGGCCCAAGCCAGGTGCCGCTCGCAAGCAGCGCATCCGCCGTATCGGCCTCGGCCAGCGCGGCCTCGGTCATGACGGCCGCATAGCAGAAGAGATGCGGATTGAGGGCGGCGATGCGGACGAGATAGATCTCGGTCAGGCGCCGGCTCGTCAGGGCGCCCGAACGGATCCAGGCCGACAGATGGGTCAGCGGTGCGAATGCGATGTCGGTGTCGTCATCCGGACACGGCGCCGTGACGGAAGAATAGACCGGTGCCGTCTGCGGCGGCGGCACGGGCGTCGTCGGGAGGCGCGGATCGAACCGGCTCGCCATCGGCATGGTGTTTTCGAGCACAACCGCGCGGCGGGCCACCGCCGAGGCGATCTGGCCTTCGAGATTGTCGAGCATCTGCGCGCGCTCGGCAGGCGTGTAGCGGATCGCCAGCAGCTCTTCTGCCGCCGCAATGCTTTCGAGGGTGATCATTGGAGGTGCTCTGCTGGCCGGCGCATCACGCGGTACGGACTGGTTTGGCGAGACGCGGCCGCTGGTCATGAAGCGGCTTCGGCGCGGCCGGCTGACGCGCGCCGATCATGCCCTGCTGCAGCGCCTCAGCCGGATAGCGGTGGCTGTCGTCCACCAGAGCGCCATAAAGCTCAGGCCGGCGATCCTGCAGCAGGTTGAGGCCGAAGAATGCCTCTGTGCGGGAGCGCAGAATCTCGGCCTGAAGATCGGCCTTATGGACGACCAGCCCTTCTTCATCGGCGAGATAGGCGACGACCTTCCCGGTCGGGTCGACGATCTGGCTGCCGCCATAATAGTCGCTGCCGGACGAATAGACGCCCTTCTCGCAATGATTGGAGACCACCAGCCAGAACTGGTTGAAGAAGGCATTGGACTGCGCCGCGAGGTCCATCGCCCAGCCATGATAATCGGTGGCGCGGTCATGGCCCTTCATCGGCCACGCCGTCGACATCAGCACGACCTCCGCGCCCTTCACGGCAAAGCTGCGCAGAAGCTCGGGAAAGGCGAGATCGTAGCAAATGAGGCTGGCCAGCGTGCCATGCGCCGTCGCGACGACCGGCATCTCCTCGCCGGGGGAGAAATAGGGAAACTCGAAGGTGTTGTGCGTCTTGCGATAGATGCTGACGACACCATCGGGGCCAACCAGCGCGGTCGAATTGTAGATGGCATTCCCGTGCAGCGCGCGCTCGGCGAGGCCGACCTGGACCAGCATGCCGTGGCGTCGCGACAGGGCCGCAATGGCGTCAGTCGACGGGCCCGGAATGGTCTCGGCCTCGCGGAAATAATACTGCTTCTGCTCGGCCGCCGCCTTCGAACCCATGCCGAGCCCGAAATCGGCATAGCCCTGCAGGCCCATTTCGGGCAGCACAAGCACGTCGACATCCGAGGCCGCCGCCTCTTCGATCAACTCGCCGAAGCGCTTCAGATTGCGGGCCTTGTCATGGGAAATCTTGACGTTGGCTGCAGCCAGCGTTGTCTCAGGCATAGGATCTCTCCAGCCGCGGGCCGCGCAATGTGGTACGCCCGCATCAACAGAACAAAACAGAAATCTGTCTTCATGCTAGCAGCCACCCTTATGCCGACGAAGTCCAAACCGTCATCATTTGGTGACTATTCTTTAGCCAGATGCCTTTGAGGGCATTCTTTTCGTTGAGCTACTCTTTCCGGTTACGTTCAATTCGAATTACGGCATAGAAGTATATTCGCCGCAATAACCTTGCGTCGCTTCAAATTCATGAGCGTACACGACTGCAACAGCCGCCTCGCCTTCACTCCTGTCCGATTTGTGATCGCCCTGGCCCGGCTTAGCCATCAGCTTGAGCGTCACGACAGGCCGAGACTGTCAGGCATTTTGAACCGCGTCAATACATACATACATGCTTGCATGTTTTTGGGAGGCTGATACTTTCACGCCATGCAACCCGTCCCCGATAAAGCGCCCCGCACACAGGAAGAGCGGACCGCGGCCACGCGATCCCGCCTGATCGAGGCGACGCTCGATCTCCTGCTTTCGAAGGGCTATGCCGCCACGTCCACCGTCGACATCGCCGCGCGCGCCGGGCTGACCCGGGGCGCCCTCTCCCATCATTTCTCGGGCAAGGACGAGCTGGTGGTCGAGGCCTTCGACAAGCATCTCACCATGGTGACGAGCGACATTCGCACCTATGCCGGACTGGTGCAGGGCGGATCGCTCAGCCTCAGCGATTTCATCGACCGTGTTTGGATCATCTTCTCCGGGCGCTTCTTCATGCTGACGCTGGAGGAAGTCACCGCGGCGCGGCACAACGACTATCTTCGCGTGCGGCTCGAAAAGCGGACGCGGGCCTTTCACGAGCATCTGGACGCCATCTGGCGCCACTTCTTCGCCGGCACCGGGCTGGGCGCGCTGGAGATCGAGGTCATGCTGAACGCGACCCTCTGCCTGCTGCGCGGCATGGGCGTCCAGACGGTGTTGCGTGACGACCCGGTCTATTTCAGGCGGTTGCTCCGTTTCTGGAAGGCCATCCTCAAGGAACAGATCGAGGACGCGACCCGCGCGGCTTCGGCGAAAACATCAGACCCGGAACCACACGCATGACACCGTCTTCGGTCGTCTTCGAGAATGCCCGCATCCTGGACGGATCGTCGGATGAAGGCGAGCATGACCGCTTCGTCCGCGTCGCCGACGGACGCATCGCTGAGATCTCGGACCGGCCGATCGCCGACGGCAGCGCTATCAGGATCGACTGCCGCGGCCGCACGCTGATGCCTGGACTGATCGACTGCCATGTGCATGTCACGGCGACGATGGCCGATCTTGGCCGCAACGCCCGGCTGCCCGACGCGCTGGTCGCCTTCGGCGCCGCGCGGATTATGTCCGGCATGCTGCGCCGTGGCTTCACCACCGTCCGCGATGTCGGCGGCGCCACGCATGCCCTCGTCGAAGCGCTGGAACAGCGCCTTATCGAGGGGCCACGCCTCGTGATCTGCGGCAAGGCGCTGTCACAGACCGGCGGCCATTCGGACCTGCGCGGCCGCTATGACAACCGGCCTGCCGAAGACCTGACCTACCGGCTCGGCACCATGGGCCGGCTCTGCGACGGCGTCGAGAGTTGTCGCCTGGCCGCGCGCGATGAACTGCGCCAAGGCGCGACCTTCATCAAGATCATGGCCAATGGCGGCGTCGCGTCGCCGACGGACCCGATCCACGTCCTGCAGTTCTCGCGGGCCGAGTTGGAAGCGATCGTCGAGGAGGCGCGCAACGCCCATACCTATGTCTCGGCGCATCTCTACACCGACGAGGCCATCGCCCGGGCCGTCGAATGCGGCGTGCGCTCCGTGGAGCACGCCAACCTGATCGAGCCCCCGACCGCCCGGTTGATGGCCGAGCGCGGCGCCATCGCCTGCCCGACGCTGGTCACCTATGAGGCCCTGCATAGCGAGGGTGCATCGCTCGGCCTGCCGCCGGACTCGGTCGCCAAGATCGACGACGTGCGCATCCGCAGCCCGCGCTCCCTGGAAATCCTGCGGGAAGCCAGGGTGCCGATGGCCTATGGCACGGATCTTCTCGGGGAGATGCACCGCTTCCAGTCCGACGAGTTCGTCATTCGCGGACGGATCCTGCCGCCAATCGAGGTGATCCGCTCAACGACATCGGTTGCGGCGGAGCTCATCGGCATGAAAGGCGAGATCGGCTGCATCGCGCCGGGCGCCCATGCCGATCTCGTTCTCGTCGATGGCGATCCGCTCGCCGATCTCGCGCTGCTGACCGGGGAAGGCCAGCACATGCCGATCATCATGCAGGCCGGCCGCTTCGTGAAGAACACGCTGCAGGCGGCGGGCTGAGCCGAGGAAGCGACGAGAGGGCGACCGTGGCCGCCCTCTCGATCCGTCAGACCGCGACGCGGATGACGTTGTAGGAGAGCGGCGGCAGCTTCGACTGCAGCTTGCCGGCCTCGACCGCGGTTCCCGATACCGTCTTCGGCACGACATTGTCCGGGTTCGCTGCGGTATTGATCGCATTTAGATCCGGATGCGTCATCTGGATGTGCTCGACGAGGCGCGCACCCGGGAAGCCCTCGAGCGTCGCTGCGAGGTCCAGCGTCTCCGTCAGGTGACGATTGACGATGAAGAAGGTGACTTCATCGCCGGCAACCGACCGGACAGCCGAGACGTCGAGATAAGGGACATCGTCGCCGAACTCGCTGTCATAGGTCGGGCCATCGACGATGGCTCGCAGCGACGTGCCGCGGCCATAGAGCGAGGCGTAGAAGAACGGATAATAGATGGTCTGCTTCCAGGCGGGACCACCCTCCTCCGTCATGATCGGCGCGATGACGTTCACGAGTTGCGCGATGCAGGCGATCTTCACGCGGTCGGCGCGGCGGATGAAGGTATTCAGAATGCCGCCAACCTGCAGCACGTCCTCGAAATTGTAGAGATCCTCGAGCAGATGCGGCGCGTCCGGCCACGCGTCGCCCTGAAGGATCTTCTTGTCTTCCTCCCGGCTGTGATACCAGACGTTCCACTCGTCGAACGAGATCTTGACGTCCTTCTTCGAGCGCTTCTTGGCCTTGATGTAGTCGATAATGCCGCCGACCGTATTGATATAGCGGTCGAGCTTCTCCGCTTTCGCCAGATAGTTGAGCGTATCGTGCTCGTTGTTGGCGAAATACATGTGCAGGGAGATATGGTCGATCGATTCATAGGTGTGATCGAGAACCGTCGCCTCCCAATCGGGATAGGTCGGCATATCGGAATGCGACGAGCCGCAGACGATCAGTTCGAGCGACTTGTCGAAGAGGCGAAGCGCCTTGGCCGTCTCATTGGCGAGGCGGCCATATTCCTCAGCCGTCTTGTGACCGACCTGCCAGGGCCCGTCCATCTCGTTGCCGAGGCACCAGAGCTTGACGTTGTGCGGGTCCTTCCAGCCGTGCTGACGGCGAAGGTCGCTCCAGTAGGAGCCGCCCGGATGGTTGCAGTATTCGACGAAATTGCGTGCCGCATCGAGGCCGCGCGAGCCGAGATTGACCGCCAGCATCGGCTTGGTATCGGCCTTCTTGCACCAGTCGACGAATTCGTTGACGCCGATGCGATTGTCGTCGCGGGTACGCCAGGCGAGGTCGAGGCGGGTCGGACGCTGGTCGCGCGGGCCGATGCCGTCTTCCCAGTTATAGGCCGAGACGAAATTGCCGCCGGGATAGCGCACATAAGGCGTCTTCACCGCGCGGACGAGATCGATCACGTCGCCACGGAAGCCATCCTCGTCGGCGGTCGGATGGCCGGGCTCATAGATACCGGTGTAGATCGCGCGACCCAGATGTTCCAGGAACGAGCTGTAGACACGATCGTCAATCGGAGAGACCGCGAAGTCCTTGTGGACGATCACGTTCGCTTTCACGGCAACCTCACTGTGCGTTTCCCAAAAATATGTATCATTATTCCTGATACATAGCTGTGAGTATGATCCGCACGGCAAACGCTGTCAACGCTGAACAGTCCCGCCAGGGCCACCCTTCAGGCAGGTGTTCGGTAAAGCCGCATGACGATATCTTGATCAAAATTGCCAAAACCTCGGCCGAAGATATTGATTCCACCAGGATTTTTGGCGTTTTCGGCGATACCGATGCGCAGCCGGATCGAATGATGACGGTCGATATCGAGATCCCCCAGATTTATATCAGAAATCTTGATATCGTCGATGAACGAACCGCGCTCCGAGATGGTCCAGGTCTTCAACGTGCCGTATTGCGAGCCTTCGAGCTTCCACCAGCGGGGCGTGAAGAGGCCACGCTTGTCGCCATAGTCGCCGGGCGACGTCCAGGTACCGACGGCAACATTATTGACCCAGAGCGTGATGTCCGACGGCCAGTCGGGGTTGGTCCCAGGCACCTCCGAGGACAGCTCCATGGAAAATTCGACGGCGCTGATCCGCTCGTTGAGCAGCTTGGCGTTGTTCGGAAACTTGTATTCGACAAAGCCACGGCCGAACCAGATCAGGCCGGCCTGCATCCGGCTTGGATCGAGGAAATGGTTTGGTACGTCCAGCATGCCGATTACGCCCTCGGTCGAGCAGAGGCCGCACGGCGCCTCGACAGCGCAGCTCGTGTAAAGCCCGATCGGCATCGAGACCTCGATCGTCTCGTCGTCGCGGGCCTTCATCTCCTTGTCGAAGCGGATGACGATCTCGGCATAACGGGCAGAGCAGATCTTCTGGTGCCCCTTGCGCGCCTTCACCGTCTTGGTGTCGATCAGATCCGCCTGTTCCAGCGCCTGGACGCTGGTAGCGACCGTCGATTGCGGCAGGCCAAGCGCAACGCTGATCTCGTTGACGTTCATCGGACCTTCCGCATGCAGCAGCCGCAGAATGTCGATCCGCGCCGGCGAGGACAGCGCCCGGACAGCCGCGTGGCTCTCGGCGGCGTCCAGGGTCAAAAAATTCCTGTTCAAGGGCGAGCGCTTCCTGGTGGGTCCATCGTCAATTCGGATTCATATCACCGCACCTGATGGAGTCGAGGCGCGAACATCAGAGCATCCCAGGGAACAGAAACCGGCCTCGGTTTGGGTCGCCCTGCCCATTATTTCGTCATGACGGCAAATCACGCCGGGAACTAGTGTTCCGCGAACCCATGACCATGAATCGACGCAGCGGAGAGATGATGAGCAGGGCAAAGATCGTGCGCGAGCGGATCTGGGAAAAGCTGCGGCCGGTCGCAAAACCGGATTCGCGGTTTCACCTCGATTTTGCCGAGGTCATTCCAGATTTCGAGGGAAGCGCCGCCGCCACCGACCGTCTCGTCGCGCAGTCCTTCTACCAGGCCGGCAGCTATGCCTTCATCACCCCGGACAACGGCCTCGTCGATCTGCGTCGCCGGATGCTTGAGGCGGGCAAGACGCTGGTCGTCTCGACCTATGGCATCTATCGCGGCTTCTATTTGCTCGAACCCGCCATGGTGCCGCCGGGCCAGGCTCTGTTCGCCGCCTGGCTGGACGGGCTCGAACATTTTGGCCGGCCGATATCGCTGGCGGAGATCGCCGATCGTGGCCGCTTCGATTTCATGGTGACAGGCGCCTCGGCGGTGTCGCTCGATGGCGTGCGCTTCGGCAAGGGCCATGGGTTCTTCGATCTCGAATGGGGCATGTTCACCGAGATCGGTATCGTCGACGAGGCCACGCCGGTCGCCGCGATGGTGCATGATGTCCAGATCGTCGAGGAGACGCTCGTTCCAAGCGAAACCGATATCCTCGTCGATGCCATCGCGACACCGACGCGCTTCCTCGAGGTGAAGCGCGCGACGCGGCCGCGCGGCATCAAGTGGGAGATGCTCACGCCCGAACAGATCGCCGCGACGCCGCCGCTCGTCGAGTTGCGCCAGATGCAGGGCATGGCGGCTTCGGCCTGACGCGCCACCGGCCGGACACCGGTTTCAGGCGTCCTCGATCATCCCGGTCTGGCGGGCGACCGACAGCGCGAGATTGCGCCGGCTGACGCCGAGCTTGGCGTAGAGGTTCTTCAGGTGGAACTTCACGGTCGCCTCGCTGAGGCCGAGGTCGCGGGCGATTTCCTTGTTGGTGGCGTTGCCGGCCAGAAGGTCGAGTACCTCGCGCTCGCGGGCGCTCAGGAGCCCGCCGCGATCGCTCTTCGGCCGCGCCGGTCCGCCTTGCTGCCATGCGCCGGCGATGCGACTGACGAATTCCGATGTCTTCGGGCTGAATGTCGAAAGCCCGAAGCGGCGCACGATGCCGCGCACCGCCTGCGACAGCGGCAATCCCTCGTCAAGAAAGACCTGCAGCCAGTCCTGTGGCCGCGCGAGCGCGATGGCCGCAAGCAACGCACCGCGCGCCTCTTCGAGCCGGCCCGCCGCCCAGAACGCCTCTATCGAGACGACGATCCCGACCAGGAGATGATAGCCGCGATCATGCTCGCGCGAGCGCTGGCCAAGCCGTGCGAGCACCGGCAACGCCTCCTCCGCCCGTTCGGTACGCAGCAGGATGCGCGCCAACGCGATGGAGGCATCGCTCCATTCGCGCCAGGTCGGCCAGGCGCCCTCGACATCGATCGGCGGCAAGCGCTCAACGATATGCAGCGCGGATTCGAGCAGTCCCGCGCGCGTCATCAGTTCGATACGGATGATATCGACGGCGAGCCGCAGGCGCGGCAGCCCGCGCTCGACCGCCACTTCCTCTGCGCGATCGGTCACCGCCAGCGCTGCCTCTATGCCCGCTCGGGCAAGCTGGCAGCGGGCGAGCGTGCCATAGCCGCGCGTGAAGAGATCGACCCAGCCTTCGCCACGCGCGAGATAGGGCATGCCCTCGCGCATCATGACCTCGGCGGCGTCGCATTGCGTCTGCTGGTAGAGGGCCTCGGCGAGCGGAATATGCGCGATCGCGATCAGGTTGCGGTCGATCCATTGATGACGCTGGCACAGCTCCTCGGCTTCGCGGCCGAACATGATGGCGGTGGCCGGCCGTCCGGCCAGCATCGCGACGAGGCTCATATGGATGAGCATGAAGATCTGGCCGTAAGAGGATTTCTCCTCGCGGTAGCAGGCCAGCGATTTCAAGGCGTTGGTCCGAGCCGCCTCGAGATCGCCGCTGACCGTGTAGGCGATGCAGAGATGATTGTAGATCCAGCCCCGGCCGAACGTCTCTGCCGGACCGAGGCGCCCGGCGATCCCTTCAAGCCGCGCGATCTCGGCCGCGTCCGAATTGCGGTCGTTATAGATATTGATCAGCCCCTCGATGTGATCGAGCGCCGAAATCGGAATGGCGAGGAACGGCGACGGTTGCCCGGATTCGGCGGCGTGGCGGAGATCGACGATGATGTCGCGCGCCATCTGCACGCGCCCCTGCTTGGCCAGGACCAGCGCATAGGAGAGCTTGAGGCTCGGCGAGCGATGGATGACCTCGGTCGGGATGTTCTCGATCACGCCCGCCAGAACCGAGTGACCGGCCTTCAGGAAGATGCTGACGCCGCCCGCCTGCCGGATCGCCTCGGCCGCGAGCGCGAAATCGCCGGCGCGGGAGGCGTGGCTGACCGCCTTTTCGAGATGACCGCGCTCCGCAAACCAAGCGGCGGCGCGGCCATGCAATGCCGCCACGCGCTCAGGCGGCAGCGACTGCAGATGCGCCGCGAAAGTGGCGCGGACGACGGGATGAAGGCGTAGCCAGCCCGGCCGCTGGCCGACCGGAACGAGGATTGGCGCGAAATCCTCGAGATCGCGCAGCGATCGCGGCGCAACGTCGACGCCGGAGAGATGGGCGGCGAGATCAAGCGGGAATTCCGCCAGGATCGAGCAAACCGTCAGAGCTTCCCGCATGTCCGGCGGGATCTGCGGCGCCACTTCCTCCAGCACGAAGTCGCGGTAGAGCCGATGCGTGCCGCCGATCAATTCGGCGCGCACCTCCGGGCTCGCGGCGCCGGTCAGCAGCGGTACAGCGAGGCTCACCAGCGCCGGCCAGCCTCCGGTCACCTCGGTAAAGGTCTCGAACTCTTCGTTGGACAACCCCTTGCCGACAAGCCGCCGCATCTCCGACCGCGTGAAGGCGAGCTCATCGGCGAGGATTTCGGTCAGGAGACCCTTGAGGCGGATGCGCGACAGCGCCAATTCCGGTCGGCGGTGCGTGGAGATGACGATCCGCAGGGGCTCGGGCAGTTGGCGAAACAACGCGTTGCAAAACGACGCGAACGCCTCGCCTTCAGCGGCCTGAAACTCGTCCAGCACCACGATGGGCCGCCCGCCCTCGGCGGCCAGACGGGTGAGCAGCAATTGCCGGGCACGCTCGAGCCCCAGACGTTGCGCAGGCGCGAAGTCGAGGCCGAGCGCGGCGGCGAAATGATCGAGGAAGACGGCGGGATCGGAGTCTTCATGCGAGAGCGTCAGCCAGGAGAAGCGATCCTGTGCCGTGTCGCAGCGCGCCTGAACCGCGGACAGGAGTTCGCTCTTGCCGAAGCCGGGCGGGGCGCGCAGCAGGACGATCTGGCCGGCCAGCCCATTGCGCAGCCGGTCCATGAGGAATGGCCGTTCGATAACGTCAGCCGCGCCGCGCGGCATGCCGAAGCGCCGCGGCAGGACGTCGATCCGCTCGACGAAGGGCAGAACCGCCATGACCCCATGCACCTCCCGCTACGTTCAACTGCCTCCGCCATCTGTCTCAAGCAATTTTCAGACCCTTCGCCACGTTACGGCGGAAGGCCAAGCGGGCGATAGCTGTGATCGAGGCCAAACGCCTTGGGGCCGAAGACATCGAGCGCCTCGGGCGTGCGCATGATCGGCGGCACACGGACGGCAAGGATGTTGACGCGCTGGCCATAACGCAGCCGTTCGGTGGTGATCGCCTCACCGGTATCGACATCCAGAAGCGAGATGAGATCAGGCACGATGGCGAGGATTTCGCCGGCCTGCTCGGCGACCAGATTCTCGTTCTGGATCTGGATACGGATCGGCTCGTCGCCACGCCGGAACGGCTCGATCGTCACGATGCCGACCGACCAGCCGTTCTGGACACGCCTGGAAACGTCGACGACCTTGCCCGAGCCGACGACCCGAGCCTCCTCGTAATGCGTCCCCGCGAAGAACTCGATCAGACTTTCCAGGCTGTCGCGATGCTGGGCCTTGGCTTCGCGCATCGTGCGCCCGATGCCGAGCGCCAGCGAAACCGTGCCAGGAACCGAAACGCGGCGACAGGTAGCGCCGTCCATGCCGTAATTGGCGATGAAGGACTGGCCACCCATGCGGATCGTCAAACCGCGCGCGATCCACTCGGATTTCGCGGCTGCATGAACCTCGATGATGCCGGTATTGCCGCGCTCGTCGGCGATGGCAACCGGCGCCGCCGGCACCCCATAGACATTGAAGGTCTCCATCTCCAGCTGCGGGAACGCCCGGCCCATGCCGTCGGCATCGACGACAGGAAGACCCCGCTTCGCCGCCGCCATCAGGGGGATCGTCGAATTGATGCCGCCCGCCTCGAAGGGGATCAGCGCATCGAGCGTTCGGCCGGTATACCGCTCGTAGAGGTCGAGCGCCCGGCCCATTTCCTCGCCGCTCGGCAGTTTCTCGATCAAGATCGTCGGCGCCCCCATGGCGCCGCAGGCGACGATATTGAAGGCATCCGGCAGTTCGTCGAGCGGGATCAGTCGAACGGGGCCATGCGCCTCGATCGCCGCTCGGGCCATCAGCTTGCCCATATAAGGGTCACCGCCGCCGCCCGTGCCGAGAATGGCGGCACCGACCGCGAGGTCGTCGAGATCGTCCAGGGTGATATGCGTGCGCATGGTCAGGTCATCGTCTCGATGGGCGTGAAGGGTTCGTCGAGGCCGAAACAGCGCGGGCCAAAGACGTCGAGCGCCTCCGGCGTCCGCATGATCTCGGGCACCGCGACGGCGACGACCGTGACACGCTGGCCATAGCGCAGGTTCTCGGTGGTGATCGGCTCGGCGCTTTCGCTGTCCATGATGCAGATGAGATCGGGCACGATCGCCCTCACCTTGCCATCGACACGGGCGATCAGGTTCTCGTTCTGGATCTCGATCTCCATCGTGCCGCGCCAGGGTCCAAGGCCGTCGATGCGCGCCCGCCCGATCGAGAAGCCGTTGCGCGTCTCGCGCGCCACATCGACGATCTTGCCGGTGAAGATGATGCGGCCGTGATTGTAGAGCGTCTGCGGCAAGAGCCGCAGCAGCGCGTCGAACGGGCTTTCATGGTTTGCCTTGGCCTCGCGCAGGCAGCGGCCGATGCGCATGGCGAGCGTCATCGTGTTGGGCACGGCGGTGCGCTTCACATCCGCGCCGGACATCGAATATTCGGCGATATAGGCGCAGCCGCCCATGCGGATCGCCACCATGCGCGACAGCCACTCCATCTGCTTGTTGTCGGCCCCGTTGAGCAAGGTCGAGTCGCCATATTCGTCGGTCACGACCATCGGGCTGCCCGAGACGCCGTAGACGCCGAACGTCTCCATCTGCAGTTCGGGAAAAGCGCGGCCCATGCCGTCCGCATCTACGATCGGCAGTCCGAGCCGGGCGCCAACGACGAGCGGGATCGTGGAATTGATCCCGCCGATCTCGATCGGCATCGTGGCATCAGCCTTGCGCCCGAGATAGCGCTCCAGCGCGCGCAGCGAGCCGATCGCCTCCTCGCCGCTTGGCAGCTTCTCGACGAGCACCGTCGGCGCACCCATCATGGCGGTCGGGATGACCAGCGCGTCGTTGGCAAGCTCCGATGGATCGATGACGTCGACGCTGAGCCCCTCATCCAGGCAGCGCTGCACCATCAGCCGCCCGACATAAGGATTGCCGCCGCCGCCTGTGCCGAGGAAAGCCGCGCCGATGGCGAGGTCGTGCAGGTCTTCGGATGTGAGCTTCATTGCCGCCTCACGCCATGACCAGATCGCCGACCGCCTTGACGCGGATGCGCGTCGCGCTGCCGGGCAGATAAGCGAGCGGTACTTCCTCGATGTCGACGATCTTCACCGTATCCGGGTCGGCGCCAGCCTTGGTGGCGCGCTCCGCGGCTTCGGCCTTGGCACCGTCAAGGACCACGTCGCGCGACGTCCCTTCCAGCGAGAAGATGCGGTCGACTTCGCCGCCGACCTGCGCGATGGCCGCGCCAATGGCATTGGCGACAGACGCATTTTCCGGGCGGATCACTTCGGACGCGGAGGGAAGCTGACGCGAGACGAGGATCGAGCCGCCACCGACAAGGATGACGGGCAGCGGCTCGGCGCTGGTCTTCATCCGATCGACCGCCTCGTCGACCATGCGATGGATCGTATCGAGCGCAGTGGCGATCGTTTTCGCCGGAATGTGGGCGACGCGCGAACGATCACCGATGTCCTCAAGGCCTGCCGCGACGATGATGTCGGTCGTCGTCAGCGTGTCGCCACCGAAGACGAGCGCCTTCGAGGTGATCTCATAGCCGACGGAATCCGGGCCGATGCGCGCACCGTCGTCACGAACGAGCGAACCGCCGCCAAGCCCGACGGCCAGAACATCCGGCATGCGGAAATTGGTGCGGACCCCGCCGATATCCACTGCCACTGCGGATTCGCGCGGAAAACCCTGCATCAGCATGCCGACATCCGAGGTGGTGCCACCGATATCGACCACCATTGCCTCCTTGCGCCCGGCGAGCATCGCGGCGCCGCGCATGGAGTTGGTCGGGCCGGAGGCGAAAGTCAGGACCGGATAGCGTTCGACATAGTCCGGCGTCATCAGCGTTCCGTCGTTCTGGCTGATGTAGAACGGCGCCTCGATGGCGAGTTCCTTCAGCGCATTGCGGAACGAGCTGACGACCTTCGCCGAGAGATCGGCAAGGCACGCATTCATGATCGCGGCGTTCTCGCGCTCGAGAAAGCCGACGCGCCCGATCTCATGACTGAGCGAGATCGCGATCCCCGGAACTTCATTGAGCAGGATCTCCGCGGCCCGCTGTTCCATCACCGGTGTGACGGGCGAGAAGACCGAAGTGACCGAGGCCGTGCGGATGCCGCGCGCCTTGATCTCGCCCGCGATCCGCAGGATCTCCTTCTCGTCGAGCGGCGCGATCTCGCGGCCGTCGAACTCATGCCCGCCATGGACCATGAACGTGTGCCTGCCGAGCGTCGTGGCGAGGTCGCTCGGCCAGTCGGTCATGGGCGGCAGCGCCCGGGTCGCCGGCAGCCCAAGGCGGATGGCGGCGACCTCGAGCAGGCGCTTTCGCTCGACGACCGCATTGGTGAAATGCGTCGTCCCGATCATGACGGCCTGGATTTCGGACGCGGCAACGCCCGTCATCCTCAGCACGTCCTTCAGCACGGCGATGATGCCCGAGCTGACGTCTGCCGTGGTTGGCGTCTTGCAGGCGCCCTTGACGGTGATGCCGTCCATGAGGGCGGCGTCGGTGTTGGTGCCGCCGACGTCGATGCCGATGCGCATGGATGCGAACCTTCGTTGTTGCGTTTCTGTGTTTGACGATCAGTCGGTGAGCGCCTCGGACCAGCCGGGGTCCCAGCCGATCATGATTTCGGTGCCGGGCGCGAAGCGCTCGACATGCGCCTGGTTCTGCCGTTCGGCGACGATCTCCTGGCTGCCGAGCTTCAGGCGGTAGCGGACAAGCGCGCCCTGATAGGTCTCGCTGAGCACGGTCGCCGCAAGCCGCGGCTCCCCGTCGCCGAGCGCCGCGCCCATCAGGATGTTCTCCGGCCGCACGACCAGCTTCGCCGGCGCGCCCGGCTTGAGATCGGCCGCGCCGCGGGCGCGCATCTCGATGCCGTCCAGCAGGACCACGGCCATGTCGCCATTGCGGCCTGTCACAGTCACATCGAGGACGTTGGAGTGGCCGATGAAGGACGTCACGAACAGCGTCTTCGGCCGCTCATAAATCTCCTGCGGCGTGCCGATCTGCACGATGCGGGACTTCGACATGACGCCGATGCGATCGGACATGGTCAGCGCCTCGTCCTGGTCATGCGTCACATAGACGGTGGTGATGCGCAGTTTTTTCTGGAGATCCTTGATCCAGAATTTCATCTCTTCGCGCAGCCCCTTGTCGAGCGCCGACAAGGGCTCATCGAGGAGCAGGATGCGCGGTTCTGTGACGAGCACGCGGGCCAGCGCGACGCGCTGCTGCTCGCCACCGGAAAGCTGGCGCTGGTAGCGATCATCATAGCCGGCAAGGCCGACCTGCTTCAGCGCCGACTCGATGCGGCGGGCGATCTCGGCCTTGGGCAGCTTGCGGAGCTTGAGGCCGAAGGCGATGTTTTCCGCGACATTCATATGCGGAAAGATCGCGTAGTTCTGGAACACGATGCCGATATCCCGCCTTTCGGGCGGCAGCGCCGTGATGTCGTCGCGGCCGACGAAGATCTGGCCCGATGTCGGGCGGATGAAACCGGCGATCATGCGCAGCGTCGTCGACTTGCCGCAGCCGGAGGGTCCGAGAAGGGAGAAGAACTCCCCCTCCCCGATTTCGAGATTGACCTCGGAGACGGCGTTCCCCTCGCCATAACTCTTGGTGAGGTTCACAAGGCGGATGTCGGACATGGCTCTTCCGGTTCCGGGATCGATCTATCGGGGCGATCAGCCGGCAAAGATGCCGTTGACGGTCTCGACGATGTCCGCCTCGTTCTCGTTGTAGCTCTTCCAGTCCGGCGTCCAGTAACCGGCGGTGGCGTCAGCGGTATTGGCGACGCCCTTCGACGCGAGGTTCGGCGTGACGACCACATCCTTGTTGACCGGCCGCTGATAGAACTTCTCGCACATGACGGACTGCAGCTTCTGGTCGAGCGTGAGATTGAGCAACGCGTAAGCCAGCTTCTTCTGCACAGGCTCCAGATATTTGCTGATGGTCTTGGTCTGGGTGAGGATCGGCTTCTTCTCTTCCCAGAGATAGGGGGCGACCTTAATCCCCCGGTCCATCATCTGATAGACCTCGGCATCGTGCTGGACGGCTAAAATGACTTCGCCGCGCTCCAGCAGGGTCTGCATATTGCCGGTGAAATCGGAGATCTTCATCGGCATGGCCTGCTTCATGGCCTCATAGCCGGCGTCGAGATCATATTGGTCCTTGCCGAACAGCGCGCAGGAGGCGATGAAGAAGTCCATCTGCAGGCCGTTCGACGTTACATAGGTGCCGCGCTTGCCGGCGAACTTCTCTTCCCAGAAATCCTTGAACGTCTTGATTGCCGGATCGACCAGATCGGTACGATAGGCATAGCAGTAGCGCGTATAGCTCCAGGTGACGCCGACACCGGTCGCCGTGGCGAAAGGCCAGATATTCTTGGCGTTCGGGACATTGGCGATGACTTCATCCAGCGGCGTGAAGAAATCACCGGCCGCCGCCGTCTTGAACATCTCGCCATAGTTCCAGTTCGCGATCGCGAATGGCGGCTTCTCAGGGCCGCCGGCCACGAATTTCGGGAACCACGGAAAGGAACTCTCGTAGACGATCTTGCAGTTGAAGTCCTTCTCGAAGGCGTCGAGCATTTCCTTGCGGACGATCTCCTCCCAGAAGCCACCCCATTCCGCAATGTTGAGCGTCGCGCCACCGGCATCGAACACGCCACCCTCATAGACGGCATCCGCCGACCAGGCATGGTTGATGTTGAATAGGTTGACGCCGGCGCCCATGGCCGCGAGGCCGGCGGTGCCCTTGAGGAATCCGCGGCGGGTGGCCCCGCCCCTTTCGCTGCTGCTGGTCATTCTTTCCCTGTCCTTTTTCGGTATGAACCGCGGCCGTCATGCGGACGCGGCGGCGCTTGCAGTCAGGCGCGGAAGACGCGCCGGAGGCTGACCAGTCGCGACGAGACGACGGTCGAAAGGGCAACGAGGGCGATGGCGAAGATGCCGGCCGCAGCGGCTGTGGGCTCGAATTTGTAACGAAGCGAAATATACATCGCCATCGGCAGCGGTTCGTGGTTCGGCACCGTCAGGAAGAGCGTGGTCTCGAACTGTCCGAAGGACACGATGAAGGCGAAGATCGCGCCCGCCGAGATGCCCGGAGCGATGAGGCGGAGCGTGATCTTGCGGAAGGCTGTCCAGGGCGAGGCGCCGAGGCTGCGCGCCGCTTCCTCGAGCGAGAGATCGAAGCCGACCATCGAGGCGGTGACGGTGGCGATGACGAAGGGGCACGTGACCAGGACATGGCCGATCAGGAGTCCGGCAAAGGTTCGGCTCAGGCCGATATCCGTCGCGACATAGAAGATGTAGAGCGCGAGGCCGAGAACGACGCCGGGCAGCACGACGGGCAACATGAAGAAGCCCCGCAGCGCCGCCGCCGCGCCGCTGCGCGATCGCGACAGATAGAGTGAGGCGAGCGTGCCGATCACGGTCGAGATGAGCGTCGCGACCAGCGCCAAAACGAAGCTGTAGATATAGGCCGACATGAACGTCGCCGAGCCGAGAAACGCCACGACCCAGCGGAGCGAAAGCCCCTTTGGCGGGAAGGTCAGGTAGTCGCCAGCATTGAGACCGGCGAGGACCACGATCACGACCGGCAGCAGCAGGACGACGAGCGTCAGCATCGCGACGGCTTTGAACAGCAGGGAAACGGCGGGCTCGTCGCGCATCAGGTACGGCCTCCCGAAGTCCAGACCGCCGCGCGGTGATAGACGAAGACGGCGATGAGGCTGGTCACGAACAGCACGGCAGCAACCGCGGCGCCGAACTGCCAGCGGCCGGATTCGGCGATCTGCTGGTAGATGTGGATCGGCAGCACCACGACCTTCCAACCGCCCATCAGCGCCGGCACGACATAGGAGCTGATCGACAGCGCGAAGACGAGCAGCGACCCGGCGAGAATGCCCGGCATCGAGAGCGGCAGCACGATCTGGCGGAACGCTTCGCCTCGCGTCGCCCCGAGGCTCCGCGCCGCTTCCTCGAGCGAGGGATGGAT
Organism: Kaistia sp.; assembly: GCA_035555375.1. GTDB lineage: Bacteria > Pseudomonadota > Alphaproteobacteria > Rhizobiales > Kaistiaceae > Kaistia. Next base: position 132,009 of record DATMGR010000009.1, on the reverse strand, counting down.
GGCACGGATGATGCCGATCAGCGACAGCACCATGAAAGGCAGCGTGACCTGGACGAGGCCGACCACCACGCCGAACGTGTTGTACATCAGCGGCAAAGGCTCGTGGATCAGGCCGCTCCAGATGAGGGCGCTGTTGATGAGGCCGGTATCGCCCATCAGCACCATCAGCCCGTACATGCGAATGACCATGTCGAGCTGCATCGACGACAGCACCAGGATCATCAGCAGCGTGTTGCGGCCGGGATGCTCGGTCTTGGCAATGAGGAAGGCCAGCGGATAGCCGAGGACCAAAGCGATCGCGGCGACGACGATGCCGATGCCGATCGAGCGCAGGATCGACATGTAATAGATCGACCGCGTGAAGATCCGCTCGAAATTGTCGAGCGTGAACGCCGTCGTCAGCGTCATGACGCCGGGCACGGTCTTGTTGAACGAGATGGCGAGCAGCGAGACGAGCGGGACGAGAAAGAAGGCCAGGAAGAACAGGAAAGCCGGCAGCACCAGCCACCACAGCCGAAAGCCGCCAAAGGCTTCTGCAACCGAGAATGCCGGCCGACGTAGAAGGGTCCTGCCTGCGGTCTCGCTCATCGCATTGTGCCTCCTCGCCCGTCGGACATGTTCATTCCGCGGCGATCGTGAAGGGCAGGGCGATGTCGTAGCCGGGCATCTCCTTGGCCGGCGGTGCGGGATAGGTCAGCTTGCTCTGGCTGAGACCGACCCGAGCGAGAGCCGCCGCGACGGCGACCGCGGTCGGAATGGGATCGACGACCGGGATGTCGATGCCGCGGGCGAGAAGCCCCTCCCTCACCGCAGCGGCACAGCCAAGGAGACCGGTGCAGCCAAAGATCACGGCTTCGGCGCCATCGACTTCCACTGCGAGAACGGCCTGCTCGACGAGACGCGCCCGTGTTTCCACGAGATCGTCCTCCAGTGCCAGCACGGGAATATCGACATGGCGGACAGAGGCGAGCTTCGTCGACAGACCATAGACGGCAGCCTCGTTCTCGAACTGCGCCCTGAGACGCCGCATCACCGTGACGACGCTGAAACGATGCCCGAGCATCGCTGCGACATGCATCGCGGTCTCGGCCGGGCCGAGCACGGGGATCGAGACCACCTCGCGAACGGCGCGGAGGCCCGGATCACCCATGCAATCGATCACGATCGCGTCGACGCCTTCGCTCTCGGCCTCGATCGCCTTGGCGATCGTGCCCGGAACGGACATCGCAATTTCGTATTCGCTCTCGATCGACGCCGGACCGTGATCGATCTGGCTGTAGCTGACGACGATGCCGTCATATTCGAGCGCCTTCATATCCGAAGGTTGCCGGAAGTCCTTGGTGGTGATTGGCGACAGGACCCGCACGTCGATTGGAGCGCTCATCGCGACCTCGTTCGTCATCTCGATGCACGAACGGTCGCATCAGCGCGGCGGAGGACCAAGCGTCGTGCGAGATAGGGACGAAACTGATTCGGAGGGTAGGTCCGCGCAACTTTCTGTCGCCCTCCTATCCTTCTGGATAGGAAACACGCTCAGCGACGCTTGATTCAATTGCGGTTTCCGCTGGGCGTGACTGCCTGCGTTTTAAACGGCGCCCTTTTTGCGGGCAGTCCGGCTTGCCCGCACCGTTTGACAGCGCCGCGTCCGGGAGGAACCCTCAACTCCGACGAGGCGGCCATGCAGACCGCGTCGCATCTTGTCCCGAGATATCAGGCCGCCGCGCTCATGCCCCCTCGCCCCGCAAGCAGGCTCGCCGACTTGTTCCCCCGCGTCGGTCGTACCGCCTCGCTTCTCCGCAACTATGCCTATGACTATCGCCGGTTCGCCCGCGCCTCCTTCCTGAACGGCCCGATCAGCCGGGAAAGCCGCAAGGCGCATATCCATCTGCTGGCGCATACGGTCGAGCATGGATTGTCGCTCCGCGATCCCCGGCCAGCCTTCGGCCTTGCGAAGGTCTCCCAGCTCTGCGACGAGACCGCGAGCTATATTGAGGATCACGGCGTGGATGCGAGCGCCGAGATCGCCGTCAAGGCACTCGTCGCCTATGCCGCCTTCAACAGCGAATGTGGCGGCGATATCGGCGCTCTTGGAGACAGGATCGCGGAGGTGGAGCGCCGTATCGAGACTGTCCGGGCCGAACTTCTCGGCGGCACTGAGGATGTCCTCGCCGACGAGATCCGCCAGCGGGCGTCGATGGACTTTCTCGGCTTCATGGATGCCCGCCACAGCGTGCGCCAATATGCGGACCAGCCGGTCGCGCCGCAGATCATCGAGCGTGCAGTCCGCGCCGCGCAGCAGACACCATCCAGTTGTAACCGCCAGACCTGCCGCGCCTATGTCTTTACGGACAAGGACGACATCGCGCGCGTGCTCGCGTTTCAGCAAGGTAATCGGGGGTTCGGCGAACAGCTCGGCGGGCTGGCCATCGTCACCAGTGATCTGAGCCACTGGCATGCGGTCGGCGAGCGCTATCAGGGCTGGATCGATGGCGGCATGTTCGCGATGACGCTGGCGCTCGGCCTCCACGCTGAAGGCCTCGGCGCCTGCATGCTGAACTGGAGCGCCACGCAGGAAATCGACCGCGCCATGCGCGCCTTTGTCGGCATTCCCGATGACGAACTGGTCATCACCATGATCGGCTTCGGCCATATGCCCCACCGTTTCAAAGTGCCTCGCTCGCAGCGCAAGCCGCTTGGCGACGTGCTTCGTCTGTCCCCGCCTCTCCCGCGCTGAGGCCATTTTCATGCCCCACAAGCCCGTTGCCGTCTTCGACGGCCATAACGACGTCCTGCTCCGCCTCTTCAACGAAGGCGGCGAGGCCGGCATCCGCGCCTTCCTGGATGGAACCCGGAACGGTCATATCGACCTGCCGCGCGCCATCGCAGGCGGTTTTGCCGGAGGCATGTTCGCGATCTTTCCGCCCTCGCCGATGGCGGCCGATTTCATGGATGCGATGACCGGCGACAGTTACGACCTGCCGCTGCCAGACCCGCTCTCGATCGCCGAGGGCCAGGCCTCGACGCTCGCCATGGCGTCGATCCTGTTCCGCCTTGAGCGCGCATCCAATGGCAGCCTCGCCGTCTGCCGGAGTGTCGGAGACATTCGCGCCGCAATGCGGAAGGGCGCGCTTGCAGCGGTCATGCATATCGAAGGGGCCGAGGCGATCGGCCCTGACCTCGCGATGCTCGACGTGCTGCACGCCGCCGGCCTGCGATCGATCGGACCGGTCTGGAGCCGCCACAACCGCTTCGGCCATGGCGTGCCGATGCGCTATCCATCATCGCCCGATACGGGACCTGGCCTGACCGATCTCGGCCGCGAATTCGTCAGGACCTGCAACCGGCTCGGCATTCTCGTCGACCTCTCGCATATCACCGAGCAGGGCTTCTGGGATGTGGCTGCGATCTCGGATGCGCCGCTCGTCGCGACCCACTCGAATGTCCACGCGATCGCGCCGGTATCGCGCAATCTGACGGATCGCCAGCTCGATGCCATCCGCGAGCGGCGCGGCGTCGTCGGGCTCAACTTCGCGACCGCCTTCCTGCGACCCGACGGACGCATGATCCCGGATACGACGCTCGACGTGATGTTGCGCCATCTCGACGCCCTGATCGAGCGACTCGGAGAAGGCGGCGTCGCGATTGGGTCCGATTATGACGGCGCCGTCGTGCCGGAGGTGCTGTCGGATGTTTCCAAGCTGCCGCTGTTCTGGGAAAGGCTGCGCAGTGCGGGCTATGGCGAGGCACTCATAGCCCGCATCGCGCGCGACAACTGGCTCGACCTGCTGGACCGAACCTGGAAGGCCTGATGCCGGAGCCTCGCCTGCAAGGCGAGGTGTCCCGTTCAAGCCTTTGGCAGTTCGAGCCTTTCGAGATCTTCGATGAGGCTCGGACCGGTCGGCTCCCAGCCAAGCGTCTGGCGCGTCCAGGCGCTGGAGGCTGGCATGTCGTGCTTGGCGAAGTGCGCCAGCCAGCCGAAGAAGTCAGCCGCCTCTTCCGATGTGATCGATTGAGCAGGCAATCCGAGACGCCGTCCGACAGTCTCTGCGATGTCGCGCATCGAAATGCCCTCCTCCGCCACCGCATGGTATTTTGCGTTCGGCTCGGCCTTCTCGATCGCCAGCCGATAGAGCCGCGCAACGTCGACGACGGGAGCCGCCGGCCAGCGATTGAGGCCCTCTCCGACGTAACCGCACACGCCCTTGGCGCGATAGGTTGCGATGGCATAGGTGATGAGGCCCTGCGTCACCGGATCGTGCACCTGAGGCAGCCGTACGACGGAGACATTGACGCCGTTTGCCGCGACGGCAGCTGCCGCTTCCTCGGTCGCGGCGCGCGGGTTCGTAGCCGAACTGACGGTCGCATTGTGTTCCCGCGCCGGCTCACCCGGGACCGTATTGGCGATCGGCGTTCCGGAGGTGACGATCAGCGGCCGATCGGATCCGGCCAGCACCGAGCCTAGCGCCGCAATCACGACGCGGTCATCCTCGCAATTCTGGACGAAGCGCGAGAAATCGTGATTGAACGCCAGGTGGATCACGCCATCTGACCGGGCCGCGCCCGCCTTCAGGCTATCGGGGTCGGCGATCGATCCGCGATAGACTTCAGCACCCGCCGCGGCCAGAGCCGGGGCCTTGTCGTCGGATCGGCAGAGACCAATCACCTGATGCCCCGCGGCGATCAGATCCGTCACGACCCGCGAGCCGATATTACCCGTCGCGCCGGTTACAAACACACGCATGGCCATCTCCTGTTTTGATGAAGACAATCTCGGCCACGGCGCTATGGTGGTAAAGTCGGGACATCAAGGTAGTATAATGTCTATCAGTATCAGCGGCCTCGCGGCGGGCAATCAGCTCGGCAACTATCTGCGCGATCGGCGCTCGAAGCTCGACGCGGCAGCGCTCGGCTATCCGACCGAGCGGCGGCGCACGCTTGGGCTGAGGCGCGAGGAAGTGGCGCAGCGCGCCAATATCAGCCCGACCTGGTATACCTGCCTCGAGCAAGGACGCGGCGGCGCGGCATCGTCCGATGTGCTGGACCGGCTGTCGCGCGCCCTCATGCTGACCGATGTCGAGCGCGAGCACCTCTTCCTGCTCGGCCTCGGGCATCCGCCGGAAGTCCGCTATCAGAAGAGCGACAGTGTCACGCCGCGGTTGCAGCGGGTCCTCGATGCGCTTGACCCGAGTCCCGCGGTCATTCGGACCGCGATCTGGGACGTCCTCGCGTGGAATCGGGCAGCGACGGTTCTGCTCGCCGACTATGCCGCGGTTCCGGCCAGCCAGCGCAACATCCTCCGCTTCATCTTTCTCGATCCCCGGTCACGCGCGACGCAGTATGACTGGGAAAGCGTGGCGCGCTTCGCCATCGGCACCTTCCGGGTCGACGCCGCCCGCGCCGGAGCTGCCGAGGATGTAAAGCCGCTCGTCGATGAGCTTTGCCGGCTCAGCCCCGACTTCCAGCGTCTTTGGCAGGAAAACGATCTCCAGGGCCCGCATGGCGAGATCGTGAAACACATCCGCCACGCAATCTTGGGCAACGTTGCATTCGAATATTCGGCCTTCGCTGTTGACGGACGCAAGGACCTGACCATGGTCGTCTATAACCCGGCGACGCCTGCAGACGCCGAACGCATCCAGTCACTGCTGCCGCAGACCTGATCCCTCGGGGCCGGCATCAATGACAGGGAGCGCCGGCCGACCCGACCGGCATGCCACTGATAACGCTATGGCATAGCCGCTCCGTGCCAGCGGATGGTGTTCCCGCTCGAGCGCCGAATTCGTCCGGCTTCGAGAAGTTGGGGCCGAATGACAGAAGAGTCTGCCAGCGGTCTTGAGCCAAGGAACCGGGACCAATACTGTCCCGGCACCGCCGCCGCAGCCATCTCAAAACGGAGAGCGCGTCATGTCCAGCGTAACCATGTCTGCCAAGCATGTCGCTTGGCCACCACTTCACCCGTTTCTCGCCTGCACCGTCGCCACCTGCCTGACGGGCGCGATGCTGACGGATATCGTTTATGCCTCGACCGCCGTGATCATGTGGACGGACTTCTCGGCCTGGCTGATCAGCGCGGGAACGATCCTCGCCTGGCTGTTTGGGGTGGTGGGGCTCATCGAATTCGGCGTAAGGCCGTCCATCCGGGCGCGGCGCTACCTGCTTCCCTACGCCATCGGCAATCTCGTTGTCATCGTGCTCGCCACCATCAACATGCTGATACACACGCGCGACGCCTGGTCCTCCGTTGTCCCGACTGGCCTCGTGCTTTCGATCCTGACCGTGCTGGCCCTTCTCGCGACGGCAGGGTTCGGGGCCTTCGTCGTCTCCTCCGACCGCGTGGAGGTCATCCGGTCATGAATCGCTCCCATTGCCTCACTCTGGCCGCCGCGGCAGCCATCGCCCTGTCCACCGCCACAGCGCTGCAGGCACAGGACCTCAGCGATCCGCAGGCCCAGATCGGCCCCAATCCCCCGCTGCCGGAACCGAATCAAACGCTTTTTCCGATGATGCGTCTTGCCGAGGTCATCGGGTGGAAGAATGGCGAGACGCCTGTCGTTCCCGAGGGTCTCCATGTCACGGCGCTCGCGACCGGCCTGCGGCACCCGCGCTCGGTCTATGTCCTGCCGAACGGCGATGTGCTCGTGGTCGAGGCCAGGTCGCCGGGAACCGAACCTGTGAAGCGTCCGAAGGACATCGTCAGGGGCTGGGTCCAGTCGCGGGCCACGTCGGGCGGCGACGACGGTCCCGGCAACCGGATCACGCTACTGCGCGATGCGGATGGCGATGGCAAACCCGAGACGCAAACGGTGTTTCTCGACCAGCTCAACTCGCCCTTCGGCGTCGCCCTGGTCGGCAATGACTTCTATGTCGCCAATACCGATGCGATCGTCCGCTATCCCTACACGACTGGCGACACCACGATCACCGCACCCGGTACCGTGTTGACGCCGCTGCCCGGCGGCCCGATCAACCATCACTGGACGAAGAGCCTCGTCGCTACGCCCGACGGCAGCATGCTGTATGTCGGCGTGGGGTCCAACAGCAACATCTTGGAAAGTGGCCTTCAGGCCGAGCAAAACCGGGCTTCAATCCTTGAGGTAGACCGTGCGACCGGGCGCTGGCGGATTTTCGCGAGCGGGCTGCGCAACCCGAACGGACTGAGTTGGGAACCGACCACGCAGGCGCTCTGGACCGTTGTGAACGAGCGCGACGAACTCGGGCCCGATCTCGTTCCGGACTACCTGACCTCCGTCAAGGATGGCGGATTCTATGGCTGGCCATATAGCTATTGGGGCCGACACCTCGATCCTCGGGTCAAGCCACAGCGGCCAGACCTGGTCGAGAAGGCCATCATGCCCGACTACTCGCTCGGTTCCCATGTCGCGCCGCTCGGCCTCGCATTCTACACAGCGGATGCCCTTCCTGAGCGGTATCGCGGTGGTGCCTTCGTCGGCGAACACGGAAGCTGGAACCGCAGTCACTTCAGCGGATACAAGGTCGTGTTCGTGCCCTTCGCGAACGGCATGCCGAGTGGCAAGGCGGAAGACGTCGTCACCGGCTTCCTGACCGATGACGGCAAGGCGCATGGCCGGCCCGTCGGACTGGCCGTCGACCGCTCAGGCGCGCTGCTCATCGCCGACGACGTCGGAAACACCGTTTGGCGCGTCACCGGCGCGCCTGCTCGTGTCGGCGACGCTCAATAATAGTCGCTAGCGGGGCTGCATCGCCTAGCTGCAGAGGCATCAGATGCGGGATGATCCGACCGATCATGACGCCGAAGATGAGCAGCCAGGCTGCGGCGCCGATCGCTTGTCGCTCCAGGCCGGCAGATCTTTGACAGCCGAGGCGATCCCGCGCCTCGGCGAATTCAGCCGAGCAGTTTGTCGAGCTTCTCGAGCGACGCCCTCGCGGCTTCGTGCATGCTTGCGAGTGTCCCCTCCAGCCCCTTGTCGGCCGCTTCCTCCTCGGCGATCGCCTTGTTGGCGCGCTCCGCTTTGCCACCGAGCTCTTGATCGCCTTTCATCGCCCGTTTGAAGGCGTCAGATTTGAAGGCCTCCGCAAGTTCGGCACGTTCCGCCTCGCGGCTTTTGAGATCGGCGGCGACCTGCTCCAGCGTGTCCTTGATGGCGGCCTCGAACTGGCCGTTCAGCAGGCTCGCTGGGTTGGATTTGGCCGGCCTGGTGGCTGCCGGCTTGATGCCCGGCGCGTCCGGCACCAGCACCACCGTTCCGGGCTTGATCCTGCCGGCGCCGAGCTCCGGGTTGAGATCGCGAATGCGCTTGAGCGTCGCTTCGCTCTGGGCCTTGCTCACGCGGCCGTCGATCAATTCGGCGCGGATATCCGCCAGTGTCTGGCCCGATTTCACGATGAAGGTGCGCATCGCTCTCTCCTTGATGGACGCGTCAGAAGCGCAGATTGAGAGGCACGAACGGCCCCGGCACGTTGGTGATGACACCGCTCGTGATATTGCCCACGACCGTGGCGACCTTCGCCTCCAGCCGGATCGATGCCTCGCCGCCGTCGACATGGTTGTTTGAGACCACGGCCGTCTGGGCGCGAAGCGCGACCGCTTCCTTCTGATTGAGGCGTGCCTCGACACGGTTGCCACCGAAGAGACAGTGATGCGCGCTGATCTCCACGGCGAGCTGGTTTCCACGCGAAATGAACGTATTTCCGAGCACCGAACCGCTCGGACGCCTGTCATCAGCAACCGCGAGATCGGCGACGAAAGCCTCGCCGGCAGCACCAAGGACCAGGGCGCGGCCGTTCTGCAGGTTGACGGTCGTGAAGGTCCCGACCGTGCTCGAGACCTCTCCGCCATCCCGAATGAGCAGCGCCACCCAGTCGCCGCCCCCTTCCTGGTTGAGGATCCGGGCATCGCGTTCGATCCGGTTATGCTGGACCTCGAATTCGCGCAGCGGCGCCGAGAAGACGATGCCGCCAGTGCGACCCAGTGCGTCGCCCGTTGGGCCGATCGCGATCGCCTCGTTGTCGCGCACCCTGGCGCGCTCGACCCCCACGGTGAGCACGCCCGTCCGCAGACGCGCGGTCTCGCTCAGCGTGCCGACGGCGCGGAGCGTATTGCCGGCGATGTTTGCCGAAGGCGCGCGCACCACGGAAATGCCGCTGACTGTTCCGCCCTCGCCGCGCTGGCGCATGTCGATATCGCGCAGATGGTTGTTCTCGATCGACATGGCGCCGCCATCGGAATGGCCGATCGCCAGGATACCGTTGCCGCAGGCGGCGATGATGTTGAGCTTGATGATCAGATCGCGCACCGGCGCCGAAACGCGAATACCGGCCTCGCCATAGCCGTCGATCTGGTTCGCCAGAATCTGCGCCATCGCGGTGCCGGCGCGCGCCAACCCCCGCTCGATCGCAATGCCGGCCGTGTCGCTGTTGTCGACGCCGTTGCGCAGCTTGTTGTCCGTGATCCAGAGGCCTTCGCAGGACGAGCGGATGCCGGCGCCGGGGGCGGAGATGAAGTTACCGGCGATCGACATCTGCGAACCGGCGAGCCCCACCCCGAGCGCGCTGATCGCAGCGACCGTGGACGCCAACGCGTGGTTGCCGGTGATGGCGGTCGCAAACATGTGCAGCACCCGCCCATCGAGCGCGATGGCCCGCTGGCTGCAGAGGAGCAGATTGTCCCGGATGGAGAGTGCGGCCGCCAGCAACATCGGCTCCTGCGCATCCTGATTGCGCGGTGCGGTCGGGTCGTTTGCCAGCACGCCGATTTCGGAGAACACGATATTGTCGTGGATCGCCGCCTCGATCAGCGCGCCTTCCAGCGCGATCGCCGAACTGCGACTGTCGCCGGTCACATCCAGCGCGACGACGATGAGATTGCGCAGCGACAGTCGCGCCGCCGATTGCACGGTGATGGTCGGGCGGTTGCCAACCGAGAGCACAGCGAGGTCTTCGACCCCGACAGCGATCGAGTTCTGAATGAGGAAGGCGCCACTGGCTGACGCCAGAACGGTTGCCGGCCCCTGCCCCTTGACCAGAACCGACCGGACGCCGCTCAGCCGCACAGGTTCGCGCAGCGGAAACTGGCCGGGACCGATGCAGACCGTGCCGCCGGTCTCGGCCGCGCGGTTGACGCCGTCCTGGATGGTGAAGCTGCCATCGGCATGCGAGGCCTCGGTGACGCAGGCGGTGCAGCTGCAATCATGGCCGTCGCCGCCCTCGGGCGGCCAGTCGTTGCGGCAGTCCGTCACAGTCGCGGCGCCAACATCCCAGATGCCGAGCCTTGCATAGTGATGATGAATGCCGCGCGGCGGCGCGGCGTCGAGGATCTCGACCGAGGCATCGGCCGTGCGGGCGGCGAACACCCAATAATCGCCCGGCTTGAAGCCGCGCTCGCCTGTGCTGGCGAAGCGCACCGTGACGCCATTCTCAAGGAGTAGCGTCGTGTTGGCATCGGGTATCGCGATGACGCCCGCCGAGCCGGCAGCGTCGAGATCCTGCACCTCGACCGTGGTGCCGTTCGGGCCGGTGCGGAAGATGCGCCGCGCCTGATCCCAGCGCCGGACCCGCAGGTTGCGCGCATCGGGAAATTCGTTGTTGGGGAAGCTTCCGGGCAGCATCGCTGCCGGCAAGGCCGGGGCGAACTGCAGCCGCCGCGTATCGGGATCGACCGTCACCTTGCGCATCTCGCCCGACGCTTGCGCGAATTCCCGCGCATCGTCGATGATCTCCACCCAGTCGCCGGTCTTGATCGAGAGGACATCGTCACGGCCGAGCGTTTCAAGTTGCAGTTCCGTGGCAGAGATCATGCTGGCGACGCGGCTGCCGACGCTGGCATTTTCGCGCGACCATTTGAACGTAGCGCCGGCGCCGGGCTGGCCGCCATCGTGGACCTCGACGCGGTAGAGCTGGTTTTCCAGGCCGCGATAGCCGCCGGTCGGCGGCAATTCGCAGGGGTCGTCGACCGGCGCGACCTCGAAGGTGCCCGTCGTCAGAACGCCGGTCGACGGCGCGATGATGTCGTCCCAGCCCGGCACGGCTTCGTCGGGCGTGGCGCAGGTCGTGTCGGTGCCGACGTCAGCCGTGACGCGAACCTGCCAGACCGTCTGCAGCCTCGATGTCGTCTCGACGCCGATGGCGCTCTCGACGAGTTCGGGGCGTTCCAGATGGGTGACTTCGCGGTTCCACACATCGAGATAGACGAGATGCCGCCCCGCAGTCGGCAGCGCCGGCGGCGCGGGAAAATAAGGCTGCGCCGCATAGGCAATCGGACCGGCGAATTGCGGCTCGCCCATCAGCGGATCGAAGATGCGGTCCGCCGCGGCCGGCGACACGGCGCCGTGGTTCTCGGCCAGGAGGCCGTCGACATAAAGCCGGCCCTTGCCGATGACCGGCCCGGCACCGGAGAGCGTGATTTCGAACGCATCCGGGGTCGTCGCCGACACCCGCGACCGGCCGAGCACATCGCTGGCGAGCGCACGCAGCCGGCGATCGAGGATCGCCGTCAATTCGTTGGCGTCGGCATCCAGCATGACCGCGCCTTGCTTCAGCTCCACGCCGGCAAAATCGAGCAGCGGATCGAGCCGAACCCTTGAGAAGTCATTCGCCATGGTCGTACTCCTGAAGCTCTTGGTTCAGCTTGCGTAGAAAAAACCGGCCCTCAATCCAAAGCGCAGATATTCCTCGAGCCTGATGCGCAGATTGGTCTCGCGCTGCGGCTGGAACAGCGCGTGCAGCACGCCCATTTCGCTGTCGTTCTCCGCTCCGGAGCAGATCGATGGATCGGTGATGCGGCGAAGCTGCCCATAGGCAGGATCGCCGTAACGCAAGGATGTGAAGTGCGGCAGCACGGCCGGATGCGCCTCGTCCGGCACGCAGCGATAGCGCCGCGGCGTGATCGATCCGGTCGGCACACAGGAGAACCGCATGCAGCCCTCCTGCCGGCGATCCGCCAGCACGGGCGCCGCCCAGGTCTCGCCGGGCGGCTCGCCAAGCCTGGCGAAGAAGATCGAGTTCGATGCCAGTTCGATCTGGCGGGCGTGGACCTTGCCGACGATCGTGCATTCCTTGACCGTCAATGTGCCGCCGGGCTCATCGTCGGCCAGCCCGGCAAAGGCGATTGCCTCGGCGGAGCCCGCATCGACGATGCAGTCCTGCAGGCTGATTTCGACATCGTCGTCGATGCGGATCGGCCCGGTGATGCAGCGCACCAGCGTGACATTCGCAAATGGGTGCTCCACGACAAGGCTTGGCGCGCCCGGCGACAGCGGCGAACCGTCGGTATCGAGACGGAGGCCCGGAACCAGCGTGCAATCGCGCAGCACCAGCTCCACCGGTTCGCTGCCGGGAAGGGCCGGCAGGCGCAGCGCGCCGCCTGAAATGACGAGACCATCGAGGACAAGGCGGCCGCGCGCGCCGATGTCGAGCGTGATCTCCCCGCCCGAGGCGATCAGCGGACGCGCGCCATCCTTGGCGGCTATGACCACCTCATGCGAGGGCAGTGTCTCGTCGCTTTCCCCGTCGACGCCGAACACAGGTGTTCCGGTATAGGTCAGGCTGTCCTCGATCAGCAGGCGCCCTCCTCCCTCGACGGCGTCGAGTTCCGGCTGCAGCGCGGCGCTGCCGTTCACCGTGCGCTGCAACGGCAGGTCGGCGCCGTCGGGATCGCGCTCATATTCGCCGCCGCCGATTGGCCGCGTTGAGCCATAATGGAAGGTCGCAAGCAGCGGACCGTCGGCGGGCTCGCCCAGCAGCACGCGCCCGCGCTCCGGATCGACACCGATCGAGCCGGGCAGGACCGCCGCCTCATGGTTCCAGCCCGCAAAGACCCCGCCGCCATCGAACACGTCTCGAAGGTCGCAGATGCGGATATCGTTCACGGAGACAGTGCCAGGCTGACCGACGCGGGACAGCACGAAACTCTCGCCCGCGCCGTAATCATCGTCGTTGGCCTCGTCGGGCGGGATGATGGTGCCGGCCTGTGCCGCCTTCACGCCGAGCGCGGCCAGACGCACGGTGAGCGGTTCCGGCACATTGATCGGCTCGGCCAGGTGGTCGATATCTTCCTCGGTCCGGCCATGGCGGAACAGCTTCATGTCGGCGCCGAGCGGATTGAAGCGGAAGCGCCGGCCGCCGGCGTCGACCGGATCAGGCGTCAGCGGGATGGCGCTCAGCCGCAGCGGCACGAGGCGCCACAGGAAAATGCCGATATTGGGGATGTTGTAGCGTCCCGAGCCGCCCTCGGGCGCCCGCATCTCGGCCGTGTGGGCGAAGCTGTCGAACGCGCCGCCGACACGGAACGTGGCCGCCGTGTCGCGCAGATCGGCACTCGCCCTGGCGTGAAGACGCGGGTGCTTCATGTATTGCGTCGTCGCGAGCAACTCGAAGAACTCGACGGCACGAGCCGGCCAGCCGGTGACGTCGCCAGCCAGTTGCTCCAGCATCAGCGCCGTGCCCTTGCGGCGGCGATAGGCGATGGTGTTGGCGACCTCGGCGCGCGGCGAGGCGACATTGGGCGCGACCCCGTGCAGCGGCCGGTAGCCGATTAGCGCTCCGATATAGGGCGCCACCCAGTCAGCGCAGGTCTCGATGAACTGGTCGTCATAGAGCTGCTCGACATTCTCCTCCAGCGCGGCGAACTGCTCGGCCATGGCGCCGACGAGCGCGCGCAGCGGCCCGCCCTCCGCCTCATCCCGGATCCGGTAGATCGCGGGGAGAAGCGTGTAAAGTCGTTCAGCCGTCAGCGATGTCATGGCATCTCCTCCAGCAGGTCGAGCGGCCTCGGGGCGAGGGTCAGCAGTTCCGAGGGTCTGGCGGTGCCGTTCTCGACCCGCATGCGCGAGGCAAGCAGCCGCACCTGCTCTGAAACCGCTGTCTGCTCGACGGGCCGCGTGCCGCCAGAAAGCCGCGTCAGGTCGAGCGCCACGACGCCCGGAACCTTCTGGACGACCGTGATGACGTCGGATTGCTGCACAGGCTGGCCGAGCTGGCGCTCGTCGAAGGAATAGCGCGCGCGCAGCGCCGCCTCGACCGAGGCCAAGACGCGCGCGGCTTCGAAGGCCGGATCGCATTTGACGCGCAGGCCGAGGCGGAACGTGCTCGCCTGATAGGGCAGCAGGGCCACCTGGACATGCGGGTCGCCGCTGGTGCGCAGCGCGCCGAGAAGGTTCTGCCAGACCGGACTGGCCTCCCTCAGAGCCGCTCCGTCGGGCGCTGCCAGCGTGATGGCAACCATCCGGCCGTTACGCGTGTTCAAGACCGCGGCCTGCGCCTTGGCGATGCCGGAGAAGGCGCGCGCGAAGTCTTCATAATCGAGCACGGAGACGACGCGGCCGAGCGTGCGCGTCGTCAGAGGGATCGTCCGGCGGGCGGCGCTTTCGTCCTCGGGGTCTGTGCCTCCCTCCGCGGCCAGCGGATTGGCGACGCTCTTGAGGCCGAGCGGCCGGCTGACCAGTTGGGTGAGACGATTGGCGGCGACATTGCCGTCTTGGCCGAGGCCCTTGCGGTAGGTTGCCCGCACATTGTTGACGCCGCTTGGAAGCCGGGCGCCGCTGGCGCCGTCGCCGAAGCCGACGAAGAGCCGCTCCTTCTCGTCAAAGGCGAGCGCATAGGCCTTGGCGGTCGGTCCTGCGGCATAGAGCGAGCGCCGCTCGTTCCATTTGACATCGCCGATCCGGACCGTGAGTTCGGCAGCGGCGCCCGTCTCGCTGGCCGTCGCACGATAAGTCAGGGGCAGTTGCTTCAGCTCGAAGCGCTGGAAGCTCTGGCTGCCATCGCCGGAACCCAGCACCTGCGTCACGGTCTCGCCATGCGAGGCCTCTGCCACATTGGCATGCACGACGATGCTGTCGCGGCGCAGCGTTGATGGCAATGACGGGGATATCTCGAGTTCGCACCGTCCCGCATCGACAGGATGTGCGGCGACGAGGCTCGCCTGCATCGACATCAGCGCGCCGTCGCTGGCACGCGCACCTTTCACGATCAGCTTACGGCCGGCGACCAGCCCATCCGCGGCGATATTGGCTGGAATGCGGTTGCCCGATACGGCTGCCGTGACCGGACGGAACGCGAGCGGCAACAGCTCGGACTTGCCGAAGACCGTCGTCTGCCGGACAGCGTTGAAGAACACGCTGAGGAGATTTTCGCCTATGACAGTGAGGCGTGTCACCTTCGCCGACATGGCGAAATCAACGCGCGACAGCTCGCTGGTGCTGCCAACGCGGTAGAGTTCGACATAGGTTCCGCTTGGGTAGTTCTCGTCCGGCCGGTTGAAGTTGCCCTTGGCCAGTGCGACGAGGCTGCGCTCCGCGACGTTGCCCGGCTTGTCGGCGGTGATATCGCCATAGACACTATCGAGATCAACGGAGCCGCCGCTCGTATCGTCGGCATTGTGCTCGCCATTGATGTGGAAGTGGCTCCAGGCTCCGCCTGACCCCTCGATGAACTTCGGATCCGGCGCGTTGTGTCCGAAGATCGCGGCGCGTTTGCGCAAGGCGTAAACGAACGGCAACCCGGAGGGCGCGCTCGCAGGATCGGTTGCGCCAAGTCCGCGCGCCCAGGCAATCCGGGTCCGGTCATTGCCCGCGTCGGGCTCGACGGATGTGAGGATACGCAGATCCCAGCGATCGCTGGCGGCGTTCTGGAAGAACTCCGCGCCGACCAGCACCACCGCATCACCTGGTTTCAGATGCGTCGCAGCGCCCGCCAGCCACGCTTCGCTCTCGCCGCTTGCCGGAACATGCGCCTCGCTCATCCAGGGCTGGATCGCGTTCCAGGCCGGGCGCGCTTCGGCGAGGTCCTCCACAGTCTCGAAGGTCTGCGGCTTCTCGTCGGGCCCGGGGATGCTCTGCACCTTGAGCCCGAGCGGCAGGCTGATGGCGGCAGGCAGGCCGGTAACGAAATTGCCGGGATCATTGCCGATACCGGCCGGCGGCGACGGCGGGGTCTCGACCGCGAAAGCGAGCCAGGTCTCGGCGGCGACGCCGGGACGGAGGCGATAGCCGACCAGCCTGCCCATTTCCTGCATCGAGATGCGCTCGGTCGCCGTCTCGAGCCAGGATTCATTGGCAATGCGCTCCTGGTAGAAAGTCAGAACATCGGCCGCGCAGGCGAAGGCATCGATCAGGCCGATGGTGAAGTCGTCCTCGTCCCGTGTGTGGAGTGCCCGGAGCGGCGTCCAGGCCGAGGAGGACAGCGCCGCCTGCAGACCGGCACGGAAGTCGCCATATTCGCCGACGCGATAGGCGACCTCGGACAGGCCGCCACGATTGAAGATCTCGAGCGGCGTCGCCGCCTCCACACCCTCGCAGCAGCCGCAGCAATCGCTGCCCGGCGCCGGCGGAGGGACATGCGGCTTCAAGTCCGGCAGTGGAGTGGTCATTTGCCACCTCCGGCTTCGACAGTCAGCCTGCCGCGCTCGCGGAAGTTCGGGTTGTTGGCAAGCTGGGCAATTTCGAGCCCCCCGATCGTGACGACGCCCTCGTCGAGCGAGAGCGGGTCCGGATCGACCATGCGCCTGAAGCGGTCGACGCGAACGGAATCGACCCCCTCCACCGTCTGGGCGGCCGCGATGACCCCGCTCAGATAGACAGGCTCGCCGAAGGAGAACCGGTCCGGGTGGAAATGGCCAAGCTCGCCGTTCGGCTGAACGCCGCTGGAGAGCGCGA
This sequence comes from Kaistia sp., assembly GCA_035555375.1. Lineage (GTDB taxonomy): Bacteria > Pseudomonadota > Alphaproteobacteria > Rhizobiales > Kaistiaceae > Kaistia. Next base: position 115,378 of record DATMGR010000009.1, on the reverse strand, counting down.
CCTCGACGGCGCGTCGCACATCGCCCCTGAAATAGTCCGGCTTGACGCAGACATGCAGTTCCACGTCCAGCGGCACATAGCGCGGGGCGGTGACGTCGAGGTCGTAGCCGGCCATCCGGAAGCGCTCGAGATGTCGGCGAAGCCGCGCCGCATAGGGGGCGTCGATATCGCCGCCGCCGAAGCGGTCGGGCGTGACGAAGACGGTGTGCCAGCTGCCGGTCCAGCGGAAGCTGGCCGCGGCGCGCTGGACGTCGGGGCGGCGCTCGGCGGCGGCGGCATAATCAGCGGCGGTGACGGCCCGCTCCTGCGTTCGGAAGGCTTCGGGCGCGTCCCGGCGCACGACCTCGACATCTTCAGGATCGACACCACCAGCCGCCGGCAGCGGATTGCGCAGGCTCGTGACGAAGCCGGCCGCCGCGCTGACGACATGGGCGATTGTCTCCGCGCCGACATTGCCGGCGGCGCCATTGCCGACGCGGTAGGTCGCCGTGAAGGCGGTTTCGGGATCCGGCCGCTTGCCACGCTCGTCATTGCCGAAGCGCAGCCGGGCGCGCCCGCCATCCTCCATCTCGGCGACGAAATCGGTGGCGCTGCTCTGGCTCGACATCAGATCACGGCAGGCTGTCCAGTCGTCGCTGACGAGGCCGAGCGTCCCGGTGAGTTCGGAAATGAGCGGGGTCGCTGCCCGGGGGTCGATCTCGAGAAGCGACGTCGCCGGCCAGAACGGCCTGTTCTCGGCCATCGGCAACAATGCGTCGATGGCGAAGCCATGCGCCAGCGGGGCCTCGGCCAATGCCGGCCGGTATCGCGGCGGCACCATTCGGCGCTCCGGCCGCTCGCAGCTGCAGCCCTCCGGAGACGCCGAGACGAGCGCCATGGTCTCGCGCGGCACAGCTCCGAGATCCTCACCGACAATGGTGCGGCCATGGTCGACGATAACGATGTTGCCACGCGCTACGGAGATTTCGAGGCCGGGCCGTTCGAGAACGGAGATGCAGAGCGCGAAAGGCAGCGCATCCGCGGGATCCCAACGGATCTCGGTGACGGCGACCGCCTGAGCAAGGGGCGGATCCTCGAAGAGCCCGCCCGCCGGATCTTCCGACCCCTCGACCCGGGTCAGTCGCACCGCGCAGCGATGGCCCCGATCCGCATCGCCCTCGATGAATGTCGTCGGGCTCACCACCTCTTCGAAGATCAGGATATCGCCGGGGCGGAGCAGTTCAGAGAGATCGCCGCGCAAGGTGGCGGATGTCGCGCCGCGCGGCAGACAGCATCCGCCATCGCCCCAGGCATAGAAGGACAGCCTCTCCAGCCGCTCGTCGAGCCGATCGGCGCGGTGCGCCGTCTCGAACACCAGAGCGCCGGCCATGAGCGCATCGCGATGTTCCGGTCCATCAGGTGTGACGATTGTTGCGAGATCAGGGATCCGGGTCAGAAGCTGGGTACCCTTTTCGAGCTGACGCAGTTCGCCATTGACGTTGACCTGGACGAAGGCGCGGGCGTTGCAGCCTTCATGCATGGGATAGTCGACGAGGCGCGCGTGGCGGCGCACCGAGATGCGCTGACGCGCGGTGGCCAGATAGGCCTCGTTGGCGATCGCGTCCTGCCGGTAGGAGAGATTGTCAGCCGCATAGGCGAGCAGCTCCACCAGCGCGACGCCGAGATCAGCCGCCGAGCGCTCTGTCCAGCCGGGGATCAGCAGGGCAAGGCGATCCAGCATCAGGCGACGGAAGCCCTGATAATCCTTTGCCAGATAGTCGATCTGAGGCTTCGGTTGGACTTCCGGGGCGCAGACATTCGTCTCGGCGCAATCGAAATCCGCGGGACACTCGACCTTGAACGAGAATTCGATCGACGCGAGACGCGGGTCGAAATCGGGGTGCGGCAACTCGCTGCCGAGCCCGCTGACGATGCTGAGCGTATATTGCGAGAAGTCGCCGGCGCTGTCGGTGCGCACGACCAATGTCAGGTTCGGCTCGGAGACGCTGTCGGCGAGTCCTGCCTCCGCCTCGGCCGGAAGCGCGCTGGCTGGCGCGCACCAGAGTATGCCGACATCGGGAATGCGTTCGCCGCCGCTGATCGTCAGATTCGCCGGATTGAGCGCGAAGCCGCTGCGGAGCAGCCGCACGAACAGCGTCTGCTGGCGCGGCGCGCCCGGCGGGGCGGCACGATCGAGCACTTCGACAAAATCGATGCCGTTGGCTGTTCCGAGATTGCGGATGACGTCCAGTCGCCGCTGATCGCAGCAATGATAGATCATCGCGCGCCTCCCGGAGCCGTGAAGCTCGCCTGGTGGAGCGACTGGTCGAGAAGGACCGCATAGCTGACATCGATGCGCAGCACAGCGTCGTCATTGATCACCTCGACCGCCTGAACCGCGATGAGATGCGCCAGATGCAGCTGCAGCGAGCTCTGAACCAGCATCTGTGTCGCCGCTGCCAGCGCACTGCTATTGGGTTCGAAGACCAGCGCCAGCAGCCCCGCCCCGAAATCCGGGCGCATGACGCGCTCGCCCGGCGCGGTGAACAGCACCTGTTCGATCAGGTCTCGGATGTGTTCGTCCCGGTTCGTGACGGCGGTGCGCCCGAGGCTGGAGAAGCGATAGGGATAATCGAGCGTCTGCATGGCCCGCCTCCTCACGTCGCCAGGACGCGCATCTGCGCCACGACCGGCATCATCGGTGCGCCGGTCGGGATGCAGGTGGATGATCCGGTCATCGTCGCGACCGGCACGCCGCCGGCCATCACGCGGACCGCGCCCACCAGCCACTGGCCGGTGACGCAGGGCGGCGATGGCACCGCCGCGAGCGTGCAGCCCACCACCGCATAGGGCGAGGCGATGGTCACGGCTGGCTGGCCCGACAAGAGGACCCGGGGGAACGGCGACAGCGGCGTCGCCTGCCCGGCATGGCTGCAGAGGACCGTGGCGCCGAGATGCAGGATGGATGCTGGCATGGCTTATCGCTCCTCGCTAGACGACCGTCAGCGCACCGACATTCACGTCGACCGTCGGCCCGGTCATGCTGATGATCGCGCCCTTGCCATTGGAGATGATGATGCCGGTGTCGCTGACCGAGATCATCGCGCCGGTGGTGGTCTGGATGATGATGCCGCCGGTCGGGCCCGGCACGTCGCTGACGACGATGCCGTTCTTCAGCGTCGTCTGCAGCGTGATGCCGCAGACGCCGGGCGGCACCGTATGCGCCAGGACAGGCACCTCGGCGGCGCTGCCCCAATAGCCACCGACCCAGATCGGATAATCCGGATCGCCACGCTCGAACTCGATCCAGACGCCCGAGCCGATGACCGGAACGGTGAAAACGCCGCTGTTGATTCCGGCCAGCGGCAGGCATGGCATCGCCCAAGTGCTGGGCACGAAGCCGGTCACGTCGGGCACCATCGCCTGGATGCGCCCGATCTGCATCGGATCGACATTATTGATCACGGTGCCGCGATATTTGCCGTAGAGCGGGCTGTCGGAGGTCATGTCGGCACCGTCGGAAAGGTCGAGATCAGCGCGTTGCGGGCGAGCGAGAAGCTCTGCTTGTAGGAGCCGCGTTCGATCTCGTGGGTGACGCTCTTGACGTAGTAGAGCCCGTTGAACGGCAGGCCGGCGCCGCGCACGCCGACGAGCTGCCGCGACTTCAGCAGCCGGCCATATCGGGCCACGTCGAGCTTGCCCTTGCCGAACACCGAGTCGCTGTTCTGGCCGGCATAAGCGAGCCCCGCCATCAGTGCGTCCGGCGCCGACATATGGGCCGTATCGTCCAGCTTGACGATCGTGGGCGGCAGCGGCGGCACCACGCCGAGCGGCGGATTGAGCGGCGTCACGTCCGGGATCGGTACAGGGATCGGCGCCTTGCTGACCGCCTCCTGGAAGAAGACAATCGGCAGCTTCTTCTTCTCCTTGTCGAAATTGAAGGAGAGCTGCTCGACATTGGTCTGCGCGTCCATGCTGGTGGTCAGCGCCGGCTGCGGCGCCCCCACCCTGATCTCCGGTCCCCAATAGGCCTTCGACGTGCCGGGCGACCCCGGCTCGAGATAGAAGACATAGCCGACGCGCTCGGCCAGCTTCTTCACATAGGCATAATCGCTGCCGCGCTGCGCCGGGATCTGCTGGATCGGCAGAGGCGGAATGTCGGCAAGGCTCGGGATCACCATCGGGATGACGCCGAGCACGGCGTATTTGGCGAGGATCAGCAGCACCCGCGCCGAGGGTGGCATGGCGGGAAATGGCAGGCCGGGTATCTCGATGATGTCCATCAGCGCCGACAGGTCCTTGCCCTTGACGACGAGGCGCGACACGCCGCCCTCGCCCGGCTGGGTCTCGACATTGGTCACGACGCCATCAGCGATCGACTGCGCGATGCCGTTCATCGTGACGATCAGAACGACACGCATCAGCGGCAGCGAACCGGTCCCGCCGGTCAGAAGGAACAGCGTCCGCAACGGCGAGCGCAACGGCAGCTCGAAGACCATCTCGAATCCGCTCTGCGTTCCGCCCGAGCCATCCATCACCTTGACCGAGATCAGGGCATCGGTGACTTCGCGCGGCGCAGCGATCGGCACAGGGCCGATGCGGAGCGAAAGCTGGACGCCTGACAACACGGCGTTCTCCTCTAGAAGCCGGGAGGATTGGGAATGATCACGTGCTCGCCGAGCTCGTCGGTCAGCTCGAGCGGATCGGTCACCGCATTGGCGTCGGCGATCCGCCAATAAAGCTCGGGATTGCCGAAGGCCAATGCGGCCAGCAGGTCAGGCCTGTCGCCGCTGCGTACCGTGTGCTCGACCATGGCCGTCACCTCGCGGCGCTGCGGAATGAAGCGTCGGCGCACGAAGGGCACGCCCTCGTCGTCCGGATGGCGCCGATAGATGGCGAGCGGAACCCCGGCATAGCGGCTGTCCGGGCCGAAGGTCTCGGAGGGAATGGCGCCGGCATCGATCAGCGCCTGGATGGGATCAACGCTCATGTCGCATTCTCCTCATGGCAGGCTGCTGAGGCCGAGCGCGGACAGAGCCGCCCGGCCCGCCGATTGCGCGAGCGCCTCGCGATTGCGCAGATAGCTCAGGAACATCGTGCCGCCGCGATGCGCGAAGCCGAGATCGTCGGTGCTCATGACGCGCAGCCCGAGGCTCACCTTGGCGCGGATCGGGTTCAGCGCCGGATCGAACGCTTCCTCGGTGACCGAGATCTCGCTGACGCGCACTGGCGCGACGCGGTTCTTGCCCCAGACGAACAGCACCAGCGGCGCTTCCGGCGGCAAGATCTCCAGCGTGCCGCCGGCCGCCTGCGCCGCCACGGTCAGCAATTCGCTGACGCTCGGATTGATCAGCGCTTCGAGGACCGCGAGCTGTGGCGCAATGCCGGACGCCGCGACAACCGGGTTCTCGTTCGGAAACTCCAGTTGGTCGGTGGCATCGATCTCCGCCTCGAGCTTGATGGTCTCGACCGCCGGTCCCTTCAGGCGGAAAGGCTGCGCGCGCTCGCCGCCACCATCGCCGCCGACGCCCTGCACCGTGTAGCTCATCTGCAGCTGATCGGAATTATATTGCAGCGTGATGATGTTGCGCACGGCGCCGCCGCCGGGGGCCAGCACGATCAAGCCGCCTTTGATCAACCTCGGGGAGGTGGTGAGGCTCATCGGCTTCCTCCGCTCCCGAGCGACAACAAGGCCGGCTCGATCGCCTGCAGCACGTCCTCGACTTCACGGCTCGTCATGGATCCGCCGCGGGTAAGATGGACCACGAGTTCCTCGCCGACGCCGGCCGGCAGGGTCCACATCCCAGTGCTCGCGTCGCCCTCCAGTCCGAGCGAAGTCGCCGCTTGGGTCGGCAGGACAAGACGCTGGTCAGCAGCTCTGTCTGCAAGGGGCCGAAGGAGCACCGAAAGCTCAAATGAATGGCCCGGCGGTGCGGCGCGTGGCGAATTTTTCACATCGCTCCCGGCAGGCGCGGGCGACCGGCCCGCTTCCGGTCCCGCGGTCAGCATGCGTCCGTCCTCGGACTGGGTGACGATCACCGGCAGGTGCAGCCGACTGACAACGCTCTCGAGGGCGGCGGCGGCGGCGGCGAGGCTGGCTTCGGCGGACATCAGTTGCCCCCCGCAGCGTTATAGCGGTCGCCGACTTTGGCGCGCGGTCTGTATTGACCGGGAATCTCGACGATCTCGTAGATCGAGCCCCTGACCCCGCGAATCCAGGCGAGGCATTCGAACACCAGGAGCACCTTGTTGGGGTCGTCGATCACGTTCTGCACACCGCCCGGATAGTAGCGGAGCTTGCCGTCGTGGCTGAACTTGAGTGCGGCCTCGAAATTGTTCGGGCGGAAATCTCCGTCGAGCAGTGCAGCGCTCGATCCATCCGGCCGGGGCGGCACCATATACATGCCGCCGCCGCGATAAGGGCTTTCGATCGCCGTCATCGGGCTGCTCGGCATCGCCCAGATCTGGACCGCCTCGGCGGTGCCGGGCAGCCCGACCATCCCAATCACCGCCTGGATGAAGCGCACGAGGTCAATGCACTGCGCACCCTTCTCGATATTGGCCGCCAGTTCCCACTCGTTCGCGTAGATGACGTCGAGATTGAAGTTGGTCCATTTGAACGCGATGTCCTGGACGACGTCATGCGGCTTCAGCGACGGGGCGTTGCCGACGAATTCGACCGCCTTGGCCATGCGCCGTGTCGTGACATTGTCGGAGCGCGCCGGTGTCGACACAGTCGCGAAGATGTCGAACGGACCGGTGACGCCGAGACTGTGCTGCCAAGTGCCCCATTTGATCGTCCAGTCGATCGATTGGTCGCGGTGTTCGGTGACAGCCTTCGGCAGCTTGTTGCTGGACGTCATGCGCACCCGCTTGCCCCGACCTCCGCCGAGCGTCACGGTCTGCGCGAAGTCGAGGAAGGGCGAACTGCCCTTTCCTGTCAGCTCGACCGAGCTCGACTTGGCATCAGCCGGAGCGACGTCGAAGCCGAGTTCGATACCGATGGCCTCGCCCATTGTGTGGCTGATGGGGCTGGTCCGGACCTTGCCGGATTCGTCGACCGTCCAGTCCGGCTGCTCGAAGGGAGGGCCGGTATCGGACCAGTCCTTGTCATTATTGCGCATGACGCCGTGATCGGATGTGAAATCCAGGCTGCGCAGCGCGGCGCCGGGAGACGTCTTTTCCGACCCGGCGAAGCTGCCGCTGCTGCCGAGCCCCGCCGCGAGCAGATCGATCATCTCGACCTTCCTGTTCTCCGGCAGGTTGTCCAAAAGCCGCTGATAGTCGATGCGCTTCAAGGCGACCGCGAGTTGCAGCGGCGGCAGTCCCTTCAGCAGTTCCAGCGCCTCGACGGCCTCGGCATCGGTGATCGCCCAGTCGAACACCCCGTAGGAGAGCTTGTCGATCATCGCATCCAGGGTCGTTTTCCCCGGCACCAAGCCGCGCACGTCGGCCGCGATCGCATCGAATTCAGCGACCCGGTCGTCGGGAAGGTTGTCCCGCAGGCGGCCGGAATACTTCGTGTCCGACATGAACTCGGCCTGCTTGATGCGGGGGAGTCCCTTCAAGCGGGTCAGGGCCTCGACAGCCTCCGCATCGCGGATCTTCCAGTCGAACAGGCCGTAGCTCAGCAGGTCGTTGATATCGGCGATCTCGTCAGAGCCGCGGCGCATGATGATGCGATCCGGGGCCTGGCGGATCGGCCCGACCGGCTGCCCGGCCATGGCGCGGCTGGCCGCCGCATCGGCCTCGCGCTCGAACGGCGACCGGCTGCCGCCGACACCAAGCCGCGAAGGCGTCGCCGCATGACGCTGCTGCGCCGTGTGGGCGAGCTCATGCGCCAAGAGATTGAGCCCGGATGATGAATGGGGACGGTAGGTGCCGGAGGCGAAGTGGATATGCTGGCCGAAGGTGAAGGCCTCTGCCTTCAGCCTGCCGCTGCTCGCATGGCTGGCAGCGTCGTCGTGGACGCGCACATCGGAGAAGTTCCGCCCGAAGCGCTTCTCCATCGTGGTGCGGACGCCACCTTCCAGCGACCGGCCGCCCGATGTCAGACCGCTCAGCGTCGCAGCCTTGGACGACCGGGCAGCACCCTTGCCGTTCCGGGCGCTGGATGATCCGCTCTTCTCCGCCAGAGCGGGCAGCTTCGACAGGTTGGTCATCGGGCTCATCCCCCACGTGTCGCGGCGCCGATCGCAAGCAGCGAGCGGCTCGCCACGCCCTCGGCGATTGAAGCGACCGGCCCAGCGTCCGCGCCGAGCGGGGTTTGCACGCCCCGCAGCCCTCCCTCGATCGCCGAAGCGATCGCCGCCTGCAGCTCGGCCGGCGACACGGGATCGGGGCTGACGACCCGCCCGATCCGCACGGATATTTCGGCAGGCAGTTTCGTCATCTCTGCCTCCCCGGGTCGGCCCCAAGGCTCCGTTCCAGCTTGGCGAATTCCTCATGCGCTGCCGTCATGAGCAGTGTCTGGTCGATCGCGGTGCCGGCATCCGCCGCCTTGAAGGCCGCGTTGACAGCGATGCTGCGGATATTGCCGCCGCAGATGTTCAGCCGTGACAGCGCTGCGAAGTCGATGGCCCCGAGCGGCGCGGCGGCGGGAAACTGCCGGCGCCAGATCCGCTCGCGGGCGGCCTGATCGGGCATGGGGAAATTCACCACGAAGCGGATGCGCCGCAGGAAAGCGCGATCGAGCGCACTCTTCATGTTGGTCGTGAGCACGGCGAGGCCGCGATAGGTCTCGACCCGCTGCAGCAGATAGGCGACCTCGATATTGGCGTAGCGGTCGTGGCTGTCCTTCACGTCGCTGCGCTTGCCGAAAAGCGCGTCCGCTTCGTCGAACAGCAGCACGGCGCCGCTGGCCTCAGCAGCATCGAAGAGCCGCTTCAGGTTCTTTTCGGTCTCGCCGATATATTTGCTGACGAGGCTTGCCAGATCGATCCGATAGAGATCGAGCCCGGCTTCGGTGGCGATCGCCTCCGCAGCAAGCGTCTTGCCTGTGCCGGATTCGCCCGAGAACAGCGCGACCAGCCCCTGCCCCAGCTGATATTTGTCGGCAAAGCCCCAGTCACGATAGACCCGTTCGCGCTGTCGCAATTGACGCGCGATGTCGCGCAGCATGGCCGCCTGGCTTGCCGGCAACACCAAATCGTCGAAGCCGGCGCGGTTGGAGAGGCGCTGAGCCATGGCGTCGAGACCGCCGCGCACCGCCTCGCGGGCTGCTGGCCAGACGGCCTCTGCGCGCCCGCCGGCTTCCGCCGCATCGATCCGCTCCAGGAACCCGTCGACCGCGCCGGATCCAAGCTGAAACTGCTGTGCGGCCCGGACGAGTTCCGCTTCGACAGTGCCATCGGACTTGCCGGCATTGCGGACGCGCCAACGCGCCAGCAGCCGCTTTGAGGCATGGGCGACGTCATAGTCCGGCAGATCGAAGCGAAGCAGCGACTTCCGGCGCGGAGTGGCATCCAGTCCGGCTGCCGGCGTTCCGTTCCAGATCAGGCCAGTGGCAAGCCGCCCTGCCAGCGCTACCGCGCGCTGCTCCGAGCCGGGCTCGACCGAGAGGACGAGCGTCAGAACACCCAGCGTGGCTTCCCGGTCGAGATGGCAGGCGCACCGCGCAAGGGCCTCGGCATCGGATGGCAGGTCGCGGGCATCGATCCACAACACGTCGCGATCGCGGAGGGCGCTCACCGCCAGCGCCCAATCACGGCGAGAGGCATCGTTGCCGCCGCTGAGGATCGAAACGGCCCCGGCGTCGAGCGCTGCCACGATGCGCCTCGCGAGCGGCACATGCTCCGTTTCGAGGGTCTCGCTCGGCGCGACATAGGTCGCGATGCCCGCAAGCGCGCTGTCGGTAGCTCCGATGCCGGCGATGAAATGCAGGATACGCTCATCGAGTTGCAGCGGCGCCCGGCTGAGGATCGCCGCAGGCTCCGGCGCAATCACGCGCCAGCGCCGCAGCGGCGCATCCGGCGACAAGGCATCCCAATGCGGCGACGTCAGGATCCCGAGCGCCAGGCCGAAGCTCGGCCGAGCCCCGCCGGCCACTTTGGCAACCGACTGGCGCAAAGCATCATCCAACTCGATTCCGGCCAGCAGCAGCAACAATTCGCGCTCGAAGGACGAGAGACCGAACGCCTTGGCGCAGACGAGGAGTGCCGGCGAGAAGCCGGCAATGGCGGAAGGCTGAACGCAGTCAAAAGGCTCGGACGATTCGCCATCGCTGGCTTCGATCCGGTCCCGAAGTCGTGCGAAGGCACCCACCAGCCATTGTCGATTGAGCGCTTCCCAGCTGTGCAGCTGGATCGCCGCTTCCGGCCCGACGGTTTCGGTGGCGGTGTCCATCATGGCACCACCAGACTTTGGTCGGCCGCGAAGATGGGCGTCGGGCCGGCAAGATCGAGGAAGATGCTGTCGGCGCCATCGACGCGCAGTCGGGCGGGTTGCGCGCCGGCGGCGAGCTCCGGGCTGAAGCTGAATTCCAGCGGATCGGAGGGAAGTTGCCGCGGGCCGGCGACCGCTTCGGTCGTGCCGATGATCAGGACGGTCTTTTGCTGCGGCCGAACTTCCGGCACGGCGCCGAGTTCGACCGTCACCGCGTCGGCGGTGCGCTGCAGCGTCGCTCCGGCGAAATCGGCCGTCGGGGCGAGCACGAGCGGAATGCTGTTGGTCTCGCGCGGCGCCGGTTCGCCGGCCGGCTGCAGGCGGAGGCCGATCGAAATCTGACCGGCGACAAGTGCCGCCTGCGCAGGTGCGTCATCGGGCAGGGTGAAGACTAGCGACATCCCGTTGGCCGCGACCGAATCCGGCGCCAACTCGAAGGGGGTGTCGTTCAGGCGATGGCGCAGCAGCAGCCTGTGGCCGGCTCCAGCCAGCCGCGCGCCGCTGACAGTGACGGGTTCGCCGAGCCGTGCGCCGCTCTGCCCCAATTGCGGTTCGGCGCGGATCAGCGTCGGCACGGAGGGCAGCAGGTCCGGATTGACCACGACGCCGCGCTCGCGCTGCGTGACCGGATCGCGCAGACCGCGGGAGAGCACCGGCAGCGGCGAGACCCCCGACCGCGTGCCTTCGATCAGCACGACCGAGGCCTGATAGGCTGCTGACGGGCGGTAATGTGACTGGATCGCCGACCAGATCTTCGACATGTCGTCAGTCGTGGTCACCGATGGCGTCAGCTTGATCTGCTCAAGCTGGTCGGCGAGGTCGGAGGCCACCAGCGCCTGGAAGGCCGGCGGAAGCATGCTGACATCGAGCGGGCTTGGATCGAGCGCGCGCCGGATCGCCTCGCGGTCCAGCACCGGCCGTTCATGCAGGAGATGCATGGCATAGCCGAGGAGTATCTCTGCCTGGAAATCGGCCCTGGCATAGGCCGTGAGCAGATAATGAAGGTCGAGCGCGAGCGGCGCATTGGTCAGCCGCTCGCCGGTGACCGCGCTGCGCGACGGCAGCCCGACATTGCGCCAGCCCGGATTGGGGGTGACCTGGTAGAGGAAGAGGTTGAGCCGCGGTCCCGCCTCGTTATCCTCGAGATCGATCGTGTCGGGGGCGACGGCGCTGACGTCGACCGTCACACCCATCGCATTGCCGGCCTCGATCAGTCCGTTGTCGAGCAGGTTGCGCAAGACGGCGGACACCGCACCGATGGCGAGGGGCGAGCTCATCGCCGCGCCCCCAGATAATCTGCCAGCGAGATCTGCGGCTCCGCCCTGGCGCGCTTCGGCGCCGGCTCCGTTTTGACCGTATCGCGTGGCGCTCTGATGTCGATGCGATCGATGGTGACATGAACAATCGGCCGCGGCTCCCGCTGGGCTGGAGCGCGGCTCGCTACGGTTGCAGCGGTCAGCGGCGCGCGGGGCGGAGCGGTCCCGATCTCCGCGCGTGGTCGCGGCAGCAAGGTGTCGATGGCCGGAGGGCGTGCGACTTGGGCGTCCGCCCTGGTCGGGTGGTCCTCCCGGACGGGCGCAATCGGGACAGGCCGGATCGGCTCGGGCGGCACGATCCGGACTGGCGCCTCCGTGATATTTGCGGGCCGCTTCGCCTCCGGTGTCACCGCAGCCTGCAGCAACGGGCGCTGGCTCGGGACCGAGATCTGCGCCGGAGGTTCCCCGGCGGGCGGCTCTGCAGGCGCAGCCTCGACGGCTGTGCGCGGCGGCGGCTCGACGATCGGGTCGGCTCTCGCCACGCCGACCGCCCTTTCCTCCGCTGGCGTCTCGATCCAGCCCGCGTCGGGCGCAGCCGCATAACGCGGCGGCAATGAGAGCCGCGCGGCACCGGGCGGTGCGACCCCGAGCGCCATTCCGGCGAGGCTGGTCAAGAAGCTGCTCATGACGCTTCCGCCAGCTGCAAATAGGCCGCGCGGCGCGTCGGCGAGAGCCGCAGCACCTGGTCCTCCGTCCAGCCATAGGCCCGCGCCAGGGCATCGACGTCGAGGAACAGCCGCTCCGCGTGGCTGCGCACCTCGCTCCAGAACGTCTCGGCGATATCGATCGGCGCCGGCCAGGCATGGCCGCAGTCGGGGCAGACCAGTTCGAAGGCTATGATGGCAGCCGGATCCAGCGCCTCGAGCTCATGCCCGAGTTGTTCCAGCATGGCGCCGTCCAGCGCAGCGACGTCGATATCGCCGCTGACACATCGCCCCAGCAGCATGCGGGCGGCAGCCTCGATGTTGCCAGTCGCCCCGGCCGCCCTGAGATCGTCGACTGTGGCCGGACGCGCCGTCAGCAGCCGGCCGCGCCACGACAGCGTGCCGCCCTCCGCGCCTTCGAGGCCGTCGAGGCTCTCCGCGAGGATGGCGCTGTCGACCTCGAACTCCACAGCGACGTCGCAGGCCGGGCATGCGCAGGTCATCGACCACGCGCCGTGGAAATGGGCGTTGCGAAGGCGGAGCAGCGCTGCGTTGCGTTCGCCCAGCCGGCGCGGGGGCGGCGCCGCGCCCGACAGCAGCGCATCGTCACGGCGCCAGCGGTCCAGCCCGACACCGCGCTCCCAAAGGTCGAGGATCTGCCGCCCGCGGGCGCGATCGGATTGCATGGTCGCGCCCTATCAAGCCGGTTCGGTGAAGCGCGGCTCCGAGGGCTCCACCACATCCAGATCGCGCTCCCAGCCTTCGTTCTCCAGCTTGAGCGTCTGGATGGCGACGGCGTTGGCGTTTGCATCGAGGTCTGGCAGCGCCTGGTATTCCGATACCCAGCAGCGCCAGATCTTGTAGGCGAGCACCAGTTGGCCCGCCTCGTTGTAGACTTCGAGGATGAGATCCTTGCGGAAGTCCTGCAGCGACACCTCCGCGCCGAGGCCCGAGCCATAGTTCCAGATCTTGTTGGCCCAGCGCTCGAATTCGAGGTCGTGTGTGACGCCGCGCTCCAGCGTGATCGCTTCATATTTGGTGCGACCGGGCGACTTGCGCGATGTCGAGGGATCGCCGCCCTCGCGGTGCTCGACCACTTCGGTGCTGCGCTTCATCGCCGAGACCTTGCTGACGCCCGCGACGAAGCGGCCGTCCCATTTCACCCTGAACTTGAAGTTCTTGTAGGGATCGAAGCGCTGCGGATTGACGGAAAACTGTGCCATTATGTCTTTCCTTTCCGCAACTTATGTGGCGATGTCGCCGGCGATCTGTTGAATGCGCAGCACGACGAACTCGGCTGGCTTCAGCGGCGCGAAACCGACGTGAATGTTGACGATGCCGAGATTGATGTCGGCCTGTGTCGTCGTCTCGCGGTCGCATTTGACGAAATAGGCCTGGCGCGGCGTCGCGCCCTGGAAGGCTCCCTGGCGGAAAAGGCCCTGCATGAAGGCGCCGATGTTCAGGCGGATCTGCGCCCAGAGCGGCTCGTCATTCGGCTCGAACACGACCCATTGCGTGCCTCGGAACAGGCTCTCCTCCAGGAACAGCGCCATGCGCCGCACCGGCACATATTTCCATTCCGATCCGCGCTGGTCGTCGCCATGCAAGGTGCGCGATCCCCAGACGATATTGCCGTAGACCGGCATGGTCCGCAGGCAGTTGACGCCACGCGGATTGAGCTGGCCGTTCTCAGCGTCGCTCATGGTGATGGCGAGGCCGAGCGCCCCGTTGAGGCTGGCCTCCGTGCCGGCCGGCGCCTTCCAGACGCCGCGGGTCGCGTCCGTGCGTGCCATGATGCCGGCGACATAGCCGCTCGGCGGAAAGGCCCGCACGGCATTGGCCCGCAGCGGATCGGCCGCGCGAACCCAGGGGAAGAAATAGGCCGAGTTGCGGGCATCTGCGCCTGTGATCGTCGGTGCGAGGTCGCCGACATCACCCACCACCGCATCGGGCGGGCAATCGACTACAAGGAAGGCGCGGCGCTCGCGTGCATTCGTCTGCAGGGCACCGATCGCATCGACATCGGTGAGGCCGGGAACGCAGATGATGTTGAACAGGTCGATGCGATCAGCGATGCCGCCGATCGCGAAAGCTGCAGCGAGCGGCGTCGTGAAATCGGCATCATCGGGCGCCAGCACCATGCCGTCATCTCCGCCGGCCAACGCCTGCGTCCCCGCCGTCGGCGCCGCCGGGGGATCGGTCGCGAACACGAGATCATCAATGAACGCCGAGCGGCCGTTGATGACGTTTGGCGCGAAGCGGTCATCGGCCGGATCGAAGGACAGGTTGGCGAAGCTCTCAAGCACGGCATTGTTCGCCGCGGGCTGGATGACATCGAGGGTGAAACGCGCGTCATCAGGCGCCGGACGGAAGGCGATGCGAACGCTGAAATCGCCCGCCCAGTCGCCCGGTGAACTCGCCGACACCGTGAGGTCGCCGAGAGTCGCCGTCGCCGTTGCCGCGTCGTCCGCGGCGATGCGCAGGACATAAGCGTCCGAGCCGCCGTTCTGATAGAATTGCCGGACGCCATATCCGAGAAACGCGTTCTCGTCGGCATTGAGGCCGCCATAGAGACGCTCGAAATCGGCGAAGCTGGTGAGCCGCAGCGCCCTGTCCGTGGGGCCGCGACTGGCCCAGCCGATGAACAGGGTGATCGAGGTGGCCACACCTGTGATGGTGCGGACGCCGCTCGGCACTTCCTCGATGTAAACGCCGGGGTGGAGAAGGGCTACGGGCATGTCGACTCCTCTTCTTCCCTCGCGACCGACCGCCAAGGCAACCATGCCTATCGCCGTGCCAGGCGCGGGTCGGCGCGAATTCCGTCGGCGGAAACTCTGTCACCGTTCGCTGGCGCGCGAATGAGCCAAAAGGCCCAGTCTCAATTCGGAAGGGATCTGGACCGAGTGCCGAAACATGTCCGGTGCACGGCTGCGACGGCAAAGGCAGGAATGGCTGGAAGCGCGCCGATCGGCGGCCATCGGCAGAGCTGCCGATGGTCGGGACGAAGCGAACGATGGATCGAAGGATCTAGACCGCCCTTATCAAGCCAAGTCTTGCAACATCCGCCTTATGGCTGAGCGTAACTGACCTGGCTCGCCGCCGAATGGGCTGTCGGCCCGAAGGGATGGAGTCCTTCAGGATCCCCCGCTGCGATCGCGCGCAGCCGGCCGCTGACCTGGCTGCGACGGCTCAGCCGCATCTTGCTCAGAATGTTGTGGACGTGGTTCTTGACCGTGGCGTTCTGAATGCCGAGCGCGAAGGCGATCTGCTTGTTCGAGAGCCCCTCGCCGATCAGCACCGCGATGCCATGCTCGCGCGGCGTCAACTGGTCCGTTTCCCAGTTTTGCGCCGGAACGGCTGCAAGGGCGCCGATCCGGTTCAACAACATTCCGGCAAGGCGTGGCGTGCAGACGAGCTCGCCGCGCAACGCGCTCTCAATTGCCGCCACCACGGCATCGGTCGAGGCTTCCGGCGCGATGAAGCCCGAAATGCCGGCCTGCGCGCAGGCGAGCAGCATGGCATCGGAGCCTGCGACGCCAATCGCGACGATCTCCAAACCATGGCGAGAGCCGCGCAACGTCCGCGCCGTCTCGAGCGCGCCCTGCGTCCTGATGTCAAGCAGCACGACATCGGGAATGAGCCGCGACGCAACGTGGACCGCGTTTTCGGGGGCGACCGCGCCGAACAGTTGCAAGCGGCCATCGCCGCCGAGCGCCTTGGCAATGCCATCGCGAACGATCCGGACATCGCTGACGATGATCAAAGACGCGCGGTGTCGTGCCAAACCTTGCGGACGAGCCGTCGCTGAAGCCGATACGTTACTCTGTTCGTGCAGCATAATGCCTCCAAAATATGCTGCACAGGAGACCCAGACCTGTGCAAATCAGGAATAACTCGCTGCCCCAAATCTCAATATTTGTCGATACAGACCATCATATCGTTTTTTTACCAAACAGGTAACAACAACAACTCTCGATTGCGTAGCGATAGAACGCGCCTATGTATTGACCGAAATTCCGACAAGGTGAAGCCGCATCTCACCAATACGATCGGTGAGGCCAGAAGCAAGATTGCCATAGAATAGCAGAGGCTACGCGGCCTCAATGTAGCCGAGCCGCCCGACAGCGCGCAAGTTTCTAGAAGGCGATTCAGATCATATCTGCAGCACCCATGGACCCCATTTCGAAAGTGCTGATTGCCGCCGCCGTGGGACTGCCATATGCGGCGCAGCGAAACCACGACCGCGTGTCCGAACGAGCCTCGGATCAGTCGATGAATGCCGCCAGTTCGTCGGGTGCGCCAAGCGGGAATGCCACCTTCAGATAGGCCAGAAATGCCGACACCCGCGCGCTCAGGAGCCGGCGCGACGGATACAGCGTCCACAAGGCGGTCTCAGGTCCGTCGATATCGGCCCAGTGCATGAGCCGCCCGGCGCTAAGATCATGGCTCACCAGAGAAAGTGGCAGGCGGGCGGCGCCGACGCCTTGTCGAACCGCGTCGCGCACCATCATGAGCGAGGAGAGCGACAAGACCGGATCGATCGCAATCGTCGACCGGCCATTGGCCGTCGCCACGTTCCAACCACCCTGCGGATCGGCCGAACCACGGACGACGGCCCGAACAGCCGCTCCGTCTGTCGGTCGCGTAAACGCGGGTGCCGCGACGACGACCAGCCGATCATGCAGGAATGGCCGCCCGACAAGGCTCTCATCGACCCGCGGGTTGACCCGGATCACCAGGTCATAGCCCTCCTCGATCATGTCGACCTCGCGGTCGTCTGCCGTGATTTCGAGCCGCACGGCGGGATGCGCCAGCACAAAGCCTGCGGCGAGCTTTCCCATCGCGGTCTGTGAGAAGAGCAGCGGGGCGCTGATCCGCAGCCGGCCTCGCGGAGCATCGCCGCCCGCCGCTATAGCCGCCGCGGTCTCGCCGAGTTCAGTCAGCAGCAGTCCCGTCCGTTCATGGAGCGCCCGACCCTCCTCCGTAAGCTTGAGATCGCGTGCACCGCGCTCGAACAGGCGGAGACCCAATGCAGCCTCCAACTCCGCGACCCGCCGCGACAGCGTCGCCTTGGGGCGCCCCGCGGCACGCGCGGCGCGTCCAAACCCGCCATGCTTGGCCACGAGATTGAAGTCTGCGAGGGCGAGAAGGTCCATGTGTTCCACCGGCGAGACGGTACGTCCAATAATAGCGGCTATTGGTACGTCTGTGGATCACTAATTTCCGAGGCGTCAATCATGACACCTCAGGAGCAACACCATGACCATTCTCGTTATCGGCGCGACCGGACGCGTTGGACGCCATGTCGTCGAACAGCTCGTCAAGCGCGACGTCGCCGTGCGCGTGCTGACCCGCGACCCCGCCAGGGCCGGCTTTCCCGACAGCGTGGACGTCGTGCAGGGTGATCCGCTTGATCTCGATGCGCTGCGCGCTGCCTTCGCCGGCGTCGACGCGTTCTTTCTGCTGAACGCGGTCACCGGCGACGAATTTACCCAGGCGCTCATAACCCTCAACATCGCACGCGAGATGGGCGTCGATCGTGCCGTCTATCTGTCGGTGCTGCACGCCGATCGCTTCGTCAACGTGCCGCATTTCGCCGTGAAGTCCGGCGCCGAACGGATGATCGAGCAGATGGGTTTCAGCGCCACCATCCTGCGCCCATCCTATTTCATCGACAACGAGCAGATGATCAAGGACATCATTGTCGACCATGGGGTCTACCCCATGCCGATCGGCAGCAAGGGCATCGCCATGGTCGATGCGCGCGACATCGCGGAAGTCGCGGCGATCGAGCTCGTCCGCCGCGTCGCCGCGCCCGGCAAGCTGCCGGTCGAGACGATCAACCTGGTCGGACCCGACACACTGACCGGACCCGGCGTTGCCGCCATCTGGTCGGATGTCCTTGGACGCCCGATCGCCTATGGCGGCGATGACCCGAGCGCATTCGAGCAGAATGTGGCCGGCTTCATGCCGAGATGGCTGGCCTATGAAATGCGCCTGATGGCCGAGCGCTATGTCAGCGACGGGATGATCCCGGATGCCGGCGACGTCGACCGTTTGACAGCCATGCTCGGCCGTCCGCTTCACTCATATCGCGACTTTGCGTCAGCACTCGCGATCTCATCGAGGGCGGCGACGGCCTGAATGCCGAAACGCAGTCGGCGGGGCCGCTCTTGAACAGTGGCCCCGTCGTCGGATCGGCCCTCGCCGGGAGGTGTCGCTAGTAAGCGAGCCGATACAGTCCGGCCGCCAGGACTTCGATGCCGGCCACGATGTCGGGGATCGACGAGAACTCCTCCGGCGTGTGGCTGCGCCCATCCTTGGAGCGCACGAAGATCATGACGGTGCGCGCAATCTTCGCCATCTGCTGCGTGTCGTGCCCTGCCCCGCTCGCCATCGTCAGCGTGGGGACGCCCTGCGCCGCAGCGGCCTCGCGAAAGGTTGCGACGAGCGCTGGATCGCTGAGGCACGGCACCTTCTCGATGCCGATCTCCCATGTGATCGAAAGCCCGCGCCGCGCCGCCACCTCACGCATCAGCGCCTCGTGCAACGCATAGAGTTCCAGCCGCTTTTGCGGATCGGGATGGCGCGCATCGACCGTGAAGCTCACGGAACGCGGCACGACAGCGGCGCCGTTCGGATCGGCGGCGATGCGACCGATCGTGGTGACCGCCGGCCGTCCCATCCGGTGCGCCGTATTAATGACGCCGCTCGCGATCTCGGCGAAGCCCGCCATCGGATCGCGGCGGAGATCCATCGGAAAAGCGCCGGCGTGATTCTGCTCGCCCGTCAGCGTCACATGATAGTGACGCAGGCCCGTGATGGCATCGACGATCGCGACCGGCAGGTCGGCATGCTCGAGGATCGGGCCCTGCTCGATGTGAAGCTCGACGAAGCTGTCGATGTCGTCGCGGCGGGCCGAGGGGATCGCCGTAGGAACGAGGCCGATCGCCCGCATGGCCTCCGCCATCGTTTCTCCGGAATAGCCCTTCATCGCCTCGGCGTCGCCGGGCGCGATCGCGCCCGTGATGGCGCGGGAGCCCCAGAAATTGGCGCCGGGGAAGCGGCTTCCCTCCTCCTCGCAGAGCGACAGCGCCTCCAGCGTCCGCTTCGGCGGCCCGAACTGATCGGAAAGAGCGCCAAGCGCGATCAAGGCGCTCAATGCGCCGAGGGTCCCGTCATAGCGTCCGCCGGGCGTCTGGGTATCGATATGGGAACCCGAGACGATCGACTTGCCGCCTTCCGTGCCGGCGAGCTTTGCCCAGACATTGCCGACGGCGTCACGGCTGACCGAAAGGCCGGCCTCGCTGCTCCAGCGGGCGAAGAGATCGTTCGCCGCCACCCATTCGGGCGAATAGACGGTGCGCCAGACGCCGGTGCCGCTGTGAGCGCCGATGGCGCCCATCTCCATGATCATGGCCTCGACGCGGGCCGGGTCGATGTGAATGCGCGTCATGACAGCCGCTCCTGCCGGCCTCGAACCAATTGCGAGAGACAGACGGCGATCACCAGCGCGCCGCCATAGAAGAGATCCTGCACGAAGGTGCTGATCCCGAGGATCGACAGGCCCGTGATGCCGGTGACGAGGAAATAGACCGCGATGACCGAACCGATCGGGTTGAAGCGGCCGGGCGTGATCGTCGTCGCACCGAGAAAAGCGGCGGCAAAGGCCGGCAACAAGTAACTGAGACCGGAGTTCGGGTCCGCCGCTCCGAGGGAGCCAACCGACAGGATGCCGGCAAACCCGCCCAGGAGACCGGAGACGAGGAAGGTCGCCGCCCGAACCTGATCGACGCGGATCCCGGACAGGCGCGCAACCTCGCGGCCGCGCCCGACGAAGAGCAGCCGCTGGCCGGCGGCGGTGAAGGTGAAGACATACCAGATGATCGCCGCGATCAGCAGCGCGTAATAGAAGGCGAGCGGAATGCCAAACAGCCGCGTGACGATGACGACATTGGCAATGGCGAAGTCGATGCCGCTGATGGTGTTGGAGTTGGATATCCAGAGCGTGATGCCATGCAGGAACGTGCCCATGCCAAGCGTCACGATCAGCGAATTGATGCGAAAGAAGAGCACGAGGAACGCGTTGACTGCGCCGATCACCAGTCCGACCGCCAGCGCCATCAACGCGGCCGCGAAGATGGGCCAGCCGAAATAGACGTTGAGCACCGCGATGGTCATCGAGCTCAGCGTCAGATTGCCGGCAATCGACAGGTCATAGTCACCCGCGGTGAGCGGGATGATCAGGCCGAGCGTCATGACGACGAGCACGGCCTGTGACCCGAAGATCGTCGAGAAGTTGGCCCAGGACAGGAAGATCCCGGGCTTTGCGAGACCAAATGCGGCGATCACGATCAGCCATGCGATAAGCAGGCCATAGCGTTCGCCGCGATCGATCCAGATCTGTCGGCGGGCGGCATCCTGGGCAGCGATGTCGGCGCTCATGGTGCGGGGGCTTCCTTGGCGGTCGTGCGGTCGAGATCATCGGCCGTGAGATAGCAACTCTCGGCGATGGCGGATTTGGAGATGGCGTCGCCGGCAAGTTCGGCGACCAGCCGGCCTCGCGAAAGGACAAGGACGCGATCGCAGATGGCGGCGAGCTGCTCATGGTCGGAGGAGGCGCAGATGATGGCGGCACCCTCACCCGCCATCGTGCGGATCTCGGCGAAGACCTGCGCGCGGGCGCCGACATCCACGCCCTGCGTCGGCTCGTCGAGCAGCACCAGGCGCGGATTCATCTGAAACCATTTCGCCAGCACGACTTTCTGCTGATTGCCTCCCGACATCGCGCTCATCAGCGTATCGGGACTGCGCGGGCGCACGTCAAAGGCCTCGTTTCGCCCGGCAGCAAAGCTGCGCATGGCGCGCCGCGACAGCATGACATTGCCGCCGAACCGATCGAGAACGGGTAGCGTGACATTGTCGGTAATGGTGAGCGTCGGAACGATGCCCGCCGCGAGGCGATCTCCGGGTATGAGCACGATGCCCATGCCAACAGATCGATGCGGGCTGGCCAGCGCCAGGTCCTGTTCGGCGCCGTGCAATGTCAGGAAGCCGGTCTCCGCGCGGACGGCGCCGAAGCACATGCCGACGACATCGTCATAGCCCGAGCCGATCAGTCCGGTGACACCGACCACTTCGCCGGCCCGCACGCGAAACGTGACGCCGGCGACGCCGCGCCCCTTGAGGTCATTGACCAGCACTGCCTCCGGCCCAAGCTCGCGCTGCGGCGGGCGCATGCCCGCAAGGTCGACCGTCCGCCCGACGATGAGCTCGATGATCTCGGCCTTGCTGGCCCCAGCGGTATCGAGGGTGCCCGCAACGCGTCCGTCGCGGAGCACGGTGATCCGATCGGTGATCTGCGCGACCTCGTCAATGTCGTGTGAAACGAAGATGACGCTGGCGCCCTCCGAAACGATGTTGCGCACCAGCGAGAACAGCTTTTCGACGTCCCCGGCCGGCAGGAATGGCGTCGGCTCGTCGAGGATCAGGATGCGGGCGGCAGCCTCGGGCGTCTGCTCCAATTGGTCGAAGGCGCGCACGATGGCGAACAGCGCCCGCTGCACCGAACTCAGCCGCTCGACCGGCGCGAACGGATCGAGCGTCAGCCCGAACCGCGCGAACAAGGCCAAAGCCCGCTCGGCCTGCCGGCGCCAGCCGATCTTCCAGTTGGCGCGGGTCGCATGCTCGCCGACCAAGAGGTTCTCAAGCACCGTCATCGACGGAACGAGGCCGAGATGCTGATGCACGAAGGCGATGCCGATCCTGCGGAATTCTCCCGGCGGCAGCGGCAGATCGACCTCGCGGCCCGCCACCACCAGACGCGCGCCCGGATCGGGCGCATGCATGCCGGCGAGCACCTTGATGAGCGTCGACTTGCCCGAGCCGTTCTGCCCCAGCAGTCCAAGGACCTCGCCGCGCCGGACCTCCAGAGTGACATCGGCGAGCGCCCGCGCGCCGCCGAAATGCTTAGAAAGCCGCTCGATACGAAGCGCAATCGCGGGCGCGGTATTCCCCGCGCCCGCAGCACCCGCCGAATAACCCGCCGTCACAGCTTCCACAGCGCCTTGTAGCCCGCGAGATAGGCGTCGCCGTAGCCCTTGGAGGATTCCGCCGGCGTTCCTGCGGTCGCCGCATTGCTGGCGTCGAAGATGAGGAGCGGGATCTTGGGGTCCTTCACGGCCGGGAGCCCGCAGAGCAGACGCATCTGCGCATCGAGCAGGCCATAGGCGATCCAGTCGAGGTTCTCGCCGACATCCATCTCGACCTGCCCGTTGCGGATCATGTCGAGCACGAAGGGCGTCCCGTTGAAGGTCGCGATCTTCACCCGGTCCGCCGCGCCGGTGATCGTCAGCGCCGGGACCACGAACTGGGACATGCTGTCATAGATCGGGATCACGTAGTTGAGGCCGGGATCAGCGATCACGGCCGACTGGACGTTCGGCTGGATCTTGCTGGCCCAATCGGGGATCGAGACGTTGACGATCTTGTAGGTGCAATCAGGGCAATCGGCGAAAGCCTCCTTGAGGCCGGCGACCATCGAATCCGTCGACAGGACCTCATTGGTGACGAGCACCAGGGCGTTGGTCTTGCCGCCGGTCTTGGAGATCGTCCACTCGGCCAGCAGCTTGCCCGCCTGCTTGTAGTCGATCGGGATCGCAGCGGAGACACCGCCCGGGACATCCTGCTCGAAGCCGGTAACGTGCGACGCGGTCACGGTGACGCCGGCATCGCGAGCGGCCTTGATCTGCGGAACCAGCGAACGCGGATCGGCGCCGGCCAACAGATCGATCAGGTTGAACTTGTTGGCGACGCCATATTCGATGCCCTGCACCCACTGCGTCGGCTGGCCCTGGTTCTCCCAGATCTGGAACTTGAAACCAACGTCCTTGGCGATGCGCGCCATCGAGGCATTGATCGTGGCCAGGAACGGGACGGAACTCGAACCGGGGATCGAGAGGATCGACTTGTCGGCCATGCAGGCCTTCGCGTCGAAGGGCTCGCCCGCCGCGGTGAACCCGGGGATCGACGTATATTTCGCAATGTCCGCGGCCGCCTTCGCCGGAGCGTCCTCGGCGTGAGCGCTCCCCATCGCAAGGCCGACGGCCAAGGCCGCACCGGCCAATCTGATCGCGTTCCCTGACATCATTGCTCCCGTCCTCTTAGTGAGTGCCGCTTTGCCGTTGGTATACATAGTTCACTATTCACAGCCTGTTTTCCCGCGCGCGTCAACGACTGTTTGGCTCGGCCACCGCAATTCTCGTCCTTAAGGAGCCCAGCCCTCCGAAATGGCTCAACGGTTGGCAGGCCGCCGACAAATCAGGCAGCGAATGTACAACATATGATCATCGCCCTTCCCGAGTGGACGACTGGGGGCCGGATGATCGCCAAGTGAGACGGCAGGCCCGCTTCGCGCTGGACGCCGGCGACAAAATATGGACTATGAATCCATAGTACCAAATCGATGGGCGACAGCCTTCGGAGAACATGATGAGAACAATCGGCGTCGATGTCGGCGGCACCTTCACGGACCTGGTCTATTGTGACATGGACAGCGGCGCGCTCGCCATCCACAAGGTCTCGACGACGCCCGACGATCCTTCGCGGGGCGTGATGACCGGAATCAGGGAACTCTGCGCCGCGAATGACGTCGATCCGGCCACGATCGACTATGTCTTTCACGGCACGACCACCGCGACCAATGCGGTGCTGGAGAACAAGGGCGCGCGGGCCGGCCTCATCACCAATGAGGGCTTCCGCGACATCATCCATATCGGGCGGCATCAGCGCGTCGAGCACTACTCGATCATCCAGGAACTGCCCTGGCAGCATCGCCCCCTTGTGAAGCGCCAGCACCGCAAGACCGTGCCAGGCCGCCTCGTTCCGCCGACGGGCGCGGAACTCGTGCCGCTGGATCGCGATGCGGTGCGCAACGCCGCTCTCGAACTCAAGGCGGAAGGCGTCGATTCGGTCGCGATCTGCTTCCTGTTTTCGTATCTCAACCCGGCGCATGAGCTCGAAGCCAAGGCGATCGTCGAGGAAGTGATGCCCGACGCCTTCGTGACGACATCGTCCTTCATCTCGCCGCAGTTTCGCGAGTTCGAGCGCTTTACCACCGCCGCGCTCGCAGCCTTCATCGGCCCCAAGGTCGATCGTTATATCGACCACCTCGACACGGCGCTCCGCGACAGCGGCATCAACGGCGATCTGAGGATCATGGCGTCGAATGGCGGTGTCGCGACCACGAAGATGGTGGTCGAGAAGCCGACGCTGACGCTGCTGTCGGGCCTCGCGGCCGGCGTGCTGGGCGGCAAGTGGATCGGCGACCTGACCGGCCGCAGCCGGCTCATCACCTTCGACATCGGCGGCACCAGCGCGGATATCGGCATTGTCGTCGACGGCGTCTTCGCCGAGACGGATGCCCGCTCGACCTCGATCGCGGGCTTCCCGCTGCTGACGCCGATGATCGACATCCATACGATCGGCGCCGGCGGCGGCTCGATCGCCCATATCGACCGCGGCGGCGCATTCCGCGTCGGGCCGCAATCGGCTGGCGCCGTGCCGGGTCCGGCCGCCTATGGCCGCGGCGGAACGGAGCCGACGGTCACCGATGCTAACCTCGTTCTCGGCCGCCTCATCGCCGAAGATTTCCTCGGCGGCGGGATGACGCTGGACGAAGCGGCATCGCGGCGCGTGGTGACGGATCTCGCAGGAAGGCTCGGGCTTCCCGTCGAGGAGACGGCGCACGGCATCCTGACGATCATCAACGCGAACATGGCGAACGCCATCCGCTCGCGCACGATCCAGAAGGGCATCGATCCGCGCGGCTTCGCGCTCGTTGCTTTTGGTGGCGCAGGCCCGCTGCACGGCGTCGAGGTTGCGGCGATGCTGGGCATTCGCGAGGTCATCGTGCCTCCTTATCCGGGCATCACCTCGGCCATGGGCCTGCTCACGACCGATCTCAAATATGATGTGACCCGCACCCAGTTCCAGGTTTCCGGTGCGGTCGATCTCGGCCGGCTCAATGCCGATATCGCCGCCATGGAGGCCGAGCTGTCGGCGCAGTTCGCAGCCGATCACATCGACCAGGCCGATGTCTCGTTCCGCCGGATCGGCGACCTGCGCTATGTGGGTCAGGGATATGAACTGAAGATCCCCTTCCCCGAGGGCGAGATCACGGCCGAAACGCTCGCCGAGACGTTCGAGGCCTTCCATCGCACCCATGCATCCGAATACGGCCACGCCTTCCGTCAGAGTCCGATCGAGATCGTCAATCTCCGGGTCAGCGGCATCGGCCGCATGCCGAAGCTCGACCGGCTGACGGCGCCGGCAGGCGGCAGCCTCGCGGAGGCGCTCGTCCGTACAGCACCATCCGTCTTCCGCGCCGGCGACCGGCTCGAAACCTTCGAGACGCCAATCTATCGCCGAGCGGCGCTGCCCGTCGGCGAGGCCTTCACAGGACCAGCCATCATCCTGCAGACGGATTCCACCACGGTGATGCCGCCCGGCACCCGCGCCGTCGTGGACGCCTCCGGCAGCATTCTGATCACGATCGAAGCGGCGAACTGAGCGAGAGAGAGATGAGCGAAAACACGCTGAGCAAGACTTCCGCCGGCCGCGCCGCGGCGCCGACCCGCGTCGATCCCGTCACGGGCGCCGTAATCCAGGGCGCACTCGAGAACATCGCCGTCGAGATGGGCCACAAGCTCATGCGCATGAGCTATTCGAGCATCATCCGCGAATCTGAGGATTTTGGCACCGCGCTGACTGACGCCACGGGCCGCCAGCTCTGCGAATGCCGAATGAGCACGCCGCTGCAGTCCGGCCCCATCCCGGGCTATATCCGCGGCATCCTCAAGCAGATGGCGGCGCGCGGCGAGACGCTGCAGCCCGGCGACGTCATCATGCACAACGATCCCTATGGCGGCGCCAGCCATGGCCCGGATGTCGGCTTCGCGGTGCCGGTGTTCCTGGACGGCACGCTGATCGGCTTTTCCGTCACCACCGCGCATCATCTCGATATCGGCGCACTCGCGCCGGGCAGCACCGGCATCGTCGACGCGGTCGACACCTATGCCGAGGGCCTGCAGTTCAAGGCGATCAAGGTGGTCGAAGCGGGACGGCGCAACGAGGCCGTCTGGTCGATCCTCCGCGACAATATCCGCGCGTCAGCGCTGGTCGTCGGCGATATGGAAGCGCAGGTGCAAACCGCCCAGATCGGGGCCGAGCGTTTCCTGGCGCTGGTCAACCATCATGGCCTCAAGACCGTGATGGATGCGTTCGAGGACCTGCTCGATTATTCCGAGCGGCTGATGCGCGACGCGATCTCGGCACTCCCTGACGGCGACTATGCGGCGATGACGCATATCGATGGCTTTCTCGACGATGCCGATCCGTCGCGTCGCGACCTGCCGATCGCGGTCACTCTCAAGGTGCGCGGCGACAGCATCACGGTCGATCTCACGGGAACGGCACCTCAGTTGCCGGACAAGCCGATCAACATGCCGCTCGTCGGCACGGTCGATATCTCGATCTGGCTGACGCTGCGCTCGATCCTGCTGGACAGCGTCGTCTATGGCAACATTCCGCAGAACGAAGGGCTGACGCGGCCGATCACCATCGTCGCCCCGCGCGGCACGATCGCCAACCCGATCTTCCCGGCGCCCGTCATCGCGCGCTTCTGCCCCGGCAACGCGCTTGCCGATACGGTTATGAAGGCTCTGGCACAGGCGGTTCCGCGCCAGGTCTCGGCCGGCATCGGCAATCTCCGCGTCGTCGCCTTTTCGGGCATGCGCGAGGGTAACCAGTGGGTGCACATGGAGATCCTCGAAGGGAGCTATGGCGGGCGCTTCGGGTCGGACGGCATGGACGCCGTCGACACGCTGTTCGCCAATACGCGCAACAACCCGATCGAGGACATCGAATCGCACCTGCCGATCCGCGTCGACCGTTACGAGCTTCGGCAGAACGCGATGGCCGCCGGCCGTACCCGTGGGGGCATCGGCACCATCCGTGAGTTCACGTTCCTCGACGACGGCGCCTTCTCGGTCGAGGGCGACGGCCATCGCTACCGTCCGTGGGGCTATGACGGCGGGCAGGACGGCTTTCAGGCATCGCTGAAGCTGATCCACAAGGCCGGCGGCGCCGAGGACCTCGTTTCCAAAGTGCCCTATCACAAGATCCGAGCCGGCGATCACCTCATCTCCGAGGGGCCGAGCGGTGGCGGCTATGGCAATCCGCTCGAGCGCAGCCCGGAATCGGTGCTGACCGATGTCCTCGAGGATCTCATCACGGCCGATGTCGCCGAACGCGACTATGGCGTCGTCATCGTGTCCGGCAAGGTCGATGCCGCCGCGACCAATGCGCGCCGGTCGGCGGCTTGAACCATGGGCCGCGCTCCGGCGCGGCCCTCACGCTTCCAGAAATTCGCGCCAGCGCCGGACGAGATAAGTGTGCTCGTCCATGAAGGCGTTCCACACGCGAACACGCGACATCCGCTCGAAATAGGAGCCGCCCTCGCGTATCTCGCCTGGCGCGATGGCGGGCTGACCGAGCGGGTCACTGAGGGCCGTCGCGGCCGGCTTGCCGGCATACCAATAGTCCCACTCGGCAGCCGAGAGATGTGGCCGGACCAGTTCGGGCTGGGCGAAATAGTAGCCCTGCCGCGTGGTCACCGCACCGCCCTTCCCGTTCATCCACCAGTTGAGATAGGCATAGGCGGCGTCGAGCCGGGCGCCCTTCGCAGCCGAGGAGATGCAGAGGTCGACATGCCAGCCGCGATAGCCCTCGCGCGGCACGGCCGAGACGACCGGAATGCCCTGGCTGCGCAGCATGGCGAGGGCCGGCGAGAACATCGACTGAAGGACGACGCCGCGCTGCATCGAACGGGCGCATTCGCGGTAGTTCCCCCAGATCGTCTTGAAATGGCCGAGCTTCTTCCGGCGTAGCAGGATGTCGATGATGATGTCGATCTCCTCGACCGAGAGGTTGCCGACATCGGCAATGCGAATGCCCTCGGCTGCCTCGACCGCGAGCGCCGCCTCGATCATGCCCAGCACCGGATCGCTCATGATGGCCACTCGTCCGGCCAGCCGGGGATCGAGCAGCCAGCCCCAGCTGTTCGGTGTGCCGTCGTCGAACTCCCTGATGACGGAGGGCAGATAGGCGAAGGCATCGACGCCATGCAGCAACGGCAGCATCACGATCCGGTCGGTCGGCGTCGAGCCGAGCGCGCCGGATGGCTGCAGGAAGAGCTGGTTGAACACCGAGCCCATGGTACGGCCATCGCCCTGCCTGCCGAGCGCCTGGCCTCGGATGAGATCGGCATGGTCGATGCGGGAGAGGTCGATCGCCTGGACGGCGCGCGCCGTCCAGATCAAGTCGACCGTATGCCACTGGTGATAGACGTCGAAGGTCTCCGGACTGGAGACGACGCGCTGGAGGCCCTTCACGCTGTCGATGAGTTCGAACTCGATATCGAAGGGCAGATCGGCGGCGGCCTGCTCCAGAACCGGACGAGGCAGGACCTCGCTGCGGCCGATGACGCGGAGCTTGGGCGGGCTGGGCAAACGGCGCTCCTGGAAGGGTGCTAGTGGATCCGGATGAGATAGGGAGCGATCTCGGCGGCATCGAAGACCGAGAGCACCTTCAGCCGCGCGCGGCTGCGAGCATGATCGGCATCGAGATGATGCCGCATCGCGGCGATGGTCCCATCGGCATCGCCGAGCAGCATGTGATCATAGACGAGCGCATGCTCCCGGAGCATCTCGATCTCGTCATGCAGGCCGATATAGGTAGCGAACAGCCGGTTGATGACAAGCGACACTTGCTGCAGCCGAACGGCTCCGGCGAGGCGCCGGTTGCGGAGCGCATCGAGCGTGTCGACATGCAGCTCCAGTTCGATCGCGTCGACCTCCTCGACCGAAAGCGCCGCCGATCGGGCCAGCGCAGAGGCAACGGTGGAACGCCCTTCGCTCAGGAAGCCTTCAGCGAGCAGCGGCATTGCGGAGGCGAGCGCTCCCGGTTCGATCAGCCGGCGGATCTCGTGGGCGTCGTCGAGCATCCGCGCGCTCAGCGGTCCCGCGATCCAGTGCGAAGTTCGATCCTTGACGATCAGTCCGCGCGCATCGAGACGCGAAAGCACATCCCGCACCACCGTTCGGCTGACATCGAAATGCTCACCGATGAGCGACTCGGAGATCTGGAAGGTGCCGAATGGAATGCTGTTGAGGATCTCCGCCTCGACGGCTTCGAAAATCCGTTCCCAGCGCGCCTGCCCGAGATTGTCGCCAAGCTCGGGCGGAAGGTCGAGCTGCAGGCGATGCAGGTTCGTCCGCTCCGGGCTGGTTTCACCGGTCGCGGCGCCAACGACATAGCCTTGTGAGCTCAGCGCCGTCACGACGCCATCCGCCGCGAGCAATTCCAGTGCCCGCTTCACCGGCGGCCGGCTGACGCCAAGGCGATCGGCGACGGCGGTCGTCAGCAACCGCGTCCCGATCGGCAGATTGCCATTCGCGACATTGGCCGAGAGAACCTCGCGCACGATCTGGTAGTAGGGCTTGCTGCCGTCGGACGGGGCTCTGGCCATGGCTCTTGGTCATGCGGACTGCGCCGCGGAGGGATTTCTTCCCTTCTAGCCCATCCGCAGCCATTCCGGCAGCATTCCCTCATGTCCCATCGCCGCATCGCGTGCCGGCAAGGTCGGCGTCCAGCCGTTTGCCGCCTGCGTGAACGCGCTGTTTGACATCGTGGTCCGCCCACAAGTTGGGCATCCGAAAAAATGCAATCTTCGTTGGCAGATCGCTTGATCAGAGCGTCTTTTTTGGAATAGGGTCTGAACTATAAACCAAAAAAGTGGCCCTGATGCAGCTGGATGTCGATCGCGCGATAGAGACCCACAGCGAGGCCGCGTTTGCCTTCCTCGAACGGCTGGTGCGTGAGCCCAGCATCGTCGGCTCCGAACAGTCGGCGATGGAGGTCTTTGCACGCGAGGCGTCCCTGCTGGGATTGGAGGTCGAACGGCTCCCCTTCGCCAGCGGCCCCCTCATGGATGATCGCGCCGGTATCGCCCCGCCCGCGAATGCGGTGACACCCGGCCGCTATCAGGTGATGGCGCGGACGCCCGGCGATGGCGACCTGCTGCTGCTGCTCAATGGACACATGGACGTCGTTCCGGCCGAGAACCCGCACCTCTGGACAGATCCGCCCTTCGAACCGACGCGCCGAAATGGCCGGCTCTATGGTCGCGGCGCCGCCGACATGAAAAGCGGTTTCGCGGTCGGCCTGCTGGCGCTGCGCGCCGTTCTGGACGTCGCGCCCGATCTCTTTGCCACCAAGCGGCTCGGCTTCATCGCGGTAGTCGAGGAAGAATGCACTGGCAACGGCACGCTCCGCTCGGTCAGCGAGCACGGTGTCCTCGCGCCCGAAGTCGTCTTGCTGGAGCCGACCGATCTCGGTTTGCTGGTCGGCGGCGTTGGCGTGATGTGGCTCGACATCGCCATCACCTCGCCGTCTGGCCATGCGCATGACGCGAGCGCGCATAGCAGCGCCATCGATCAAGGCCTCCGGCTCGTCGAGGCCCTGCG
Source organism: Kaistia sp. (assembly GCA_035555375.1). Classification (GTDB taxonomy): domain Bacteria; phylum Pseudomonadota; class Alphaproteobacteria; order Rhizobiales; family Kaistiaceae; genus Kaistia. The sequence goes on along the minus strand of DATMGR010000009.1, from coordinate 84,472 downwards.
CCAGTGGTCGGAGGAACTCGGCCGGTCCGAGCCCGAGCCGAGCTTGGCGACCAATCTCAATCCCTACGCGCTCAATCTCGGCAAGTTGCAGGCCGGCGACTGGACGTCGACGGTGCCCTCCCATGCAACCTTCAGCATCCGTGCCGGCTATCCGCGCGCCTGGACACCGGACGAGGCGGAGGCGGCGCTTCGCGAGGTGATCGCGCGTTTTGCTGCGCAGGCCGACTTTCCGATCCAGCCAAAGGTGAGCCTCACCGGTTTTCGGGCACGGGGCTATCTGCTGGACGGCGAGGCGACGCTGGTCCGCGATCTCTCGGCCGCGCATTACGCGGCCCATGGCGCAGCCCCTGCCGTCTACACCCTCGGCAGCACCACCGATGCGCGGGTCTATCTGAACGATTTCGACACGCCGGCCATCTGCTTCGGCGCCGTCGCGCATGACATGCACGGCATCGATGAATCGGTGGAGCTTCAGAGCATCGTCGATGCAGCCAGGACCCTGGCGCGGTTCATTCTGACGCGTTTCAAGGGCGAGGACGCGCAATGAGCGGGCGCAGTACAGCGGCAAGGATGCCAATCGTTCCACCGGCTGCGATCGAAGCCAGCGACGCCGGCACGCGGCATTGGAGCGCGCCCATCGTGACGCGGCATGTCGCCGACGATGTCGTCGATCGGCTGGTGACCGCGGTGGCGCTCGGCGTCTATGTCACCGGCCAGCAACTCCCGACCGAGCGCGAGCTCGCCGCCATGCTCGGGGTCTCCCGCACCTCGGTCCGCGAGGCGCTGAAACAATTGACCGACAGCGGCTATCTCGAGGTCCGCCGGGGCCGCAAGGGCGGCTATTTCGTCCTCGCCAACTGGGGTCCGAAATCGGCCGAGCATGTGCGGCGGCAGATCATCGCCAAATGGAGCGAGTTCGAGCACATCTTCGACGCGCGCACGCTGGTCGAGCCGATGATCGCCCGCACGGCATCGGCACGGCGCACCGATGCCGATATCGCCGCCATGGCCAAGGCGCTGCAGGCCTATCTTGACGCACCCGATCACGATGCATCGCGGCGCGCGGATTCGGCGCTGCATCTCGCAATCGCCGAGGCGACGCACAATCCGATCCTCGTTGCGATGTCGGTGGATCTTCGCGCCAAGATCACGCTCAATCTCGGCGCCGAGCCCTATACCGACGCCGCGCGGCGCACGGCGATCGGCCAGCATACCGAACTTGTTGCGGCAGTTACCGAAGGAAACGGCGACGCGGCGGCAGCGATCGCCGCCAAGCATTTCACCCTCTCCGAAAATCTCATCCGCCAGCTGGTCGACCGGGCCGAGCATGACGGGTCTGTGCCCGGAGCAGCCCCATGAGCCGGCAACTTGGGTTCATCCTGCGGCGGCTGCTCCTCACGATCCCCATGCTGTTCGTCATGAGCGTCGTGGTCTTCCTCATCATCCGCCTGGTGCCCGGAGATCCGGTGCGCACGATGCTTGGCTTCCGCGCCACCGATGCCAATGTCGCCGAACTGAGGCATCGGCTCGGTCTCGACCAGAGCCTTCTCGATCAGTATCTCGGCTGGGCCGGCGCTCTGCTGCGTGGCGATCTCGGCAAGGACATCGTCAGCCACGCTCCGCTCGCGCAATTGCTGGCGCAGCGCCTGCCCGTCACCTTCGAGCTCACCGGTCTTTCCATGCTGCTGGCGGTGCTCGTGGGCGTGCCGCTCGGCGTCCGGGCGGCGACAGGCGGCCGCTGGGTCAAGCGGTTGACCGAGGCTTTCGTCATTTTCGGGATCAGCGTTCCCGACTTCTGGCTCGGTATCATGCTGGTGCTCATCTTCGCCGGCACCCTGGTGATCCTCCCGCCGTCCGGCTATGTGCCGTTTGCCACCGATCCGGTCGGCAATCTCCGCTACATGGTCCTGCCGGTGCTGACGCTCGCAACCGGCGAGGCCGCCTATATCCTTCGCACTACGAGGGGCGCCGTCGGTTCGGTGATGAACCGGCCGTTCATCACCTTTCTCCGCGCCAAGGGCATCGGCACGCGGCGCATCATCTTCGGCCATGCGCTGCGCAATGCCGGGCCGTCGATCGTCACCGTGATTGGGATCCAGGTCGGCGTGCTGCTCGGCGGCGCCATCATCATCGAGACGATGTTCGCCCTGCCCGGCGTCGGCCGGCTTGTGGTCACGGGCATCAACCAGCGCAACTATCCGACGGTGCAGGTCGGCATTCTCGCCATTGCCACGATCTTCATCGTGGTTTCGCTGATCACAGACCTCATCGTCGCCTGGCTCGACCCGCGTGTCGCTGATGGAGGCGGGACATGACCTCGACGGCAAACCCACCGGCCAAAAGCCTTGAAGTCGGCGCCCCGCGTCGCGCGCCGAGCCGCTTTATCCTTCTCGGCAGCCTGATCCTCGCATTCCTTGCGCTTGTCGCGATCGCCGCACCCCTGATCGCTCCGCACGATCCTGAATCCGTCGATGTGCATCGCGTCCTCGGCGCGCCGGACCTGCAGCATCCGTTCGGCTCCGACGTGCTGGGACGCGACGTGGCGAGCCGGATCATCTACGGCCTTCGCGCGAGCCTTCTGGTATCGGTTTCGGCAGTTCTAGCTTCGCTCATCCTCGCGGTGCCGCTTGGGCTCCTGGCCGGCTATTTCGGCCGCTGGGTCGACAGCACCATCTCGCGCACGCTCGATCTCATCCTGGTGTTTCCGGCCATGCTGCTGGCCGTGACCTTCATCGCCATCCTCGGGCCGGGCAGCGTCATCGCCGCGCTCGCCATCGCTGTGATCTACCTGCCGATTCTGGCCCGCGTGATGCGCACCAGCACGCTGATCGTGGCGCGCAACGATTATGTCGCCGGCTCCCGCGCCCGCGGCGCCAGCCACCTGCGGGTGCTCGTGACCCATGTCGCGCCGAACGCCTTCGGCCCCGTCATCGTCCAGGCGTCGGTGCTCAGCGCCTTCGCCCTGCAGCTCGAGGCCGGGCTCAGCTTTCTCGGGCTCGGCACGCAGCCGCCGACCCCGTCGCTCGGCGGCATGCTGGCCGATGGGCGCGAGGTTCTGATCCAGGCGCCGTGGGTCGAGATCTTCCCCGGCCTCGTCATCGTCATTGCCGTGCTCGGCTTCACATTTCTCGGCGAGGGTCTACGCCGGATCTTCGATCCCCGCGGGGTGGGCGAATGAGCGCGATCCTGTCGTTGGACAATGTCGGCGTCCGTTTCAACGCGGCCGGCGCCGCGCCGCCGGCACCGGCCGTGGATGGTGTCTCGCTCCAACTCCATCGCGGCGAGATCTTCGGCATCGTCGGCGAGAGCGGCAGTGGCAAGAGCACGCTGGCGAACGCAGTGATGGGCCTCCTGCCCGCAAACGCCGCTGTCAGCGGAAGCATAAGGATCAATGACCGCGAGGTGGTCGGCCTTGATGACGAAGCGCTGCGCTCGATGCGCGGCGATGAAGTCTCGATGATCTTCCAGGATCCAACTGCCAGCCTTGATCCAACCTGGCCTGTCGGCGACCAGATCGCCGAAACGATCCGCGCGCACTACCCGGTTACGGCACGCGAGGCCAAGGCCCGTGCCATCGCCTTGATGGGCGAAGTCGGCATCGCCGATGCCGCCGCCCGCTATAGTGACGTGCCGCATCGCTTCTCGGGCGGTCAGCGCCAACGCATCGTCATTGCCGCCGCCCTCGCCAACAATCCGCAATTGCTGGTCGCCGACGAACCGACCACCGCGCTCGATGTCACCATCCAGGCGCAGGTGCTGCAGCTCATCGACAAGCTCCGTCGCGATCACGGCACCACGGTGCTGCTCATCACCCATGATCTCGGCGTGGTCTCGATGATCTGCGACCGCGTCGGCGTGATGTATGGCGGCAAGCTGCTCGAAACCGCGACGACCGAAGCGCTGTTCGCCAACCCGGCCCATCCCTATACGCGCGCACTGTTCGCCGCCAACCCCGCCGGTGCGCCGCGCGGCGCCCGCCTGCCGGTCATTCCTGCCGAGTGGAGCGTCGAGAGCCTGCGTGACGCCGAACTGCTGCGTGCCGCTATCGGAGCTGCCAATGGCTGATCTGCTGCGGGTCGAACATCTGCGCAAGAGCTACAGCGGCGGCCGGCCGTGGGGTCGCAAGCCGCCGCCGGCTCTCAACGACGTCTCGGTTTCCGTCGCGCGCGGCCGGACACTTGGGCTCGTCGGCGAGAGCGGCAGCGGCAAAAGCACGCTCGGCCGCTGCATCCTCGGGCTCACACGGCCGGACAGCGGCGCCGTAATCTTCGACGGCGTCGAGGTTCAGGCGCTGTCGGGTCGCGCCCTTGCCGACTTCCGCCGCCGCGTCCAGCCGGTGTTCCAGGATCCGTTCGGCAGCCTCGATCCACGCTGGCCAGCCGGCCGCAGCGTTCGCGAATCCCTCGATTGCTTCGGCATCGGCACGCCCGCCGATCGCGAACGAAGGGTTCTCGATCTCTTCGACCGCGTCGGTCTCAACCCTGCCCTCGCCGGGCGATTGCCGACGCATCTCTCTGGCGGCCAGCGCCAGCGCGTCGGCATCGCGGCGGCCCTCGCCAGCGAGCCTGAACTGATCATCGCCGACGAGCCAGTGAGCGCGCTCGACATGAGCGTCCAGGCACAGATCCTCAATCTGCTCATGGACCTGCAGAAGGACCTCGGCGTCGCGTCGGTCTTCATCAGCCACGACCTCGGCGTCGTGGAACATGTGAGCGACGAGATCGCCGTCATGTATCACGGCGAGATCGTCGAAACGGGCGACACTGAAACCGTCATGACCAGCCCGCGACACGACTATACGCGCACTCTGCTCGCCGCCATTCCCCGCCCTCGCTCATCCGCGCCCAGGAGGCCGCCTTGCCCACAGCCCACGTGAACGGAATTACGATCAACTACGAGATCGACGGCGACGCGGCCGCCCGAGAGACCATCGTTCTCGTCAATGGCCTCGCCGACGATCTGCTCTCATGGGGATTTCAGATCCCCGCACTGGTCGAGGCCGGCTATCGCGTGCTGCGCTTCGACAATCGCGGCATCGGCAAGAGCGACCGGCCTCAGGGGCCCTATAGCTCGAAGCAGATGGCGGTCGACACCAAGGCACTGGTCGACCATCTCGGCATCAAGGATTTCCATCTCATGGGCGTGTCCATGGGGGGCATGATCTCCGAGGAATATGCCATCGCCTATCCGGGCGACGTCAAATCGCTCACCCTCGCCTGCACCTATGGCAAGCCCGATGCCTTCTGCCAGACGATGTTTGCGATGTGGGCCGACATCGCCAGGACGATCAGCGTCCCCTTCGTCATGCGAGACGTGGCACTGTGGGCGTTCACCGGCCCGTTCTTCGAGGAGCGTCCCGAAGACGCCGCCGAATTCGCTGCGGCGATGGCGGCTCTCGACCAGACCACCGACGTCTATCTCGCGCAGCTCGCCGTCATCCAGGACCACGACGCGACCGACCGGCTCGGCGAGATCAAGGTGCCGACGCTCGTGCTCGCTGGAGAGGAAGACATCCTGATCCCGGTCCGCCTTTCCAGAAAGCTGCAGGAAGCCATTCCCGGCGCGGAATGGAAGACCGTTCCCGGCGGTCATGCCTGCCTGTGGGAAAGCCCCGATCCATTCAACAGCGCCTTTATCGATTTCGTTCGCAGTGTCTCCGCCTAAATCATCCGATCAGCCAAGGAACACGATCATGCAATTCGAAACCCGCGGGCGCCGCGGCGGCGCAAGGAAGCTGACCCTCACTCTCGCCGCGCTGTCGCTCGGCGCGCTCATCGCCATGGCCGGCGGCCCCGCACTGTCTGCCGAGATTAAGGACGGCGGCGACCTCAGGGCTGCCCTCACGGGCGAGCCGGACGTGCTCGATCCCGCGACGTCGTCGGTCTACACCGGCGCTCAGGTCTATGAAGGCATCTTCAGCAAGCTCATCGACATGGACGCGTCAGGCAAGTTCGTGCCTGATCTCGCCACATCGTGGACGCAGGTCGACGACAAGACCTGGAAGTTCGACCTCGTCGGCAACGCCACGTTCCACAATGGCGAGAAGTTCACCTCGGCGGACGTGAAATACACCTTCGGGCGCATTCTGGACCCGAAGACCGCGAGCGCTTATGCCGGGCTTTACGCCCAGATCGACTCGATCGATGCGAGCGACCCTGCTGTCGCCGTGTTTCATCTGAAATCGGGCTTTGGTCCCTTCCTGACCAACCTTGCGACCAATGGCGAGATCGTCAACCAGAAGGCGATCGAGAGCGGCGATCCGGCACGCAACCCCGTCGGCACCGGTCCGTTCGAATTCGTCGAATGGGTCCAGAGCGACCACATCACGCTCAAGAAGAACGCCACCTATTTCAAGGCGGGCCTGCCGCATCTCGACACCGTCACCTTCAAGTTCCTGCCGGTCGACCAGAGCCGCATCGATTCCCTGTCTGCCGGTGAACTCGACTGGGTCGACGCCGTGCCGCTCAACCTCGTGCCGTCGCTGAAGGCCGATACGCGCTTCACCTATGTGACGAGCCCGGTTGCCGGCATCCCCGACTTTCTGGCCTTCAACACCAAGCAGCCGCCCTTCGACAATCCAAAGGTTCGCCAGGCGGTCGCCCTCGCGATCAATCGCGCCGACATTCGCGACGTCGCCTATCTCGGTACGGGCGAACTCGGCCTCGAGGAGGTCCCGACCGGCTCAAGCTGGTACGACCCGACTGGAATCTTCGCCGCCGAGCCCGATATCGCCAAGGCCAAGCAACTGCTTTCCGAAGCCGGCTTCCCGAATGGCCTCAGCGTCGAATATCTCGGCCTGCCGCAGTATCCGGAGTTGCTGAAGACCGGTCAGGTGGTGCGCGATGAACTCAAGGCGATCGGCATCGACATGACGATCAAGCCGGTCGATGTCTCCGTCTGGTACGACGCCTATGTCTCGGGCAAATACCAGATCACCAGCGCCTATCAGGAGCGCACGATCGACCCGGATAACTTCTATTCGCTGGTCATCAAGTCGGGCGGTCCCATCAACACCGTCGGCTATTCGAACCCGGCGGTCGACGCGCTTATCGACAAGGCGGCCGCGAGCTCCGACGAGGCGGCCCGCAAGGATCTGTATCAGCAGATCCGCACCATCGTCACCGGCGATGCCCCGCTCGTATTTGCGCATTACGAGACGCTGAACTATCTGATGAACAAGAATGTTACCGGCTCGGCCATTACGCCGACGCTCAGCCTCCACATGGAGAATCTGGGCTTCACCCAGTAGCCGAGAACAAGCCGGACCACGGAAGCGGGCAGTTCCAAAGGAGCTGCCCGCGAAACCGTGGGCGCCTTGGTGGGCAGTGCAGCTGTTGCCCGGGCCTGCGCAGCGGGAATGTTCATTCCCGGACCGACCAGCGACGAGAAAGCGCGGCGCGCGCTCTTTCCATCCGGCCCACATCCCGCCATTTGAACAGGGCCACGCAATCGCGGAGATACGAATGACGGATTCTCAAGACTATGTCCCTCCAAAGGTCTGGACCTGGAACCAGCCGAGCGGCGGTGCTTTCGCGAATATCAACCGTCCGATCGCCGGCCCGACGCATGAGAAGGACCTGCCCGTCGGCCGCCATCCGTTGCAGCTCTATTCTCTCGCGACGCCGAACGGCCAGAAGGTGACGATCCTGCTTGAGGAATTGCTGGCGCTCGGCCATTCCGGGGCGGAGTACGATGCCTGGCTGATCAAGATCGGCGAAGGTGACCAGTTCGGAAGCGGCTTTGTCGCGGTCAACCCGAACTCGAAAATTCCCGCTCTCATGGACCGTTCGGGGACGACGCCGATCCGGGTCTTCGAGTCGGGCTCGATCCTTGTCTATCTCGCCGAGAAGTTCGGCGCCTTCCTGCCAACCGATCAGCCGGCCCGTGCCGAATGTCTTTCCTGGCTATTCTGGCAGATGGGCAGCGCGCCCTATCTCGGCGGGGGCTTCGGGCATTTTTACGCCTATGCTCCGATGAAGATCGAATATGCCATCAACCGCTTCGCGATGGAGGTGAAGCGCGAGCTCGACGTGCTTGATCGACGCCTCGCGGAGAGCGAGTTCCTGGGCGGCGACACCTATACAATCGCCGATATCGCAGTGCTGCCGTGGTATGGCGGGCTCGTCAAGGGCATGGCCTATAATGCCGCTGAGTTCCTCTCGGTGCATGAATACAAGAACGTGCAGCGCTGGGCGGATGCGCTGTTCGCGCGGCCAGCCGTGCAACGCGGCCGCATGGTCAACCGCACCTTCGGCGATCCGTCGGATCAATTGCACGAGCGCCACGACGCTGCCGATTTCGAGACGAAGACGGCCGACAAGCTCGCCAAAGGCGGCGCATGAGACGGCATTAGCCATCGTTGCCAGACCGATCGACGTTCAACATCGTCGATCGGCCTTCGCCCGGCAGGCGTTCCGCGTCTGGCCGCGCTGGCTCAAATGAGCGTGCAACGCGGACAGGCGTCTGATCAGACGCCTGTCGATGCAGAACGAGCGCTCTTTGCCTTGGCGGGTTCGGTCCGCCCTTCCTTCTTGAGTTCGATGATCGCCGACTCGCCAGCGTGTGTCGTGTAGTCGCGGAGCGCCTTTTCCGCGGCGTCGGCGTTGCGCGCGGCGACCTCTTCGACGATGCGCGTAATGGATTTGATGCTGTCCTCGATCTGGCCAGGCGTATTCATCGAGAGGATGCGCAACATGTTGATCCGCGCGAGCAACTGATCGTAAATCTCTGCGCCGACTTGGTTATCGGCCACCGCGGCCATATGGTGCAGGAAGCGCGTGATGATCCCGATCAGCGCCGTCTTGTCGTAGCGCGCGCCGGCAGCCGACAGTTCCGCAAGAATGCCGCGTAGGACTGCGATGTCCGCGTCGCTCGCGGTCCGCACATAGGACCTCAGGAAAAGCACCTCGATTTCCGTCCGGAGTGCATAGATTTCGCGCACCAGCTTGGGCGTGAGCATGGCGACGATCGGGCCGCGATGCGGAAGAACGTCGATGAGCCGCTCGGCCTCGAGATCGCGGAGCACTTCGCGGACGACGGTGCGGCTGACCTCGAGCGCCTCGCAAAGCTCGCGTTCGACGAGGCGCATCCCCGGACGAAGCCGGCCGGCGATGATGGCGTCCCGCACGATGGAAACCGCCTGCTCCCGCATGAGCTTCACTTTGCCATGCGGCCGGAAATACTCGACGAGCCGCGTCGGGCCGACCTCGGCATCCCTCGAATTCACCGTTCGGCCGGCAAAGGCCTCTTTCAGACCGGACATCGGCGCTTCCTACGCGAGGTCAGACGAGACTCCGCCTGCTGCAATGCAGGCATGTCCTAGCTGCCCTACTGCCCTGTGCGAGGTCAAGTTGAACAATAAATGTGCACACAAAAAACTGCCTGCCGCATTGGCAAAACCCGGTTGACGAGCCGGTTTCGCCGATGCTAGCCTCAGGATTGTCATACAATCCAGTCGTGACACGGGCAAGTTCGAAACGGGCATGCGGAGCGGGACCAAGGTCTCCGTGGGCCCCTCCGGTGGAGCGCTGGATGCAACCGAATTCGCGAAGGGGCGATTCCTCTTCCTTTTCTCGCCGCAGGCGCCGGCCATCGCGCCTCCAAGCGCACTGTAAGGAGACGGGCATGACACTTCAGAAGGACCAGACTTCCGACTTCCTGCTCAAGTTCAGGCAGGGTCGGATCAATCGCCGCCAGCTCTTGCACTCGCTGACGCTCATCGGAGCACTTGGCGCGGCGAACGGTCTCGTGCCAGGCCTCGGGCTCATCAGTTCGGCCCGCGCCCAAGGCAAGACCCCGAAGCGCGGCGGGACGCTGACGGCAGCGACGATCGACAAGCCGGTCAACATGGATCCAGCCTTCGCGGAACTCTATTCCTCGATGCAGGTCTATCAGAACGTCTTCAACAAGCTCGTCTATGCGCAGCGCGACGGCACGCTGGTGCCCGGCCTCGCCAAGTCTTGGCGTCAGGTCGACGACAAGACCTGGGAATTCGAGCTCGTCGACAACGCCTGGTTCCACAACGACGAGAAGTTCACGGGCGCCGACGTCAAATATACGTTCGACCGCCTCGCCGATCCGAAGCTCGGCGCAGCCAACCATGTGTTCGTACAGCCCCTCGAAGGCGTCGAGGTGGTGAGCGATACAAAAGTCCTCTTCCACACCAAGCCGAACTGGGGCGGCCTCCTGCTGGCGCTCGCCGCGATCGGCGAGATCGTCAACAAGAAGGCGATCGAAACGCATGATCCGAAGCTGATGCCGATCGGCACCGGGCCGTTCAAGTTCGTGGAATGGGTCAAGGACGACCACATCACGCTCGAGCGCTGGGACAAGTACTTCAAGCCCGGCCAGCCCTATCTCGACAAGCTGATCTTCCGCGCCATCGCCGACGATACGCAGCGCCTCAACGGCCTGCAGACCGGCGAATATGGCTGGATCGAGCAGGTGCCGCTGCACCGTGTGGCCGAACTGAAGAAGAACCCCGAGTTGAAGGCCAATCCGGGCGGCCAGTTCTTCCCCGACATCTTCCTGCTCAACACCACCAAGCCGCCCTTCGACAACGTCGCCGTCCGGCAGGCACTGCAATGGGCAATGCCGCGCAAGGCGATCGCAAATGTCGTCTGGCACGGCCAGGCCGTGCCGTCGCTCGAGCCCGTCTCGCCGAGCAATGTCTGGTATTCGGGCGTCGATGCCTATTCGGGTGCGCCGGATCTCGCCAAGGCGAGGGAAGCCTTGCAGAAGGCCGGCATCGAGTCGCTGGACATTTCCTTCGCCTCGCAGCCGCAGGTGCCGACGCAGCCACTGGTCGGCCAGCTGATGCAGCAGCAGCTGCGCCAGATCGGTATCAACATGCAGGTCGAATCCTTCGAATCCGCCCGCTGGTTCGAGGAGCTGACCACCAGGCGCTACCAGATGACGGGCACCTACTGGAGCGTGACGCTCGATCCGGTCGGCCACTGCCTCGGCCCGCTTTCGCGCTCGGGCTCGGCCTGGAACTTCTCAGGCTTCAACCAGTCGCCGGAACTCGACGCGGCCATCGACAGCTTCAACTTCACCGTCGATCCCGAGGTCCGCAAGAAGTCCTATGCGACGCTCATGAAGCTGCATGAGGAACTCGCGCCGATGATCTTCCAGGTCAATTTCGACCGGACCTACTGGACGCATCCCAACGTCTACGGCGTCGAGACCTTGCCCTCGCTCGAACTGCGCATGGAGGATGTCTGGATCGACGCATAAGCGTCGGTTCGGACAGAGAGGAGAGGCCGGCGTGACATCGACCGTCAGAAGACTGCTGTTGCTGCTGCCGACCTTGTTCGGCGTATCGATCGTCGTCTTCCTGCTTCTCCGCCTCATTCCCGGAGACCCGGCCCAGGTGATCATGGGCCTCCGGGCGACACCCGAGGGTCTCGCCGCCATCACGCGTGACCTCGGCCTCGACCTGCCGCTGCACGAGCAATATGTGCGCTGGCTCGGCGCCCTGTTCTCCGGCGATTTCGGGCGCGATTACCGCAGCAATGTCCCCGTCACGCAGTTGCTTGCAACGCGGCTGCCCGTGACGCTCGAACTGACGCTGCTCTCGCTTCTCCTGGCGCTTATCGTCGCCGTGCCGCTCGGGGTCCGCGCCGCCGTGCATCCGAACGGCATTGCCGACAAGGCGGCGAGCGTGCTCGGCCTCATCGGTATCTCCATCCCCGATTTCTGGCTTGGCATCCTACTCGTGCTCGTTTTCTCGCTGACGCTCGGCCTGTTCCCCTCCTCCGGCTTCGTGCCGTTCTCGGACGGTATCCTTGCCAATCTTCGCGCCTTCGCCTTGCCGGCGCTGACCTTGGCGACGGGCCTTTCCGCCGTGCTGGTCCGTGTCACGCGATCGGCCGTCACCGAAGTGCTCTCGCGCGATTTCGTCCGCTTTCTCAAGGCGAAGGGCCTGCCGCCGCGCGCGATCATCAACCGCCATGTGCTGCGCAATGCCAGCGTGCCGATCATCACGGTCATCGGCATGCAGTTCGGCTATCTGCTCGGTGGCGCCGTAATCGTTGAGCAGGTGTTCGATCTTCCAGGCGTTGGCAGCCTGATCGTCACGGCAACGATGGAGCGCAATTATCCGGTCGTTCAGGCCGGCATGCTGGTCGTCGCGCTTCTGTTCATCCTCGTCAATCTGGGGACCGACCTGCTCTATGCCTGGCTCAATCCACGGCTGAGGGGAGGCGCGCGATGAGCGTGGCAGCATCCTCTCGCCTCAGGACCCTGCCGAAGCCGACACCGGCCGCCATCGGCGCCGCCATCGTGCTGTTTCTGGCCGTGCTGGCCCTGCTGGCGCCCTACATCTCGCCCTATGATTCCGAGAGCATGGACTTCAACGCCGTCCTCAGCCCGCCGTCGCTGGCGCACCTCTTCGGCACCGACAATTTTGGACGCGATGTCCTCACCCGCGCGCTGTTCGGCCTCCGCGTCTCGCTGATCGCCGCCATCGGCTCCGTTGCCGCCGCCATGGTCGTCGGGGTCCCGCTCGGCCTTATGGCCGGCTACCGGCGCGGGTTCGTCGACGCCGTGATCATGCGACCCGTCGACGTCATCATGGCTTTCCCGGCCATCGTGCTGGTCGTCGCGCTCGCGGGCGTCTTTCGCCAGAGCCTCGGGCTGATGACGCTTGCGATCGGCTTCGTCTATTTCCCGATCATCGTGCGCGTCATGCGCGGCGCCGCGATCGAGGTCAGCGACGCGCTGTTCGTCGAAGGCGCGCGGGCGCGCGGCGCGTCGCATGTCCGCATCATGGCGCGGCATGTCCTGCCCAATGCGATTACACCCGTCCTGGTGCAGGCATCGGCGCTGATGGGGGTGGCGATCCTGATGGAAGCGGCCATCAGCTTCATCGGGCTCGGGGTACAGCCGCCGACGCCCTCGCTCGGGCTGATGCTCTCCGACGGCCGCTCCTATATGGGCGACGCGCCCTGGCTGGTTATCTGCCCCGGCCTCGGCATTCTCGTCGCGGTGCTCGGCTTCAATTTGATGGGTGACGGCCTGCCGCGCCTCCTCGACGCTGCGAACCGGAGGCGCAAATGAGCCTGCTCGAGGTGGATCATCTCCGCACCGAATTCGAAACCGGTGGCAACTGGCAGGAAGCCGTCAGCGACATCAGCTTCGATCTTGCCGGCGGCGAGGCGCTTGGCCTGGTCGGCGAATCCGGCTGCGGCAAGTCCACGGTCGCCTTCAGCCTGATGCGCCTTCTCCCCGGCAACGCCCGGCTCGCCGGGGGCCGCATCGGCTTCGACGGCAAGGATCTCGCCCGTATCGACGAGGACGAGATGCGGCGCATGCGGGGCGGCCGCATCGGTATGATGTTCCAGAACCCGATGACCGCGCTTGACCCGGCCTTCCGGATTGGCTCGCAGATCGGCGAGACGCTCCAGACGCATTTCGACGTCGACCGGAAGGAAGCGCGACGCATGGCGCTGGAACTGCTCAAAAGCGTCGCGATCCCGGCCGCCGAGGAAAGGCTCGATGCCTATCCGCACGAACTCTCGGGCGGCATGCGCCAGCGCGCGGCGCTGGCGATCGCCATCGCCTGCCGGCCCCGCCTCCTGATCGCCGACGAGCCGACGACGGCGCTCGACGTGACAATCCAGGCGCAGATCCTGCGCCTCATCCGCTCGCTGCTCATCGAGGAGCGCGGCGCGGGCGTTCTGCTCATCACGCATGATCTCGGCGTCGTGGCACATACCTGCGACCGTGTCGCGATCATGTATGCCGGCGAGATTGTCGAGACCGGCACCGTCGCCTCGGTCTTCGCGAACCCGCTTCACCCCTATACGCAAGCCCTGCTCGAAGCGGCACCCAACGCCCGGACGCCACGCGGCAGTCTCGCGACAATCCCGGGCCGCGTGCCGGCGCTCGGCAAGCGTCCGTCCGGCTGCCGGTTCCGCGGACGCTGTGCGTTCGAGCGGCCGGACTGCGCCGATCCGGCCGGTCCACCGCGCGTTCGTCTCGACAAGCATCGGGAGGTGGCCTGTGTCCTCCATGCCGCCTGACGATGTCATCCTCCAGGCCCAGGGCCTCACGCGTCAGTTCCGGTCGGGCGGCAGTCTGATCGGCGGCGCCCATACCGTCACCGCGGTCGACGGAATCGACCTCGAAATCCGGCGCGGGCAGATCTTCGCGGTGGTTGGCGAGTCCGGCTCGGGCAAGACGACGCTCGGCCGGATGCTGGCCGGCCTGCTGCGGCCGACCTCCGGCGGTGTCTTCTATCGCGGCCGCGACATCGCGGCTCTCGATCGGCGCGAGCGCGCGGATTTCCGCCGCCGCATGCAGATCGTCTTTCAGGACCCCTACTCCTCGCTCGACCCGCGCATGCGGATCGGCGCCCAGATCCGCGAGCCGCTGGATATCCATCGGATCGGCACGCCGGCCGAACGTCGGAAACGGGTCGATGAACTTCTGGAGCGCGTCGGCATGGCGCCAAGCTATGCCAATGCCTTTCCGGCCGAACTCTCGGGCGGCCAGCGGCAGCGCGTCGGCATTGCGATGGCGCTCGCGTCCTCGCCCGAAGTGATCGTCGCAGACGAGCCGACCTCGGCTCTCGACGTTTCGGTGCAGGCGCAGGTTCTGAACCTTCTTGCCGAACTGCAGCGCGAGAACAACCTCACCATCGTCTTCATCACGCATGATCTGGGCGTGGTGCAGCACTTTTCCGACCGCGTCGCGGTGATGTATCTCGGCCGCATCGTCGAGGAGATGGATACGGCGCCGCTATTCGCCGATCCGCGCCATCCCTATACGCGCATGCTCTTCTCCGCGATCCCGGATCGCGATCCGTCCCGGGCAGCGCCGCTGCAGATGCCGACCGGCGAACCGCCCTCGCCGCTCGCGCCGCCGCCGGGCTGCACCTTTCATCCGCGTTGTCCCGTCGCGCTCGACGCGTGTTCGGCGGTGCAGCCAGCGCTCGTCGGCGCTGGAAACCGCCATCTCACGGCCTGCATCCGCGTCGGTCCCGACGGAGCCAGGGCGCCGGTCGCCGGGGCGGCGCCGTCCCCCATCCGTGAAGCAACCCTATCGGGAGCTCTCCCATGACCACGATCGCTTTCCGCGCCGATGGACCGCTCTGGTCTGGCGCCTACCGCGCAGCCAATCTCCTGTCGCGACAGGGCCTGCAGCCGCTTTGGAGCAGTCGCGCCTTCTCCGGCCGGAGGCCGGACGGATCGACCGCGACCTTCCCAGCAGGCACGATCGTGGTGGAAACCAGCCCAGCCGATCTGCCGCCGCATTTTCCATCCGAACTAGACGTGGAGGCCGTCGAACTCGCGACGACAGAAGGGCTCGAGGCGCTGCCGGTACGGCCCGTCCGCATCGCCGTCTATGGCGGCGGCGGGGCGCCCTATAACCACGCCGCATCCTATGGCGAACTCGGCTTCGACGTGGATTTCGTCTTTCCCGAGGACATCCTGGCCGGTGCGCTCGCCGACTACGATCTTCTGGCGGTGCCTGGCGGCGGAGCACGCGCCATGCAGGGTCAACTCGATCCGCTCGGCGAGGACGGATGCCGCGCCATCGCCGACTTCGTCCGCGAAGGCGGCCTCTATCTCGGCTGCTGCGCGGGGGCTTATGATGCCTCCCTTGTCGCGCCGAGCTTCCTGGCGGTCTGCCCGCAGCAGCAGCAGATGCGGATGATCAACGCTGCCGTCTGGAACAAGGGCGACGAATGGCTCGGCCTGCAGTCGCCGGGCGTCGGGGTGCTCCGCGCCAAAGTCGCCGGCGAGCACCCGGTCACCTACGGCATGCCCAGTGCCTTCCCGATCACGCATTATAACGGTCCGCTCTATCACATGGCGCCGGGCACGCTCGAGGGCGTGCCGGATGCGGTCGGCCTTCTCGCCGTCGCCGGGACGGAGGATGGCTTTACACCTTCGGAAGGCTTCCTCGGGGTTGCCGGTGATGACCGACTCGTCGATCGCGCCGTCGTGGCGGGTGCCTTCAATGCCGTCGCCGGAACCTATGGCAAGGGCCGCGTCGTACTGTTCGGTTCGCACCCGGAAATGGGACTGAGCCTGTCGATGGACGTGCTCGATGCGCCGGCGCGCATGCTCGCCAATGCCGCATTCTGGCAGGCCGCCGCCACGGAGCGCGCGCGGCCCGTGCAGGCCGCCGGCAATCCTGCGGTGGCTGCCGCCGAGGCGCACGCGGGTCTCACTGGGGCAGGTCCGCTCATCGATGCGGTCGTCGCGGCCGCCGAGGCGCTTCTCGCGCGAGACACAACCGACGCCGGCTGGCTCGACGACGCCCTGGCCATGTCGACCTTCGGCGTAGCAGCCCGCACGATCTGGAACGATGGGCTCGCCGGCTTCGGTCCGGCCGCGGCCGCCATGAAGGAGCGCATCGCCTCCATCGAGGGGCGGCTCAAGCAGGCGAAGGACCCGATGGTCGGGCGATCCGACTACGTCGCGGCGGTTGTCCGGGATCTCGACCGCGCCATCAACCACCAAACGCCGCCCGACTGGAACATCGACTTCGGCTATGAGGGCCTGCTTCAGCATCTGGAGCGAGCACGCAGCATGCTCGTCAAGGCCGACGCCAATTTCGACCTCGACTTCGAACCCGCCAGCAACCCCTACGCCTATCTCGACGCGAGCCCGTTCCATCTCGCCGTTGGATCCTATCTCGCGGCGGCCGGCGTCTTCGCCAATTGCGGATTGCTGCTCCGCCTCCACGACGAGCGACTGAAGAACGCGCTGCTGATCGCCTCGAAGCCCGCCGAAGCCGTCCACTGACCAATGACCGGCTGCGGGAAGGTGGGCGCTCGCGCCCGATCCTCCTGCGCGCCGCTGGAAGGACCACAATGACCATCATGGACACGATCGAACCCACTTTGGAGCCCGTCGCGCGTGCCGGACGGCCCGTCTGCGACGCCGTCACGCTCGAGATCATCCGTGGCGCCATCTCGGCTGCCCAGCGCGAGATGGAAGCGCTGATCGAGCGAACGGCGATTTCCGCCTTCATCCGCGAGAAGAAGGATTTCTACACCGCGCTCTTCGATGCGGACGGCGTCATGGCCGTCGGCTCGATGGTGCCGATCTTCGGCGATGTCACGACGCCGGTACTGTCGCGGTTCCCGGTCGAGACCATGCAGCCGGGCGATGTCTACTGGTACAATGACTGCTACGGATCGCAGGGCGCTGTCTCCCATTCCAACGATCAGGTGTTGCTCGCGCCGGCTTTCGAGGGCGGACGGCTCTGTGCCTTCGTGATGAGCTGGGCGCATTTCGCCGATATCGGCGGCCTGCATCCCGGATCGATCAGCCCCGATACGACGGAGATCTTCCAGGAAGGCATCATCGTCCCGCCGACCCGGCTGGTGACGGCCGGCGTGGTCAACGAGGCCGCGCTTGCGATCTTCCATCGCAATTCACGCTTTCCCGAGCAAAGCATCGGCGACATGAGCGCGCTGATGGCCAGCGTCGAGCTCGGGGCGACGCGCATCACGGAGATCTTCTCGCGCTTCGGCCATGACATCGTTGCCGACGCGCTGGCGCAGCTTCTGGCTCGTACCCGCCGCCTCGTCCGCCAGAAGCTCGCCGAGACCTTCTCCTATGGCACGCACCGGTTCACCGACGCGATCGACGGCGACGGTCACGGCAACGGACCGCTCAAGATCCGCTTCGCGCTGACGCGAGAGAAAGGCGACGACGGCGAGGATCGCTTCATCTTCGATGCGACCGAAACCGACGACCAGACGCCCGGACCGGTGAACCTCCTGATGAACCCCGGCGTCCCGGGCATGGCACTCGGTCTCTATTATCTCGGAGGCGACCCGGCACAGGTCTGCAATGCCGGCGGGCCGAAGGCGCTCGACGAGGTCCGCCTACGCGATGGATCGCTGGTCCAGCCACGCTTTCCGGCTCCGCTCGGCATGCGCGGGCTCACCATGATGCGCGTGCTGTCAGCGCTGAACGGGCTCGTCAATGTCGCCGGCGGCGGCGCTCCGGCCTCGCATTCGGCCTATGTCATCGCGCTCTTGCGCGGGCGATACACCGATGCCGAGGGGGTATCGCGGCGGTTCCTGCTCGCCGATGGTATCGGCGTCGGCTATGGCGCCCGCGCCTTTGCCGACGGGCTCGATGCCGTCTATTTCGTCGCCCAGGAAAACTTCCCGCTCGAATTCCTGGAGCTCGGCTATCCCGTCCGCCTTCGCACCTATGGCGTGAAGACCGATTCCGGCGGACCCGGACGCTATCGCGGCGGCTGCGGCATCGTCCGCGAATATGAGATCCTCGCCGACGAGGCGATGCTGGCGAGCCGCATCGACGGCATCACCAATCCGCCCTGGGGCTTCGGCGGCGGCATGTCGGGCGGCGTCGGGCGCGTCGTCGTCAATCCCGGCACACCGCGGGAGCGTGAACTCGCACCGCTCTCCGATGGCAACATCGTCAGAGCTGGAGACGTGGTGCGCGTCGAGACCGGCGGCGGCGGCGGCCACGGCCATCCCTTCGACCGTCCGCCCGAGGCGGTGCTCGAGGACGTGCTCGGCGGCTTCGTGAGCCTCGACGCCGCAGAACGGCACTACGGCGTCGCCATCGTCGATCGCCGCATCGATGCCGCCGCGACGCTCGCGCTCCGCGCAAAGCGCAGCCCTGTCCGTACCTTTCATCGCCAAGAGTATGCCGATGCCCTCTCCTGACACCGATCTGGCCGTTGCCGTCGACATCGGCGGCACCTTCACCGATGTCGCGCTGCTCGACCGCAGCAGCGGGAGGATCTGGCGCGCCAAGACGCCCAGCATTCCCTCCGATCCGTCCGAAGCATTCCTGAACGGCATTCGCCTTGCACTTGTCGATGCCGGACATCAGGCGCCGACGCTCGAACGCGTGCTGCACGGCACGACGATCGCGACCAACATGATCCTCGAGGACAAGGGCGCACGCACCGCCCTCGTCACGACGCGCGGCTTCCGCCATGTGCTGGCGATCGGCCGCCAGGACATCCCGCGCAAGGCCAATCTCTACACCTGGATCAAGCCCCGCCGTCCCGTATCCCCCTCGCACATCGTCGAGATCGACGAGCGCATCCATGCGGGCGGCGAAATCGGTCTCGCGCTCGACGAAGCGAGTGTGCATGCGGCGGCCGATGCTATTGCCGAGATGGACATCGAAGCCGTTGCCATCTGCCTGATGCATGCCTTCGCCAACCCCGCCCATGAACAGCGCACCGCGGCGATCCTGCGTGAGCGGCTGCCGGGCGTCGCGGTCACGATCTCGACCGACGTGCTGTCGGAGGTGCGCGAATATGAGCGATCGTTGACGGTGGCGCTCAACGCATCCGTCATGCCGGGGGTGACGACCTATATCGGCAGGCTGGAACAGAGGCTCGCCGACGAGAAGGTCGCGGCACCGCTGCTGCTGATGCAGTCGAATGGCGGCGTCGCCGGCGCGGCCACCATCCGGCGCGCGCCTGCACTCACCGCTCTGTCGGGGCCGGCGGCGGGCGTCGTCGGCGCCCGCGCGGTGGCAGAAGCGGCTGGCATCCGCGATCTCATCACGGTCGATATCGGCGGTACCAGCGCCGATATCTGCCTGATCAAGGATGGCAAGATCGGCCTCACGCAGACAGGCCATGTCGGCGAATGGCCGCTGCCGCTGCCCATGGTGGACATGGTGACGATCGGTGCCGGCGGCGGATCGATCGCGGCCGTGAAGGACGCAACGCTTTCGGTCGGCCCGCGGAGCGCCGGCGCGCGACCGGGCCCCGCGGCCTATGGGCACGGCGGCACGCTGGCGACGGTCACCGACGCGCATGTCGTGCTCGGCCACCTGCCCGCACGCCTTTTGGGTGGCCGCATGGCGCTCGACCGCGAGGCCGCCAGGGCCGTCATCGAGAGGAATGTCGCCGTGCCGCTCGGCATCGACGTGGAAGCTGCGGCGCGCGGCATCCTCGCGATCATCGACAACACCATGGTTGGAGCGCTGAGGGTCGTTTCCGTCGAACGCGGCCATGATCCGCGCCAGTTCACGCTCGTTCCCTTCGGAGGCGCCGGGCCGCTGCATGGCTGCGCGCTCGCTGAACTCCTCAGCATTCGCCGCGTGATGATCCCGACCGCGCCCGGCGTTCTCTGCGCGGAAGGCTTGCTCGCCGCCGACCTCAAATCGGAGTTCAGCCGGACGCTGCCAAAGGCCGGACCGATCGACGTCGCCGCCGCCGAAGCGGTATTCGCCGAGCTCGTCGCGCGCGCCGAGGCCTGGTTCGCGGAGGAGGCGGTGCCCGAGGCCGACCGCCAGACGCGGCGTGTCGCCCTCCTCCACTATCGCGGCCAGGGCGGGGAACTCGCCGTTCCATGGACGGGGACAGTCGCGGAGACGGAGCGCAACTTCGTCGACGCTCATCGCGCGCTTTACGGCTTCAACCTTGCCGCCCCGATCGAACTCGTGACGCTGCGCATCGAAGCGACCGGCGTCGGCAAGGGGCTGCCGGGGAGCGATCTCGCGGTCGGACCTTTGCCGGAGCCGACGGAGATGGTTCCCGTGCATCTTGCCGGCGGACTGAAGGATATCCCGCTCTTCGATCGCGCCATGCTCGGCGCCGGTGCCATTGTCGTCGGCCCCGCGATCATCGCGCAGCTCGATACGACGACGCTGATCCTTCCGGGATGGACGGGCGCGATGCACGCGAGCGGCGCGCTGTTGCTGACCCGGGAGGACGCGGCATGACGATCGCTGATCCTCTCGACCCCGTCTTCGACCATATCGAGGCGAACAGGGAAACGTTCATCGCCCGGCTGATGGACTATGTCCGCCATCCGAGCATCAGCGCCCAGGATATCGGCATCCGCGAGGTCGCCGCGCTGCTGGTCGACAAGCTCACAGCGCTTGGCATGTCCGCCGAAGCGATCCCGACGGCAGGACATCCCATGGTGCTCGGCCGCTCTCCGGAGCTGCCGGGGCGACCGACGATCCTTCTCTACGGCCATTACGATGTGCAGCCGCCGGAGCCTCTCGAGGCCTGGATCAGCCCGCCCTTCGAGCCGACGATCCGCGACGGACGGATCTATGCCCGCGGCGTCGGCGACAACAAGGGCCAGCATTTCGCGCAGCTTTTGGCGATCGAGTCCCTCATCGCCGTGCATGGGACGCTGCCCTGCAATGTCATCGTGCTGCTCGAGGGCGAGGAGGAAATCGGCAGTCCGCAGATCGCCGATTTCGTCCGCGCCAACCGCGAGCGGCTGAAGGCCGATCTCGTCGTGACATCGGACGGTCCGCTGCATGAATCCGGCCTTCCCACCGTCACCTTCGGCGTGCGGGGCATGGCCTCGTTCGAGCTTCGCGCGCGGACAGCGAAGCGCGACACCCATTCGGGCAATTTCGGCGGCGTGATGCCCAACGCGATCTGGACCCTCGTCCATCTGCTCGGCACCATGAAGAACGCCGCCGGCGAGATCACGATCGAGGGCATCGGCGACAAGATCATTCCGCCGACCGATGCGGAACGAGAAGCGGCACGCCGGTTGCCGCTCGACCTTGCGGCGGTCGAGGCGGATCTCGGCATCAGCCGCCTCGATGCTCCCGCCGATCGGCCTTATTTCGATCGTCTGATGTTCCACCCGACGCTGACGATCAACGGGCTGCATGGCGGCTATGGCGGGCCGGGCGTCAAGACCGTCCTGCCGGCGGAGGCATTCGCCAAATGCGATATCCGCCTCGTCGAGGCCATGACGCCGGACGATGTCCTGGCCAAGGTCGAGGCGCATGTGCGGAAGCACGCGCCGGAAGTCGAATTCATCCCGCGCGGCGGCATGCTGCCGTCGAAGACGGACTTCGACAGCCCTTATGCGACGGTGTTGCGGGCGGCGATCCTGCGGGCGCGCGGGGTGGAACCCCTGCTCTACCCGACCATGGGCGGCAGCCTGCCAGACTACGTCTTCACCAAGATCCTCGACGTTCCGGCCTTCGTCGTCCCCTACGCCAATGCCGACGAGGCGAACCACGCGCCGAACGAGAACCTCAAGCTCTCCTGCTTCATGGACGGAATCCGTACGGGCGCGGCGCTGATCTACGAGCTCGGACGAAGCGCGCCATCCAAGGCGACGTGACAGTCCGGCAGCGCACGGGCCCGACCGCGATGGCCGAGCCCGGCCGCATCGCCGCCAATCCGTTGCGCGACCCGTGGTTTGTTCGTGCTGCGGCGACTCGCCGGGGCATGCGCATCGCCATTGAGAGCGACCTCGAACATGAGGACGCGGCCGCGATGCGACAACATCTGAGCCAGATCGCGTCGGATGTCCTCGGGACCGATAGTCTCCCCTTCACCGTCGCGCGGTAAGGACCGGCGGGCCGGGCCGGACCTCAGCGGCTCTCCGCGACCGCGAGGACGAGTTCCGCCATGCGTCCGATGCGCTCTTCGCATTCACCGGCCGGTCCGCGGTGACGCCCCGTCATGAAGCACATGATCACCTTCGCGCCGCGTGCCGGCGTCGCGACTGCGATGTCGGAGGCGATGAAGGGCGAGAAATTGCCGGTCTTGTGCGCGAACTTTGCACCCCAGGCATGGCGCGGGATCATGTCGTTCAACTGCTGACCCTCCAGAATCGTCCGCATCAGCGCGCAGGACGCCGGAGAGGCGCAGGCATCGGCCTCGATCATCGCGAGCAGGTTGCCGAGCGCGCGCGGCGTCGCCAGCGAAAACGGCCGGCCTGTCTCGAAGTGATAGCGCGCGCGGGCGTCGGCGAGACCCTCGGGGCCAAGCGGAGGATAGCCGCGCCGCGCGAATTCGCCGGGCGCAACGCGCCCAAGCTCCGGATCCATACTGCTGCCAAGCGCCCTGAACCAGTCGAGCGCCGTCCCCGTCATTTCAATCCCGTCGATGCCGAGATCCCGCATCGTCGCGTTGACAGCGTCGACGCCGCCGGCCGCGTCGAGACAGATATCCGTGGCGGTGTTGTCGCTCACCACTTCCATCATCCAGGCCGCGTCGAGAAGCGAGAAGCTCGCTCCCGCGCCGAAGAGACGGAGCACGCCCGTTCCGAGGCGCTTCATGTCGTCGTCGAGGACCACACGTGTTGCAAGATCGACCTCGCCCCGATCGACGCACCGCATCAGCGTCACGAGGATCGGCACCTTGATGAGGCTCATCGTGTCCATCTTCCGGTCGGCACCAATGGCGATCTCGTCGCCATTGTCGAGGAAGCGGACATAGATGCCCCAATTGGCCGCGACGCCTGCCGCAAGCGTGCCGATACGACGTTCGAGTAGCGCCAGAACGGAGGGTGTGCTGCTCATATCAGGACGCCAGCAATTCGCGGAACTGGGCATCGATGAAGGCGGTATCGGCAGGGTTGGCACCGCAGGCGCCGGCGACATGGCCCCAGATGCTCGGGATGGGGACGCAGCGCGCGTTCGGCATTGCGTCCACCTCGAGCACATTGTCGGCGACCGGGAAGTAGAGGTCGGTCTCGCTCGGCATGACGGTCGCGCGCGCCGTGATGCCCGCGAGCGCCTTTTGCAGATCGCCGCCATAACGCGCGCCGGCCGCGATGTCGGCATGCTGCCACGTCCACACCATCAGGAGGAGGTCATTCGCATCGCGTTCGCTGAACAACGTGTCCCAGTAGCCCGAGAGGAAATCGTCGACCGAGGCGAAGCCCATGACCTCCATATCCACCTTCTCGCGATAGAAGGCCTGCGAGAAGGCCCAGCCCGCATAGATGCGGCCAAAGGTCGAGAGGCCAGCCCGCGGCAGGACCTCGTAATCGCCGCCATTGAAGGTCTGGTCGGTCTCGATCGCGGCCTTGAGGCTGGCGAGGAAGACATAATTGTGCCGCGAGCAGCGCGCCGCGCCGCAGAAGGGAGCGATCCGCCGCACAAGCTCCGGGTGATGCGCGCCCCAATGGAAGGTCTGCAGCGCCCCCATGGAGAAGCCGGCGACCAGCTCGATCCCGGTGACGCCGAACCCCTTGGTCAGCATCTGGTACTGCGCGTTGACGTTGTCGGCGACGGTGACCATCGGAAAACGCGGGCCGTCGAAGGGTGCCGGCGTGTTGCTCGGCGAGGATGACTGTCCGTTTCCGAACAGACCCACCACGACGACGAAATAGCGCTCCGGATCGATCGCCATGCCAGGCGCCATCCAGCCGTCATATTCCTCGACCGCTCCGTTGAAGGCACCCGGGATCACCACGACATTGTCGCGCTGCGGCGACAGCGTGCCGAAGGTCTTGAAGCCGAGCCGCGCGTCCGGGAGGACCGCGCCGTTCTCCAGCGTGAAATCGCCGAGCTCGTAGAGCTGATAGTCCGTCGAGGTCATGATTACCTGCACATGTAGCCGCCGTCGGCGACGAGTTCGGAACCGGTGACATAGGACGCGTCATCGGAGGCCAGGAAGCACACGACCGACGCGATCTCGTTGGGACGGCCGAGGCGGCCCATAGGGACGCGCGCCTTCAGCCAGGCGGTGCCCGATTCCGGATCGTCCATGATGCGGACCATTGACGTATCGATGACGCCGGGCGTAACCACATTGGCGCGAATGCCCTGCCCTGCCCACTCGGCGGCCATGCTCCGGGTGAGGGCCACGAGGCCGGCCTTGCTGGCGCTGTAGGACAGCGCCGCGTCGCCGGTACCGGAACGGTAGGCCCCCGTCGAAGAGATGTTGACGATCGCCATGGGCCGCCCTTTCGCCGCCGGATCGGCTGCACGGGCCGCGACGGCAGCCTGGGCAACGAAGAACGGCGCCCGAAGGTTGATGTCCTGGTTGGCGTTCCAGTCGGCTTCATCGACCGCCGCGGCAGCGGCGAGCACATAGACCCCTGCCGCCGATACGACGATGTCGGCGGCACCGCCGAGGGCCGCAACCGCCTCGTCGACGGCAGTCCGCGCGCCTTCGACCGTACTGAGATCCGCGACGACAGGGTGGACCTGCGATCCATCCGATGCCGCAGCGCTGCGATCGATCGCTGCAACCATCGCCCCTTCCGATACGAGGCGGCGGACGATGGCCGCGCCGATGCCGCCCGCTGCACCCGTGACGATCGCGCGTCGGCCTGCGAAGCGGCCCTTGTCGGTCATTCTCGTGGTCCTTTCGGCAGAGCGGTCTCGGCGAGCGCGGCGACCTCGCCGCAGGTGGCGATCCAGAGGTCGTCGCGCGCCTTCATGGTCCCGATCAGCCGATCGAGCAGCGCCACCCGCGACGGCCGCCCCATGACCTGCGGGTGCATGGTCAGGATCGTGTGGCCGCCGAGCTCGGAGATGCCGTCGAGCTCCTCCATCCAGAGCTGCTCGACATGGCGCGTCGTCTGCACGGGCCGGTTCATCTGGCCCGGCCCCATCTGGAAGTGTGGCCAGTCATCGAGGAGCCACTGGATCGGCAGTTCGATCAGGTCATGACGGTCATGGCGATAGGGCCGGATGTCGGCCATGTACTGGCTCGAATAGCGGAAGCCATGCTTCTGCAGGAGGTCGAGCGTCACCGGGCTCACTTCCCAGGATGGCGAGCGATAGCCCGTGATGCTGGCGCCGGCGCCTTCGAGCAGGGCCTTGGCCTTGACGAGTTCGGCTTCCTCTTCTTCGGGCGTCAGAAGCGAGGGCGGCGTGTGGGTATAGCCGTGCACGGCGACTTCATGACCGCCATCGAGGATCGCCGCCACGCGGTCCGGATAGAGTTCGACATTCTTGCCGACGACGAAGAAGGTCGCCCTGACATCGTGGCGGGCGAGCGTGTCGAGGATCAGCGGGACGCCGACCCGTGCGCCGTAGACGCCGATCGAAAGCGCCCCCGGCCGCCCCGCATTGGCGGGGTCCATTGCCAGCCACACGGACTCGGCATCGAAATCGAAGGTGAGGCTTGCAGCAGCCTGGCGGCCACCGGGCCATGAAATGCTCATGAGGACGCCTCCTCGGCGAATGGGGAAGGAACGCGCGCGGCGCGGCGCCGGCGGATGGCCGGGACGAGGGTCCAGAGCGACCATAGTCCGCCGGGCAGGAAGCGCAGGGTTAGCACGATCAGGACGGCGACGATCATGTAGCGGATGTTGCCGAGCTGATGGAGGCCTTCGGTCCCGACCGTCAGCACGATCGCCGCGACGATCGGGCCATAGATCGTTCCGGCGCCGCCGACAAGCACCATGCTGAGCAGGAGCGTCGTCAGCGAGAAAGAGAAGACGTCGGGCGAAGCGACGATGAGATAGTGGGCATAGAGACAGCCGGCGAGGCTCGTCGGAATGCTCGATGCCATGATCGCCAGCACGCGCTGGCGTCTTGCCGGGATTCCGCGGCCGACGGCATAGGCTTCATAGTCGCGCAGCGCGACCAGGCTGAGGCCGAAATGCGACGTCGCCAGCCAGCGCATCGCGATGGTGGAGAGGATGAGCAGGACCTCGGCCGCATAGAAATAGGCATGCGGTTCAGAGCCGAGCTCGAAGCCGCGGATTTCGAGGTCCGGCACGCCGATAAGGCCGACGGGTCCGCCGGTGATGTCCTTGGCGCTGTTGATGAGCGCGACGCAGAGCTGCGTCAGCGCAAAGGTGACGAGCGCGACATAAATCCCGCGGAGGCGCAGGGCGAGCGCCGAGACGAGGCCGCCGACGGCCACCACGACCACGACGGCCAGTATGAGATCGAGCCAGACCGGCACGCCGAACTGCAGTGTCGCGATGGCAGCGACATACGACCCGATCCCGAAGAAGGCGACATGGGCGAAGTTGAAGATGCCCGCATAGCCGAGCGTCAAGTCCCAGTTCGACGCAACGACCGCATAGAGGATCGAGAGGACGGCGAGGTTCTGCGCGACGCCGCCGGTCAGCACCAGCGGCGCCACGGCAGCGACGGCCAGCACGACGACGATGCTCGCGATGCGGCCAATTCTGGTCCAGTCCTTCTTCATGTCGGTCGCCCCATGAGGCCGGTCGGACGGACGACCAGCACGCCGATCAGCACCACGAACAGGACGACCGGCGTCCAGTAGATGCCGATATAATAGGAAGAGAAGGCCTCGATCATCCCGATCGCATAGGCACCGAGGATCGTGCCGGGCAGGCTGCCGAGCCCGCCGAAGACGACGACGACGAAGGCTCGGAGGAGCGGGTCCGTGCCCATGTCGGGGCTGATGTTGAAGAGGCCGCCCAGAAGGATGCCAGCAACGCCCGCCAGCACCGCGCTGACGGCGAAGGTCGCGATATAGATCCGCTCCACGCCGATGCCGAACAGCTGCGCGGCATCCTGGTTCTGCGCCACCGCACGAATGGCGAGACCGGTCCGGTTGCGCGTCAGGAAAAGCCACATGGCGATGAGCAGGACCGGCGCCAGGATGATGACGAGGAGGTTTTGCGCCTGGATCGTGGTGCCGCCGATCGCGACGGTGCCGGTCACCACCTGATCAATGGTCTTGTAGCGGCCGCCGAAGATCTCGAGGATCAGATTTTGCAGGAAGATCGAGCCGGCGATCGTCGTCATGATCACGGCAAGCTCGGCATTGGCCTTGCCGATCCAGGGTCGCACCAGCAGCAGATAGACCACGAAACCCAGCACCACCATGAAGGCGAGCGCCCCGACGATTCCGATCCCGAGGCCGAGACCGAGGCCATCCGGCGAGGAAAGCCACCAGGCGGCATAGGCGCCTGTCATGAGCAACACGCCATGGGCGAAATTGAAGACGCCAAGCGATCCCCAGATCAGCGAGAGCCCGGCGGCCACAAGAGCGTAGAGCGCTCCCGAGACGAGGCCGGAAACGATGATGGCACCCATCAGGCGGCACTCCCGAAATAGCGCTTCAGAACATCCTGGTGCTGGATCGACGACCGATCGACGACGTCGAGCGCCACCCTGCCCTGCTCGATGAGATAGAGGCGGTCGCAGAGCCCGAGCAGCATGTCGATGTCCTGGTCGATGACGAGGAGCCCGACCCCCGTGGCCGCAATGGCGTGGATCGCCTGCGCCAGTTCGGCGCGCAATTTCGGCGCGAGACCGAGCGTCGGCTCGTCGAGCATCAGCAGCTTGGGGCATCCCATCAAGCCAGCTCCGATCGCCGCCATCTGCCGCTCTCCGCCGGAAAGCGTGTTGCAGCGTTGCGCGCGGCGTTCGGCGAGGCGGGGGAAAAGGCTGAACACCTGCTCCATCGTAGCCCGCCGCCGCGGCCAGGCCCGCCTCGAATAGGCGCCGAGGGTCAGCGCCTCGAGAACGGTCATCCGCGGCAGGAGCGTGGAGCCCTGGGGCACATGGACGAGCCCCTCGCCGACGATCGATTGGGGCGAGCGGCCGGTGATGTCCTTCCCGTCGAAGATCACGCGGCCCGCTGTCGGACGGATCAGTCCGGAGATCGTCCGCAGCAGCGTCGTCTTGCCGTGCCCGTTCGGACCGAACAGCCCGACGCGCTGGTTGTCGACCGCGATCGATATCTCGTGCAGCACTCGCACCCGGCCATAACCGGCCGATATCGCTTCAACCTGCAAGCGCATGGGCTGCCTCGCTCTGTCCGCCAAGATAGGCATCGATCACGCGCTGGTCGCGGGCGACCTCGGAGGGCGGCCCCTCGATCAGCTTTCGGCCGAAATCCATCACCATGACGCGCTCCGAAATGCCGAAGAGCAGCGGCAGGATGTGTTCGATGAGGAGGATCGCCATGCCGTCGTCGCGAAAACCGAGGATCAGCGACTGCAGATCGGCAACCTCGGAGGCCGTGAGGCCGGAGGCCGGCTCGTCGAGCATCAGCAGCTTGGGACCGACGACGATGGCCGATGCCAGCATCAGCCGTTTCGTTCCATAGACGGTCAGTGACGAAGCCGGCTGTCGGCGCATCGCCGACAAGTCGAGCCGCTCGAGCGCCGCGTCGACGGCCCGCTCGCGCGCCCGGCCCGAGAGGCCCGCGCCGTAGGTCGCGCCAAGCGACACATTCTGCTCAACGGTGAGGTTGGCGAAGGATGCCTCTTTCTGGAAGGTCCGCGCGAGGCCGAGGCGAAAGATGCGGTGCGGCGCCATCCGGTCGATGCGGGTGCCGCGAAAGGTGACGCGCCCGCTGTCCGGAAAGAACGGCGTCCCGGTGATGAGATTGAAAAGTGTCGTCTTGCCGGCGCCGTTCGGACCGGCGATGCCGAGGATATCCCGCTCGCGGAGCGCGAAGGAGACGTCCGCGACGGCCACCAGGGCGCCGAACGACTTGCCGACGCTGGCGACCTCCAGCAAGGGCGGCGATCCCGTGGTCTCAATGCGCGATCCCTGCATGAGCATTCCCGATCCTCTGCATGAGGGCGGCCGCACGGCGGCCGCCCGTTGTCGGAAACTGCCGGGAGCTACTTGGCGGCCGGTTTGGTCGTCATCCAGTAGGGCTGCTTGAAGGTCTGCTCGGCATAGGCCGGCGGGCTGACGATCGCCTTCCCGCCATTGTCGACCACCTGGTAGAAGACCGTCGGCATGTAATCGTCGCCCTGCATGGCAAGATGCGTCTTCGGATCGAAGGCGAGACGGCCCGACGGCGTATCCACGTCGAGGCTGCCGATGCACTTGCCCATCGCGAGATGGTCGGCCGGATCGACGCCCTTATTGATGCACAGCGCATAGACCATCATGTTCGTGTAGCCGGCGACGGAGAAATAGCCACCGGGACCGAACTTCTCGGCGAAGCGCTTGGAGATGTCCTTGGTGTCGGCACGCGAGTCGATCGCCCCGCCCAACATGTTGAAGATGACGCCATTCGCCTTGTTATGAGTCATCTCGTTGAATTCGGGGATGACCGGCGCGTATTGCTCGAAGAGCAGCGAATCCGTCGGCTGTTCGATGAACTGGTTGAAGAAGGTCGCGTCGGATGCAGGCGACCATTCGGTCAGCACGATCATGCCCGGCTTCAGCTCGCGGATCTTGGCGAGCTGCGTGCGCCAGTCCGTCACCGACTGGAACGGCACGGTCTCGGTGCCAACGACCGACCAGCCGGCCTTGGTGAAGCTGTCCTTCAGCCCGTCGGCGATGGTCGTGCCGTAGGGATCATCCGAGCCGATGATGAAGACGGTTTTCGCCGGCACCGCGAGATTGCCGGCCTCGATGTTCTTGTTGATCAGCGGCGGCAGGTCCGTGCTGTACCCGCCGTAGTCGGGCACGCGCGACCAGACGGTGGGGAAGCCGTCCGGGTTCTTCGAGATGATGCCCTTCGTCGCCTCGGCGCCGCCGGAGATGATGTAGGGCATCCCGGCCTTCGCCATCAACGTGATCTCGAAATTGGTCGTCGAGGCATAGGGCGCGAAGATCATGTGGAGGTCGAGATCGGCGGTCAGGCGGCGGACGGCCGTGATCACGGCGTCGGAGCGCTGGCCCTCGGTATCGCCCTTCTCGAACGTCACCTTGTAGCGCGCATCCTTGCCGCAGATGCCGCCGGCGGCGTTGAGTTCATCGGCTGCCATCATCGCCGCGTTGCCGATATCATTGGCATCGGCCGCCATGCCGCCGCCGCTGAATGGCGCGAGAACGCCGACCTTGATGGTCTTGACGTCCTTGGTGTCGCAGGTGGTGAGCGAGGCGACCGTTGGCGCCGCCTCCGGCTTGTCGGCCGCGAAGGCTTGCGGGATCGCCGCCGTGGCCATGCAGGCCATGACGGTGGCAGCACCTGCCGCCAGCATGGATAGCCGACGGGTATTGCGAGCGTGCCCAGGCATGTTCTCGATCATGATGTTTCCCTCTGAGGAGCCGCCGATTGCCTTCGCGGCGAAGGATCGCCCGCGTCTTGTGCGCGCGGGTGCGAATTCTGGTCGTCGACGGCCTCTGCGAGCCGCTGGATGGTGAGGGCGAGCGCCTGCGCCCGCGGCACGAGGCTGTCGATCTCGACATATTCGGCCGGCGAGTGCGCCCCGCCGCCGACAGGGCCGACGCCACACAGCGCGGCAGCGCCCATCGCAGCGGCGAAACCCGAATCGGCACAGCCGCCGGTCGCCTCGCCGCCGACTGAAAAGCCGATTGCCTCCGCGGAGGACCGATAGAGGTCGAACAAAGCGGTCGAGGCGGCGGTCGGCACGATCGGCAGGAAGCCACCGGTCACCTCGAGCCGCGATCGCGTGCCCGCCGTCCAGGATTTCGCGACGATGTCCTCGACCGCCTTCATCATGCGGTCGCGGTCTTCGGGTTCGCGGAAGCGGAGATCCACGAGCGCGGTGGCACTTGCAGCCGTGGTGTTGACCGACTGGCCGCCATCGACCACGCCGACATTGAGGTTGATGCCGCGCTCCAGATCCGTCAGCGCGTGCAGCGCGACGATCTTGTGAGCGAGTTCATCGATTGCGCTGATGCCGGCGCGTGAATCGACCCCGGCATGCGCGGCCTTGCCCTCGATCGTGACGCGCATGAAGACGCCGCCGCGGCGTGAGGTGACGACGTTGCCCGATGCCCGCCCCGGCTCGGCATTGAACGCAAAGTCGGCATGGCGGGCTTCCGCCTCGATCAGCGGACGATAGGCCGGAGATCCGATCTCTTCGTCAGCCGTGAAGAAGCCCACAAGCGGCGGCAGGTCGCCGCCGACGGCTTGAAGCGCTGCCAGCACGAAGGCGAGGAGCACGAGGCCGCCTTTCATGTCGGCGACCCCGGGGCCATAAGCCCGATCGCCGACGATCGAGAACGGACGGCGCGCCGCTTCTCCCTCTGGGAAAACCGTATCGAGATGGCCCATCAGGAGGATCGGGCGAGCGGACTTCGCACCGGGAATGGTTACCCTGAGGCCCGCCCCGCTGCCCTCGACGACCACCGGCTCCGTCTCGATGCCCGCCTCGGCGAAGAATGCCGCAAGGCGCGCCGCGACCTGCGCGACGCCGCGGTGATTGGCCGTGCCGCTGTCGATCGCGACCAACTCCCCAAGAAGCGACAGCATCGCTTCACGGCGCGACGCCAGCCATTCGACCACCGGCGAGGGCGCGATGTCCGCCATCAGACGCCCCGTCCGCCGGCCTTGAGGCCGCTGACATCCCAGTGGCTGAGCGAGCGCGCCGCCTCGACTACATAGGGCGAGAAGCGACGCTCATATTCCTCCGAGTCCCATTTGGTCAGCGTGCCGGCGACATGCACGGCGGCAACCGGCCGTCCGGCGGCATCGAGCACGGGGGCCGCAACCGTCACCTCGCTCGGCGCGCTCTCGTTGACCACGAAACCATAGCCACGCTCGCGCGACTTGCGGACCTCGTCGAGGATCCGGGCCGGATCGGTGATCGTATCGGGCGTGCGCGGCGTCAGATCGGATTCGGCAATGATCTCGACGACTTCCTCATCCGGCAGCGCCGAGAGCATGGCGCGCCCGCCCGCCGAGCAGAACGTCGCCATGCGGCGGCCAATCAGCGTCGAGAACTGCGGATATTCGCGCTTTCCGTGCAGGCGGATGGCGTAGACGAGCGTCGTGCGATCGAAAAGGCTGAGATTGGTGCGCTCTGCGCAATCACGCCGCAGCTGCAACAGGATGGGCGTCGCCGCCATCACGAGCGGGTGCGTCCTGAGGAAATGGAAGCTGAGATCAAGACACTTCTTGCCGAGGCAGAAGCGGCCGCTCTTTGGGTCCTTCTCAAGATAGCCGGTCGCAACGAGCGTGTGCGTGCACCGCTGCGCCTGCGGCTTGTCGAGGCCCGACAGGACGACGATCTCGCTGAGCGCCAGGTATCTCTCGCTCTGCCCGAAAACTTCCAGCACGCGCATGACCTTGTCGAACGAACGAATGAAGAGCGGTGACTGATCCATGAGGCCTTTCCGTCGATTGAGCGGGTCAACTGACGCCCGCCTCGCTGGATTGTCACTACATAGTATTGAAATGCAATACGATGAATTGAACTATCGCATGAGCGTATCGCATCGTCCATAGGCTTCGCACAGAAAACACCCAGCGCTCCTGCCTGCCCATGGAAGATGCAGAATGCGCCGCGAGGACGAGGGGCCCCGCCTCAGAATTGGGCTGCTATCGGGCGACGGACATGGGCGTTTTCCGGCTCGTCCCACGCGGCGGAGCATCGCTGGCGGATCGTGACAGATGGCGCTGACGGGCCGAGCCGCGGCTGAGGTGAAGCCACGGCGGTGCGCAATTTGCGGTGCGCTTGACAGACCGACAGAAGATCGCTTAGGTCAACTGGACTTCTGGTCCGACCAGTCGAAGTGTTGTCATGCCGCTGCAGCGAAAATCTGGTGATACCGCGCATCTGACGGAGCTCCCGACCCTTCGGGAAGCGATCGTCAAGCGCCCTATTACCAATGTCATCGCCGACAAGATTGCCGGGTTGATCGCCTCGGGGATCCTGCAGGTCGGCGACCCCCTGCCGAGCGAGCGAGAACTGTCGGTCGCGCTCAATGTCAGCCGCGATGCGGTACGCGGCGGCATTCAGATGCTGGCGGCCAAGGGCATTCTCGAGATCTCGCAGGGCGCGCGAACGCGGGTTCGTCGCAGCGATGTCGGGCCGGTGACGGTCGGCTTCGCCACGGCGCGCGCCGTCGACGCCTATAATCTCGATTCCGTCCATGCAGCGCGCCTGCTGGTCGAGCGGCAGGTCGTTGCCGACGCGGCGATCGGCATCGACGCCCGCAGGATCACCCAGTTGGAGGCATTGCTGGCCTCGCAGAAGAGCGCGCTCGACGATCCGGTCCGATTTCTGATCAGCGACCGCGAGTTTCACGTCGCGATCTACCAGGCTTCGCCGAACCGGCTGCTCGCCGACTTCAGCACCGATCTCTATGCCTACATGATGGAATATCGCCGCGAAGCCGTCGGCCGGCCCGGCGCCATCGCCACGAGCTACGCCGATCACGTCGCCATCGTCGAGGCCCTCAAGGCGCATGACCCCGTCGCTGCCGCCGAGGCCTTTGCCGTCCATACCGGGCGGATCTACGCGACGACCCAACTCCTCATACAGGGAGAATCCGGACCGGACGCTTGAGGAAGCGCCGGGCCGTCAACGCACGAACAACTCTCAGCCGGCATTGGCTGAACAACGGGAGGAACACCATGGAACGCAGGACATTTCTGAAGCTTGCCGGCGGCACCTCGCTCGCCCTCGGCACCGGTTTTGCCGGACTTCGCACCGCGGCTGCCGCGGGCAAGGATATCGTCTATCTGACGCCGGGCCTCGACCTGCCCTTCTGGCGCTATCTGTCGAAGGGCGTCGAGTCTGCGGCCAAGAAGGGCGGCTTCGGCTTCCAGGCGCTCGACTCTCATAATAGCGCCCAGACCCAGTTGCAGAACGCGCAGGATTCGATCGCCCGCGGCGTCGCCGGCATCGTGATCTCGCCGACCGATTCATCGACGGCGCCGAGCGTCCTCCAGCTCGCCAAGCGCGCCAATATTCCCGTCGTGATCGCCGATATCGGCACGAATTCGGGCGACTTCGTCTCGTTTATCTCGTCCGACAATTACCGTGGTGCGCATGATGTCGGCGTCGCGCTTGCCGACGCCCTGAAGAAGAAGGGCTGGGAGGGCGGCTCGGTCGGCATCGTCGCCATTTCGCAGGCCCGCAAGAACGGCCAGGCCCGCACCAAGGGCTTCCTCGACGGCCTGAAGGAAGGCGGCTTCACCGGCAAGGACGCCGGCATGCAGCAGATGCAGAGCTACACCGCCGACGAAACCTTCAAGTTCACGCAGGATCTGCTGACCGCCAATCCGGACATGCGCGGCCTGTTCGTGCAGACCGACCAGCCGGCGATCGGCGCGCTCCGCGCGATCAAGGCCGCACGCCGCAATGGCGAAGTCCTCGTCGCCGCCTTCGACGGCATTCCGGAATTCGTCGACCTTTTGAAGTCGGGTGAGCTCGTCGTCTCCGGCATGCAGCAGCCCTTCCTCATGGGCGTCCGCTCAGGCGAGGCCATGGTCGAGGCTCTGGCTGGCAAGACGCCCGCCAAGGAGATCACCGTCCCGATCCTCGCCATCACCAGCGAGAACATCGAGAAGGAACTGCCGATCGTGAAGGAAACGGTCTTCGCCAACGAAGTCTGAGCCAGCCGGCGCCGCAGTCCTGGATTGCGGCGCCGACCCCTTGTTTCGTTCAGGCCGACTTTGGGGAATGCTCCTTGTCTCTCGCCGCTTTCGACCGTTCACCCGAACTGGTGACCGCGCCGCTGCTCACGATGCGCGGCATCACCAAGACATTTGATCGTACACGCGCGCTCCAGGGCGCCGATTTCGAACTACGCGAAGGCGAGATCCACGGCCTGCTCGGGGCCAATGGCGCGGGTAAATCGACCCTGTCGAAGGTCATTTCAGGCCATCACGCCTTTGACGAAGGCGAGATGATCTATCGCGGCCGCGAGATCCGGCTGCGCGGCACCCGCGACGCGCTCAATATCGGCATCGCCATCGTCATGCAGGAGACGAGCCTCGTCCCGGACCTGACCGTCCTCGAGAACATCTTCCTGCCCGAGCTCGGCCGGCCCGGCCGTCTCAACTACGGCGCCCTTCGCCAACGCGGCGAGGAAATCCTGGAATCGCTCGGCCAGCAGGACAGTCTTCCCTTCGACTGGGATGTCCGCCGCCTTTCGTCAGCGCAGAAGCAGCTGGTCGAGATCGCCAAGGCGCTCGGCGTGCAGGCGAAGCTGCTGATTTTCGACGAGCCCACGGCCTCGCTGAGCCCTGGCGAGGTCGAGCGGCTGTTCGATGTCATGGCGCGGCTGCGCGATTCCGGCCGCGGCCTCGTCTTCGTCTCGCACCGCCTCGAAGAGGTGTTCGCCATCACCGATCGCGTCACGGTGCTGCGCGAAGGCCGAACCGTCATGAGCGCTCGCGAGACGGGCGATCTCACCCAGGCGGAACTGATCCGCGCCATGGTCGGCAGCGAGCTTGGCGCGATCTATGCCCGCAATGAGGAAGCGCCGGAGATCGGCGGCGCCATAGCGCTTGAAGTCAAGCATATCAGCGCCCTTCCGATCGTCCGCGACGTGTCCTTCTCTGTCCGCAAGGGCGAAATCCTCGGCCTCGGCGGCCTTGTCGGCGCCGGCCGCTCTGAAACGGCCGAGGCGATCTTCGGTCTCCGCCCCCGCAGCGGTGGCGAGGTCCTGCTCGACGGCAAGCCGCTCAAGGGCAACAGCCCGAAGACCGCGATCCGTGCCGGTCTCGGTTTCGTCGCCGAGGATCGGCGCACGCAGAACATCATTCCCGACCTGTCGGTGAAGGAGAACCTCCTCATCGCCCATCTTGGCGCGCATCGCGGCTTCTTCTGCGGCTATGGCGCGCGGGCGAAGCGGGTCGATGAATTGCTGGCCAAGCTCGGCCTCCCCGGTGATCGCCTGCTCGATGCCTCGATGCTGAACTTCTCCGGCGGCATGCAGCAGAAGATCATCATCGCCCGCTGGCTGCTGCTGGAGCCGAGCGTGCTCATTCTCGACGAGCCGACCAAGGGCGTCGATATCGGCACGCGTGCCAGCATCTACGCGATGCTGCGCGACATTGCCGCCGAGGGCGTCGCCGTGGTGGTCATCTCGTCCGATTTCGAGGAGCTGCTCGGTCTTTCGGACCGGGTTGTGGTGGTGAGCGACGGCCGCTCGATCGCCGATCTGCCGAGCGCGATGCTGGATGAAGAGAAGCTGACGCTCCTTGCCGCGCCGCGCACCTCAATGGCACGCAACACCGCGCTGCTGAACGACCTCACGCGCGAGCATGGCGGCGCGGGCTTCTGGGCGCTGATCGAGGATGACAGCCTGATCTGCCTGAACGCCGTGGTGAGCGACCCGGCACTCGATCCGGGCTTTCGCGCCGGCGAGGCGCGACGGCTGTCGGAAACACGCCTGCCGAATGCACTGGCCCAACGCCACGGCGCCTTCGTGGCGGAAGCGGGCGGCGGACGGACGACGCTGGTCGTGCCGATGACGAGCCCGCGTGGCCACGATCTCGGCTGGGTTGGCCTCACCCTCAAGGAAGGCGGCACGCTGCCCGCGCCGGAAACCATCAAATCCCGCATCGACACCATGGCGGCAACGCTATGACCAAGGAACGATCCTCCATGGCCACCACCCTCGCCGTCGAACCATCGAGCCGGCCGCCCTTCGTCAAGAAGCTGGCCCGGCGGCTCGAAGTCCGCATGATCCTGCTGGCGATCGCAATTGCCGCCTGCCTCTCGGTCCTCTCTCCCTATTTCCTGACGCATTCCAACATATTCAACATGCTCGACCAATCGGTCGTGATCGGCATCATCGCGGTCGGCATGACCTTCGTCATCCTGACCGGCGGCATCGACCTCTCGGTCGGGTCCGTCGCCGGATTGACCGGCATCATCCTCGGCCTCGCCGTGCAGCAGATGCCGATCGTGCCGGCCATCGCCGTCGCCGTTGCGGCCGGTGCCTTTATCGGGCTGATCTCCGGCCTCTTGATCAATGTCTTCGGACTCGCAGCCTTCGTGGTGACGCTCGGCGTGATGGCGATCGCGCGCAGCCTCGCCTACATCTTTTCCGGTCAGACGGCGATTTCGAACATCCCGGATTCGATGCAGAACATCGTCTACACCAGCGTGTTCGGAATTCCGTCCAACGTCTTGTTCCTGCTGGTTCTTTATGCACTGGCCTGGGCCTATCTCACTTACACCAAGGGCGGCCGAACCATCTATGCGGTGGGCTCGAACAAGGAAGCGGCGCGGGCTGCCGGCCTTAACACGCTGTTCTATTCCGTGCTTCCCTATGTCCTCGCGAGTGCGCTCTCGGCTGTCGCGGTGACGTTCTCGATCGCCCAGCTGCTCTCGGCCGATCCGCTGATGGGCAATGCGCTGGAACTCGACGCGATCGCTGCGGTCGTGATCGGCGGCGCCAGCCTTTATGGCGGCCGCGGCTCGATGATCGGCACGCTGATCGGCGTGTTCATCATGGTCATGATCCGCAACGGTCTCAACCTCATGGGCGTCTCGCCGTTCTGGCAGGGCACGGCCATCGGAACGATCATCATCGTGGCGCTGCTTGCCGAGCGGCTGGTCAGTTCGCGAGTGAACAGATGACCGGCGCTCCCTCTCTCGCCGTCCGCCTGTTCGGCACCGAGGAGCCGGTCATCGCGCCGCGCATCCTCGTGGCAGGGGTGCTTTCCGCCGAACTCGACACCGGCAATCTCCGCCATATCCGCTTTGGCGGCGTCGAGATCATCCGCGCCATCTCCTTCATTGTCCGCGACCGAAACTGGGGCACCTACAATCCGGTCATCGAGAACCTTCAGGTCGACGAACGGGCGGATGGTTTCACGGTTACTTACGAAGCGCGGGCCGGCGATGATCGCCAGGCCTTCCACTACATGGCCAGGATCGAGGCCGATGCGTCGGGCCGTCTCGACTTCTCGGCAACCGGCCTCGCCGAGACGGACTTCCTGACCAATCGCACCGGCTTTGTCGTGCTGCATCCGATCGTCGGCGTCTCCGGCCGTCCCGTCACGATCGAGCATGTCGACGGCACCATCGAGCATGGTCACTTCCCGGACGTGATCGATCCCGTCCAGCCGATGATGGCGCTCCGCGCGCTTACCCACGAGGCAGCGCCGGGCCTTGTCGTTACGTGCCGGATGGAAGGCGACACCTACGAAATGGAGGACCAGCGCAACTGGACCGACGCCTCGTACAAGACCTATGTCCGGCCGCTGGCCCTGCCCTGGCCCTATACAGTCGCCAAGGATGAGCAGCTTGAGCAGGCGATCCGGCTGACGGTAACCAGCGCGGCGCCGGCGAGCGCGGCGCGCGCGGCGCGCGCGGCGTCGACCGCGATTGTTCTCGGCTCGCCCGGCCGCGTTGTTCCACGGCTCGGCCTCGGCCTCGATCCGAGCGAGATCGCCGACACATTGGCGAATGCCGGCCTGCTCCGCTCGGTCGGCGCCTCCGTCCTTATCGGCTACTACGACCCGCAGAAGGGCCACGACCGCAGCACGCTGGAGGGGATCGCCGCCGCTGCCCGCGCGCTCGGCGCCGAAGCTTGGCTTGAAGCCGTCATCGTCTCGGTCGATGGCTTCGCGGAGGAAGTGGCCGCGCTCGGCCGTACCGTCACCGCGCTCGGCTCGCCCTTCTCGACCGTGCTGGTGTCGCCGGCGCCTGACCTCAAATGCACCTTGCCCGGTAGCGTCTGGCCGCCGGCGCCAGAGCCACGCGCTCTGTTCGAGGCAGCGCGTAGTGCCTTTCCGGGCGCCCGGCTCGGCGGCGGCATGTTCAGCCTCTTCACCGAGATGAACCGCAAGCGGCCGCCGGTCGATCTTCTCGACCTCGTCTCGTTCACCACCACGGCAATGCTGCATGCCGGTGACGACGTCTCGATCGTCGAGGGCCTGGAGTCGCTGCCAGCCATCGCGCTTTCCGCCGCCAGGATCGCCGGCGACCGGCCTTTCGCGGTCGGACCGAGCGCGATCGGCATGCGCATGAACCCCTATGGCGATGCGCCGTTTGCCAATCCGAACAACATCCGTCAGGCGATGAATTTCAACGATCCGCGCCATCGCGGTCTGCTCGGCGCAGCATGGGCGCTTGGTTTCTTCGCCCGCTTCGCGACGGGCGGCGCCGAGACCGTGACGCTCGGCGGGACGACCGGCGCGTTCGGGCTCGTCTCCGTGGCGAGCGACTGGCCGAAGTCCTGGTTCGACGAGGTCGGTGGCGTATTCCCGACGTTCCATGTCCTTTCCGGGCTCGCGCGGCTTTCGGGCCGGCCGATGCGCGCGGTGGAGGCATCGCCCTTCATCGAGGCGATCGCCGCCGAGACGGAGAACGGCACCGAGCTCTGGCTCGCCAACCGGACGGGCACGCCGGAGGGTGTGACGCTGCCCGCAGTTCCCCGCGATGCCTTCGTGCTCGACGCGGAGAGCTTCACTGCCGCCAGCGCTGATCCCGCCGCGCTCGACCATCTCACGCGTCCTTTCACCGAAAGCGAGACCACGCTCGCGCCCTATGCGGTCGCCCGCTTTCGCTTCTCCTGAGTCATCATTTTCCAAGGGGCTTTCCCATGCATATCCTGATCATCGGAGCCGCCGGCATGGTTGGCCGCAAGCTCACCGAGCGTCTCGTGGCCGATGGCGGGCTCGGCGGCCGGCCGGTCGATCGCCTGACGCTGGCCGACGTCGTCGAACCCACATCGCCCGCGGGGTTCACAGGTGCCGTCTCGACACGCATCGCCGATCTTTCGACGCCCGGCACGTCCGAAGGCCTGATCGCCGAACGACCCGACGTGATCTTCCATCTCGCCGCGATCGTCTCGGGCGAGGCGGAGCTCGATTTCGACAAGGGCTACCGGATCAATCTCGACGGCACCCGCTTCCTCTTCGACGCGGTCCGCCTCGAAAGCGCCAAGGCGCCCTACAAGCCGCGCCTTGTCTTCACCTCGTCGATTGCCGTCTTCGGCGCGCCCTTCCCGGCCACGATACCGGACGAATTCTTCACCACGCCGCTGACCAGCTATGGCACGCAGAAGGCGATCGGCGAATTGCTGCTCTCCGACTATACGCGGCGCGGCTTCTTCGATGGCGTCGGCATCCGTCTGCCAACCATCTGCATCCGCCCCGGCAAGCCCAACAAGGCGGCGTCGGGCTTCTTCTCCAACATCCTGCGCGAGCCGCTGGTAGGCCTCGAAGCCGTACTGCCAGTTGCCGAAAGCGTGCGCCACTGGTTCGCCTCGCCGCGCGCCGCCGTCGGCTTCCTGCTGCATGCCGCGACGATCGACGGCGCGTCGATCGGTCCGCGCCGCAACCTCTCCATGCCCGGCCTCTCCGCCACGGTCGGCGAAGAGATCGAGGCGCTGCGCCGCGTGGCGGGCGAGCGCGCCGTGGCGCTCATCCGCCGCGAGACGGACCCTGCCATTGTCCGCATCGTCGATGGCTGGGCGCCCGATTTCGATCCGAAGCGTGCCATTGCACTCGGCTTCCAGGCGGATGCCTCGTTCGACGCGATCATCAAGGCCCATATCGACGATGAACTCGGCGGCAAGATCGCCGTCTGACGACAAGGGCAGCACCAGCCATGACCGATCATCCCTTCTCGCTCGCGGGCCGCGTCGCCGTCGTCACCGGCGGCGGCAGCGGCATCGGGCTCGCCAGCGCCGTCGCGATGGCGCGGGCCGGCGCCCGCGTCGCGCTGCTCGATCGCGCGCCCGACAAAGCCGATGCGCTCGCCGCATGCGGGAACGCGGCTTTCGGTGTGACGGCCGATGTTGCAGATGAAGCGGCGCTGGAGGCTGCCTTCGATGCGGTGATGGCCGAGGCGGGCCGGATCGACATCCTCGTCAACAGCGCCGGCCTTGCCATCCGCAGGCCGGCGCTGGAGCTCTCGGTCGCCGATTGGGACAAGGTCGTGGCCGTCAACATGACCGGCACCTTCCTCGCCTGCCGCATCGCCGCGCGCCACATGATCGCCGGCGGCCGCGGCGGGGCGATCGTCAATGTCTCGTCGATCATGGGCTTTTCGGGCGGCGGGCTCTACCCGAACATCTCCTACCAGACGACCAAGGGCGCCATCGTCAACATGACGCGGGCGCTCGCCATCGAGTGGGCAGGCCTCGGCATTCGCGTCAACGCCGTGGCGCCGACCTATGTCCGCACGCCCTTCATCGCACCGCTGACATCCGATCCGGTCCTCGTCGGCAGGATCGAGGCGATGACGCCGATGGGGCGCCTGGCCGAACCGGACGAGGTCGCCGCCGCGATCCTCTTCATGGCAAGCCCCGGCGCATCGATGATCACGGGCCATACGCTGCCGGTCGATGGCGGCTTCCTTGCACAATGACGCGTATTTTTGAGAGAGACGACATGGCTGAAACGGGAAAGATCGCGCTCGTCACGGGCGCGGGCACGGGCATCGGACGGGCCGTCGCTCTCGCTCTATCCGCCGCCGGCTATCGCCTGGTCGTCACCGGCAGGCGGGAGGAGCCTTTGCAGCAGCTCGCCAAGGAGGCCGTCGGCGAGGTCCTGGTCGTGCCAGCGGATCTCACCGATCCCGCCTCGGTCGCCGCGCTCTTCGACGCCGTGAAGCACCATTTCGGCCGGCTCGACGTGCTCTTCAACAATGCCGGCGTCAATGCCCCGCCTGTCAATATCGAGGACTTGCCCTTCGAGCAGTGGAAGGCCGTGATCGACACCAATGTCACGGGCGTCTTCCTCTGCACGCAGGCCGCCTTCCGCATCATGAAGGACCAGAGCCCGCGCGGCGGCCGCATCATCAACAATGGCTCGATTTCTTCCTCGAAGCCGCGGCCCAACTCCGCGCCCTATACGGCCTCGAAGCACGCCGTGCTCGGGCTTACCCGCTCGACGGCGCTGGACGGTCGCAAATACGACATCGCCTGCGGCCAGATCGACATCGGCAATACGGAGACGCCGATGGCAGCGAAGATGAAGAGCGGCGTGTTGCAGCCCGATCTCTCCATCCAGGTCGAACCGACCTTCGATGT
This sequence comes from Kaistia sp., assembly GCA_035555375.1. GTDB lineage: Bacteria > Pseudomonadota > Alphaproteobacteria > Rhizobiales > Kaistiaceae > Kaistia. Next base: position 42,191 of record DATMGR010000009.1, on the reverse strand, counting down.
CGAGCATGTCGCGAACGCCGTCGTCCATATGGCCGGCCTGCCGCTCGACACCAACATCCTGGAAATGACCCTCATGGCGACCAAGATGCCGCTCGTCGGCCGCGGCTGACGGATTAGCGCTGTCGCAGCGCCGCGACCTGATCCGCCGTCAGCGGCCGGGTCTTGCGGCCATCGAGGAGGAGATAGAGCTTCGCCGTCTCTTCGAGTTCCTCGGTCGCGTACTGCGCCTCGCGCAGCGTCGCGCCCGAGACGACCGGCCCGTGATTGGCGAGCAGCACCGCGCTATGCGCCTTGGCCTGCTCGCCAACAGCAATCGCGAGACTCTCATCGCCGGGCGGGTAATAGGGCACGAGCGGCAGCGATCCGACGCGCATGATGTAATAGGCCGTCAGCGGCGGCAGCACGTCGCGCGGATCGACATCGGCGAGAATGCTGACCGCGACCGAATAGGTCGAGTGCAGGTGGACGACGGCGCCCGCCTTGGGCCGCTCGCAATACATGCAGCGATGCAGGAACGCTTCCTTGGTCGGCTTGTTTCCGTCGACATGGACGCCTTCTGCCGTGAACCGCGACAGGCGCGCCGGATCGAGATCGCCGAGCGAGGCATTGGTCGGCGTCATCAGCATCTGGCCGTCAGGCAGACGCGCGCTGATATTGCCGGTCGAGCCGAAGGTCAGTCCGCGATTGAAGATCGAAGCGCCAACCCGGCAGATCTCGTCGCGCAGGCGCGTCTCGTCGGAGATCGTTGCGATGGTCATGCGAGGAGCTTCCAGGCCTTGAGGAAGAAGTCGTCGGTACCGAAATTACCCGATTTGAGAGCGAGCGCTACCGGGGCCTCGTCGCCCATGCTGCGTGTCCACGGCACGCCCGGGTCGATCTCGGGCCCGATCATGAGCGCCTTGACGCCAAGGGCCTGAACGACCGCGCCCGACGTCTCGCCGCCCGCAACGAGAAACCGCGTATAGCCGCGATCGCGCAATGCAGCCGCAACCTCGGCAAAGAGATGCTCGACAATGGCGCCGGCCCGTTCGCGGCCGAGCTTTTCCTGCGCATCCGCGACGGCATGCGGGTCCGCGCTCGCATAGACCAGCGCCGGTCCCTCGCCCGCCGCCGCGATAAAGGCCAACACCGCCGCCGGCGTCTCCGAGCCATCGGCAATCGCCAGCGGGTCTATCTTGCGCGCCGGAAGCCCGGCGGCGATGGCCGCGGCGACCTGCCGACGCGTCGTGGCCGAGCAGGAGCCGGCGAGGATCACCGACCGTCCGGCCGGGGCTGTCAGTTGCGCGGGTGCACCGCGCCCCTCGATGAGGCCGGCGCGGCGGAAATTCTCGGGCAGTCCGATCGCGATGCCCGAGCCGCCGGTGATCAGCTTCAACTCCGATGCGGCCTCGCCGATCGCCCGCAAATCATCGTCCTCGATCGCATCGACGATCAGCATGCGCGGACCATCGGATGCCGCAGCGGCGAAGCTCGACCGGATCGCCTGGGGGCCTTCCGCCACCACTTCGCGGGCGACAAGGCCAACCGGGACCTTCGTCTGCGCCTGCAGCACGCGCACCAGATTGGCGTCGCGCATCGGCGTCAGCGGATGATCCTTCATCGGACTGTCCGAGAGCAGCAGATCGCCGACGAAGAGATGGCCGCGATAGACGGTCCGCTTGTTGGCGGGAAATGCGGGACAGGCGATCGTCACCGGCGCTCCGAGCAAGTCCATCAGCGCCTCGGCCACCTGTCCAATATTGCCCTGGGGTGTTGAATCGAACGTCGAGCAATATTTGAAGATCAGTTGTCTTGCGCCGCCGGCGAGCAGCCAACGCGCCGCCTCCAGTGAAAGCGACACAGCCTCGGATGCCGGAATCGTGCGCGACTTCAGCGCGACGACAACCGCCTCGGCATCGCCTGTATCGAAGCCATCAGGCGGCGTGCCGACTACCTGCACGGTTTTCATGCCCTCGCGGGCCAACATCAGCGCGAGATCCGTCGCACCGGTCAGATCGTCGGCGATCGCGCCAAGCAGCATCTCGTCTCTCCTCGCCTCAGGCCGTCTCGCCGGCCTCGATTTCGTAGCCGGTATTGATGATCGCGGTGTCATCGGGTCGATCCGGGCGCGCGACCAGCGCCTCCGCCGCCAGCTTGCCGATCAGGAAGCGGTTCGAGCGGACCGTGGAGAGACGAAGCGGCAGGGCGGCGCCGATCTCCAGTCCGTTGAAACCGAAAAGACCGACATCGCGCCGCGGCTCCAGCCCCGCCGCGAGGCAGTGGAAATAGCCGCCGACGGCCATGTCATCATTGGAAAACACCACCACATCCGGCCGCTCACCGGTGGCCAGCAGACCGGCCAGCGTTTCGCGACCGGCGAGCGTCGAGCTTGGGCCGACAATGCGCCGCTCGGCGACGACGGCAAGCCCCTGAGCGGCGAGTTCATCCACCAGGCCCTCAAAGCGCAGCCGGGCGCGATGATCGCTATCCCAGTCGTGACCGACATAGCCGAAGCGCCGGTACCCGCGCGAAAGCAGATAGCGCGCGATATCGCGGCCCGCGCTCCGATGCGACAGGCCGACCGCGACATCGATCGGCTTGTCGTCGATATCCATGACTTCGGCCACCCGGATGCGGCTCGCCGCCAGCATGCGCCGCGTCCCTTCGGTATGTTCGAAGCCTGCGAGAATGATCGCCGCCGGCTGCCAGGCGAGGAGCGAACGGACGACCCGCTCCTCTTCGTCCGCATCATATCCGGTGACCCCCATCACGGGCTGATAACCGGACGGCGCCAGCGCTTCGTGGATCCCGCGCAGAACGTCGGCGAAGACGATGTTAGTCACCGACGGCAGCACGACGCCGACCAGCATCGAGTCCGCTGAGGCGAGCGCGCCGGCCAGTCGGTTCGGCACATAGCCGGTTTCGGCGACGGCATGAAGCACGCGCTCGCGCGTCTTGGCCGAGATCGGGCCCTTGTTGCGGATGACGCGCGAGACGGTGATTTCGCTGACGCCAGATAGACGCGCCACGTCGGCGAGGACAGGCAGCGCGCGCTGCGGCGGGGCACTCCTTCCAACTGACATGGGCGCATCTCCAATCTTGGAATGACAGCGCTAACACAAAACGATTGCACGATGCTAGAGGCTATGGCATTCAATAATGACAGCGCTGTCATTTGTCGATAACGGAGATCTCCATGTCGGAAGAGCCGCTCAATGTCGCCGTGGTCGGCCTCGGCTCAATGGGCCTCGGCATGGCCCGTTCTCTCCTCCGCGCCGGTTTCGATGTAGCCGGATGCGACCTTTCTGAAGCTGCTCGATCCGCATTGGCAGATGCCGGCGGACGCAACGCGGCGACGCCCGCGCTGGCCGCGAAGGGCGCTGGCGCGGTCCTCATCGTGGTCGTCAATGCGGCCCAGACGGAGGCCGTGCTTTTCGGCGAGGATGGGGTTGCGGCGGCGCTTCAACCCGGCGCCGTGATCATCTCCTCGGCGACCGTCGCACCCGACCAGGCCAAGCGCTTTGCCGCGCGGGCAGCGACGGCCGGCCTTCTCTATCTCGACGCGCCGATCAGCGGCGGTGCCACCAAGGCCGCAAGCGGCGATCTGACCGTGATGGCCTCTGGCGCGCCGGAGGCCTTCGACGCGGCGCGGCCGGTGCTTGAAGCCATCGCTGAGCGTGTCCACGAACTTGGACCGGATGTCGGGATCGGCTCCTCCTTCAAGATCGTCAACCAACTGCTTGCCGGCGTTCATATCGCGGCGGCTTGCGAGGCCATGGCGTTCGCGAAGAGCCTCGATCTCGATCTCGCGCGCGTCTTCGAGGTCATTACACAATCGGCCGGCACGAGCTGGATGTTCGAGAACCGCGTGCCGCATATCCTGGAGGGCGATTACAGCCCGCGCAGCGCCGTCGCGATCTTCACCAAGGATCTCGGCATCGTCTCGGATATCGGCCGAGGGGGAAACTTCCCGCTGCCGATTGCCAGCGCCGCGCTGCAGGTCTTCCTCGCCACGGCCGCCGCCGGCATGGCCCGTGACGACGACGCCTCGGTCGCGCGCCTTTATGCCCAAATTGCCGGCCTGGACTTGCCTGCGCCGGCGAAGGAGACCGCCTGATGCCACGCTTCGCCGCCAACCTGACAATGATGTTCAACGAGCACGCCTTTCTCGACCGGTTCGAGGCGGCGGCAAAGGCTGGTTTTGAAGCCGTCGAGTTCCTTTTTCCCTATGATTTTCCCTCCGAAGCCATCGGCGAGCGGCTGTTGGCGCACGGACTCTCGGTCGTGCTGTTCAACCTTCCGCCGGGCGATTGGTCGAAGGGCGAGCGCGGTCTCGCCGCCCTCGACGGCCGGCAGGCGGAATTTCGGGCGAGTGTCGAGACCGCCCTCGCCTATGCGAAGGTTCTGGGTGTGCCGCGGCTTCACATGATGGCCGGCATCGCCGACCGCGCCGATGACAGGGCCGCCGCACTTTACCGAGACGCGCTCGCTTATGCAGCCGACGCAGCCGGTGAGAACGGGCTCGACCTTCTCATCGAGCCGCTCAATCGGCGCGACATGCCGGGATATTTCCTGAATGACTTCAACCAGGCGGCCGAGCTGATCGCCGAACTGGACCGGCCAAACCTCAAGCTGCAATTCGACATCTACCACCGCCAGATCCTTCACGGCGACATGCTGAAGGGCCTTGAAAGCCTGCTGTCGATCACCGGCCATATCCAGACTGCCTCGGTGCCGGGACGCAACGAGCCCGGCACTGGTGAGCTAGACGATTTCCGTATCTTCGCCGCGCTCGATAAGCTCGGCTATTCCGGCCATATCGGCTGCGAATATCGGCCGCTGGGCGATACGATTGCAGGATTGAGCTGGCGGACGCAGCTCCAGGGACCATGACGCCGATCGTCGGGAAGCTGCTGGAGGGCTAGGCTTCCGCCACAACCACCACCGCCGCAATTCTTCATCGGCCGCTACACCGGCGATGATCGACCCGACGAGGTGAAGCCGCGGGTCCGGCGGCGGCGACCGCAGCAGCGCCACGATGACCGCCATTGCCGCATCATCACCGAGGGCCAGGTTCGATACAGTGCCGGCTCCGTCGCCCCAGGGAAATACCCTCGAGTGCGGGACGAACTTGTCCTGCAGATCGGCCATCCTGCCCGGCCAGAAGAAATGGACCGCGCCGGCACGAGACCGTGTGTCCAGGCTGCAGCCTCATCCAGCCGCCGAGTAGATCTGCTTGTCGCGGAAGCCCCCTCCCTGAATGCTGGACTCCCGCGCCGTCGCGACGAGATCCCGGTTCACGAGGACGGTAGGGACGTAGCCCCGACGCTTGACATCGTCAAAATGGTAGCGCTACCGTATGGACATCGCACCGGTCGCCGAATGCAAACGGAGACCTGGCGCTGCGGAGGAATGCCAACGATATCGCCGGGAAGTTTCGTCGCTGCACGTAGCTGTGCTGCGAGGTTTCGCGTCCGAGCGAGCTGTTGAAGAAGGCTCGACCAAGGTTCGCGTTCGCGTCGCAGCTGGCGCAAAGGCACCTGCCACGGTCGATCTGCGCGTCGCCGGGCATCAGGTCGACGCGCAGATGGAAGGGAGCGAACTCGTGTTTTCGGTCGACACGATTCTGGACCACGAGGTGGCAGTCATCGATTGGGCCTGACCCATATAGGTTCGGTCATACCTCAAGACCAATCAAAGGGAGGACTACCCATAATGGCTAAGCAAGCGGACCTGAAAACGGCGGGCCCGGCCGGCCGGCTCACCCGCCGCACAATTCTCGTCGGTGCGGGTGCGTTGGCCGTCTCTCCACTGCTGTCCGGCGTGTCGTTCGCACAGGATGCCACCACGATGCGTCTGTCCTGGTGGGGATCCGATGATCGCCACAAGAAGACGCTGGCGTTGATCCAGCTGTTTCAATCGAAGCATCCGGGTCTGACCATCACGCCGGAATATGGTGGCTTCGTCGGCTATCAGGACAAGCTGTCGACCCAGTTCGCCGGCGGCAACGCCCCCGACGTCATGCAGGTGGCTGAACCCGGCCCATTGATTGCCGCCGGCCGGCTGCTGGCGCTCGACGACTACATCGCCGCCGGCAAGATCGACGTCAGCAACGCCAGCCAAAGCGTGCTCGATACGGCCAAGGTGGACGGCAAGCAGTACAGCGTGCCATGGGGTCTCGCGTGTGGCTGCTATTTCTTTGACAATCAGGTGTTCGAGGACGCCAAGGTCGACATCCCCGACTATGGCTGGACCTGGGACGAATACGCCAAGGTCGCCAAATCGTTGTCGAAGCCCGGCTTTTACGGCTCGGCCGACATCTGGGCCGCCGCGGGAACCCGCTCGCTGGCCGGGCTCGAAGTGTTCCTGCGGGGACGCCAGAAATACGCCTTCACGCCGGATGGCAAGATCGGATTCGGTCCGGACGAGATTACCGAGTGGTTCACATTCTGGGACGAGCTTCGCAAGGCGGGCGCCGTACCGCCCGGCGAAGTGACCGCGCTTGAGACTGGCTTCGAGACCTCGCCGATCATCACCGGCAAGGCCGCGATGTATCCGATCAACAGCTCGATCGCGTCTTCGTTGCAGGGGTTGACCAAGCACAAGCTGACCGTCGCCCCCTTCCCCACCGGCGTCGGCAGCACCGCGCTCAAGGGCGACCAGTACGGCGCGTTCGTGAACTCGAGCATGCAAGTCTTCATCAATGCCGACGCCAAGGACAAGGACCTGGCTGCTGCGTTCGTGAACTTCGCGCTCAACGATCCCGAAGCCGCCAAAATCCAGCTGATGGCGCGCGGCGTGCCGGCCTCGTCCAAGATCGCGGAGCTGGTGACGCCCGACATCTCGCCGGTCGAGCAGAGCATGGTGGCCACCGTCAAATACGTGGCCGATCATGCGTCGCCCGGCTTTGTTCCGTGGCCCAAGCAGGGCGCCGAAGTTCAGGATCTGATGCAGCGGTCACATCAGGCCGTGGCCTTCGAACAGGCCTCGATTGCGGACACGGTCAGCCAGTTCTTCGACCAGGCCGGGCAGATTTTAGGCTGATGGCGATTGGACATTCCAGCGAAAGCCCCGCTGCGACGGGCGTCAGCCCGTCGCGTGCCGGCACTCGCCTGACGCGAACCCGCAAGCCGCTCAGCGACAACGCCTATGGCTACCTGTTCCTCTCGCCGTGGCTGGTCGGGCTGCTGGTGTTTCTGGCCGGCCCGACGCTGGTCTCTCTTTATCTGTCCTTCACCGACTTCAATCTGTTGCAGCCGCCCAAATGGGTGGGGGCGCAGAACTACATAACGCTGTTCACTCGCGACCCTCGCTACCTCAAGGCGTTGCGGGTGACGTTCACCTATGTGTTTACCGCGGCGCCGCTGAACCTGATCTTCGCGCTCCTCCTTGCGCTCCTGCTCAATAGCAAGATCCGCGGCATCAGCTTCTACCGCGCCGTCTATTACGTTCCCTCGCTGCTGGGCGGCAGCGTCGCGATCGCTATTCTGTGGCAGCAGATCTTTGGGCTGGACGGCGTGGTCAGCCAGATCCTCGGCTTTTTCGGTGTTCACGGGACGAGCTGGGTGTCCTCGCCCAAACAGGCGCTGTGGACGTTGGTGATCCTGCATGTCTGGCAGTTCGGCTCGGCCATGATCATCTTCCTCGCCGGGCTCAAGCAAATCCCGGCCGAGCTCTACGAGGCCGCCACGATCGATGGCGCCGGCAAGGTCCGTCGGTTCTGGTTCATCACCTTGCCGATGCTGACACCGGTGATCTTCTTCAATCTGGTGCTGCAGATCATCAACTCGTTCCAGGCGTTCACCCCCGCCTTCATCATCAGCGGCGGCAAGGGCGGGCCGCTCGATTCAACCCTGTTCTACACTCTGTACGTCTACATCCAGGGCTTCACGAATTTTCGCATGGGCTACGCCTCGGCGATGGGCTGGATCCTGCTCATCATCATCGGCGTCTTCACCGCCCTCGCCTTCCTGAGCAGCAAGTATTGGGTTCACTACGACGATGCGAGATAGGGCCATGGCGACCAGCGCTCGAACCGTCTGGGTTTTCCCCTTCAGCCAGTTGCTGACGCACCTTGTGCTGCTCGCCGGCGCGTTCTGCATGCTCTATCCGCTGCTCTGGATGATCGGCAGCTCGTTCAAGCCCGACAGCGAGATCTTCACGGACCTTAGTCCGATTCCGAGAAGCCTCGATTTGACGAACTATATCCGTGGTTGGGTGCTCGGCACGGGCACGTCGTTCACGACCTTCTACTTCAACTCCTTCGTCGTCTGCGCCGGCGCCATCATCGGAAATCTTCTGTCATGCTCCCTCGCGGCCTACGCCTTTGCGCGGATCAGGTTCCGCCTGCGTGGCATGTGGTTCGCCGTCATGCTGGGAACGCTGATGCTGCCTTTCCACGTCACCGTGGTGCCGCAGTACATCATCTTCAACACGCTTGGCTGGACCAACACCTTCCTGCCACTTGTGGTGCCCAAGTTCTTTGCCGTCGATGCCTTCTTCATCTTCCTGATGGTTCAGTTCATTCGCGGAATTCCCATCGAGCTCGAACAGGCGGCGATGGTCGATGGCTGCAACAGATTTCAGATCTTCACCAAGATCATCCTGCCGCTGTTAGGCCCCGCCCTCGTGACGACCACGATCTTCACCTTCATCTGGACCTATAATGACTTTTTCAGCCAGCTTCTCTACCTGTCGACCGAGAACCACTACACCGTGTCGCTGGGCCTGCGGCTGTTCCTGGACGCCTCTGGACAATCCGCCTGGGGGCCGATGTTCGCCATGACGACGCTCTCGCTGGTTCCCGTGATCCTGGTTTTCGCATTCTTCCAGCGGCGGCTGGTCGAAGGCATCGCCACGACTGGCCTCAAGGGCTGAAACCATGACCGAACGTACCATCGCCATCCAGATCGGCGCGGTTTCCTTCATTGACGAGGGCGTGGGCAACGTCCTCGATACGGTTCAGTCGCGCGCCGGGGTCAACACGCTGTGGCTCGCGACGCCGACCTGGAGCCGTGCCAGCGGCGGCCGTGCCGAGCCGGGGCGCGCCTTTCCCGACCACGGCAAGGCGGAATACGAGCCGGACTGGCGCGGCGGCAACTATGCCAACGTGCACCCTGAATACTATCGGGGCAGCGTTCTGGGCCCGGCCGGACGCGCTCCAGAATATCCCGACTGGGACATGCTCGAGGCGGTCATCGCCGAGGCAAGACCTCGCGGGCTCAAGAGCTTTGCCTATTTCGACGAAAGCAGCCACGCCCGCGAGCTGCGGCGCCTGCCTGGCTTCCAGCACTGCCTCGAAGTCGACATCTGGAACAAGCCGGCGCGCCGTCCCTGCTTCAACAATCCCGACTATCGCAACTGGATCCTCGGTATCGTCGAGGACTACATCAAGAGCCATGAGCTGGATGGCCTCGCCTTCTGCTCTGCCCGTCCGGGTCCGCTCGACCGGCTCCTGCAGGAGCCGACGCGGCAGGGTCTCGGGTTGATCGTCTGCTACTGCCCGCACTGCAAGGCGCGCGCTGCCGAACGCGGCATCGATTGGCGCCGGGCGCAGGAAGGTCAGCGCAAGCTGGTTCTCCTCAACGCCGCGGTGTCCGAGGGCAGCCGCCCGCCAGACGGGGTTCTCGCGAGCTTCTGGCGGCTGCTGCTGACCTACCCGGAAATCCTCGCCTGGCAGGCGCTATGGGCCGACGGCCAGCACCAGCTCTATCGCGATATCTTCGGCACCATCCGGTCATTCCGCCCTGACATGAAGGTCGGCTGGGATCTCCACCAGAGCATCGGGTTCAGCCCGTTCCAGCGAGCCGGGCAGAACTACGCCGACCTGAGCCATATCGCCGACTTCCTCAAGATCTCGACCTATCACGACGCCGGTGGTCCGCGCCTCGCGAGCTTCGTGCGAAACATCGCCCGCGCGGTATTCGGCGACGCCGATCCGGCCGCTGTCTATCCGGCACTGCTGAAGATGCTCGGTCTCGACGAAGGCGCGCTCGATGAGCTGCCGCAGATCGGGCTTTCGGCAGATTATGTTCGCCGCGAGGTGGCACGCGCCGATATCGGGCGCGAGGGCCGCAGCACCATCTGGGCCGGGATCGGCATCGACATCCCGGTCGGGGAGCCTGACGCGCGGCTGGCAGAGGAGGTTTCGATCGGCGACACGCCGATGATCGACGCCGACCTGGCGGCCGGCCCGGGCCTCGTCGAAACCACCCCGGCGCGTGTGAGCGCCGCGGTTCGCGCGGCCTTCGACGGCGGCGCCACCGGCATCGTGCTGGGCCGAAAATATTCGGAGATGCGGCTCGACAACCTCTCGGGTGTCAAGACCGCACTGGCCGACCTCTAGATCCGCCGACCTCCAGATCCAAGGAACCTCGCATGAAGAAGATCACCCTCGGTCGCACCGGATTGTCGGTCTCCCGGATCGCGCTCGGCGGCTACCCCTTTGGTGGCGTCAATCGCGCCAATGACTGGGATCCGTGGTCGGCCGCGGGCCGAGCCACCGCAATCGGCACCGTGAACCACGCACTCGACAACGGCATCAACTATATCGACACCGCCCCTGGCTACGGCGAGGGCAACAGCGAACGCATCATCGGTGAGGTGATGAAGACCCGCCGCGCCGAGACGGTGCTGGCGACGAAGGTCCGCTGGGAAGGCATGAGCAAGCAGGCGACCATCGACAGCGTGCATGAAAGCCTCAAGCGGCTGAACACGGACCGGCTCGACATCGTGCAGTTCCACGGCGGCATGTTCACCGCCGAGCAGTACCAGCATATCGTCAAGGGTGGCCCGCTGGAGGGCCTGATGGAATTGAAGCAGAAGGGCGAAATCGGCTTCATTGGCCTGACGGCCGAGGAGCCATGGACGGCGATCCAGTTCCTCGCCCACCCCGAGATCGACCTGTACCAGGTTGCCTACAACTTCATCTACCAGCATGCCGCCAAGCATTTTCTCATCGATGGCACCGAAGCGGGGGTCGGCATCGTCACGATGCGGACCATGACCTCGGGCATCTTTCAGCGCGCGGCGCGCACCCTCGCGCCGGAATGGCAGCCGGCACATGATCTGTTCCAGGTCTGCCTCGAATTCGTGCTGTCGGACTCGCGCGTGCATGCCCCCATTGTTGGCATGCGCTGGCCGCATGAGGTCGACAAGAACATTGCGCTGCTGGAACGGTTCACGCCTGCCTTCGACCTGGCGGCGCTGCCGCGGATGACCGCCGACGTCTACAAGGCGGAAGATTCCGAATGATCGTCGACGCCTACTCCCATACCGGCCTGCCTCGCTTCCAGACCGTCGCCAACTATCGAGACATCATGCGGCGGGAGGGTATCGGCAAGGCCGTGCTCAGTTCGTTCGACAGCTCGCCCGATCTCGCCGGCATCCACGCGGCTTTTTCCGAGCAGCCCGAGATCTTTCGCGGTCTCGGCGTGCCGCTCGGCAAGGATCACGCCGAGATCGCGGCAGGCGCCCGCGCCCAACTCGCCGCCGGCTTCACGGGCCTGCGCCTGACCGCCCGCGACGTTCTCGAACGGCCGTTCCTCCTCGACATCGTTGGCGAAGCGGGCGGCGTCGTGCTGGCGGTCGGTCGCCTGGCCGAGGCCGCCTTCGCGGAGGCGCTGCACGATGCGCTGCGGCGCCATGAAGGCCTCGCGGTGATCGGCGGCCACTTTGCGGGCGGCGGCGAACCGCACGAGCTCGAGCAGGATGCTGTCGCCCGGCTCTTTGCCCATCCCCGCTTCGCCGTCGTGTTCTCGCGCCATGGCGGCTATCCGACATCCTCCATCCGGCTGTGGGCGCGCTCGATCGTCGCCCGCGCCGGCTGGTCACGGATACTCTGGGGTGCGGAGGCGCCGCTGTTGTTCTGGCGCAATGAGACAATGCCGGCGGCGATGGCCTGGATCGACTTCCTGGAGCCGACGGCGGAAGAGCGCGCGGCCTTTTTCGGCGGCAATGCGGAGCGCATCTATTTCGCTCGCCCGCACCGGCCCGCGCCGCTGGCGCTGCCGTTCGACCCCTGGACCTATATCAACGAAGTGCCGGCCGGGCTTTGGGCCAACGGCCTTCCGGTGCCGCAGGAGCTCGCCGGCCGGCTGGTGCAGGATTGGCTGGCCACCGGTGGCGAGGGTACGCTCGGCGGGCACCTCGAAACCGTCTTGCAGCGGGCGCTGCCGAAATTGCCGAAATCGAGCGGGTGATCGCCGCCCACCCGCCGCCAGGCAACTAGTCGCGTCGCTTGCCCGACCGGTCGGTGCTGCGCCGCTTCATCACCTCCACGCCCATGTCGATCACGCGTTCGCCGACCGGTGCGCCGCCAAGCCGCTTGCGGATGGCGACGACGGCATCGAGGCCGTTTCGATAGCGGTGCGTGCGCCCGCTCGACAATGAGGGGAACGCCGATTCCATGTAGTCGTGGTCGTTGAACCCGGCGATGCCCATATCCTCAGGGACGCGGATGCCCTGGGCCTGGCATTCGAACAGCACGCCCAGCGCCAGGATGTCGTTGTTGCAGAACACCGCATCGAGCCCGGGATCCGCCGCAATCGCCGCCCTGAACAATTCGCGGCCGACGCGTGGGGTCGCAAGTTCGAGCACCGGCCGGCCCGCCGGCGTCTCCGATGCATCGGCGAGCTTTGGCATGTAGCCAGGTGAAAACGAATGCTCGAGGCTCGGCTGTGGCAGCCCCGCGGCCGCGAGGGCATCCCGATATCCGTCGAGCCGACCCGACGAGCGACGGCTGACCCAGCCGGCAATGAAGCCGATCCGGCGATAGCCTTCCTCGATCAGGTGCTCGGTGACCTTGCGCCCGCCGCCATAATGGGAGAAGCCGATGATCTGGTCGATCGGATCGGCCGAGATGTCCATGATCTGGACGACGGGGCAGCCCGCATTCTCGAGCATACGCCGCGCCTCGGGCGTCTGGTCGATGCCCGACACGATCATGCCCGCGGGCTTTTCACGCAGGAAGACCTTGATCAGCCGCTCCTCCTCCGCCTCGTCATAGCGGGTATTGCCGATCTGGACGGTCAACGAACTGCCGTCGACACCATCGTAGACGCCGCGCAATACATCCGTGAAAACAGTCTGAGAAAGGGACGGAATAAGAACCCCGACCACCGACGATCGCGTCGAAGCCAAGTTCCGGGCGCTGAGATTGGGAACGTAGCCGAGCGCCTGCACCGCTTCTTCGATGGTCTCGCGCAGCGTATCGGACACGAGCGACGGATCGCTCAGCGCCCGCGACACGGTGATCGCGGCGACACCGGCCCGCGCCGCCACGTCGGCGATGGTAGGACGCCCATCGCCGCGCCGTCGCCGGGCCGACAGGTCCGCTGAAGACTTCTTTCGCTCCGGCCGAGTACTGTCCATGGATCCACTGCAGTTGGCACAGGCTGACCAATGGCGAGAAACCGTCCATTGGCCCTAGGGCTGATCCTGTTTGATCCCATAGCACGCGTTGCATCAAGAGCCGGTTTCCAGCCCCTTGCCAATCAAGCGGCAGCGGCAAGCCCTAAACTGGTCATTGACGGATATCGACGGGCGTTGAGGCTATGCCGGCCGACGAGGCCTGACCGAAGCCTCTTTGCTGATCAATCATGGGTGGCCGGCCATGCCAGCCACCCAATGCCTGTCAGATCCAGTCGGGGACCATGTCGGCAGTGTAGCGCGCGCCGAAAGCGCCATCCGGCAGGATCGTTCCGATGCGGACGAGATCATCGGCCGATAGCGTCACATCCGCAGCGGCCAGGTTTTCCTCAAGACGTTCGATCCGGCGGGTGCCGGGGATCGGCACGATGTCGTCGCCCTGAGCCAGCAGCCAGGCCAGCGCCAGCTGAGACACCGTCATGCCCCTGGCCTCAGCCAGTTCACCGAGCTGGCGGACGGCGTCGAGGTTCTTTTCGAAGTTCCCCGGCTGCCAGCGCGGATCAAACCGGCGCATGTCGTTCTCTTCATATTCTGCGGCCGGCTTCGCGGCACCGGTAAGAAAGCCGCGGCCGAGCGGAGAGTAGGCAACAAAGCCAATGCCCAGGTCGCGCGTTGTCGCAAGCACCGTTTCGACTTCGCGTTCAAAGACGGAATACTCAGTCTGCAGGACCGTCACCGGCTGCACGGCATGGGCCCTGCGAATGGTCTGTGGCCCGGCCTCGCTCAGTCCGAAATACTTGACCTTGCCCTCGGCGATCAGGTCCTTGACGGTCCCGGCAACATCCTCGATCGGAACATCGGGATCGACTCGGTGCTGATAGAGAATGTCGATCTGGTCGACGCCAAGATATTGCAGGCTGTTCTCCGTCACCTCGCGAATATGGTCCGGCCGGCTGTTGACGCCATAATTGCCGTCCTCGAAGGTGAAACCGAACTTGGTGGCGATGACGACATCGTCGCGAAAGCTCTTCACGGCCTCGCCGATGAACTTCTCGTTCTCGCCCCAGCCATAAAGCTCGGCCGTATCGAAAAACGTGACGCCCAGGTCGTAGGCGCGCTTGATGAGGTCGAGCCCGGCCTGCGAGTCGGCAGCGCCATAGGCCAGATGAAACCCCATGGCTCCATAGCCGATGGCGGACACTTCCGGCCCGTTGACGCCAAGTTTGCGCTTCCGCATTGCAGTACCCTTTCTTGCGTGTACCGACGCAATCTAGAGACGCCTCGCTCACTTCTCGATGTCTGATGATCCCGAATGATTGCCTGATCCTGCTGATCGCTTGACCTTTTGAGGCAAGCATTGTGGGATGCGGCATGACAGATCTCAACGACATCCGTGCCATCGCCCAGCGCCATGCCGGCCGCCAGAATCCAGCCATGCCGCGGCTTCAGATCTATTGCCTGGACAATCGCACCGACGCCGTGGGGTTGATATACGAGCCTGTGGTCTGCCTCGTCCTGCAGGGCCGGAAGCGCACATTCATCGGCGATCGCGTGCTCGAATATGGCTCAAGCGAATGTATGGTCGTGGCTGCCGAGCTGACGGCCATGGGACAGGTTTGTGAAGCCTCGACCGACGAACCCTATCTGTCGCTCAACCTCTATCTCGACCCCGCCGTGCTCTCGGCGATCCTGTTCGACATGAACGGGCTTGCCGAGCCTGCCATCGGCTCCGGCTTTGGCGTCGCCAAGGCGGGGCCCGCACTGCTCGATGCCTGGCATCGGTTCGTCGGCCTTCTTGACCGCCCCGACGAGATACCGGTCCTCGCCACTCACCTCGAACATGAGCTGATGTTTCGTCTGCTGATGGGGCCGCATGGCGCCTTGCTGCGCCAGATTGCCGGCGTTGACACGAGGCTGTCCCGCATCCGCCGGGCCATGGCGTTTGTTCGCCAGCATTATACGGAGCATCTCAGCATCGACGACATGGCGGCGGTCGCCGGCATGAGCTTGTCGGTGTTTCATCGCCGTTTCAGGGCGGTGACCGGCGTGAGCCCGCTGCAATATCAGAAGCATATTCGGCTGCACGAGGCGCGCCGGCGGCTGGTGACCGAACATGCCGAGGCCGCCACAGTGGGCTATGCCGTCGGCTATGAAAGCGCGTCGCAGTTTTCGCGCGAGTACAAGAGGCTGTTTGGCGCCCCGCCGCGTCGCGACGCGGACTCCTTGCAGTCGCTCGCTGAAGCCAGCCCGTAGAACCCGGCACCCTCGTTCGCGGATCACGCAGGGCGCAGCAGCGCTGCGGTTGCGCCCATCGTCATCGTGCCCTGTCCACCTCGCGCAGAAGATCGATGAATGCGCGGAGCGGAGACGGCAGGTGGCGGCTGCGCGGGTAATAGAGCGCCAGCCCTGGCGACTGCGGACACCAGTCATCGAGCACGGTCACGAGTCGGCCCGATCCTAGAAACGGCTCGGCGAAGTGCTCGGGGACATAGGCGATACCGCGCCCGTCTGCCGCTGCCTGCACGAGAAGATCATTGTCATCGAGGGTGAGATTGCCGGGGACATCGATCGCGATTTCAGCGCCGTGCCTCGAAAACTCCCAGCGATAGCGTTTTCCGCTCGGCAGACGTTGGCGGATGCAGCAATGCGCGTTGAGGTCGTCGGGCGTGTTCGGCCTTGCCAGGCTCTCCAGATAAGACGGCGCCGCCACAGCGATGAAACGCACATCGCCTCCGAACTTCACCGCCGCCATGTCTTTCGGAACGGCCTCCAGCAGTCGCACGCCGGCGTCGAAACCCTGTTCCACGATATCGACGAGCCGACCTTCCGAAACCAGATCGAGCTCGACATCGGGATAGAGATCGAGAAATCGCGGCACGACATCCTTGAGCAGGATGCGAGCACCGCTCTTGTTCGCATTGATCCGCAGCGTGCCGCTGGGGGTTCCCCGCTCCTCCGAGAGCGTATCGAGGGCGTGATCGAGATCCTGAAGAACGGGGTCCAGCCGCGCAAGCAGGCGAGCGCCAGCATGCGTCAGCGACACACTGCGTGTCGTCCGGTTGAAGAGCCGCACGCCCAATTTTCCCTCCAAAGCGATGATCGCGTGGCTGAGAGCGGAGCGCGAAACGCCCATGACGTCAGCGGCCCTGCGAAAGCTCTGGTGATTGGCCACCGCGGCAAAGGCGGCAAGATCGTTGAGGCTTGGACGCAAAATTCGTGAATTCCCCTCACCATATCATCCCGATTTGAGGACCTTATATCACCAGTCCTGCTGTTTTACATAGGAAACGGAACAGACGAGGAATTCACATGACCAAGACTTGGCTTATCACCGGCGCCTCCTCGGGGCTCGGTCTCGAGATGGCGCAACAGCTCCTCGGCCAGGGGCACAAGGTAGTCGCAGTAATCCGCAGTGCGGAGGCGCTGACGAAACTTGCGCAGGATTACCGCGATCGGCTGGATATCGTTCAGCTCGATCTGGCCAAGCCCGAGAACATTGCGCCGGCCATTGAGGTTGCATTCCAGCGGCACGAACGGATCGACGTAGTCGTCAGCAATGCCGGCTATGGCCAGTTCGGTGCTGCGGAAGAGCTCACCAATGACGAGATCGACCGGCAAATCGCCACGAACCTTGCCGGGTCCATCCATCTGATCCGTGCGGCACTGCCCCTTCTTCGGCGGCAAGGCGGCGGGCGTATCGTCCAGGTTTCTTCGGAAGGTGGACAGATCGCTTATCCGGGCTTCAGCCTTTATCACGCGACCAAATGGGGCATCGAAGGCTTCGTCGAGTCCGTTGCGCAGGAAGTGGCGCCGTTCGGCATCGACTTCATCATCGCTGAGCCGGGGCCGACCGGGACGAACTTCGGAGCCAATCTCGTCCGTGCGGTGCCCATGGATGCCTATGATGAAACCCCTGCCGGTGCCGTTCGCCGGGCGATTACCGAGGGAAGCTTCGAGATCAAGGGAGATGCGGCGCGCACCGTGGCAGCAATCATATCGGCCGCCGAGAGCGAGACGCCGCCATTGCGGCTGGCTCTGGGCAGCACGGCCTATTCCTCGATCTCACAGGCGCTTTCGGCGCGCCTGATTGCCCTTGGGGCGCAGCAGCAGGTCGCGAATTCCGCCGACCGACAGGATCCGTGAACCGCAACAGCGTCTTCGAAGCACGGAACTCATGAACGAGAAAGGAAACGGCATGTCCATTCGGCCGATCTTACTGGCTCTCACCATCAGCATCTCGGCCCCTGCCTTTGCGCAGACCGCTGGAGGAAACCAGGTCCTCGGCACCTGGAGGATGGTGTCGGCGACGATCGACCCCGGCGGGGAGAATATCGCCGCTTATGGAGATCAACCCAGCGGCCTTCTCGTCTTCACTCCCGACATGCACTTCGTGGAGGTCCTCACCGACGCCACCGTCCCGCGGTTTGCTTCCAATGCTCGCGGCGAGGGAACAGATGAGGAAAATCGCATGGCCATGTCACGCAGTATCGGGTTTTTCGGAACCTACACCGTTGATGCGAAGGGGGAATTCAGCGGAAATCGCGTGGAAGCGGCGACCTTTCCAAACTGGGTCGGCAGCGTCCGGACCCGTGATGACCTGACGCTGATCGTCGACGGCGACCGCATGACCGAACAGTTTCGGCGGCCGGAAGGGACCGAAATCAGGATCGAATGGCAGCGCGTCAAATAGCGCGTGAACGCCGGCAGGTCGGGGCGAGGTCATCGCCTGTCGCTACCGAGGCCCGACCTTCAACCTTGGCCAACGAAGCTGTGCTTTCTGGAGGACAACCCATGCGCTTCAATCGTCGTTCCATGTTCAAGGCGGGAGCAGCCGGCGCCCTCTTGGCGTTCGCGACACCGCAGATCATGACGCGCACAGCGGTCGCGGCCGCTCGTCCGAGACCGGAAATCGCAAACAGCGGTTTCCATCGCTTCATGCTCGGTGAGTTCGAGATCACCGTCCTTCTGGATGGTATGCGGACATTCGACGGTCCTCATCCGACCTTCGGAGCCGATCAGGACGCCGATGACGTCGCGTTCTTGATGAAGGAGAACTTCCTGCCGTCGGATCGCATGATCGGGCAATTCAATCCGGTGCTTGTGAACACTGGAACGGAACTCATCCTGTTCGACACCGGCAATGGCCCGGAAGGCAGGGCGCTCGGCACGGGGCAACTGGCAAGCCGCATTGCGGCGTCAGGCTACTCGCCGTCCGATGTGACGATTGTGGCGATTTCTCACCTGCACGCCGATCACATCAACGGGCTCATGGAAGGCGATCGTCCAGCGTTCAACGAGGCACGGTATGTCGTCGGCCAAACGGAATGGGACTTCTGGACCTCGGCCGATGTTTCCGGGACGCCGGCCGCGATGCATGCGACGGCCATTCAGAGAAAGGTCCTGCCGCTTGGAGAGAGGATGACCTTTATCGGAGCCGATCAATCGATCGTGCCGGGCGTTACCAGCATGGCCGCCGCAGGACACACGCCGGGTCACATGGCGTTTCTGCTGGAATCGGCGGGCCGGCGCCTCTTGCTGACCGGCGAACCATTTCGTGGCCTCTCTGCAGAAGCTGGATTGGGAAGTCTCTTTCGACATGGACAAAGCGGCGGCGGCCAACACGCGCAAGAAGCTATTCGGAATGCTGGCTGCTGAGAAGATCCCGTTCATCGGCTATCACATGCCCCATCCCTCGGCCGGCTATGTCGAGCCGCTCGGCACGGGGTTCCGTTTCGTGCCGGTGAGCTACCAGTTTCTGATCTGACTTGGGCAGGAGCCGCGACGGGTCAGCCCGTGCGCCGGCGGTGTTACCTTCTGGCCTGCCAGTCGTAGCTCCGCATGTAGTCGAGAAACGCACGCATCGCAGCGCTCGGAAGCCGGCGGCTGGGGTAGTAGAGAAACCAATGCGGTAAGGTCGGGCTCCAATCGGAGAGAAGCTCAACCAGCCCGCCGCTCTGGAAGTGGGGCTGGGCATAGTCGTCTATGACATGGGCGATCCCTCTCCCGGCCAGCGCGGCCTGCAACTCGTTGTGCGCAGAGCTGACCGTCAGGCGACCGGGGAGCGCGGCGAACATCAAAAGCAGCCTCGAGCCGGTCATGAACGATGTCGAGCTCTATGAGGCCGGCGCCGAGATCGTGCCGGGCCTGACCACCCTCGTGGCCTCCGGCCACACGCCGGGCATGGCAACTTTCCTCGTCCATTCCGGAACCGACCAGCTGCTGCTGACCAGCGACCTTGCCTATCACCCGGTCGTCAATGTCGACAGGCCCTGGCTTCCCGGCCCCGATCGCGACAAGGAGACGGCCCTCGCCTCTCGCCGCAGCATCTTCGACATGGCGGCCGCCGATCGCCTTCCGGTTCTGGGCTTCCACTTCTCCTTTCCGGGCCTTGGCCGCATGCTGAAGACCGATGGCGGTTACGCCTGGGTCCCGGCCAACTGGCAGTTCTGAAACAACCATACAGGAGGCTTCACATGGACCAGGCGAAGATCGATCGGCGCGGCTTTCTCGGAACGGTGGGGGCGGCAGCAACCGGGCTGGCATTGGCGGCCAACGTCCCTTTTGCGGCGGGGCGCAGGCTACCAACGTGACCCCGCCGGGCTCGGCCCCCAATCCCGAGGTGCTGACACGCACCCTGCCCCGCACCGGCGAACAGGTCACGGCCCTTGGCCTCGGCACGTTCCTGACCTTCGACCTGAAGCCCGGCGATCGCCGCGACGCCCTGCGGCAGGTGTTCGAACGCTATGTCGCGGCCGGCGGCCGTGTGGTCGACACCTCGCCGCTCTATGGCTCGGCGGAAGTCAGCGTCGGCCAGTTCATGGGCGAGTTTTCCGGATCGGACGAGATGTTCCTCGCCAACAAGGTCTGGTCGACCGGGGAATATCTCGGCGATGAAAGCCACGCCGTGGAGAGCTTCCGGCAATCACGGATGCGGACATGGCGCGACATGATCAACCTCATGCAGTGCCACAGCATCACCAATGCGCCGGTGATCATCCCGCTGATGAAAGCCTGGAAGCAGGAAGGCCTGATCCGCCATGTCGGCGTCACCCACCACGAGTCGGCGGCGCAGGACCAATTGCTGGCGATCGTCGAGCGCGACAATGTCGATTTCATCCAGACGAACTACTCGATCTTCAACCGCGATGCGGAGCGTCGTCTCCTTCCCGCCGCGGCCGACAAGGGCGTCGGTGTTCTGATCAATCTCCCCCTCGAAAAGGCCCGCCTGATGAAGGTGGTCGAGGGACAACCGCTCCCCGGTTTTGCCGCGGAGTTCGGCGCGACGAGCTGGGCGCAGTTCTTCCTGAAATGGGTCATGGCGAACCCGGCGGTCACGACCGTGCTGTGCGGCACCTCCAACCGCGACCACATGAGCGACAACGTCCAGGCGATGACCGGCCCGCTTCCCGACGAGCGCATGCGGGCCCGCATGGTCGCGCATATGGAGACGATCCCCGGCTTCGGCGCCATCGGCTCCATGCCCTGGTATCCCGGCAAGGAGAATATGTATCCCGGCCTGATCCGGGAGGCTCAGGCCAAGGCCGCGCAACGACTGCGATGACCAGCCCTGACCATCGAAGAGAGCCCGCGACCCCAAGACCTGGAGCCTGACCGTGCCTTCGACTCGACGCACCCTGCTGCTCGCTTTCTTAACGCTGCCTCTGATCCACGCCGCAGGACCTCGGCATTCGCGCAAGCGGGGCCTCTACTTCCTCTGACCCTCGAATGTCGCGATGAGCATGACCCCACTCTGGAGCGGGAGCCCGGTCCGTTCTTCAGGCCGAACTCGCCGCGCAATCGGGAGCTCCACGCGGATGCTCTCGACGGTGAACGGATAACGGTTGCGGGCTTCGTCTTCGACAGAAGCTGCCGGCCGCTCGCGGGGACCCTCGTCGAGATCTGGCATGCCGACGAAAACGGCGACTATGACAGTACCGGGTTCCGCCTGCGCGGACATCAGTTCACTGATGCTCAGGGACGCTGGTGGTTCAACACTATCGTGCCCGCGCTCTACCCCGGCCGTACCCGTCATTTCCATTTCAAGGTCCAGCGCCCCCATGGGCGCGTTCTCACCACCCAATTGTATTTTCCTGGAGAGCCCAGAAATGCTGGCGATCGGCTCTTTCACGAGCAGCTTCTGCTGAACATGAAGGAAACCCGCGACGGACGGTTCGGGCGGTTTGACTTCGTGGTCTAGACGCGTGAGAGCGTCCCGATATCGACGCGAACTCTCCAGAAAGCGCGAAGGCCAGAATCCCGATTGCGCGGTCGCATGGAGCGGCCGCGCCCTACGCAATCCCGTGGGCGATCAGGCTTTCTGCGGTCGCGAGGATGGCATCGTCGGCTGCGATGAAGGACCGACCGAGCAGCGACAGCGCTTCCGACGAGTCGATTGTCTTGGCCTCGCCCAGTTCGTTGACGATCGGGCGCATCATCGGCACCGCGATGGCGGCCAGCCGGACAAACCAGTTCGGCAGGCGGACCGTACGAATATGACGGTCCGGATAGTGCTGCTGGAGAACGCGCGCGGCATCCGCCAGAGTGTATCCACTCACCGCCATCGGATGACGCCGTCCCCCCGCCTCCGCAGCCGTCATGGCACGCACATGCGCTTCGGCGACGTCTCGCACGTCGATCGGGTTTATTCCAAGACGAGGGAGTGCGGGCATGCGGCCACTCAACAGCATGCTCACCAGTTGCGCCGAGGTGCCGGGATCCTCATCGAGTAGCGGGCCAAATATGCCGCTCGGGTTGATGACAGCCAGGTCGTCATGTCGCCCCGCGGCATCCATCATCGTCCACGCCCGGCGTTCTGCCAGAGTCTTCGATTGCTGATACGGAGGCACCGACCCGCTTTCGATCTCCGTCCAGTCGGCTGCCGAGAACCGGCGGTAGCTCCGCGGGTGGCCGTAAGTGATGGCTGCCGTGGAAGAGGTCAGCACCACACGGTCCACATCGGCAGCGAGAGCCGATCTCAGCGCCCGCTCTGTGCCGCCGACAGCGGGACGGATGAGTTCCTGAGGATCCTTGGGCGCTTTGAGCACGAACGGAGAGGCGGTGTGCAGGACATAGCGCACGTCCTTCATCGCCATATCCCATCCCGCATCGTCAAGGAGATCGAGCACCGTGAATTCGAGATGCGAGACGTGCGAACCTGCCTTTGCGAGGGTGTCCCGCACTTTGTCCGCCTTCAACAGATTGCGTACACTTCCACGCACGATGTAGCCGGCATTGAGCAGTTGCAGCGCAATGTGGCCGCCGAGAAAGCCTGAAATGCCGGTGACGAGAACGCGATCCATACTGATTAATCTCCACATCCGACATTAACGGCGGCAGCACATCCTGCCTTCAAGGCTCAAATGCCTGTGAAATCGATGGAAGCGCTGGACAAATCCGGGCCTGTTTGGAGAGGCGCCTTCGCGGCAGCGTCAAAATCGACGTTGGCCAGTTTTTCCGAGACCTCCCAAAGCCGCGATGCGACGTGCAGTTCCAATGCAGGTGCGGGAACGGCCGCCTCGCTCGGATAGCCGCGCGTCTCCGAAAGTCTGTTGGGGCCATAGTAACCGCCGCCCCGGGCATCGGGAGACGTCGCCGCGAACAATGCGGGCAGAGCGCCTTGTGCTGCCGGCTGAAACAGAAACCACAGGAGCGATCGCAAAAGCCCCTGGGCACTGTGTCGGCCCGGCGCGTTGTGGAGAAGGTCTGTCCGCGCGATCCCGGGATGAGCGGCGATACTCGTCAGGCCCCAGCCGGCCGCGTCACTCCTGCGCTGAAGTTCGAGCGCGAAGATCAGGCAGGCGAGCTTCGATTGGGCGTAGACGACCATGGGGTGATAGGCCTTCTCGGCCTGGAGATCGTCGAAGTCGATGGCGGTGTTCCGGCGCACCGCGATGCTTGAGAGGGTGACGACGCGCGGATCCTGCCCGCGGCTCAGCAAGGGCAACAGATGCGCAGTCAGCGCGAAGTGGCCGAGATAATTCGTGCCGAACTGGAGCTCAAAACCATCCACCGTCGTCTGGCGCTGCGGCGGCGCCATGACGGCCGCGTTGTTGATCAGGATGTCGACCTTCTGCTGGCTGTCTCGCAACCGCTGGCCGAATGCGGAAACGGAGACGATATCCGCGAGGTCGACCGGCTCAAAGCTCACATGCTCGTATTGCACCGCTTGCTTGATGCGGGCGACGGCGTCGTTTCCCTTGCGGGGATTTCGCCCGGCAATAATGACGTCGCCGCCGGCGCGCGCCAGCGCAAGTCCATCCTCGAAGCCGAGGCCACCCGTGCCTGTAACGACAATTGTCTTGCCGTGCTGGGACGGCATGTCCTGGGCGGTCCAATTCTCACGCATCGGCATAGTCCTTTTCAAGGTTGATCGGCTGACGCCGCATAGCGAGCTCGGTTCCGGAGATCGGCCGCCATCGGCCTGAGCAGTGCCGTCCAGCGGGGTTATTTCGAAGGAAATCGGCAATGCGCTGGTTCGCGACGAGAAAGGCAGGACCAGCCAGGGGCAATCGACCCAGCGCCGATCAGCGCTGTGCGCTAACCCAGGGTGTCTGCGATGGCGCCGCCGGCAGCAAAGCCCGCCATCGCCTGAGCGGGACCCCCATTGCAAACAATCCGACCACGAGGCCGCGCCGTTCGGGCCGGACCTTTCTCGCTATGAGCGCATGTCCGGCGGGAATCGCGCCTGCTTCGCCGAAGGCCACGCCAAAACGGGACAGCGCCAGAAAGACAAAGCTTGCCGCAAAACCGCCGAGCGCGGTCATCACGCTCCAGATCAGGATGCAGGAAACAAGCACAAATCTCGGAGATCCCCGATCGGCCGCCCGTGCAAGTGGTAGCGATAGAAGCGTATAGCAGACAACAAATGCAAGACCGGTGAGGAGACTCATCTGGGTATCGCTCAGATTCCGATCGGCCTTGATCGATTCAGTCCGAATAAACGGCAGGATCCTGTCGATCTTCGAAACGGAACTGATCAGCGCGAGGGTGATGCAAAAGACTGCAAAGCGCCAGCCTTCAAAATATACACCTCCTATGTCTTGGACGGCATACGGATGCGTGACCGTTATTTCGGTTGACCGTGCAGTCATTTCTGTCATGTCTGAACTGCTCCTCGCTTGTTGGCACATCCAAGCTAAATGGAACGTCCGATGAACAGAATGCCCGAACCTTCGATAAATTTGCCTATTCCTACAGGTGATGATAGCCTATCCAATGATAAGGTGCTGCTCTGGCCGCACAAGCGACCGGGGGCCCCATGCCATCATCCCTTCTGGCGACCGTGAACGCGTATATCGAGGATCAGGGCGGCGGCCAGGGTTTGTTCCCGACGCTGATCGACGGGCTCAACATCGTCCGCTCGTTTCAGGCGATGATTCCGAGCCGCTCGATCTACAAGCCGTCGTTATGCGTCGTCCTGCAAGGCGCGAAGGAAATACACTTCGGCGAAGACCGGCTCGACTATGGCGCCATGGATTGCCTGGTGGTCAGCGTCGACATCCCGGCCACGGGACGGATCGTCGAGGCAAGTGCCGACGCTCCCTATATCGGCGTTGTCATCGATTTCGATGTTGCGATGGTGCGCGAGGTCCTGGAGCAACTGGACGAACCGCCTGAGCCGGTCGCGGATTCCGGACCATGCGTGTTCGTCGGCCGCGTGGACGAGGCGCTGGCGGACTGTGTGACGCGCCTCCTGCGCATGACGGCGTCACCCCGATCGATCCCCATTCTCTACCCATCGGTCATGCGCGAGATCTGCTATTGGCTGGTGAGTGGGCCGCATGGCGGAGAGTTGCGCAAGCTGGTGTTGCCCGAGTCGAATACCGAGCGGGTAGCCAAGGCGATCTCGGCTTTGCATCTCAACTTCTCTCGGACCTTGCGCGTGGAGACGCTGGCAGAACTGGCCGGTATGAGCCCATCGTCCTTTCATCAGCACTTCAAGGCTCTGACATCCATGACGCCGCTGCAATTTCAGAAGCAGTTGCGTTTGCTTGAGGCGCGCCGATTGATGGTGTCCGAGGCAGCCAATGTCGGCGATGCTGCGTATCGGGTGGGCTACGAAAGCGTCTCGCAGTTCAGCCGCGAATATTCGCGTGAGTTCGGCATCACGCCAAAACAGGATGCGCTCAACCAGCAGCGCCTTTACAAGACATATGCCAGCCGCACGGTGCAGACAGCGTAAGCGTGAGTGGGGCTGCGGCAGCCGGTGAACATCCGCTCCGCGAGATGATGCCGCCGGCCGACCGCTCGGCGCTGCGATCAATCGCGAAATTCGATCACGGCCTCGATCTCAACGGGAATGCCGAAAGGCAAGGAGGCAACACCCACCGCCGAACGCGCGTGGCGGCCGAGGTGAGGAAAGACCTCGCCAAACAGGTTCGAACATCCATCGATGACAAAGGGGTGGCGCGTGAAATCCGGCGTCGCGTTGACCATTCCGAGCAATTTGACCACCCGGCTCATGCGGTCGAGGCTCCCGAGCTCCGCATCGATGACGGAGAGCAGGTTGATCCCGACGAGACGGGCAAAGCCCTGCGCCTCCTCGGCCGTGAAATCCGCTCCGACCTTGCCCACGATAGGCCTGCCCTCGGCATCAGCCGGAGCCAGCCCTGAAATGAACAGCAGATTGCCCGTCCGAACGGCCGGCGTGAAATTACCGACCGGCGACGGCGGCCGTGGCAGGACAATGGCGAGGCTGGCGAGCCGCTCGGATATCGACATTTCTGGACCTGACGGAGAAAGGCGCCGCGGCCATGCGGGCCACGGCGCAGGGTTTGGCGATGGCTACTTAAGATCCGAGAATCCGGTCGCGACGAAGAGTTCCGATTGCAGCGAGGTGAGCCTGGCCGAGCTGCCGGGCGGCGGCCAGATGCCTTCCTTGCTCGCCTGGGCGCGCGCCTTCACGCGGTCCTCGATCGTCTTGTAGGGCCAGATATGCACCATTTTCTGCGGTGCACCCTCAACCGAGCCCATGACCATCAAGAGCTTCGACATCGTATTGCGCCGGTCGACGACCTTGCTCCACGCCTCCGCCGTCTCGTGCAGGCCGCCGGGTTGCAGCGTGTAGGTGCGGATTTCGTAGAAGGGCCCGTATTCGCCCGGCTCGATCGGGTCCATGAAGGATAGGGGCTCGAAGGCAGTGCTGCTAATGCCGCCGAGATAAGGGGCGATGCCGTAGGGGTTCTCCGCCCCCATCAGCCGCAACCGCTCGGCGGCCAGGGCTTCCGCATTCTCATAGGCAGTCAGGAACGCGAAGCGGTTGAGCACGCCAAATTCGCAGGAAAAGCAGCCGAGCGGCCGGCCCGTGCTCGAGAATTCCTTGTAGGTCTGCGGCAGGAGCGGCAACACGGCGCCCAGCGTGTTGGGCAGCAGCGACAGGATTGTCAGGTCATACAGCATTCGATCGTCCCGGAATTGAGCCATTCATGGCAAGGCTTTCCAAACTCGTCCGGCATTGGTACACCATGGGAATGCCATGTGCACGCCAATTTTCGCTCTGCATCTGGCACCACGCACGCGGAGAGCAGACAGGATGTACGATCTCGTAGTGAAGGGGCGCGTGGTGGCTCCCGCCGGTATCGTCGAGGACGGCTGGATCGCTGTTTCCGGCGGTCGGATCGCAGCGATCGGGACGGGTGCCGCGCCGGCGGCGTCGACGAGCCAGGACTATGGCTT
The DNA here is from genome assembly GCA_035555375.1 of Kaistia sp. Lineage (GTDB taxonomy): Bacteria > Pseudomonadota > Alphaproteobacteria > Rhizobiales > Kaistiaceae > Kaistia. The sequence goes on along the minus strand of DATMGR010000009.1, from coordinate 15,170 downwards.
GGCCTATCTGCTCCCGGGCATCATCGACGGGCAGACCCACGCCGGCAGCCAGATCGGGTTCGCCGGAATGGGGCCGACCAGCCGGGCGGCGGCGATGGGCGGCGTCACGACTATTGTCGATATGCCGTATGACGATCCCGACCCCGTCACGACCGGTGCGCTTCTGTCCGAAAAGATCGATGCGATCGAACGGCTCGCGGTCTGCGACGTCGCCCTCTATGGCACGGTACCGACAATCCCCAATCGGGAGCACATCGCCGAACTGATCGCGGGCGGTGTCTGCGCGTTCAAGATCTCCTCCTTCGAAGCGCACCCTCACCGCTTCCCTCGCATCGGCAATGCCGCAACGCATTGGCTTCTGGAGACGCTCGGAGGCACCGGCCTGCCAGTGGGACTGCATAATGAGGATCAAGAGATCGTTCGAAGCCTTGCCGCGACGTTCCGAGCCGAAGGCAGGACGAGCCCGTCTGACCACAGCCCAAGCCGGCCCGAAGTCGCGGAACTGACCGCGACGGCGAATTTCCTCGAACTCGGCGCCGCAACCGGTTCACATCTCCACATCGTGCATATCTCGATCGCCGAGGGCTTCGAGCTGGTGCGCACCTATCGCGATCGCGGCGTGAACGCGACCGCCGAGATGTGCGTGCACTATCTGCTCTTCGACGCGGCGCATGACATGCCGCGCCTCGGCGGGCTGCTCAAGGTCAACCCACCGATCCGCACGGGCCAGAAGGACGCGCTCTGGCAGGTGCTGGAAGCGGGCGGCTGCACGTTCGTATCGTCAGACCACAGCGCCTGGCCGCTCGATCGCAAGCAGAACGCCTCGATCTTCGATGTCGCGGCCGGCATGCCGGGGCTCGAAACGCTGCTGCCCGCCTTCTTCACCGGCGCATCGGCCCGCAGCGGCCGCGACGCGGCGGCGCGAATGACAGCGGATCTTCTTAGCGACAAGGTAGCGACGTTCTTCGGCCTGCCCCAAAAGGGTAAGCTTGCGCCAGGCTTCGACGCCGACATCGCCGTGCTCGATCCGACGCCGAGCGTCTACGATTCGAAGCGCAACGCCGACGGCCCCGGCTGGAGCGCTTATGACGGCGTAGAGTTCGCGGCGACGCCAACCGCGACCTTCGTGCGCGGCCGGCAGGTGTGGGATGGCGCCGCAATCACGGCGCAGGCCGGACACGGCCAGTTCGCGGCGCGTCTGGCGCGCTGACGCTTCAGCGAATGGCGCCGGATAGACGGTCGATCAGCGCCAGCTTCACGGTTTCGATGTGCCTGGCCATGGCGGCGCGTGCGCGCTCGCCATCGCCACTCTCGATCGCATCGAGCAACAGCGTATTGTCCTCGACGCCGAAGCTCGGTGTCACGGATTTGCGCGAGGCATTGAAGACGTGAGTCCGGCGGCGAAGGTCGCGTATCATCGAGGCCATCAGCACATTGCCGGCCGTATCGGCGATTTCGCCATGCAGCAGGTCGTCGACCTCCCAGATGTCGCTCAAGGTGGGCTTGGGATTCCCGGCGATCTTTTCGAGTGCAGCGCGCATGATCGCCATCCGTTCGGGTGGGATGCGTCCGGCGGCGAGCCTCGCTGCTTCGGCCTCCAGCAACTGCCGTACATTCAGGATCTCGACAAAGACTTCGGTTGAGAACGGACTGACGGTGACGCCGCGATTGGGCTGCTTGTAGACCAGCCCTTCCGCCTCGAGCCGACCCAGAGCTTCTCGGATGGGCGTGCGTGAAGCGTTGAGCTTTTCGGCCATGCGCCGCTCTGTAATCACGTCGCCTGGCCTCAGGTCGCCACGGATCAAAAGATCGATCAGTTGCTCATAGACCTGTTCCGTGAGGTTGGGCCGGTCCGCGGACCCCACGTCCAGATCCAGTTCGTCGATTTCACTCAAGCGCCCAACTCCCAGCTTTGTCAGGCAGTCATATATCCCACTGTCTGCCAATGGAAGACACTGGGAATAGCTCTGGTATTCCAGCCGCCGCCTCGAATTTGGCGCCGCTCGGAGCCGTTGTGCAAACAATTCGCGCACATCACGCCCCTGCCCGCGATTTCAGCGAAACCTGGCGCAGCAGGGCTTGCAATTCGCCACGGCTTCGTCGATACCTACTGGTATACCACTGGCGTGCAACCGATCCGCCAATTGCATAGAGGCCGTCCCATGCCGATAAAACCCTGGCGCGCAACCAGCATTCAGATGCGCAGCGAGCGCGCCACGCAGGCTCCGGATGACGCCGCCGCGAAGGCGCTCATGCTCCGGAATCTCGATCGCCTGATCAGCCTGATCAAAGAGGCCTGCGCTTCGCCGCTGAAGCCTGATCTCGTCGTATTCCCCGAGTTTGCGCTGCAGGGGCCGCCGCTGCAGATGCATGTGCGCGAATGGATTGATCGCGCCTGCTCGACCATTCCCGGACCGCTGACCGAGCCGCTGCAGGAACTGGCGCGGCGCGAGAAGATCTACATTGCCGGCAACATGTTCGAAGCCCCTGCGGAATGGCCGGGGCGCTATTTCAACTCGTCGTTCCTGATCGACCGCAACGGCGAGGTGATCCTCAACTATCGCCGGATCAACACCGCCGCCTTCCCCTCGCCGCATGATTTCATGTCCGACTACATGGCCGCCACGCAGCAGGAACAGGTGTTCCCTGTCGTGGAGACCGAGCTCGGTCGGCTCGCCGTCATTCCCTGTGGCGAGATCAACATCCCCGAGGTCGCGCGCGTGTTCATGATGCAGGGCGCCGAGGTGATCCTGCATCCGACCAACTCGAAATATACGGTCGGCCAGGAGGCCGCAAAGGTCGCGCGCTCGGCCGAGAACATGTGCTACCTGGTCAGCGCCAACGTCGCCGGCCCGATCGGCTTCTCGCCCGACAATACGATCATGGGCGGCCGCTCGCATATTCTCGACCATCACGGCAATACGATTGCCTTCCAGGAAGATGCGGCCGAGGGCGTGGGCGTCACCGGCATGATCGACGTTGAAGCGCTCCGTGCCGATCGTCGCGCCGATACGGGCATGCACAACCCGCTGCTGCGGGCCCGCTTCGAGATGTACCGCCCATACTACGCCAGCGCCGAATTCTACCCGGCCAACCATTTTCTGGCGTCCCCGATGACCGACACCGTGCAGACGCGCGAAAGCGTCGAGATCGCACGCGCCAATCTCGAAAAGCTGCGCGTGCTGCAGCCGCTGACGAACTGAGCCCAGGAGACCGCCACGATGATTACCGCTGAAGAAAACGAACAGCTTTGCCGCGTCGGCAAGGGCACTCTGATGGGCAACTTCTTCCGTCAGTTCTGGATGCCCGTCTGTCTCTCGTCCGAACTCAAGGCTGATGGAGACCCGGTCCGCCTGATGATCCTCGGCGAGAAGCTCGTCGCCTTCCGTGACAGCGAGGGACGTGTCGGCGTGTTCGATCACCGCTGCCCGCATCGCTGCGCATCGCTCTTCTTCGGCCGCAACGAACTGGGCGGCATACGCTGCGCCTATCATGGCTGGAAGTTCGACGTGACCGGCAAGTGCCTCGACCAGCCCAATCTCGAGGACAAGTCCAAATATCCGGCAGGCACGCCGGCCATCGCCTACCGTGTGCAGGAATCGGGCGGGCTGGTCTTCGCCTATATGGGCGAGCGCCAGGAAAACCCGCCGCCGCTGCCCGAGATCGAGGCGATCATGGGCGAAGGCCATGACGGCAACATCGCGCTCACCCATCGCGACTGCAACTACATGCAGGCGCTCGAGGGCGACGTCGACACCTCGCATCTCGGCTTCCTGCATGTCGGCGGCATCGATGGCGAGAAGCTCGACCTGAGCGATCCGGAAGCCTTCACGGTCACCGAGAAGGCGCCGAAGATCAACGTCTCCGTCATGCCGTTCGGCACGATGTATTCCGCGCAGCGCAATGCCTATGAGGGCACCGAGCATCATCGCTTCGCGAGCTATATCTTCCCGATCTGGGTGACCTATCCGTCGGGGCTGATGGACGACAACGTCACCGTCAACGCATGGGTCCCAATCGACGACGAGAGCACGATGATCTTCAACATCGATCTCGGCCGCATCAACGGACGCCGGAAGAACCTGAGATACAAGGACGGCACCCTGGTCGGCGGCCTCGCCCGCCCGCTCGAATACCTCCCGACGACGACCGACTGGAAGGGCCGCTGGCGCCCGGTCAAGGATGCCTCCAACGACTACGGCATTGACCGGGAATGGCAGCGCAACGGCGACAGCTACACCGGCATCGTCGGCGTTCCGCTGCAGGATCAGGCGATCCAGGAAAGCATGGGTCCGATCGTCGATCGCACCATGGAGCATCTGGCGGCCAGCGACCGCATGGTCATCCTGACGCGTCGCGTCATGCTCGACGCAGCCAAGGAATATGCCGAGACCGGTAAGTTGCCTGAAGTCCTCGATCGCCCGGAACTCTGCCGCGACGCGCGCGGCGGTGACATCGTCGTGCCCTATGGCACCGACTGGCTCGACGGCTATGAAGAGAAGATGGCCGCCATCAAGGGCTATCGGCCGAAGCTCTCCGCCGCCGAATGACCACCGCACTTCAAGATCGATCCGACGCGGGACTCGCGTCGGATCCCGTTCACGGGCCGTCGAGCGCAACGGAGCCTCGCCCGCTCCGCCTCCGCGTCGAAGCGATCCGCTTCGAAGCCGAGACGATTCGCTCTATCGAACTGCGCGCGCCTGACGGCTCGGCCCTGCCGCCCTTCAGCGCCGGTGCGCATATCGATCTCGCCTTGCCGGGCGAACTCTCGCGCAGCTATTCGCTGATCAATGCGGACGATGACGGCGGCTGCTATGTTGTGGCCGTCAACCGCGACCCGAAGAGCCGGGGCGGCTCGGCCTATCTCTGCGAGACCTTACGGGTCGGCGAGATTCTCCCGGTCATGCCGCCGCGCAACAGCTTCCCTCTGGCCGAGACAGCGCAAGAAAGCGTGTTCTTTGCCGGGGGCATCGGCATCACGCCGATCCTCGCCATGATCCGCCGTCTGGAGGCCATTGGCAGGCGCTGGCGTCTCTTCTACGCCGTGCGCGATCGCGCCAATGCGGCCTTCCTGGCGCAGCTCGCAGCCCTCGAGACGATCGAACCCGGTCGCGTGCATCTGCATGCCGACAGCGAGGCTGGCGGCATCATGGATGTGGCGGCCCGCGTCGCCGAGGTGCCGGCCGGTGCGCATCTCTATTGCTGTGGGCCGACTCCGATGATCGCCGCGTTCACGGCTGCCACGGCCGGGCGCCCGGATGACCACGTCCATGTCGAGCATTTCGTCGGCACGGCCGCCAAGCCGACGGGCGAATTCAAGATCGTGCTCAAACGCAGCCAGAAGGAATTCACCGTTCCTGCCGGCAAGACGATCATGGATGTGCTGATGGAAGCCGGCGTGCGGGTCGCGCATTCCTGCCGCGAAGGCGTCTGCGGCACCTGCGAGACCCGGGTGATCGAAGGCGTCCCGGACCACAAGGACAATGTGTTGTCGGCGCGCGAGCGCGCCTCGAACAAGCTGATCATGATCTGCTGTTCGGGCGCCAAGTCGGATCGGTTGATCCTCGACCTCTAGACCGCCGGGTATCTGACAGGCGGCAGCGCCTTGGCGAACACGCCATTGCCGGGACACGTCCCGGCAATGGCGTCGCATTGCATTCGTCGTTACGAAGCCGCGAGCGCCAGCGATGCCCCGCTCTGCGCCAGGCGCCGCAGCAGGCGTCCGTTCAGCGAGTCGAGCTCGCGATGGTCCTCCGCGTTCAGGCGGGGGCCGGGCGAACGCACATGGGCCGACGCGATGGCACCGCGTCGGCGCAGCATTTCCTTGCGCAGCGCAATGCCGATGACCGGCATGGCTTCGTGCCGCAGCAGCGGCAGATAGATGTCGTAGAGATCCTCGCCCTGCTCGACCTCGCCGCGCGCGAAATGGGCGCAGACATCGACCAGCATCTCCGGATAGGCGAAGCCCGTCATGGCGCCATGCGCACCGCGCCGCAGTTCCTGCGGCAGATAGAGCCCGCCATTGCCCACGAGGATGCTGATCTTCCGCCCGTCGGCGCCGAGCAGGCGGCTGAGCTTGTTGTGGCCCGGCCAATCCTCGTGCTTGAACATCACGACATGCGGATAGCGATCGACGATCCGCCGGATCGTCCCGACCGAGATGTTGACATTGGTGACGAGCGGAAAGTCCTGCAACACGACCGGCGCGTCGCCGAGGCGATCGAGCACGTCGCTGAAATAGCCATAGATCTGCTCTTCGGTGCGAACCGTCGGCACCGGAGCGAGCATGACGCCGGCCGCGCCCTGCCCCATCGCCTCATCGGCGAACTGCACCAGCGGATCGGTGCCGGCAGCTGAAACACCGACCACGACCGGCACCCTGCCGTTCACGCGTTTTAAATAGCGGTCGAGAACCAGGCGGCTTTCGTCGGAGGTCAGCTTGTGCGCTTCCCCCATCATGCCGAGCACCGTAATGCCCGCGACCCCTTTTTCGAGATAGAACTCCACCACGCGGTCGATGCTCGCCTCGTCGATCCGACCATTGTCGGTAAAGGGCGTAACCGCGATGACGAAGACGCCGCTCGCGCTCTCGTCGAGCTTGTTGTTCACTGTATTCTCCCAGAATTTCGATAGGCGGACCCGAAGCGACGCCCTGATCAGGCGTCTGTTTCGGACAGGCTGCGATGGCGCCACGGAATGACGACGCGCTCGAGGCGCTCGATCACCATGAAGAAGACGACGCCGATGAGGGTGATGGTGATGATCGCGGCGAACTGGCGCGTGATGTTGAAGCTCGAACCCGCAACAAGGATCAGATAGCCGAGGCCCTTGTCGGCGCCGATGAACTCGGCGACGATTGCGCCGATCACCGACAACACGGTCGCGAGCTTGAAGCCGGCAAACATGCTCGGCAGTGCCTGCGGCAGGCGGAACTTCCAGAACTGCTGCCAGCCCGAGGCGCCCATGGAGCGCGCGAGATAGATCATTTCGCGCGACGCGGACTTCAGCCCCATCACGGAATTGATGACGATCGGGAAGAACGAGAGCAGCACGACGATCACGATCTTGGGCGCGAGACCGTAGCCGAACCAGGTCAGCAGCAGAGGCGCAATCGCCACTTTCGGCACGGTCTGCGACGCCACGATCAGCGGATAGACGGATCGCTCCATGAATCGCGAATAGGCGATGAAGACCGAAAGCGGAACGCCGATCAGGACCGCGCAGAGGAAGCCGAACACGACCTCTCCGCCCGTCACCAGCGCGTTCGGCAACAGGCGATGCCAATAGGCGCCGAACTCCGCCAGGATGGCGGAAGGTGCCGGAAGGATATAGTTGGGCACCTCGCCGATCTTGACCGACAGTTCCCATACGATGATCAGGACGATCACGGACCACAACGCCGGCGGCACCATAGCGAGCAGGCGATTGATGAGGTTGACCTTAGGCACGACTGGCGTTTCGGCGGCTATCGACATGGCTCAATACTCCTCCCGGAAGACGCCGAGACCCTTGAAGATCTGGGTGAGTTCGCGTGTGTATTCGATGAATCTCGTGTCCTCGCGCATGGCGAGGCGGCGCGGGCGCGGCAGGTCGATGTCGATAATGCGTTCGATGCGACCTGGACGGGGTGACATCACCACCACGCGGTCGCTGAGGAAGATCGCCTCCGAGATCGAGTGCGTGATGAAAAGAACCGTCATGTCGTTGTCGGAGCAGAGGCGCAACAGATCGATCTGCAACTGGTCGCGCGTCATCGCGTCCAGCGCGCCGAAAGGCTCGTCCATCAGCATCAGCGGCGGACGATGCAGCAAGGCGCGGCATATGGAAACGCGCTGGCGCATGCCGCCCGAGAGCTCCTTCGGATAGGAGTTCTCGAACCCGTTCAGCGAGACCATCTTCAGCAATTGCAGCGCACGTTCCTTGGCCTGCTTCAGATCGCCCTTCCTGATCTCGGCCTGGATCATCACGTTTTGCAGCGCGCTGCGCCATTCAAGGAGGACATCCTGCTGAAAAACGATCCCCGCATCGGCATTCGGACTATCGATATGCTTCTTGCCGACCGTGATGCGGCCGGCGCTGACGGACATCAAGCCAGAGACCAGCATCATGAGCGTGCTCTTGCCGCAGCCGCTCGGGCCCAGCACGGAGACAAATTCGCCCGGCTTTATATTGAGGTTGATGTCCTTCAGCGCGTGAACTTCGCCCTGGCGGCCATTGAACGTCTTGGAGACGCCCGAAATGGAGATGTAGGACTCGGCGGCACTGATCATGGTGCGTGGTGCTGGCATGACGTTCATGTGGTGCGGACGACCTTTCGGCCGTTCTCCTCTGTTGCCCCAAGGGCCTGATCTCTTCCGTCCGTGATGCGGCCTAGATCGAGCGGATGGCGCCGCCATCGACGCGGATGACACTTCCGGTCACGTAGCTCGCGGGCACGCTCGCGAGGAACGCGGCGACGGCGCCGAACTCCTCGATCGTGCCGTAGCGGCCGGCGGGAATGGATGAGGCGGATTCCCTGGCAATCTCGTCTTCGCTGCGTCCGGTCCGCTTCGCCTGGGCGCTGTCGATCGATTGGGTTCGAACGGTCGCGATGCGGCCCGGCGCCATGACGTTGACGGTGACGCCGTCGGCCGCAACCTCACCCGCAAGGGTCTTCATGAATGCGACGAGCGAGGAGCGCAGTGCATTCGAGATGGGCAGGTGCGGGATGGGCTGGACCACGCCACTGGACGCGATCGTGATGATGCGCCCCCATTTGCGAGCGCGCATGCCCGGCAAGAGCGCGAGGGTCAGCGCCATGATCGGCTGAACCATCTTGTCGAACTGTCCGCGCATTTCGTCGATCGAGACGCTGCTCGGCAATCCGGTCGGCGGGCCGCCGGAGTTGTTAACCAGGATATCGACGACGCGGCCTTCGCGCTGAGCTGCCTGAAGGATCACCTCAACCGCGCCAGGTTCGCCAAGGTCGGCCGCGACGAGGTCGCACCGCGCCTGCTCATCCTCGGCAAGGCTGGCTCGCGCCGTCGCCAGCCGCTCCATGGATCGGGCAACAAGCGTTACGCTGGCACCCTCCCCAAGCAGGGAGCGGGCTACGCCGAGGCCGAGGCCCTGGCTGGCCCCGAGCACGATCGCGTGCCTGGTCCTCAATCCCAAATCCATGTCGTCGAATTCCTGATCGTCGCCGCAAGGGCGATAGAAAAGCAATTTGGGCACCACCGGAGGAGCCGGCGGTGCCCAAATTTCAGCCATTACTGCGGAAGGTAGCTGCCATCATAGATCAGCTCGGGCGTGAGGCCCGGCTTCATCCCGCTGTATTTCTCCAGCAGGCTGATGGTCTGCTTGATGTCCTCAGGCGCGACCCAGCCGAAGGGCTTGCCCTTGCTGGCTGCGGTTTGGCGGTAGTTCGGCATCACCTTGATTTCGCCAAGGATGATGTCGCGATCAGAGTCCGGACGAGCGGCCATGATGATGTCCGCGGCACCTTCCGGATCCTTGTCCACATCAGCCTTGCCCTTGGTGAGCGCAGCGAGGAAGCCGCGGACCACTTCGGGATTCTTGGCGAGGTAGTCCTTGCGGACAATCACGCTGCTTCCAAGGATGTTGACGCCGTAATCAGCAAAGAGGATCGGCTTTTCAATCGGCTTGACCTTGGCGATCTTGTCACCATCGGGATTGGCCCAGACGTTGACGAAATCGATATCCCCCTTGAGCAGCGCGACTTGCTCACCGCTGTTGATGATGATCGTCTCGACCTTCGACATGTCGATGCCGTTGGCTTCCGCGAAAGCCGTGATCATACCGTCCTGGAGGTTTCCGGCGTCGGTACCGAAGCGCTTGCCCTCGATATCCTTGGGCTTGACGATACCCGACCCCTTCAAGGCGACGATCGATGACGGATCCTTCTGCAGAAGGCCCGCAACGGCGATGATGTCGTTGGCGCCAGAAGCCTGCTGGGCCTGCGCCGTCGCGCCGAGACTGGCAATGCCAATGTCGAAGTCACCGCTGCCGACGGCCTGGATCGTGCCGGTGCTGCCATTCCCGTCGACGATCTCGACGTCGAGCCCCTGCTCCTTGAAATAGCCCTTGGCGGCCGCCACGAATGTCGGGGCATCGACGCCACCGGTGATATAGGCCAGACGCAGATGGACCTTCTTGAGATCCTGCGCCAAGGCCGGCGAAAGGGTCACGGCGCCCATCATCGCCAGGGCCGCGAACGGCGCGGCCGCCCGCATGAATTTGTTCATCATCTGGATTCCCGTCCTACCGTCTCAGTGTTGGCATTCAGATGGTATGCCAAGGGAATATCTTGAGTCAATCTGCTTTGTCGCAATATTGAGCAAGAACATTGAGTGCCTATTTTTTGGGCCGAACGCCCTGATCTCCGGCAGATGACACGACCTGAATTCATGCCAATACGCGATTGAAATTCTTGGCGTTTCAGCCACGCCATCACGCCGAGACCACAGGGGCGGCCGCCCTCATATTGAGCGCGGCGCCGTCAGATCAGGGTCGAGCGACCGCATTCAAGAGGTCGCGCGTCGCTCAGCGACCGTTGAGCAGGTACCACGGCCTCGGTTCGGGCAAGGTCCAATCGCGGTAGAATTCTTCGATAAAGGGCAGGATCCGCCGCGAGAAGCTGGCGCGCGCCAGCTCGTCCGGACGATCGGGGCGATCAAGATCGGCGCCGAGCGCCGCGAAGACTGCCTCCCGGTCGACAAACGTGAAGCGGCCGTCTCGATAGACGACGCGGCCCTCGATCATCGTGGCCGTGACGTGCTCGGTCTTTGCGCGGTGGATCAACGCCATCACCGGGCTCACCGCTTCGGCCGTGAAGGGGCGCGTCATCCTGGCATAGTCGAGAACGACCAGATCGGCACGCTTGCCGATGGCGATCGATCCGATCTCTGCGCCGAAGCCCGTGGCGTTAGCGCCGTTCTCGGTCGCCATCTGGAAGATCTGGGCCGGCGTCAGTGGCGTTTCATAGAGGCCGGGAACGCAATGCAGGTGCTTGACCAGCCGCATCTCCTGCAGCATGTCGCGATCATCGTTCAGCCCCGCCTCGTCTATGCCCAGCGCGACCCGGATGCCACGCTTCAGAAACTCCTTGACCGGCGCGATGCCACTGCGCAGGCGCAGATTGGAGCTGGCATTGTGGCAAATGCAGACGCCATGGCCGTGGATCAGATCAAGATCGTTCTCGTCGATCCATGTGCCATGCCCGAGCGTCAGGTGCGGGCCGAGAAATCCGATATCCGCCAGATGCGCGACGGAGGACTTCCCGAACCGCCGACGGGAGAACTCCTTTTGGTAGGGCGTTTCCGACAGGTGCAAATGAATGCCGATCCCGTATTTCTTCGCCCATTCAGACGTCAGGGTCAGCAGGCGATCAGAGGCGCGCTCGAGATTGATCGGCGCCAGCCAGAGACGGACCAAGGGATCGTCCCGGGCACTGAAGCGCTCGATCATCGGCTGAAGGTAATCAGTCTCGAAGTCCTCCAGGCGAAAGTGCGTGCGCCTCAGAAATGCGGACGCGTCCTCGCGGAGGTCGGTGGGTAGCGAAGCGATGAACACATCATCGTCCGCATAGACCAGGCGATGCTGATCCCGATTGCAGCAGGCATAGCTGACGCGCATGCCGATATCGCGATAGGCCGAGATCACAGCGCTCGCGTGTTCCGGCCAGCCCGCGACGGGCGCCGGCATCATGCGACCGAGATGCTGCACCGCCGTCACGCCTGAGGCGATCAGTTCGAAGGCGGAATAGAGCGTGTCGAGATAGGGATCGGGGCCGCGATGCCGGATCTGGTGCGTCAGCCAGAGTTCGAGCGGCAGGTCGGGACTGCCAAGCTGAACCGGCGTCATCCCGACATGGTGATGACTGTCGACCAGCCCTGGAATGACCAGGCTGTCGGCATTGCCGACGATTTCGACGCCGGGATGGGCTGCGGCGATGTCGGCGAACGACCCGATGGCGGCAATCCGCCCATCGACCTGGAGGATCGCAGCATCGTTCAACGTCTCGACCGTGTCGTCGTCGATTGTCCGCGTCAGGATATGCCGACCGCGGACGATTGATGTCCCGGCAGGATGGGCGCTTGCGCCCTTGTCTTTGATCATGTGGTGGGCTCCCATCCGGCCGACATCGAGGATATGTCAGTCGGCGCGCAGGACGCCGGCAGCGACGGCATTGGCGATCGCACGCTCATGCACCGGCACGAGGTCTGCGACCGTCTCGATCGGCGCTTCGGCCAGCGCGTTGGCGGGATAGAGTTCGGCCGACGCGTAATGCGACTTGTACATTTCGAGACGCTGGCGGAGCAGTCCGTTGCCCATACCGGTATCGCGGCGCGCGGTCTGAAGCGCTTCGATGTCGATCATCGCCGTCACCGAGATGCTCTCTGCGGCCTCGCCGTCGAAGGCAAGATAGTTGCCGTTGAAATCGATGATCTGTGAGTGACCGCCTTTTTCATCGCCGGAGAGCGAGAAGCCGATGCCGCCGGCGACATTGGTGCTGATGAGGTAGCACATATTCTCGGCCGCCCGGCAGATCTTGGCCGCCTCGGCCTTGGGCCCGATCGGCTCGTTCGACGGATGCAGCAGCACTTCGGCGCCGCGCAGCATCAGCACGCGCGACAGCTCGGGGACGCTGATCTCGCCACAGGGGAAGATCGCGAGACGTCCGAGCTCGGTGTCGACGACCGGAAAGATGCCGTCCTCGCCATAGGCCGCGCGATACTCATCGAGGATGTCATGCGGCGACGTCCAACTCGCCGTGTTGATGCGCCGATAGCGCAGGATCACGTCGCCCTTGGGGTCGAGCAGAAACGACGAATTGAAATAGCGGTCGGGCCACAGAGGATCGACCTCGAAATGATTGCCGGCAATGTAGATGTCGAGCCGCCGGGCGACCTCGGCGAGACGATCCGTGATCGGACCCGGGATCGTGGCGCAGGCCCGCTCGATCCAGTCACTCACCGGCGTGGCGCGCGGCGGCCCCTGGAATGCGAATTCCGGCAACACGACGAGGCGTGGCGGGTTCGGACCAGCACAGGCGGCTTCGATCATGGCGATCGCGTTGGCGAGGTTTCCATCGATGATGGCCCACGCCTCCTGACGGCTGGTCGCATTGCTCGCGACGACGCTCCCCATCTGAATGCAGGTCGCCCGCCAAGGTTGAATGGCCATTCTGTTCTCCGCCGGTACCCGGTCATGGGTTTGTTTTAGGTGTTCCATTGGAATACCAATGGCACACTGGCATCGTCAAGCGCGACACGACTGCGGGCGAACGAATTTCCGATTTGAGGTCCCGGCCGGGGATCATTGACATTTGGTATATCAATGGTCTACCACGCAACAAAGCGAGGGGCACATGATGGATCTGGTCATACCCGTTCAGGAGGCGCGCGAGCGTTCGACTGCGGGCAGCGCAGAGGTCAGCCTCAGCGAGTTTGCCTATACGCAGATCCTCGAACTGATGCTCTCCGGCAAACTCCAGGCGGGCGCCGTTCTGCAGGAGCGTCGGCTGGCCGAAATGCTGGCGATCTCACGCACCCCCATCCGTGAGGCGCTTGGCCGTCTGGAAGCTGAATCGCTCGTCTCACGGCGTCACGGACGCGTTCTCGTCGTGTCGGATGTGAGCGTCGAAAGCTATGTGAGCTTGCTTGACTTAAGGCGCATCATCGAAGTTGAGGCTGCCGCTCGTGCGACGGGACGAATTACCGCCGAACAGTGCAAGGCCATTGAGCTCGCCATAGACGAATTGCGCCGCGTGACAGTCATCACGCCCGCTCATCACTGGGCTGTTGACGAGATGGTTCATGGCACCATTGCCGAGGCCACCGGGAATCCCATGGTCGTCTCCGCAATCCGCGATCTCCGGCGGCGGACGCATATCTTCAACACCTCGCGCATTCCCCATCGCCTCCTTCCCGGCGCCTCGGAACATCTGGACCTGTTGCACGCCGTCACCGGCAATGATCCCGAAATGTCGCGCCAATTGATGGGGCAGCATCTCGACAATGTGCGTGATGCGATCATCGATTTCATTCTGGGGCGGCGGCGGTCGTGACCGGCAGGCTCTGGAAAACGGCCAAAGGCAGTCCGTCTTGAGTTCCATTCTCATCGCCGGCGCCAGCCGTGGCATTGGTCGCGAATTCGTTCGGCAACTGGTTGAAAAAGGCTGGCGCGTGCTGGCGACAGCGAGAGATCAGGCGGGCTGCGCAGCGCTGGCCGAGCTTGGCGCCGAGCCCTTCATCCTCGACATCACGGACGACCGCTCCATCGCGGCTCTTGCAGCTAACCTTGGAAGTACCCCGCTCGACGCAGTGCTCGCCAACGCCGGGATTTCCGGCGACCAGTCCATGCCGATGGAGGCCGTGACATGGGCCGAGATGCATCGCGTGATGGACACCAATACGCTCAGCGCCGTGCTGCTGGTTGCGGCGCTGAAGCCTAACCTCCTCGCAGGCGAGCGGCGACTGGCACTCGGCATGTCCAGCCTGATGAGTTCGATCTCATCCAACAATTGGGGCACGCAATATTGCTATCGCGCCTCGAAGACCGCCCTCAATGCCATGTGGCGTTCGCTGGCCGATGAATGGCGCGCTGACGGCATCACCTGCGCGCTGCTGCGTCCGGGTTTCGTGAAGACCGACATGACGGACCACAGCGATCGCGGCCTTGATGTCGATGTCAGCGTCGCCGGCATGGTTCGCGTCATCGAACAGCTTGCCCTGGAGGATACCGGCCGTTGCATCAGCTTTGACGGGAAGGACGTACCGTGGTGAGAGCAGCGATGCATGTCGTGATCGTCGGTGTCGCGACGCCGATCGGCGCGGCGCTTGCCGGCCTTTATCGGAACGCCGGCGCAAGGGTGACCGGTTCGAGCCTCGATGGCGATCTGGAGACGGAGGCCGCACGTCTCGCCAATGAACCCATCGATATCCTGATTTTCGCCGATGCATTTACGGCTCCTGGCAGCGGCGCGGCCGCGCTCAAGCGGAGCGCTTTCGAGGCCGGATTGTCCCTGCTGTGTTGATTTCCGCGAAGAACTGACCCTGGATTTCCACTGAGAAGTGACCCGGGCTGATGGTGGTCTTCGGGTTAGGTGGCGGTCAAGTTTCGCGGCGTCTCCTTGGTGGGTTTGGGTGGCTTTGCCGAGCTGCTCTTGA
>DATMGR010000008.1:0-48438 GCA_035555375.1 Kaistia sp. | reverse complement strand
CTCCTCATTCGCCGCAAGAATGAGCCTTTCAAGGGCTCCTACGCCCTCCCCGGCGGCTTCGTCGACATCGGCGAGCGCGTCGAGGACGGCTGCCGGCGCGAATTGTCGGAAGAAACCGGGATCAAGGCCGGCGCGCTCCGGCTCATCGGCGTCTTCTCCGATCCGAAGCGCGATCCGCGCGGGCATACCTGCTCCGTTGCTTTCCTCACCGAAATCGGCGAGGCGACCCCGCACGCCGGCGATGACGCCGAAGCCGCTGAATGGGTCGAGGATTGGCGCGCCCACGAACTCGCGTTCGACCATGTGCAGATCATCACCGACGCCGAAAAGCTGCGCCGGACGCCCGCGCCCGCCTAAGGGCCACCGCGTCCCCGCCCTGCAGCGCACCCCTCCACATCTAGCGGGCGCCGCCGAAATACTCCGGCACGCCCGCACTGAGGCAGGTCATCTCCACCCGCAGATCGGTGAACAGGAACCGGCAGAGCTCTTTCTTGTGGTTCGGATTGTTGCGGATCGCCTCGAAGCTCGTCTTGAAGCCTCGCGAAAGGGCGACTTCAGCGAGGAGCTTATCCTGGCAATAGGGCGTCGCCATCCAGTTGCCCTTGATGAGCTGGCTGCCGTCCTGACACTGAATCGCGGCCTGGGCCGGGATGGCAGCCGCTGTCGCCAAGGCGAGCGTGGCAAAAGCGGTCGGCAAGGCCCTGGCAAACTGCATGCGATCCCCCGATGGCGAGGCGCCGGCGCGGAATGCGCCGGCGACCGATTCGCAATCTAGGGCAAAGTTGCAGCGCCCCCAAGCGCAGCGCGATGTGCATCCGCCGATGGCCGCAAAGACCGGCGCATGCTCACTGCGTCGCTGTGGAAAACTCCTTCGCCTCGATCATCTTCACCGTCGGCTTCGATGCAGCGATGCTGAGCTGGCGCACCGGCTGACCGGCACTGAAGTCGAGCGTTTTGAAGTCCACTGCCTTGAGGCCCGGGTCGTTATACGTCTTCCAGTAGAAGACCCTGTTGGCGTGGTCGCGGAAGGTCGTCCACTGGGTGTAGTCGCCCATTGCCTTGCCGCCATTCGCGTAATCGCGCACGAGCCCCTTGGGGATGTCGACCCGGTTGATGATGTGCTCCGCCAGCAGCAGCGCCTCCGCCGTGTCCCGCGGGCGATCCGCAAGGTGCGCAGCGGCGGCGGCCATCACGAAGCGTGACGGCGGCGTCGGATCCCCTGGCAGACCATGCAGCCCGGATCCCTGGCCCGTACCCGCATAGGTGACGTTGCCGACCTTCACCGGTGCCGAGTTCGCGGCCGTGAGGTTCACGTAATTGCGCAGATTCTGCAGGTGCCACTCGTAGGTCGGCGAATTAGTGAGAACGCCAACCCCGTGATCGTGGACGTGCACCTTGCCGTCGACGTACTCGATGACGATGCTCTTTCCTTCCGCATCGTGCACCACGTAGTGGAGCGGCGCGAAAGAGCCGAGCTGAGGCACCATCTCACCCCAGACGACCACATCGGAAACCGCCGCGCGCACTTCCTCGGCGGTGGCGAAATTGCCGAGCACCCACGCGCCGAAGCTCACATTGGAAAGCGCGCGGCTCTGATTGTCCGCCGACACGTCCTGATACTTCGCCTCGCCGGGCAGGTAGAGAGCGCCAAAGCCCAGGCCCTTCTCGTTGAGGCCGTCGACGGCAACGGGCATATCGAGGGCATTCATCGCCACGTAGCCATACTTCGATGTCCACTTGAGGCCATCGCCGTTCGGAGCCGGTGACGTGACGACCGCACCGCGCGGCACGATCTGCACCTCGCTGTTGAAGTCCATGGCAAACTCCATGGTGCGGACCGACAGCACCGAGCCATCCCCCGCGATAAGTCGGACATCGGTACAGGCCAGTGTCGGCGTAACGCCCATGAGACCGGCGCAGAGCGCAGCCACGGCCCGCCTCAGCAAATGCGTATTCATTCAGATCACCTCGGATTGAAGTTTGGCGCGCAGGGATGCTCCACCGCGCGAAGCCGTCTCGCGCCGCAGCGCTGTCACGGAGCGGCGGGAAAATATTGGAGTGTCGAACGGCAGCTTGCGGCCCACTGTTTCTTCGTCATCTGCGTCTGCGGACCCCAGTCCTTCATGCAGTCGGCAAAATCCTTATGGGTGACTTTGAAGTCCTTCTTGGAATCCTTGAGAATGGCCTCGGCCTCGTTCGTCTCGCCGCCGCGCGCAGCCCCGCTCGACTTTCCCGTCTTCGCAGCGGCGATGCGCAGAGAGCTCTGGGAGGCGCCCTGAGAGGCATTCTCCCCTGAAGCGATATCCGAACGCTCCGACACGGCGGCGGCATGCGTGGAATGGAGATCGGCCGCAGTCTCTGCGGCCAGTGCGGATGCGCTGAATATTGCCGAAACCGCGAAGAGAGCGGCGGGAAGCAGCGATTGCAGATGCATGTGAGCGGCCCTGAATGAATATGCCGGCGGCAAGGCACCGGAAGGCCGACAGGGTAACCGAGCACGCTGAGGGGCCCGCAAAGGTGCGACAGCGCCTTTATTTCAAATGCACACCATCGGATGCTGGCCAGCAATAATGCCCGGAACTTCTGGGACATTTATCGTCGCGATAAGTTTCTCTTATCTTCAGATCACGCAATTGCGATTTCTGTTTATCGAAGGGACTCGCTATATTGAGGGTACGGAAACGGCGGACAGGCGGTTCGCCAGTAATCAAATAGGAGGAAACTATGAAGGTTTGGAGCAAGCCGGCCGTTCGCGAGCAGGAAGTTGGCCTTGAGGTCACCTCCTATATGCCGGCCGAGATCGACATCATCTAACGCGATCTGAGCTTAGCTGATTTCGAGCGGCGACCGGACATCCCGGTCGCCGCTTTTCTTTTGTCTGAAGTCCAGCGCGCCAGCGTGCTTCCGGAAAAGTGGGAACCGGTTTTCCGACAAGAAGCACGATCTAACAGAGTGCTTCCAGAAAAGTGGATCCGGTTTTCCGATAAGAAGCACGATCTAACAGAGTGCTTCCGGAAAAGTGGGAACCGGGTCATGGCGAAGCCATGCAGGAACCACGTCCGATAAGAAGCACGACCTAACAGAGTGCTTCCGGAAAAGTGGATCCGGTTTTCCGATAAGAAGCACGATCTAACAAAGAGATAGAAGCGTTCTGCGATTCAACTAAGGGCAGAACGCCTCTAGGTCGTGCCGCTCAGAGGCACCTGCCCGGGTGAGAAAATTCCACCCCGGAAATGGGCCTGAGGACACCTCCCCACCACCGGCCGCCGACCTCACTTCGGCTTGCAGGCCGTTCCAACGGCGATGCACTGGATGCCGCCCTTCACATCGTGGCAATCGATGTCCGGACCGTCGGCGTTTTTCCACACGGCCCATTCCTTGCCGTGCTTCTTGCGCGTGTCGATCTCCCAGCCGTACACCGCCTGCTCCTCGGCCTTGTCGCGCTCTTTGCGCTTGGCGCCGTAGGAACTCAGCGCCTCAGCCTTGCACTCCTTTTTCGCAATCGCGTCCTTGGCCGCTCCGGTGAGCTGGTGCAGCTTGTCGATGCAGGGCTTCGCTGTACGAGTGCACGTCCACTGGCCGGCCTTCTCGACGCAATCGACGTTGCGATCCTTCGAGTAGCGCCAGGAGTTGTATTCGTGGCCGTATTTCTCTTTCACCGCCGCGCGCCAGGCGAAGAGCGAATTGGGATAGGCGCCGAGATCGCGCAGCGTCGCCGGTTTGCCCTCGGCGGTTACGGGGTCTTTGCAATCCTCTGCGGCTGCGGGCAGCACAGCCAAAACTGAAAAAGCGGCTGCCACGAAGGCCAGCCGGACGCAGAAATTCGTGTCCATCGTTCGTTTCCTGATAGCTGAGCGTATGCGCCTCTACCGGAACCGGCTGGAGGCTTGGCACACTCGCATAGAAAACGGTGCGATTTGAGACGGACCGCGCTCTCACTGCTCCACGGCCATCGGGTCGTGGCCGCCCGGATACAGCCCGCGGGCTACATCCGCACCCGTCCAAGGCCAAGGTAGGCAGCGATGCCCCGCCGCAGCCACCGGGTGGGAATTTTTCCCCGCACGAAGTGGCTAAGATGGGCGCTCCGGTGCACGGGATTGCGGAATCGCGGCCGGCGCGCTTCCAGCACATTGGCAATCTTCACGCCCACCTCGTAGGGGTCCCGACCCTTCGCGGCGACGTGCGCGTCGCCGGCGCGGAACGCGTTCTCGCTCCAGCGGCGATAGGCGCTGTCCGCCGGCGCAAATCGCGGCGACACCTGCCAGATGTCGGTGATGTACGGCCCCGGCTCGACCATCAGCACTTCGATGCCGAACTGCTCTACCTCGAACGCGAGCGACTCGGCCCAGCCTTCCACCGCCCACTTGGACGCAACGTAGATCGAGTTGCACGGATGGCCGATAAAGCCCGCTTCGCTCGACACAATGACGATGCGCCCCGACCTTTGCTTGCGCAGCGTCGGCAGCAGCGCGCGCGTCAGGTTCATAACGCCGAAAACGTTCGTCTCGATTACCCGCCGCAACTCCACCTCGGGGATGTCCTCGAACGCACCGCCGGCCGCAACACCGGCATTGTGCACCACCGCGTCGAGAAAGCCGCCCGTAATGGCGAGCGTGTCGGCAACACCCCGCGCGAGGGAATCCGCATCCGTCACGTCGAGCTGGATAATGTCGACGTTGCCGGTCGCGCCCGCTTCTGCAAGCGCCGCCTCGAGGGATCCGCGCCGTTCGAGGTTGCGCATCGAAGCAACCACGCGCCAGCCGCGCTTGGCGAGCTCCACCGTGGCCACCAAGCCAAAACCGGCCGAAGTCCCCGTGATCAGTACCGAGCGCATCCTATTCCCTTCAATCCGTCCTTACGCAGCCGGACAATCCGGCGGGTCGGACGTCTCTTCAAAAAAACCAATTGTATAACCGTTGGGATCGCGGATGGCGAACTCTCGCCAGCCGTAGGGCATCACCTCCGGACCCCAGGTGAACGGCACCAGCGGGCGCCACTCCTCGGCAAGGGCACGGACGTCATCGACGCTGACATAGAGCGTGCCCGAAAGGCCGGGCGTGGCAGACTGGCCCTCGAGATCCATGACATGAAAATGCAGCCGCAGCCCGTCACGGACGAGCGCGCACCACTGCGCTTCCGCAACACATGGAAACGCCGCGCGAACTTGGAATCCAAGCTGGCCGTAGAACGCGATCGTCTCGGCAAGGTTGCGCGCCCTGAGGCTCGGTATGACAACCGGACCAGGGCGCGCGCCTCCCATATCAGTACACGCGCGCTTTGGGCTCGATGTACTTCACCTCGTTCGTCATCGTATGCGTGTGCACCGGACGATAGTCGAGCTTCACGCTCTTCGAGCCGTAATCGGCCCATGCCAGCGTGTGCTTCATCCAATTGTCGTCGTCGCGCTTGGGGAAGTCCTCGCGCGCGTGTGCGCCGCGGCTTTCCTGGCGATTATACGCACCCGTCACGGTCACGGCCGCCTGGGCGATGAGGTTGTCATACTCCAGCGCCTCGACGAGATCCGAGTTCCAGATCAGCGACCGGTCCGTGATGCGGATGTCGTCGGACGCCTTCCAGATCTCGTTGATCTGCTTGATGCCCTCGGCCATCACCGGCCCGTCGCGGAAGACGGCGCAGTGCGACTGCATGGCCTTCTGCATCCTGAGGCGCAGATCGGCGGTCGGCGTTCCCCCCTTCGCGTAGCGGAAGCGATCGAACCGCGACAGCGCACGGTCGGTGATCTCCGGCGCGAGATCGGGATGGGCAGAGCCCGGCTCCAGCAGCTCGGCGCAGCGCAGACCCGCAGCGCGCCCGAACACGACAAGATCAATCAGCGAGTTCGAGCCAAGACGGTTCGCGCCATGCACCGAAACACACGCCGCTTCGCCCAGTGCCATCAGGCCCGGTACAACGTGATCGGGATTGCCGTCTTTTAGGGTAAGCACCTCACCGTGATAGTTCGTGGGGATGCCACCCATGTTGTAGTGCACCGTCGGCAGAACCGGAATCGGCTCGCGCCTCAGATCGATGCCCGCGAACACCTTCGCGCTTTCGGTGATGCCCGGCAGGCGCTCGGCCAGAATTTTCGGATCGAGATGGTCGAGGTGCAGGTAAATGTGATCGCCTTCCGGCCCCACACCGCGTCCCTCGCGGATCTCCACCGTCATCGACCGCGAGACGACATCGCGCGAAGCCAGATCCTTCGCGTTGGGTGCATAGCGCTCCATGAAGCGCTCGCCGTTCGCGTTCGTGAGATAGCCGCCTTCACCACGCGCGCCTTCGGTGATCAGCACGCCGGCGCCGTAGATGCCGGTCGGGTGGAACTGCACGAATTCCATGTCCTGCAGCGGCAGGCCGGCGCGCAGCACCATGCCGCCGCCATCGCCGGTGCAGGTGTGGGCCGAGGTCGCCGAGAAATAGGCACGGCCATAGCCGCCGGTGGCGAGGATGGTCTTCGCCGCGCGGAAGCGATGCAGCGTGCCGTCTTCCATCGAGAGCGCGACCACGCCGCGGCAGGCGCCATCCTCCATGATCAGGTCGATGGCGAAATATTCGATGAAGAATTCGCAGGAATGGCGGAGCGACTGGCCGTAGAGCGTGTGCAGGATCGCATGGCCGGTGCGGTCGGCGGCGGCGCATGTCCGTTGCGCGATGCCCTTGCCGAAATTCGTCGTCATGCCGCCGAACGGGCGCTGGTAGATCTTGCCAGCCTCGGTGCGCGAGAACGGCACGCCGAAATGCTCGAGTTCATAGACGGCGGCCGGCGCGTTGCGGACGAGATATTCGATCGCGTCCTGGTCGCCGAGCCAGTCCGACCCCTTGACGGTGTCGTACATGTGGAAGCGCCAGTCGTCCTCGCCCATATTGCCGAGCGCGGCCGAGATGCCGCCCTGCGCCGCCACGGTGTGGCTGCGGGTCGGAAACACCTTGGTGATGCAGGCGGTCTTAAGGCCGCCCTCGCTGGCGCCGAGCGCCGCGCGGAGGCCCGCCCCGCCGGCGCCGACGACGATCACGTCGAACGTATGGTCGATAAAGGGATAGGCGCGGCCATTGGTGGCCGGCGCGCTGCCATTGGCCTCAGCCATGTCAGACTCCGAAGCTGAGCTTGAGAAGGGCGGCCGCCGATGCGACGGCGACGGCGACCGAGAAGAACGTGTTGGCGATCTGGGCGATCAGCTTGGCATTGCCATGGAAGTAATCCTCGATGATCACCTGCATGCCGATCTTCATGTGCCAGGCACCGGCGCCGACCATGAGAATCATCAGCAGCGCGACGAAGGGATTGCCGAGCGCATGCGCCACTTCGGGATAGGGCCTTCCGGCCAGCGCGATGACCAGCATGATGAAGGCGGTCGTCAGGAAGGCGAGGGCGAGGCCGGTCAGGCGTTGATACCAGAAATGACCGGTGCCTTCGCGGGCAGAACCGAGGCCGCGGACGCGGGAAAGCGGGGTTCGCATCGACATGGGCGGTGTTCCTCAGCTGATCGCGAGGCCGACGATCCAGATCAGGATCGTCAAGACGACGGAGCCGATGATGTTGGCGCGGGCGAGATTGTCGCGGGCAGGCTTGGAGAAGCCGGCGCCGACATCCCAGATGAAATGCCGGATGCCGCCGAGCATGTGATGTACGAGCGCCCAGGTGTATCCGAACAGCACGAGGCGTCCGATCCATGATCCGAGCACAGCGCTGGCGACATCGAAATAGGCGGGGCCGGCGGCTGCGGCGATGACCCACCAGGCCAGCAGCAGGGTGCCGGCATAAAGGGCGATCCCGGTGACGCGATGCAGGATCGACATCAGCATCGTGATCGGCCAGCGATAGATCTGCAGGTGCGGAGAGAGCGGCCGGCTCGTCTTCGCCTCGGCGTTCGACATGGGTTCAATCCTCCTGCCGCTTACGTTCACGTAAGCATCACCGCCATTTGCTGGAGTCGTTCTAGCGCCAATGTGCGACGCGGTCAAAAGGCATGGTTGCATCGAGCCGGATCTTTGTGGCGTGGCCGTTTCGCAATGAACTAGGCTGCGCTTCGTCGGCGGACAGAGGGTCGATACGCCGTGTCGCAGGACGAGGAGAGAGCATGCCCCGCCAGCTGATTTCGACAGGCTCGCCGTTCGAGCAGGCCGCTGGTTATTCGCGCGCGCTCGTTCAGGGGCCATGGTGTTTTGTCTCGGGCACCACCGGCTATGACTACAAGACCATGACGATGCCCGAGGATGTCGGGGCGCAGGCGCGCAATGCGCTGGCAACGATCGAGACGGCACTGAAGCAAGGCGGCTTCGCGCTCGCCGACGTAGTTCGCGTTCATTACTACATCGCGGATGCAGCGTTCGCAGACGCCGTCTTTGTCGAGACGGGACGCGTCTTTGGGGTGATCCGCCCGGCCGCGACGATGGTCATTGCGCCATTGATCCGGCCGGAGATGAAGATCGAGATCGAGGCAACGGCGCTTAAGGCCTGAGTCCGCTTGCATCCCAGGCCTGGCCTCGCTATCGCTCGCCCGCCCGCCCCGCAATACCTTGCCCGGCACGAACCTCCGGAGAGCCTGCCATGACCAGCTTCAATCTTCTGCTTCTGCCCGGCGACGGGATCGGCACCGAAATCATGGCCGAGGTGAAGCGGGTCATCGACTGGTTCGGCGCGCGCGGCGTCGCATCGTTCGAATATGAGCACGACCTCGTCGGCGGCTCGGCTTATGACGCGCATGGCAAGGCCGTTTCCGAGGCGACGATGGCCAAGGCGCTCGCCGCCGATGCCGTGATCTTCGGAGCGGTCGGCGGTCCGAAGTGGGATAGCGTTCCTTACGATGTTCGGCCCGAGGCAGCCCTGCTGCGGCTTCGCAAGGACCTCGCGCTCTTTGCCAATCTGCGTCCGGCGATCTGCTATCCGGCCCTCGCCGAAGCCTCGTCGCTGAAGCGCGAGCTGGTCGAGGGTCTCGACATCCTGATCGTGCGCGAGCTGACCGGCGGCGTCTATTTCGGCGAGCCGAAGGAGATCGTGACGCTGGAGAACGGCCAGAAGCGCGCCGTCGACACCCAGCTCTACACCTCACCCGAGATCGAGCGCATCGCCCGGGTCGCCTTCGAGCTTGCTCGTACGCGTGGCAAGCGAGTCGCTTCGGCCGAAAAGCGCAACGTCATGAAGTCCGGTGTCCTCTGGAACCAGATCGTGACGCGGATCGGCAAGGAGGAATATGCCGATGTCGCGCTCGAGCACGTGCTCGCCGACAACTGCGCCATGCAGCTCGTGCGTCGTCCGAAGCAATATGACGTCATCGTCACGGACAATCTCTTTGGCGACATCCTTTCCGACGTCGCGGCGATGCTGACCGGCTCGCTCGGCATGCTCCCCTCGGCCTCGCTCGGCGCGCCGGACGAGGCGACCGGCCGCCGCAAGGCGCTCTACGAGCCGGTGCACGGTTCGGCGCCCGACATTGCCGGTAAGAGCATCGCCAACCCGATCGCCATGATCGCTTCGTTCGGAATGGCGCTGCGCTATTCCTTCGGCCTCGCCGCAGAGGCGGACCTGCTCGATCGCGCCATCGCCGGCGTGCTCGGCAAGGGGCTCCGCACCGCCGATATCGCCGCCGCTGGCGCCAGCCCCTGCAGCACCAGCCAGATGGGCAGCGCGATCATCGCCGAGCTTGACCTCTTGTCGACCTGATCGCTGCGGCCGCGAGGCGTGCGGCGAGAGGACCGGAAGGTGGCGAATGTTTTTGCCGCTTCCTTCTGGTCAAGGGCCGGTGATCTCTGTATAAGGCCGCATTCAAATTGACTGCCATGCCCCGCCGGGCGGCACGCCGCCGGTTGGCGGCGACGTGACGAAGGAAGATTGAAATGGCTGTTCCGAAGCGAAAGACGTCGCCGTCGAAGCGCAATATGCGCCGCTCGCACGATGGACTCTCCCAGCCGGTCTATGTCGAGGACAAGAATTCGGGCGAACTGCGCCGCCCGCATCACATTGACCTCAAGACCGGTATGTATCGCGGCCGTCAGGTCCTGACGCCGAAGACCGAAGCCTGATCCGCACCACCAGCTTGGATCGGGACTGACGAGGCCGGCTTTCGCCGGCCTTTTCGTTTTTGCGCGATTCTTTTCCAGGGCGGTCGGGCGCGGCATTGTTCGCGACTAACCCGCATGCGATTGTCGCGCCCGTATTGCGGCCGGCGGAGGGGCTGGCTTATCGAGGGTCCGGCATGCCGATGGACGACGCTCCGATCGAAGCGGTTCTCGCTCATATCGGCCAGGCTGCCTATCGATGGTCGATCCCGAACGACCATATCGTCTGGAGCCTCGGCGCCGCGGAGATTCTCGGCGTCGCCGATGCGGCGGCGATCGCAACCGGCGCTGCCTATGACGCGCTGGTCGATGCCGGCAATCCGGTTTCGCGCCGCCATATCCTGAAAGGCGTCGGCCATGATGCTGGCGAGGGTGTCGGCTACCAGATCGAATATGCGATCCGGCCGACCGGGCCGACCGGCCCCGTGCTCTGGGTCGAGGATACCGGCCGCTGGTATGCCGACGGCGCCCGTCGTGCAGTCCGCGCCGAGGGCGTGATCCGCATCATCAACGAGCGCCATGCCCGCGAGCAGCGTCTTGCCTTCCTGACGCGCTACGATGCCGATACCGGTCTCTTCAACCGCGCTTATATGATGGATCTGCTCCGCGCGACGATCGAGGACGCGCAGAAATTTCGCAAAGCGGCGGCGTTCCTGCTGATCGCGATCGACGACCTCTCGCTGATCAATGAAGCCTATGGCCTCAAGGCCGGCGACCGCGCGCTCGTCGCGGTCGCGCACCGGATTCGCGGACGTCTCCGCGAGGGCGACGCCATCGGCCGCTACTCGGGCGGCAAGCTCGCCATGTTGCTCATGAACTGCGAAGAACACGAGATCGAAGTCGCGGCCGAACGGTTTCTGTCCGTGGTGCGGGAGGATGTCATCGCGACGAGCGAAGGCACGTTCGCCATCACGGTCTCGATCGGCGGCGTTTCGATCCCGCGTCATGGCCGCGGCCGCGAAGACTGCGTCGAACGGGCGCAGGAAGCACTCGATCTCGCCCGTACCGAGGGACGCGGACGGTTCGTCGCCTTCGTGCCTTCGACGGAGCGGGCGGCCGAACGGCATGAGAATGCCGAATTGTCGCGCCAGCTGATCGGCGCCCTGACAGCGCGGCGGCTCCGTCTTGCCTTCCAGCCCGTGGTCGACATCACGACACGCGAGCCCGTCTTCCACGAGGCGCTCCTGCGACTGGAACAGGCCGATGGCAGCATCGTCGGCGCAGGCCATATCGTGCCGCTGGCCGAGCGGCTCGGCCTCGCCCGCCTGTTCGATCTTGCAATCCTCGAACTGGTCCTGAAGGCGCTGGTCGAGCATCCGGACGCGATCCTTTCGGTGAATGTCGCGCCGGAAACGGCGGCTTCCCCGGATTGGCTCGAGCTGGTCTCGGCGGCGGTCCGCCGTCAGCCCGACATCGGCAGGCGGCTGATCGTCGAGATCACGGAAACCAGCGCCATCCGCAACATCGAGGAGACGACGAAATTCGTCGCGGCCGTGCATGCGCTCGGCGCACGCGTGGCGATCGACGATTTCGGGGCCGGATTCACTTCGTTCCGCAATCTGCGCATGCTGGCCGTCGACCTCGTCAAGATCGACGGTGATTTCGTCAAGCGGCTGTCGGCCAGCCCCGACGACCAGATCTTCGTCCGCCGATTGACCGAGCTCGCGCGGGATCTCGGCATCGAGACGGTTGCCGAATGGGTTCAGGACGAAGCGGCCGCTGGGCTGCTTGCCGGCTGGGGCGTGCAGCGCATCCAGGGCCAGCTTTCGGGCGAGGCCCGGCTCGATCCGCCCTGGCTGGCGGCCTCCTCAGGCTGAGGCGCCGCCGAACCTGTCCATCGCGGCCGCGAGCGCGATGTCCTTGTCCGTCAATCCGCCGGCATCATGCGTCGTCAGCTTGACCGTGACGGTCTTGTAGACATTCGACCATTCCGGGTGATGGTCCATCGCTTCGGCAGCCAGCGCCACGCGGGTCATGAAGCCGAACGCCTCGCTGAAATCGGCGAAGGTGAAGACACGCGTGATCGCGGTCCCGTCGGGCGTGGCCTTCCATCTCGGCAGCCTCGCCAGTTCCGCCGCCAGCGCCGACTTGCTCAACGTTCTCATCAGGCGGCCTCCGCCAACGGATAGCTCTGTTCAAGCAGATAGGGTCCACCGCCGGTCGAGTCCTTCGAGGAATAGAGAACGAAGCGGCTGACCGGGAAGGGACCTGCGAAGAAGCCGCCGCGCAGCGTCAGGTAATTGGCAACGTCGCGCTGCGGCGTGCCACGCAGGCGGGCGAGGGTCACATGCGGCGTGAAGCGGCGGCCTTCAGGCGGCAGGCCGATCTTCTGCACGATACGTTCATGCTCGGCCTGCAATTCGCCAAGCCCCCGCGAGGGCGCAACGCGCGCGACGACGGAATGCGGCTTGGCCGAGCCGAAGGCGGCGAGGCCATCGATGTTCAGCTCGATATCGCGCCGCTTCACCCGCGAGAGCGCATCGGCGACCTCGTCCGCGGTACGGAAATCGATGTCGCCGATGAAGCGCAGCGTCACATGATAGAAGTCAGTATCGATCCAGCGCGCCCCGGGCAGCCCGCCCCGCAGCAGCGCGAGACGTTCCCCCACCTCGGACGGGACCTCGAGGGCTGTGAAGAGACGCGGCATCGGCATCCTCCGGTTCGGGTTGAGGATAGCGAAGCATTGCGGTTTGAGGCTGGCCTGTAAAGCAGCCGCGCTGCCGCGCCCTGAGTAAGGCACGGCAGAACGTGATCAGGGGCAGGGGCTGCCGCGCCGCTGCAGCACGGCGTCGAGCCGGCACTCGATCTCGGGCGTGATCGTGACCTCTACGCTTGCGATATCCGTCGCGAGTTGCTCCATCGTCGTTGCGCCGATGATGTTGGCGGTGACGAATGGCCGGCTGGTGACGAAGGCGAGCGCCAGTTGCGAGGGATCGAGGCCGAAATCGCGCGCCACCGCCAGATAGTCGTCGATCGCCTCGGCGGCGCCCGGTGTCTCGTAGCGGTCGCCGCGCTTGAACAGGGTCGTGCGCGCTCCGGCGGGGCGGGCGCCATTCTGGTATTTGCCCGAGAGATAGCCCTGCGCCAGCGGCGAATAGGCAAGCAGGCCTACCTGCTCGCGCATCGCGACTTCCGCGAGGTTCACCTCGAAGGTGCGGTTGAGCAGGTTATAGGCGTTCTGGATCGAGACGACCCGCGGCCCTTGGCCCCTCTCGCTTGCCGTCACGAATCGCATCGTGCCCCAGGCGCTCTCGTTCGAGAGGCCGATATGGCGGATCTTGCCGGCGGCGACGAGGTCGGCGAGCACGCCGAGCGTCTCCTCGATCGGAACCTCGTCGGGTGCGGGGGCCGGCACGCGATAGCTGATCGGGTTGGAGCCCCATTTCGTCACGGCGCGGTCCGGCCAGTGCAACTGGTAGAGGTCGATATAGTCGGTGCCGAGCCGCTTCAGGCTGCCCTCGATCGCATGCTCGATGTCGGCGCGCACGAGCTTTGACGGCCGGCCGCCGCGAAACCAGTTCATCGGCGTGCGGCCGACGACCTTCGAGGCGATGATGATCTTGTCGCGGTTGCCGCGTGCCTTCAGCCAGGAGCCGATGATCCGCTCTGTCGCGCCCTGCGTCTCGGCGCGCGGCGGGATCGAATAGAGTTCGGCTGTGTCGAGGAAGTTGATGCCGTGATCGACGGCATAGTCCAGCTGCTGATGGCCTTCGGCCTCGGTATTCTGCTGGCCCCAGGTCATTGTGCCGAGGCAGATGGCGGACACGGCCAGATCGGTTCGGCCGAGCGAACGATATTCCATTTATGAACTCCGGAGGAGGGCAGGCGGCGGGCTGTCTCGTTCAGCGGGGCTTCGTTTCGCCGACGAGACGTTCGACGGAGGGTAGCATCCGTTCGACAATCAGCGCGACCCCCTTGGCGTTCGGATGCAGGCCATCCGCCTGCAAAAGGGCCGACTGCGCGGCGGCCCCGTCCAGGAAGAACGGATAGAGGATCGCGCCATACTGCGTCGCAAGCTCGGGATAGATCGCGTCGAAGCGCGCGCCATAGTCGGGTCCGAGATTGGGCGCGGCGCGCATGCCGGCGAGGAGGATCGGGATCTTCTTTTCGCTGAGTCTCGCGAGAATCGCATCGAGCGCCTTCCGCGTGCTGGCCGGGTCCATGCCGCGCAGCATGTCGTTGGCGCCGAGCTCGACGATCGCCGCGTCGGCGCCGTCGCCGAGCGCCCAGTCCAGCCGGGCAAGGCCGCCCTCGGCCGTATCGCCGGAAACGCCGGCATTGATGATGGTGACGTCGAGGCCTTTCGCCTTCAGTGCCCGCTCGAGCTGGGCCGTGAAGCCGTCCTCAGGGCCGAGCCCGTAACCAGCGGTCAGGCTGTCGCCGAGCGCGAGGATGCGGACCGGTGCCGCCATTGCTGCGACAGGGGAAATGGCTGCGACAGGGGGAAGCAGCACGGCGAGCGCGAGCGCCAGAAGCGGCAGCAGGGTCTTTTTCATCCGTCTCCGGCTCCCATATGCAAACGATGCGTGCCGCGACGGGCGGCCGACAAGCGAGACATATAGGGCGGCCGCCATTGAACGTCAGTGACATCTCCCCATCCGCCGTCATCTCGCTCGCGGATGTCGACCTGTCGCTGGGATCGGGGCCGGCGCGCGTCCATATTCTCAAGAAGGTCAGCCTCGCGGTTGCCGCCGGGGAAACCGTGGCGCTGGTCGGACCGTCAGGCTCGGGCAAGTCGACGCTTTTGATGGCAATGGCCGGGCTCGAGCGCATCGACAGCGGACGGCTCAGTGTCTCGGGCGTCGAGCTGTCGCGAGAGGACGAGGATGGGCTGGCGCGCTTTCGCGGCGCCAATGTCGGCATCATCTTTCAGTCGTTCCATCTCATTCCCAACATGACGGCGCTCGAAAATGTTGCCGTGCCGCTCGAATTGCAGGGAAGGCGCGATGCGTTCGCGCGGGCCGAGGCTGAGCTGCGCCTTGTCGGGCTCGGGCATCGCCTGACCCATTATCCCTCCGCCCTTTCCGGCGGCGAGCAGCAACGCGTCGCGATCGCCCGCGCACTCGTCGCGGAACCCGCCGTGATCTTCGCCGATGAGCCGACCGGCAATCTCGACGAGACGACCGGCCGGCAGATCGCCGATCTCCTGTTCGAGACCTCGGCGCGGCGCGGGACGACTCTGGTGCTGGTGACGCATGACAATGCGCTGGCCGCCCGCTGTGCCCGCGTGGTGCGTATTCATTCCGGCATCATCGATCCTGCGGAAGCCGTGCGGAGCGCGGCTGAATGACGGCGCTGCGCTTTGCGGTCCGTGAGCTCAGGGCCGGGCTCGGCGGCTTCATCATCTTCCTGGCGCTGATCGCGCTCGGCGTCGCGGCGATCGCCGCCGTCGGCTCGGTTTCGCGTGCCATGACGGTAGGCCTGGCGCGGGAGGGCGCCAGTATTCTCGGCGGTGATCTCTCGGTCACGCTGGTGCAGCGGCAGGCCAGCGTCGAGGAACGTCGGTTCCTCGATGCGGCCGGCAAAGTCTCCGAAATCGCGACGCTGCGCGGTATGGCGCGGAAGACCGATGGCAGCGATCAGACGCTGGTCGAGATCAAGGCCGTCGACGGGGCCTATCCCCTGACCGGCACGATCGAGATCGCGCCGGGCGGCGAAGGCCTTGATCCGGCTCGGCCGCTCGACGCCGTTGCGGATTCCGAGCTTCTGATCAGGCTCGGCCTCCGTCTCGGCGACAGCATTGATCTCGGCTCCGCGCGACTGCGCATTGCCGGCACGATCGCGAGCGAGCCGGACAAGCTTTCGACCGGGCTCGGCTTCGGGCCGCGTCTGCTGATATCGCGCGCCGCGCTCGACGCCAGCCAGCTGCTGCAGCCGGGGAGCCTCGTGCAATGGGGCTATCGCGTCCGTCTGCCGGCCGGGGGCGACCCAGTCGCCGTCTCCGATCAGGCGACCAAGGATTTTCCGGAAGCCGGCTGGCAGGTCCGCACCCGGGACGACGCATCGCCCGGTCTCAAGCGCAGCATCAACCAGTTCGCGCAATATCTGACGCTGGTCGGCCTCGCGGCGTTGATCGTCGGCGGCGTCGGCGTCGCCAATGCGGTTGGCGCCTTTCTCGACATGAAGCGGCCGGTGATCGCCACGCTGCGATCGCTCGGCGCTTCGGCGCGCTTCGTCGTCGCGCTCTATTTCATCCAGATCATGGCCATCGCGCTGGTCGGTATCGCGATCGGTCTCGTCATCGGCGCGCTGGTGCCCCTGCTCGCGCTGCGCTTCCTGGTCGATGTGCTGCCGGTCGGCGCCGAGACCGGTTTCTATCCGGGCGAACTCGCCATCGCCGCGCAGTTCGGCCTGATGACCGCCATCTCCTTTGCGCTCGCCCCGCTTGGGCGCATCCGCGACGTCAAGCCGACGGCGCTGTTCCGCGATGTGGCCTCGGGATTGCCTGCCCGCATCCGTCCGGCCTTCCTCATTGCCGCGATCGCCTCGGCCGGGCTGCTCGCCGCGCTTTCGGTGCTGCTCGCCTATGACCGGCGCATCGCGATGATGTTCGTCGTTGCGATGGGCGGCTCGTTCGTGCTGCTGCGGCTCGTCGGATTTCTGGTCATGCTGGCGGCAAAGCGGGCGCCGCGGCCGCGCTCGACGGAATGGCGCTTCGCCATCGGCAACATCCATCGTCCCGGCGCGCTGACCGCGTCCGTCGTCCTGTCGCTTGGGCTCGGGCTGACATTGCTGGTCGCGATCGCGCTGATCGATGGCAGCCTGCAGCGACAGTTGACGCGTTCGATGCCGGACAATGGCCCCAGCTTCTTCTTTCTCGATGTGCCGAGCAGCCAGATCGAACCGTTCTCCGCCTTCCTGACAAAGGAAGTCCCGTCGGCGACGCTTGAAAGCGTGCCGATGCTGCGCGGGCGGATCGTCAGTGTCGGCGGCGTCGCGGCGGCCGATCTGAAGCCGGCGCCGGACCAGGCCTGGGTGCTGCAGGGCGATCGCGGCGTCACCTTCTCGGCAACGCTGCCGAAGAATTCGCGCCTCGTCGCCGGTGACTGGTGGCCGGCCGGTTATGCCGGGCCGCCACTCGTCTCGCTGGAGGCGCGCGTTGCCGAAGGCCTCGGCGTCAAGGTCGGCGACAGCCTCGTGGTGAATGTGCTCGGCCGCCCTGTCGAGGCGAAGATCGCCAATCTGCGCGAGGTCGACTGGGAGAGTCTCGCGATCAATTTTGTCATGGTGTTCTCGCCGGACGCCTTCGCCGGTGCGCCCTATACGGTGCTGACGACGCTCGCTTATCCCGGCGCCGCCGATCCGGCTTTGGAGGCGCGCGTCATGAAGGATGCCGGCGCGGCTTTCCCCGGCATCACGGCGGTGCGCGTCCGCGAGGCGCTCGACCGCGTCTCGACCATCCTGGGCCAATTGATGCTGGCGATCCGCATCGCCTCGTCCGTCGCGCTGGCGGCATCGGTGCTGGTGCTCGGCGGGGCGCTGGCTGCCGGCCATCGCCGGCGGCTTCACGATGCGGTGATCCTGAAGACGCTCGGCGCGACGCGCGGGCAGCTCATCACGGCCTTCAGCCTCGAATACGGACTGCTCGGACTCGCCACCGCAACCTTCGGCGTTCTGGCCGGATCGCTGGCCGCATGGGGCGTCGTCGCGGGGGTGATGAAGCAGACGTTTCATTTCGCGCCGATGAGCGCCCTCGGCGCTGCGGTCGCGGCCGTATTCGTCACCGTGGTGCTCGGCCTCGCCGGTACATGGCGCCTGCTCGGACAGAAGGCGGCGCCCGTGCTCAGAAACCTGTAGGATCAAGGCTCCGCTTCAGTTACCATTTGCGAGACGCTGTCATCTGGCGCACTTGCGCGCCGGGGTGGCAAGGGCCATATCGCAGGCACATCCCGGGCGGCCGGTTCCGGAATTTTCGGAGGGTCGGATCGACGGGGCGTCGCGTGACAACGCGGTACACTGTTCGGGAGAAGGGACTTCGATGGCAGATTTCGACAATCGCGTCTCACCGTTTGGCGCAGCGCGTGCCGAAACCGGTGTTATCGACCAGGGCCTGCGCAGCTATATGCTGCAGGTCTACAATTACATGGCGATCGGCCTGCTGATCACGGCAGCGACCTCGATCGGCATGTTCAAGCTGACTTTCGTCGACACCGGCGCCGGCCTCCAGCCGACCGCGCTCGGCCAGACGCTGTTCGGCAGCCCGCTGATGTGGGTGATCGTGCTGGCGCCCGTGGCGCTGGTGTTCCTGCTATCCTTCGGCATCCAGAAGATGTCGGTCGGCACGGCACAGCTGGTGTTCTGGGGCTATTCGGCCCTCATGGGCGTCTCGCTGACCACGATCTTCGTCGCCTACACGTCGCAGTCGATCACGCAGGTGTTCTTCATCACCGCCGCCACTTTCGGCGCGATGAGCCTTTACGGCTACACCACCAAGCGTGACCTGACGGGCATGGGCTCGTTCCTGTTCATGGGCCTCATCGGCATCGTGATCGCTTCGATCGTCAATATGTTCCTCGGATCGTCGGCCCTCGGCTTCGCGATCTCGATCCTCGGCGTGCTGATCTTCACGGGCCTCACCGCCTATGACACGCAGAAGATCAAGGAGATGTATTTCGCGGGCGACGACCACACCACGGCCGGCCGCAAGGCGATCATGGGCGCGCTCAGCCTCTACCTCGACTTCATCAACCTGTTCCTGATGCTGCTGCGGCTGTTCGGCGACCGCCGCTAAGGATGCGGGACTGAAATCAACCAGGGCGCGGCTTCGGCCGCGCCCTTTTCGTATCTGCGCCAGACGTTCTGCCGATGCCGTCCTTGCCCCGCTTCTCGATCAGGCCCGTCGCCGACGCCGACCTCGCCGCGATCACCGCGATCTATGGTGAGGCTGTCCGCGAGGGCACGGCGAGCTTCGAGCTGGAACCGCCTTCTCTGGACGAGATGAGCCGGCGTCGCGCCGCGCTTTTGGCAGGCGGCCACCCCTATCTCGTTGCGATCTCGGACACCGATGCGGTGCTCGGCTACGCCTATGCCGGTCCCTATCGGGCGCGGCCGGCCTATCGCTGGACGATCGAGGATTCGATCTATCTCGCCGCTGAGGCGCGCGGTGCCGGCGTCGGGCGGGCTTTGCTCGCCGCGCTCCTCGCGGCCGCGACGGAGGCGGGCTATCGGCAGATGATCGCGGTCATCGGCGATTCCGGCAATGCGGCGTCGATCGCGTTGCATCGCGCGCTCGGTTTCCGCCTGGTCGGGACCTTCCAGAATGTCGGCTTCAAGCATGGCCGCTGGCTCGACAGCGTGCTGATGCAATGCGCGCTCGGCAGCGGCGCTGCGCTGCCACCGCCCTGACTTCAGCTCTCGACGAGTTTCAGCCGCTTGTCGAGCACCGTCAGCACCTGACGAAGATCGTGGCCGCGCTTCATGACATAGCCGCCGGTGGCGATGACCGCATAGGCGCCCTGGCGGCGCGCGAGGCTCGGATCCTTCTCGACCCGGTAGAGGGGCATCTCGGAGGTGCGCCGGAAGATTGAGAACACTGCCTTTTCAGCCAGATGGTCGATGGCATAATCGCGCCATTCGCCGGCCGCGACCATACGGCCATAGACCCGAAGGATATGGTTGAGCTCCTGGCGGTTGAAGGCGATCTGCCGAGAACCCGGCGCCGGTCCCGCGAAGGAAACCAGCGTCGCGGCCTCGCCGCTCTTTGCTTCCTCTTCACCGTCGCTCAAAAGCGCCTCCGCCAAATGCCGCCTTTGTCACCGATCCGTCATGATCGCGCCGAACGGCGGCGCTGGCAAGGCGACGGCCGTTCCGGAGGGCGTTGCGGCCTCACGAAGGCGTGAATTCATAACGGCAGAATCCACTTTTTCGCCCTCTTTCAGCCTGCCACCAGCCGCATTACGCTGGCTACCTTAGCATCGTATTCAGACGGTCCGGCTCGGCGGGAACTTCGGAATTTCTCAGCCCCCCAGCCCCCCGGGGAACCTTGTTCGAGCCGGACCACCTTTCTCGCGCCAAGGGCGCCTCAGTCTGAAACAACCCATCCGCTCTTTCGTTGATGCCGCGCGCCTCGCGCGAGGGTCCAGCTTGACAGTCATGGGCCTTGCCGCCAGTGTGCGCGCGCTTTCGGACCCTGCCCCCGCCACGGGATGGTCCGCTGATTTTGGTCCGGCGCGTAGGTCTGGATGCGAACCTTTCTGGAATTTGAGAAGCCCGTCGCCGATCTCCAAGGCAAGGTGCAGGAACTGCGCGCCATGGGGGAGAACGGCGATGCCGTCGCCATCGGCGAGGAGATCCAGCGCCTCGAGGCGAAGGCAAGCCAGGCGCTGGCCGACATCTATGGCAAGCTGACGCCATGGCAGAAGACGCAAGTTGCCCGCCATCCCGACCGGCCGCATTTCGTCGCCTATGCCAAGGGGCTGTTCGAGGACTTCACGCCGCTGGCCGGCGATCGCAAGTTCGGCGATGACCAGGCGATCCTGGCCGGCTTCGGCCGCTTCCGTGGCCGTCCCGTCGCCATCATGGGGCAGGAGAAGGGTAACGACACCGAGTCCCGCCTCCGGCACAATTTCGGCATGGCGCGGCCCGAGGGCTATCGCAAGGCCGTGCGCATCATGGAACTCGCCGAGCGGTTCGGCCTGCCGGTCGTGTCGCTGGTCGATACGGCAGGCGCCTTTCCAGGCATCGATGCAGAAGAGCGCGGCCAGGCCGAGGCGATCGCGCGCTCGACCGAGGCGGCACTTGGCCTCGGCGTGCCCAATGTCTCCGTGATCATCGGCGAAGGCGGCTCCGGCGGCGCGATCGCGATCGCCACGGCGAACCGCGTCCTGATGCTCGAACATGCGATCTACAGTGTGATCTCGCCGGAAGGCGCAGCTTCGATCCTCTGGCGCGATTCGACGCGCGCCCAGGATGCGGCCACCAACATGAAGATCACCGCGCAGGACTTGCTGCGCTTTGGCGTGATCGACCAGATCATCCCCGAGCCGGTGGGCGGGGCTCATCGCGGCCCGGAGCAGGCGATCGAGGCGGTTGGCGATGCGGTTTCCGTCGCGCTTGCCGCGTTCGACGGCATGCCAGAGGCCGATATCAAGCGGCAGCGACGCGAGAAGTTTCTTGCGATCGGCCGTTCGCTCTGACACGATTCCGCCTGTCTTTTGAGGCATTCGGCCGCTCTGCATCGGAGAGCGGCCAGCCAGACAGTTGAAAGCTGCGCGCCTGATGTGATCGCGGCTTCGCGACGGATCCTTGGGGTGTTCATGCCGAAATTCGCGCTGACTGGCCGTCTCATCCGCGCCATGCTCGTCGTTGCCGCAGGCTTGCTGCTGGCGGCCTGCGAGGATTATTCCGGTCCGAACGGCCCGAAGGAACTGATGCCGGTTCCGGAAAAGCTCGTCACCAAGATGACCGAGCTCGACATGGCGCCAACCGCGCCGATCTATGTGCGCGGCTACAAGGAAAGCTCCGAACTCGAGGTCTGGAAGCAGACGCGCGCGGGCAGCTACAAGCTGCTGACGACCTATTCGATCTGCAAATGGTCCGGCAAGCTCGGGCCGAAGATCAAGGAAGGCGATCGGCAGGCGCCGGAGGGCTTCTATACGATCACGCCCGGGCAGATGAACCCGAAGTCGAACTACTACCTCTCATTCAATATCGGTTTCCCCAACGCCTATGATCGGGCCCTCGGCCGCACAGGCACCAATATCATGGTGCATGGCGCCTGTTCGTCGGCCGGTTGCTATTCGATGACGGACGCCGCTGCCGGTGAGATCTACGCCCTCGCGCGCGACTCGTTCCGCGGCGGCCAGCGCTCGTTCGAAGTGCATCTCTTTCCGTTCCGGATGACGCCCGAAAACATGGCGCATCATCGGCAGGACCCGAACTACGAGTTCTGGGCGATGCTGAAGGAGGGCAGCGATAATTTCGCGGTCACCGGGCAGGTGCCGAAGGTCGGCGTCTGCGGCAAGCGTTATGTGTTCAATGCGAAATCCAGCTCGGCGTTGAACGCGTCAGCGGCCTGTCCGGCGCTCACCTATTCGCCGACTGTGCTCGCCGCCGTGAAGGCCAAGCAGGCGAGCGACAACGCCCTGATCGCCGAACTCGCGCCGAAATACGAGCAGGAAGAGCAGATCGCCGCCGCCAAGGCCGCCGAGCAGGCGGCGCGCATCGCCGCGGTCAAGGCTGCCAACGAGGCGCAGAAGACAGCCGGTGCCGCACCGGCGACCGTCATGCCCGTGCCGACGATCGCTGCCAGCGAGCAGGCCGTGGCAGCGGCGAATGTGTCGGCCCCGCTCGCCGTGGCGCAGCCGGCAGACGCGACGCTCGCAGGCGCGGCGGGTGCCGCTGCTGTGGTCGGCACGGCCGCTCCGGCTGCAAATCCCGATGACGTCATCGACCCGGTAGCGACGGCTGCGCTTGGCGGCACGCCGGCTCCCGGCATCCCGCTGCCCGTCGCCTCGCCGCTGCGGCCCGTCGTGACGCCGGTCGTCGCGCCCGAGCCGCAACCCGGCTTCTGGGGCAGGATCAAATCGAAGATCCCGAAGGTTCCGAACCCGTTCGGCTGATCACGCGCACGCCGCCAGAAGCCGTTCAAGACCGGTCACGCGAGGTCCGATCGGCTCTCTCCAAATGAAAACGGCCGGGTCAAGCCCGGCCGTTCGGTTATCTGATGCGCTCGGCTTCGCCTCAGGCGAAACGGCCGTGGCAGTGCTTGAACTTCTTGCCGGAGCCGCAGGGGCACAGCGCATTGCGCTGGATCTTGCCCCAGGTGGTCGGATCGTTCGGATCGACACCAGCCGCTTCGAAGCCCTGCTGCTGCGAGGGCGTGAAGCTCGAATAGAAGGCTTCGTCCAGCTCGTTGCCGCCCGTCACCGGATCGAGATGGATCGGCTCGACATCCTCGACATCGGCCGGCATCAGGGGCGGCGACTGCATGATCTCGACGCGCATCATCTGCGCCGTCACGGCCTCGCGGAGGCTCTGCAGCATCGCCTCGAACAGTTCGAAGGCCTCGGTCTTGTATTCGTTCAGCGGGTCGCGCTGGGCATAGCCGCGGAAGCCGATCACCTGGCGCAGATGATCGAGCGTCACGAGATGCTCGCGCCACAGATGGTCGAGCGTCTGCAGCAGCACGGCCTTCTCGACCTGGCGCATGACTTCCGGCGAGAAACGCGACGTCCGCTGTTCAGCCGCCTCGTCGCCGGCCTTCAGCACGCGCTCGCGCACTTCCGCATCGGCGATGCCGTCCTCGGCCGCCCAGTCTTCGATCGGCAGGTCGAGATTGATCGCCTGCTGCAGCGCCTCGCGAAGGCCCTTCGAATCCCACTGCTCGGGATAGGCACGCTCCGGAATGTGCTTGGCAACCAGATCGCTGATCACTTCCTGGCGCATGCCGTCGACGGTGGCGCTGACATCGGCCTCGCCCATGAGCTCGACGCGCTGGTCGAAGATGACCTTGCGCTGGTCGTTCATGACGTCGTCGTATTTCAGCAGATTCTTGCGGATATCGAAGTTGCGCGCCTCGACCTTCTGCTGCGCCTTTTCGAGCGCGCGGTTGATCCAGGGATGGACGATCGCCTCGTCCTCCTTGAGGCCGAGCTTCTGCAGCATGCCGTCCATGCGCTCGGACCCGAAGATGCGCATCAGGTCATCCTGCAGCGACAGGAAGAAATGCGAATGGCCCGGGTCGCCCTGACGGCCCGAACGGCCGCGGAGCTGGTTGTCGATACGGCGGCTTTCATGCCGCTCGGTGCCGATGACATAGAGGCCGCCGGCGGCGAGCGCCTTCTGCTTCAGGACAGCGATCTCGGCCTTCACCTCTTCGGTGCGGCGCGCACGCGCAGTCTCGTCCTCGATACCGGCAAGCTCATGCTCAAGGCGCATGTCGAGATTGCCGCCGAGCTGGATGTCAGTGCCGCGACCGGCCATGTTGGTGGCGATCGTCACGGCGCCCGGCACGCCGGCCTGGCTGACGATATAGGCCTCCTGCTCGTGGTAGCGGGCGTTGAGGACCTGGTGCGGAACCTTCTCCTTCTTGAGAAACTCCGAAAGCAGTTCCGACTTCTCGATCGAGGTGGTGCCGACGAGCACGGGCTGGCCACGCTCGCTGCATTCGCGGATGACGCGGATGATCGCCTTGTATTTCTCGGCCGCCGACCGGTAGACCTCGTCGTCGTCGTCGATGCGCGAAACGGGGACATTGGTCGGGATCTCGACCACGTCGAGGCCGTAGATGTCGAGGAATTCCGACGCTTCGGTCTGCGCCGTACCCGTCATGCCGGCCAGCTTGCCATACATGCGAAAATAGTTCTGGAATGTGATCGAGGCGAGTGTCTGGTTCTCGGGCTGGATCTGGACGTGTTCCTTGGCCTCCAGGGCCTGATGCAGGCCTTCGGAATAGCGGCGGCCCGGCATCATGCGGCCGGTGAACTCGTCGATGATGATCACCTCGTCGCCCTTGACGATGTAATCCTTGTCGCGCTGGAACAGCCGATGGGCACGCAGCGCCTGGTTGACATGGTGCACGACGGTGACGTTCTCCACGTCGTAGAGCGACTCGCCCTTGAGGAGGCCCGCTTCCGTCAGCAGCTGCTCGAGCTTCTCGTTGCCGGCTTCGGTGAAATTGGCCGTGCGCTGCTTCTCGTCGATCTCGTAGTCATCCGGCGTCAGGCGCGGGATGAACTTGTCGATGGCGTTGTAGAGCTCGGAGCGGTCGTCGAGCGGGCCGGAGATGATCAGCGGCGTGCGTGCCTCGTCGATCAGGATCGAATCGACTTCGTCGACGATGCCGTAATGGTGACCGCGCTGGACCATCTGCGCGAGGTCGTACTTCATGTTGTCGCGCAGATAATCGAAGCCGTATTCGTTGTTGGTGCCGTAGGTGATGTCGCAGGCATAGGCAGCGCGACGCTGATCGTCGTCGAGCCCATGCACGATCACGCCGACCGAGAGGCCGAGGAAACGATAAAGGCGGCCCATCCATTCGCTATCGCGCTTGGCCAGATAGTCATTCACCGTGACGACATGCACGCCCTTGCCGGCGAGCGCGTTCAGATAGACCGGCAGCGTCGCGACCAGCGTCTTGCCTTCGCCGGTCTTCATCTCGGCGATCGAGCCGTCGTTGAGGACCATGCCGCCGATGAGCTGGACGTCGAAATGACGCATCCCGAGCGCGCGCTTGGCGCCCTCGCGCACCGTGGCGAAAGCCTCGACGAGAATGTCGTCGACGGCGGCGCCGTCGGCAACGCGCCGCTTCAGCTCTTCCGTCTTCGCGCGAAGTTGATCATCGGTGAGCGCCGCATATTCGGCCTCGAGGGCGTTGATCTCGGCAACGCGAGGGCGATAGCCCTTCACGCGCCTGTCATTGGCCGAACCGAAGAATTTGCGCGCCAGCGAACCGAGACCTGCCATGGGTCATCCTTGATTGTTTGTCGGCGCCTTGATCCGGGAAGAAGGGTCGGCGCCGGGTATTCCTTGCAGGCTTCGAGGTCCGAGACCATCGAAAGCGCCGTAACCACGAACGTCAAAGCGTTCTGGACGCCGCGACCCGAGACAGATAAGAGGGGGCACCCAGGATGTCAACGTGGCCGAGAGGCCTCGGAATGCCCGCAGAATGCCGCATTCTCAACCGATCCACGAGGCGATCGCCGGCCGGCTGACGCTGCCCCGCTCGCGCGAGTGACTTCACCATGGACAAGGACAATTCGATGACCTTCCGTCTTCCGCCGCGGCGGTTCCAGCTCAGCGTTTCGGCGCTGGCCCTTCTCGGCCTCATGACGGCCGCAGGCGCCGCCGCTGCGCAGGATGCGCCGGCTCCCGCTCCGGCCGCGCCCGCCGCTGCGCCGGCCCCGGCTGCGGCTCCCGCGCCGGTCCTCGACCCGAAGACAGTTGTCGCGACCGTCGACGGCCAGCCGATCACCGAGGGTGACCTCGCGCTTGCCTCGCAGGATCTCGGCGACGAACTCGGCAAGGTGCCTGCCGATCAGCGCCGCCGCGCCGTGCTCGACGTGCTCATCGATCTGAAGCTGATGGCCAAGGCCGCCACCGCTGCCGGGCTCGACCAGTCCGACACGTTCAAGAGCCGGGTCGAGCTGCTGCGCGAGCGTGCGCTGCGCAATGAATTCTTCCGCGTCGAGATCGACGGCAAGGCGAACGACGACGCCGTGAAGAAGCGCTACGACGAGGAGATCGCCAAGGTCACGCCGCAGGAAGAGGTCCAGGCGGCCCATATCCTCGTGCAGACCGAGGACGAGGCCAAGGACATCATCAAGCAGCTCGACGGCGGCGCCGATTTCGCGACGCTCGCCAAGGAGAAGTCGAAGGATCCGGGCTCGGCCAAAATGGGCGGCCAGCTCGGCTATTTCGCCAAGGGCCAGATGGTGCCGGAATTCGAGGCGGCCGCCTTCCAGCTGCCGGTCGGCAAATATACCGAGACGCCGGTCAAGACGAAGTTCGGCTATCACATCATCGAAGTGACCGACAAGCGCAACCAGCCGGTTCCGACCTATGACCAGGTCAAGGATCAGGTGCGCCAGATGGTGCTTCGCGACATGTTCGTGAACGCGGTGGCCCAACTGCGCAAGGATAACAAGGTCGAGATCGTTGATCCGGCCCTGAAGGCTGCCCCGGCCCCGGTCGCGCAGTAATATCGCCTGGCGGACGGGAGGAGCGATCCTCCCGCCTGCCATGTCCGGCGCGGCGCGGGTCCCACTTTTCGCATCGGCCTTGGCCTTTGCATCTGGCGAGGGCCGCTCGTCGAATCGGCGCCTGCCGGACCGACGGCTTTTTGTCATGTTCGTCGCCCATATAGGGCGATGTTGTTTTTCCACGGGATCGTCCATGTCCACCGCCGTCTCGCCGCTCGCCGTTCCGTTTCCTGACATGCCGCCGATCGCCGGTGTCGCCTTCGCCACGGCGGCGGCCGGGATCAAGTATCGCGACCGCCGCGACGTGTTCCTCGCGCTTTTCGAGGCCGGCACCACGGTTGCGGGCGTGTTCACGCGCTCGAAGTGCCCGTCGGCGCCCGTCGACTGGTGCCGCGCAGCGCTGGCTGGCGGTTCGGCGCGCGCGCTTCTCGTCAATTCCGGCAATGCCAATGCCTTCACCGGCAAGAAGGGCCGCGCCACCACTGAGGCGCAGGGCGCCTTGGCGGCGGCGGCTGCCGGCTGCCGTCCCGACGAGGTGTTCATTGCCTCGACGGGCGTTATCGGCGAGCCGCTCGACCCCGAAAAGTTCGCTGCCGTGCTGCCTGAGGCGGCGCAGCGCGTCGCCGAGGGGCCGTGGATCGACGCGGCGCGGGCCATCATGACCACCGACACCTTCCCGAAAGGCGCCACGCGCCGCGTGAAGATCGGGGATGCCGAGGTCACCATCAACGGCATCGCCAAGGGCGCCGGCATGATCGCGCCCGACATGGCGACGATGCTGTCCTTCGTCGCAACCGACGCGGCGATCGCGGCGCCGGCTCTGCAGGCGATCCTGTCCGACGGTGTCGAGGCGAGCTTCAATTCGGTGACGGTCGACAGCGACACGTCGACCTCGGACACGCTGCTTCTGTTCGCGACCGGCAAGGCGCCGGGCGCCATCCTCATCACCGAGCCGAGCGATCCGCGGCTCGAGGATTTCCGTTTGGCGCTCGACGAGGTGCTGAAGGATCTCGCCATTCAGGTCGCCCGCGACGGCGAGGGCGCGCGCAAGCTGATCGAGGTTCGCGTCTTCGGTGCCCTGTCCGATGCATCGGCGAAGCGAGTCGCGCTGTCGATCGCCAATTCGCCGCTGGTCAAGACCGCCGCGGCTGGCGAGGACGCCAATTGGGGCCGGGTCGTCATGGCCGTCGGCAAGGCGGGCGAGCCAGCCGACCGCGATCGCCTCTCGATCGCGTTTGGCGACATTCGCGTCGCCTTCGAAGGCGAGCGCGACCCGGATTATTCCGAGGCCGCCGCCTCCGCCTATATGAAGAACGACGAGATCGTGATCACGGCCGATCTTGGCCTTGCCGCCGGCAAGGCGCGGGTCTGGACCTGCGATCTCACCAAGGAATATGTCGCCATCAATGGCGACTATCGGAGCTGAGATGGCGGGCGAGGCACCGACGCTGCCCACGACACTGCAGATCGAGGGGGCGTGCCTTTCGGCCTGGCCGGCGATTGCGGTTGTGCATGAGGGGGCGTGGCTGTGGCGCTTCGCGCATGGCTACAGCAAGCGCTCGAACGCGTTCCAATGTCTCGATCCCGCCGATGATGGCGATGCCGAAGCGCGCATAGCGAAGCTCTCCGCACTGTCGCGCAAGCATGGCATCGAACCGGTGTTCCGCGTCACGCCGCTCGCCGGCCCCGGCGTGGTTGCGGCGCTGGATCGGCTCGGCTGGATGCCGTTCGAGGAAAGCCGCGTTCTGGCGATGGATCTCACGGCGGAGCCGCCTGCGCCTGCGGGTGATATCCGCTGGCTCAATCCCGGCGATCCGCGCTGGTATCGCGCCGAGGCGAGCCTTTCCGGCTATGATGCGCGGACACTGGAAACACTGAAGACGCTGCTCTCTCTGATCGCTTATGAGAGCAAGGGCATCGTGGTTCACGGCCGCGACGGAACGCCGGCGGCTGCGGCGCTGGCCGTGAATGCCGGCGGCATCGGCGTCTATCTCAATGTGGTGGCCGACAAGGCGCGTCGCCGTCAGGGCCTCGGCACGGCGGTCATGCGCGCGGCGCTCGGCTGGACGCGAGAAAAAGGCGCGACCAGCGCCGCGATCCAGGTCGTCTCCGACAATGCGCCGGCGATCGCGCTCTATGAGCAGCTCGGCTTCGTCGAGCAGTATCGCTACCACTATCGCCGCCCTCCGAAAGCCTGAGCCTCCATGTCCCGCTTGCTGCTCGTCGTCGCCTGCGCGCTTGTCGATCCCGACAATCGCGTATTGATCGCCCAGCGGCCCGAGGGCAAGTCTCTCGCCGGTCTCTGGGAGTTTCCGGGCGGCAAGGTCGATACCGGCGAGGCGCCGGAGGCCGCGCTGATCCGCGAACTCCGCGAGGAACTCGGCATCGAGACGAAGGAAGCCTGCCTCGCGCCGCTCACCTTCGCCAGCCACGCCTATCCCGATTTCCACCTGCTGATGCCGCTCTATGTCTGCAGGCGCTGGACCGGCACGCCTGAGAGCCGCGAGGGTCAGGCGCTGAAATGGGTGCGCGCCAAGGCGCTGCGCGATTATCCGATGCCGCCGGCCGACCTGCCGCTGATCGCGCCGCTGGTCGATCTTCTCTAGGGTTTGTCGTCCGCAGGC
This sequence comes from Kaistia sp., assembly GCA_035555375.1. Lineage (GTDB taxonomy): Bacteria > Pseudomonadota > Alphaproteobacteria > Rhizobiales > Kaistiaceae > Kaistia. The sequence goes on along the minus strand of DATMGR010000008.1, from coordinate 19,118 downwards.
GGGCCCGGCTCGGCCATTCATCGGGCGTCGCCGCCGGCAGGTGATCCGCAAAAGTGACCAGCGCGCCGTGCCCGGTGCCAGTCAGGCCGTAGAGGCCCCGCTCGATGCGCTCGAACCAGCCATAGACATTGGTCTGCAGGATCTTCGCAGCGTCCGGAGCGATCGCCTTCAGATGGCGCGGCGCCGATGGCTTTGCCGCCAGCGCGCTCGCGACGGTCAGCGCCTGCTGCCGATAGGCGGTCATCTGCGGCAGCCGCGTCGAGCCGCCGCTCACCGGATCGCCGCGCCGCCGGCGGAATTCGGCGACGATGCGCGAGCGCCGCTTGCCGTCGCGGCGTGGCTTCCAGGGTTCTGGCTCGACGATCACCTCGATCTGGCCTGGCGGCGTGACGGCGAGAAGTCCGAAGCCGAGGAAACGGCACAGCTTCTTCACGCGCGGGTCGCCTTCGCGGCCGCGGCCGCGCCTCGAGGCGGCGACGGCGAGCCAGATCTCGTCGCAGGCGGGCGTCCTGTCGACCGCCTGCAGCACGAGTTCGAGCGTGAAGGTCTGCTTCAATTCGCCGATGACGACGAGTTCGGGCGTCCCATCCGCGATGCCGACAAGATCGCAGCCGCGCACCTCGCCCTTCACCTCGAGGCCGAGAGCCTCGAGATAGCGCTTCACCGGCAGATAGAGGTCGGTTTCCAAGGGGCGAGCTCTGGGTGGCGGGCCGATTCGGCGAGCCTAACCCCTGTCTCGGCCAAGGGCGCGGCCGTTGGCAAGCGCGCCGCTCAGTCGGTCCCGTTTTCCTTCGCGGCGGGGAGGGCGGCATGCCGCGCCGCGTTCACGGCATCTTCGAGCCGCGCCGTTGCCGAGCCCGGCTTCAGCGGCTTCGGCTGGCTTTCATGCGGGGCCCAGGCTGAAACCGAAACGAAGTCGAATGTGGCGCGGATGCGCCCGTCGGCATCGGCGAATCGCTCGGCATAGAGCGCGGCGGCGCGGCCGGCGATGGCGCGGGTCAGCGGCCGTGGATCGCGTTCGGCCAGCACATTGCCAGCGCCCATGGCGCGGAGGTCGCGCACCAGATGGAACATCGTGTCGTAGCGGACCGTGATGCGATCGGTATCGACGACGGGCAGCGCGAAGCCGGCCCGCTGCAGCAGCGATCCGACATCGCGGATATCGGCGAAGGGCGCGACACGCGGGCCGGCGCCGCCGCGCAATTCGGCCTCTGCGCCGGCCAGCGCGGTGCGCAGCTCCATCAATGTCTCGCCACCGGCGAAGATCGCGAGCAACAGTCCGTCGCCGGCAAGCGCGCGGCGGATCTGGGTCAGCATGCCCGGCAGGTCGTTCACCCATTGCAGCGCCAGCGCGCTCACCGCGAGATCGAACTGAGCCGGCTCGAGCGCCAGCGCTTCGGCGCCGTCCGCATGCGTCCACGCGGCCCGCTCGATGCTGCCGACCTGTCCCCCTGCCTGAAGCGCTTCGGCGAGCGCGGGAGTCGGCGTGCCGATATCGACGGCGCGGGCGAAGCGGCGGTTGACGGTCATGAGGCGATCGGCCAGTTCGTCGACGGCCTGGCGGAGCAGGAAGTCGGCGCCCGGGACAGCCATGCGCGCCGCGCGCGCCTGGCGGAGCGCGAGCAGGGCCGGATCGAAGATGGTCGGTGCGCCGCTCATGGTGAAATCCGTGCTCGGAAGGGGCCGCTGCTATATGGGCTGCTCCTGCGCCGTGGTCAAAGCCGCTTCCGCGTTGCCGCAGCGGCGCTTATGCTTGCGGCATGGAGAGCGCGGACCTCATCGGCGAGGACGAGATCCCCGCCGCCGCGCTGCGCCGGCCGGGCCTCCTTGCGCGCGCGCTCGACCTCGTGCTGCCGCCCGCCTGTATGGCCTGCGGCAAGCCGGTCGCGACCGGCGGCGCGCTTTGCAGCCAATGCTGGGGTGTCATCCGCTGGATCGAGCGACCATTCTGCGAGCGACTGGCGATTCCCTTCGGCTACGACATCGGACCCGGCGCGCTGTCGGCGGAGGCCATTGCCCATCCGCCGCCCTTTGCCCGCCTGCGCGCGGTCTGCATCTATGGCGCCGAGGCCGGCCACATCGTCCAGGCGCTGAAATATGGCGACCGCACCGAGCTGGCCAAGCCGATCGGCGCGATGATGGCACGGGCGCTCGGGCCCGTTGCCGATGAGGTCGACGTGGTCCTGCCAGTGCCGCTGCATCGGCGGCGGCTGTGGCAGCGGCGCTTCAACCAGTCGGCGCTGATCGCCGAGGCGCTCGCAGAAGCCATCCACCGACCCTATAATTCCTCTCTCCTCGCGCGCATCCGCCCGACGCGGCAGCAGGTCGGCTTGAAGGCCAATGAGCGCGCGAAGAACGTCGAGGGCGCGTTTCGGGTGCCGGCGGCGCTGGCGCCTTCCTTGAAAGGGCTGCGGGTGCTGCTGGTGGACGACGTCTACACCACCGGCGCGACCGTCAAGGCGGCGACGCGGGCGTTGCTCAGAGGTGGCGCCAAGGCCGTCGAGGTGGCCGTTTTCGCCCGGGTTGTCGAAGGGATACCCTGAGTCCTATATTGCGCTGCTTCCAAACCCATCAGGGATCCAGCAATGGCCGATGTGACGATCTACACCCGGCAAGGCTGCGGCTACTGCGTCGCGGCCAAGAGGCTGCTCGACCGGAAGGGCGTTGCCTATGCCGAGCATGATGCGACCGGCAATCCGTCGCTGCGCCAGGAGATGATCGATCGCGCTCATGGCCGCTCGACCTTCCCGCAAATCTTCATCGGCGAGACGCATGTCGGCGGATGCGATGATTTGCATGCGCTCGAGGCGGAGGGCCGGCTGGAAGCGCTGCTCGCTTCCTGATCGTTCTGACCACATTTTTGACGTTCGAAGGAGAAGCCGATGACGAGCTTCAAGGCTGCCTGCGTGCAGATGAACAGCGGCCGGTCGGTGGAGGCCAATGTCGAGGCCGCCGAGGCGCTCATCCGCGCCGCCGCCGCTGCCGGGGCGGGCTATGTGCTGACGCCCGAGATGACCACCATCCTTGATCGCGACCGCGAAAACCTCCTGGCCTCGATCGGTCCTGAAGATGTCGATCTCTCGCTGCAGCGCTTTCGTGAGCTGGCGCGCGAGCTCGGCATCCATCTCCATATCGGCTCGATGGCGATCCGCCTGCCCGACGACCACATCGCCAACCGCTCCTTCGTGATTGCGCCGAACGGCTCCATCGTCGGCCGATACGACAAGATCCATATGTTCGACGTCGATCTTTCAGGCGGCGAAAGTTATCGCGAATCGGCAACATACCGTGCCGGCGAGACGGCAGTGGTGACCGATCTTCCCTGGACCAAGCTCGGGCTCACCATCTGCTACGACGTGCGCTTTCCGGTCCTGCACCGGACGCTCGCCAAGGCCGGCGCCGCCGTGCTCGCCGTCCCGGCCGCCTTCACGAAGAAGACCGGCGAGGCGCATTGGCATGTGCTGCTGCGCGCCCGGGCGATCGAGACCGGCTCCTATATCGTCGCGGCGGCGCAGGCCGGTCATCACGAGGACGGCCGCGATACGTTCGGCCACAGCATGATCATCGATCCCTGGGGCAAGATCCTCGCCGAGGCCAGCGGCGATCAGCCGGGCTTCATCACGGCCGATATCGACCCCGCCTTTGCCCAGTCCGCCCGGCAGGCCATCCCGGCGCTCGCCAACCAGCGCGATTTTGCCCTGCCGGCCATGCCGCAGGTTGGGTCCTTCGTGAACTGACCCCATATCAAGACGCATGATACGCTATGATCTCATCTGTGAGGCCGGCCACGATTTCGATGGCTGGTTTCGCGACGCCGGCGCCTTCGACAAGGCGCTGGCGGCGGGTGCCGTGAGTTGCACGATCTGCGGCTCGGAGAAAGTCATGAAAGCGCTGATGGCCCCGGCCGTCGCGACGGCGCGCAAGCGCCAGCAGGTGCAGGAAAAGCTGGCGGCGCTCCAGGTTGCGGCGCCCGATCCGCGCCAGGCGGCGCTGGCCGATATGCTCCGTCAGGTGCGCGCTCATGTCGAGGCGACGGCCGATTATGTCGGCGACCGCTTCGCGGAAGAGGCGCGCAAGATCCATTACGGCGAGACGGAAGCGCACGGCATCTATGGCGAGGCGTCGCCCGCCGAGGCCCATGCCCTCGCGGAAGAGGGGATCGAGGTTCACCCGCTGCCGCGGCTGCCCGAAGAGGGCAACTGACCGCCGTCCTCAGTCGCGCGACGCGGCCAGCATGTAGTTGACATCCATGTCGCGCGACGTCTTCCAGATATCGCGCAGCGGGTCGTAGACGACACCGGATTGTGCCGAGGGCGTCAGTCCGGCCTCGCCGAGCGCTGCTTCCAATTCGCGCGGCTTGACCAGCTTCTCGTAGCTGTGCGTGCCGCGCGGCAGCCAGCGCAGCACATATTCGGCCCCCATGATGGCGAGCATGAAGGCCTTCGGCGTGCGATTGATGGTCGAGAAGACGATCAGGCCGCCCGGCCGCACCATGCGCGCCGTCTCACGCACGAAAAGGCCGAGATCGGCGACATGCTCGACGATCTCCATCGCCAGCACGATGTCGAAGCTTTCGCCCGCACCGGCCAGCGCCTCGGCCGTCGTGGCCCGATAGTCGATGTCGAGGCCAGCCTCGCGGGCGTGCAGCGTGGCGACGCCGATATTGGTGGCCGATGCATCGGCGCCGATGACGGTGGCGCCGAGCCGGGCCATGGGCTCGGACAGCAGGCCGCCGCCGCAGCCGATGTCGAGCAGGCGAAGGCCGGAAAGCGCGCGCGGGTCCCTGGCATCGCGGGAGAAGACCCGGGCGGCCTCATCCTTGATGAACTGGATGCGGATCGGGTTCAGCCGGTGCAGCGGCGCAAACTTGCCGCCGGGCGCCCACCATTCGTCGGCGATGGCCGAAAAATGCGCGATCTCCGCATCGTCGACGGTGGTGTTCGTGTCGTTCATGGTCGTGTCCAGCGCGGCATGCTGCCTCAGTGCTTCGCTTCAGTAAGGGTCGATGGCCGGGCTCTCCAAGTCAAGCTCGCCATGGATGTCGAGCTTGTCGCGGATGGCCGGCAGCCTGGAGCGGCTCCGATCTCGCGGCGCTGCCGTTGCCGACCCGCGCCCGACCCGCTATGAAGGCGCCGCCCGGCGCGATTTCCTTTGCCGGGAGTGCCCCATTCCTTCCGCCCTTCTGCGGAAACTGCCCTTCGAAGGTTGATGATGGCCCGGCTGGTGATGAAATTCGGCGGAACCTCCGTCGCCGATATCGATCGCATCCGCAATGTGGCCCGTCACGTCAAACGGGAGGTCGATGCCGGCTTCGAGGTTGCCGTGGTCGTCTCGGCGATGTCCGGCAAGACCAACGAACTCGTCGGCTGGACCCGCGCTGCCGCTCCGATGCATGACGCGCGCGAATATGACACCGTGGTCGCTTCGGGCGAACAGGTGACGTCGGGCCTCCTCGCGATCGCGCTGCAGGAAATCGGCGTCAATGCGCGTTCCTGGCAGGGCTGGCAGATCCCGATCCTCACCGATAATGCGCATGGCGCGGCCCGCATCATGGAGATCGACGGCTCGCGGCTGATCGAGCGCATGGCGCAGGGTCAGGTCGCCGTCATCGCCGGTTTCCAGGGGCTCGCGCCGGACAACCGGATCGCGACGCTCGGCCGCGGCGGCTCCGACACCAGCGCCGTCGCCATCGCCGCGGCGATCGGGGCCGTGCGCTGCGACATCTACACCGATGTCGACGGCGTCTACACGACCGACCCGCGCATTGTTCCGAAGGCGCGCCGGCTCGACCGCGTCTCGCATGAAGAGATGCTGGAGATGGCCTCGCTCGGCGCCAAGGTTCTGCAGGTCCGCTCGGTCGAGCTTGCCATGGTGCATGGCGTCAGGACCTTCGTGCGTTCGAGCTTCGACGATCCGGCGGATCCCCGCCTTGCGGACGCCGACAATCCCCCTGGCACCCTTATTTGCGACGAGGACGAGATCGTGGAAAAGCAGGTTGTCACCGGCATCGCCTATTCCAAGGACGAGGCCCAGATCTCGCTGCGCGAGGTTGCCGACAAGCCGGGCGTCGCCGCCGCCGTGTTCGTGCCGCTCGCCGAGGCGAACATCAATGTCGACATGATCGTGCAGAACGTCTCCGAAGACGGCACGACCACCGACATGACCTTCACCGTGCCGACCTCGGAACTCGACCGGGCGATGAAGGTGCTTGAAGGCGCGCGCGCCTCCATCGGCTATGCCAGCATCCAGGGCTCGGGCGATCTGGTGAAGGTGTCGGTGATCGGCATCGGCATGCGCAGCCATGCCGGCGTCGCCGCTTCGGCCTTCCGCGCGCTCGCCGGCAAGAGCATCAACATCCGCGCCATCACGACCTCCGAGATCAAGATTTCGATCCTGATCGACTCGGCCTATACCGAACTTGCGGTTCGGACGCTGCATTCGCTCTACGGCCTCGACGCGGCCTGATCGGAGTGCCGGCCGGACTTCTCGATAGAGTGTATATTTCGGCCGCTACTCATGTCACGAGTAAGCTGAAATCGGTCCCGGGGCGACGGGTGAGTCGCTGTATCGGCGCGTTTGGAATGCGCCGGGCCTTTGGTTCTTGAGGGAAGGCGGACGATGCGGGGGTCTCTCGCCGGGCCGCGCGTCCTGCTCCGCCGCCTTCGCGAGATCATGGCGGAGCCGATCAGCGCGCAAGACCGGCTCGACAAGATCGTGGCGCAGATCGCGTCGAACATGGTCGCCGAAGTCTGCTCGGTCTATGTGCTGCGCGCCGACGATGTGCTCGAGCTCTATGCTACGGAAGGCTTGAAGCGCGAGGCCGTGCACCATGCGGGCCTTCGCGTCGGGCAGGGCCTTGTCGGCCTGATCGCGGCCGAAGCGCGCCCGCTCAACCTGCCGAACGCCCAGAGCCACCCGTCCTTCGCTTATCTCCCGGAGACGGGCGAGGAGATCTACAACGCCTTTCTCGGCGTGCCGATCCTCCGTGCCGGCCGCACGCTCGGTGTCCTCACCGTGCAGAATCGCGCCCATCGCACCTATTTCGACGAGGAAGTCGAGGCGTTGCAGACGACCGCGATGGTGCTCGCCGAGATGATCGCCGTCGGCGAGCTCGAGGGCCTGGCGCGGCCCGGAACATCGCTTGACGTCAAGCGGCCGATGTCGATCCGCGGCAGCGCGCTGTCGGAAGGCATCGCGCTCGGCCATGTCGTGCTGCATGAGCCGCGTGTCGTCGTCACGGCGCTGATCGCCGAGGATGCCGAAAAGGAGCGGCTGCGTCTCGAGGAGGCGATCGCCCATCTGCGCCTCTCGGTCGACGACATGCTCTCGCGCGATGATATCGCGCTGGCCGGCGAGCATCGCGAGATCCTCGAGGCCTACAGGATGTTCGCCTATGACCGCGGCTGGGCGCGGCGCATGGACGAGGCGATCCAGAACGGGCTTTCCGCCGAAGCGGCCGTCGAGAAGGTGCAGAGCGATACGCGGGCGCGGCTGCTGCGGCAGACCGATCCCTATCTTCGCGAACGGCTGCACGATTTCGACGATCTCGCCAACCGGCTGCTGCGCGAACTGATGGGCAAGGGCGCGGCCTTCGACCGCAAGGAGATGCCGAAGGACAGCATCGTCGTCGCGCGCAACATGGGCGCGGCCGAACTGCTCGACTATGATCGCAGCCGCCTGCGCGGCCTCGTGCTGGAAGAGGGCGGCCCGACCAGCCATGTGACGATCGTGGCGCGGGCGCTCGGTATCGCCACCATCGGCCGCGCGACCAATGTCGTCTCGCTGGTCGAGAACGGCGATGCCATGATCCTCGACGCCGATACCGGCGAGGCGCATATCCGCCCGCCGGCCGATGTCGAGGTGTCCTATGGTGAGAAGGTGCGCTTCCGCGCCAAGCGCCAGGCGCAATATCGGCTGCTTCGCCACAAGCCGGCGGTGACGCGCGACGGCGTGCGCATCGGCCTCAACATGAATGCCGGCCTCTTGGTCGACCTGCCGCATCTGGCCGAGGCCGGTGCCGAGGGGATTGGTCTTTTCCGCACCGAGCTGCAGTTCATGGTCGCCTCGACCATGCCGCGGATGAACGCGCAGACGCAGCTTTACGCCTCCGTGCTCGCGGCCAGCGGCGAGCGGCCGGTGACGTTCCGCACGCTCGATATCGGCGGCGACAAGGTGCTGCCCTATATGCGCAGCCATCCGGAGGAGAATCCGGCGCTCGGCTGGCGGGCGATCCGGCTTGGCCTCGATCGTCCGGCTTTGTTGCGCATGCAGCTTCGCGCCCTGATCCGCGCCGGCGCGCGCCATGACTTGCGAATCATGCTGCCGATGGTCACGGAAGTGGCCGAGATCGAGCGGGCGCGTGTGCTGCTCGACCGAGAGGTCGAGAATGCTCGCCGGCACGGGCACGAACTGCCCTCGCGCATCCTGCTCGGCTCGATGGTCGAAGTGCCGGCGCTGCTGTTCCAGCTCGATGCGCTGATGGCGTCAGTCGATTTCGTGTCGGTCGGCTCCAACGACCTGTTGCAGTACATGACGGCGAGCGATCGCGGCAACACGCTGGTCGCCAGCCGCTTCGACCCGATCTCGCGCCATTTTCTGCGGGCGCTCCGCGCCATCGTTGCCGCCGCCGATGCGGCCGGCAAGCCGGTGACGCTGTGCGGCGAGATTGCCGGACGTCCGCTCGCCGCGCTGGCGCTTGTCGGCATCGGCTTCCGCTCGCTGTCGATGTCGGCAGCCTCGATTGGACCGATCAAGGCGATGCTGCTGGCGCTCGACATCACCAAACTCACGGCGCTTCTCGACCCGCTCCTCGCCGATAACGGCGCAGAGGACGGCATCGCGGAGACGCTGCGCGGCTTTGCCGCCGACCATGGCGTGCCGATATAATAGAGATGCTGCCAACCGGACTCCCCTGGGACAAGATCGACCAGCTCGTTACGCGCGCTGAGATCATCGATCAGAAACTCGCCTCGACCAGCGACGGGGAGGAGCTCGTGCGCCTCTCGAAGGAGCGGGCCGAGCTTTCCGAAATCGTCGATACCGTCGGCCGCCTCAAAGCGGTGGCGAGCGAGCGCGCGGCGCTCGACGAACTGGCCGGCGATCCGGAAATGGCGGCACTTGCCGACGAGGAGCGTCCGCAGCTCGACGCCGAGATCGAGCGGCTCGTGCAGGCTGTGCGACTGCTGCTGCTGCCGAAGGACGCGGCCGACGAGAAGAGCGCGATCCTTGAGATCCGTGCCGGCACCGGCGGCGACGAGGCCGCCCTGTTCGCGGGCGATCTGTTCCGCATGTATCAGCGTTATGCGGCGCTGCATGGCTGGAAGGTCGAGGTGCTCTCCGAAAGCGAGGGTGAGGCCGGTGGCTTCAAGGAAATCATCGCCAATGTCAGCGGGCGCGGCGTGTTCGCACGGCTGAAATACGAATCGGGTGTTCACCGCGTCCAGCGCGTGCCGGCGACTGAGGCGAGCGGCCGCATTCACACCTCCGCAGCGACGGTGGCCGTTCTGCCGGAGGCTGAGGATGTCGACATCGCACTGAAGGCCGAGGACATCCGGATCGACACGACGCGGGCCTCCTCGGCCGGCGGCCAGCACGCCAACACCACCGACACCGCCGTCCGCATCACCCATGTGCCGACCGGCACGGTGATCGTCGTCGCCGGACGCTCGCAGCATCAGAACCGGGCGCAGGCGATGCAGATCCTGCGCGCCCGTCTTTTCGAGGACGAACGGGCCCGGCTCGACAGCGAACGTGCGGCCGACCGTCGCGGCCAGGTCGGCTCCGGCGATCGTTCGGAGCGCATCCGGACCTATAATTTCCCGCAAGGCCGCGTCACCGACCATCGCATCAACCTGACGCTCTACAAGCTCGAAGCCGTCGTCTCGGGCGAGGCGCTCGACGAGGTCATCGGGCCGCTGATTACCGAGCACCAGGCGAGCCTGCTCGCGGCGCTCGATCGATGAGCGGCGACGCGGTCACGCTCGGAGCCGTCCGACGCCTGGCCGCGAAGCGCCTCACCGAGGCAGAGACGGTCGATACGCCCGCGCTCGACGCCCGCCTGCTGATCGCAGCCGTCGTCGGCATGGCCCCGAATGAACTCGTGCTTGCCGACTACCGGGCCGTCTCGATGGACGAGATCGCCCGGATTGACGCGATGCTGGAGCGCCGCGCGGCCGGCGAGCCCGTGGCGCGGATTCTCGGCGCGCGGGAGTTTTGGGGCCTGTCGTTCAATCTTCAGCCGGCAACGCTGGTGCCGCGACCCGATTCGGAGACCGTGATCGAGGCTGCGCTTGGCTTTGTCGACCGTACCGGCGGCCGAGAGCGACCGTTGCGGCTGGTCGATATCGGGACCGGCAGCGGCGCGCTGCTGGTTGCACTGCTCTCGGAACTGCCGAACGCGGTCGGGCTCGGCATCGACCTTTCGGAAGCAGCCGCGCGGGCGGCGCGGGACAATGCCGGCCGGCTCGGCTTCGGTGGGCGCAGCCTCTTCGTCTGCGGTGATTTTGCCGCATGTGCGCGGTCAGCCGATGTCGTCGTCAGCAATCCTCCCTATATAGAGAGTGCGGGGATCGCGACGCTGCCGGCCGAGGTCAGGGATTTCGATCCTCGCCTTGCCCTCGATGGTGGCGCAGACGGGCTTGACGCCTATCGCGCGATCATTCCTCCGTTGACGGCCCTTCTCGATCCCGCAGGGGCAGCGTTTCTGGAGATCGGTTTCGACCAGGGGGATGCCGTCCAGCGCCTTGCGGTGGAGGCGGGATTTGCGGCAGCCCTGCACCGCGATCTCTCGGGACATGACCGTGTCGTCGAAGTGGCGCCGGCGTGAGAGACGGCGGAACATCGAGGCTGCTGAGCGGCTCTGAAATCTCTGCTTGGAAAACCAGAGCGAAACAGCTAGCTTCCGAGCCGCCGCAGATGGATTTGATGCGTTTCCCGATGACATGGCGTGAGCCATACGGGAGCTGCGCGGCGGAGGCCACCAGATGGCCTGCGGGTCAGACCGGGGGTCCGACCCAGATCTGGTTGTCACGGATGTCATCTCTGCTCGGCGCGGCACGATGCGCTGATCCTGCCTGATGGGTGTTGGCCCGCCTCAGCTCTTCGTGAGCCATGCGGGCGAGGCGCTCCTCTGTGAGGCTCGATCGAACGATGCCGATGCACCTATCGCCGATTCCGGCGCCGCGGCTTTTGACCGCGACGGCCCAGTCGACGGGTTTGCCGACCGGCTTGATGCCGTTCGTTGACGCGATTTGACCTTCGAGGGTCACGGAAGAGAAAACTCATGCGACCAGGACAGCAAAACAATAACAATAACAATAACAAACGGATGCGCGGGAGGAACCGGAAGGGACCCAATCCGCTCACCCGCTCCTATGAGAGCAACGGCCCGGATGTGAAGATCCGCGGCACCGCGCTCCACATCGCCGAAAAATATGTGACGCTGGCGCGCGATGCGCAGTCGTCAGGCGACCGCGTGATGGCCGAGAGCTATCTGCAGCACGCCGAGCATTATTTCCGCCTGATCGCCGCGGCGCAGGCGCAGACCCAGACGCCGGGCCAGAACGCTCCCTTCTTCCGCGCCGACCAGGACGACGATGGTCTGGACGAGGAGGATGATCGCTTCAGCGACCGCTTCGGTCAGCACGATCGCGGCCAGGAAGGCGAGGGCCAGCAGGCCCCTGGCCAGAACGACCAGCAGCCTTTCGTCAACGGCAATGGCAATGGCCATTACCAGAACGGTCAGGGCAACCAGGGCGGCGGTCAGCGCGAGCGGGGCGACCGGCAGGACTTCCGTTCGGACAATCGCGACCGCGACAATCGTGACAACCGCGAGCGCGGCGACAATCGCGATCGGCAGGAGCCGCGAGACCGGCAAGAGTCCCGCCAGGAGCCGCGCCAAGATTCACGTCAGGAGCCGCGTCAGGACGCGCGTCCCGAGGGCGAGCGCACTGACAACCGCGGCGGCGAGCGTCAGGAAGGTCGCGGTGAGCGGCCGTTCCGCCAGAATCGCGAAGGCCGCGGCGAACGTCGCGAGCGGGGCGATCGACAGGACCGTTCGACGCTGCCGCGTTTCGTGACCGGTGAGCCCGCCGAGGCGGCACCGGCTGCGGCCGAGGCGCCCCGCCCGGTCGATCCGGCCAGCGCGCCGCAGCCCGTGGCGGAATATATCGCGGAGGCTCCGGCCGTTGTGACGCCGCCAGCGGCCGCCCCTGCGCCTGCGCCTGCGCCCGTTGCCGCCGAGCCGGCCGAGGCTTCGGCGCCGCCGGCCGAGGAGGCAGCGCCCGCTGCTGATGAGGAAGGTTTCCGCCCGCGCCGCCGCCGCACCACGCGGGCGCGGACGCGCCGGACGGATGATGCCGAACCGACGCTGGACGTCGTCCCCGCCGTCGAGGAATGACCGAAACGAAAGCCTGAACGGGCATTCCGAGGACCAGGTGGCCGGGGCTTTCCCCGGCCATTTTCTTGTCGGCACCTCGTCCGTGCCGGTGCAGTGCCAAGGCGCCAGAAAACCCTTCGTAACCCCTTCCTGTTGCTATAGTGTCACACCATATCGATGGTGCTGGCGGATCTGACGATCGTCAGCGGGCCGGGCCGGCATGACTGGCTGGCTCATTCCAGAACGATCGGCTGCGCTTCACGGTTGAAGGCGTCCGAGACGGCCAGGAGGGACGATTTTGAATATTGAGAAATACTCCGAGCGCGCGAAGGGCTTCATCCAGTCGGCCCAGACGCTTGCGCTGACGCGCGGACACCAGCAGTTCGCGCCCGAACATCTCTTGAAGGTGCTGCTCGACGACGAGGAAGGTCTTGCCGCCGGCCTCATCGACAGTGCCGGCGGCCGCTCGCGCGAGGCGCTCGCTGCCAACGAACGACTGCTCGCGGCCATTCCAAGTGTCTCGGGCGGCGGGGCCGGCCAGCTTTACCTCGCGGCGCCGCTCGCCAAAGTGTTCGAGCAGGCGGAGCAGCTCGCCAAGAAGGCTGGCGACAGCTTCGTCACGGTCGAGCGGCTTCTGCTCGCGCTCGCGCTTGAGAAGGACGCGAAGACCGCGCAGGTGCTGAAGGATGCCGGCGTCACGCCGGTCGGCCTCAATCGCGCGATCGAAGCGCTGCGCCAGGGCCGTACGGCCGACTCGGCCGGGGCCGAAGGCCAGTATGATGCGCTGAAGAAATATGCCCGCGACCTCACCCAGGTGGCGCGCGACGGTAAGCTCGATCCGGTCATCGGCCGCGATGACGAGATCCGCCGCACGATTCAGGTCCTGTCACGGCGCACCAAGAACAATCCGGTGCTGATCGGCGAGCCGGGTGTCGGCAAGACGGCGATCGCCGAGGGCCTCGCCCTCCGGATCGTCAATGGCGATGTGCCCGAAAGCCTGCGTGACAAGCGGCTTCTGGCGCTCGACATGGGCTCGCTGATCGCCGGCGCGAAATATCGCGGTGAGTTCGAGGAGCGGCTTAAGGCGGTGCTCTCGGAAGTCACGGCGGCGAATGGCGGCATCATCCTGTTCATCGACGAGATGCACACGCTGGTCGGCGCCGGCAAGGCGGATGGCGCGATGGACGCCTCCAACCTGCTGAAGCCGGCGCTGGCGCGCGGCGAGCTGCACTGCGTCGGCGCGACCACGCTCGACGAGTATCGCAAGCATGTCGAGAAGGATGCGGCGCTGGCGCGGCGGTTCCAGCCGATCTTCGTCGGCGAGCCGACCGTCGAGGATACGATTTCGATCCTGCGCGGCATCAAGGAGAAATACGAGCTGCATCACGGCGTGCGAATCACCGATTCGGCGCTTGTCGCAGCGGCGACCTTGTCCAACCGCTACATCACCGACCGCTTCCTGCCCGACAAGGCGATCGACCTTGTCGACGAGGCCGCGGCGCGGCTCCGCATGCAGGTCGATTCGAAGCCGGAGGCGCTCGACGAACTCGATCGCCGTATCATCCAGCTGAAGATCGAGCGCGAGGCGCTGAAGAAGGAGACTGACCAGGCTTCGAAGGATCGGCTCGAGCGGCTCGAAAAGGAACTGACCGACCTCGAGGAGGAATCGGCCGCTTTCACGCAGCGCTGGCAGACCGAGAAGGAGAAGCTCAACTCGGCTCAGAAGCTGAAGGAGCAGCTCGACCAGGCGCGCAGCGACCTCGAAAAGGCACAGCGGACCGGCGATCTCGCGAAGGCCGGCGAGCTTGCCTATGGCACCATCCCAGCCTTGGAGCGCCAGCTCGCGACCGCCGAGAGCGCGCAGACCAGCGCGATGATGGAAGAGGCGGTGACGCCCGAGCATGTCGCGCAGATTGTCGCCCGCTGGACCGGTGTCCCGGTCGACAAGATGCTGGAAGGCGAGCGCGACAAGCTGCTGCGCATGGAGGACGATCTCGCCAAGCGTGTCGTCGGCCAGGCGGAAGCCGTTCACGCGGTGTCGACCGCCGTCCGTCGTGCGCGGGCCGGGCTGCAGGATCCGAACCGGCCGATCGGCTCGTTCATGTTCCTCGGACCGACTGGCGTCGGCAAGACCGAACTGACCAAGGCGCTCGCCTCGTTCCTCTTCGACGACGAGAGCGCGATGGTGCGCATCGATATGTCGGAATTCATGGAGAAGCACTCCGTGTCCCGGCTGATCGGCGCTCCGCCCGGCTATGTCGGCTATGAGGAGGGGGGCGCCCTCACTGAAGCGGTTCGGCGCCGGCCTTATCAGATCGTGCTGTTCGACGAGATCGAGAAGGCGCATCCGGATGTGTTCAACGTCCTCCTGCAGGTGCTCGACGACGGGCGGCTGACGGACGGGCAGGGGCGGACGGTCGACTTCAAGAACACGCTGATCATCATGACGTCGAATCTCGGCGCCGAATATCTCGCCAATCTCCGTGATGACGAGGATGTCGACGCGGTGCGCGAGCAGGTCATGAACGTGGTGCGCGGCCATTTCCGGCCGGAGTTCCTGAACCGGCTCGACGACATCATCCTGTTCCACCGCCTCAAGCGGTCGGAGATGGGGCGCATCGTCGAGATCCAGCTGAAGCGGCTGCAGTCACTGCTCGCCGATCGCAAGGTCACGCTCGATCTCGACGAGACGGCGCGGGCCTGGCTCGCCGAGAAGGGCTACGACCCGACCTATGGTGCGCGGCCGCTGAAGCGCGTGATCCAGCGCTACGTGCAGGATCCCATGGCCGACAAGATCCTGGCCGGCGAGATTCCGGATGGCTCGACCGTCAAGATCACGGCCGGGACCGACAAGCTGCTGTTCCTGCCGCGCACGGCCGAGACGGCCAAGGCTGCATAGCGACATCAGCGGCACGGGGGTCACTCGCTGACCCCGTGCGGCGCTTCCTGACAGCGCCGGCGCCCCGAGTTCCCGGGCGTCGGCGCTGTGCGTTTGTGCCCGCGCGTTGATTTCCATTGTCGGTCGTGATTGCTGGATCGCGGCGTGGACGTCCTATCCGGCCTGATGATCCAGCCTTCGTCGTTGCATCCGCTTTTTCCGAAAACCGGACGCCATTTTCCGGGCCGATGCTCTATCGTCCGGCAACGGTCAGGAGATGATAGGCGATGATCAGCAAGCCGGCGGCGATTCTTCTCGGTCTCATTCTTGCGGCTGGCTGTGGCCCGGCTTTCGCGGAGGACGGCGATTGCGGCGCGAGCCCTTGCGCCGGCGGGCCATGGCTGTCGCTGGCCGGGAACTGGCGCTTCGTTTCATCCATCGCGCAATGGAGCGTCGCCGTCGACGATTCCGGCCGGTTTCACGCCGAAGGGCCCCGCAGCGTCACGATCGGCAGTGAACAGGCGAGCTACATTTCGACGCTCGCGGGCACCATCAGCCACGATCACGTCGCCCTTTCGATCAAGGCCGACAACTTCTCGCTGCCGAATTTCGTCCCCGGGCCGGCCACCATCTGTACGGGCGTGCCCGCCGGGCCTGGACGCTATGAGGGAAGCTGCGCCAATGGCAAGCAGCGCCTCGGCTTTGCCTTCATCCGAGAAGGCGCGGCAACCCCGTGACCGCAAGCCTTCGGCCTCAGTTGGTGGCCGAGTCGTCGCTGGCCGCCGCGAACTTCGAGCCCGCCGGGGCACCCAGCAGGGCATCGATCCGCGTCTTCTCCGACTTGAAGTCGGCCAACATTTCGCCCTGCAGGACGCGGCCGCGCGGCAGGCGAACGCGCAGGGGATCGACCGGCTTGTCGTTGATGCGGACTTCGTAATGGAGATGCGGTCCGGTGGAGAGGCCGGTCGAGCCGACATAGCCGATGACCTGGCCCTGGCGGACCTTCACGCCCGGCCGGATACCGCGCGCGATGGACGACTGGTGGCCGTAAGCCGTCTCATAACCGTTCGTGTGCCGGATCAGCGTGAAGTTGCCATAGCCGGACGACCAGCCGGCCTTCTCGACGGTGCCGTTGCCAGCAGCCATGATGGGGGTTCCGCGCGGCGCTGCCCAGTCGACGCCGGGATGCAGCCGCACATAGCCGAGGATCGGATGGCGGCGATAACCGAAGGGCGAGCGGACGATGCCGACAGTCATCGGCTTGCGGACCAGGAACTTCTTGGCGCTGCGGCCGTCCTCGTCGAAATAGTCGACGACGCCGTCATCCTGTGAACGATAGCGATAATAGCGCTTTGTCGTGCCGTCGAGCGTGATCGAGACATAGAGAATTTCATCATCGACATCGCTCGCCCCGTCCTCCGGCAGCGAGTGGAAGACCTCGATGCTGTCGCCTGGAGAGATGCGCGACTGGAAATCGACGTCGTAGGAGAGGATCCGCACCAGTTCCGTGATCAGCGGCTCGGGAATCTGCTGCTCGCGCGCTGTCTCATAGAGCGAATCATAGAGATTGGGCATCGGACCGGCATCATCGGGCGCCGGCGCGTCGGCCGTATCGAATTCGGCATCCGTCGAGCCTTCCGGCTCGTCGGCGCGTACGAAACTGTCGTCGTCGCGGCGGGCGACGGTCGCCTGATGCACGCCCTGATCATAGAGCGAGACCCGGAGCGCGCGCACGGCATCCCCCTCGCGGGCGACGAGCAGGCGTAGTTTCTGGCCGATCTTCAAGTCGCTGAGATCGACGAGGCCGGACATCGCCGACACGATCGCGGTCGCGTCGCTGTCGCTGATGCCGTTTTCGGCCAGCACGGCCTGCAGCGGTTCCTTCTTGTCGACTGAAGCGATCTGCTCCTCGGTCTCGGTCGAGGGCGCCGATTTTGCGACGAAGGACACATTTTCCGGCACGATCTTGACGCCGAGCGCTGCAAAGGGATCGGCGCCGGTATCGCCGAAACTGAACCGTTCGGGATCGACATAGGGCATCGCCGCAATGACGCCCGGGCCGGCAGCCGGCGCGATGGCGCGGGCGGCCTCCTCAGCTTCGGCGACGGTGATGGCGGCTTCGTTCTTGTCTGCGGGCTCGTCGAGCGGGAACGGGCTCACCTTGACGGAGACTTCGCCTTCGACATCGGCGCCATAGATCTGGTCCTGGCCGACCTCGACGGGCGGAGCCGCGGCATCGGCTGTCGCATCCATCCCGTCGCCATCGCCGCTGCCATCGGAAGCTGCGGCGGGGTCGACGGGCACGCTGTCCTCGCCATCGCCGGATGCGCCCTCATCGCTGACGACGCCAAGCTTCTCACTGCCGGCGATCGGCGCTGGAGCCGGCGGGTTGCTCTCGGCGCCGGCGAGCTTCATGGGATCGAAGCGCGGCGCGTCGGCGCTCAGATCCGTGATGGTCGTTGCCAGCGCGGTGGTGATCCGCGCGAAAGGCTTCATCTTGATCAAATCACGGTCGCCCTGGCGGCTGACCGTGGAAACCTGGATCACCTGGCGATCGGAGACCGGCTCGCGCGTCGGCTTGATGCGATCGGCCTTATGGCCCGTGCCAAGCCCGTCGCCATGCTGGGCGCTGGCGAGACGGCCGATCTCGGGCGCGACAGCGAGCTGATGGCGGCCGTCGAGCGCTGCCATCAAGGCGCCGCCCATAAGGATGGTCGATGTCAGTCCGGTCAGGATGGTGCCGGTGAGCCAGCGGATCGAGACGGCGTGGCGCTGTGGCGCGCCCTTCTGAAGACCGACAGTGAGGGCGGGTTCGCGGCCGAGGTCGATCTCGTCGCTGATGCCCGCTCCGGCCGGTCCCCTGATGGCCGCGCCTCTCACCAAACCTCTCACGGCTCCGTCTTCTCCCGTCGCCGGTCCTTGTATGCGGCCGGCTTGCCATCAAAACGGCCCCAGCGAGGCCACGAAACTTGACGCCTCGACAGGGTCAAGTCAACGCGGCTCTCCGGCAAAGGCCAGCAAAACCGCCATGGGCTTGCGATCCGGTCGCAATAGAAGGTGCGCCGCCGCCGTGAGCGCTGCTTCCCTTGCGAGACCAATGAGGCTCGCAAGGGAAGAAACAACGAGCGCCGCTATTCCGGACGTCAGCCCCGGACGTTGTGAAAGAAGAGAGCGTGACGCGTCGCGCAGTCGCCCGCGCGAACTCGCTGTCTCGGCTCCCAAGATGTCATCAATATGGCCGGCGCCAGCGCGGACGGCGCGCGCCGGGATACGATCTGATGTGTGCCGTCAGCTGAAATGGATGCGCTGCAGAGGCGGCTCAGAAAATGCGTCGGCAGCATCGGCTGTGGAAAAGATGGGAGGATGCACGCCAGAATGGCGAGTTCCTGCCGTTCTTCTAACCTGCCGGCAAAGGTTATTCACAGCGGGAGGGCGCATTTCCGACCGTTCGATGCATTTTTCCGAAAGCCGTTGTTGACACCCGGGCCGGCAATCCGTAGATAACAACCACCGACGCGGTTGACGCAGTTGACGGCGGGCGGCGAACTCGTCTCCGAGTTTGGTTGTTTTGGGGCTTGACTGGCTGCCGAGAGGTGGTTAGAAGGGCGCCATCGCTGCCGGGAACGGAAGCGGTTCTGGCGAGCTTGATGACTCTGCCAAAGAGTTTCTCGGAAAGCTGCGAAGCTTTCTGGTGGAAGCAAGCCGGTGACGGCGGTTTCCTCTGATCGACGGTTTATTCCGTCTGTTGTTTGACAATTGCATAGGAAGAAAGAGAAACGTAGGCGGCGTTGTCCTTGCGGGGATTGAGCGGCTCGAAAGGGTTGTTTGGTTCCGGAGATTACGACGACGCTACGTTTTAACAAG
>DATMGR010000007.1:0-24581 GCA_035555375.1 Kaistia sp. | reverse complement strand
TGAGGGCCGTCTCCTCATGGCGCGGCAGGCGCACGGCCATGGTTCTGAGGCCGCGCAGCGTCAGATAGATGTCGTCCGGGCCGACGCAGAGGCCGAGTTCCTCATGCGTCGCATGCAGCGCGGCCCAGCTCTCCGCATTGGCCGCAACGGTCCCGATCATGACATCGGAATGGCCGGCGAGATATTTCGTGCCGGCGACCACGGCGAGGTCGACGCCCGCATCGAGCGGACGATAGAGCAGGGGCGTCGCCCAGGTATTGTCGGCGACGACCTTGGCGCCGCGGGCATGCGCGATGGCGACGACGCGCTGGATGTCGGTCATCTCGAAGGTGAGCGAACCGGGGCTCTCGACATAGACGGCGCGCGTGCGCTCCGTGAAGAGGCCCGGCCGCGCATCGAGATCCATCGGGTCAAAGAACGTCGCCTCGACCCCGAAGCGCGCGAGCACTCCGGTCGCGGCGTGCCGGCCCGGCCCATAAACATTGTCGGCGACGAGCAGATGGTCGCCCGCCGACAGGACCGACATCAGCGCCGTCGCGACGGCTGAGAGACCCGAAGGACAGAGCACGACGCCTGCGGCGCCCTCGAGATCGGCGAGCGCATCTTCGAGCGCTTCGCTCGTCGGGGTGCCGCGCCGGCCATAGACATAGCGCTGGCCGCCGGGGCGCATCGCCGCGACATCCTCGAACAGAACGGTCGATGCATGCACGACGGGCGGGTTAACGAAGGGGCCTGTCAGCTCGGGGTTGCGTCCGCTGCGGATGAGGCGTGTCGCCGGCTTCAAGTTCGCGGCGTCGTCATGGTCATGCATGCTGGCATCCGATGCGGGCTGGTCCGGCACGCCCCGATTGTGCGTCGCGGCGGGGCCGGCAGGCTTTGCGCCTCTTGACCGAGGTCCCATAATAGCCTGTGATACGTTCGTCAAACGTCGCGATCGTCTGTCTTGTATGCAACGGCGCGCCAAAGATCAAAACGAATAAGCGGCCCGAAGGTCACGGAAGTTGCACCGGAATTCTCGTTAACGGGCCTGGCGGGGTATTTTATTCGATGGTGGCGCAGAGATGTGCTGCTTCTGTTCGAATACTATAACGGAAAGAGGGGATAACATGCGGCGGACGATCGTTTCGGCTGTCACTGGAATTACACTTGCATTGGCCGGCCTTTCCTTTGCTTCGGCGGGAACGCTCGAAGACGTGAAGGCCAAAGGATTTGTGCAGTGCGGTGTCAACCCGAGCCTGATCGGCTTCGGCGTCCCCGACGAAAAGGGCGTCTGGAGCGGGCTCGACGTCGATTTCTGCCGCGCCGTCGCCTCGGCGATCTTCGGTGACGCGACCAAGGTGAAGTACACGCCCTTGAACGCCAAGGAGCGTTTCACGGCGCTGCAGTCCGGCGAGATCGATCTGCTCTCGCGCAACACCACCTGGACCATGTCGCGCGACACCTCGCTCGGCCTGATGTTCGTCGGCGTTACCTATTATGACGGCCAGGGCTTCATGGTGCGCAAGTCGCTCGGCGTCTCCTCGGCGCTCGAGCTGTCAGGCGCTAAGGTCTGCACGCAGACCGGCACGACGACGGAGCTCAATCTCGCGGACTATTTCCGTTCGCACAACATGCCGTACGAGGTCGTCGCCTTCGAGAAGAACGAGGAAGTGCTGCAGGCCTACGAGGCCGGCCGCTGCGACGCCTATACGACGGATGCCTCGGGCCTCTATGCCGAGCGCCTCAAGCTGACCAATCCCGACGACCACATGATCCTGCCCGAGATCATCTCCAAGGAGCCGCTTGGCCCGGCGGTGCGGCAGGGCGACGACAAGTGGTTCAACGTCGTGAAGTGGACGCTGTTCGCGCTGCTCGATGCGGAGGAACTCGGCGTCTCCAAGGCCAATGTCGACGAGAAGAAGACTTCCGACAATCCAGAGATCAAGCGCCTGCTCGGCTCGGAGGGCGATTTCGGCACCGGCATCGGCCTGACCAATGACTGGGCCTACAATATCGTCAAGCAGGTCGGGAATTACGGCGAGATCTTCGACGCCAATGTCGGCCCGTCGACCAAGCTCGGCATCGCCCGCGGCCTCAATAATCTCTGGTCGAAGGGCGGCATCCAGTACGCGCCGCCGATCCGCTAGAGGCTCGACGAAGCTAACGTCGCCGGCTCCGGCCGGCGGCGGCCCGCATGGGCGTGAAGGACCCGATAGAGGTCCTGCCCGAACGATAAAGCTGCAGGCTTGCCGGCTTTGCGCCGGACGATGAGGGGACATGGCATCCGGTCCATCCGGCGGCACCTCTTCCCCGAGGGGCGTGCTCGCCGTCATCAACAATCCGACGTTTCGCGGCGTCATCGTCCAGGTCGTCTTCGTCGCCGTCCTGGCCTGGTTCGTCTGGGACCTGATCGACAACACGGCGCGCAACCTCCAGCGCGCGAACATCGCCGCCGGCTACGGCTTCCTGAACAGGACCGCCGGCTTCGGCATCGTCCAGACGCTGATCAGCTATGCCGAGACGTCGAGCTACGGCCGCGCCGTGCTCGTCGGCCTCTTGAACACGCTGCTCGTGGCGGGGCTCGGCATCGTTGTCGCCACCGCGCTCGGCTTTCTCGTCGGCATAGCGCGCCTGTCGCGCAACTGGCTGATCGCGAAGATCGCGACCGCCTATGTCGAGATCATCCGCAACATCCCGCTGCTGCTGCAGCTGTTCTTCTGGTATTTCGCGGTGCTCCGTGCGGTGCCCGGCATGCGCGAGAAATGGACCTTCCTCGGCGTCTTCCATCTGAACATCGCCGGGCTGCACGTTCCCCGCCTCGCATTCGGCGACGGCTCGATCTTCATCCTGGCGGCCATTCCCGTCGCCATCGCGATCTCGGTCTTCGTGGCGCATTGGGGCAAGGGACGGCTTGACCGGACCGGTCGGAAACCGCCGGTCGGGTGGATTTCCGCCGCGCTCATCATCGGCCTGCCGATCCTCGTCTTCTTCATCGCCGGGCGTCCGATCACGTTTGACGTGCCCGTTTTCAACGAGACCGGGCCGATCCTCCGGCGCGGGTTCCAGAGCGGGACCGGCATGACGATCATCCCGGAATTCGTCGGGCTGGTGCTGGCGCTGTCGATCTATACCGCCGCCTATATCGCCGAGGTCGTCCGCGCCGGCATCGAGGCGGTCAGCCACGGCCAGAGCGAGGCGGCGGCCTCGCTCGGCCTCAAGCCGGGCCAGACCCTGCGTTTCGTCGTGATCCCGCAGGCGCTGCGGGTGATCATCCCGCCGCTCACCAACCAGTATCTGAACCTGACCAAGAATTCGTCGCTGGCCGTCGCGGTGGCCTATCCCGACCTCGTCTCGGTCGGCGGCACGGTGCTCAACCAGACCGGCCAGGCGGTGGAAATGGTCAGCATCTGGATGCTGTTCTATCTCGGCCTCAGCCTGCTGACGTCGATGGTGATGAACTACTGGAACCGGCGCGTCGCGCTGGTCGAGCGATAGGGAGGGGCCATGAGCACGACCTCTTCCGCCTATGTGCGCGGCAGCTTCATCGAGTCGCGCCGCCCGCCGCGAACCTCCGTCGGCGTCATCGGCTGGGCGCGCGCGAACCTGTTCTCGAGCCTGCCGAACAGCATCCTCACACTCGTCGCGGCGGCTTTCATCGTCTGGGCGCTGATGCCGCTGGTGCGCTTCACCATCATCGACGCGGTTTGGTCGGGCGAGGACCGGGCGGTCTGCGCGAAGGCGACGGGCGCCTGCTGGGCCTATGTGAAGGCCTATCTGCCGCAATTCATCTATGGCCGCTATCCGATCGACCAGCGCTGGCGTGTCGACATCGTTTTCCTGATGCTGGCCGTGGCGATGGTGCCGATGCTCATCCCGCGGGCGCCCTTCAAGCGGCTCAACGCGGTATTCCTGCTCACGATCTATCCGCTCGCCTCATTCGTGCTGCTGACGGGCGGGCATGTCGGCTTCCGTGGACGCTTTCTGCCCGATGACATCGTTGCGCCGGGTGCGGTCCGCTTCGCGCTCGAATTTGCGCTTGTGTCGTTCGTCATCATCCTGGTGACGGGGCTCGGCGCGCGGCTGCTGGGACTGCGCGCCGCGCAATCGGGCGGAACGATCGGCATTGTCCTCGGCGCGCTCGCTTTGGTCATTCTCGTCGTCGGGACTGATTTCGGGCTCGAACCCGTCGAGACGGCGAATTGGGGCGGCCTGCTGGTAACGCTCGTCGTCGCCGTCACCGGCATGGTCGCGTCTTTGCCGCTCGGCGTCATCCTGGCGCTCGGCCGCCGCTCCAAGATGCCTGTCGTGCGGATCGCCGCGGTGACCTTCATCGAGGTGTGCCGCGGCGTGCCGCTGATCACCGTCCTGTTCATGGCGTCGGTGATGCTGCCGCTGTTCCTGCCCGAGGGCGTGACCTTCGACAAGTTGCTGCGCGCGCTGATCGGCGTCGCGCTGTTCCAGTCCGCCTATATGGCCGAGGTGATCCGCGGCGGCCTGCAGTCGATCCCGCGCGGCCAATATGAAGGCGCGATGGCGATCGGCCTCAGCTACTGGCAGCGGATGCGCCTCATCATCCTGCCGCAGGCGCTGCGCGTGGTCATCCCGGGCATCGTCGGCTCGTTCATCTCGCTGTTCAAGGATACGACGCTGGTCGCGATCATCGGCCTCTTCGATCTCCTTGGGCAGATCCAGGCCTCGGCCAATGACGCCAAATGGGCGTCGCCAGTTACCGGCATCACAGGCTATATTTTTGCGGCGTTGGTTTTCTGGGCGTTCTGCTTTTCCATGTCACGCTACGCTGCGTTTACCGAAAGGCGGCTCGACAGAAGCCACCGTGGATAGATTTCGAAGGGGATGTCATGACCGAAGCGATTGCTGCTGCGGAACCGCCGATCACGCTCAAGGTCTCGTCGACGGACGTTGCCCTGGAGATGATCGACGTCAACAAGTGGTTCGGCGAGTTCCATGTGTTGCGCGATATCAACCTGAAGGTCATGCGCGGCGAGCGGATCGTCATCGCGGGTCCTTCAGGATCGGGCAAGTCCACGCTCATCCGCTGCATCAATCGCCTCGAGGAGCATCAGAAGGGCAAGATCATCGTCGACCAGATCGAGCTCACCAATGATCTGAGGAAGATCGACGAGGTGCGGCGGGAAGTCGGCATGGTGTTCCAGCACTTCAATCTCTTCCCGCATCTGACGATCCTCGAAAACTGCACGCTCGCGCCGATGCATGTCCGCAAGATGCCGAAGCGGGAAGCGGAGGAGGTCGCGATGCACTATCTCACGCGCGTCAAGATCCCCGAGCAGGCCGCCAAATATCCCGGCCAGCTCTCGGGCGGGCAACAGCAACGCGTCGCCATCGCGCGCTCGCTCTGCATGAACCCGCGCGTGATGCTGTTTGATGAGCCGACTTCCGCGCTCGATCCCGAAATGATCAAGGAAGTGCTCGATGTGATGGTCGGTCTCGCCCTCGAAGGCATGACCATGATCTGCGTCACGCACGAAATGGGCTTCGCGCGCCAGGTCGCCAATCGCGTCATCTTCATGGATGGCGGCCAGATCATCGAGCAGGACGAGCCCGAAACCTTCTTCACCAATCCGCAGCATGAGCGGACCAAGCTGTTCCTCAGCCAGATCCTGCATCACTGACAGGTATCGCCCCCCAAGGCGAGAGGGGCGATATCGGTGCTAATCAGCGCCCGAGCAGCGGCGTGATGTTGCGGATCGTCACGCGGCGATTCTGCCGCGACGGTCCGTCGGTCGGCACTTTGAGATAGTCCTCGCCATAGCCCTGCGTGACGAGGCTGCGCGCCGGGATGCCGAAATAACGGTTCAGGATGCCGGCGACCGAAGCGGCGCGCCGGTCGGACAGTTCCTGATTGGCGAGCCGGGTGCCGACGGCGTCAGTGTGGCCTTCGATGAGGAAAACCTGGTTCGGCCAGCGGTCGAGCACGCGGCCAAGCGCGGTCGCGATGCGCTCGAGCTTCCAGACCTGATCGTCGGGAACCCGCGCCGATCCGCTGTCGAAGGTGATCGTGTCGAGATCGACCGCCTGGACGCGGGCACGCAGACGCTCCGAACGGCGGATTTCATTGATCGAGTAGCCGCCCATGCCAGGCGCCGCCGGACGGCCGCGCAACGCGCCCTCGATCTCGGCTTCGCTCGCCCGGCCACCATCCAGGCCGCCGCGTCCGCCGCCATATCCCGGCGGCGGGGGAACCTCGCGCGGATCATAGACGCGCGGGGCCTCCTCGATCGCCTCGCCATAGCCCGCGGGCCGCATGCGATCGATGATCACGGTCTCCGTGCCATCCGGCGCGATCTGGACGCGGCGAACGAGGCGATTGTTGCGATCGGTGAGATCGATAACGGTAACACCGCCCGGGTAGCGCTGCCGCGTCTCCGTCAGGCTGCCGCGACGAATGACGACCGGACCTTCGGGCGCCGGGCGCACCGGCTTGGCGGCCTGCGCCGGACGCGCGGGCGGCGGGGCAGCGGTTGCTGGAGCTGGTGCGGCGGGCTTTGCGGGCGCGGCGGGCTTGGGCTGCGCCGCGGGCTTCGGCTCCGCTGCCGGTTTCGTGGTCGCCGGCGGCGCGACCTTCGGCGGCTGGTAAGGCTTTGGTGTGTTGGCAGACGGGGCTGGGGTCGTCGTGGCTGGCGCAGCGGGCTCTGTTGCCGACGGCTGCGGCGCTGCCGGTGCTGGCGCTGCAGGTTCGGCCGCCGCCTTGCCGGCGGCAGTCTCGGCGGCGCGCAGCGACTTCATGGCATTGGCAACCGAACGGCGGGCGGCGCGGATGTCGCCGCCGGTTTCCTCGGCATTGGAGAGTGCCTTCTCCGCTGCGTTGAGCGCCTTCTCCGCCGCAGCAACCGGGTCATCGGCCTGTGCCAGAACGATCGATGGAGCCGCCGCGCCATAGGCGGGCAGCAGCGAGGCGAGCGTTGCGACCGGGAGAACGGCGGAGAGCAGCAGGAACGAGGCGAGCTTCATGCGGATGACCTTCACGAACGGACGGCATAGTTCGCCGGCAGAATGCGGCGAGGCTGTGGGCCTTATGCTGCGCTGCACATGAACCGCTGCTGAACGGACTGGAGAGATCGTTGGTGGACGGTCGGCTAGACGCGTTCGAGCGGATGATGCGGCAGAGGCGGCAGCGTGACCGCGACGGGATCGCCCGGCTGGACCATGCCGCCGGCGATGACGATCGCCATGATGCCGGCCTTGCGCACCAGCTGTCCGTCAGCGTCCCGGCCGAGGACGGCGGCGGTCAGGCCCTTGCGATGTTGGTCGAGCTGGACGCAGGGATTGCGCAGCCCCGTGACTTCGATCTCGGCGCTCTCGCCGAGATGAAGGCGTGCGCCGCGCGGCAAAGCGAGCAGGTCGATGCCCGAGGTCGTGATGTTCTCGCCGATCGCGCCTGGCGCGATGGAGAAGCCCATCTCGGCCAGTTCATCGAACAGCTCGGCGTGCACGAGATGGACCTGCCGCAGATTGGGCTGGCTCGGATCGACGGCAACGCGCGAGCGGTGCTTGACCGTCACGCCCTGATGCGCGTCGTCCTCGACGCCCAGCCCAGCCAGAAGCCGGATCGATGGCCGGCTCTCCTTCGAGAAGGCGTGGACCGGGTTCGCGCTGACGGCAACGATTCTGGCTCGGTTCATTCTGCCGGGCCGGTCGCGACGGGAACGTCGGGACGGCTGCCCCATTCGGCCCAGGATCCGTCATAGAGCGCGACATGCTTCGCGCCGATCGTCTCGAGGCCGAGGGCGAGGATAGCGGCCGTCACGCCGGAGCCGCAGGTCGTGACGACAGGCGCGGCCGGATCGACACCGGCCGCGGCAAAGACCGCGGCGACGGCGTCGGGGCTTTTCAGCCTGCCGTCCGCGATCAGCTCGCTCGCCGGCACGTTGCGGCTGCCTGGCATATGGCCGGAGCGGAGGCCGGGGCGGGGCTCGGGTGCTTCGCCGCGGAAGCGAGCCGCCGGCCGTGCGTCGACGATCGCGGCAGAGCCTGAACCGCCGATGGCCTGCATCTCATCGAGCGTCCGCACAGCCTCGCGGTCTAGCTTTGCCTGGAAGACGGCCGGCTCGGGTTTCGGGCCGTGCGTTTCCAGCGGTAGTCCCGCCGCGACCCAGGCCGGCAATCCGCCTTCGAGGATTCGCACATCGATCGCGCCCATGACGCGGAAGGTCCAACGGACGCGCGGGGCCGAGAAGAGGCCGGCGCCGTCATAGACGACGATCGTCTGCCGCTCGGATATGCCGAGCGGGCCGACCGCCGCCGCGAAGGCTTCGGGCGAGGGGAGCATATGCGGCAGGCCGCTCGTCGTATCGGCGATCTTGTCGATATTGAAGCGCACCGCGCCGGGGATATGGCCGGCCGCGTATTCCGCGTCGGGATCACGCGCATCGCCCGGCAGATACCAGGAACCATCGACCACGGAGAGGCCGGGCTCGCCGAGCCGATCAGCCAGCCAGGCCGGAGTTACGAATGGGGAGGCGGCGTTGGTCATGATGGCCTTTCGCGGAAAGCTCACGCAAAGCGAATGCGGATGCGGCGGTTCTGCTTGCCCTTGTTCTCGATCTTGGCGACCGTGACCGGGCCGATCTCGGCGGTCGCCTGCACATGGGTACCGCCGCAAGGCTGCAGATCGATGTCGCCGATGCGGACGAGACGGACGCGGCCCGAACCCATCGGCGGCTTGACGCTCATCGTCTTGACGAGACCTGGATTGGCGAGGAGTTCGTCATCCGTGATCCACTCAGTGGTGACCGCGTGATCGGCCGCGATCATCGCCGCGAGGCGCGCATCGATTTCGTCCTTGGCCGGCACGGGGCCATCGATATCGAAATCGAGATGGCCTTCGTCCGCGCCGATCCGGCCGCCGGAAACAGGAAATGGCACGGCGACGGTGAGAAGATGCAGGGCGGTGTGGATGCGCATGTATCGGTGACGCGTCGGCCAATCGATATGCGCGACGAGCTTCTCGCCGATCTCGGGCAGCGTAGAGCCGGCCGCAGGTACATGCACGATCTCTGCCTTCGAGGCGCCGTAGATCGCGGTGTCGATCTCGATCAGCGTGCCGTCAGCGCGCTCAAGCTTGCCCTTGTCGCCGGGCTGGCCGCCGCCGGTCGCATAGAAGATCGTTCGGTCGAGCAGGATCCCGCCCTCGTCCGTGAGGCCGACCACCGCCGCTTCGGCCGTGGAGAGATAAGGGTCGTCGCGGAAGAGCAGGGCTGTTTCGGTCATGCGTCAGCGTCTTCGTAGGGGATGGCGATATCGACCGGGCGCTCGAGCCATGCCGGCACTGGCAGCCCCTTCTCGCGCAGAAAGGCCGGGTTGAACAGCTTCGATTGATAGCGCGTGCCGTAATCGCAGAGAATCGTCACGATGGTGTGGCCGGGCCCGAGATCCCTGGCAAGGCGGATGGCACCGGCAATGTTGATGCCGGACGAGCCGCCGAGGATCAGCCCTTCATGCTCGGCAAGGTCAAACACGATCTCAAGCGCCTCGGCATCATCGATCCGGTAGGCCCGGTCGACAGGCGCACCTTCGAGATTGGCGGTGATGCGGCCCTGGCCGATCCCCTCGGTGATCGACGAGCCCTCGGCCTTCAGGACGCCATCGGTGTACCAGCTGTAAAGCGAGGCGCCGTGGGGGTCGGCAAGGGCAATCTGGATGTCCGGATTGAACGATTTCAAGGCGATTCCGACGCCCGCTAACGTCCCACCTGAGCCGACCGCCGCGACGAAGCCGTCAACCTTGCCGTCCGTCTGTTCCCAGATTTCCGGGCCGGTCGTGTCGATATGCGCCTGGCGATTGGCGACGTTGTCGAACTGGTTGGCCCATATGGCGCCACTTTCCTCGCTCTTCGCCAGTTCCATGGCAAGGCGCCCGGAAAGCCTCACATAGTTGTTGGGATCGCGATAGGGCACCGCCGGCACTTCGATCAGCGTCGCGCCGGCGAGGCGCAGCGCGTCCTTCTTTTCCTGCGACTGCGTGTCGGGAATGACGATGACCGTCTTGAAGCCGAGCGCGCTCGCAACAAGCGCAAGGCCGATGCCGGTATTGCCGGCCGTGCCCTCGACAATGGTCCCGCCGGGGCGGAGCTGTCCCTTGGCGATGGCGTCCTGCACGATGTAGAGCGCGGCGCGATCCTTCACCGACTGGCCAGGATTGAGAAATTCGGCCTTGCCGAGAATCGTGCAGCCGGTTTCCTCCGACGCGCGGCGGAGACGGATCAGCGGCGTATTGCCGATGGCTTCGATGACGGAGGGGAGAACGGCCATGGGGTCCTTCGGGTAACGGCGCCAGAACGCTAACGAGCGTCCACAGATGCTGCAAGCGGCTGCGCATCGCAAAGCACTTCGCCTTGCGATCGAGGTCGATCGGAGAAAATCATTCCGGCGAGGCAGGGTCGCTTGGAACGTCGTCGCGATCCACGTCCCTGAGGGCCGCGAATGCCGCCAGCGCGCGCTGGCGGGAAGCGCCAAGATCGACGATGGGGGCGGGATAGCCCTCCGCCTGGCCGTTCTTTGCCGCATGAATCCCCGCCGCGGGGCTGGCGGCCAGTTCGGGGACGAAACGGCTCACATAGTCGCCCTTCGGATCGTGCTCTTCGCCTTGGCGGATGGGATTGAAGATGCGGAAATAGGGTGCCGCGTCGGCGCCGGATCCGGCGACCCACTGCCAGCCCGCCGGATTGCTGGCGGCGTCGGCATCGACAAGCGTATCCCAGAACCAGGCCTCGCCGATCCGCCAGTCGATCAGGAGGTTCTTGATCAGGAACGAGGCGGTGATCATGCGGACGCGATTGTGCATCCATCCCGTCTGCCAGAGCTGTCGCATACCGGCATCAACGATGGGAAATCCCGTCCTGCCGCGCTGCCACGCTTCGAGCGCTTTCGCATCCGGCTGTGCCCACCGGAAGGAATCGAAACGCGGCTGGAAGTTGCGGGTCGCGAGGTCTGGCTGGTGGAACAGCAGGTACCAGCTGAATTCGCGCCAGCCGAGTTCGGACAGGAATTTGTCGATCGAGCGGCGCGGCGGGGCGGGTGAGGCGGTGTGCGACGCCGCCTCGACGGCATGCCAGAGCTGGAACGGGCTGATCTCGCCAAAGCGGAGATGCGGCGACATCCGGGACGTCGCATCGATGGCCGGTTCATCGCGATGGCCCGCATAGAGGCGCAGCCCGTGGCCGAGAAATTCGTCGAGACGCTCCAGCGCTCCAGCCTCGCCCGGCGTCCACGCGTCACGAAGTCCGCCCGCCCAATCCGGATGTCGCGGCAGCAGCTTCCAGTCATCGAGGCTATCCGACGCAACCTCGGGCGCTGCCTGGGGCCAGTTGCCGGGTGCCGGCATTGGCTGGCGCGGCGGGGAACCGCTCAGGCAGGCGCGCCAGAATGGCGTGTAGACGCGAAACGGCTGGCCTTCCTTCGTGCGGACTGTCCACGGCTCGAACAGAAGATTGGCGTGATGGCTTTCGGCCATAATCGCCTTTTCCTTCAGCCGTGCCTTGAGAGCGGCGTCGATGGCGCGCTCGGGGCCGCCATAGCGGCGGTTCCAGAACACGGCACCGGCGCCGAGCTCTTCGACCAGATGCTCGATCACCGTTGTGCCCTGGCCGCGGCGAAGGATCAGACGGTGGCCCGTAGCGGACAGCGCTTCCGAGAGGCGCGCCAGCGAATGATGCAGCCACCAGCGCGTAGCACCGCCGAGCGGGCGGATGCCGTCGCTCGCCTCGTCCAGGCAATAGACGAGAGCGAGCGGGCGGCCGCTTTCGATGGCAGCTGTTAGTGCGGGATTGTCGGTGAGGCGAAGATCGTCGCGAAACCAGACAACGGCAGGAGCATCGGTATGGGTCATCCGCGCTGAACTAGCGCTGCACGGCCCCGCCGGCGAGGGGGCGACGAGCGATCGGCGCGCGATCGGCTATTCGGCGGCCGCAAGCGATGGCGCAGGGCTGCGTTCCAGCCTGGCCCAGGCAGGGCGCTCGAACAGGAAGCGGAAGCGTGTGCCGCGCACCAGCCAGAAGAACAGGATCGGCGTGACCACTGCGACCGTGGTGACGATCAGCGAGACGGTGCCGAGGTCGGGGATGATGCCGGTCTTGAGCAGGAGCGTTCGGGTCGCGGCCATCGGCAGGAAGAAGGCGAGGTAGATGACGATCGAATTCTGTCCGCAATAGCGCAACCAGCCGAGGCGGTGGCTCTTCGAAAGCAGCGCCGAGAACGCGATGACGGCTGCCGCGCCGAGCATGCCGAGCGCGAGGCTGACGAAAGGCATCTCAGAAATGCCGCCGAAGACGGCAACGCCTTCGAGTATGGCCCAGAGCGCCAGCCCTGCCGCTGCCTCGACGGGGCGGTCGATGACGCGCGCCGCAAAGCGGAAGATCAGCGGCGCGAAGATGTAGCCGGAATAGAAATAGACGAAGCGAGCCGCGAACTCGTCCGGGATCACCCAGCCGGTCTGGATCGGAAGCGTCTCGAGCGCGGCTGCCGCGAGCCAGACGAGCCAGACCGGAACGCCGCGCAGCAGCTTGGTGACAGCGAAGAACACCGGCAGCAGGAAAATGAACCAGAGCGTTCCGAACGGATCGATGAAGGCCAGCAGGAATTCGCGCATGGCGCCGAGGACGCCCTCGTCGGCGATCATGCCCGGTGCCTTGAAGGCGAACTGGATGACCAGCCAGAGCACGTAGAAATAGCCGAAATGGACGATCTTGCGGTCGCCGTATGTGCGCCAGTCGCGATCGATGACTTGGGCGAGGAAGAGGCCGGAAATCATGAAGAAATCAGGCATGCGGAACGGCTTGGCGAAGGCGACGATATACGTCATCCAGCCTTCGGCGCCGGCGGCCTTCTCGACGCCGAGCGTCGAATGCATCATCACGACCATGATGATGCAGAACCCTTTCGCATAGTCGACCCAGTCGACCCGCGCCTTCGTCCGCGCCGTGCGGCCCATGGCATTCCGCTCCTGTCGATGCGGCAGGATTAGCGCCCGCGGAGCGGCAAAAGGTTAATAGAGCCGCCTAAATCCGGCTCTATCTTCATCAAATCTTAGAGATCAACGAAGGCAAGCCTGCTGTGCGACGAGGATCCATGACAGCTGCAGTGATGCGGCGATCGGATGTGACGATGCAAGGGCTCATCAGGGCCGGCTGCCTGCGAGCGGCGGCCCTGATGAACGGCGAGATCAGCGGATGGTGTCGCAGTCCTCGATGTTCTGGCTGCCGCCGGGGCCGCAGGAATTCGGCGGGTTATCCATCGCCTGGATCGCGGCGGCATTGTTGCCGGTGCTGGAACATCCGGAAACGGCAGCAAGGCCAGCAACCATCGCCAGCGAAAGGAAGAAGAGACGCATCGGAACCTCCGGTTTCTTGATCGATGAACAGATCAGCGGCGCGACATCAGGCGCGAAGATCTCCTGGCCAAGGGCAGAAGATTGAAACCTCCGTCGCCTTGGCCCAGCGCAACGACAGCCGCTCCCTGCCAGAGGTGACGGCATAAACCTTAAACGTCGGCAAAACATCGGAAGTTTCGCAGGAATTGTCGGGAGGCGCCGTTCAGGGATGTCCCTTGCAATCCTCGACGTTGCGGCTGCCGCCAGGACCGCAGGTATTTGGCGGATTGTTCATCGCCCGCACCGCCCCGACATTATCGCCGGCCCCTGTGCACGCCGAAAGTCCGCAAAGGGGGGCAGTGATCGCGAAGATCAGGAGGAGTGCACGCATCGGTCGTTTCAAGCTCACGGGATCAGGGCAGGAGGCGCCAGCGCCGACGGGTCATAGGGCCATGCAGGCTGAAAAGGCGGCCTCAACGCATCGGCACCAGACGTTTGGCTGCGCAGTCCTTTTCGACGGCAACGGCGATCAGCGCATTACGCTCGCCGCGCGCCTTGGCAATCATGGCGGTGAATTCCGGGCTGCGCGAGCCTGTGCCGAGCAAAAGGAATTCGAGGCTCGGGCTGCGGCGAAATCCGGCGATCGTGCTGTTGTTGTCGCCGATCGGCACGTTCAACTTCTGAATCCGCACTGCGATCTCGTCGCAGGAGAGCTTGCGGAAACGGGCGGGATCAACGGGTGTCACCGGCTCCCATTGCGCGAAGGCGGGAATCGAACCCATGAGGACGAGTGTCGCGGCGATGACGAACCGTTTCATCTGTATCCTCCGATCTCAGAAATCGGCGCCGGTCACCCGGCGCCGTTTCGCTCAACGGCGGCCGCCGTTGCAATCATTGATGTTCGAGCTGCCGTCGGAGCCGCAGGCATTGACGGGATTGTTCATCATATCGACAGCGGCTGCGGAATTGCCCGAGCCTGTGCTGGAGCAGCCGGAAATCGCTGAGAGACTGGCGACGACGGCCAGTGACAGAAGAAGAACACGCATTGGACTTAACCCCCCGGTTGAAACATCCCTGGCCCTGCGGCCGCCTCAGCCATCATTGCCCGCATTGAGCTCCGATGGCCGCTTGCCTTCATCGAGCGGAAGCGCGGGCAGGTAGCCGCGGCTCTCGGCCCATTGACGGAAGGCGACCCGCAAGGCTTCGGGCCGCGACATCGACGGCGCCTCTTCCGCGATGTATCGGTCGAGAGCGCCGAGAAGCTCGGGCGCCATGCGGACGCCGACGAGTGTCGCGTCCGTGCGCGGCCTGCCTCGCAGTCTCCGGTCGAAGGATCCGTCTGAACTCATGCCTTATATGATAACGGAAAATCGATATGGCGGCAATTGCCCGGCCGCTCAGGCGGTCAGCGGTGCCACCACGCGCGAGCAGATCCAGAGGATCTGTGCCGGCTCCGATCCCGTGGATACACAGGCGTGGCCCATCGAGCTGTCGAAATAGCAGCTGTCGCCGACATCCAGGACGGTGGGAGCGTAATGCTCGGTATGCAGCGTCACCTGCCCGGAGAGGACATAGAAGAACTCCTCGCCGGAGTGGCGGACGAGGCTCGGAAAATCGCTGATCGACCGTGCATCGATCGTGGTGAGCAGGGGGATGAACTGCTTTCCCGAGAGCTCTGCGGCCAGCATTTCATAGGAATATTGTGCGGTGCTGCGAATGACGCCCTGTCCGCTGCGGGTCACGGTCCTGCGGCCCCCGATATCGTTCGGCACCTTTCCGGTGAACAGTTCGGCCATGTCGAGACCGAGGCCGCCGGCCACGCGCAGGATTGTGTCGTAGGTCGGAGACATCTGGCCGTTTTCGATCTTCGACAATGTCGACGACGCGAGGCCGCAGCGGTCGCCGAGTTCCTGCAGCGTGAAGCCGGCTTCGCGCCGAAGCCGGCGCAGGATTGTCGCGATGGGTTCGCTGCCGCGGGGCGGAACAGGCTCGACGCCGGAAGGGGTTGCAGGGCGGGCAGTCTTGGAGGGCGAGGCCATCGGGCATTCCTATCGGAAACATTTTTGAACTACAGGATTCCCGGCCCCTTGGCAAAGCCCGCTGGCCATCGCTCTCTAAAAAGATATGTCGACAAATTGTGCACAATCTTCAGATGGTTTGAGCAACATCGTTTTGTCTCGTTCGCCAGCGGAATTGGCCGGAAAGTGCTGAATTTGTGGTTTGAGATTGCGTCTGGCCGTGTCGGGGATCCATGCGGATCAGCACTTCCGGAAGGCAGAATGCAGCGTTTGCGCATCACCGAGGCGCCAATGCGCTAATTTTCGCCTATACGAAATAAATTTCCTCGCTATGGTTTCTCTCCGGAGTGGCGTCGCCGCGCTGCCTTCGGTTTGGAGCCGGGGACGCGTCGATGCGGCAGCTTCTGGGACAGAGGGGAAATTCGATGAAACTTCGAGCAAGGGCATTGGCGTCGGCCTTCATCCTCGCCTCGCCGGTCTGGCTGGCGACGCCGTCTTTCGCGGAGCGCATCCTGCGCCTCGACGAATCGCCGATTGGCGAGATCGACCCGGCCAAGGCGACCGACTATGCCGATACGGTGCTGGCAGTGAATATCTACGACACGCTGGTCTTCCCGAAGGCCGGCGGCCCGGGCGTTCAGCCGCTGCTGGCGACGGAATGGACGACCGACGGCAAGACCTTCACCTTCAAGCTGAAGGACGGTGTGAAGTTTCACTCCGGAAATCCGCTGACGGCAGATGACGTCGTCTTCTCTCTCAACCGCATGATCGCGATGGGGCAGGGCTTCTCCAGCCTCTTCGCCGGCCGTGTCGAGAAGGCCGAGGCCATCGATCCGCTGACGGTCAAGTTCACGCTGACCGAGCCCTATGCGCCGTTCCTGGCTGCGCTGGTCCGTCTGCCGATCGTCGATTCCAAGACCGTGATGGCCAATAAGGGGCCGGGCAAATATGGCGAGTTCGGCGATTACGCCGATGCCTGGATGTCGGCGCATGACGCCGGCTCGGGCGCCTACAAGGTCGAGAGCCAGAACCCGCAGTCCGAGACGGTCATGGTCAAGTTCCCGGACTATTTCCTCGGCTTAGGCGAGAACGCGCCCGACAAGGTCCGCTATCGCTACGGCATCGAGGCGCCGACCGTCCGGGCGCTGATGTCGCGCGGCGAACATGACATCGCCGATCTCTGGCTGCCCCCGGAAGTCATCCGCGCCCTTGCGGCCGAGAAGGGGATCAAGCTCGCTTCGGAGGCGGGCGGCGCGACCGGCGAATATATCAAGCTCAACACCGCCCGCGCCCCGCTCGACGATGTGCATTGCCGCCGCGCGCTGACCTATGCCTTCGATTATGCGACGGCCCTGAAGATCCTGAAGATCGACGACAAATATGCTCAGGGCATCGCGATGAAGGGCCCGCTGCCAAGCGGCCTGCTCGGTTATGACGAGAGCCTGCCGGACTACAAGCAGGACATGGCGAAGGCCAAGGAAGAGCTTGCGCAGTGCAAGTATGATCCGAAGACGAGCCCGCTCGATATCGCCTGGATCGCCGAGGTTCCGGCGCGCGAGCGTATCGCGCTTCTGATGCAGGCGAGCTTCTCGCAGCTTGGCTTCCCGGTGAAGGTCATCAAGACGCCCTGGGCGCTGGTGTCCGAGCAGGTGACCAAGCCGGACACGGCGCCGCACGCGGTCGAGATCGCGGTTGCCGCGGTGACGCCGGACCCGGATGCGCTGCTCTACAACATGTTCTCGTCTAAGGTTCCGCCAACCTGGATGTCGGCCGAGCATCTCAAGGATGCCAAGGTCGACGAGTTGCTCGAGGCCGGCCGCAGCGAGCCCGACGAGGCCAAGCGCGAGGCGATCTACAAGGAGCTCAACATGGTCCTCCGCGACCTCGCGCCCGACATCAACGCCTATGAGTTCACGGGCGTCTATACGATGCGTGACGCGATCGGCGTCCCAGCGCTTGAGGACAAGTCCAAGCAGACGCTGGACAATTTCAATCTCGTCTTCCGCAATATCAGCGTTGCCGAGTAAGGCACGCCGGTCATCGGCCCCGGCGGCGCTCCGCCGGGGCCGGTCCACTATCCGCCTGGCGGGTCGCTGACGGAGCAAGAGCCGCGATGATCCTGAAATCCACATTGAGGCGCATCGGCGCGGCGCTCATCGTCATGATCGGCATTTCCATGCTGATCTTCGCGATAGCGCGGGTGATGCCGGGTGATCCCGCGCGGATTGCGCTCGGGCCGAATGCGACCGCCGAGCAGGTCGCTGCGCTCCGGGTCGAACGCCATCTCGATGCGTCCTTGCCGGTGCAGTATTTCGAGTTCCTCAAGGCGCTGTCGCGCGGCGATCTCGGCCGATCGCTCTATACCAATCGTCCCGTCACGACCGACATTGCGCAGTTCCTGCCGGCGACGCTGGAACTCGTCGTCGTCTCGGCGATCATCATGGTTCTGTTCGGCCTGCCGCTCGGCATCATGTCGGCGCATTTCCGCGGCCGCATGCCGGATCATCTCGGGCGGCTCATCGCCTTGATCGGCGTCTGCACGCCCGCTTTCGTCTGGGGCGTCATCCTGCAGCTGTTCTTCGGCTATTTCTGGCCGATCTTCCCGATCGAAGGCCGGCTGCTTGAATCGACGCCGCCGCCGCAAGGGCCGACGGGCTTCTACCTGTTCGACAGCCTCGCAGCCGGCAACGTCACGACCTTCTTCGACGCACTTCACCACCTCATTCTGCCGGCGCTGGCGCTGGCCATGTCAGGCCTTGGCCAGACGGCCCGCCTGACGCGCGCCAACATGATCGACGTCTATGAAAAGCCCTATGTGGAGATGGAGCGCGCCTATGGCTTCAAGCCGTTCCGCATTGCGACGCGCTATGCGTTCCGTCCGGCCTTCATTCCGACGCTGACCATTCTCGGCCTCGAATTCGCGGCGATGCTCGGCAATGCATTTCTGGTCGAGAAGGTGTTCGGTTGGCCGGGCTTGTCCCGCTATGGCGTCGAGGTGATCATCCGCAAGGATCTCGATGCGATCGTCGGAACGGTCCTGATCATTGCGGCTGCGTTCCTGATCATGAACATCGTCGTCGACGTCCTGGTCGGCTTCATCAATCCGCGCATCCGCCTCGCGGCGGGGAAGGCCTGAGCGATGTCCGAACCCGGCTCTCCCGTCCTGCCGAAGCGCGGCGGCTCCAAGGCTGTCGCGGCCTATTTCGGCAATCCGCTCTCCGTCGGCGGGCTCGTCATCGTCGGGGTGATCGTGCTCCTGGCCGTTTTCGCCGACTATGTGACGCCGTTTCCCGACCATGTCGGACCGATCGGCGATTTCGCAGCCATGAACACCGGCCCCGGCGAAACCTACAAGCTCGGCACCGACACGATGGGGCGCGACCTCTTCACGCGCATCATCTTCGGCTATCGCCTGTCGCTGATCATGGCCGTCGTGGTGCTGGCGATCGCCACGCCGATCGGCGTCATCGTCGGCCTCGTCGCCGGCTATAAGGGCGGCTGGACCGACTATATCCTGATGCGACTCACCGATGTCTTCCTCGCCGTGCCGCCGCTGGTGCTCGCCATGGCGATCATGGGCTTCCTCGAGCCCACTTTGATGAACGGCATGCTGGCGATCACCGCGATGTGGTGGCCCTGGTATGCTCGGCTCATCTACAACGTCACCCGCGCCGAAGCGCAGGAGGGCTATGTCCTCGCCGCCGAGACGGTCGGCGCCTCGACGGTGCATATCCTCTTTCGCGAGATCCTGCCGAATTGCTGGCCGTCGATCCTCACCAAGATGACGCTCGATGTCGGCTTCGTCATCCTGATGGCGTCGTCACTGTCGTTTCTCGGCCTCGGCGTGCAGCCGCCGACGCCTGATCTGGGCTCGATGGTGGCCGATGGCGCGAAATACATGCCCGATGCCTGGTGGCTGTCGCTCTGGCCGGCCATTGCGATCCTGCTTGTCGTGCTCGGCTTCAATCTGGTCGGCGACGGCCTCAGGGAAGCCTTCGAGGCGGAGGGCTGATCGATGACGGAAGCGGTTCTCACCATTCGCGATCTGCGCCTCGCCTTTGGCAGCCGGCGCAGCCAAAGCGCCGTGCTGCACGGCATTTCGCTGCATGTGCGCGCTGGCGAAAAGGTGGCGCTGGTCGGCGAATCCGGTTCCGGAAAATCGGTGACGGCGCGTCTTGCCATGGGGCTCCTGCAGGAAAGCCCGAAGGTGCATGCCGCCGGCTCGATCCGCTTCGACGGGATCGAGGCGATTGATGGCGGGCGAGAGATCGCGCGCCGCCGCGGCAACCGCGTTGCCATGATCTTCCAGGATCCGACCTCGGCGCTCAACCCGACCTTCCGCATCCGCGGCCAGTTTCGCGATGTGCTTCGCTCGGGCGACCGGCGGATCAGCGTCGCTGATGCGGATGTGCGGGCCGAGGCAGCGCTTGCCGAAGTCAGCATTCCCGATCCGAAGCGCGCGCTCGATTCCTATGCGTTCCAGCTTTCGGGCGGCATGAACCAGCGCGTGATGATCGCGATGGCGCTCGCCAACCGCCCGGCGCTTCTGATCGCCGACGAGCCCGGCACGGCGCTCGATGTGACCGTGCAGGCGCAGACTTTGGCGCTGATGCACGACCTGACCGAGAAGCGCGGCACGGCGGTCCTGCTCATCTCGCACAATCTCGGCGTCGTGCGGGAATTTGCCGATCGGGTCTATGTCATCTATCGCGGCCGCATCGTCGAGCATGGCACCACGGCGCAGCTCTTCCACGATCCACGCCATCCCTATACACGCGCGCTGCTGGCGGCGATCCCCAAGATCTCGGGCGGCGGGCTGCCGGATCTCCCCGAACGCAGCCCCGAATTCGAGAGCCCCATGATCACCCATGAAGGTTGCGGTGAACCGGAGGGCTTCTCGGCATGACGACGCCCATTCTCCAGCTTGACCATCTCGGTAAGGTGTTCTCAGCCGACGGTCATCGCGTCACGGCGCTCGACGATGTCTCGCTCGGCTTCGAGCGCGGCGAATGCCACGCCATCGTCGGCGAGAGCGGCTCCGGCAAGACGACGATCGCCAATCTCGTGCTCGGGCTGATGCCGCCGACATCTGGCGCGATCCTGTTCAATGGGGTTCCGTTGCCGGGCGACCGCTCGCACGCGCAGAAGCGTTCAATCCAGCTCGTGCAGCAGAACCCGCTCTCGGCGCTCAATCCGCGCCGCAGCGTCGGTGCCAGCGTCCGTCTGCCGCTCGACGTGCATGCGATCGGCGTCAGTGCAGACCGTCGGCAGCGGGTCGAAGCGCTGCTTGCCGAGGTGGGGCTCGATGCGGATATGGCCAGCCGCTCGCCACGCGGCCTCTCCGGCGGACAGCGCCAGCGCGTCGCGATCGCGCGGGCGCTCGCCTGCGAGCCTGAGCTGATCGTTCTAGACGAGCCGACTTCCGCGCTCGACGTGCTGGTTCAGGCGCGCGTGCTGCAATTGCTGCACCGGCTGCGGCTGGCGCGTGGGCTCACTTATCTCTTCATCACGCATGATCTGGCCGTCGTCCGCTCGATCGCGACGCGGGTCAGCGTGTTTCAGAAGGGTAAGCTCGTCGAGACAGGCGCCGTGGACGCCATTTTCGCCGATCCGAAAAGTGCTTACACGCGCCAGCTCATCGGGGCCGTTCCCGTTGTCACCGACGAGGAAGCGCAACTCCGCGAAGCAATCCGGGCCGGCGCTCCGGGGGCCGGAACACCTGCAGCGTAAGGCGCTCTCCCAACCAAGGCTGCGGTGCGTCAGGCCTGCCCGGCGTCGTCGCCATTTCCAACACCGACACCATTGCCTGGAAACGACATGACGACCGATACAAGCGGACTGCTCGCGCTTCTCTCCGGCGTGATTGAGGCGAACGCTGCGGCACAGACGGCATTCCTCGCCAAGCTCGTTTCGTTCGATACGACGCGCGGCAAGGAAGCCGCCTGCCAGGAATTCATCGCGAGCGAATTGGCATCGCGGGGAGGGGTCGTCGATCGCTTCACGATCGCAGAAGTGCCGATTGCCGGAAAGCCCGGTGCCTCGGCCGTGGTGGATGTCGACTACGACAAGGCGGTCCAGGTCGTCGCGAGCTTCCGCGCGTCCGAACCGACGGGGCGCAGCCTGATCCTGCAGGGCCATATCGATGTCGTGCCGACGGGGCCGCTGGAGCAATGGGCGCATCCGCCGTTCGAGCCGGTGATCAAGGACGGCTTCATGTATGGCCGCGGCAGCACCGACATGAAGGTCGGCGTCGCCTCGATGATTTTCGCTCTCGACGCGCTCGCCGCGCTCGGCCTCGAACCCGCGGCGGATGTGTTCGTCGAAACGGTGAGCGAGGAGGAGTGCACCGGCAATGGCGCGCTGGCGACGCTTGAGCGCGGCTACCGCGCTGATGCCTGTTTCATCCCGGAATCGATGGACAACCGGCTGATCCGCGCCGAGCTCGGGTCGGTCTGGTTCCGCCTGCGTATTCTCGGCAAGCCCGTACACGTGCTGCAGGCGCAGGCGCAGGCCGGCGCCAGCGCCATCCTCGCCGCCTATGACTATATCGCCGCGCTTCAGGCGCTTACCGCGCGGATTAACGAGCGCGCGCGCAGCCATCCCTGGTTCGGTCACATCGAAAATCCGGTGAAGTTCAGCTGCGGCAAGATCCGTGGCGGTGACTGGCTCGGTTCGGTGCCGGCTTGGTGCGAGATCGAATGCCGGCTCTCCGTGCTCCCGGGCGATTCGCTGCCGGATATGCGCGCCTGGGTGCTGGAGGCCGTTGCTGCCTGTGCGGAGCGGCTCGGCGCCGACGAACCGCCGGCGCTGACCTGGATCGGCTTCCAGGCCGATGGCCATGTCTTCGAGCCGGGTTCGGAGGCAGAAGCCGTGCTTGAGCAGGTTCACGAGGCGGTGTTCGGCACGCCGCTGGAGCGCTTCAGCATGACGGCGACGAGCGATACACGCCAATATGATCTCTATTACGGCATTCCGACGCTCTGCTATGGGCCGCGCGGATCGGGCGCCCACAGCGCCGCCGAGCGAACCGACCTCGCGAGCATGATCGAGACCACGAAGGCAATCGCGCTCTTCATCGCGGAATGGTGCGGCACGCGTCCGAAGGCCTCCGCCCGCGCTTAACGGCTAATCCCTGGGCAACATGTGCAAAACGCGTCGACTGCCCAAGAGACGGGCGAAACCGGGCAGTTTCGGCTTGTCGACAGTCTGGATACAGGATAATTCTCGGGAGAATGAGGAGCAGGATGCCATGACAGCCAGCGTCAACGACTATTGGGATGAGTTCATGGCGGCGGTCGCGGAACCCGATCAGCCGCGCCGCGCCTTTGAGGTGCTGCAGCGGATCACCGAGGAGATCGTCGGCACCAAGCTCTTCACGGCGATGACCTATGATGCGATCGCTGGGCTCGCGCGCCGCACCTATTCCGGCAACGAGACGGCCTATCCGACCGGCGGCTTCAAGCCGATGTCACTCGGCATCTGGTCCGAGACGGTGATCGTCAAGCAGCAGCCCTATGTCTCGAACACGATCGAGCAGATCGCCGAGGTGTTCACCGACTGGCCGCTGATCCAGTCGCTCGGCTGCGAGAGCGGCTGCAACATCCCGGTGGTCGTTGCCGGCGACGTGGTCGGCACGTTGAACCTCCTCGACGTCAAAGGCCATTACACGCCGGAGCGCATGGCCATCGCGATGCAGCTTCGCCCCTTTGCCGCGATCGCGTTCATGGCGGCGGACAAGGCCGCCGCGCGCGACGCCGCCGGCGCGGCCTGATTTTCAGAACGGAAGCACGAGCATGGCAGAGACAACCCTCCGCGTAGCGACCGATGTCGGCGGCACCTTCACCGATCTCGTCTATTTCGAGACCGATACCGCGACCGGCAAGCAGACCATCCGCACCGCGAAATCCGACACGACGCCGCCGAATTTCGAGGCCGGCGTGCTCAACGTGCTCAAGAAGGGCGATGTCGACATCGCCAGCGTCGATTTCTTTGCCCACGGCACCACGGTGGTGATCAATGCGCTGACCGAGCGCAAGGGCGCCAGGACGGCGCTGATCACGACCGAGGGCTTCCGCGATGTGCTGGAGATCGCGCGCGGCAATCGGCCGGACTTCTTCAACCTCATGTAT
This sequence comes from Kaistia sp., assembly GCA_035555375.1. GTDB lineage: Bacteria > Pseudomonadota > Alphaproteobacteria > Rhizobiales > Kaistiaceae > Kaistia. The sequence continues at coordinate 1,111 of DATMGR010000007.1, read as the reverse complement.
GAGAAGCCAACGCCCTTCGTGCCGCGCTTTCTGCGCCGCGAAGTGCCGGGCCGTATCAGCTATCGCGGCGAGGAGAAGACGCCGCTCGATCTCTCGGTCTTGCCGGAAATCCTCGCTGGATTCCGCGCCGAGGGCGTCGAGGCGATTGCCGTCTGCCTGCTGCATTCCTATGCCAATCCGGTGCATGAACTGGCCGTCGCTGCCGAGATCCGCCGGCTCTGGCCTGAGGTCTCTGTCGTCGCTTCGCACCAGATCACCCGCGAATGGCGCGAATATGAGCGCACCAACACCGCCGTGCTCTCGGCCTATGTCCAGCCGGTGGCGGAGCGCTATCTGAGCCGCATCGAGGAAGGGCTCGCCTCCGCGAATTATGGCGGGCGCCTCTACATCATGCAGTCGAATTGCGGCGTCGACTCGCTGCGTTCGACCAAGGCGATCCCGATCACCATGGTCGAGTCCGGGCCGGCCTCCGGCTTCTGGGGCGCCGCCGAGCTTGGCCGCATCATCGGCGAGCCGAATGTGCTGGCGCTCGATATCGGCGGTACGACGGCGAAATGCTCGCTGATCGAGAACGGCCACGTCAACATCAAGACCGACTACTGGATCGAGCGCAGCCGCAAATCCTCCGGCTATCCGATCATGGTTCCGGTGGTCGATCTGGTCGAGATCGGCAATGGCGGCGGCTCGATCGCGCGCGTCGACGAATTCGGCAAGCTACATGTCGGCCCGCAATCGGCCGGCGCCTCGCCGGGTCCCGCCGCCTATGGCCGCGGCGGCACGCAGCCGACCACGACCGACGCCAATCTCGTGCTCGGCCGCATCAATCGCGACTATTTCTGCGGCGGCGAGGTGATCGCCGATATGGCGGCCGTCGAGAACGCGCTCGCCCCGCTCGCCGAGAAGCTCGGTGTCGGTCTCGTCGAGGCGGCGCGCGGCATCGTGCGTATCGCCAATTCCAACATGGTCAACGCGCTGAAGCTGGTGTCGCTCAACCGCGGCCATGATCCGCGCGACTTTACGCTCGTGGTCTTCGGCGGCGGCGGCGCGATGCATGGCGTAGCGCTCGGCCAGGAGCTCGGCGTCAAGAAGGTCGTCGTGCCGCGCGGCGCGC
>DATMGR010000006.1:0-202455 GCA_035555375.1 Kaistia sp. | reverse complement strand
AGCGGTTCGGCCTATTGCACGCAGTGCGAGGCCGAAGGCTTCCGCCGCATCACCTATTTCCTGGACCGACCCGACGTGCTCGCCGTGTACACCACCCGGATCGAGGCGCGGCGGAGCGAAGCGCCGGTGCTGCTCGCCAATGGCAATCCGGTCGAGAGCGGCGACATCGCGGACACTGACCGTCACTATGCCATCTGGCACGACCCGTTCCCGAAGCCGTCCTATCTCTTCGCACTTGTGGCCGGTGACCTCGGCCTCGTCAGCGACAGCTTCACCACCATGTCGGGCCGCCGCGTGGATCTCCGCATCTATTGCGAGCACGGCAAGGAAGGGCGCTGCCGCTACGCCATGGAGGCGCTGAAGCGCTCCATGCGCTGGGACGAGACCGCCTTCGGCCGCGAATATGACCTCGATATCTTCGTCGTCGTCGCCGTGTCGGATTTCAACATGGGCGCGATGGAGAACAAGGGCCTCAACATCTTCAACGACAAATACGTGCTGGCCGATCCGGACACGGCGACCGATGTCGACTACGCCAATGTCGAAGGCGTCATCGCGCACGAATATTTCCACAACTGGACCGGCAACCGCATCACCTGCCGGGACTGGTTCCAACTCTGTCTCAAGGAGGGGCTGACGGTCTTCCGCGACCAGGAATTCTCGTCCGACATGCGCTCGCGCCCCGTGAAGCGGATCGCCGATGTGCGGACGCTGCAGGCGCGGCAGTTTCCCGAGGATGGAGGCCCCCTCGCCCATCCCGTCAGACCCGAAATCTATCACGAGATCAGCAATTTCTATACGCCGACCGTCTATGAGAAGGGCGCAGAGGTCGTGCGCATGCTGAAGACGATCCTCGGCGAGGACGGCTTCAGCCGCGGCATCGATCTCTATTTCAAGCGCCATGATGGCGATGCCGCCACGATCGAGGATTTCCTCGCCTGTTTCCAGGAGGCGACCGGCACGGATCTCCACCAGTTCAAGCTGTGGTATGCGCAGGCCGGGACGCCGCAGGTCACCGCCAAGGGCCAATATGACGCCGAGAAGCGGCGCTATCGCCTGACCCTGGCGCAGAGCCTGTCACCAACACCCGGGCAGCCGGTGAAGCGGCCGATGCACATCCCGATCCGCTTCGGGCTGATCGGGCCGAACGGTGGCGATCTCGGCTATTCGGCCGCGACCGGTTCGCGCGTCGATGGCGACGTCATCCATCTCACCGAGGCGAGCCAGACCGTCGTCTTCGAAGGCGTTTCGGCGCGGCCGGTGCCCTCGCTGCTGCGCGGCTTCTCCGCTCCAGCCCGGCTCGCCATCGACATCAGCGCCGAGGATCTGTTGTTCCAGGTCCGCGCTGACAGCGACCCGTTCAACCGCTGGCAGGCGGCGCAGACACTGGCGATGCGCAACCTGGTTGCCGGCGCCGCCAGCCGATCAACGACCGAACCCGCCGATCCGGCGCTGGTCGATGCGCTGGGCGTCGTCATCGACGACCAGCGGCTCGAACCGGCCTTTCGCGCACAGGTCCTGCAATTGCCAAGCGAGGCCGACATCGCGCGCGAGATCGGCGAGAATGTCGATCCCGACGCCATCGCCATCGCCCGGCGTCAGCTACGGCAGGCAATCGTCGCGAGCCTCGGCCCGAAGCTGCTGGCAATCCACGCCGCGCTGGCGACCGAGAGCGGATTCACTCCGGATGCGGCCAGTGCCGGCAGCCGCTCGCTCCGCAACACAATCCTCGATCTGATGGTCGCCTCGGGCAGCCGGGCCGCAATCGGCGCGGCCGTGTGGCAGTTCGAGACGGCGGACAACATGACCGATCGCCTCGGCGCGCTGGCGGCGCTTTGCCATGCGGCCCTGCCGGAACGCAAGGCTGCGCTCGACATGTTCCACGACGCCTACCGGCATGACCCGCTGGTGCTCGATAAATGGCTGACGCTCGAAGCCAGCGTTCCCTCGCCTGAAACGCTCGACCGCGTGAAGGCGCTGCTGGCACATCCCTCCTTCGCCATATCGAACCCCAACCGCGTCCGCGCCCTTGTCGGAAGCTTCTCGAGCGCCAACCAGACACAATTCAACCGCCCGGACGGCGCCGGTTATGATTTTCTTGCCGATTTCGTTTTGGATCTCGACCAGCGCAATCCGCAGACGGCGGCCCGGCTGCTGATCGCCTTCCGCTCCTGGCGCTCGCTGGAGCCGCTTCGCCGCGCGAAGGCGGAACGGGCGCTGGAGCGGATCGCAGCCGCCTCCCGCCTTTCGCCGGACACGCGTGACATCGTCACGCGCACGCTCGCCTGAGCCGGCCGGCCTCGGCCGCGCAAGGGACCGGCTTCCGCATGGCCTTCACAGGCCTTCCACAGGCGGAAACCAAGGGTTTCCGCGTGGTTAATGAATATGATTAACGAAAGGTGAATTCGGCCTAGACAACCTGATTCGGGTCGATTCAAATGGGCCTGATTCGGGGTGTGGCGTCGCCCGATGACAGCATAAATCAGGGGGCTGGCATGGCGCGGGCAGAAACAGCCGGTGCGTCTCAGAGCGAACATTTGCCTATCGCCAAGACCATGTTCGCAAGGAAGCAAGCTGTGCGCGGTCACGCTCGACTGCTCGCACAGCCGACCTACGAGAAGCTGCTGGCGGCCGAGCCGATCCTTCGCCGTTGCATCCCCGTCATCATCATCATCTTCCTGCTGTTTGTCGCCTTCTCGCGCATCGTCCATCTCTACGACCTCCGCCTTGAGCGCGAGGCAGAAGCGCGCGACATGCTCAGCATGGTCGCGACCGTTGTCGCCGAGCGGCTGACCCGCCAGGAGCCGACATTGCCGACCGAAGGCTATGCAATGGCGCTCCAGACCGTGCTGGACGCGGCGCTGCCTCCGGTCGCGACCGATATGGGCCGGCGCATCTTCGTCACCGATCCGACGGGCCGCATCCTCGCGACCGCGCCGCGCTCGCCCAGCGAGGAAGGGCTCGATTTCGACAATGTCGTGCACGACGCCCAGCCGATGATCATCTTCGGCGAGCGCGCCGGCGTCCTGCCGGTGCAGCTCGAAGGCGACGGGCCTGCGCTCGGCACGCTGCGCCAGCTCTCGGGCGGGCTCGGCTATGTCGCCGCGACGACGCCGCTGGCCGCCGTCTATCGCGGCTGGCGCGACGACGTCTCGATCAATGTCACGGTCTTCGTCGGAACGAGCGCGATCCTGCTCGTCATCCTCTATGGCTATTTCGCCCAGTCGGCGCGGGCGCAGCAAGCGGATCGCATCTATCACGAGACCTATGCGCGCTTCGACACGGCGCTCCGCCGCGGCCGTTGCGGCCTCTGGGACTGGGATGTCGCCCGCGGACGCCTGTTCTGGTCGAAATCGATGTTCGAGCTGGTGGGCATGACGCCGCGAGACACGCTGCTCGGCTTTGGCGAGGTCAACGCTCTCGTCCATCCCGACGATGGCGATCTCATGGATCTCGTCGAGGCGCTCTACGAGACCGGCGAGACCACGGTCGATCGCATGTTCCGGATGCGCAAAGCCAGCGGCGGCTTCGTCTGGCTGCGCATCCGCGTCGAGCTGGTCGACGCGGACGAGGCCGAGCCGCATCTGATCGGTATCGCGGTCGACGTCACCGAACAGATGCGCCTCGCCGAGAGCTCGCGGACCGCCGATATCCGTCTTCGCGACGCGATCGAGACCATCTCGGAGGCCTTCGTGCTCTGGGACACCGAGAACCGGCTGGTGATGTGCAATTCCAAATACCAGCAGCTTCACGGCATTCCGGATTCGGTGCTGCAGGTCGGCACGCCCTATGCCGAGGTGGTCGCCGCCGGCCGGCAGCCGATCGTGCGCACCCAGATTCCGACCGACGAGCGCCATGAGGCCGGTGGCCGCTCCTTCGAGGCCCAGCTCAATGACGGCCGCTGGCTGCAGATCAACGAGCGGCGCACCAAGGATGGCGGCTTCGTCTCGGTCGGCACCGACATCACCACGATCAAGCGCCACGAAGAGAAGCTGATCGATGGCGAGCGGCGGCTGATGGCAACGATCGCCGATCTCCGGCAGTCACGACAGAAAATGGAGCAGCAGGCGCGCGAAATGGTGGAACTGGCCGAAAAATATTCCGAAGAAAAGGACCGGGCCAACGCCGCCAACCAGACCAAGTCGGAGTTCCTTGCCAATATCAGCCATGAGCTGCGCACGCCGCTCAACGCGATCATCGGTTTCTCCGAGATCATGCGCTCGGGCCTGTTCGGGCCGCTCGGCTCGCCGCGCTATCTCGAATATTGCGAGGACATCCATGCGAGCGGCAACTTCCTCCTGAACGTCATCAACGACGTGCTCGACATGGCGCGCATCGAGGCCGGCCGCATGGCGCTCGATATGGAACCGCTGTCGCTGGACGAGATCGTCGACGAGGCCTCGCGCGTCGTCGGCGCCGAGGCGGAGCTGCGCCACGTCTCGGTCGAGGCCGATGTCGAGCCGCATCTGCAACTGGTCGCCGACCGGCGCGCCGTGAAGCAGATGGTGCTCAACCTTCTGTCCAACGCCGTGAAGTTCACGCCCGAGGGTGGCCGCGTCAGCGTGCGCGCCCGTCGGATCGGCACCGCCGTCACACTGTCGATCGAGGACACCGGCATCGGCATTCCGAAGGATGCGCTGAAGAAGCTCGGCCGGCCTTTCGAACAGGTGCAGAACCAGTTCACCAAGAGCCACAAGGGCTCGGGCCTCGGCCTCGCCATCACGCGCTCGCTGGCGGAACTCCATGGCGGCGCGATGCGCATCCGCAGCCATGAGGGCAAGGGCACCATCGTCTCGATCCGCCTGCCGACCGGCCACGGCATCGGCGCGCCGACCCCCACAGGCGCCTCGGCCGGCGCCGCGCTCAGGCTCGGGGCTTCTGCGGAACCTTCCCGATAATCCGCACGAAGGCGGCGCGGACATCGGCTTCGGTGGCGCGGAGATGCGCGTCGAGGGTCGCGAAATCGGGAAGCTCGGCCGCACGGGCGAGCAGCGCCAGCAAGCCCTTCGGAACTGCGTCCGCGCTGAACGCGCCGCCAACGCTGAGCCGCAGGATCTGCGTCAGTCGCTGAAACAGCCTGAGAGACGGCAGGAGCACCTCGGCCTCGGCCGGCGGCAGGAGGCCCGCCCGCGAGGCGGCGGCCAGCACCGTTTCGGTTTCCGTATCGAGGATGGCGGGATGCGCCGCGCCATGCACCAGCTGCAGATATTGCGCGACAAACTCGATATCAACCAGCCCGCCAGGCGCCTGTTTCAGGTCCCAAGGGCCTTCAGCCGGCTTTTCGGTCTCGAGCAAGGCGCGCATGTCGAGCACATCAGCGGCGATCTTCTTTGCCGCTCGGGGCTGAGCAAGGACGTCCGCCGCGACCGCCGACGCCTCATGCATCAGTGAGGCATCGCCGGCGATCGGACGCGCCCGCGTCAGCGCCATATGTTCCCAGGTCCAGGCGGACTTCGTCTGGTAGTCCTTGAAGGCGCCGATATGGGTGGCGAGAGGGCCGGCATTCCCCGACGGACGCAGCCGGAAATCGACTTCATAAAGCGCGCCCTCGGCGGTCGGCGCCGAGATGGCCGCGATCAGCCGCTGGGTCAAGCGCGCAAAATACTGGCTGCCCATCAAGGGCTTCTCGCCGGATGAGGCCGGCTCGCTCTCGTCGAAATCATAGAGCAGCAGCAGATCGAGATCCGATGCGGCCGTCATTTCGCGGCCGCCAAGCTTGCCCATCGCCACCAGCGCGATGCGGCCGTCCTTGATGCGGCCGTAGGTATCTTCGAATGCGGCCCGGACGTGATCAAGCAGGCGCGCGAGCAGCAATTCGGCCAGATCGGCATAGGCGAAGCCGGCAGCACGCGCCCCGACCGTCCCGGCGATGACGCGGATGCCGATGAGAAAGGCTTGCTCCTTGCCGAAGATGCGGATGCGGTCCAGCACCTCCTCAAGGGCAGCGGCGCCGTCCAGCATGGCGTCAAGCCGGGTGGCGATGGTCGCGCGATCCGGCAGCCGGCCGAAAAAGGCGGGATCGAGCAGCGCGTCGAGCACATGCGGCCGCGCCGTCACGATGTCCGCGAGGCGCGGCGCGGTTCCCATCACCAGCGCGATGAGATTGAGCAGTCCAGGATTGGAGCCGAGCAGCGCGAAGAGCTGCACGCCGGCCGGCAAACGCGCCAGAAGCCGGTCGAAGGCGTTGAAGGCGGCGTCGGCATTATCCGAGGTCGCGAACGCCTCCAGGAGCGCCGGCGTGATCTCCGTCAGACGTTCGCGGGCAGCCGCGGACCGCATCGCCGGATAGCGGCCGAAATGCCAGCCGCGCACGGTGCGGCTCACTTCACGAGGGTTGGCGTAGCCAAGCTCGCCAAGGGTCGCCACTGTTTCCGGATCTTCGTCATCGCCCGTGAAGACCAGGCTGCCAATGCTCGCCGACAGCGGCGGTGCGGTTTCGAACAGGCGGATATAGTAGTCGCGCACCGTCTCCATCGCAGCGCGCAACGCTGCCGAGAACGCCTTGACCGTGCGGAAGCCGGAGAGCCGTGCGACCGTATCAAGCGCTTCGTCATCCTCCGGCAGCGTGTGCGTCTGCTGGTCAGCGATCATCTGCAGCCGATGCTCGACCTGGCGCAGCAACCGATAGCAGCGCGCGAGATCAATGGCGGCCTCAGGCTCGATCCAGCCTTTCGCCACCAGCGTGTCCAGCATCTCGATCGTGCTGCGGCCGCGCAGATCGGGATCGCGCCCGCCTGCGATCAGTTGCTGCGTCTGCACGAAGAACTCGATCTCGCGGATGCCCCCGCGGCCGAGCTTGATGTTGTGACCAGCAATCGCAACGCTCTCATGGCCGCGATGATCGTGGATCTGACGCTTGATCGAATGAATGTCGGCGATCGCGGCGAAGTCGAGATATTTGCGCCAGACGAACGGCGTCAGCTCCCCCAGGAACGTCGCGCCAGCCGCGATGTCGCCGGCGACCGGCCGGGCCTTGATCATCGCGGCGCGTTCCCAGTTCTGGCCGCTCGATTCGTAATATTGGAAAGCGGCCGGGGTCGAAAGCGCGAGCGGCGTCGAGCCGGGATCAGGGCGAAGGCGCAGATCCGTGCGGAAGACATAACCATCGCCGGTCCGCTCCTGCAGCAGCTTGACCAGCCGGCGCGTCAGGCGGACGAAGAACGTGCCGATCTCGTCGCGGTCGACAACGCGGGCATGCTCAGGGTCGAACAGCACGATCAGGTCGATATCGCTGGAATAGTTCAGCTCCGCCGCGCCGAGCTTGCCCATCCCGATGATGATCCAGCCGCTGTCGCGACAAGGCGCATCGGGATCAGCCAGCGTGAGAGCGCCAGCGGCTGCCGCATCGGCCAGCAGAAAACTCGCGGAAGCGCCGATCGCGGCATCGGCAAATTGTGTCAGCCGGCGCGTCACATCCTCGACCGACCAGACCCCCCCGAGATCAGCGAGCCCGACGAGCAGCGCGACTTCGGCGCGGGCGTGGCGGAGGCCCGCCATGAGAACAGCCTCCTCGCCGCTCCGCCAGAGTTCGCCGACGCGGGCCAGAATCAGGTCGAAGCGCGCGGCGGGTGGCGCCGCCAGGACATCGAGCCAGCGCGGCACGTCGGCGAGCGCCGTATCCTTCAGGAAGGGAGAAGCTGCGAAGACCGATGCCGTGAAGAGCGCGAGATCGGCATGTGCCTCGGCAAGCGCCGCCCAAGCCTCCCCGCAGCCTGCGCTCTTCAGCGCTTCGGCGAGATCGCGAAGGGCCGCCTTCCGCGCCATCGCCTTTGGCGGCGCGACGAGCGGGCGGATCAGCGATGCGAGCGATGCCGTGCGGGTCGGGTCCGAATCATTCATGGCGAACGGACGCCTCCCCGCGTCAGCCTTCGGCTGGGAAACGGAGCGTCACGACGAGCCCCGGTTCAGCGTCACCGAGCGACAGGTTACCATGATGAAGCCGCGCGACGGCATCGACAAGGCTGAGCCCAAGGCCGCTGCCGGGCTGGGAGCGGCTCTTCTCCAGCCGGACGAAGCGTTCGAGCACGCGTTCGCGCTCGGAGACGGGAATGCCGGGACCATTGTCGGCAACCTGGATGACGATGTCGCCGCCTTCGCGCCGCGCCGTCACCTCGACGCGTGCGGGCGTGGGTGGCGCGTCGCCGGTCTTCACATATTTGATCGCGTTGTCGACGAGATTGCCAAGCGCCTGGCTGATCAGCTCGCGACTGCCGATCATCGGCAACGGCTCTTCCAGCGACAGCGCCAGATAGACCTCGGCCTCTTCCGCCACCGGCTCATAGAACTCGGCGACATCGGCGACGACGCGCGCGAGATTGATCGAGGCCATCGCCCCATCCGGCGAACCGGCCTCGATGCGGGCGATCATCAACAGCGCGTTGAAGGTCCGGATGAGTTGATCGGAATCCTCGATCGTCGCTTCCAGCGCCGCGCGATATTCATCCGTCCGCTCAGGTCCGGCCAGCGCCGCCTCGACGCGCGTGCGGAGGCGGGTCAGCGGCGTCTTCAGGTCATGGGCGATGTTGTCGGAAACTTCCTTGAGCCCGGAGAGCAGCGCCTCGATCCGATCGAGCATCGCATTGAGGCTCGCGGCCAGACGGTCGAACTCGTCCCCCGTGCCGGTCACTTCGAGGCGGCCGGAGAGATCGCCGTCCATGATCCGCCGGCTCGTCGCCGAGACCTGATCGATGCGCTTCAGCACGCGGCGGCTGACGAAGAACCATGAGAGCAGCGCCAGCGCGATGAGCAATCCGACGCCGATCATCATCGCCTTGGCGACCACGACGCGGATGCGCTCGATATCGCTGACATCGCGGCCGACCAGCATGCGCAGCCCGTTCGGCAGCGGCAGGACGCGGACCATCGCGAGATGGCGCGTGCTGTCGCCCTCGAGCCGCTTGTAGGGGATGGTCACCGGATCGAGACCGCTGCGCTGCAGTAGCGCCGAGGGCACCTCGGTCACGTTACCGGCGACGACATTGCCGCTCGCATCGGCGATCACATAGAGACTGGCGCCGGGAACGCGGCTGCGCTGCTCGATCGCCGCGACGATGCCGGTGAGGCCTTTCGAAAGACCTTCATCGGCGAGGACGCCGATCTCGGCCTCGATCGAATCCTGGACCTGCTGCGTCAGGATGCGATCCGTCTCGCGCGAGATCCAGCCGACAAAGACGACGGCGAACACGGTGAAGACGACGAAATAGGTTGCCGCCAGCTTGAACGCGGTCGTGCGGACGACCTTAGCGATGGCTGTCACGGATCATGTATCCAGCGCCGCGCACCGTATGCACGAGCGTTTCGCTGAAGCCTTTGTCCACCTTGGAACGCAGGCGCGAGATATGCACGTCGATGACATTGGTCTGCGGATCGAAATGATAGTCCCAGACATTTTCGAGCAGCATGGTGCGCGTCACGACCTGGCCGGCATGCTTCATCAGATATTCGAGCAGGCGGAATTCGCGTGGCTGCAGCGGGATCGGCGTCTGGGCACGGCGCACCGTATGGCTGAGGCGATCGAGTTCGAGGTCGCCGACGCGCAGCAAGGTCTCGGCCTCGCCGGGCTTGCGGCGGCGGGCGAGCACTTCGATGCGGGCGAGCAGTTCGGAAAACGCATAGGGCTTGGCGAGATAATCATCGCCACCAGCGCGAAGGCCCGTCACGCGATCATCGACCTGCCCGAGCGCCGAGAGAATCAGGACGGGCGTGTCGTTGCCCTTGCCGCGCGCCTCGGCGACAAGCGTCAGCCCGTCCTTCTTCGGCAGCATGCGGTCGACCACCATCACATCGTAGCGGTTGGCCTCGGCCAGAAAACTGCCCTCCTCGCCGTCGGCGGCATGGTCGGGCACATGGCCGGCTTCCTTCAGCGCCTTGACCAGATAGGCGGCGGTTTCTCGGTCGTCTTCGACAAGCAGGATGCGCATTTCGAAACGTTAGCCGATTCAAGGGGAGGACGGCAGCGCCGGGACGATGGGCGCGCGAAAAGAAAAACGGCAGGCGGGGGGCGCCGCCTGCCGATCTTGCGGCGTCTCGCAGCAAAAACACACCACGAGAGAACCGCGAAGCGGGTGGCCCGATCGACTGTGCGACCGGGCCGGCCTCTGGATCAGGCCTTGCCGAAAGGCAGTGCCACGAAGCGGGTGTGGTCGCCCGACTTGATGCGGACGAGAACCGCCTTCATGCCGGCCTTCTTGGCATCGACGACTTCACGCTCGACATCGCCCGGGCGGGAGACTTCGCTGCCGCCGACAGCGAGGATCACGTCGCCGGGCTGGATGCCCTGCTCGGCGGCCGCGCCATCCGGATCGACTTCCGAGACGACCACGCCCTTATCGTCGGGCGACGCCGTCAACGCGAGGCCGAGATCCGCAACCGAGGCCGGCTTGGCCGGCTGGTCGGCGCTGGCCATCTTGTCCTCGCCGGGCAGCTTGCCGAGCTTGACTTCGACAGTCTGGCTCTTGCCGCTGCGCACGATCCCGAGCTTGACCGTCGTTCCCGGCGCATAGCCGGCGATGATCTGCGAGAGATTGCGCGCATCCTCAACAGTCTTGCTGTCGACGCTGACGATGGCGTCGCCCGACTTGATGCCGGCGAGCGTGGCCGGGCTGCCTTCCTGCGGCTCGGCGACGAGCGCGCCCTTGGCGTCAGCCATGTTGAGGCTGTCGGCGATATCGCGGGTGATCGGCTGGATCTGGACGCCGAGCCAGCCGCGGACAACCTCGCCATGATCCTTCAGATCGCCGATGACGCGCTGCGCCGTGGCGGCCGGAATGTCGAAGGCGATACCGACGCTGCCGCCCGAGGGCGAATAGATCGCGGTGTTGATGCCGATGACCTGGCCATTCATGTTGAAGGTCGGGCCGCCGGAATTGCCCTTGTTCACCGAGGCGTCGATCTGGATGAAGTCGTCATAGGTGCCGGCGCCGATGTCGCGGCCGAGTGCCGAGACGATACCAGCCGTCACCGTGCCGCCGAGGCCGAACGGATTGCCGACCGCCACGACCCATTCGCCGACGCGGACATCGCCCGGAGCGAATTCGACATAAGTGAACTTCTGCTTGGTGTCATCGACCTTGAGCAGCGCCAGATCCGTCTTCGGATCGGTGCCGATCAGGCGAGCCGTATATTCCTTGCCGGCGGAATCGGTGACGGTGAAGTCGGTCGAACCATCGACGACATGGTTGTTGGTGACGACATAGCCGTCATCCGAGATGAAGAAGCCGGAGCCGAGGCCGACCGCCTTGTGCATCTGCGGGCGCTTGTTGCCGCCCATGCCGTTCTGCTGGTCCTGGAACTGCTTGAAGAAGCGCTCCATCGGCGAGCCGGGCGGGAACTGGCCCGGATTCGGCATGCTGAAGCCGTTGCCATTGCCGCTGTCTTCGTCCGACGCATCGGCGACTTCCGACTTGACACGGACGCTGACGACCGCCGGCTTCACCTTGTCGACGAGATCGGCGAAATTCGGCAGCTGCGGGGCGGCCGACTGCACGCGCACGGCGTCAGCATAAGCAGGCGAACGGCTGCCGATGACGGCCTCGCCGGCGAAGCCGCCGACGATCAGCGCGGCTGCGGCGGTGCCGAGCACCAGGCGGGTGCGGAGGCGGCTGCCAACCTTCGGGGTCTGTTCGGACATCTGGATTTCTCTCCACGGTGAACGCATCGGGTGAGCTTCTGGTCCGGGGGGAACCGAAGCTCTCGAGGGAGAGAATGCCGCCGCCCACCTTACGGACGGCTGTCACACGCATGAATGTTTCGTAATGTTGCGGCGCTTCAGTCGTCGCGGGCGAGCAGCGCCTCGACGCGGCGCTGCTCTTCGACCGTGAGCGCGGCCGGCTCGGCGGCCCGGCGACGGCGGAAGAGCCCGAATGAGAGGGCGGCGCCGATGATGAGAACCAGCGGCGCGGCGGCCCACAGCAGCAGCGTATGCCAGGCGAAAGTCGGGCGCAGCAGCACATATTCGCCGTAGCGATCGACGAGGAAGGCCTTCACCGCGGCGTCGCTGTCGCCGGCCTTCAGCCGTTCGCGGATCAGGATGCGAAGATCGCGGGCGATCGTCGCATCGGAATCGTCGATCGACTGGCTCTGGCAGATCAGGCAGCGGAGCTCAGCCGAAAGTGACCGTGCCCGCGCCTCGAGCACCGGATCGGGCAAAACCTCGTCGGGCTGGACGGCGAAGGCCGGCATCAGCGAAAGGACCAGGAAAAGAGCCGCGAACAGCCGCCGCATCAGGGTCACTCCGCTGGTACGGCGGCGCTGGCGCGGGCCGGCTTCGGGGCGCCGACACGCAGCCGGCGATCGGACAGCGACAGGGCCCCGCCGAGCGCCATCACGATCGCGCCGAGCCAGATCAAGAGGATCATGACCTTGTAGTAGATTCGCACGACGGTGGTGCCATCCGCCTTCACGTCGCCGAGCGAAATATAGAGCTGCGACAGGCCGAAGCTGTGGATCGCCGATTCCGTCGTCGGCATGTTCTGGACCTGGTAGAGCCGCTTCTCCGGCGCCAGCGTTGCGACGGTCGTGCCGCCCTCGCGGACCGTGAAGCGCGCGGCCGTGCCAGTGTAGGTGCCGCCCGAAACCGGCAGGAAGCCGTCGAGCGTCACGATGCGGCTGCCGATCGTCACGCTCTCGCCCGGCTTCATCGTCGTGATCGTCTCGGTGTTCCATGTCGTGGAGACGATGATCCCGAGCACCGTGAGCCCGAGGCCGCAATGCGCGAGGGTCATGCCAAAGGCAGCGCGCGGCAGCCCGCGGGCCCGGCGGAAGCTCTCGGCGAGCGGTGCACGGAACAGCTTGATACGGAAGGCAAATTCCGAGAGCGAGCCGACCAGCAGCCAGACGGCGAGAGCGATGCCGAAGAAGGTCAGCGCCTTGGACGGGCCTGCAAAGAAGAGACCGACGCCGATCGTCAGCAGAACGGCGGCAAAGGCCGCGAAAAGGCGCTGGCAGGCCGCCAGCAGGTCGCCGCGCTTCCAGGCGAGGAACGGCCCGAACGGCACCGCGATCAAGAGCGGCACCATCAGCGGACCGAAGGTCATGTCGAAGAAGGGCGCGCCGACCGAGATCTTCTCGCCGGTCAGCGCCTCGAGCGCCAGCGGATAGAGCGTGCCGACCAACACGGTCGCGCAGGCCGCCGTCAGCAGCAGATTGTTGAGGACGAGCGATCCCTCGCGGCTGATCGGAGCGAAGAGGCCACCCTGTGCGAGCGTGCCAGCGCGCAAGGCGAACAGCGAGAAGCTGCCGCCGATGAACAGGCAGAGGATGACGAGGATGAAGATGCCGCGCGTCGGGTCGGTCGCAAAAGCGTGCACTGAGGTCAGCACGCCCGAGCGAACGAGGAACGTGCCGAGCAGCGAGAGCGAGAAGGTCAGGATCGCCAGCAGGATCGTCCAGACCTTCAGCGCATCGCGCTTCTCCATCACGACGGCCGAATGAAGCAGCGCCGTCGCCGCGAGCCAGGGCATGAAGCTCGCATTCTCGACCGGGTCCCAGAACCACCAGCCGCCCCAGCCAAGCTCGTAGTAGGCCCAGTAGGAGCCCATCGCGATGCCGAGCGTCAGGAAGATCCAGGCGGTCAACGTCCAGGGGCGGACCCAGCGCGCCCAGGCCGCATCGATCCGGCCGTCGATCAGCGCCGCGATGGCGAAGGCGAAGGAGATCGAGCAACCGACATAGCCGAGATAAAGCAGCGGCGGATGGATCGCGAGGCCGATATCCTGCAGCACGGGATTGAGGTCATTGCCCTCGACCGGTGCCGGGACCAGCCGCAGGAACGGGTTTGACGTCGTCAGGATGAAGAGGAGGAACGCCGTGCCGATCGCCGATTGCACGGCGAGCACCAGTGCCTTGAGCCGCATCGGCAGATTGTTGCCGAAGGCCGCGACCAGCGCGCCGAACAGCGCGAGGATCAGCACCCAGAGCAGCATCGAGCCTTCGTGATTGCCCCAGACGCCGCTGATCTTGAAGATCAGCGGCTTCATCGAATGCGAGTTCTCGACGACGTTGCGAACCGAGAAATCGGAAACGAGATAAGCGTGTGTCAACGCGGCGAAGCTTGCCGCGACAAAGACAAACAGCGCGATCGAGACAGGCGCAGCAATCCCCATCAGCCGCCTGTCGCCAGCCAGCGCGCCATAAAGCGGCAGCACCGCGCCAGCGATCGAAAGCGCCAGGGCAAGAACGAGCGCGTAATGGCCAAGCTCGACGATCACCGCGTCACCGATTTCGGTTCGGGGCCCGTTGCCTCAGCTTCCGGCCGCCACTCGCCACTCTTCTTCAGCGCCTCGACGACTTCCTTCGGCATATAGGTCTCGTCATGCTTGGCGAGGATCGTATCGGCCTGGAAATAGCCGGTCGCATCGACCTTGCCTTCCGCGACGACGCCCTGCCCTTCCCGGAAGAGATCGGGCAGCATGCCCGTGTAGCGCACCGGAACGGCCGACTTGCCGTCAGTCACCGCGAAGCTGATCTTCGGCCCGTCCTTGACGACGCTGCCCGTTTCGACGAGACCGCCGAGCCGCAACCGGCGGTCAGGCGCCGGCGGATTGGCGGCGATCTCGGAGGGCGTCGCGAAGAAGGCGATGCCATCGGACAGCGCGAACAAAATGAGCCCGACGGCGCTCGCGAGCACGAGGCCTGCCAGTCCGATCAAGGTGAGACGTCGCTGCTTTCGCGTCATCCTGGATTCCGCCTCACACGCCCATCATCAAGGTTTCGCCGCCGTAACGCCATTGTCCAGCGCAGCCTTCTCGACGCTCGCAAGAAGGTCGGGCTTGCCGGCCAGTGCCGTCCGCGCGCGCGCCAGAGCGGCCGTGGCCTCATCCGGCTTGCCGAGAACCATATAGGCGCGGAAAAGCCGCGACCATCCATCGGCGTCCTCTGGCGCTGCATCGAGCCGCGCTGCGAGGCCCGAAACCATGCCCTCGATCATCGCCTGCTGCTCGCCGGTCGATTTGCCAGCGGCCTCTGCCATGTCGGCGGCGCTTGGCCCGGGCGGAGGATTGGTCACCCGCTGCAGTTCTGCCTGCGCGACCGGCAGCCAGGGCGCGTCGGCGGGAGCGTCGGCGATCAGCGACTTCCACGCCGCGATCGCAGCGTCCTTGTCGCCGGTTTGTCCGACGGCGACAGCTTCATAGAAGCCGGCGCGGTCATTTTTCGGATCGAGCCTCAGCGCGCGGTCGAACGCCGCCTTTGCGTCAGACGTCACGAGGCCGCCGGCCTGACTGGTCAGCGCCTCGCCGAGCAGGGCCTCGCGATCGGCGGTCGAGCCGAGAATGCGGATGGCATTACCATAGGCGCGCACCGCATCATCGAAGCGACCGAGTTTCAGATAGACAGGGCCGAGCAGTTCCCAGCCGGCGCCGTCGCCGGGATCATCGCGCAGATGCTGCTCGACCTTGCCGATCAGCGTCGCGATATCCGCGTCGGCCGAAATCGTGCTGCGGCTCGCCAGCGGCTGATCCGGCGTCGAGGGCGATCCGAGCGTGAGATAGGTGCCGAGCGCCGCGATCGGCAGCAGGACGGCCGCGACGATGAACCCGGCCGTTGCGGCCCGCCGGCCGCCACCTTCGGACGTCGATTGAGCGGCATCGGGCCGGAGCAGGCGGCGGGACAATTCGATCCGCGCCGCTTCGGCCTCGCGCTCGCCGATCAGGCCGCGCTCGCGCTCAAGCTCGAGTTCGTTCAGCTGATCACGATAGATTGAGCGGGCGGACCCTTCGGCATCGGCCGGGCGGCGGCCAAGCGGCACCAGCACGGCCAGCGAAGCGAGGGCCGTCATCGCGGCCATGAGGATCCATTGCAGCATCGGTTCCATCCCGGCCCACTCAATAGCGGGCCGGGCCGCGCTCCGCATCCCGCAATCTGTCGCGGGGCCTGGAGGCTGTTTGAAAAGGTCGGTCGGATCGGTTGGCCGGGTCTTTTCGCGCCGCAGTTCGACGATGATCTCGCCGATATCGAAGGATATCGCCTTCGATCATCTCCTGCTGCGACACCTAAATCCCTCCGGCCGCCCTCAGCCGCCGACTTTTCAAACAGCCTCTTAGTTCACCGGGCGCCAGGTGCCGTCCGGCTGGCGGCAGGCGGTGCCGCGGGCCGTCTGGGGCTGGCCGTCGATCCAGATCTGGTGCGTGTAGTCGCGACACTCATAGGAGTTGACGCGGTAGCGCGGGCCGGGAATGACCTCGCCGCGGGCGCCGCCCTGCTGCCAATCGACCGGAGCGCCGGGACGGCCGGTCTCGAGTGCCTCGAACTGGGCATCAGCCGCGCGCTGCTGCTGTTGCGCATCGAGGCTGACGCCGATCGCATTGCCGATGAAGGCGCCGACGAGGCCGCCGGCGATCGTCGCCGCCACCTTGCCACTGCCCGATCCGAACTGATTGCCGACCAGGCCGCCGAGCGCGGCACCGCTGACGATGCCGACCTGCTGGTTGGTCGGCCCGCCCTGACAGGCTGCCAAGCCCAGGCTCGTGACTGCGATGACGACGAATGGTGCGATCCGCATGCTGCCTCTCATCCTTGCGACGCTTCGGCGTCGTTTCTACTGGGCGCCCTTCCTACAACAGGATGGCGGAAGTTTGATTACCGGAAGATGATCTTCAGTAATCAGGCCATGACTGCGGGCAGTCGAAGCTCGGCCCGGAGGCCGCCCAGCGGCGCGCGGTTCATTCGGAAATCGCCTTCATAAAGCGCGGCGAGATCGGTGACGATCGAAAGCCCGAGGCCGGAGCCCGGCTTGCTCTCGTCGAGCCGCCGTCCACGCCGCGTCGCTTCCAGCATTTCAGGCTCGGTCAGGCCGGGGCCATCATCGTCGATACGAATCACCAGCGCCTGATCGTCGTTCTCGCCCTCGAGCATCGCCGTCACGACGACGCGGCTCGCGGCCCATTTGCAGGCGTTGTCGACGAGGTTGCCGACCATTTCCTCGAGGTCCTGCTGCTCGCCGCGAAAGCGCAGCCCCGCCGCGACATCAAGCTCCAGATCGCGGTCGCCATGAATGCGGCTCATGGCGCGGACCAGCCGCTCCAGCGCCGGCTCGACCTCGGTGATGGCGCCGATGACCTTGGAGCGCGCCGCGATGCGGGCGCGATCGAGATGATGATTGATCTGCGTCCGCATGATCTCGGCCTGCTCGCTCACCTTCACAGCGAGCGGCCCCTGCCCGGCCCGCGCCTCATTGGTGATGACGCTGAGCGGCGTCTTCAGCGCGTGGGCGAGATTGCCGACATGCGTCCGCGCACGCTCGATGATCTCCTGGTTCGAGGCGATCAGCGCGTTGAGTTCCTTGGCCAGCGGCTCAAGCTCGGCAGGGAATGGGCCCTCGAAGCGCTGCTCGCGGCCGCTGCGCATTTCGGCGAGCCCGTGGCGGACACGGTCGAGCGGCTGCAGGCCCCAGCGGATCTGCACGCCGACCGCGACGATGAGCCCGATGCCGAACACGGCGAGCGTCAGCGCGACGCTGGTCTGGAAATTGCGGATTTCGGCTTCAAGCTGGCTGGCATTGCCGGCGATGAGAACATCATAGCGGTGATCGGCGTCGAAGATGATCGTCCGGCTGAGGACGCGCAGTTCCTGATTGTCCGGACCGGTCAGCACGGCCGATTCGACACCGTCGACCGTCCCGACATTGGTCGCCTTGGCGATGTCCAGCGTGTCGGTGGCGAGCGAACGCGAGGCCAGCACCACCGGACCGCCGGATTTGCGAACCTGCCAGTACCAGCCGGAATAGATGAGTTCGAAGCGCTGTTCGCCGAGATTGCCGGGATCGCCGAGCTGGCCCGGCGACTGCATCGCCAGATTGCCGACCAGCGTCTTCAGATAGACGCCGAGGCGCTCGTCGAAGCCGCGCTCCACCGTTTCGCGATAGAGCGAGGTCAGGATGAAGGCGGCGGCGATCAGCGCCACCGCGGCCCAGACCGAGGCGCCCGCGACGAGGCGGAAGGCGAGCGAATCGAAGCGCGGCTTCATGGGGCCTTCGGCGTGATGATCCGGTAGCCGAGGCCGCGAACGGTGTCGATGAGATCAGGCGCCACCTTCTTGCGCAGCCGGCCGACAAACACTTCGATCGTGTTCGAGTCGCGATCGAAGTCCTGATCGTAGAGATGCTCGATCAGCTCGGTCCGCGAGACGACACGGTCGCGGTGATGCATCAGATATTCGAGCACCTTGTATTCATGCGCCGTCAGCTTGATGGGGTTGCCATCGACCGTGACGCGTCCGGCCTTGGTGTCGATGCGGACGGGCCCGCATTCGATCTCGTTGGTGGCGTGGCCGGCGGCGCGGCGCACCAGCGCGCGGATGCGGGCGAGCACTTCCTCGATATGGAAGGGCTTGGCGACATAATCGTCGGCGCCGGCATCGATGCCCTGCACCTTGTCGCTCCAGCGGTCGCGCGCCGTAAGGATCAGGACCGGCATGTTGCGGCCTTCGCGGCGCCAGGCCTCGAGCACGCTGATACCGTCCATGCGCGGCAGGCCGATATCGAGAACGACAGCGTCATAGGGCTCGGTCTCGCCGAGGAAATGACCCTCCTCGCCATCGCGAGCGCTGTCGACCGTGTAGCCGGCCGTCTTCAGCGCGTCGGCCAGCTGGCGATTGAGATCGGGATCGTCCTCGACGACGAGAATGCGCATGAACTCCGCTCCGCTATCAGCGACCGGCGATCGCGCCGCTACGGGCGTCGATCTGCAGCCGTTCGACCTTGCCGCCCGCCCCGAGCACATTGACGACATAGACCAGCCCCCCGCCGCCATGGCAAAGCTGGGCCGAGACGACATCGCCCGACAGATTGCCGCGCACCTGGCTGAGCGAGATCGCCTCGCCGTTCTGCACCGCCTGCCGCGCCTCGCCGGGCGAGAGGCAGCCCTGCGCGCGGGCGGCTCCGCCCATGCCCGACAGGGCAAGGGCGGCCACGAGAAGCACGGCACTGATGCGATGCGTGAACATGGGGCCGTTTTAGCAGGAGCGGATGAACACCGGCTGAATGGGTAGCGCGGAACCGCAGGCGGAACAACGCGTCAAGGGCTTCCGAGCGGAACCTTCGCCACCCAGCGTCCATGAAGGGCGATCAGCGCGCCCGCGATGCTGCCGCCGGCCATCGCGATATCGATCAACGCCGAACGCTCGTCGGCGCCGAGTTCATGGCCGGCAAGAAGCGCGATGAGCGGCGCGAGCGCGGCGATGATCGCGCCCCAGGTGACCCGCGAGCGATACCAGGGCTCGGCATTCACGACATGGCCGAGCGCCGGATCGCCGGCGATGGCGTCGGCGACCGCTATGCCCAGCGCCGGCAGCTCCGCGCTGGAAATGGCGGTTCCGCTGCGCCCGGCCGCTGCCGTGATCGCCGGCGTGAGCGCATCCGCGAGGCGGACTGCAAGGGTCGAAGACTGGTTGTCGTCCTGCATCTGTATCTCCCTCATGCATGGCGCGGCCGGCGAAATGCCATGCCTTCGCCAGAATTCAGCGCAATAGCTTGAGCGCTGCGGGGGCAGCGGAGCGGTCCTATGCTGAAAGCGATTGTCGTTTCGGCCCTCGGCGGCGTCATGTCCGGCCATTTTGTGCGGAACGGCTGGAAAGCCATGTTCCTCGTCGTCGCGCTCATCGGCGCGGAAGCGACCTACGAGGTCATCCACCATCACTGGTCGGGCAGGCGCGATATCGGCGTCTTCGGACTGCTGGACACGATCGGATCCGGCGCGGTCCTGGTCGGCGAAGCTCTCTCGGTCTAGCCGGATGTCAGTCAGGCGAGGCAAAGCAAGCTGTTTCGTCCGCGATCAGTCCGCGGAAGCGGCCGGCATCGGTGGCAGCACCCCCTGCCGCCGTAGCTTCATCGTCTTGATCAGCCGGCGCGCCCACCGCTGAGCAGGTTGCTCGACGACGAGATGCATCAGGTACGCCGCTCCAAAGGCGGCTGCGATCGCCAGGATGGTGCGAATGACGAAGGGCAATGGCGAGGGATCGAGCGCGTTCAGGACAAAGATACCGACCGGTAAATGGATGAGGTACAGCGCATAGCTAATATCGGCACAGAACGCGATCGGACGCGGGCAATGTCGAAGCCCCGAGACCATCAGCCCGTAGAACAGGCCGATTGCGAAGACATAGTTCCAGATACGACCGCTGTCGCTCCGGAACAATTCGTCGGGAAAGCGACCGTTATAGACAGAGATGAACATGCCGGCACAGACGAAGATCAACGCCATCGCTGCCCGGATGCTGATCTGCCTCTGCTGCTCAAGATAGAAGATACGGCCGATGAAGAAGATCGGAAGATAGACGGTGAAATAGCCGAAATATGCCATCTGTGGCGAGATCCGCATCGGGAAGACGACAACGCAGTAGAGCAGCATCATCCAGAGCGTCGCCTTGACCGGTGTCTTCTTCATGCTGCCAAGCAGGATGAACACTATCGCGTAGAATATGAGCTCTGGGATCAGGCTCCAGACGACGGAGATAGCGCGCGGCGACGGCACGATCCAACTGATGAGAAGCGCGCTCTTCACAAAGTCGACGAGGCGGCTGGCATCGGTCGAGTAGATCGGACCGATATTGGTGAATTCCGAGATCTTCACGATGATGTAGGTGACCGCGGTCGCGGCGAAGAGGGGCGGGAAGATCCTGAGCACGCGCTTGACCAGGAACTCCATCCGCGTTTCACGTACGGCCACCGCGCTGATGATGTAGCCGCTGATCAGAAAAAAGATCACGACGCCAAGATGGCCGCCGCCATCGGAGATTTGCATCGGCGCAAGGATCACCAGCTTGTATAACTGGAATACTGACCAGTTCGTCTTGCGCTCGAGCAGCCAGAGGCCGGGGACATGCGCAAACACGACCAGAAGCGGGGCAATGCCGCGCAGCAGGTGGATGAATACGATATCGCGCTTCTGTCCGCCGCCGTCGAGCATTCTTGGATCGGCTGTTACCAACGTGCAGTCCTCGCCCAGACCATCCCTATCGTTGATCCTCCCATAGCCAGAACTGGCGGTAAGTTCAAAGGTCCAGTCCGAACTGGGCGCACCGACGACGGAAATTCGGTCCTTCACAAAAAGTGGGAACCCACCGGAACTCCTATGCTCCGTCCGGGTTGATTGATCGGATCGCGCAAGCGGTCCACCAGCCGGTCCCACACCGGTGAGCCCGCCGATCCCCCGACGGCGGGCTCTTCTGTTTTCTGCGCCCGGCACCGCTCTTTTTGCGATGGCGCAATCTTCATCATTCCTCAATCAATTATGACTCTGCTCCGCGCGGGATCTCGCGGGCATCGGGTGGTGCGGGATTCGTCTCTTTCCTGAAAGGCCGAAACATGATGAAGCAGATGTCGTGGCGCGCCGCAGTCCTATGCGGTTTTCTCGGACTGGCGCCGTTCGCGGCACCGGCCCTGGCAGCGGACGAAGCGCCGAAGCCGATCATCGAGCAGGGTGCGCTCGATCTCCTGAAGAAGATGAGCGACACGCTGAAGGCGGCGAACGCCATCGAGCTGTCGGTTACTGACTTCCGCGAGGTTCCCTCCTCGCAGGGCCAGATGATCACCTTGGCGACCACTGCTGACATCACCACCGAGCGGCCGAACAAGTTCCGCGCCGAAGCGGTCGTCAACGGCGCCGAGACCAGCTTCATCTATGACGGCAAGACCTTCACGGCGCTCGACAAGACGAAGAATCTCTATGTTTCGGGCGAGATCGGCGCCGACAAGATGGAGACCTTCTTCCAGAAGCTCGCCGAAGCGCGCGGCATCGAATTCTCGGTCGCCGATTTCCTGTCGAGCGATCCCTATGCGATCTTCTCCAAGGGGCTGACCAACGCCTATGATGTTGGCACCGCGACCATCGATGGCGTCGTCACCGAACATCTCGTCTTCGCGGCGAAGGGCCTCGAATGGCAGCTGTGGATCGATCCGACGACGAGCCTGCCCCGCCTGTTCACGGTCATCTACAACGATGTGCCGCGCGAGCCGCGCTTCCTCGTCAGCTTCCGGTCGTGGAACCTGAAGGCGACGCCGGCTGCCGATGCCTTCACCTTCACTCCGCCGAAGGACGCCACCTCGATCAGCTTCCTGCCTGCTGGCACGCCCTGATCCGACCCCGAGACGCTGAAGGAAACATCATGTCGAAGAGCCTTGTTTCGAAAACCGTTCTCTCGCTTCTCGCGGCCGGAGCCCTGATCGCTTCGGCGATGCCGGCCTCTGCCTGGGTGGCGGCCCATGGCGCCGGCGCATGGCGCGGCCCGGCTGGCGGCGTTCACACCTATAGCGGCGGTTTCGTCGCCGGTGGCGGTCCGCGCTATGGCTATGCCCCCCGTTACGGCTATGGCTGGGGCGCGCCGGCCGGCGCTGTCGCCGGTGCCGCAGTTGCCGGCGCGGCGGTCGGCCTCGCGGTCGGTGCCACCGTCGCCTCGCTGCCGCATAGCTGCACCACGATCGCCGGTCCCACGGTCATCTATGGCTGCGGCGGCGTCTATTACAGCCCCTATTACGCGCCATCGGGCGTCGTCTACCAGGTGGTTCCCGCTCCCTATTGAGTGAGCCAGCGGCTGGGCGGTGCTACAGCGCCGTCCAGCCCGCGACCTTGCGGACGACAACCGCGTCCGCGGCCTTGTCATAGGCAATCCAGCCGATTTCCGGCGTCACGAAGATCCAGGCGCCGTCGACGAACAATGCCAACGCGCCGCTATGTCCAGCCCAGGCACCGGAGGGCGAGGCGCCGAGCAGATAGCGCGCGCCTTCGACCGGACTGCCCGGCGGCGCCACGGCGCCCGATGCCTCGACGGCCAGTTGAACGATCCCGTCCAGCCGTCGCAGCGCCTCGTTATGCGTCACATGTTTCTGGGCCTGAGCGGCGGCGATATAGGGCAGCGCCAGATGCGGCGTCGCAAGCGGGTCAGACATCGATCGTGATCTCCGTGGCAAGGCCCGCACCGACGGTCGGGCTCAACTGGCTGACGCGGGCGGTGAAGACAGCGTGCGGTGACGACAGCACCGCCGCGAGCTCGCCGGCCGTGAACAGCGCGACTGGGCTGACGACCACGCGGCTCGCCTTCAATACAGCCCCCTCGAAAAGCTCGACGCGGTAGGCCTCGCTCGCCTCCCCGAGCGGGACCTCGACCTGGTCCCAGCGATCCCCGTCCTGCCGCGTCTGGCGGATCCATGCGAGGGCGACATCGCCGCCGGCATCGCGCTTCCCGCGCAGATGGACCGGCGCCAGAGGCAGCAGCCCGCGTCCCGCAACCCTGAATGCACGGTCGGTGAATTGATCGGCGTCATAGGGACTGCCGAGCGGCCCGGCGCGCAAACGCTTCGAAAGCCCGATTTCGCCTGCATCGAGCGCGAAGAGCGGCGTCGCGGCATTGAGGCGGAAGAAGCGCGCGCCGGCCGCGTGACCACGCGCGGCGAGATCCGTCGTCCCGCCCTGCCCGCGCAGCAGGCCGGATAGCCGCCAGCGCCCGGCGCCGACCAGGATCGCATCGCGGAACTGGATCAGCTCGAACCCATCGGCCTCGTTGCCGATCGCGGCGAGATTGCCCCCGTTCAGCACGGCTTCGAGCGGCAACGCCGAGAGCGCACCGGCTGAGAGAGCGACCTCGATCACGCTCGCCTCATCGAAGCGCGCCACCGGTCCCGGTGGGACGGCGGTGGCGATTGTGCCGAGCGTCGCGCGCTGGTCGATGCGCTGGCGGGCGAGATAGCCCGCCTCGGCGCTGCCGATTGCGATCGATACCGGCCCCGACCATGGATCGGAAAACACGGCGAGGCGTGGCGCCGCGCTGGGCTCGGCGCCAGTGAGGGAGGGCAGATCGAGCACGACGACATCCGGCGGTCCCGCCTCGGCGCGCCAGGTCGGCGGCGCACTGGCGCCACTGCCGACCGGCTGCGCCGAGGCGGTCGGATCGAGGGCGCGCGCCTCGATGCGGCGCGCTGTTCCGTCCTCGACCCGAGATACCTGCAAAAGCCGCGTGCTGTCCTGCTGCGTAAAGGCGATGACATCGGCCGCCTCCAGCGCCAGCACCGAGGGCGGCAGCGCAAAGGACAGCGTCTCGCGCCCATCCCAGATGTCCTGCAGCCGCGCATCGGCCAGCGCCACAGCGACGCCGTCATCGGTGACCATCGCCGCGCTCAGCGAGGATTGCCGGCGGCTCGCCGTTTCCAGCCGCCGCGAGGTGACCTGGCGGCTGCGATAGTCCGAAAGACCATCATAGAAGCCAAGCGCCAGTTCCGCTGGCAGCTCAGTCTCCTGCGCCCTGCGGATCGTCACGAGCGCCGAGCCGTCTTCTTCCACGAGATCGTCCGTGCTGATCGCAAGCCTTGGCAGACCGCGGCGGATGAAGCGCACCCCGGCGCCGGACTCCGCCACGGCAAAGGCAAACATGTCGGCGAGCGGCTTCAGCGCATCGCGCGCCGAGCCGATGCGCTCGACGACATAGCCGTCCAGCATGCCGTCGAGATCGCCCACTGCGCCGCCGGCAATGCCATAGTCGTAGAGAATGCGTCCGACGAGACGGCTGACCGGCAGCGCGCCGAGGCGACCATTGAGCCAGTGACCGGTCTCCCAGTTGCCGCCATCCGACCAGACATCGCCAAGCAGCGGAAAGGCCGGATAGGGCCGCGAATCCCAGGCCCAGACATGGCTCCAGCGGACATCGACCATGCGGCCGCCATAGACAGGCGAGATGGGATTGCGCGCCGGCACGAAGCCCGGGGCAGCCGGGTCTCGAAAAGTGAGCAGCGCCGAAAGCGCCCGCTCCTGCATCAGCGCGTCGCGGCCGCCATGCGAAAAATGCGGCAGCCTGATACCGCCGACCTTCGGGTCAGGAAAGACATTGGGCTCGTTGGCGCCCTTGTCGACGGCCGGGCAGCCAAGCTCGGTGAACCAGATCGGCTTCATCCCGCCGAGCCAGGCGGTCGGCGTTGCCGCCTCGACGCCGCCCAGCCGATCGAAATGCCGGTTCGTCCACCAGTCGGTGATCGCCTTGTAGCGATAGATCCAGGGCTTGCCATAGGCGCCGTCGGTGATCGGCGAGCGGATCTGCGCGGCGCGATCGGCGGTGCTGGTATAATACCAGTCGAAGCCTTCGCCGCCCTCGATATTGGCCTGGAGATAGGCGATGTCGTGCCCGCTGTCGGCCACCGCGGCGTCGCGATGCGTGCTGCCGTCGCGCCAATCGGCAAGCGGCACATAGAGGTCGATGCCGACAGCATCGATATTGCTGTCGGCCCAGAGCGGATCGAGATGGAAATGCGCGTCGCCGCTGCCATCGCCCGGCTGGTGACCGAAATACTCACTCCAGTCGGCGGCATAGCTGATCCGCGTCCCGGCCCCGAGCACGGCGCGGACATCGGCGGCGAGCGACCGCAGCGCGGCGACGAAGGGATAGGCCGAGGGACCCGAACGCAAGGTCGTCAGCCCGACGAGTTCAGAGCCGATCAGGAAGGCATCGACGCCGCCCGCCGCGACGCAGAGATGCGCCGCATGCAGCACCATGCGGCGATAGGTCCACTCGGCCGGGCCGGAGTAGACGACATTGCCGCCCGCGACGGCGAAATCGGCCGGCACGGCGCTGCCCATGAAGGCCGCGATCTCGGCCGTCATCGCCGCCGTCTTGTCGGGCGTGCCGGGCCGCCCCGGCGCGATCGAAGCCGTGATCCGCCCGCGCCAGGGATAGGCCGATTGATTGCCATAGCCATAGGGATCGACGAGGCCGTTCGACGGGGACACGTCCATCATCAGGAACGGATAGAAGGTGACGCCGAGGCCGCGCGCCTTGATGTCGGCGATCGCCCTGACGACGCTGCCATCGGATGGCGTGCCGCCGAATGCTGGCCGGCCGTCGACCTGGCTGACGAGACGCGCGGCGTCGCGGGCGAGCCCGGCAACGCTCCATGCGGGCGAAGTCGTCGCCGTCGCGGTCTCGACACGCGGCGCCACGGTGCAGCGATCGGCGCGGAGATCATCGCCGAACCAGCTGACGGCCAGCGCCGCGCGCTCCAGATGCGGGCAGATCGCCTGCAATTCGTCGAGCGAGGCGCGCCAGTCGGTCTTGGCGCCATCGATATGGCGGTTGAGGGTATCGCGGCTGCCCACGGTCCCGATGCGATAGACCGGCTCCGGATCATAGGCGAATTCGGACGCCGCCGGGATGATCACAACCGCGCGGATCGCCTCCTCGACGCCGCCGATCGGACGGAATACCTCGAAGGCGAGCTGCGGCAGGCGGTTGCCATAGGCAGCGACCGGCAGCCGCTCGAACACCACCACCGCCGTGCCGCGATAGGCAGGCGTTCCCGAGGCGCCCTGCTTGGCCTCGATCAGGCTGTCGGCCGGCTGGCTCTCGATGCCGGTCAGCAGCCGCCAGGTGACCGTCGAGAGGTCGAGTTCCTCGCCATCGGCCCAGCAGCGGCCGACTCGTGCCACCGGCCCTTCGCAAAGGCCGATGGCGAAATTGGCATAATAGGCATAGTTCGTGACGCTCGGGCCGCCCTTGCCGCCCTCCTCGCTCGTCACTTCCTCGAAGCGCGTCGCCCAGATCACCTGGCCCGAAAGACGGCCGCGGCCATAAAGCCGCGGGATCGGCGCGCCCTCCTCCGAGCGTTGCACGTCGAGATCGGAGAGTCGCGCGCCCTCGGTGGACGTGCCGAACAGCTGCTGATCGATGATGCTGCCGGCGAGCGCGCCGACCGCCGCGCCGATCGTGGCGCCGAGCGGGCCGAACACGCCGCCGATCGCCGCACCGGCAGCCTGGAGGACGATCGTCGCCATCAGAGGGTCACTCCCGGAAACGAAAAGGCGAAGGCAAGCCGCCGCGCCCACCAGGGTGTCAGCGAGGCCATCGCGACGGCGGCGCCGTCATGCGCATGGATGAAGCGGCCGGGCTCTGCGAGGATCGCGGCATGCTTGGCCGGCAGGCCCTCGCGCCAGCGGAAGAGCAGCAGGTCGCCCGGCAGCGCCTCCGCCGGATCGACGCGCATCATGTGGCGCGTGGCGGCATCGCGCAGCGTCTCGGCCCCGCGCGCCTCGGCCCAGTCAGGCGTATAGGCCGGCATCGCCTCGGGCTCTTCGCCATAAACCTCGCGCCAGACGCCCCGCACGAGGCCGAGGCAATCGGCGCCGACGCCTTTCAGCGAGGCCTGATGGCGATAAGGCGTGCCGAGCCAGCCGCGCGCGGCGAAAACCAGCGCGTCGCGTGTGACGGATGTCATGAGATGGGTTCCGATCGGTTCAGGAGACGACCGGGCTGCCGTCATTATGGCTGCCCGAGCGGGCATAGCCGAGGCTGAAGTCATTGCCCGGCATATGCGGGAAGCCGCGGAAATTGAGCGCGTTGGCGAACGTGTCGCGACAGGTCGAGAAGCGCTTGTCGCAGCCGGCGGTGAGCGCCATCACGTCGCCGGCGGCGATCGCCAGCGGCGCCGCTGTCCAGAGTTCGATCGTCATGACGCCCTCGATCACCCGCTGTGCCTTCACGGCGCTGGCAAATCCGGCATTGGCGCCGCTCGCGAAGATGGCGCGGCCACGCTCGAACCAGCCCGGCGCGAATCCATCGATGCCGCTGACGGCCAGAAGCCGGGCATCGCTTGCCGAGACGACGGTCGCGCTGGCCGCGAAGGCCGCTGCGGTCAGGTCGACGCCGCATCTCGCATCGCCGAGATCGGCGTCGCAGGCGGCGCGGAAGCTGCGGCCGCGCGGCGCGTCGAGCGCGGCGAGCGGCCCGCGGATCTCTGCCCGGAAGGCGCCATCCTCGCGCACCACCTCGCCGATATGGCCGGCGCTGACCAGGAGCCGCTCGTCGGGAAGCTGCCAATTGACGGCAAACACCTCGACGCGGGCATGATCGAAACGCCCCCTGGCGAGGTCAGCGTCGCTGACGCGCTCCGAAGAGAGAGCGCCGGCGACCTCCAATCCGCCGGTCGAAAAACCCTCGCCTGCCGTCGCCTCGCTGGCCGAAAGGCCGCTCGCGGCCTCGAAGACCGTGCCTTGGAAGCCAAGGTCGCGATCATGGTCGGTGAAGCCGAGCACGGTCCCGTCCGCAAGCGTGACGCGCCAGCATTGGCAAAGCGTCGTCGCCTCACCGGCAACATGGGCGGCAAGTCCTGGCGGAAGCGTCTTCACGGCCGGATCTCCACCAGCGGGATCGAGGGGATCTCGCCGGCCTCGAACGCAGCGAGATTGATGGTGAGGACGTCGGTGTCGAAGCGCACCGGGACGTCGAAGCGAAACCCCGCCGTCACCAGCGCCCCGGCCGGGGGAACATGGCCGGCAGCGAAGGTGACCATCCCGGTCGCATGATCGATCGCGACATTGGCGGGGCCGACCGCGACCGAAGCGACGGCGAGGCTGACGCTGCCGGCCACGGGCTTGGCGATGACACGGTCATAGGCCGCGAAATCGCCGCCATAGCGCTTCACGAGCTGGAAGCGTGCCGTTGTGCCGTCGCCGGTGCCGATCTTCTGGTCGAACGGCGTCGGTGCGGCTCCGGGCGCGGCCGAGGCGTCGTCGGTCCGGTCGCGCCAGCGGAAGCCGAACAGCCGCCCACGCCGCTCCTCGAAGAAGGCGATTACTTCATGGATGTCGGCCAGCGAGCGCACGCCATAGCCGGCGTCATAGCGGCGGCGCGAGTCGGCCCAGCGCTGGTTGCGTTTCTCGCGGCTGGATCCGAGCGCCACGATCTCGGTCTTGCGCTCCGGCCCGCCGCTTGAGCGGAAGGCGATCCCTGTCGGAAAGCGGACATCATGAAAACTCTCGATGAGCGGCATGGTCTCTCCTAAAGGCCGCGCCGGCCGCGGCCGACGGCGCGCGCGAGCGAGGCCGTCACCTGCGCCTCGGATTTGCGGAAGCTCGCGGCGTCCGGGGTCTGGATGGCGACATTGACGGTGACATTGCCGGAGCCGCCGCCCGCGCCGACGCCGAGCCGTCCATCGGCACCGCGCTGCAACGGCAGGATCGCCTCGGCGCCCGCCTCCCCGGCAAGGCCGAGCCCTTTCCCGAGCGGGAAATAGCTCGGCCGCGAGACGACGCCGCCATCGGCAAACGGCACGACGCCGCCCTTGGCGAAGGCCGTCGTGCCGGCCTGGCCGACAATGCCGGACAGCAGGCCGCCCACGCCGCTCTCGATCGGCTTCAGCGCCGCGCCGAGCGCGATCGAGGACAGCCTGAGCGCCAGCGACTTCAGGACATCCTCGAAGTCCTTGCCGCCCGTCACCGCGCCGGTGAAGGCCTTCCCGATCGCGCCGGAAAAACTGTCGGCGCGCTTGGCGAGATCATCCAGCGCCGCGCGGAAGCCGCTGGTATCGGCGCTGACCTTGACGGAAAGTTCGTCGACGACGGTCGGCATGGCTCAACCTCCTGAACGGGCATCGGGATAGCGGCGCAGCAGCGCCTCAAGAGCGGCATGGTCGAGCGGCGCTGCCGTGCGCCCGCCGAGGCCCTCGATCGCGGCGGCGAGTTCGCGTGGTGTCAGGGCCCAGAAGTCGCGGCTCGAGAGCCTGAGCACGCCGAAGCCGATCGCCATGGCATCGCGCCAGGGAAAGGGTGACGCGCTCACACCGCCGCGCCGCCGAAGGTCGCGGTCAGCAGTTCGGCGGCAATCCGCGCGAAGCCGGCGGCGCCCCCCTCGGCCCGCATGGCCGCCACTTCACCGTCGCCAACGCTCGCCCCGGCGCCGCGAAGACCCGCGCCGATGATGCGGACGAGATCGAGCGCCGCGAGCCGCCCTTCCGAGAAGCGCTCAGCCAGCGCGGAGAGATCCGCCGCGCCGAACGCGGTTTCAAGCTCCGCCAGCGCGCCGAGCGTCAGGCAGAGAACATGGCGGCGGCCGTCGAGCACCGCGTCGATCTCGCCGCGATGCCGATTGGCGACCGGGCCTTCAAGCAATGCGGTCATCCTCACGCCTCCGCGAAGGCGATGGCGCCGGCGGATTCGAGCGCCAGCTCATAGGTGACGGCGCCGTCATGCTCGCCGGCATATTCGAGCGCGGTGATCTGGAACGGCCCGGAGATGGTGCCGAAATCAGGGATGATCAGTTGGTAGCTGCGGATCGTCCCGTCGAAGAAGAGGCCGCGCATCGCGGCGTCGCTGGCCGCGTCACGGAAAATGCCGGCGCCGGAAAGGCTGGCCCGACGGACGCCCGCCCCCGCCAGCAATTCGCGCCAGCGTCCGGCCGAGTCGGTATCGGTGATGTCCACCGTTTCGGCGTTGAAGGCGATGCGCCGGGTGCGAAGCCCGGCCACGGTCTGGAAGGCGCCGGCCCCGGTGGTGTCGATCTTCAGGAGAAGATCCTTGCCCTTCTGCGCGGTCATGGGATGTCCTTTCGGCTCGTGATTTGCGCCCTCGAACGGCCGCGATGCGCGCTAGGATCGGCGCGGCAAGGCGGAGGCGCATGATGGACGGGTTGGTCGGATCGTCGGATGTCGCGCGGGCGAGCCTCGAAGACCTCGCCTTCGTGATGGCAGCCGAGCGGATCGAGGCCTATGCCGACCTCGTCGGCCGTTCGAGCGAAGCGCAGCATCGCGCCTTCATGGCCGATGACCGCCACGCCTATTTCATCGGCCGGCAGGAAGGCCGCCCGATCGGTTTCGTCATCATCCGCGACTGGCAGTCCTGGGACGGCGTCGCGCTGGTGAAGCGCATCGTCGTCACAGAGCCCGGCCGCGGACTTGGCCGCGCGCTGCTTTCCCGCGTCATTGATCGCGTCTTCGAGGAGACGACCTGCCATCGGCTGGCGATCGGGCTCTTCCCCGAGAACCAGCGCGCCCGCCGCACCTATGAACGCGCCGGCTTCCGCGTCGAGGGAACGGCCCGCGGGGCGGTGTTCTTTCAAGGCGAACATCGCGACGAACTCGTCATGGCGATGCTGCGCCCGGATTGGGAGGCCCTTCGGCGGGCCTGATACGCTCGGTCCTATCCCTCCACCAGCGCCGCCAGTCTGACCACGCCATGCTCGGTGATGCCGTCGGGATCGCGGCGGACTTCGGCGAAGGTGGCGCGCAGCGTCACGAGGTGATGGTCGGCGAGCGCCAGCGGCTCGTCGTGCAGCAGGCGCATCAGGATGCCGGCGATCGCCCAGGCCTCCTTCTTGCCGCCTTGGCGCGACCAGACATGCAGCGTCAGGCTGATGTCGCCACCATCCGTCGTTCCATCGCTCCAGTCGGATTGACCGGTATCGCCGAGCGTCACGAAAGGAAACGCCGTGCCGCGCGGCGCGCCGTCATGGATGCGCGGCCCGCCCAGCGCCGCGAGAAGATCGGCATCGGCGACAAGCCGCGCGCGGATGGCAGCCTGCAGGTCGAGTGCGGCCGGGTTCATATCGTCCTCCGTTTCATCCGGCCGATAGCCGGAGCAATGACCGGGTCGCTGGCGCTGTCGAGCGCGCCAAATTCGCGGGCGAAGAGGCCGGGGCCGGTCAGCGTCACCATCGCGCCGCCATCGCGGGGCGCCGTCGCAGCGCTCGACCCCGGCGCGCTTGCGGCGAGAGCAGCGGCCGCGCGCCGCGCCTCGCCGCTGAGCGCCGCCGCGATCGGCCGGCGCGCGGCCGCCATGATGCGGCGGGTCAAATCCGTTCCGCTCATGGCGTCTCCTCGCGGGCCTCGATCAGAAGAAAGCGGCGGCGCTCGTCGGGGTCAGTGACGGTGTTGATGGCCAGCAGCCGGCCACGATGGCGGATCCGCATGCCGGCCATGACGTCGGTGCGATGGCGGATGGTGACGCGGTGGGTGATCGCGCTGCCGAGCCGGTCGGAGCCGGTATCGCCGACGGCGCGCACCGGCTCGATGGCCGCCCAGACGGCGGCGAGCGGCGACCAGCTGGCGATGCTGCCGCCTGCGCCATCCGCGCTTTGCGCCGCCTGTTCGATCGTGATGCGATGGGCGATCCAGCCCGGTTCGAATTCGCCTCTCACAGCTGGCGCACCTTGTAGGGCGCGATCAGCGCGTCGAAGCCGGGCGGCGCGATGGCACCGGCGAACTCATGCCCGACCATGCCGCGCGCCTCATACCAATTGGCGACGAGCACCATGACCGCCTGGCGCAGCGGCGCCGGAACGTCGATCGAGGAGACGCCATAGCCGGCGACGACGTCGATCTCGATGCCGTTGTCATAGAGCGCCGGCTGGGGCCGAAGCTTCGCGATGAGCCGGGCCGGCAATGAGGAACCATCGACGCGCCAGTTCTCCGGGCCCCATTGCCGCGCAACGCCGGCGACATCGTAGAACGTCACCTGATTGACCGCGATGAGCGGCGACAGCGGGATCGGCACGGACCGGCCCTCGGGCCATTCGTCGAGATAGATCCGCCAGAGCTGATGGACGAGGCAGCGGCGCGTGACGGCCTCGATATGGACGCGCGCCGCGACGATTGCCGCCTGCAGCAGACGGTCCTCGTCGGGCGTATCGAGCCGCAGATGCGCCTTCACATCGGCGAGCGTCACGGGCTCGATCGTCGGCCCGGAAATGAGCGCGGTGGTCATGAATGCCTCCTTGAAATGCCTGCCAGGGAAAAAAGAAGCGGCGCCACGGTGACCGTGGCGCCGCCCGGGCGTCGGCTGCGGCGGGAGGCACGCCATCAGCCAACACCGACGTCAAAAGCTTGAGAACAGCAGACGGCCCTTCAAACGCCGGCCTGGCGCAACGGACGGCCGTTGCCGAGGCGGATCGGAAATCCCCTTGGCGTCCCCCATGCCATTGGCTGTCATTGCCGGGCTTGACCCGGCAATCCAGTCGTCTGGAGTGCTGCCATAGAGTGGAGGGGGACGGCGCGACCCACTGAATGAGCGACGCGCGAAAGGAAGGCTGGATTGCCGGGTCAAGCCCGGCAATGACAGCAAGTCCGGCAACAACAGTAGAACGAGACCGTCCCTCGCAGGCCGACCTGGCGCAACCCGCCGCCCCCAGGAAGGGTGGCCGGTTGGGTCAGGCCGTGCCGAAAAGGGCGGTCTTCGAGAACCGGGGCGGAGCGTACTTCAGTACGTGAGCACCGGAAGCGCAGGAGACTGCCCTTTGCAGGCCGGCCTGGCGCAACCCGCCGCCCTTCCTAGGTTGTGCCGAACTTCAGGAGCTTGATCGCATCAAAATCCTGGACCCCGCCGCCGACGCGCTTGGTGGTGTAGAAAAGGACATAGGGCTTGGCCGAATAGGGATCGCGCAGGACGCGGACGCCGAGGCGGTCGACGACCAGATAGCCGCGCTTGAAATCGCCGAAGGCAAGCGCGAGCGCATTGGCGCCGATATCCGGCATGTCCTCCGCCTCGGAGACCGGGAAGCCGAGCAGCGAGGCATCGCCGCCGGCGACGGCCGCCGGCTGCCAGAGATAGTTGCCGTCGGCATCCTTGAGCTTGCGGATGGCGGCCTGCGTGCGGCGGTTGAGCACGAAGCGGGCATTGGCCCGGTAACCGGCTTTCAGCGCATAGACGAGGTCGATCAGCACATCCGACGGGTTGGAGGCCGGCAGCGCGCCCGAAACGCCGGTCAGGATGTAGCCGAGCTTGCCCCAGGCCCAGGTCGATTCCGCCGCCGTCGTGTAGCTGAGGAAGCCCTTCGGCTTGTTGGTGCCGTCGCCGGTGATGAAGGCCGTGCCTTCCTGCGCCGCGAAGGCGGCTTCGACCTCGGCGCCGAGCCACTGGTCGATATTGACCGCGCTGTCGTCGAGCAGGGCCGCGGTGGCCGCCGGCATGGCGTAGAGCTCCATCGCCGGGAAATCGAGCGCGGCGATGGTCGGCGAGGTCGTCTGGCTGCGCGCGTCGGTCTCGCCGGCCCAACCGACCGCCGGACCGGCCGTCATGAACGGCTTGCGATAGTTGCCGCTGGAGACCTGGCGCACATCGGCAATGGCGCGGATCGGCGAGATGGCGGCAAGGCGCTTGCCGATCTCGGCCTCGGTCTCGATCGGCACGAGATAGCCGCCATCGGGATTGGAGCCGGACGAAAGCGCCTTCTGCTCCAGCCGGCGCATGCCGTCCTCGTCGCCACCGCGCACATAGGCCTCGAATGCGGCTTTGTGCTCGCTCGGCCGGCGTTCGCCGCGCGGTTCGCCGGAAAGCGGGGGACGGCGGCTCTTCAGCGTCAGCTCGTCCAGCGTGCGGTTGATGCGGTCGAGTTTCTCGACCGTCAGCGGGTCAGCCGACAGCTTCTGCTCGATCTCGCCGAGCCGCTCGTCATTCGTTTCCTTGAACGCCTCGAAGGCATGCAGAAAATCGTCGAAGGCGGCCCCGATCTCGCCATGCTCGGCAGCCTTGGTTTCGGACGGCTTGGCGTCCGCGGCCTTGCGTTCCGGCGCCTTGGTGGCGCGCAGGTCTGGGGTCGGCTGGTTCATTTCGGATTCCTTTGGTTGAGGGAGCGCGCCGCGCGGCGCATGCGGAGCGCGAGCCGGGCAGCCGGCTGTGGAGCACGGGACTTGACGGCCTGGACGCGGGCATCCGGCTGCATGGGGAAGGTCACGATCGAGATTTCCCAGAGGTCGATCTCGGTCAGGTGGCGCACGCCGCTCGCCCGGTCGGCCCGGGCGCGCACCGTCTTGAAGCCGATCGAGAGCCCGTCGAGCGCGCCGGCTCGCATCAGGCTCGCGACATCGCGGCCCCGCGCCACATCGAGCATCAGCCGGCCACGGACGAAGAGGCCACGCTGGTCTTCCCGGATCTCGGTCCAGACGCCGATCGGCTCGGTCGGGTCGTGCTGGTAGAGCATGCGGATGCCGGAAACCTGTCGCCGCGCGATCGAGCGTAGGAACGCCCCGGGCAACACGACATCGCCCGAGAGGTCGGCCGAGCCGAAGAGGCTCGCATAGCCCGAGAAGGCACCCTCGGCATCGACGCCGGAAAGATCGACCGCCGCCGCCTTTTGTTCGAGAGCGGGAAACGCGGCCGGATAGCCAGGTTGAGACATGCATTCTCCTTCGCCGGCCGGGGTGGGGGCCGCGTTGCTGGACAGATTTTCAAGAGGGGTCGGAGGATCGATTGACGACTGGTGACGTCGCGACTATTTTTCTAGTCATCAAACGGAGGCCGCGATGCTCACGGTCAATCTCGCTCACGCCAAAACTCATCTCAGCGAGTTGCTCGACAGGGTCGAGGCTGGCGAAGACGTCGTGATCACCCGTCACGGCCGGGCGGTTGCTCAGCTACGCGCGGCCGAAATGCCGAAGAAGTCGATCCCGTTCGAGGAACTGGCAGCCTTGCGTGCCAGCCTGCCGAAACTCGACCGGTCGAGTGCGGAGCTGTTGCGAGAAATGCGCGACGAGGAGCGCTGAACAGCCGCGATGGTCTATTTCGACACCAGCTTCCTGGTGCCCCTGGTTTTGCCGGAAGAGACCAGCGGCGACATCGTGGCGTTCATGATCGCGTTCGGCGAACGAGCGGCCACGACCAGTCACTGGACGGGGGTCGAATTTGCTTCGCTGATCGCGCGGCAGGTGCGCATGCAGCGAATTGATGCCAATGCCGCAGCGCGGGCGACGGCCGGGTTCGAGTCCCTGATCGAAGGCCGTTTCACCGTCATCCTGCCTGGACAAGACGACTTCGACCTCGCACGCCGCTATCTCGCACAGGCAGAGACCGGTCTTCGTGGCGGCGACGCCCTGCATCTCGCAATAGCCGCCAATCGCAACGCCGAACGCATCTTCACGCTCGACAAGGGCTTCGCGCGAGCGGGCGGCATGCTCGGACTGCCGGTGTCCGGCCTTGCTGACCGCTAGGCACCTCACCGTCGCGCAAGCAGCCTTTCCAGCACGCCCGCGAAATCGCGGAAAACGGCGTGGTGATCCTGCCTCGAATGCTTCAGAAGCTGCTTGAGGATCGCGGGCATTGTCTTGTCTCCTGAACGTGTTAGCCGTCGTCGTTGAAAAAGTGATTCAGCCGCGCGATCTCGGCGACGAAATCATTGAAGCGCCGATTGGACGCGGCGAGTTCGCGCAGCGTCCAGATCAGCAATCCGCTCGAACTGGTCGCCCACAGGAACAGCGCGAGATGGGCGAGATCGCCGCGCGTGGCGAAGGCGCGGGTCAGCTCGTCCATGCCGCGCCCCCCTCGCCGCCTGCATCTTCGGCCGGGCCATAGCCGACCGCCTGGCGCTTCTCGTCGCGTGTGATGAAGCTTGCCGCCTCCACGCGCCGCCAGAGCGACTCGCGCTCGGCCGCCAGCGCGTCGATGGCGTCGGCGTCGTAAGTGAGCCGCACCGAAGGGCCGTAGGCAGGGCGGAGCCAGCAGGCGAACGCCGCCCCCGTGCGGCCGACCAAAGGCAGCACGGTCTGCCGCCAGAAGGCGCGGTTGGCTTCTGCGTAGTTGGCATAGGTGTTGTCGCCGGGCAGGCCGAGCAGCATCGGCGGAATGCCGAAGGCGAGCGCGATCTCGCGCGCCGCGCCATGCTTTGCCTCCATGAAGTCCATGTCGCGCGGGGTCAACGCCATCGACGTCCAGTCGAGCCCGCCTTCGAGCAGCAGCGGCCGCCCGGCCCTGACCGCGCCGGTGTAATTCGTCTCCAGCTCCGCCTTCAGCCGCTCGAACTGTTCAGCCGAGAGCGTCGCGCCGCCCTCGCCGCGATAGACGAGCGCGCCGGAGGGTCGGGCGGAATTGTCGAGCAGCGCCTTGTTCCAGGCGCCGGCGGCGTTGTGAATATCGAGCGCCATCGCCGCCGCCTCGATCGGAGCGAAGCCATAGTGATCATCGAGCGGATGATGCAGCCGCAGCTGCAAGACCGGCGCGATGCCGCCCTCGCCCGGATCGTGGAAGCGCACCGTCTGGCCGCCGACCGTATAATCGAACGCCTCCGGCCAGCCATCGGCGCCGGGCACGACCTTCATCCGATCCGGTCTCAGCGCATGCAGCTCGGCCGGCTCTCCGCCGAGCATCACCAGCTCGGCATAGGCGTTGCCCGCGATGAGCAGATTGGCATAGAGCGCCTCGAAAAAGGCCGTGCCGCTCTGGTGGCGGTTTGGTTCGGCGAGGAGCGCGAGGAGCGGGTGATCCGCCTTTTCGCCCGTCCCGTCGAACACCGAGAGCGGCACCGACGCGGCGCTTTCGGCGATCATCGTCACGGCGCGATAGACGACGGCGTTCTTCATGAAGCCCTCGCGCGCCAGGCTCGCGGCATCGCGCGGCGACCAGACCGCCCTTCCCTGCGCCTGCAGCGCGATCAGCGGGGCGGTGCGCGAGGCCTTCTCTTCCGGCGGGCGCGGCGCGGCGCGCGCGAAGAGCCGCGCCCTCAGCGTTTCAAACATGATGTCATCCCTGTTGAAGAGGCTCAGAACGCGCGCACGCGCGGCTCGGCCGGCGGCCGCAGCATCAGCTTGGTCAGCGCCCAGACCAGCGCATCGAGCCGGTCGGGCGAGCGGCCGTTCGAGAGCCCCTCGGGGCCGAAATCGGCGAGTTCGTCCTCGAGCGCCGGAAAGGTTCCGGCATGGCGGACACGCCCCTGCGCATAGAGCGCGGCAACCGGCTCGGCGCGGAGATATTTGCCGCGCGTCGCCCGGACGCTCGTCACCGGCACGGCCGGATCGACCTCGGCGATGACGCTCGCCACCATGTCGCCGCCCTGGTTGACCTCGGCGACCAGCATATCCGCCTCCAGCGCATGATAGAGCGCGACCGCCGCCCCCGCCCAGCGCGCCGGCTTCACCTCGGCAAGGGTGCTATCGGCCAGCACATAGCCCGTGCCATCCGCGCCAAGCCCGCAGGCGATGATCCCGCAGGCGTCCGCCCCCTTGCGGCTCGTCGCCGGCGGATCGACCGCGACGACGATGCGCACCAGTTGCGGCGCCGCGCCGATCCGCAAGGCCTCGATCGCCGCGCGGCTCCACAGCGCATCGACGCGGTCGTCGATCAGTTCGCCGTCGATCTCCTGCCGCCCGAGCCGCGTCCCCTGATAGCGGCCGATGACGCGCTCCAGGAAGCCCGGCGCGAGATTGCCGAGATTGGCGCTGGTTCCGGCCCGCGTGATCACCGTCCGCTCGGCCCGGATCAGCCGCTTCAAAAGCTGTGTCGGGCGCGGCGTCGTCGTCACCAATTGGCGCGGCAGCGCGCCGAGGCGGAGGCCGAATTGCAGCATGTCCCAGCAGGACTCCTGATGACGCCATTTGCCGAGCTCGTCCGCCCAGGCCGCCTCGAATTGCGGCCCGCGCAGGCTTTCCGGATCCTCAGACGAAAAGCAGAGGGCGCTCGCCCCGTTCGGCCATTCGAGCCGGCGCCGCGAGGGCTGCCAGTTCGGCCGCTCGCCCTTTGGATGCACCGCGAGCAACCCCGAGACCCCCTCGATCATCACATCGCGCACATCGGCCAGCGTCTCGCCGATCAAGGCGATCCGCCCGACCGGCGCGCTCGCATAGCCCGTCCGCCCGAACACCAGGGCGCGCACCCATTCGGCGCCGGCCCGCGTCTTCCCCGCGCCGCGCCCGCCGATCATCAGCCAGGTGAGCCAGTCGCCCGTCGGCGGCAGCTGATCGTCGCGCGCCCAGAAATCCCAATCGCCATGCAGCGCCGCGAACTCAGCGTCCGTCATCCCCGCCGCCATCCGCGCCGTCAGCTCCAGCGGCGGCCACCCCGTATGGACCGAGCGCTTCCAGGCGTCGCGCAAGGCGCGCCCTGAGATCGTCGAGATCGACGCTGCCTTCATCCACCGGCCCCTCTCGTTCATCGCGCATCTTGGCGAGCGTCTCGAAGGTCCGCGCCAGAACACTCAAGGTGCGCGCGTCCTTTTCCTCGACGCTGCCGGCGCCGGACAGAAACCGCTGTTCGAGATCGGCGACCTGCCGCTCGAAGGCGCGGAAGAGCCGCCCGAGCAACCGGTCGTCATCGCCCATCTCGGGAATCTTCGGCGCCGTGCCCGGCCTCGCCCAGCCGGCGCGCTTCGCATGGCGCCACAGCGCCTCATAGGAAATGCCCTCGTCGGAGGCGATGGCGCTCACCGCATCGCGCGTCGTCTCATAGCGCACCCGCATGACGGCCCACTGCGCCTCGGAAACCTTCGGCAAGCCCGCCTCCCAAAACAAAAAGGCGCCCAAGGGCGCCATTGAAACCATCATCCATCGCAACAAGCCCGCCCCGTCAGGGCGATCGCTCCCTCATGCCCCCGTCATGGCGCGTTCGCATACCCTTGCCATGGCCGAACTGCATTCCCTGCCACGGCCGGACGCACGGTCCGCCATCATGGCAGGCCACTCCGTTCCGTCATGGCCCGGCTCTCCCTTCTGTCATGGCCGGGCTCGCCCTTCCGTCATTGCCGGGCTCTCGCTTCTGTCATTGCCGGCCTCTCTTCTGTCATTGCCGGGCTCGACCCG
Organism: Kaistia sp.; assembly: GCA_035555375.1. GTDB lineage: Bacteria > Pseudomonadota > Alphaproteobacteria > Rhizobiales > Kaistiaceae > Kaistia. The sequence continues at coordinate 163,217 of DATMGR010000006.1, read as the reverse complement.
GCAATCCAGCCTTCCCTCCGCCCCCGCAGCCAACCCATCCGCCCCGCGAAACCACGCCAGAGGACTGGATTGCCGGGTCAAGCCCGGCAATGACATCAGAGGGACAGGGAGCGCCCAACCGGCAGCGTCGCAACCCCGGCGACGGCCAAGAACGCCAACCCACGCCGATCAGCCTCGATCCCGCTCTCCGCCGGAACGACGCCCTTTCGTCAAGGCCACCGCCCCAAAACGCAACTTTCCGACTATGCCTGAAAGGTACCGAAGCAGCGTCACGCTGTCAAGGATTTTATTCCTAGTCCGGTTTGGGCTGCTGGCGAATGACAAACCCGCGCCGATCGAGAGCCCAACGCCAGCAAGCCCACGCCACCCGCCCCCGCCGTCATGGCCGGGCTCATCCCGGCCATCCACGACTTCCCTTCGCGCCGCCAGAGCAAGACGTGGATGCCCGGGACAAGCCCGGGCATGACGGACCGGAAACGTGCTGGCGGGCGATGACGAGAAAGCACGGGGGCGGTGGTGGGGAAGCGGCAGCTTTTTACTCCGGCCGAGTTGAGCGCGCGGGCCCTCCCCTTTGCGCTTCCTCCGGCTGCTGGTCTGGCTGATGGACATGCAACATCAACTTGCTAAAAGACCGGTAAGCTGGTGAGATCCCATGGAGAATGGCGCTTTCAAACCCTAGGGATTCGTTATTTGCAAGGCACACCGCTTAACGCCTCCGCGAGCACCGCAGGCGCGCTCTTTTCGAATACAACGTTTGAAATACCAGAGTTCCAGCGTGAGTACGCTTGGGGTATTGATGAAGTATCGGAATTCTGGAACGACCTTCGTCTTAGTTTAGAATCTGACAGCTATTTCCTAGGGTTGGTGATCTTGACCAATCAAGACGACACCTTGCAGAGTAGAAAAGATGTCGTCGATGGCCAACAGAGAATCATCACTCTTAGTCTTTTGGCCACTGCGATATATCACGAGGCACTCACTCGAGAGCGCAAAGCGCTTGCTGAGCGCATCCAAGCGGACTTCCTTCGCTCTATTAACTACGAAACCGACGATACGGCACCGCGAGTCAAGCTGTCTGACAATGACGACGATCGTACGTTTCAGTTTATTTTGCAAAATGGGCGTGCACCCGACGATTCCGTTCAGGATGGTTCGGTTTCTGCGCGTATGGTCGAGTCGTTCAACTATCTGAAGGGTCAACTGCGACAGGATCTGAGCGCCGATCCCTTTAAGCGTCTCGGAAGATGGACCGAATTTCTGACCAACAAGTTATATTTTGCTGTGTTCGTTCATCCGGATGCCTCAACTGCGTATCAGGTATACGAAGTGATAAACACCCGCGGCAAGGACCTAACGACCGCAGATCTACTTAAGAATTACGTTATAAGCCAAGCTCCAAGCAATTTTCGATCGGACCGCTACACGGAATGGCGAAGACTCTCTAAACAGTTCACGGACGAAGGGAGTAATAACTTCGTTCAATACATTCGGCATGTCGTAACGGCGCGCAGCGGTCACATCCTTCCCAAAGATCTTTTCGGGTTCCTAGCGGGGCGGATTAGCTTTCCGGGCAAAGAGCCGCCGACGCCGCCCCAGTTGATGGATCTATTGCAGCATGATCTTCCACTTTATCTGCAAATGATTGACCCCACGCTCGCTGGTCCGGCTGAAGGCAGCACGCTTGAGATATTCGCTGCGTTAAACAGCCTGAGTGTACTTGCAATTCGTCCAATTCTTTTGGCCACATTTGGCATCGCAGACGCACTCGAAGGTATGAAATACGCCCTTAAGCTGGTTGTCAGACGTATCGTAGTCGGCAATCTCGGGACCGGCAACGTCGAGCGCCGTCTGGGCGAAGCAGCCAAGTCAGTGTCTGAGACCGGCAATTGGCACGTTCTGTTGGAGGCGTTGTCGGACCTAAACCCGTCGAAAGAAGAATTCATTGAAAAACTTCGAAGTCGATCATTTAACAAACAAGTACTGCGGTTTTTAAGATCGTCAATTATCCAAGATACAATCACGCCGAGCACATACGGAACGGTCCATCTGATTTGGACGAGACAATCATCCATAGGGACAATGAGTGAAGAAGAAGGAACGGCGTGGTCATCAACTATAGGCAACACCTTTTTGTCTGATCTTGAGCGGCCTGACAAGTCCATCACGGATTGGAATGGCTTCAAGCAAAAGATGCTTCCCAAAGCTGTAGCTCACGAATGGGTGGATTGCCTTGAGGAAATCGATGAATGGGATGCGCGGGCGGTTCAGGCTCTCGGCACGAAGCTCGCTGAAGCAGCCGGGGACCTTTGGTACCACTGAGCCTTTTGGGAGGCTGGATGTTGACGCGCGGCGCGTGCTCGAGGTCCTAAACAGAGATCGGCACCTCGATTCACTCGGAGCTTTGGCACATTCGCTGCAAGATGCAAGACCGGAACGAACGCTGAATAGGACCGCAATTGCATTCGACACAAATGTGTTGCTGAGATTAGGCAACCACTCAAAGAGCGCCGATATCATCGATTACCTCACGAGCGCGTCGTTTGGCGGGTCAATTATCCTCCCGGGCCAGGTGATTCAGGAATTTTGGAATAATCAACTCAATGCGGTAGATTCTCTTGCAGCATCGATAAGGAAGAAGTTCGAAGCCCTCTCTGCGGAGGTCTCGAAGATCGACGACAGGTTTTATAATTTTGAAGAGCGCTTCAATACGTTGCTTGAAGAGTTTCGTGGGACATTTGGACATGCTTACGACGGAGGCACCGCGGGACGTTTGGGGATTGTTGTCAAATTTCTCCAAGAGAAGGCAATTGTGCCATACGTCTCCAGAGCACCATTCGCAGAGATGGCGGTGGCGCGGAAGCGTACAAGAACTCCCCCTGGATTCAAAGATGATGGTGACGGTGACTTCTATGTTTGGGTGGATCTTCTGGCCGGTTTGCTTCAGATACGCCGTAGTGGTACGCAAATAGATCGCGTTGCCCTGTTATCTCAGGATCGCAAACTAGACTGGTCCAGAGATGGCATTCCTCATCCGATTCTTGCCGCCGAAGTCGAGGCGTTAACGGGTGCGACTTTTGAGATTTGGACTCTCGACCAACTGGCTGGGAAGTTACCGTAATATTTGGATCGGATTACCAATCGCGAGCGGCCTATGCGGACACAGACGCTTTACTGGCCAATCCAGCCGTCTCTGCCGGGGAACCGTGTTCCAAAAGTGGGCATTTATCGGCGCTGCCACGCTGCATGGACGTTTCTGCGTCCTCGCCAACGATTCTGTTCGAGGCTAGCTTGCGTTCAACTCCTCTTTGCGTCGGTCTAGCCACTGGCGTATACAGGTTCAACGACAGGGCGCTACCGAGGACGGATTACACCTCCCCCCACCCTTCCCCCTGACCCCGCGCCGTGCGATCACGGCGCATGGCCAGTCTTGCCCCGTCCGCCGCCCTGAACGCCGAGCAGTCCGTTCTTCGCGTTTCCATTGTCGCCACCGTTGCGGTGGCGGTGTTTGGCGTGCTGGTCGGGTTGATGACCGGGTCTTCGGCGATCATCTTTGATGGCGTCTATGCGCTCACCGACGCCGCGATGACGCTGGTTGCGCTTTCGGTGGCGAGCCTCATTGCCGGCTCGACCTCGGGGCTTTCGCCGCGTGGCAAGCTCGCCGAGCGCTTCACCATGGGGTTCTGGCATCTGGAGCCGATCGTGCTGCTCCTGAACGGCACGCTTTTGATCGGCGCGGCCGTCTATGCGCTGATCAACGCGGTCAAGACGCTGATCACCGGCGGCAATGCGCTGCCCTTCGCGGCGGCGATCCTCTATGCGGGGATCGCGCTTTCCGCAGCGCTCGCCATGGCGTTCTATTGCCGGCGCGCCAACCGGTCGATCGGCTCGGATTTCGTGGCGCTCGACGCAAAGTCCTGGCTGATGTCGGCGGCGCTTTCGGGCGCGCTGCTCATCGCCTTCCTGTTCGGCTTCTTCGCCGAAGGAACGCCGCTCGCCTTCGTCGCGCCCTATGTCGATCCGGCGGCGCTGGCGCTCGTCTCGCTCGCGATCATCCCGATCCCGATAAGCACGGTGCGGCGGGCGCTGGCCGATATCCTTTTGGTGACGCCGCCGGAGCTGAAGCGCGCGGTCGACGCCGTCGCGGCCGGGATCGTCGCGCGCGAGGGGTTCCTCTCTTATCGCGCCTATGTGGCGCGGGTCGGCCGGGGCCGGCAGATCGAGATCTATTTCATCGTGCCTTCAGGCCTGCCGGCGCGGCCGCTCGAAGATTGGGATCGGCTGCGCGATGAAATCGGCGCTGCGATCGGCGACGAGAGCCCGGACCGCTGGCTCACCATCGCCTTCACCACCGATCCCGAATGGGCCGATTGAGCCGCCCGCCAGCGCCGCCCTGCGCCGCCTGACCAGCACCGGCGCGGCGGAGGGGGCCGATTTGGCGAAGGCCGGCGGCAGGCCGGAGCGAGCGGGAAGCGATGCGCCCCCACGCTTCGCTCGCCCCCTCTCTCCGGCCGCGCCCTCCCGGGCCTTGCCAGCCGCGGTGTCCGCGCGGCCGATCGCTTCAAGCGCCCAACGCCTCAAGCGCTGTTCGCTTCATGCGCCATTGGCGCCATGCGCGCGCATCTCGGCGAGCCAGGCGGCGCGCTTTTCCGCGCTCGCGCCCTCGACATTGCCGTAGAAGCTTTCATGGACCGGCTTGATGCCGACGAAATCAAGGATGTTGCGTTCCATGCCCTTGACGCCATGGGCGCCGAAGAACCAGCGATAGAGCGGCGCCGGCATGCCCATGGTCACCACCAGGCGGGCCGAATGTCCGGCGAGCAGCTTCTTCGGGAAGCGGCCTTCCTGATAGGCGAAACCCGTTCCCGGGCGGAACACCTGTTCGAAGAAGGCCTTGACCAGCGCCGGCATCGTGCCGAGCCAGAGCGGGAAGACCATGACGATGTGATCGCTGTTGCGGATCGCCACCGCCGCCGCGACGAGACCTTCCGGCACGCCGCGCTGCTCGAATTCGTCTTTCGTGCGCAGGAGTGGAATGTCGAGCGTGGCGAGGCGGATCGTCTCTACGCTGCGCCCGGCCTCGCGCGCGCCCTCGGCATAGGCATCGGCGAGCGCATTGCAGAAATGCCCGCCGGCCGGGTCGGGATGTCCGTCGAGGATGACGATCCGCTGGCTCAAGGCCCTGCTCCCTGGTCGATGGAGCAAAGCTATCGGCCGCGGCCGCGCGCGCCTTGATGCGGATCAAAGCGCGCGGGCTCGGGTGGCGCGTCGCGGCTCAGACGAAGCCGGCCACCGCATGCGGCACATAGGGCGCCTCGAGATGGGCGATCTCGTAGTCGTCGAGCTTCACCGAAAGCGCACCGACGGCATCCTCGAGATGCTCGATCCTAGTCGCACCGACGATCGGCGCCGTCACCGGCGATTTCTGCAGCACCCAGGCCAGCGCCACCTGCGCCCGGCCGATGCCCCGCTCCGCCGCGACATGAGCAACGGCCTCGACGACCTTCTTGTCGGCATCGGCGGTCTTGTCATAAAGCGTCTTGCCGAACTCGTCCGTCTCGGCCCGGGCGGTCTTCTCGTCCCAGTCGCGGGTCAGGCGGCCACGGGCGAGCGGGCTCCACGGAATGACGCCGATCCCCTCCTCGCGGCAGAGCGGCAGCATCTCGCGCTCCTCCTCCCGGTAGAGCAGGTTGACATAATCCTGCATCGAGACGAATCGCGCCCAGCCATTCTTGTCGGAGGTGGCGAGCATCTTCGCGAACTGCCAGGCGAACATCGAGGAGGCGCCGATATAGCGGGCCTTGCCGGCGCGGACGATATCGTTGAGCGCTTCGAGCGTCTCCTCGATCGGCGTCGCGGGGTCGAAACGGTGAATCTGGTAGAGATCGACATAATCGGTGCCAAGCCGCTTCAGGCTGGCGTCGATTTCGGCGAGGATTGCCTTGCGCGAAAGGCCGGCGCCGTTCGGTCCGGGGCGCATGCGGCCGAATACTTTGGTCGCGATGACGATTTCGTCACGCTTCGCATAGTCTTTCAGCGCCCGGCCAACATATTCCTCGCTCGTCCCCTCAGAATAGGCATTGGCCGTGTCGAAGAAATTGATGCCGAGATCGAGCGCCTTTCTGATGAAGGGCCGGCTCTCTTCCTCAGGCAGCGACCAGCTATGCGTCCCCCTCGCCGGGTCGCCATAGCTCATGCAACCGAGGCAGAGCCGCGAAACTTCAAGGCCAGTCTGGCCGAGGCGCGTATAATCCATGGCGCGTATCCTTATCGATTGTTCCATTGGAAGAATTGAGAGCCTATCCCCGTGCCGCCAGGAAATCACGTGCCGAGTTCCCGGCACAACCCCTCGAGCCGACCGCCATCGCTTGATCGCTCTGGCGCAATTTAGTTAGCCATGGCAACTATTGCCCGCACGCCTTGGAGGAGAGTGGGCATATGAACATAGCGGGGCTCTTTAGCCGACCATCGCTCGAAGTTGTTTACGCCGCGACAGGACGCGACTTCGTTATCGAGGCCGCCATTTCTGCGCGGAGCGTCAAGCGGCATATGCCTGATGTCCCCGTGCTGATCGTCACTGACCAGCAGGTAGAATGCCCCTATTTCGACAGGGTCATCCCGACGAAAACAGGGCCGCGGGGCGCCACGACCGAGAAGTGCGCCAAGCTATCTAAAATGCAGGCCATTCGCGCCTCAAGTGCAAAGACCATACTGTATCTGGACAGTGATACATATGTGATGAACGACCTCCGCCCGACGGCAGCATATAGCGATTATGATATCGCAATGGCGCACGATACGTGGCAATTCTCCAATATATATCGCGAATTCAATAACGGACTTCCTGAAGTCGATTCGCCCGAATTCCTGCCTTATTTTAACAGCGGCGTCATGTTCATTCGGCGATCGTTCGCGACGATGCGACTCGTCGATCTCTGGGCGACCAATTACGCTTCGGACTCGCGGATAGAGCGCGACCAGCTCGTGCTGCATGACCTCGTCCATCGCTCGGGCCTGCGCGTGTTGGTTTTGCCGCCAAGTTTCAACGTGCGCTCAGCGGAACCCATTCAGTTGAGCGGTCGCGTCAATGTTCTGCATGCCCATGCCAAACCACCGGAGAGCGATTGGACACAATCGCATGCGTTCTGCGCCGATTTTCTGAATCAGACCGAGCGCAACCGCGTCTTTACCTCGCACGATGGCCACCTCTTTTGGGTCGACGAGGATTTCTCGATGCGTGACACGTATTTGAGAGATCACACGGCGAAGACCGAGCGAGAGGACTATCTCGATCCACAAGTCCGCTTCCTGTAACCCCAGCGGCGACGGCCAGACCTCCACAGCTTTGCCCGAGCTACTTCGGACGCTCCATCGGCCAGGTCACGAGGAAATCCTCATAGTCCTCGATCGCGACATCGGCTTCGCTGACCGTGCGCCCGGTTACAGAGATGCCGGCTTCGTGCACGGTCTCGGGGTCGCCGGAGATGAGCGGGTGCCACCAATAGAGGTCGCGTCCCTCGGCGACGAGCCGATAGCCGCAGGTGCCGGGCAGCCAGGAGAGCGTGCGCACCTTTTCGGGATCGAGCGGAATGCAGTCGGGCACGCGGGTGCTGCGGTTTGGATAATCGGTGCAGCGGCAGCTTTCGTCGTCGAGCAACTGGCAGGCGACCGCCGTCCAGACGATCTCGCCGGTGTCCCAGTCCTCCAGCTTGTTCAGGCAACAGCGCGCACAGCCGTCGCATAGCGACTCCCACTGCGCCTTGCTCATCTCCTCGAGCGTCAGGCGCTTCCAGAACGGAAGCGCGGCATCGAGGGTGTTGCCGTTGTCTTGAACGGGCATGGCAGTTGCGTATCCTTAATCAATCGTCCAGAACCGGATGGTCCAGGCGGCATTCTGTCCGACATTGGAACAGATGGCCGGCGGATGGTCCACAACGTGCCCCGGAACAGGCTTTGGCGAACGTCCTCGATCGTATCACGGCTTGGTTCGGACGGCGGCGCGGCGTTTTTGCGCCCGGCGCCGATGCGGCAAGCCGTTCCGGCAGCGAGATCGTCAAGGCGCTCCGCGGCGGCGAGACCTTGGACCCTTCCCAGCCGGAGGCGGGCCAAAATCCGGCCCTCGGGGCGCCGCCGCAGAAAAGGCGGGCGCTCCGGCCGATCGAGATCGACGCGCTGATCGATTCCGGTCTCTTCACGCTCTGGCACGAGATGGTGGAAAGCGCCGAGGGCGCCTCGCGCTTCATGCGCCGCTTCCGGGTCAGCGGCCTTGCCCGCGTGCCGATCGAGCTGCTCGGCGATGGGCTGACGCTCGCCTGTGGCGGCGGCGTCGTCATGCTGATGCTGGCCTTGCCGGCCTTTGACGCGACGCATGGCGACTGGATGGCGCAGCAGGACTATTCGGTCACGTTCCTCGATCGCTTCGGAACAGAAATCGGCAAGCGCGGCGTCCGCCATTCCGACGCCGTGCCGCTGGAGGAGATGCCGGACAACCTGATCAAGGCGACGCTCGCCACCGAGGACCGCCGCTTCTATACGCATTTCGGGATCGACATTCTCGGAACGACCCGCGCGCTGTTCGAGAACCTGCGTTCCGACGCGGTCGTCCAGGGCGGATCATCGATCACGCAGCAGCTGGCGAAGAACCTCTTCCTTTCCAACGAACGCACGATCGATCGCAAGATCAAGGAAGCTTTTCTGGCGCTCTGGCTCGAAAGCAATCTCTCCAAGCACGACATCCTGCAGCTCTATCTCGACCGCGCTTATATGGGCGGCGGCAATTTCGGGGCGGCGGCAGCGGCCGAATTCTATTTCGGCAAGAAGGTCACCGATCTCGATCTTGCCGAGTCCGCGATGCTCGCCGGGCTCTACAAAGCGCCGACCCGCTATGCGCCGCATGTGAACCTTCCCGCCGCCCGGGCGCGCGCCAATGAAGTGCTGACCAACATGGTGCAGGCCGGTTTCCTGACCGAGGGCCAGGTGCTCGGAGCGCGCCGCAAGCCTGCCGACGTGATGCGCGCCAGCACGGTCGCCGAGCCCGATTATTTTCTCGACTGGGCCTTCGACGAGGTGAAGAAGCAGGTCCCGGACGGCGACCGCAGCCTGACGGTGCGCACGACGGTTGATCTCGGCCTCGAGCAGGCCGCCGACGACGCGATCGAGAGTTCGCTCCGCGAATCCGGCGAGCGCTATCGCGTCAGCCAGGCCGCGATGGTGATCGCCGAGCCCGACGGGGCCGTCCGCGCCATGGTGGGGGGACGCGACTATGGCGAGAGCCAGTTCAACCGCGCCACGGATGCGCTCCGCCAGCCCGGCTCCTCGTTCAAGCCCTTCGTCTACACCGCGGCGATACAACACGGCTATACGCCGCAGACCATCGTCCGCGATGCGCCGATCTCGATCGGCAACTGGTCGCCCAAGAACTATGGCGGCAGGTTCATGGGCAATATTCCGCTCACGACCGCGCTGATCCACTCGCTGAATACGGTGGCTGTCCGGCTTGCCGGCGTCGTCGGCCGCGAGACCATCATCGACCTCGCCCACCGCATGGGCATCACCACCAAGATCATCAATTCGAAGTCGCTGCCGCTCGGCGCGACCGAAGTCACCGTGCTCGACATGACGGGCGCCTATGCCGTGTTCGCCAATGGCGGCCTCAAGGCCAAACCCTATGCCTTCACCGAGATCACCAACAGCCAGGGCGAGGTGGTTTTCGACCGCAAGCGCGACATCCCAGCGCCGCAACGGGTTCTCGACGCCGACACCGTCGCCAAGATGAACTATATGCTGTCGCAGGTGCCCGAACGCGGCACGGGCCGGGCCGCCAAGCTGCAGGGCATCAAGACCGCCGGCAAGACTGGCACGACAAACGCCTATCGCGACGCCTGGTTCATGGGCTTCACCGGCAACTATGTCGGCGGCGTCTGGTTCGGCAATGACGACTTCACCTCCTCCAACAAGATGACCGGCGGCTCGTTGCCCGCGCAGACGTGGAATAAGGTGATGACGGTCGCCCATAATGGCATCACGCTGAAGCCGATCCCCTATCTCGATGTCCCGCCACAGGATGGCGAACGCCCCGAGGCGATGGCGTCCGTGAACGCTGCCGACCAGGCTCCGCTGATGATGTCCGGGGCGACCACGGCGCGACTGATCGAGATCGATACCCTGCTGCGCAATGCGCCGCCGGTCCGCCCCGCCAAGGCGGCGACTGTCACGCGGCCGCGCGCAACCGGCCTCGCGGAGCTCGAGCAAGCGAGCGGCAGCCTGACCGCCGTCACGCGCTAAGCGGACGCGCAGCGCGTGATGCGCTCGCGGGCATTGTCCAGATGATCTGGACGTAGCTCATCGCCTCATACGCTCCAAGCTTGTGTGAAACGAAGGGACTCCTATTGATTGAGTCCTCGGCGTGTGTCGTCTGATCGAGACCAGACGACACACGCCGCCCTCGACCCCAGATGATGCAAGCATCCCTCAGGAGGACACAATGCCGGAGCCGCTCTTTCGCAAGATCGACAACCTGCTGCTCAAGGTCGACGACCTCAACGCAGCGCTCGCCTTCTATCGCGACGGGCTCGGGCACCGGCTCATCTGGCGGGACGAGGAAGCCGCCGGCCTTGCCCTGCCGGAGACTGACGCCGAACTGGTCCTCCACCGCCGTGTCGGGCCAGAGTCCGATCTTCTGGTCGATGATGTGGAAACCGCTTTCCAGCGCTTCATCGAAGCTGGCGGCGAAGCGGTCGAGGCGCCGTTCGATATCGCGATCGGCCGCTGCGCGTGTGTCCGAGACCCCTTCGGCAATGAACTTGTGATGCTCGATCAGTCGAAGGGCCCGTTGACCGTCGACGCGGACGGATACACAACCGGCGTCGAAGCACGAACGGCCGATCATGGCCCCACCCCTGCAGCGGCGGAGAAAACGTGAGCGCATCACCCGAAGCCCATTTCGCGCCCGGCTCCCTCGCCGCCCGGATCGATGCCGTCATCGACGCGGCCGTTGCCGAGAGCCGCATCGTCGGCGCTGTGGTGATGGTCGCGAAGGACGGTGCGATCGCCTATGCGCGCGCCGCCGGCCATGCCGACCGCGAAGCCGGCATCCCGACGAGCGAGGATACGATCTTCCGCCTCGCCTCGGTTACCAAGCCGATGGTCGCCGCCACCGCGCTCGCCTTCGTCGATGATGGCGTCATCGGCGTCGATGATCCGGTCACGCGCTTCCTGCCCGACTTCCGCCCCAAGCTCGCCGACGGCAGCACGCCGGTCATCACCGTGCGCCATCTGCTCACCCACACCAGCGGCCTCATCTACGGCTATGATGCCGCTGCCGGAATCTGCGAAGGACTCGCAGGGCCGAGCCTTTCCATGGCGGAGAACCTCGCGCGCATCGCCGCGCAGCCGCTGGCTTTCGCGCCCGGATCGGCCTTCCGCTATTCGGTCGCCATCGATGTGCTGGGCGGGCTCCTCGAACAGGCCGCTGGCGCCAGCCTGCCTGAGCTTGTCGCGGCCAAGGTGACACAGCCGCTCGGCCTTGCGGATACCGAGTTCTATCCCTCGAAAGCCGACCGTCTCTCCGCAGCCTATGGCGACGGGGCGGATGGCGCCGTGCGCATGGACGATCCGCACACCGTCGGCAATCCCGAGTCGAATGTCACATTCTCGCCGTCGCGAGCCTTCGACCGCGCCGTATTCGCATCCGGCGGCGCCGGCATGGTTGGAAGCGCGCCCGACTTCCTGCGCTTCCTGGAAGCCGTGCGCCAGGGTGGCACCCCCATTCTCTCGACGAAGAGTGTCGCCCTCCTGACCACGAACGCCATCGGCGATTTCGACACGGGCGTTGCCGGACGCGGCTTCAGCCTCGGCTGGTCGATCCATCATCACCCCGAGGCCAGTGGGGCACCCTTCTCGCCGGGCACATGGCAATGGGGCGGCGTCTACGGCCATTCCTGGTTCGTCGATCCCGTACGCGCGCTGTCGGTCGTCTCGTTCAGCAACACGGCGCTTGCCGGTGTCGGCGGGCCTTATCCCGACGCGATCCGCGACGCCGTCTACGGCTGACGGTCAGCGCGGCCCGCACGCCCTCTCGCGCCTGCGCGATGATTGGCGTCGCGCCGGGCGAACCGCTATCGTTGATGACCTTAACCGGGTCCAAGCGTGCGTCTGCTGATCAATCTTCTCGTGGCGATCGCCATCGCCCTCATCGTCGGCCTCGGCTCTGCGTGGCTGGTGCTCGATCGCGAGCGGATCTTCGGCGCGGTGACGCGCGGTGCCTGGACGGCCTGGCCCGAGCTCGGCAGCCCGAATGCCGATCCGTACAGCAGGGCGGAGCTCGCCCGTAGCGGCGCGCTTCCGCTCGGTGACGGCGAGGGCATCGCCTTCATCGCCGACACCGACGACAGCGGCGCCGCGCTCACGGCGCGCTGCAGCTATCTCATCAGCGGGCAGACACCGGCGGCACGGCTCTGGACGCTCACCGTTACCGATAAGAATGGCAGTCTCTTTGAGACACCTGCCCATCGAAGCGGTTTCCATGCCCGCGAGATCCTGCGCCGCGAGGACGGGAGCTTTGTGATCGCCCTCGCCGGAGATCCCCAGTCCGGTAACTGGCTTCCGGTCACCGGCAGCGGCCCGCTGCGCCTGACACTGCGGCTCTACGATACGCCGCTGACCTCAAGCGGCATCGGCGAGGCAACCCTGCCGGCGATCGCAAGGCGGTCCTGCCGATGAAGCACCTCCTCCTCTTCGGCCTTGGCGGGCTGCTGCTCGGCGGTGTCATCCATATCGCTGCCATCCTGCTCGTGCCGGACTTCGCGACACGCGATGCCTGGACTTCGCTCGGACGGCTCGGCCCCGACGGCGCCTTTCATCTCCTGCCGGCAAACGCGCCGGGCACGAAGCCGCTGACCGATCTCGATCCGGCCATGGCTCATGCCGCTTGCCGTTTCACTCTGGAGGAAGGGCCGATCCGCATTCGCGCGACGATGCCGGAGGAATTCTGGTCGCTGGCCGTGTTCGATCGGCGCGGCAGCAATGTCTACAGCCTCAACGACCGGACCGCCGAGCGCAGCGATATCGACCTCGTGATCGCGACACCATTGCAGATGGCGAAACTGCGTGAGAATCCGCTTGCCGCTCTCGACCGCGCCATCGTCATCGAACTGCCGCTCGAACGCGGCTTCGTGCTCATCCGCGCCTTCGTCGCGAACCCGACGCTCGCCCCGGCCACCGAAGCCGCCCTCGGTGCAGCAGATTGCCAGGCCAGCCTGACGGCGCCTGGCAATGGAAGCGGCACAACCGGTCCCTGACGAGGGGTCAGGCGCCTGCCTTGGCGGGAGCCGGGTGCGGCATTGTCGGAGGTGTCGGGGCGTCACGCTCGATGCGGACGCCCGGGAAGATGACGATCTCGCCGCGCGGCGTACCCCTCGGCAAAGGGCGCGTGCGGCGACGCGTCGCCGTCGTGTAGGGCAGGATGCTTCCCATGCAGCCCCCTCGGAGCCCCGGCGGTTGACTGGTCGACCGCCCTGGATGCTCTCGTCTTGATGAAAATCATTAAAACGCCCGCAAGGTTAACAGTCCGTCAACGACTTGCCGCGAGACTGAGCATCGAGCGCTTCGCTCTCCTGGTATCCGCGTCATCATGCATCCCTCATTTCCTTCGGATGGTCTCATGGCCATGGCCGTGTCCAACCAGCAAAGCCGCGATGCCGCCCTCCTGAGGGCCACCACGGAGCTGTTCGTGCTCGAGGCAACCCACGACCCGGATGAGATCCGCCGGTTCGAGGAACTCGCAACCCATTTCCTGCCGCGCGTCTCGGCAGCCGATCGCGCATTCGTCGCCGAGCGGCTATCGAGGAGCCAGGATGCGCCGTCGGCGATCCTGCGCCAACTCGGCAAGGATCTCCTCGAGATCGCGAGCCCGATCCTGAAGCGCTCGCCGGCGCTGGGCGAGTTCGATTTCCTCACCATCATGGCGTCGACCGGACATGGCCATCACCGTCTGATCGCGACTCGCGCCGATCTGTCCCCTCTCGTCGTTGCAGCGCTCCGGCTCACCGAAGATGCGGACGTGATCGCACGCGTCGCGCATTATCCGGAGGTGATGACGGAGAGCGAGGCCCTCGCCATCGAAGACGAAGCGGAGGTCGTGCAGATCGAGACATCGCAAGCCGTCGAAGACGATATTCCGCCGGTCGAAATGACGGTAGCCGATGCGGCCGAGCCTGATGATCAAAGCGCAACGCTCGAGGAAACGCCGGCAGATCGCGAGCCGGCAGCCATGGCGCCGGTCAGCGCCGAAGCGCGCGAGATCTTCGCCGCGGTGCGTGCCCTCGCCTCCACCTTCGAGGCGCAGGACCGCGAACGCCGTCAGCGGATCGCGTCTTCGCGCTCACCTGAAGCGGCCGAGGCTGCCGCCGTTGAACCTATCGTCGCCGAGCCCGCGGCATCGGCGCCTGAGACGCGGGTCGAAGCCCCAGCCGTCGCGGCGCAACAAGGCGGCGCCGCGTTTCTCAACCTCGATCGGACCGGGCGGCTGGCACTCCTGCAAGAACTTGCCGGTCACCCGGCATCACCCCATTCAGGCACTTCGGTTATCGACGCGGACCACGCTTTCCGGCTGGCGCTCGGCCGGGCGCGGCTCGCTTCGCTCGCTCGCCAGCGTCAGCGCGATGCCCTGGTTCGCGCGCTGGCGCAGGGTCTGCGCCTCCCCGAGGCCGACGTCGCCGCTCTGATGGACGACCCCTCAGGCGAGGCCCTGGTGGTCCTGTTGCGCGGCATCGGCCTTTCGGAGGATGAGGCGCAGCATGTTCTGCTGTTCGCCAACCCGGTCATCGCAGCGGGCATCGAGAACTTCGAACGGCTGGCCCGTCTCCTGGCAGAGACCAAGGAGAGCGTTGCGGCCGAGTTGATCGCCGGCTGGCGAAGCGGCGCCACACCGCAAAAGCCCGCCCATGCGCCGCTCTTCGCCGATCTGGAGCTGCGGCGCAGCCTGGCGCCGGCTGCGCCGCAGCCGCGGCGCGAGCCTGCCGCCCAGGAACCACCCGAACGCAGTATCTTCGGCCTGCGCGGCCGCTGATCACTCGACAAGGTCGAGGAGCGGGTCGCCCGTTTTCTGCTCGAGCTCCACGACCCACAGGTCGGGATCGAACCGCGTTTCCGAGGCGATGCGGGCTGCGAGGCGTTCGCGATCGACGGCGCCTTCGACCAAAGTAAACAGGCGGTCGGACGGTCGGTCCGTACCGAATGCGCTCTGCGGCGCCTGTCCGTAGAGGTCGAACATGCCATCAAGGCGGTCGACGACCACGAAGATGGCGCCCGCCTCCTGCGCGCCGCGCCGCGTCACGGCGGCGAAAGCCCCCTCGACAAAGGCCCGCCGCACATAGGCCGCAACCCAAAGGGCCGACGTCACGCGCATCGTTTCCGTTCCTGGCTTCACGTTTGTGGGTGACTCGCCGCCCGCAATCTACGCGGCTGCATGGTCGCCATGACATCGACAGTCAACAGGCAGACCATCCGTATGTTGCCGATCTAGATCGATTTCATTGCGCCGATCATGACGAGCTTGGCCATCAGCGCGTCGTCGGCTTCGCCGGTGAGCGCCAGTCCGTTATCGAGCTGGAAGCGGCGGATCGCATCCTCGGTGTCGCCGCCACCCTTGCCGTCGACCCGGATCGGACCGTAGCCGATGTCGTTCAATGCCGTCTGCACCTTGCGGATGCGCGCGGCGGACTGGGCGTGATCAATGGATCCCGTCGCGGTGGGATCGGACGCAGCCGCATCGGGAGCGGCGCCTGATATCGCCGAAGTCGGGATCAGCGCCGGCGGTGCGATCTCGGCCGGCGTCGCGGCGCTGCTGCGCGGCAGCGCCTTCCTCAATTGCACCAGTAGATCGGGGCTCGGCTGACCTGTCGGGACAAGGCCGATCCGCATTTCAAAGGATGACAGCGCAGCCCGGGTCTGCGGACCGATCTTTCCATCGATCGGCCCGTCATAGAGCTTCAGCGTCGCGAGCGCGCGCTGTGTATCGGTCACGAGACTCGCGCTGTCCGGGGCCGCCGTCGGCAGGGGCGGAATGGTCGCGGCCGGTGCCGCCGCCGTATGGGCCTGGGCCTGGGCCTGGCTCTGGCTCTGGCTTTGCGCCTCGGCTGGCGCCGCATCGACGCGCGCTTTCGGCGTCGGCGCTGCCGCATCGTTGGCAGCGCGCGTGACGAAGAACGGTGCGGGATGACGCGACGTCTGGAAATAGGCGGCGTTCGAGATGATCGTGCCGATCACCATCGCCACCATCACGAAGCCCCCGGAGCGCACCGGATTTTCGATGACGAGATCGGCGATGCGGCCGAACAGGCCGTCAGCCTCGGTGTAGACATCGCGCCGCCGAACCGGGCGCGGTTTCGCTGCCCGCTCACGCAATGCGCCGCTCCCTTTCGAATGCGACCTCGTCCGCACCGGTCGCGCGCCACTCGGCCGCCGGCTTCACCTTGTCGGCCGGAAGCGTCACCGAGACACTGGTGCCTTGCCCGGGCTCGCTGGCGATTGCCATGGTACCGCCATGCAGGTGAACGAGGCCCTTGACCACGGACAGCCCCAGGCCCGTGCCTTCATAGCGGCGATTGATGTCCGCATCGGCCTGAACGAAGGGCGTGCCAAGACGCGGCAAATCCTCGGCCGAGATGCCGATGCCGGTGTCGACGACCTCGATCACGACGCCATCCCGGCCCTGGCGGCTCGCGATCGTGATGGTACCACCGGCTTCGGTGAACTTGACCGCGTTCGAAATGAGGTTGAGCAGGATCTGCTTGCAGGCCCGGCGGTCCGCCATGATATCCGGCAGTCCGGGCTCGACGCGCCGAAGCAACCTGAGCTGACGGCTGGCGATCTGTTGCGACATCATCTCGATCGCGCCGTCGACGAGGCCTGCGACCGCGACCGGCTCGACATGGATCTCGAACCGGCCGGCCTCGATCTTCGACATGTCGAGAATGCTGTTGACCACGTCGAGCAGATGCTCCCCCGACGAGCGGATCAGGCGGGCATAGTCGCGATGACGCTCGAATTCGAAACGCCCGAACAGCTGCTGTTCCAGGATATCCGAGAAGCCGATGATCGCGTTGAGCGGCGTGCGGAGTTCGTGGCTCATATTCGCCAGGAACTGGCTCTTGGCCCGGTTAGCCTGCTCCGCCGCGCTGCAGGCTTCGGCGAATGCCGCCTCCTGCGCCTTGCGGCCGCTGATATCGCGCGTGACGGCAACCACCGTCCGCCCCGAAGCCGGATCGACGACCGGCCGGCAGCGCATCTCCGCCCAAAGATAGGGACTGCCCTCGCCCGCCCCGGAGCGCAGACGGAATTCGGCGGTGATGCTGGTGCCGGTGCGATCGGCCTCCGACAGTGCACGCAGGAAGGCGGGACGGTCCGCGATATGGACGCGGTGGAACAGGCCTTGGCCGACGAGATCGGCCGGCGGACAACCGACCAGAACACGCGCCGCCGGCGAGGCGAAGGCGACGTCGCCATTGGCGGCGTGGCGCGTGATGAGATCGGTGGCGTTTTCGGCAAGCAGCCGATAGCGCGTATCCCCGAGCCGGGCAGCGCCGCTCGCCGCGCTATGAACGGTCTCGATGCGGATGGCGATCAGCACGGCATAAAGCACGGCGCCGCCAACGACAGCCGGGGCAAAGACCGGTGAGATCACCAAGGGGTCGGGGGAGAGGCCGGCCGATGCGAGCGCCCAGAGAATCGCGAGCGCGGCGGCGGCCAGGGCAGCCGCGCTAATGACCACACGGCGCGAACCGGACAGCGCGGCTTCGGCGGGGACGACCGCAAACCAGGCCAGCGCCGGCGATGCGAGCCCGCCGGTAAAGGCGGCGATCCAGCCGACGAGACCGGTCAACGAAAGAGCTGAAAGAAGATGCGCATCGGCATAGCGGCCGGTGCGTGAGAGAAAGGCGGCGATCGGCAGCGGCGTCACCAGCCAAAGGAAGGCGACGGCGATGGCGGGAGACGGCAGGCCTGCGAACGCCAGCCAGAGAGGCATAGCCATCAGCGCGGCGAGCCCCGCAGCCAGATGAGCGGCAATGAACGCGCGATGACGGCCTGCGACGAGCGCATCGCCCGTCGCCGAGCCATGCACCAGCCCATCCATGATCCGCCGCAAGGGCTCGAAGGAAACCGTCATACGCAAAACACTGTTGGCGGCCGTTCCGGCCATCGGCCGCGCCCCGCAAGACGCCTCTTGCGGGATGAGTTCATGCTCGCAGTTCCGGCTTAAGGAACGCTGAAGGCACGGTCTGCGCCATCTCTCCGGACAGGCGCGCCCCGTCGGGATGATCGATGCAATTTGAATCAATATCAGCTGCAAAGCTGAACGCAGCCTTCAGCCGCCCTGTGCATTGCTCTCGTCAGATCACGGAAAGCGTGGCGACCTGGACTTTGTATCTGCGTTCGGAGGGGCACCTCATGTTCATCATTCGCGCCGTGTTCTGGCTGTCGATCGTGCTGCTGCTGATTCCGGGCGATCCGGCGACGGGCGGCAAAAGCGCAAGTGCCGGCGCCGTGGATGCGGTCCTGGCAGCGCGCGGGGTGATCGCCGATCTCTCGGGGATCTGCGCAAGGCAGCCGGATGTGTGCACGCATGGCGGCGCGGCCTTGCAGGCCGTCGGCACGCGTGCCTTGCAGGGTGCAGGGACCCTCGTTTCCCGTTTCGATGCCAAGGCGCCATCCGAACCGGCTGCCGCCGCACCCGTTGCCCTGGGCACGTTGACGGCTGAAGACGCGTCCCCCGCATGGCAGCCGCCAGTCAAGGCAACAAGCCATCCGCCCAAGCCCCACGCCAAAGGCGCCGGCAACGCCTGAGCCTTCATTTCGGCGGCGCGTCCGCCAAGCGTCGCCGGGTCCCTGCCCTTCCCCGGCGGCGCCTTTTCTTCAGCCGGGATTGCTGCCGCTGCTGTTCCCCTGATGGCGGCGAAGCGCTATATGCCGGCCATGACCACGACTGCTCCCCCGACCATCGAACAGATCATCGAAGATTTCGGCTTCCTCGATGAATGGGAAGATCGCTATCGCTATCTGATCGAACTCGGCCGCGCCCTCGCTCCGATGCCGGCCGAAGCGCACAACGACATCAACAAAGTGCAAGGCTGCGCCAGCCAGGTCTGGCTGCAGAAGACGGTTCGCGACGAGGACGGTGCGCGGCGGATCGACTTCCTCGGCGACAGCGATGCGCTTATCGTCAGCGGCCTCGTGGCGATCGTCATTGCGCTCTATTCGGGCCGGACGCCGGCCGAGATCCTGGCTATCGATGCCGAGGCGATATTCGCGACGCTCGGCCTCAAGGATCACCTGTCGCAACAGCGCTCCAACGGCCTGCGCTCGATGGTCGCCCGAATCCGCAACGAAGCTGCGGCCGCGATGATCTGATCTCTCAGCCGGCGCGCTGCCGGCTGGTGGCCGCCCCGGCATTGTCGAAGCCATAATGCCGGGCCAGAGCGTCAAGACCGAGCCGGAGTACAAGCTTCGCGGACCGTTTCGGCCAGCCGCGCTCGCCCTCGATCTGGTCTATCCCCTTCAAGAAGCAGCAGAAATCCACCACCACGCCCGAAAGCTCCGGGCCGATGGCCCGCAAGGCGCGCTCGACGCGCATGCGCGCCGCGAGGCCCGCCTCCGTGATCTCGGCAATGCCGCCAGCGCCGCCGGAGCGACGGGCGGCGCCTCCTGCCGGGTTCCAACTGGCGGTGATGCCGGGCATCAGCTGGCCGCGCGTGAAATCGGCGCGCAGCCTCTCACCGGCAGCAAAGGCCGCATCGTCGATCAATGGCTGCCCATCGCGGCCCTTGCGGGCCCGGAGCCAGCCAAGCGGGCTTTCGCCGGCATCGACAGTCACCGCGCGGCGCACGCCGTCGGTTTCGATGATCCGCCGCTCGCGTGTCTGATGCTGCAGCGTGAGATCGTCCCCGCCGGCCAGCAATCGGCGAACCATCGCTCGGCCCGCATCCGACAAGCGATAATGTCCCCTCTTCTCCTCGAGCAGGGCGCCACGCGCGCGCAGCCGGCGGAGCGCGCCTGCATCGACGCTGCCGAGCCGCGTGCCGCCGGAATCGACCAACCAAGCCTCGCCCGTATCATCGAGTTCGGCATGCGTGCCGGCCCCCGCGAGGCGTCGGGCGAGCCGCCGCTCAGTCATATCCGCCTTCATGGCCGCACCTCGCCGGACGTCAGGCGGGCAACGACCATCTGATCGAGCCGATCGACCAGGGCATCGGTAGCCGCATCGTCACGCGATTCCTCGATGCGGCGGCAGGCATGCGCTGCAGTCGTGCGGTCGCGCTGAAACAGGCGTCCCGTTTCGGTGAATGAAAGTCCAAGCCTTGTACGGGCGAGATAGATCGCCAACTGACGAGCAAATGCTATGCGCGCCGGCCCGCGAGCGCCGCCCAGGATGCGGTCGGGCCGGATCGCCAGCGCGGTTCCGATCGTCTCAGCCAGGAGGCGGCGCGTCGCCTCATCGCAATCGCCAGAACGTCGCCGCCCCGCCGCTTCGCGGCCGCTTTCAGTATGCATGATGACTCAATCCTCGCGCCACTTCAGATTGCCTGAATAGGAATTGCTTCCTAGAGGTAGGCTAATCCAGTTTGGCAGCGCGGGGATAGATTTCTTTGGGCTGCGGACGAAAGCCCCCAGAAATGCAGAAGCCCGGCCAAGGCCGGGCTTCAAGATCAGGCCGTTCGCGGTCGAATCAGCGGCGCTTGCGCTGCTGGCCGAGACCCATCTTCTTGGCCAGTTCCGAACGGGCGGCCGCGTAGCTCGGGGCAACCATCGGATAGTCGGCCGGCAGGCCCCACTTCTCGCGATACTCTTCCGGCGACAGGTCGTAATGCGTGCGAAGGTGCCGCTTCAGCGACTTGAACTTCTTGCCGTCTTCGAGGCAAACGATGAAATCCGGGAAAACCGACTTCTTCGGATTGACCGCCGGCTTCAGCGGCTCAGGCTCCGGCTCGACGACACCGCCATGAGTGCGGCTCAGAGCCTGAAAGACTTCCGAGATCAGCCCTGGCAGATCGTGCGCCGAGACGGAATTGTTGCTGACGTAAGCCGACACAATGTCAGCCGTCAGATCAATCAAGTCACTACCGACGATTTTCTCGCTCATCATTCCACCAAACCTCTATCGATAACTCGTGCAAATTACCGGGGCGCTCCGGGACGACTTGCCGACCCCCTCGGCAAGTCTCAATCGCCGTGGAACCAACATACCGGGACGGGACGTGGCCCGAACGTATATTTCGTGCGTTCTATATAAGTTGAAGTACGAGAATACAAGTGCACATGGGGTAGAAAAAATCGACATTACACATCTTTCGAAACGCGTCGATTGGTCTCGAATGGACCTTATCGTTTCGAACAGAATCGATCGGCCATACCTCACATTGCGGCGATAAACAGGCAAATGCCGAGAAGCGCCGTCGCGACGAGGGCTATATCGCCCGTCCGCCAGTTTCCTGCATTCATCGTCCGCTGCATCCAAGCCTCTGAAAGACCACGTAATTTTTCAGCTTCGGCTCCGGCCTTCGACGGAATCTTTGCAATGCCCCGCCGAGATATCGCGCGGACAGCATCGACCAGCAATTGTGGTAGTGATCGCCACAACCAATCTGTATCCCCTCTAGCGCGCGCACGCGGTGCAAGTAATCCCAGAAACAAAACGAAACAAATAGATGAGGCGCAAAGGAGCTGAAGCTGAAAAAGAATATGATCTGGAGTGAGCACCGCGACGGAGTCAATTCCGGGCACGATTCGCATCAAGAGGCCCGGCGCCACTCCAACGACAAGAAGAACCAGCCCGATGCCTGCCATCGCCAGCTTCATCGCCGGCGCAGCCGGCAGGATCAGCGGCGGAGGGGTCGACGGCCGCAGCATGGCGAACCAGGGCAGGCGCAGCCCCGCATAGAGCATCGAGCCGGCGGAGATGGCCGTGAGCGCGAACCAGGCGACGGCGGCATGCGCTTCAGCCAATGCCTGCATGATCGCGGATTTGCTGACGAAGCCGGCCGTGAGAGGCATCGCAGCGAGCGCCAGTCCGCCAAGGATCATCGCTGCCGTGGCGAAGGGCATCGACCGGGCAAGCCCACCGAGCGCTGTCAGGCGCGCGGTTCCGGTCGCCCTCAGCACGGTGCCGGCAGCCATCATCAGCAGGCCCTTGTAAAGGATATGCACGAAAGCATGCGCCGCTGCCGCTGCCAGGGCCAACGGCGTCCCGATCCCGACCGCGACGACCATGAAGCCGACCTGGCTGACGATCGAATAGGACAGCATGCGGCGGATGTCGTTCTCCAGCAACGCATAGACCATCCCGTAGACGGCCATGATCAGTCCGATCGGAACCAGTGCTGCCTCCCCGGGGAAGAGACGGATCAGGACGGCGACGGCCGCCTTGGTCGTGAAGGCGGAGAGAAACACGGCGCCGGACCATGACGCGCGCGGATAAGCATCGGCAACCCAGGCGGATACTGGCGGCGCTCCCGCATTGACCAGGATTCCGGCCAGCATCAGGACCGAGCCGATCGAGTCCGCCGCGAAGGGACGGATCGCCGTGCCGCCGCTGCCGATCGATGCGGCGATGCCGGCAAAGAAGAGGACGCCGCCGAAGGCATGCATCAGCGCGTAGCGGAGGCCGGCTCTGCTTGCGCCGTTGGAGAAGATGACGAGGGCCGAGCCGATCGCCATCACTTCCCAGAAGAGGAACAAGGTGACGAGATCGCCTGCGAAGACCACGCCCTGAGCCGAACCGGCATAAAGCAGCGCGGCGGCCCGCTCGGTACTGCTGCGCTGTGGCAGCGCGAAGATCGCGCCACCGATCGCGGCCAGCGCGAAGGCCGTCCCAAAGAGGCGAGCGGTCGCATCGGACCCGATCGGCGTCAGCGTCAGCCCGAGCCAATCGATGCCGGGGCCCGCCGCCTGCGGCAACATCCAGACAAGAACCAGCGCCAGCATCGGCGCGGCGACGAAGACGACATCCTGTACCAGGCCGCGTAGCAGGGCGACGAGCAGGCTACCGACGAGGAGCGGCAGCCAGGGCGCGAGCAGCAAAGTCTCAGCCATCGCGCTCCTCCTTTTCGGCCACGGTCTCGGGACGACCGGCGATCCGGCTCCATCCAAGCGCCAATGCAATCGCAACGGCAGAGGCGATGATGCCGAACCAGGCGGCGAAGCCCGGCGTGCCGTCGATGCCGAAGGCCGGATGATGCGCGACGAACACATCGGCGACGACACACACGGCCAGGAACGCGGCCAATCCTGCCGCGACGAGACGGCGCGCCATCGGCATGGGACCAATCCTCTCGGCGTCAACTGATTGCGAGGGGCTCATTGGCTCACCAGGGCGCTCGCGAGGCGGTAGGGTACCTCGGGGAAAAGGAAGAGCAGGATCGTACCGACCGCTGTCGCCGTGAGGGCCACGACCATAGCGAGCGGCGCCTCCGCCACCGGACCACCGGCAGGTTTCAGGAACGCCCGCGTCACGATCGGCAGCAGATAGGCTGCATTGAGCACCGTCGAGACGATGATGACCACGACCGCAAACCAGTCATGCGCGCTGCCCGCCCCCGCAAGCATGAACCACTTTCCGAGAAAGCCGGCGGTCGGCGGCAGGCCGATCATCGACAGCGTGCCGATCGCGAAGGCCGTCATCGTCCAGGGCATGCGCCGACCGATGCCGTCCATCTGGCTGACCTTGTCGACGTGCTCGGCCGTATAGACAGAGCCAGCCGCGAAGAAAAGCGTGATCTTGGAGACCGCGTGGGCCGCGATGTGAATAGCCGCGCCGATCGCGGCGGCTGGCGTCGCCAATGCTGCCGCCATGACGATGTAGGAAAGCTGGCCGATGGTCGAATAGGCGAGCCGGCGCTTCAGATCATCTGCCGTCATCGCGACGAGCGACGCGGCGATGATGGTGAAGCCCGCGACATAGACGAGCCATTGCGACGCGCCGGTCGCCTGCAACGTATCGAGACCGAAGATATAGATGGCGACCTTGAGGATGGTGAAGACGCCCGCCTTCACCACAGCGACCGCATGCAGCAGCGCCGAGACCGGCGTCGGCGCGACCATCGCCGCCGGCAGCCAGCGATGCAGCGGCATCACGGCCGCCTTGGCCGCGCCGAAGACGAACAGCCCGAGGAGCACCGCCATTGCCAGCGGGCCGATCCTGCCGGCGAGAATGCCGCCGACCCGAAAATCGGTCGTTCCCGCCACGAAGGCGGTCCAGATGATCGCCGGCAGCAGCAGGATCATCGATGCGCCGATCAGCGTCAGCAGATAGATGCGGCCGGCGCGCATCGCAGCCGGCGTCTGCTTATGCGTGACCAGCGGATAGGTCGAGAGCGACAGAAGCTCATAGAACAGGAACAGCGTCACCAGATTGCCGGCGAGCGCGACGCCCATCGTCGCCGCGATGGCGACGGCGAAGGCCGCGAAGAACATCGTCTGCCGCGGTTCCTGGTTGCCGCGCATATAACCGATCGAGTAGACGGAATTGGCTATCCACAGCGTCGCCGCGACGATCGCGAACAACATGCCGAGCGGCTCGACCCGGAGGACCAGTTCCAGCCCCGGCGCGATGCGAACGAGCGGCAATGCCGGCCCCGCGCCCGCCAGGACATCGACCAGCAATGCGCATATCGCGATGAACAGCAGCAGCGCCCCGGCAAGGCTGGCCGCCTCGCGAAGATCCGGCCGTCGCCCGAGCAGCATGACCAGGACGGCGACGACGGCAGGTATGACGAGCGCCAGCCCCAGCAATGACGGTCCACTCATGATCGCATTCATCGACATCACGGTCATGGCCGTCCCCCGAGAAGCGCCGACGCCGCAGCGCCGGCCAGCCGGGCGGGGAGCTCGGCGTCAATGCCGAAGAGGATCGTGAGGCCGGCCAGAAGCAGCGTCGGCAACAGCATGCCGAGCGGCGCCTCACGCGCAGCGAGCGCCGTCTTGCCGGGCTCGCGGAACCAGACCACCTCGAGGATGCGGCCGACATAGAGAACCGCAATCACGGAACTGGCGACGATCAGGAAGGCCAGCCAGCCCTTGCCGTCGTCGAAGGCGCCGAGGACGAGATACCATTTCGACACGAAGCCGCTCGTGCCGGGAACGCCGATGAGGCCAAGGCCCGCAATGGTCAGCGCCACCGCCGTCGCCGGCATGGTCCGGCCGATGCCGGCGAGATCGTCAAGCCGCGACGAACCGCATCGCAGCAGCACGGCGCCAATCGCCATGAAGGCGGCGCCCTTCATCAGCGCGTGGTTGACGATATGCAGGAAGGCGCCGGTCAATCCGGCCGGATTGGCAAGCGCGAGGCCAAGCGTGATGTAGCCGATCTGCGCGACCGAGGAGAAAGCGAGCAGGCGCTTGACATCACGCTGGAATACCGCCGCGGCAGATGCGACGAACATCGCGCCGAGCGACAGCACGATCAGTACGCCCGTGACCGAAATCGGCCCGAGTTCGACGTGAATGCCGAAGACGCCGAACAGGAAGCGCGCCATCAGGTAAACCGCGACCTTGGTTGCGGTCGAGGCGATCAGGACGGTCGCTGCCGAGGGCGCATAGCCATAGGCGTTGGGCAGCCAGGCATGGAGCGGAAACAGCGCCAGCTTCAAGGCGATGCCGACGAGGATGAAGGCTTCGGCAGCGATCAGGGCACGCGGCGAGGTGACGTCCGGCAACCTCTCGATGATCAGCGCGAGATTAAGCGTCCCGGTGGACAGATAAAGGAGGCCGACGCCGATGACATAGAAGGTCGCGCCGATCGTTCCGACGATCAGATACTGATAGGCGGCGACGAGAGCCCGCCGATCGCGGCCAAGCGCGATCAGCGTGTAGGTCGAGAGCGAGGAGATCTCGAGGAAGACGAAGGCGTTGAACGCGTCGCCGGTGATGGCCATGCCGAGCAGGCCCGACATCGCCACCAGCATCATGGCGTAGAACCACGGTACGCGTCCGCCATCGATCTCGTCCGCGACGCTCTGGCGGGCATAGAGCAGAGTCACGAGGGATACGCCCGTGACGAGAAGCAGGACGAGCACGTTCACCGCGTCGACGCGATACTCGATGCCGAGTTCAGGCGCGAAGCCGCCGAGGCGATAGGAAACGACGCCGAGCGTTTCGAAGCCGAAGACGAGGCGGAACGCGGCCATGGCGCTGACCAGCGCCGAGGCGATGGCGATCGGCCACGAGGCGATCTCGACGCGGATCAACGCCACCAGCAGCGCGCCGAGCAGCGGCGCGAGCACGATGATCACCGGCAGATGCGGGTCGACTGGTGCGATGAGGCTCATCCGCGCGGGCCCGCCTTGCGGGTGGCGGGACTCGCCTGCCCGCGATCCCTGGCCAGCACCTCGTCCTCCTCGATCGTTCCGTAGGCTTCCTTGATGCGGATCGCGAGAGCAAGGCCGAGCGCCAGCGTGCCGATGCCGACCACGATCGCGGTCAGGATCAGCACATGCGGCAGCGGGTTGGCATAGACATCGAAACGCGGATCGAGGATCGGCGCCGTGCCGCCGAAGATCTTCCCGGGCAGCAGATAGAGCAGGTAGACCGAGGACTGGAACAGTGACAGCCCGACCAGCTTCTTGATCATGTTGTTGCGGGCGATGACGATATAGAGCCCCGCGACCATCACCAGGACGATCGTGAAACGCGTCGCCTCGGAGGCAAGCATCGCCATGAGGTTCATGACGCCCTCCGGCTCGCGAAAGCGTAGTAGATAGCGATCATGCTGGAGAAGACGGTGAGGAACACGCCGGCCTCGACGAGGAAGACGCCCCACTCCTGACCGTGGACCGGATCATGTGCCAAGGGATTGTAGTCAAGGAAGTTGCCGCCGAGCGCCATCGAGACGAGGCCGACCGACGCATAGATCAGCACTCCGGCCGGGATCAGCCGCTCGACCAGCGCCATCGATACCAGTCTCTGAGCCGCGCCGAGGCCATTGATGATCGCATAGAGGATCACGCCGGCCGCGGCGATCACCCCGGCCTGAAAGCCGCCGCCAGGGCCGTAATCGCCATGAAACTGCACATAGAGCGCGAAGAGGATCAGCGGCGCCATAATGAACTTGGCCGCGACACGCAGCACGATGTCCCGGCGCATGGCTATGACCTCTCGCCGCTGCGGCGGCGCAGCAGCACCAGCACACCGATCGCCGCCGTGAAGACGACAGCGGTCTCGCCGAGCGTATCGAAGCCGCGATAGCTTGCGAGCACTGCCGTCACGACATTTGGGATGCCCGTGTCGGGCAAGGTCCGACCGAGATAATCGGCGCCGACAGCGTGGATCGGCTGTGCCGAAGAGCCGAATTGCGGCAGATCACTCATGCCCCAGACCAGCACGGCGGCCGTGACGGCGGCAACGAACAGCGGCGCGATCCGGCGCGCCGTCCCCTTGGCTTCCTTGACGTCGGTCAGATAAAGCGCGCCGAGGAACAGCACAGTCGAGATGCCCGCGCCAACAGAAGCTTCGGTCATCGCGACATCGACGGCATCGAGAACGACGAAAAGCGTCGCCATGACGAAGCTGTAGGCGCCAAGCAGCACGACGACTGCGAACAGCCCGCGAATGCGCACGATGGCAACGGCCAGGACCATGACCAGAAGCATCAGCGCCAGCGAAAGAAACGCCTCGACGAAGACCGGATCGATGGCGCTCACGGCCGCCTCCCCTTCTTCGGTGTGTTCTTGGGCACGTTCTTGGGCATGTTCCTGGACGTGTTCTTGGGCGCCTTTTTCGGAGCTGCCTTCGCTGCCGAGGTTGCGATGGTCTTCACGGTGTCGGCCACTTTCGCGGGCCCTTTCTTCGCCGCATGCCGCATCGCGCCAAGCGGCTTGACGCCAGCCGCCAGCGCTGCGGCCGCCAGCGCATGCGTCGTGGCCGGTCCCATGAACAGCAGGAACAGGATGAGGAAGACGAGCTTCACCGCGGCGACCGTGAAGCCGGCATGCACGGCGAGGCCGGAGAGGATCAAGGCCATGCCGGTCGTATCGGACAGCGAAGCGGCATGCAGGCGCGTGAAGAGATCGGGCATGCGGATGAAGCCGATTGCGCCCGTCAGGAAGAAGCCGGCGCCGGCGAGAATGAGGACGCCGCTGACGATATTGGCGAGGATGTCGGTCATCGCGTCTCCTCCGCCTGTTCCTCATCTTCGGAACCGGCGCGGAAGAACTTCAGCACGGCGAACACGCCGACATAGTTGAGCAGCGCATAAGTCAGCGTGAGGTCGATGAAATCCGGACGATCGGTGAGAAAGCCGTAGAGCGCGACGATCAGGATCGCGCCATTGCCGATGGAGTTGGCAGCGAGCAGCCGATCGAAGGTCGTCGGTCCCGCGACGGTGCGGAACGTCATCAGAACAACGGCGACGAAAACGGCGAGGAGGGCCGCGAACAGGATCACGCCGGGCCCTCCTTCTCGAATGCCACGACGCGCCGGTCCATCTCGCCGGACCGCACGCCATCGGCTCCGGCCTTCGTCAACGCATGCACGGTGAAACGGTGATGCTCCCGATCGATCGCGACCGTCACGGTGCCCGGCGTCAGCGTGATCGAATTGGCATAGGTGACGGCGCCGACGGCCGTCTTGGGGCCGACGGAAATCTCGAACAACTCGGGCTCGATCGGCCGCCGGAAGTCGAGGATCGTGCGCGCGACGTCGATGGAGGACTTCACCATCTCGATGACGAGCCACGGCCAGTAGCCGAGGCCGCCGACGATGCGCTCGACCGGATGGCCCTCTTCGTCCGCGAAGCCCGTGAGACGGCCGATAAAAGCGATTCCGGCGGAAATCACGATGCCTGCACCGATGAGCCACAGCGTATAGTGGCCGGAAAGCAGCAGCCAGAAGGCGAACAGCCAGAGCGCAAGGCTGACAGTGCGGATCATCGGGCCCTTGTCGTCGGAGGCGCCCCGGGGGGCGCGTTGCGATTCGTGTCCGCGCACACCAAAGCATGCAAAAGCGTTCAACCCAAGACGTAACCGGGCCGGACCGGTGCTTGGCGCCGCGCGAGCGGACCTCTATCTAGGCTGCAACGAATGTCCTGGCCCTGCCACCCGCCCCTTCCGGAGATTTCCCGCTCGTGAATCCGCCCTTCGCCGCCAAACACCTCGTCACACTCGAAGCGCATGGCATAGCGCGCCAGGACGATTATGCGTGGCTTCGCGCCGACAACTGGCAGGAGGTGATGCGCGATCCGTCCGCGCTGGCACCGGAGATCCGGGCGCATCTCGATGCGGAGAATGCCTATACCAAAGCCGAAATGGCCGACACGGAGGCGCTGCAGGCGGCGCTGTTCAAGGAAATGCGCGGCCGGATCAAGGAGGACGACTCCTCGGTTCCCGCACCGGATGGCCCTTATGCCTATGCCACGCGCTATCTCGAAGGTGCCGAACAGCCGCGCATCGTGCGCACGGCGCGCGAAGGCGGGCCGGAAACCATCCTGCTCGATGTCGACGCGATGGCCAAGGGTCACGCTTTCTACGAGATCGGCGGCGCCGACCACAGCCCCGACCATTCCCTCATCGCCTGGGCCTATGACGACAAGGGCTCGGAGGCCTATACGCTGCGCGTGCGCGAGGCCGAGACCGGCGTCGACCTCGCCGACACGATCGAGACGACGACCGGCGGATCCGTCTGGGCCGCCGACAGCCGGACGCTGTTCTATACGGTGCTCGACGACAACCACCGCCCGTGCCGCATCTATCGCCACCGCGTCGGCAGCCCGAGCAGCGAGGATGTGCTTGTCTTCGAGGAGATCAATCCCGGCTTCTTCCTCGGCATCGGACAGACCCAGTCCGGTCGCTATCTGCTGGTCGATTCGCACGATCACGAGACCTCGGAAGTGCATCTCATCGACGCCGAGGCGCCCGAGGCGCCGCCGCGCCTTGTCGCGCCGCGCCGCCCGGCCGAGGAATATGATGTCGACCACAACGGCGACACGCTTTTCATCCTGACCAATGCCGATGGCGCCGAGGACTTCAAGATCGTCACGGCGCCCGTGGCCAATCCGGGCCGCGAGAACTGGACCGATCTCGTGCCGCATCGGCCGGGCCGGCTGATCCTTGGCCTCACGGTCTACAAGGACTTCATGGTCCGCCTCGAACGCGAAGGCGGCCTGCCGCGCATCGTCATCCGGCAGCTTGCGAGCGGCGAGGAGCACGCGATCGCCTTCGACGAGGAGGCCTACTCGCTCGGCCTCGGCGACGGCTACGAATTCGACACGACGATGCTGCGCTTCACCTATTCCTCGATGACCACGCCGTCGCGCGTCTACGACTATGACATGGCGACGCGCGAGCGGGTGCTGCGCAAGGAGCAGGAGGTCCCCTCCGGCCATGATGCCAGCCAATATGTGACGCGCCGGGTCTTCGCACCGGCCGGTGACGGCGAGACCGTTCCGGTTTCGCTCCTTTATCGCAAGGATACGCCGCTCGACGGCAGCGCGCCGCTGCTGCTCTATGGCTATGGCTCCTATGGCATCACCATTCCCGCGTCGTTCAGCATCACCCGGCTCTCGCTGGTCGATCGCGGCATTGTCTATGCCATCGCGCATATCCGCGGCGGCAAGGACAAGGGCTTCCGCTGGTACGCCGATGGGCGACGCGAGAAGAAGCAGAACTCGTTCCGCGACTTCATTGCCGCCGGCGAATATCTGGCTTCGGAAGGCTTCACATCGCGCGGCAAGATCGTCGGCTGGGGCGGTTCGGCCGGCGGCATGCTGATGGGCGCGGTCGCAAACATGGCGCCGGACCTCTTCGGCGGCATCGTTGCCGAAGTGCCGTTCGTCGACGTGCTCAACACCATGCTCGACGCCACGCTGCCGCTGACGCCGCCGGAGTGGCCCGAATGGGGCAACCCGATCGAGAGCCTTGCCGACTACCAGTCGATCGCCGCCTATTCGCCCTATGACAATGTCGCGGCCAAGGCCTATCCGCCGATCCTTGCCATCGGCGGGCTCACCGATCCGCGCGTCACCTATTGGGAACCCGCGAAATGGGTCGCGAAGCTCCGCGCGACCAGGACCAACGACGCCCCGCTGCTGCTGAAGACCAACATGGATGCCGGACATGGCGGTGCGTCGGGCCGCTTCGACAGCCTGAAGGAGACGGCGTTTGCCACCGCTTTCGTGCTGAAGGTTACCGGCCGCGCTTGACGTCATGCCCCGCGGCGACACTTTGCAGTGACGGTCCCGTCGATCGACGGGACCGAGCCAGCCTGGGGAGGTCCGCCAATGTCAAAGACCGCGATCAGCTCGACCGCAGCAGCCGCCATCCTCGCCTTCGCCGTCGCCTCCTGCACCGCGACGACGCCCGGAGGCGGGCAGCGATTTTATGGAATTCAGGGGTTCGGCGATAATGTTTCGGCCGGCGATTGCCGGGCGCTGGCGGCGCAGGTCGGGCCGCAGAATGTCTGGTTCTCGCGCTTCTCGGGCTCCAAGCCCAATCCCTGGGATACCGGTCTCTGGCCGGCCTGGGGCAATGGCTGCTTCAAGACGCAGGCGGAGTGCAAGCGCTGGCTCTACGACGTCCAGTCCGAATGGCCGCAGCTGATGGATTTCACCTTCTGCCAGCGCGGACTGCAGAAGGCCTGAATAGCCCTTCGCCGCACTACCCAAGAAAAAAGCCCCGGCACGTGACCGGGGCTTTCCAATTCTTGCTTCGAGCAGACCGCCTCAGACGGCCTTTTCGTAGAGCTCCAGGACGTAGTCCCAGTTGATCAGGCTGTCGACGAACGCCTCGAGATATTTCGGGCGGGCGTTGCGGTAGTCGATGTAATAGGAGTGCTCCCAGACATCGACGCCGAGGATCGGCGCGCCGCCATGAACGAGCGGGTTCTCACCGTTCGGGGTCTTCGAGATCTCGAGCTTGCCGTTCTTGACCGAAAGCCAAGCCCAGCCCGAACCGAACTGCGTCGTGCCGGCGGCGATGAAATCGGTGCGGAACTTGTCGTAGCCGCCGAGGTCGCTGTCGACAGCGGCCTGCAGCTTGCCGGGGAGGCTCTTGCCGCCGCCGTCTTTCTTCAGCCACTTCCAGAAATGGATGTGGTTGTAGTGCTGGCCGGCATTGTTGAAGAGGCCGGCATTCTTGCCGTAGCTCTCCTTGACGATCTCTTCGAGGCTCTTGTCCTCGAGACCCGAGCCCTTCAGCAGGTTGTTGCCGTTGGTGACGTAAGCCTGATGGTGCTTGTCATGGTGGTATTCGAGCGTCTCCTTCGACATGAAGGGCGCGAGCGCCTCGTAGTCGTAGGGGAGCGGGGGAAGTTCGAAGGCCATCGGAACAACTCCTGTCGACGATAGATTTGGAAATCGGGCTACCGCGTCGAAAACGGCCTGCCGCGATGAACGTTCCGGCTGCACCATAGGCACCCGGCCGGCCAGCGGCAACCGCGGAGATCGGGTTTTCTCCCGCTCAGAAATGGTGTTCGCGATCAGGGCTCCAACGCGCAATCCCCTGCCCCTGGCACCGATCACGGCATCATCATATTTGCGTTATGGCTTGCCTCCGCCTTGCTCACGCCCGTTGCTTGACGTCACAGTCTGGAGCGGTTCCGAACAGAGGGGTAAGTGGAATGCGGAAAATCATTGCGGTGATCGGTTTTTCGGTCGTCGTTGCGTCGGCCGGTCTCGCGATGGCGGCGTCCGATCTTGGCAAGCAGCGTGAAGCCGACATGAAGGCGATCGGCGGTGCGATCAAGACCTCCGCGGGCTTCGCCACTGGCAAGGTGCCGTTCGATGCCGCAGCGGCCAAGGCAGCGATGGAGACCGTCGCCGCCAAGGCGACCGACTTCCCGACATTGTTCCCCGCCGGCTCGGAAAACGCCGACAAGGGCGCCTCTCCGAAGATCTGGGAAAACAAGGCCGACTTCGAAGCGCACGCGGCCAAGCTCGCCACCGATGCCAAGGCTGCCGCTGCGGCTGCTGATCAAGGCGCGGACGCGTTCAAGACGGCGTTTGCCGCCGTTGGCGCCAACTGCAAGAGCTGCCACCAGCTTTATCGCCTGTCCGACTAAGTGCAGATGCTCCGCCGCCTTGTCGTCGCGATCGTTGTCCTCGCCGTCATCGGCGGCGTGGGCTTCTGGTTGCTGACTGAACCGAAGCCGATTTCGGCGGCGGAGATGCCAGACCGTCCGGGGGATCCGGCCAAGGGCGAACTCCTGTTCTGGGCGGGCGGCTGCGCCTCCTGCCACGCCGCGCCGGGCGCCAAGGGCGACGACAAGCTGATTCTGGCCGGGGGCGAACCGATCGTTTCGCCCTTCGGCACCTTCCATCCGCCGAATATCTCGCCGGACAAGACGCATGGCATCGGAAGCTGGTCGACACTCGACTTCGTCAACGCGATGAAGCGCGGCCTCGGACCGGGCGGCGAACAGCTTTATCCGGCCTTCCCCTATACGTCGTACCAGCGCATGCCGGTCTCCGACCTCGTCGATCTCAAGGCCTATCTCGATACGCTGCCGCCGGTCGCGACCGACAGCCCCCCGCATGAGTTGCCGTTCCCCTTCTCGATCCGCCGGGGGATTGGCCTCTGGAAGCTGCTCTATCTCGATGGCGAGACCTTCGAGCCCGACCCCACCAAGAGCGACGAGATCAATCGCGGCGCCTATCTCGTCGAGGGACCCGGCCATTGCAACGAGTGCCACACGCCGCGCAACGCAATCGGCGGGCTCGACTTCACGCACCACCTGGCCGGCGCGCCCAACCCCTCGGGCCAAGGCTTCGTCCCCAATATCACCGGCGGCCAGGGCGGCATCGGCGATTGGTCCGCCGAGGATCTCGCCAACTTCTTCGAAACGGGCATGACGCCGGATTTCGACTCGGTCGGCGGCACCATGGTCGACGTCCAGGAAAACCTCGCGCACCTGCCCGCATCCGATCTCGCGGCCATCGCGGCTTATCTGAAAGACCTGCCGCCGCTCGACCGATCCGACGGCCGAACCGCCTCCGACTGAAGACGGCGATTTTTTCCGCGCTGCAGATGTCGAAATGAGCGACGCTCATCCGACATGGCCGTGAAGAGAGGATCTTCCTCGCTTCCGGCCAGGGCGCCGAACCGATCGGAGACCGTCATGCAGTACGCGATCATGTTCTACGAGACCGAGAAGAACTTCGAGACCCGCGACCATCGCGAGGACGATGCCGGATATTGGGGCGCTTGGCGCGCTTATATCGACGAGATCGTGGCCAGCGGCGTCGTCCGCGGTGGCGCCGGCTTGCATGCGCCACAGGCGGCCACCACGGTCCGCCTCAAGGATGGACAGCGGCATGTCCAGGATGGTCCGTTCGCCGCGGCCAAGGAGCAGCTCGGCGGCTTCTTCCTGATCGAGGTTCCCGATCTCGACGCCGCCCTTGGCTGGGCAGCCAAGGCACCCTGCGCCGCCACCGGGGTCGAGGTGCGGCCGACGCTGCCGTCGCAGATGTAAGGCGATGTGAGGCGCCATCGCGCCGGGTTCGGCCCGGCGCGACCGGCTGCCTTTCAGGAGGGTTCCGCTTTGCAATCTGTCGAGGAGGCCGTTCGCGACAGTTTCGGCCGGCTGGTCGCGATCCTCGCCAGCCGCGGCCGTGACATCGCGGCTGCCGAAGATGCGCTTGGCGATGCCGTGGTAGCGGCTCTGCGGCGCTGGCCCGAGAGCGGAGTTCCCGATGCGCCCGAGGCGTGGCTCGTTGCCGTCGCCCGCCGACGTCTCACCGACCGGCTCCGCAAGCGAACCGCCGACGCGGCACTCGAGCGCTCGCTGCTGCTGCTATCGGCACTCGCAGAGGAGACCGACCCGATGGCGCCGCATTATCCCGACGAGCGGCTGAAGCTGATGTTCGTCTGCGCCCATCCGGCGATCGACGAGGCGATCCGCGCGCCTTTGATGCTCCAGACCGTCCTCGGCCTCGATGCCAGCAGGATCGGCGCCGCGTTTCTGGTGCCGGCGGCAACCATGGGCCAGCGGCTGGTACGCGCTAAAGCCAAGATCCGCGATGCCGGCATTCCCTTTGCCGTCCCGGAGCGGACCGAATTGCCGGCCCGACTCGCCAGCGTCATCGAGGCTGTTTATGCCGCCTATGGCAGCGGCTGGGACGAGATCGCCGGCGGCGGAGACGCCCGCGCAGCGAGCCTCTCCACCGAGGCCATATGGCTCGGGCGGGTTCTCGCGGCGTTGATGCCCGACGATGCGGAGCCGCTCGGTCTTCTGGCGCTGATGCTCTATTGCGAGGCGCGGCGCCCGGCCCGGCGCGCACCGGACGGCCGCTACGTCCCACTCTCCGAGCAGGATACGGCGCTCTGGTCGCGCGAGATGCTCGCCGAGGCCGAACGCATGCTGGGACGAGCCGCGGCGCTGCATGCGCCCGGACGCTTCCAGATCGAAGCGGCGATCCAGTCGGCGCTCACGGGGACGCGGCTCATCGGCCGGCCAGACGCGGCGATGATCGCCCTGCTGCATGAAGAACTCTGGCGGCGGGCGCCGCGGATCGGCGTCGCCGTCGCGCGCGCGGTTGCCGTTGCCGATGCGGACGGCGCGACCGCCGGTCTCGTTCTCCTCGCCGAAATCGAGCCTGAGCGGGTCGCGGGCTACCAGCCCTATCATGCCGCGCATGCCGAACTTCTGGCCCAGGCGGGCCGAGTCGACGAAGCTGTCGAGGCTTTTCGAAACGCCATCGCGCTGGCGGACGACCCTGCCATTCGCGCTTATCTCGAAGAGCGGGCGCGACGACTGGTCAGCTGATCCTCAGCGCTGGCCGGACTTGATCCACTTGGTGACCTGCGGCGGCTGGTAGGTCCGATAGCGCTGGATCAACTGCTCCGGATCATTCTCGACGATGAGCATGTCGCGATGCTCCCGCCGCATGAAGCCTTCGTCCGCCTGATGATCGAGGAAGGCGAGCAGCTTGCCATAGAAGCCGGCGATATCGAGCACGCCGACCGGCTTGCCGTGATAGCCGAGTTGCGCCCAGGTCCAGATCTCGAACAGTTCCTCCAGCGTGCCGATCCCGCCCGGCAGTGCGACGAAGCCCTCGGCCATGTCGGCCATCTTGGCCTTGCGCTCATGCATCGAGCCGACGATGTGCAGTTCGGTGAGGCCGGGATGGGCGACTTCCTTGTCGACCAGCGCCTGCGGAATGATGCCGATCACCGTGCCGCCGGCAGCGAGGACTGCATCGGCTACCGCCCCCATCAGCCCGACCTTGGAACCGCCATAGATGAGCGCCGAATCATGCGCTGCGATGGTCTGGCCGAGCGCGACTGCAGCGTTACGGTATTCCGGGCGGAACCCTTCATTGGAGCCGCAGAAGACGCAGAGCCTCATTTGCCAGCGCCTTCCGAAAGAGCCGCGAGGATCCGCGCCCAGGAGCGGATGCCGCGATGATAGCTCGAAAGATTGTACTTCTCGTTCGGCGAGTGGATGCGGTCATCGTCGAGGCCGAAGCCCACCATCAGGGCGTCGAGCCCGAGGATGTTCTTGAAATCGCCAGCGACGGGGATAGAGCCGCCCGCGCCGATCGTGACGCAGGGCTTGCCCCATTCGGCGCTGAGTGCGTCGCGCGTCTTGACGAGCGCAGGGCTGTCCGAGGGAAGCCGCACGCCCTTCGAGCCGCCATGGCCGATGAATTCGACGCTGCAGTCGGCGGGCAGCATCGAGCGGATATAGGCTCGAAAGCTCTCGCGGATCGCCTCGGGGTCCTGCTGGTCGACGAGGCGGAACGAGACCTTGGCATGCGCCTTGGACGGGATGACCGTCTTGAAGCCCTTGCCGGTATAGCCGCCCCAGATGCCGTTCACCTCGCAGGTCGGCCGAGCCCAGATCTTTTCGATCACGCTGCGCCCCGTCTCGCCGGCGGGGATCGAAAGGCCGACCTCGCCGAGGAATGCCGTCTCGTCGAAGCCGAGGCCTTCCCACTGCTTCCGGATCGCCTCCGGCAGTTCGCCGACGCCATCATAGAAGCCGGGCAGCGTCACGCGGCCGGTCTCGTCGCGAAGACCGTCGAGAACATTGACGAGGACGTGGATCGGATTGCGCGCCGCGCCGCCATACATGCCGGAATGCAGGTCGCGCGAGGCGGCGGTGATGGTGATTTCCTCGCCGACCATGCCGCGCAGCATGGTCGTCACGGCCGGGGTCTTCGCATCCCACATGCCGGTGTCGCAGATGAAGGCGAAGTCCGCGGCGAGCTCCTGCTTGTTCGCCTCCATGAACGGCGCCAGATTGTGCCCGCCGGACTCCTCCTCGCCTTCGAGCAGCACGGTCACGGGGATCGGCAGCGCGCCGGTC
The DNA here is from genome assembly GCA_035555375.1 of Kaistia sp. Taxonomy (GTDB): domain Bacteria; phylum Pseudomonadota; class Alphaproteobacteria; order Rhizobiales; family Kaistiaceae; genus Kaistia. The sequence goes on along the minus strand of DATMGR010000006.1, from coordinate 125,933 downwards.
ACGGCCTTCCAGGCGCGGCAAGCCTCGATGAAGGTCATGAGCTGGCCCTTGTCATCGGCCGTGCCGCGCCCGACGATCTGTTTCGTGCCGTCCGCGGCCGTCACCAGCTTGGGCTGGAACGGCGGGCTCGACCAGAGCTCGACGGGATCGACGGGCTGGACGTCGTAATGGCCATAGAACAGCACATGCGGCCCCGCGCCGCCGGCTGAGCGGCCGACGACCATCGGATGGCCCGGCGTCGGCCTGGCAGCCGCCTCGAACCCGATCGCATCCAGAGCATCGGCCAGCCATTCCGCCGCTTGCAGGCAGGCGCCGGCATAGGCTGGGTCGGTCGAAATGCTCTCGATCTCGACGAGGCGGAACAAGCGCTCGATGCTTTTGTCGAGGTCGGCGTCGATATAAGCGAGGACGTCGTCGAGACGGTCTGTCACGGCAGGGGCTCCATCGGACGGGGGCGCTGATGTCCTCAGGACATACGCCTAGCCTTTCGCGAAGGAAAGACACCCGATCAGCGCAGCGCGACGGGACGCGAATGTCAGTCGCTCTTTTCCGGCGCCGGCAGTTACCGCCTCAGGATGCCGCCGAGCATGCCGCGGACGATGGCACGACCGACCGAGGAGCCCATGGAACCGCCGATGCTCTTGCCGATATCGGCCGCAACCTGTCCGGCGACGCGGTTGGTGACGGTGCGCGTCACTTCGCGGGCAACACGCTGGGTCGCCGTCAGCCGCTCGCCGCGACGGGTATTGGTCCCGAGAAGCCCGCCAAGAATGCCGCCGAGATCGATGCCGCCGGCCTGTTGCGGCGCCGGCTCGGCACCGGCCGGCGCAGGCGCGGTTGGGGGCGCGGGCGGGGCCAGTTCTCCAGCCTGGCGGCCCAGCACTTCATAAGCCGACTCCCGGTCAACCGTCTTGTCATAGGCGATGCCGATCGGGCTCGCGGCGATGATCTGCCGCCGCTCGTCCTCGGTGATCGGGCCGAGCTGGGAGGATGGCGGCCGGATCATCGTGCGCTCGACCATGCTCGGCACGCCCTTCGGCTCGAGCGTCGAAACGAGCGCCTCGCCGACGCCGAGCTGCGTGATCGCCTCCATGGTGCTGAAGGCCGGATTGGGCCGGAAGGTCTCGGCGGCGACTTTCACCGCTTTCTGATCGCGCGGCGTATAGGCGCGCAGCGCGTGCTGCACCCGATTGCCGAGCTGGCCGAGCACGGTATCCGGCACGTCGAGCGGGTTCTGGCTGACGAAATAGATTCCGACGCCCTTGGAGCGGATCAGCCGCACGACCTGTTCGATGCGCGCCAGCAGCGCCTTGGGCGCATCGTCGAAGAGGAGATGCGCCTCGTCGAAGAAGAAGACGAGCCGGGGCTTCTCGGGGTCGCCGACTTCGAGCAGCACTTCGAACAGCTCCGACATCAGCCAGAGCAGGAAGGTCGCATAGAGCTGCGGCGCCGCCATCAGCTTGTCGGCAGCGAGCACGTTGACGACGCCGCGCCCGTCGATCGTCGTGCGCATGATATCGGCGATGGCGAGCGCCGGCTCGCCGAAAAAGGCGTCGCCGCCCTGATTCTCGAGGATCAGCAGCTGGCGCTGGATGGCGCCGACCGACGTCTTTGCGACATTGCCGTAACGGGAGGCCGCTGCGGCATTGTCCGAGAGGAAGCCGAGCATCGCGCGGAGATCCTTGAGATCGAGCAGCAGCAGGCCGTTCTCGTCAGCCATGCGGAAGGCGATGTTGAGCACGCCTTCCTGCGTGTCGTTGAGCCCCATCAGCCGCGAAAGCAGCAACGGCCCCATCTCGCTGATCGTGGTGCGGATCGGATGGCCCTGCTTGCCGAACAGGTCCCAGAATACTGTTGGGCAGGCAGCGAATCGGTATTCGTCCTTGAAGCCGATCTCCTCGGCCCGCTTCAGCATCGAATCCTTGGCGGTCCCGGCCTTGGCGATGCCGGAGAGATCACCCTTGATATCGGCGCAGAAGACCGGGACGCCGGCGTCCGAAAAGCCCTGCGCCAGCACCTGCAGCGTCACGGTCTTTCCGGTGCCGGTCGCCCCTGTCACCAGCCCATGCCGGTTGGCGAGGGCGAGCAGCAGATATTCCGGCTTTTCGCTCGCGCCCATGAAGATCTTGTCGGGTTCGAGAAGGGGCATCGAGGCGTCTCCGGGCAATTGGCATTGTCATGCAAACGCGCAAGCGTCGCGATTTGACGGGGCGAAATCAAGCGACGCCATCATATTGCCTTCCGCGCCGCATGGCGCGAACATCAGCAAATGGCCGCGTTCCGTCGGCCTGCTGCTGAGGGAGGCATGCGTGAGCTATCCGATCATCGACATCGAGGGCATCGGCAAGACATTTGCCGAAAAGCTCGGGGCGGCTGGCATCAAGACCACCGACCAGTTGCTCGACGCCGGGAAGGATCCGAAGGGCCGCAAGGCACTCGCCACCACGACCGGCATCGAGGAGACCAAGATCCTCGGCTGGACCAACAAGGCCGACCTCATGCGCCTCAAGGGCGTTGCCGAGGAGTTTTCCGATCTTCTGGAGGCTGCAGGCGTCGATACGGTCAAGGAGCTGAAGCAGCGCCGCGCCGATAATCTGACGGCGAAGATGGCGGAGGTGAACGCGGCCCGCAAGCTCGTGCGCCAGCTGCCTTCGGAGACGCAGGTCGCGGACTGGATCGAGCAGGCCAAGACGCTGCCGGCCGTCATGACCTATTGAGGATGTGCTCCGCCATCGCATCGATCGCGGCAACCCTCTAGACTGAGCGCGTCGCAGCGATAGAGCGGCGCGCCAGAGCGTTCGGGACGGAACGCAGGAGCAGGCCATGGAGGACAATCCGGCCGGAGCTTGGCCGGCACCGAGTGAAGCCGATTGGCGGCGCCTCGTCGAAAAATCGCTTTCCGGCCAGCCGCTTTCGACATTGGCGGCGAAGATCGAACCCGGAATTGCGATCGATCCCCTCCTTCCCGCGGCGGACCGACCACCGCTCTGGTCGCGCAACGGCAAGGCGTGGATGCGGCTGCAGCGGCTCGGGCGTGGAACCGACGCCGCAACCATCGCATCTTCACTCGCGACCGGAGCCGACGGATTCGAAATCGTCGCAGCGGGGTCGGGAGCGGATTATGGCGATGGCCTGCCGCTGGCGGACCTTCCGGCGCTTTTGGCAGAGGCGCCGCTTGATCGCGGTCATTGGCGCCTGTCGGCCGGGTCTGATGGAGAGGCCTGGGCAAACGCATTCGACGCTGCGGTCGCCGACGGTCGGCTTGATCCGCAATTGCTGGTGATCGCGTTCGGTCTGGACCCGATCGGCGCCCTTGCATCCGGACGGACAGACGCCGCGGATGTGCCGGCGTTCGCAGCGCTGGTCACCCGCCTCGCCGCGCGCGGCTATACCGGACCTTTCGCCAGCGCCGATGCGCGCCTCGTCCATGGCGCCGGCGGCACGCCCTCGATTGAGCTCGGCTATGCCCTCGCCGCGCTGCTGGCACAACTCCGCGCGCTGCTCGATAGCGGCACCTCCGAAGACGTCGCTGTCCGTGCGATCGATGTTGCGCTTGCGGCCGATGAGGACCAGTTCGTCACCATCGCCAAATTCCGCGCGATGCGGCTGTTGCACGCGCGCCTGTTCGCGGCCGGCGGTCTGCCACGGCAGCGCCTCGCGCTGCATGCCGAGACGAGCTGGCGCATGCTGGCCGCCGAGGACATGAACTCCAATCTGATCCGGACGACCATTGCCGCGCTTGCCGCCGGCCTTGGCGGCGCGGATTCTCTCACTGTGCTCCCGTTCACCGCAGCGATCGATCCGCATGACGCCGAAGCCGAGCGGCTTGCGCTGACCACGCAGGCGATCCTGATCGAGGAAGCAAGGCTTGCAAGGGTCGCCGACCCGGGTGCCGGCTCGGGCACGATCGAAGCGTTGACGGAGGCGCTCGCCGAGGAGGGATGGCAGCGTTTCCAGGCGATCGAACGCGACGGCGGCCTGCTCCAATCAAACGCACGGGAGCGGCTGCAGGGTGACGTCGCGGAAGCCGCCGAGCGGCGGCGAGCTGCGCTCGCATCCGGCGAGCGCGGCATCGTCGGCGTCACGCATTTCCGCGCCGAAGGTGCTGCGGCGAGGCCGGAGCCGCCGATCGCGGGCGAAGGCGGCGGAACCGTGGGGCTCCATCCCCGGCGGATATCGGCGCCGTTCGAAGGCACCGCCTCATGATTTCCCTCCCCGATTTCACCGCCATTCCGTTCGCTGTCGAGCCACTGGACGACGGCGTCACGGCGACGCCGCCCGCCATGACGGCCGAGGGGATCGCCATCCACGAACGCTATGGCGCGGCCGAACGCGCTGCAGCCGGTTTTGCCGAGACCATGCCCGGCCTGCCACCGTTCACGCGCGGTCCCTACCCGACGATGTATGTCCAGCAGCCCTGGACGATCCGCCAATATGCCGGCTTCTCGACCGCCGAGGCCTCCAATGCCTTTTACCGCCGCAACCTTGCCGGCGGGCAGAAGGGTCTCTCGGTCGCCTTCGATCTCGCGACGCATCGCGGCTATGACAGCGATCATCCGCGCGTCGCCGGCGATGTCGGCATGGCCGGTGTCGCGATCGATTCCATCCTCGACATGCGGCAGCTCTTCGATGGAATTCCGCTCGACAAGATGAGCGTGTCGATGACGATGAACGGCGCCGTGCTGCCGATCCTCGCGCTCTATATCGTGGCGGCGGAGGAACAGGGCATCCGGCCGGACCAGCTTCAGGGAACGATCCAGAACGACATCCTGAAGGAGTTCATGGTCCGTAACACCTATATCTATCCGCCCGAGCCATCGATGCGGATCGTATCGGACATCTTTGCCTATACCTCGCGCGAAATGCCGAAGTTCAACTCGATCTCGGTGTCGGGCTACCATATGCAGGAGGCTGGCGCGACGGCCGATCTGGAGCTGGCCTATACGCTGGCCGATGGGCTCGACTACATTGCTGCCGGGATTGCCGCCGGCCTCGATGTCGACGATTTCGCACCGCGCATCTCCTTCTTCTGGGCCATTGGCACCGATTTCTTCATGGAGATCGCCAAGCTGCGCGCCGCGCGCATGCTCTGGTCCCGCCTCGTTGCCGAACGCTTCGGGCCGAAGCGTGCCAAGTCGCTCGCCCTCCGTGCCCATTGCCAGACATCCGGCTGGTCGCTGACAGCGCAGGACGTCGCCAACAATATCATCCGCACGGCCGTCGAGGCCATGGCGGCAACGGAGGGCGGCACGCAGTCGCTGCACACCAACGCCTTCGACGAAGCCCTCGCGCTGCCGACGGATGCATCGGCCCGGATCGCCCGCAACACACAGCTCATCCTGCAACTGGAAAGCGGCATCACGCGCTTCATCGATCCCTGGGGCGGGTCGCATTTCGTCGAGGCCCTGACGGCGGATCTTGCAGCGCGCGCGATGGCGCATATCGCCGAGGTCGACGCATTGGGCGGCATGGCGAAGGCGATCGCGGCCGGCATCCCCAAGCGGCGGATCGAAGAGGCCGCGGCGCGGACGCAGGCGCGCATCGACGCCGGCGATCAGACCGTCGTGGGTATCAACACCTATCGCCGGCACGACGAGGCGACGGTCGACGTGCTGAAGATCGACAATTCCGCGGTGCGGGCCGCTCAGGTCGAAAAGCTGGCCCGGCTGAAGCGGGAGCGCGACAACCCGGCGACGACACAGGCGCTTCTGGCGCTGACGGAGGCCGCGCGCGGAAGCGGCAACCTGCTCGCGTTCTCGATTGAAGCCGCCCGCGCCGGCGCGACCGTGGGGGAGATCAGCGCCGCGCTCGAAGCCGTGTTCGGCCGGCACGAGGCGAGACCGAGCGCCGTCGAAGGCATTTATGCCGGCGAGAGTTCGGCAGGCGACACGATCGCGCAGGTCCGGGCGCTTGCCGAAGCCTTCGAGGAGAATGAAGGCCGCAAGCCGCGCATCCTCGTCGCCAAGGTCGGGCAGGATGGCCATGACCGCGGCCAGAAGGTGGTTGCCTCGGCCTTTGCCGACCTCGGCTTTGATGTCGAGATCGGCCCGCTGTTCCAGACGCCCGAGGAAGCTGCCGCCGAGGCCATCGCAGGCGACGTCCATATCGTCGGCGTCTCTTCGCTTGCCGCCGGCCACCTCACGCTGGTACCTGCCCTGAAAGAGGCTCTCGATGCCGCCGGGCGCGGCGATATCATGATCGTCGTCGGCGGCGTCATTCCAGGCCAGGATTTCGCCGCCTTGCGCGCGGCTGGGGCCGAGGCGATCTTCCCGCCCGGCACCGTCATCACGGACGCTGCGGCTGATCTCCTCGAGCGCCTCAACGAACGCCTCGGCTACGCACAGACTCGGCCAGCCGATTGAACGGCAGAAGCCGCCCCGACGCCATTGCGTCGGGACGGCTCCGCCTCGGGCTGGCGTGGGTTACCAGCCTCCGGCAGCGGGTCGCCCGTCGATCAGCCCGGCAGAAGCACCGTGTTGATGACGTGGATCACGCCATTCGACTGCATGACGTTCGGGATGGTGATCTTGGCCTTGTCGCCCTTGGCATCGACGATCGTGATGGTCTTGCCCTTCACAATGAAGGTGAGCGTTTCGCCATTGACGGTCTTGTACTCAGCCTTGCCGCCCATCTTCTTCGCGGCTGCCATGATGTCGGCGGCCGTCACCCGACCCGGAATCACGTGATAGGTCAGGATGCTCGTGAGCATCTTCTTGTTGGCGGGCATCACCAGCGTATCGACGGTGCCGGCCGGCAGCTTGGCAAACGCTTCGTTGGTCGGCGCGAACACGGTGAACGGACCGGGGCCGGACAGCGTGTCGACGAGACCAGCCGCCTTGACCGCGGCAACGAGCGTCGTGTGATCCTTCGAGTTGACGGCGTTCTCGATGATGTTCTTCGAGGGATACATCGGGGCGCCGCCGACCATCACGGTCTTGGCCGAAGCCGGCGCCTCGAAGGCAACGGTGCCGGTCAGGGCGACGACGGCGATGGCGGCCGCACGGGCCAGGGTGGTCATGCGAAACATGCTTTTATCCTCCAGCTTGATTTTCATCGGTCCGACGGACCGAGACAGATCTAGAAGCAAACGCGACCAGCGGATCGGCACTTCTTCGGTCAATATCTACCCACTCAGAGAGACGGAACTCTCTGTTATCAGTGCATCTATTTATGAAATGTCTTCCGCTCGCTCTGTGAGCTCTGTCGTTGCTTACAATGACTGATACGATGGCTCGGGCAAACCGGTTTCATTTCGCGCGGGAAAAGGCGATCACGAGCGCGTGATCGCCCGGTGTTTCAAATCCGCCGCGGCTTGGAGCATCGCTTTGCTTGCGCAGGTTCCGGGGCGGACATAATGTCCGCCGCCGAGCGGAGAATTTCATGAAGCCGACGAACCCCGTCTATTCCGGGCTGCCGACCACGATCTTCGAGGTCATGTCGCGCCTGGCCATCGAGCACAAGGCCATCAATCTCGGCCAGGGTTTTCCGGATGTCGATGGGCCGGAGGATGTACGTCGCTTCGCAGCCGAGGCCCTTTTGGCCGGTCCCAATCAATATCCGCCGATGATGGGCGTGCCGGAACTGCGCCAGGCCGTGGCAGAATCGAACGCGCGCTTTTACGGGCTCGATGTCGACTGGAAGAGCGAGGTGCTGGTCACGTCCGGGGCGACAGAGGCGCTGTCGGACATCATCGCCGCGCTGATCGAGCCGGGCGACGAGGTCGTGCTGATCGAACCGCTCTATGACTGCTATCTGCCGCTCGTGCGCCGCGCAGGCGGCATTCCGCGGCTGGTACGCATCACGCCGCCTGAGTGGAAACTCGATGTCGCCGCGCTCGAAGCGGCCTTTTCCGAGCGCACCAAGGCCATCCTGATCAATAATCCGATGAACCCCGCGGCCAAGGCGTTTTCGCGCGAGGAACTTGGCGCGATCGCCGAACTCTGCGTGCGATATGACGCCTACGCGATCTGCGACGAGGTCTATGAGCACATCCTGTTCGACGGCCGCGCGCATATCCCGCTGATGACGCTGCCCGGCATGCGCGAGCGTGCGATCCGCATCGGCTCGGCCGGCAAGACCTTCTCGCTGACCGGCTGGAAGGTCGGCTATGTCACCGCCGCGCCCGCCTTGCTCGATCCGATCGCCAAGGCGCACCAGTTCACCACCTTCACGACGCCGCCCAATCTTCAGAAGGCGGTCGCGTTCGGGCTTGGCAAGACAGACGCCTATTATGCGGATCTTGCGGGAACGCTGGCGGCGAAGCGGGACCGGCTTTCGGCAGGCCTTGTCCGCCTCGGCTTCGATGTCGTGCCCTGCAGCGGGACGTATTTTGTCACGGCTGATGTGTCACCGCTCGGGCTCGCCGGCAGAGATGTCGAGATCTGCCGGCAGATGACGCTGGAAGGCGGCGTCACCGCCGTTCCCGTGTCGGCATTCTATGCGGGAGAAGCCCCATCCAATTTCGTGCGCTTCTGCTTTTCGAAGCGCGACGAGATTCTCGACGCGGCACTCGATCGGCTCGGCGCGTGGCTCCAAAACCGCGACCGCGCCGTCGCCTGAGACCTCAGCGCGCGAGGCGCTCGCGCGACATCACGAGCCGCGCATCGAGGCCCGTCTCCTTCCATTGGAAATCGATCGACCCGGCGAGCTGGCCGACGATGCTCATGCTCGCGAGGCGGCTGCCGAAGCCTTGATGGCGCGGCGGTCCAGCCACTGACGGGCCGCCGCTCTCGATCCAGTCCAGCTCCAGCTTGGTATCGTCAAAGCGCGCGGTCACGTCGAGATGGCCCTTCGACGTCGAGAGCGCACCATATTTGGCCGCGTTGGTGGCCAGTTCATGCAGGACCAGCGCAAGACTTGTCGCGGCGGTTACGCCGATTTCGACCGACGGAGCCGTCAGCGTGAACTGTTCGGGCGAATAGAGGTGCGGCGTCAGGATCGCGGTGAACAGATCGGCCAGCGTCGTCTGCTCGGTATGGCCGACCTCCGCGGTAATGGCCGGCCGGATCAGCTCGTGCGCCGCTGCAAGCGCAACCAGGCGCCCGCGCAGAACATCCGCCATCTCGCCGACATCCGCAGCAGAGCGCGCCGTCATCGTGACCATGCCGGCGATGACGGCGAATGTATTCTTGATGCGATGATGCAGTTCGCGAATGAGCAGGCGGCGGGCTTCTTCCGCCTTCTTGCGATTGGTGATCTCGACAGCCGCGCCGGACAGGCGGGCGGGCTGGCCATCCGCATCGGGGAAGCCCGTGCCGCGCACCATCACCCAGCGCACCGATCCGTCACGACCGATCAGGCGATGCTCGATCGAGAGATCACCGCCGCTGGCGGCGACGCGCTGCGTCTCTTCCTCGACATAGGCACGGTCATCAGGATGAACATGCGCGTCGAACTCGGCGCGCGGAGCGCCCGTCGATGCCCGCGTTGCATCGACGCTGTAGAAGTCGGCGAAGCGTGCATCGGTGAACATCAGGTCGGTATCGAAGTGCCAGTCCCAGATGCCGATCACGCCGGCAGCGTTCAGTGCATGGCTGAATCGCTCCTGTCGGCTGTGCAGTTCGTCCTGGGCAAGGTGGAGCGACGTCACCTCGGATACGACGGCAAACACGGCGATGATATTGCCATCCTCATCGCGGAGGGGACTGTAATTGAGGTCGAACCAGGTCTGCTCGGGGAAGCCGTTGCGCGTCAGGGTGAGCGGCGTGTCGTGAAAAGCGAGGCTTTCCCCGCCGAGACAGACATCGAGAACATGACCGTTGAACGCGGCCGCCTCCGGCCAGGCCGTGAGCACACTGCAACCGAGCACCGCCGGATGGCGCTTGCCGCAGACCTCGGCATAAGCCTGATTGTAAATCAGCAGCCCTTGCCGGCCGCATAGCAGCGCCATCGCCGGCGTGGCCGCCAGGATCATCGAAATCGCCGACTTCAGGGATGCAGGCCATCCAGCGATCGGGCCAAGTTCGGTCTGGCTCCAGTCGTGAGCCGCGATCAGGGCGCCCATCTCGCCGGACTGCCGCAGAAATACGGGCAGGTCGTCTTGCCCTGAATGTGGCGCGACCTCTTCAAGCATCGTCATTCCCAACCACAAACATCCGCAGGGTCACGCAGTGCAACGCCAACTCCGACATTGGGTTGCCTTGCATGATCATTGCGACAGGAATTGATCACGAAGCGCCCTCATTCGGCGGGCAGCAACGTGCCGATATAGACCACCGGCCCGGTTGCCTGGCCGGTCGGAGAACCGCCCTTCGGCTCGACGGAAATCGCCAGCCGCTCGCCGGGCCTCAGCGAGACGTCCAGAGGCTTCAGTTCGCGCTCGCTGTCGGCGACACCGAGCGAGACGGTCGGACCGCTCTCCGGCACCTTCCACAATTCGAAGCTCTTGTCGGGAGGGGGCGCCGTGCCGACGCGGCGCAGGCGGATCGTGCCGGCAGCGGTATCGACGGAGGCGACGAAAGCCGGCGCCCCGCCCTCCCCGCCGAGAACGGCGACATAGCTCGCACCCGGCGGAGGCGACGGCGGAACCAGCGCTTCGCGGGCAACGATGACGGCCAGCAGCGCGGCGGCGATACCGACCATCCCCGTCGCGACGCGCCAGCGCTTCAGCGAGCGCTCGAGATGGATCACCTGTCCGACGCCGACATCGCCGCCGATCCGGGCGGCAATCGCCGTCCAGACACGATCGGGCGGCGCGCGTTCGCCGGCATCGGCATCGAGCGGGGAAAGCCGTTCGGCCCAGGCGGCAACCGCCGCCGCCATGACGGGTTCGCGCAACATGCGCGTCTCGACGGCGCGGCGCTCGCCTCTGTCGAGCGCGCCGATGACATATTCGGCCGCCAGGGCGTCGACGTCGTCGTCCAACGGCCCGGGTCCTCTTCCGTCGTCAACGGCCACCGAGACACTCCTTCAGAGCGATCAGGCTGCGGCGCAGCAGCGTCTTCACCGTCGCCACCGGCTTGTCATATCGGCGCGACAACTCCTCACGGCTCCAGCCCTGGCAATAAGCAAGCACCACCATGCCCTTGCGATCTTCCCCGAGCGCTTCGAGACACCGCTGCAACTGACGGCCCGCCAGGCTGTCCGTCATCGTCGATGGCCCGGCCAGCCTCTCGGCCATTTCTTCATCGATCACGACCGCCGCCGCCGACACCCTCTCCGCCCCGCGGCGGACGGCGTCGATAGCGGCATGCCGCGCGATCGTCGTCATCCAGGTCACCGGCGAGGCAAGGGACGGATCGAACCGATCGGCGTGATTCCATATTCGGAGGAATGCCTCCTGCAACGCTTCTTCCGCCGCGGCCTCACTTCCAGCTATACGGCGGATGACGGCAAAGAGTTTCCGTGACGTCTGGTCATAGAGGCGACGGAACGCGGCTTCGTCACCATAGGCGACCGCCGACATCAAGGTGTCGAGCTCGCCTGGCGGCGTCTCCCGCACGGTTTCGATCAAATCGCCTCTCCCCTGGCCGACCTAGTCGCCCGATGCTTTTTAGTGCGGTTCTAACCCGAGGACCATGGGGCGACGTTCGAATTCCCGCCACGGCGCTTGCCTCGGGCATGCCAGCACCCTTACATCGCGCGCATGGCTCCTCCCCTTCTTCTGCTCCAGGACATCCGCCTCACCTTTGGCGGCCGACCACTGATCGAGAATGCTTCGCTTTCGGTTTCACCGGGCGAACGGCTCTGCTTCGTCGGCCGCAACGGTTCCGGCAAATCGACGCTGCTCAAAATCGCCGCCGGGACGATCGAGCCGGATGCCGGCACGCGCTTCGTGCAGCCCGGCGCGACGCTGCGCTATCTGCAGCAGGAGCCGGATCTCTCCGGCTTCGCGACAACGCGTGCCTATGTCGAAGCCGGCCTCGGGCCGGGTGACGACGCCTATCGCGCCACCATGCTGCTGGAAGCGCTCGGGCTGACCGGCGAAGAACAGCCGGCGAGCCTTTCGGGCGGCGAGGCCAGGCGTGCCGCTCTGGCGCGCGCCATCGCGCCGGAGCCCGATATCCTGCTGCTGGACGAACCAACCAACCATCTCGACCTTCCGGCCATCGAATGGCTGGAAGAGACGCTGCGCGGCATGCGCTCGGCCCTCGTCCTGATCAGCCATGACCGCCGCTTCCTCGAACGATTGTCGAAGGCGACGCTCTGGCTCGACCGTGGCAATACGCGACGCCTTGAGCAGGGCTTTGCCGCCTTCGAGGAATGGCGCGACGCCGTGCTGCACGAGGAGGAAAAGGAACGCGAGCGGCTGGACCGCAAGATCTCGCAGGAACTCGACTGGGTCCGCTACGGCGTCACCGCCCGGCGCAAGCGCAATATGGGCCGCCTGCGCAAGCTCGAAGGGCTGCGCACCGAGCGACGCGAGCAGCGCGGCGCGGTCGGTCAGGTCAAGCTCGTCGCGACCGAGGGCGAATTGTCCGGCAAGTCGGTGATCGAGGCGCGCGGCATTTCGAAGTCGTTCGGCGAGCGGGCGATCGTGCGCGATTTCTCGATCCGCATCCAGCGCGGCGACCGGGTCGGCCTCGTCGGGGCGAACGGCGCCGGCAAGACAACGCTGCTCAACCTGCTCACCGGAGCGCTCGCGCCCGATACCGGCTCGGTCAAGCTCGGCACCAATCTCGAAATGGTGACGCTCGACCAGAAGCGCGACAGCCTCGATCCCGCCATGACGCTCGCCGAAGCCTTGACCGACCGCCGCGGCGATACCGTGATCGTCAATGGCGAAGCGCGCCATGTCATCGGCTATATGCGGGACTTCCTGTTCCAACCCGAGCAGGCGCGCGCGCCGATCACCGCACTTTCAGGCGGCGAACGCGGCCGCCTGATGCTGGCGCGCGCCCTCGCCCGGCCGTCCAACCTCCTCGTGCTCGACGAGCCGACCAACGACCTCGACCTCGAGACGCTCGACCTGCTGGAAGAGCTGCTCGACGATTATCCGGGCACGATCCTTCTCGTCAGCCATGACCGCGACTTCCTCGACCGCGTCGCCACCTCGGTGATCGTCGCCGAGGGCGATGGCCGCTGGACCGATTATGCCGGCGGCTATTCCGACATGCTGGCGCAGCGCGGCGCCGCAGCGCCGCAGCGCACGGCCAACCGGGCCGAACCGAAGGCAGCCAAGAAGCCGGCCGAACCGCGTCCGGCGGCAGCGGCCAGCCGCGCCAAGCTCTCCTTCAAGCAGAAGCATGCGCTGGAAACGCTGCCGGCCCGCATCGAGCAGCTTTCGGCCGAGATCGCGAAGCTCGAGGCAACGCTCGCCAAGCCCGGCCTCTATTCGAACGATCGCAAGACCTTCGACACGGCCTCGGCGCGCCTCTCCGCCGCAAGCAGCGAACGCGCGGCGGCGGAAGAGGAATGGCTGACGCTGGAAATGCTGCGCGAGGAACTCGGCGGCTGAAGCCTGCCGCCGGGTTCCTCGCGCGGGTATCGTTTAGGTCGTCTGTCCGCCATCCACGGTCAGGATGGCGCCCGTGATATGCCGCGCGGATGGGCTGGCCAGAAACGCAACCGCCGCAGCAATGTCGGCCGGCTCGCCATAACGCCCGAGCGGGCTCAGGCTGCGCTGGAATTCGGCGTATTCGCCATCGGCCGGATTCATCTCCGTATCCGTGGACCCCGGCTGCACGAGGTTGACCGTCACGTCGCGCGGACCGAGTTCCTGCGCGAGGCCGCGTGTGAATGAGTGCAAGGCCGACTTCGTCATGTAATACAAGGTGCCGGAATGCCCGACGATGCGTTCGGCGCCGGCCGAGCCGATCGAAATGATGCGTCCGCCAGCAGCAAGATGAGGAACGGCCGCCTGTGCTGCGATCACGGGTGCCCGTACGTTGACGGCCAGCAGCGCATCGATCGCCTCGATGCTGATTTCGGACGTCGGCGCATAACGCGCGATCGCTGCATTGTTGACGAGAATATCGAGCCCGCCCAGCATGGCCGCCGCCTCGTCCACCGAACGCCGTACGGCAGCAGGATCGGCGCTATCCGCCTGGAGCGCGACGGCCTTGCGCCCCTTGCTCTCGATTTCGGCGACCACCTGGGCGGCGCGATCGGCCGCTCGCTCATAGGTGATCGCCACATCCGCGCCCTTTTCGGCAAGCGCGATCGCAATCGCCGCCCCGATACCGCGCGATCCCCCCGACACGAGCGCCCTCTTTCCAGCCAGTTCGGTCATCATTTCCACCTTTCTGTAATGATCGATACAGAATTAGTAGAAATGTTGTCGAGAGCCGTCAATCGGATTATATAACGATCGATGCAAAATTCTGCGCCTCCTGATCGGGATGAGGAAACACGCCGGCAGCGCGGCAGGCCCCGTGCGTTCGACCGCACAGCCGTGCTGGCGCGAGCGACGTGCTTGTTCTGGACCAAGGGTTTCGAAGCAACCTCGATTGCCGACCTGATTGAGGCGACGGGAATCGGCGCGCCAAGCCTCTATGCCGCCTTCCACTCGAAGGAAGCGCTTTATGCCGAGGCGCTTCGCTTCTATGCCGAAACCCAGGAGGGCAAAGTGTGGACAGGTTTCCGCACGGCGGTGACCGCGCGGGAGGCAGTCCGGCGCTACCTCATGGATTCCTCCGTGTCCCTTACCGCGGAATCGGGCGGCGCCGGGCGGGGATGCATGGTGACGCTCTCTTCGGTTGACAGCGAAGGACACGCCGAACTCGGCGCTCTGGTGCGCACAGCGCGGGCGGAAACCTTCAAACGCCTGACGGCCCGCCTCGCGCGCGCCGTAGAAGAGGGCGAAGTTCCCGCTTCGACCGATCTGGATGCGCTGGCGCGCTTCATTCAGACGGTCCAGAACGGCATGTCGATCCTCGCCCGCGACGGAGCGAACTGCGCCGAACTCGAAGCGGTTGCGGAGATCGCGATGGCTGGCTGGGACGCCCGGATCACGCCAACGGTCCCGCCATCAAACGAGACTGAGACCAACGCCATCAGCCGTCGATCCTCCTGACGCTCTCGCGGATGATCAGTTCGCATGGCAGGCGGAGATGCGTGCGCGGCAGCGTCTCGCCCTTCGCCATCATGCGCCGCAGGAGGTCCTCCGCCGCGAGACGGCCAAGCTCGGTTCGCGGCTGGCGCATGGTGGTCAGCGCGGGATCATAGTGTTCCGCATATTCCGTATCGTCGAAGCCGACCACGGAGACGTCGCCCGGCACCGAGACGCCATGATTCTTGAGGCCGCGCATGAAGCCGAGCGCAATTTCGTCGGCCGCGGCGAAGACGGCGGTCGGCCGCTCGGCTGCGGAGAGATAGAAGGCCGCCGCGCGATCGCCGGAAACAAAATCGAAATTGCCGGCGCCGCGCCAGACGAGGGCGTCGTCGACCGGCAGCCCGGCCTCGGCATGCGCATCGCGGTAGCCAAGCAGGCGCTCTTCCGATTCCGTGCTCCCCACGGGGCCGAAGATATGGGCGATGCGCCTGTGTCCCTCGGCGATCAGATGACGAACCAGGGTCGCTGATGCCCGGCGGTTGTCGACGTCGAATATCGAGAACTGATCGGTGCCGGGAATGTTGGAGAACATCAGCGAAATCGGCACGCTTGCGGGGACGGCGACGAATTCCTCGTCGCGCGGCACATTGCCGGTGATGACGAGCACGCCGTCGACCTGCCCGCCGCGAATGAGCCGTGCGTAGTGGGTCTCGCGGCTCCGGCTCTGGCGGGCATAACCGACGAGAACCCCATAGCCCTTGCTCGAAAACACCTCCTCCAGCGCGTTCAGCACCGGGGTGAAAAACGAGTTGCCGAGGCCCGGCAGGAGCACCAGAACCATGCGCGTCGCCTTGGCGCGGAGCGACCGCGCTGCAGCATTCGGCGTGTAGCCGGTCTCGCGGATCGCGGAAAACACGGCTTCGCGCGTCGCCTCGGCGACACGATCGGGCAGCGCGATCGCCCGGCTCACGGTGGCCGTCGATACGCCGGCAAGCCGCGCAACGTCTTGAATCGTCACGGTCCGCGCGACCGGCGTGAGCTCGTCGTCAGCCATGGTCCCACCCGTCTCCTACCCCGTCGGCCGACTTTCTTTTGCGGTGCAAAATAAGTTGGCGTTGACAGCCGACCCAGGAAGCATACAGTAGATGTAATCGATTACAAGAATTTGGACGGCCAGTATCTCGGGGAGCGAGACGGCCATCTGTCGTAATGGGCGCCGTGCATTTTCTGCGCCTGAACCTGGGAGGGATTTCGATGAAGCATGTAACCAAGGCTCTGTTCGGCGCTGCCGCGATGGTTGCGTTGATAGTCGGTTCGGCCGGCGCGGCCGAGAAGGCCGAAGTCATTCACTGGTGGACGTCGGGTGGCGAGGCTGCCGCCGTACAGGAGTTCGCGGCCGCGTTCAATGCAGCGGGCGGCGAGTGGGTTGACGCGGCGGTCGCCGGCGGCGGCGGCGACGCGGCCCGCACGGCCGGCATCAACCGGATCGTCGGCGGCAATCCGCCGACCGCCATGCAGTTCAACACCGGCAAGCAGTTCGACGAGCTTGTCACGCAGGGCCTCCTCGCCCCCCTCGACGACGTCGCCGACGCGGAAGGCTGGAAGCAGCATATCAATCCGCTGGTGCTCGCCGCTGTGACGCGCGACGGCAAGATCTACGCCGCGCCGGTCAATATCCACTCCAATATCTGGCTCTGGTACTCCCCGGCGGCGCTCGAAAAGGCGGGCGCGACCGCGCCGAAGACTTGGGACGAGTTCTTCGCCGCCGGCGACAAGCTCAAGGCGGCCGGCATCGTCCCGGTTGCCCAGTCGGGCGATGCCTGGACGCAGGTGCTGACCTTCAACAATGTGCTGATCGGTGCCGGCGGCAAGGACCTCTACTACAAGATCTACAAGGATCTGGACGTCGACGCCGTCAAGTCGCCCGAGTTCAAGAAGGTCGCCGACATCTTCGCGAAGCTGCGCGACTATACCGATGCCGGCATGCAGGGTCGCCAGTGGAACCAGGCGACCGCCATGATCGTCACCGGCCAGGCCGGCTTCAACTTCATGGGTGACTGGGCCAAGGGCGAAGTCATCGCCGCCGGCAAGACGCCCGGCACCGATGTCGGCTGCATCCCCGGCCTCGGCAACCAGGAGTTCTGGATCGGCGGCGACGTCTTCGTGTTCCCGGTCAACAAGGACCCGGAAGCCACCAAGGCCCAGAAGCTGCTCGAGAAGGTGCTCCTCTCGCCGGAAGCCCAGGTCGCCTTCAACAACAAGAAGGGCTCGATCCCGGTTCGTGACGACGTCGACCTTTCGAAGGTCGATGCCTGCGCTGCCCAGGGCATCGCGCTCGCCAAGGCTGGCAATGTCGTCGAATCGACCGACATCCTGATCTCGCCGGATGTCTCGGGTTCGTTCACCGACGCGATCGCGAGCTTCTTCTCCGACAAGTCGAAGACCTCCGACGACTTCGTCGCCTCGATCGCCTCGATCGTCGAAGGCGCCAAGTAATAGCGGCAACGGGGCGGGCGCGCGGCGCTCGCCCCAGCCCTTTCAGCGTGTGATAGGCTGGCCCCGCCAGTCTATCGCCAGCGCTTGGCCGGAGGACCAGCATGAAACCGCGCTTTATCCGCTCGATCGCGGCCCAGATCGCCCTGCTCCCGGCCTGGCTGATCGTCATCTTCGCCTATCTCGGCACAATCGCCTGGACGATCCGTATCTCCTTCTCCAGCACGAAGGTCTTCCCGACCTACGACTTTATCGGCCTCAAGCAGTATGAGCGGCTTTTCGCGACCGAACGCTGGATCATATCAGGCCAGAATCTCTTCATTTTTGGTGCCTGTTTCATCATAGGCTGCCTGATCTTCGGCTTCCTGCTCGCCGTCTTCATCGACCAGAAGATCCGCGCCGAGAGCGTGTTCCGGACGATCTTCCTTTATCCCTATGCCATGTCCTTCATCGTCACCGGTCTCGTCTGGCAATGGACGCTGAACCCGACGCTCGGCGTTCAGCAGACCGTGCGGAACTGGGGCTGGCAGGACTTCACCTTCGACTGGCTGGTGCGCGGCGACCGCGCGATTTATGTGATCGCGATCGCGGGCATCTGGCAGGCCTCGGGGCTAGTGATGGCGATCCTGCTCGCCGGCCTCAGAGGCATCGACCAGGAGCTCTGGAAGGCGGCCAAGGTCGACGGCATTCCGACCTGGCGCGTCTATCTGCATATCATCGTGCCGATGCTCTCGCCGATGTTCGTGACAGCGACCGTGCTGCTCGCGACCGCCGTGGTGAAGGTCTATGACCTCGTCATCGCGCTAACCGGCGGCGGACCCGGCATTTCGACCGAGGTCCCGGCCAAGTTCGTCATCGACTATCTGTTCAACCGCCAGAATGTCGGCCTCGCCACCGCAGCCTCGACCGTGATGTTCGTCACCGTGTTGGTGGTGCTGGCGCCGTGGCTCTATTCGCAATATTTCCGCGGCCAGCGCGGGCGAGGTGCATGATGTCGACCACGACCATGGAACCGCAGGGCCCCCGTCCCTCGCGCATCACCCCGGCGCGGATCGGCGTCTACGCCTTTCTCGTCGTCTCGGCCGCGTTCTTCCTGCTGCCGCTCTATGTGATGCTGATCACCTCGATCAAGCCGATGGCCGAGATCCGTCTCGGCAACCTCTTCTCCTTCCCGCTGGCGCCGACGATCGAGCCGTGGATCAAGGCCTGGACCTATGCGTGTACGGGCGTCAACTGCGACGGCATCAAGGTCGGCTTCCTGAATTCCTTCCGCATTCTGGTGCCGAGCGTCATCGTCTCGATCGCTCTCGGCGCTACCATTGGTTACGCCCTGTCGTTCTGGCGGCCGCGCGGCGCGAACTTCCTCTTCGCCGTGCTGCTGCTCGGCGCCTTCATCCCCTATCAGGTGTTCCTCTATCCTCTCGTCCGGATGCTCTCGACGGTCGGGCTCTATAATTCGCTGCCCGGCATCGTCGTGGTGCACACCATCTTCGGTCTGCCCTTGATGACGCTGCTGTTCCGCAATTTCTACGCGGGCATCCCGATCGATCTCTTCAAGGCGGCGCGCGTCGATGGCGGCGGGTTCTGGGCCATCTTCTTTCGCCTGATGCTGCCGCTGTCGACGCCGATCATCATCGTCGCGGTGATCCTGCAGGTGACCGGCATCTGGAACGACTTCCTGTTCGGCCTGATCTTTGCCGGCCGCGAGAACTTCCCGATGACCGTCGAGCTCAACAATGTCGTCAACACGACGACTGGCGAGCGCGAATACAACGTCAACATGGCGGCAACCATCCTGACCGCGCTGGTGCCGCTCATCGTCTATTTCGTGTCGGGTCGCTGGTTCGTTCGCGGCATCGCCGCCGGCGCCGTGAAGGGGTAATCCATGGCCACCGTTTCCATCCGCGAGCTCGAGATCGATTTCGGCACGCTGAGGGTGCTCCAGACCCTCAACCTCGACATCAAGGAAGGCGAGTTCATCGTCCTGCTCGGGCCGTCGGGCTGCGGCAAGTCAACCCTGCTGAATGCCGTCGCCGGCCTGCTGGACGTCACGGCCGGCCAGATCTGGATCGGCGGCAAGAACGTCACCTGGGAGGAGCCGAAGGACCGCGGCATCGGCATGGTGTTCCAGTCCTATGCGCTCTATCCGCGCATGACCGTGAAGGGTAATCTCTCCTTCGGCCTCAAGATGGCCAAGACGCCGCATGACGAGATCGAGAAGCGCGTCGCCAAGGCCGCGAAGATCCTGCAGATCGAGCCGCTGCTGGGGCGCCGTCCTTCCGAGCTTTCGGGCGGCCAGCGCCAGCGCGTCGCGATCGGCCGGGCGTTGGTTCGCGATGTCGACGTATTCCTGTTCGACGAGCCGCTCAGCAATCTCGATGCGAAGCTGCGCACCGAGCTTCGCGTCGAAATCAAGCGGCTGCATCACGAACTCGGCTCGACGATGATCTATGTGACGCATGACCAGATCGAGGCGCTGACGCTGGCAGACCGCATCGCCGTGATGAATGGCGGCGTGATCCAGCAACTGGCGAGCCCGAAGGAAATCTATCGCCGTCCCGTCAATCGCTTCGTCGCCGGCTTCGTTGGTTCGCCCGGCATGAATTTCGTCGATGGCACGCTCGCGCTTGGCGGCGGCGCACCCGGCTTTGTCCTTTCGGACGGAACGCGCCTCGACATCAGCGGTTATGAATTCTCAGGCGACCCCAAGGACGGGCAGCCAGCCACGATCGGCATCCGCCCCGAGCAGATCGAGCTCAAGGAAAAGGCCGAGGACGCGACCATCCTGCCGATCCATCTCAACCTCGTCGAGCCGATGGGCGCCGACAGCCTTGTCTGGGGCCATGTTTCGGGAACACAATTCGCGGTGCGCATTGATGGTGACGATCATGTCGCCACCCCCGCGACGGTCGATGCCTTCTTCTCGCCTTCGCAGGCGTCGATCTTCGATAAAGCGGGCGGTGCACGCCTCTGATTCCTCGGCGACGCCGAGCGCCGCCTCCCCTCGCCCTTCTCACCCGCCAGATCCACGAGAGCCTCCATGCCCAAGCACAAGATCTCCTTCCAGCTCTATTCCGCCCGCAATTTTCCGCCGCTCGAAACCGTGCTCGAGGGCCTCGCGAAGATCGGCTATGACGCGGTCGAGCCCTATTATCCGCTCTATGGCGAGGATCCCGCCGGCTACCGCGCCAAGGTCGACGCCGTTGGCTTGGCGACGCCGACCTTCCATGCACCGATGGACGGCGTGACGGGCGAGACGGCGCGGTTCATCGATATCGCCAAGACGATCGGCGCCCACACCATCGTCATCCCCTATCTCGGCGCCGAAGACCGGCCTGCCGATGTCGATGGGTGGAAGAAGCTCGGCGAGAAGCTCGCTGCGACCGCCGCGACCGTTAAGGCCGCGGGCCTTGGCCTCGGCTATCACAACCATGATTTCGAGTATGCGACGCTTTCCGACGGCTCGCGCCCGATCGATCATCTGATCGGCAACGGCGTCGCCTCGGAACTCGATCTCGGCTGGGTCGTCCGCGCCGGCAAGGACGCCGCGCCTGAGATCGACAGGCTGGCCTCGGAGGTGATTGCGTTCCACATCAAGGATATCGCTCCGGCCGGCACCACCGTCGAGGATGGCTGGGCCGATGTCGGTCATGGCGTCGTCGATTGGGCCGCGCTGTGGCCGCATATCCAGAAGGCGCCGAATGCCGGCCTTCTCGTCGCCGAACATGACAACCCGGCCGACTGGAAGCGCTTTGCCGAGCGTTCCTTCGCCGCCATCAAGTCCTTCGCTGTCTGAGAGCTGTCATGACCACTGTCCACAAGATCGGCCTCATCGGCGCCGGCAACATCTCACAGGCTTATCTCAAGCTCGCGCCGCTCTTTCCCGGCACGAAGATCGTCGCAGTTGCCGATATCGTGCCGGCCGCCGCAAAGGCCCGCGCCGATGCCTTCGGCGTCCGCGCCCTGACGGTCGACGAACTGTTGCAGGACGGGGAGATCGACACGGTCATCAACCTGACCATCCCGTCGGCGCATTACGAGATCAGCCACGCCATCCTCTCCGCCGGCAAGCACGCCTATTCCGAGAAGCCGTTCGCGCTTTCGGTCGAGGACGGCAAGAAGCTGGTGGCTGAAGCCGACACGCGCGGGCTGAAGCTCGGTAGCGCGCCGGACACGTTCCTCGGCGGCGGCGGCCAGACGGCGCGCAAGCTGATCGACGCGGGCAAGATCGGCCGCGTCGTCTCGGGCACCATGCATGTGATGAGCCACGGCATGGAGCACTGGCACCCCAATCCCGGCTTCTTCTTCCAGCCGGGCGGCGGGCCGATCCTCGACCTCGGACCCTATTACATCGCGGCGCTCGTCAACCTGGTCGGGCCTGTCACGCATGTGACGGCCTTCGCCTCGAAGGGTTTCGAAGAGCGCACCGTCACGGCCGAAGGGCCGCTCAAGGGCAAGACGGTGCCAGTCGGCACGCCGACCACCATCAACGCGGTGCTTGAATTCAAGAGCGGCGCGCAGGTGACACTCGCCGCCTCATGGGATGTGTGGAAGCACGGCCATCTCAACCCGATCGAGCTCTATGGCTCGGAAGGCACGATGCTGGTGCCCGACCCGAACTTCTTCGGCGGCACGGTCCAGTATTCCGAGCGCGGCGGTGACTTCATCGCAGTCGGCACCGAGGACGCACCGTTCGGCAAGGGCAATTGGGGGGACGATCACGGCCATGCCAATTATCGCATGCTCGGCGTTGCCGACATGCTGGATGCGGCTGAAAACGGTCGCGAGCCCCGCTGCTCCGGCCGCGTCGCTCTGCACGCCCTCGATGTCATGGTCTCGGTGCTCGAAGCAGCAGCATCACGCCAGGTGATCACGCTTTCGACCACCACCGAGCGTCCGGCACCGCTCACCGCGGAAGACGCTGCGCGGTTGCTTGCGCCGCGCTGAGCGAGGGCTTCGTTTCCTCCCAACTGGGGCCGCTTCGGCGGCCCCTTTTCTTTGGGAATTTCGCGGACGCCGCACCGTTGATCGCTACGCGCCGCGGCTGCGGTCCGGCCGCTCTTCCGCTGTTGGCTCAGTCGTCCTGCGGCTTGCCGAGCGCTGCGCGCTGGTCCGCCGGCAGGGCCAGGACCGCGTCGAACGTGCGCGACTGAATCTGTTCCTGCATGGCGCCGACCTCGATACGGATCTCGCGGAGATGCTCGTCGATGGCGGCGCGATCTGGCTCGGGCGCGGCGGCGAGAACGGCGAGTTCGGCGCGCAGCGTCTTCAACCGCTGAAGCCGGGTCAGCACATCCGGCTTCAACTTATCGAGCGACGCCTCGATCGTGGTGACCGAGGCCGGCGAGAGCCGGTCCTTCAGCCAACGCAACTCCATCTTGACGGCACGGGGACCGCCATCGGCATGGCGGAAGCCGAGCCGCTCCGTGACAAACGCGCCCAGCACGAAGGCATTCATCGCCAGTGAGCAGACCAGCGCCAACCATAGCCAGCTGATGCGCCGCCGCGGCTTCAGGTCGATCGTCATCAGAAGCCGAACTCGGACGGGCCGAACAGCAACGGATCAAGCTGGACGACACTCGCGACACGCATGTCCTCGCCCGCCGGGGCAAAGACGAAGCCCGAAGCGCCCCCGAGCGCGCCGGCCACGACGACAACGGCTGCCGCGGCCGCCAGACGGCGATGCCAGCGCACGGGCCGCGGCGCCGCCTTGGCAAGAACACCGGCACGGATACGGTCAAGGGAGCCGGCGGCAATCCGTGCATCGAGGGCTGAAGCTACCGTCTTCAGCCGGATATCGAGCGCCTGCGCATCGTCGCGGTAAGCGCGGAAGGAGCGGTCGGCGAGCAGGGCCTCGCGCCCATGCGCGGCCAGAGCGCGGTCCGGCCAGCGGCCAAGATCGGCACCCCAATGATCAACGGCGTCGCGCAGCCCGATCGGACCGCGATGCAGCGCCTCGGTTTCGTGTTCGCTCGTGTTGCTCATGATTCCGTCCATTCCTCCCGGTCTCCCGTCTCCTCCCCCGCAAGCATGCCGCGCAGGCGGCGGCGAGCGCGGGCGAGCAGGGATTCGTAGGCATGTTGGCTCATGCCCATCACAGCCGAGGCTTCTGCCTGGCTCAGTTCCTGAAAATGCGCGAGGACGATCACGGCTCGCTGCCGATCCGGCATCCGGTCGAGCGCCTCATGCACCAACCTTACGTCTTCAACGCGGACCAATTGCCTTTCCGGCGTCGGCGCCTCGTCCTCGAGAACATTTTCAAGTTCGTCGATGTCGATATGCGGTCGCCGGCGGCGAAGGCGGTCGATGGAGAGGCGGTAGGCGACACGATGCAGCCATGTGCCGATCCGCCCGCGCGGCTCCCAGGCTTCGGCGTTGCGCCAGAGCCGAATCAGGGCCTCCTGCACAACCTCTTCAGCCTCGGAAAGATCGCCGAGCACGGCGGCGACGAACCGTGTCAGCCGGGGCGCCTCGGCCGCGATGACGCGGCCGAAGGCCTCGCCGTCGCCATCGGCAACCGCGCGCATCAAGGCCTCGTCGCTTCGGACCGCGTCGGCCGCCGCTTTTTCGTCGATCTCGCTCAAGGATGAGCTTTCGTCCTTCATCCCGCCCGCGCCGGCCGCCGATTCAGCCTTACCGCCAATCATGAGACGATAACGCATCGGCGCCGCAGTGGCAGCCTCGCGTCCAGCATTCATGACGGGTGACCGCACCATCTCGCCTCACTCGGCCGCGATCTGCAGCGGCGGCCGGGTGTCGGTCTCCCCTGCTTCGGCGGCTTCCTTGCGGCGGCGACGGTCGTCGTCTTCGGCGGCGGCAAGTTCGCGCATCAACCGCTCCTCCTCCGCGACGCGCGGCTTGCTGAGCCCGGCGAGCAGCAGGAAGGCGACCGGCGTCAGGAACAGCGTTGCCAGCGCCGAGAAGCCGAGCCCGCCGACCATGATCCAGCCCAGCGCCGCACGCGCCTCCGAGCCGGCACCGCCGGTCAGGATCAGCGGCAGGCCACCGAGCACGGTCGCGATCATCGTCATCAGCACGGGACGGAGACGCACGAGACAGGCTTCGCGGATGGCGTCGCGCACCGACAACCCCTCGTCGCGGAGCTGGTTGGCGAATTCGACGATCAGGATGCCGTTCTTGGCCATCAGCCCGACCAGCATGACGAGGCCGATCTGGCTGTAGATGTTGAGCGAGCCGCCCGACAGCATGATCGCATAGATGCCGGAGGCGACGCCGAACGGTACCGTCGCGAAGAGGATCGCCGCGGCGACGAAGCTCTCGAACTGCGCCGCGAGCACCAGGAGAATGATGATCACAGCGAAACCGAAGGTGGTGAGCACGCCGCTCGAGGTTTCATTGAGCGTGGCCGCCTCGCCCGTATAGACGATGCCAAGGCCGGCCGGGAGTTGCTTCGCCTCTTCGTTCAGGACGTTCATCGCCGAGCCGAGATCGACGCCTTGCGATAGCGTCGCGGTGATCGGCACCGCGCGGCGCTGCGACTGGCGCGCGAGCGTCGGCGAGGTCGATTCCTCGCTGACCGTGACGACCGACGACAGCGGGATCATCGTGCCGCCCGCCGTGCGCACCTGAACATTCTCAAGATCGCTCGGCGTCACGATCAGCCCATCCGGCGCCATGGCGCGGATGTTGATCTTGTCGTCGCCGATATAGAAATCGCCCATATCGGCGCTGGCGAGCAGCGTCGAGACGATCGTGCCGACATCGGCGACTGAAACGCCGAGATCGGCGGCGCGGTCGCGATCGATCTTCACCTGAAGCTGTGGCTGGTTCAGATCATAGTTGAGCTGGACATTCGAGAAGGCCGGATTGGCGGACAGCGTGTTGATGAGGTCCGTCGCGCCCTTCGAGATCGCATCGTAGTCGAGGCCGGTCACCGCAAAGGTCAGGCCCTGGCCGCCGCCACGGATGCCGAGGCTGTTCGGCTGGCGGATATTGACCACGGCACCCGGAATGTTGCGGACTTTCGCCGCGACCTCGGCGCTGATCGCCTGCTGGCTGCGGTGACGTTCGCTCCATGGCGCGAGCGTCACGAACATGAAGCCGCTGTTCGGGTTGTTGAAATTGCCGGCAATCGAGAAGGAATTCGTCGCCTCGCCCGAATCGAGCAGCGGCTGCACAGCCGCCTGGACCAGTTGCATCTGGCCTTGCGTATAGTCGATCGTCGAGCCCTGCGGCGTCGAGAGCGACACGATCACGGCGCCGCGATCTTCCTGCGGCGTCAGCTGTTGCGGCAGGCTTTCGAAGGCGAGAAATGCGCCGCCAGCGAACAGAACGCTGATCAGGATGACGACCACAGGCGCCTGGAGCGAGGCGTCGAGCAGACGCTCATAGAGACGATGGCCGCGCCGTCCGATCGCTCCGAGTGCGCGATTGAAGAGGTTGCCCTTGGCCTCGCCGCCATGATCGCCATCGCCGAGCAGGCGCGAACCCAGCATTGGAACCAGCGTCAGCGCGACAAAGGCGGACAGCGCCACCGAAAAGGCCAGCACGAAGCCGAATTCGGAGAAGAGACGACCGGCGGTGCCCTTGAAGAACGAGATCGGAATGAACACCGCGGCGAGCGTCGCTGTGGTCGAGATGACGGCGAAGAACACCTGCTTGGCGCCGAGCACCGCTGCGGCGCGCGGCCCCATGCCCTCGTGACGGCGGCGAGCGATGTTCTCGAGCACGACGATAGCGTCGTCGACAACAAGGCCGGTCGCCAGCACCAGCGCCAGCAGCGTCAGGATGTTGAGCGAGAAGCCCATCAGATACATCGCAGCGATGGTGCCGAGCAGCGACACGGGCACGGTGACGGCGGGGATGAGCGTCGTGCGCAGCGAGCCGAGGAACAGATAGATGATGCCAATGACGATCGCGATCGAGAGGACAAGGCTGCGCTCGACCTCCTCGAAGGAGCCAGCGATGAAATTGGCGTCGTCGGAGGTGATGCGAACGCTGACATCGGCCGGCAGCGTCGCTTTCAGTTCGTCGACCGCCTGGCGGATGCCCTCGGAAATGGTGAGCGTGTTGGAGCTCGCCTGACGCACGATGCCGAGGCCGACGCCCGTGCTGCCATTGACCTGAAGCGTGGACGACTTCGCGGCCGGACCGAAGACGACATCGGCGACATCACCCACGCGGGTGTCGCCCTTGATGCGGATGGCCTTGACGTCGTCGGCGCCTTTGACGCTCGCATCGGCGCGCACGAACATCGTCCGGTTGATGTCGGTGAGATTGCCAGCGGGCACGTCGAGCGCCACGGTCGCGAGCGCCGTCTTGAGATCGGCCACGGTCAAGCCATAGGCCGCGAGCCGCATCGGATCGACATAGATGCTGATCATCGGCGAGCGGTCGCCATTGACCTGCACCGTCGCGACACCCGGCACCGATTTCAGGCGGTCGACGATGGTGTCGTTCACGAGCTGGGTGAGTTGCTCGATATTCTGGACCTTCGAGGTGACCGCCAGCCGCATGATCGCGTCGCCATTGGTATCGGCCTTGGCGATCGTTGGCGGATCGGCATCCGTCGGCAGATTGCGCTGGGCATTGCCGACGGCATCGCGCAGATCATTGGCGGCGACATTGATGTCCGTCGCGTCGGAAAACTGGACGGTGACGCGGCTGCGGCCGCTCGTCGACTGCGACTGGATGTCGGTCCAGCCCGAGACGCCGGCGACGGCGTTCTCGATGACGCTCGTCACCTCCTTGTCCATCGTATCCGGCGTCGCACCGTCATAGGTGGTGGTGATGGTGACGACCGGCTGATCGATGTTCGGCAGTTCGCGGATTTCGACGCCGCCGATCGCAGCGAGGCCCGCGACGACGATGAGAACATTGGCGACGATCGCAAGCACCGGCCGGCGCACGGAGAGCGCCGAAATGCCACTCGGCTTCGTGCCGGATTTTGGGATCGGATCGTGCTCGATCTCGTGATGGTGGTGCGGCGGCTCGGCGCTCTTGTCGGTCATGCGTCAGCTCCCTTGGGCCAGCGGCTTCGCGGCATTGCCACCACTTCCCTCAGGCTTGACGGCAGCCGCCTGCCCGGCCTCGGCAATCTTGACGCCTGGCCGCAGCCGCTGCAGTCCCTCGACGATGATCCGGTCTCCCTCCTTCAGATCGTCGGACGCGACCAGGACGCGGCCACTCTGCCGCTCCAGGATCGTGATCGGCGCGCGCGCCACACCGTCTCCCGCGACCTTCCAGACATAGGAGCCGCTGCGATCCCACTGGATCGACAGCGCGGAAACCGCCAGCTGCTTGTCCCCAGGGAAGGGCAGTTCGACCTTGATCGCCATGCCGGGCCTGACGCCGATTGCCTGCGCGGCTGCCGCATCCAGCGTTGCCTCGAGCCGCAGCGTCCGCGCCGTCGAATCGACGCGGGTATCGATCGCCGTCAGCTTGCCGTTGATGACCGTCCCCGGCTTCGACTCGGCCGAGGCGGTGATGGCCTGGCCGAGAGCGACGCGGCCGGCATAGCGCTCGGGAATGAGGAAGGTCACCTTCATCACCGAGGGATCATCGAGCGTGGTGATGACGGTCGTCGGCGTCACGAGGTCGCCGATGGAGAGATTGCTGATGCCGACGACGCCTTCGAACGGCGCATTGATGGTCCGGCGATCGAGCGCGATCTGGGCGCTGAGCACGCCGATCTCGCCCCTGCGCTCCGCCGATTGCGCGTCCTGGAGCGCCGAAAGGGTGAGGTTGTTCGTGCTGGCGAGCTTCTGCGAGCGATCGAGCGTCTTTTTGGCGTCGCTGAGCGCCACCTGGGCGAGATCGAGTGCGACCTTTTGGTCGGCATCGTCGAGCCGGACCAGCGCCTGTCCCTTGGCAACCTTGTCGCCGGCCTTGAACAGTATTTCGGTGACCTCGGCGGTCACCTGCGGATAGACATTGATCGATTGCGGCACCAGGACGGTGCCGACCGCGCGGACATTATCCGTCACGATGTCGCTGCCGACTGGCGCAGAGACGACGAGCGTCGGACCAGCGGCGAAACCGCCGCGCCTGCCCCCGCCGGCGGCGCCCTGCTGTCCGCCTGCTCCGGCCGCCTGCTGCTGATCCGCCCCGCCGAAAAGTGCGTCTCGATGCTGGTAGGCGTACCAGCCGCCGCCTGCAATCACGAGGACGACGACGCATAGCAGCAGTTGCTTCCAAACGGCCATAGGCTGATCCGGCTCCGGGGTTCGACCAGCATGATACGAACCACAGCACCGCATCCGTCGCGCACTGACGAAATATTTCGCCGCCCTGCTCGATCAGATCGCGGCGGCGGCACGGGTCTCCCTGAAGCTGCGGCGCATGTCGCGCGGCGTGCAGCCATAACGCTCGCGGAACGCCTCATAGAAGCGGCTGAGCGAACCGAAGCCGGCCTCGAAGGCGATGGCCGCGATGTCGCCATCGCTGGCGAGCAGGCGGCCATGTGCCAGCATCAGCCGCTGGCGCGTCACATATTCATTGATCGTCATCCCGAGCGTCCGGCGGAATAATGTCATTGCGTAGTTGGGATGCAGCCCGACGGACGCCGCGATATCGGCAACGGCGATCGGCGCAGTGGCATGCTCGGCGATATAGCGCGCCATGCGATGCACCTTGTCGCGATGTGGCTCGGCGGCGTCGGGATCCGCCTCGCGGGCGCGACGCTCCTCGTCGTCGGAGGCGAGGTCGCGCCAGCCGTCGAGTTCGAATCGCCGCAGCCGCGCCGCAAGCTCGTCACGCACCACCGCCAGCATCGTCTCGCGGCGTTCGGTCAGGTCCTGATGCCAGGATTCAAAGAGCGGCTGCTCGAAGGCGTGCACCTTGGCAGCCACCAGAAGGCCGCCCTGCAGCAAGGCGGTCTTGAGCGCCTCGCAGCCCGGCATCGCCAGGCACATGTCGATGGGCAGGTCGCTGCAGATGAAGCGGGTTCCCGCCTCAACCTCGATGACCCGATGCGGAATGGCCGCCCAGAACATGCCGAGATCGCCGCGTTTCAGCGTTACCGTCCGGCCATTGAACAGATAGGTCATCTGTCCTTCGACGATCAGATTGATCTCGACATGGCTGTGCACATGCGCCGAGCGCATGAGGCGGACGCGGCTGATGCTGCCCACATTGAAGGAGCCGCGCTCCGGGGTCAGATGGTCGGGATCGACCAGGAATTCCTGATAGTGCATGAGGGTTGTCGCCCGATTGGACGGGCGGATCATAGCGCAGGCGAACGCGAGCGCCAGCGGCCATACCTTATCAAACTAGCGGGATCGTATCAGCAAATGACGATTTCGTACTTTACTCCCGCCTTAGGATCGTGGACGTTAGCGCCCGGAGGAAACTAGCCTGTTATGGGCTTGGAATGCCTCGGCGTTTCGCGCCCTCACATTTGGGAGAAAGTTCAATGGCAAGTCTGACGCTTCGTCAGGTGCAGAAGTCGTTCGGCGAAGTGCCGATCATTCGTGGCGTCGACCTCGAGGTCAAGGACGGCGAATTCTGCGTGTTCGTCGGGCCGTCGGGCTGCGGCAAGTCGACCCTTCTCCGTCTGATCGCGGGCCTCGAAGGCACCACCGACGGCTCGGTCCGGATCGGCGATCGCGACGTGACCCGCCTGGCTCCGGCTGAGCGTGGCGTTTCGATGGTGTTCCAGTCCTACGCTCTTTATCCGCACATGACCGTGGCCGAGAATATCGGTTTCGGCATGAAGATGGCGAAGATGCCGAAGCCTGAGATCCAGGAGCGCACCGCCAAGGCGGCGAAGATGCTGCACCTCACGGAGCTGCTCAATCGCCGTCCGGCCCAGCTTTCGGGCGGTCAGCGCCAGCGCGTCGCCATTGGCCGTGCCATCGTGCGCGAACCGGACGTGTTCCTGTTCGATGAGCCGCTGTCGAACCTCGACGCCGCGCTCCGCGTGCAGATGCGCATCGAGATCTCGCGCCTGCATAACGATCTCAAGGCGACGATGATCTACGTCACGCACGACCAGGTCGAAGCGATGACGATGGCCGACAAGATCGTCGTGCTCAGCGCCGGCCGCATCGAGCAGGTCGGCTCACCGCTCGAGCTCTACCACCGCCCGAACAATCTCTTCGTCGCGACCTTCATCGGCAGCCCGAAGATGAACCTGTTCAACGTCAAGGTTTCCGAGGTCACCGGCGGTTCGGCGATCATCGCGCTGCCCGGCGGCTCGACCATCGCGATCCCGACCCGCGGCGCATCGATCACGCCCGGCGCCTATACGCTCGGCGTTCGTCCGGAGCATCTCACGATCGCCCCGACCGATACCGGCGTCCCCGGCAAGGTCGTGCTGTCCGAGCATCTCGGCGGCGAGACGATGATCTATGTCGATGTCGAGGGCACCGAATCGACGGTCGTGAAGGCCGACGGCCTCGCCGGCCAGCGCTCGGGCGACAATGTCCGCATCATCATCGACCCGAAGACGGTTCACCTCTTCGACAAGGACGGCCAGGCGGTCGTCAATGGCTCGCTGATCTGATCAGACGCGCCCGCGTCGACGTTTTAGAAGGCCCGGGAGCACCGCTTCCGGGCCTTTCCTTTGCCCGCCCGGCGCCGGGCGGCGGTTGAAACCTTCCAAAGGAGACTTTAAGAAGGAACTTTAGCGCCCATGACGGGCTGGCCCGAACCGGGGCCGCCAGCGGGTGTCAGCGAGGGATGTCGCATGCGTCTTACCCAGCAGACGAGCTATTCGATCCGCGTGCTGCTCTACTGCGCCGCCAATACGACGGATAACAGCCGTATTCGTGATATCGCCACGACTTACGGGATTTCCGAGTTGCATCTGTTCAAGATCATGCATGTGCTGGTCGAGAGCGGCTTCGTCGAGACCATTCGCGGCCGCAATGGCGGCATTCGGCTGGCACGTCCGGCGCATGAGATCACCATCGGTGCCGTCGTTCGCGCCACCGAGAGCAACTTCTTCCTGACCGATTGCTTCGACACCGCCAATCGCGACTGCCCGCTGGTCGATTCCTGCGGTGTGAACCGGATTCTCAGCGAAGCGCTCGGCGCCTTCTTCGCGGTGCTCGATCGCTACACGATCGCCGACGTGGCGCGCGATCGTGGCGCATTGCGCAGCCTTCTGGATCTCTCGGCCGAACCGATGCCGAGCTTCGCGGATACATCGCTGCCGATGCACGTCTCCTGACCGACCCGGGGCCGCGGGCGCCGCGCCCAACGCCCGTCGAGAGATCATCATGGAAATCCAGGACGTTCTCGGTCGAATCAGCCTGTTCGCCGACGCCCTGACGCCGCAACAGCGCAGCGAGTTGGCGACCCGCTGCCGGCTCGTCACCTATACGCGCGGCATGATCGTCATGAACGAAGGCGATTTCGGCGGATTCATGCTGGCGATCGTCACGGGCCGGCTGGGCGTTGCCGTCGCCGACCGCCGGGCGGCGCGACCGGTGGCGACGCTCGGACCTGGCGAGATCGTCGGTGAGATGTCGATGCTCACCGGGGCCCGCCGGGCCGCGACCGTCACGGCGATCGAGACGACCATCGCCGTCGAAATCACCAAAGTTGCGCTCGAGGCGATGTTCCGCCGCTCGCCCGAACTCCTCGACCGGATGGGCGCCCTCCTCGCCGAGCGTCGTGCGCGGCTGAGCTTGCCGGACGCGCCGCGCGCCACCGAAAACCGGACCCGGGAGATCATCGAGGCGATGCGCCGATTGTTCGTGCGACAGCCGCCCGTCAGCCCCTGATCGAGAGCAAGACGAGCACGATGCCGAGATAGGTGATCTGGTGCGCGAACTGATCGAGGCCGAGGCCACGCCAATAGTCCTTGTCGCGCACGGTCCAGCCATAGCGATCGCCGATCACGGCCTTCACCCAGTCGATGTGATAGTGCAGCACGCATTCCGCTGCGATGATCGCCAACGCAACCGGCGGGCTGGCCGGCAGTACGAAGAAGATCGGCAGCGTGGCCACCGCATGCAGCACAGCATGGCCGATGCCGGCAGGATGGCCGTAGCGACCCTTCATGGCGATCTGGCGTGGCGTCTGGAGAAAGAAATCGCAGAGCAAGTGCTTGACCTGCAGCAGGCCGAGAGCGGCGATCACGGCAAGCGCTGTGTCGTCCAATCCGGGCTCCCCTCGCGTCCGGGCAGAGAGTGCCGGCGGATGAGCATTCTAGAATCGCTTGGGACGTGAACCTGTGACGCGCGTCACAACCGGCGATCAACTCAGTCGGTCAACCGCAGATAGTAGTCGTCCGGATCGACGAGGTGGAAGTCGGTGCGTCCCCAGGGCCGACGCGTCGGCGGCGCCGCCAGCGGCCAGCCGCTGGCGTAGACACGCTCATGAAGACGAACGACGTCGTCGACCTGCAGCACGATCTCCACGCCCTTGCCAAGCGGGATATCGGAGCCCGCCTGAACCGGGTGGTCATCCGGCAAGCCGCTCCGCCGGTTGAGCGAAATACCGCGGAGCCGCATTGCAGCTGGACATAGCCGCCCTCACCCTCCGCGGTGACAGTGAAACCGAGAACGTCGACATAGAAGGCGAGCGAACGGGCGACATCATCGACGAAAAGCTCGAGTCGCAGTTGCATCGACCTCACTCCAGACGTTCCGGGCCGCAGGTCAGGCGGCTTCGGCGGCCGGCGGCGCCATGGCTCCCGTCATGATCGCGACAGCATCCGACATGGAGTGCTTCTTCGGGTCGATGACGGCGATGCGCTTGCCGAGGCGATGAATGTGGATGCGGTCCGCGACCTCGAACACATGCGGCATGTTGTGGCTGATGAGGACGATGGGAAGCCCCCTGGCTTTCAACCGCAGCATCAATTCCAGCACCTTGCGCGATTCCTTGACGCCGAGCGCAGCCGTCGGCTCGTCGAGAATCACCACCCGGCTGCCAAAGGCCGCGGCGCGGGCGACGGCGACACCCTGCCTTTGGCCTCCCGACAGCGTCTCGACCGGCTGATTGATGTTCTGGATCGTCAACAGGCCGAGCTCCGACAGCTTCTGCCGCGCTTCGCGCTGCATGTAGTTGCGGTCGAGGGTCCTGAAGATCTTGCCGATCCAGTCGTCACGCCGCTTCTCGCGACCGAGAAACAGGTTGTCGGCGATCGAGAGGGCGGGCGAGACGGCGAGGTTCTGGTAGACCGTCTCGATGCCACGGTTGCGGGCATCGATTGGACTCTTGAAGGCGATCGGCTGCCCGTTCAGGCGGATCTCGCCGAAATCGGGAATGACCGCGCCGGTCAGCGCCTTGATCAGCGTCGACTTGCCGGCGCCGTTATCGCCGATGACCGCGAGAATCTCGTTCGGCATCAGGTCGAAATCGGCGTTGTCGAGCGCAACCACGCGGCCATAGCGCTTGTTGAGGCCTCGGGCCTGAAGAATC
Source organism: Kaistia sp. (assembly GCA_035555375.1). Taxonomy (GTDB): domain Bacteria; phylum Pseudomonadota; class Alphaproteobacteria; order Rhizobiales; family Kaistiaceae; genus Kaistia. The sequence continues at coordinate 92,173 of DATMGR010000006.1, read as the reverse complement.
GGTTCCGTGCTCATGCCGATAGCTTCCTGATCCACTGGTCGATGGTGACGGCAACGATGATCAAGACGCCGACCGCGAAATCCTGCCAGAGCAGTTCGAGGCCGGACAGCGCGAGCCCATTGCGGAACACACCGACGATGAGCGCGCCGATCAGCGTGCCGATGATCGAGCCGCGCCCACCGAAAAGGCTGGTGCCGCCAATCACCACGGCGGTGATCGAATCGAGATTGGCTGTTTGACCGGCCTGCGGACTGACGCCGCCGATACGGCCGATGAGGACCCAGGCCGCGATCGCGCAGATGAATCCGGCCAGCGCATAAACGCCGATCAGGGTCTTGGTCGTGCTGATACCGGCAAGGCGGGCCGCATCGGGATCATCACCCGTCGCATAGACATGGCGGCCGAAGGCCGTGCGGTTGAGGATGTACCAGACCGCGAGCGCCACCAGGAGCATGACGATCGAGCCATAGGTCAGAACCCACCCCTTGAGAAAGGTCCAGTCGAGCCCGAGCGTCTTCGAAAAGAAGTCATAGGGTTTGAACAGGGACCCGGTCCATTGCAGGAACGGCGCGGCTTCCTGCATGTCTTGCGAGCGGATGGTCTCGCTTCGCGAATACCAGACATTGAGCGCGCCGAAGATGCTCCAGGTGCCGAGTGTCACGATGAAGGGCGGCAGGCGCAGCAGCGTCACGATCAGCCCGTTCACCAGTCCGCAGGCGATGCCGCAGATGAGGCCGAGCGGAAAGGCGATCTCGACCGGAACGCCATAGACGACCGCCGTGCGACCCATGACGACCGAACAGAGGATCATGATCGCGCCAACGGACAAATCGATGCCGGCAGTCAGGATGATCAGCGTCTGCGCCACGCCGAGCACCGCGATGATCGTCACCTGCTGAAGAACGAGCGAGAAATTGAAGGGGGCGAAGAACTTGCCCGGCGCGGCGACCGAGAAGATCGCGACACCGATGATCAGCACGATGAAGGGAATGCTGGTCGGATATTGATGCAGGAAGCTTTGGATGCGGCGGACAAGGCCGACATCGTTTTCGTCGAAGCTGGCGACCGACTGGTCAGCGCCGGCAAGTCCGCTCTCGGCAGACGTCGAGCCCGAAGCGTTATCACTCATGCGGCGAACTCCTCCCCTGTCGCCAGACCACGGGAGCCGCTGCTGCGGCTCCCGCTTTCTCCTCGGCCGGGCCGAAGCCCGGCCTCAGGCCATGCTCAGCCCCAGCAGAGCTTCAGGCCTTCCTCGACCGAGATCGCGGGCACGCCGTCGACCGGCTTGGCGGTGACGAGCTGAGCGCCGGTGTCGAAGAAGCCGACGGCCGGGTCGATGGTCGGCAGCGTGCCGGAATGGATCGCCTCGAGGGCCATCGCAGCCATCTTCAGCGGATATTGTTGGCTGGTGGCGCCGATGACGCCGGCCTGGACGTTCTTGACGCCCGGGCAGCCGCCGTCGACCGAGACGATCATGACGCTGCCGTCATCCTTGCCGACCGCCTTCAGCGCTTCCCACGCGCCAGCCGCAGCCGGCTCGTTGATCGTGTAGATCAGGTTGACGTCCGGGCACTTCTGCAGCGCGTTCTCCATCGCCGTGCGACCCTTCTCCTGGTCGCCCTGGCTGATTTCGTGCGTGCAGATGCGTGCGTCGTCCTCGTCGCCGTACTTGTTCGGGTCCTTCACGTCGATGCCGAAGCCCTGCATGAAGCCCTGGTCGCGCAGGTAGTCGACGGTCGGCTGGTTGGTGGCGAGATCGAGGAACACGATCTTCGCGTCCTTGGCCTTGTCACCCATGGTTCCCTTGGCCCACTCGCCGATCAGCATGCCCGCCTTGCGGTTGTCAGTGGCGAAGGTGGCGTCGGCGGCGTTCATCGGGTCGAGCGGCGTGTCGAGCACGATCACCTTGAGGCCGGCGTCCCGCGCCTTCTGGATGGTCGGGACGATGGCCTTCGAGTCCGAAGGCACGATCGCAAAGCCCTTGGCGCCGGCCGCGATCAGATTTTCGATCGCCGCCACCTGGCCGTCGTTGTCGCCGTCGTATTTTCCGGCGGCGGTCTGCAGCGTGATGCCAAGTTCTGCGGCCTTCGCCTGTGCGCCTTCACGCATCTTGACGAAGAACGGGTTGGTCTCGGTCTTGGTGATGAGGCCGATAACCTCATCGGCCAGAACCGGCATGGCCGACAGCGTCAAAATGCTGGCGGCGAGCGCGATTTTCTTGAGCATGACTTCTCCTCCCTGGTCGGTCCTCATATTGCGCCGCGGAGCGACCAGTCCCTCCGCAACACGTCCGGCTCCTCCCGGATATCAGGCGGCCGCCCTCCAGCGACCGCCGCATTCTAGGCTTCGACGAGAAGGTCCCTCCCACCTCGCTCGTCGTCCGCACGCGTCAGGATCGAGGCGCGCGGCGCAAAATGATAGAACATCGGCAGGCTCGCAGCGCCAATGGCGCCCGCGTCACGGCCGAACGAGCCACGCTGCAATTGGGGGGGACGTCGCGCCTCCGGCTTTGCCGCATCGAGGGCCGCGCCGAGGCGGCTCAGCACCGCGCCAACGAGACCGGCATCGACATCTGCATCGACGACGACGAGCGGAACATCGAGCAGCGCGATCGCCGACCAGACAGCCGGCGCCAGGGCGTCGACCATGTCGTCGAGCCATTCGTCGACGGCAGGATGCTGCCGCCGCAGCGCAGTCTCCAGCGCCAGCGCGCTGTCGGCAGGTTCGCCATAATAGGAAAGATGGCGCGCCAGGGCGTTCAGCGACGCCCGGGTGATGAGCAGGTCGCGTCCGTCGACCGGTGCCGGCGCCGAGGCGAGGCGGCTCGGCGCCACCGGCATGACGGCGACGTCGCCGGCATTGCCATGGCTGCCGCGCAGGCAGTCCCCGCCCGTCACGATTCCGCCGCCGATCGCCGGGCCGATGAAGAGATAGAAAAAATCGTCTGCGCTGCGCCCGACGCCATAAAAGAGCTCGGCGATGGCGGCGGCGCTGCCATCATTCTCTGCGAAGACCGGCAGCCCGGCCTCCTCCTCGAGACGGGCCGGGAAATCAAACGCGTCCCAGCGCTCGAACGCCGACGGCAGCAAGCCGAGCCGTCCGAGCCAGGCGCCGAGATTGTAGGGCTGGGCGACACCGATCCCCGCGAAGCGCGCCCGCGCGTCGGGAGCCAGCATTTCATGGAGTTCAACGATATCGCGCGCCACCATTGCCAGCGCCTCTTCCGGCGCCGGCAGCACCCCGTCATAGTCCCGGCGCGCCAGGACGCGACCGCCGAAATTGATCAGCACGGTTTCGATGGACCGGCGATCGAGGCGGACGCCGATGCCATAGGCGCCTTCCGGATTGGGCCGCAGGATCGTTGCCGGCTGGCCGCGGCCGCCGCCATGACGCTTGCCGACGGCCTCGATCAGGCCGAGATCGACCAGCTTCTCGATGATGCCGCCGATAGCGGTGTTGGTAAGGTCGGCGGCGCGGGCGAGATCGGCCTTCGAGGCCTCGCCGGCGCGACGGAGTCGCTGCAGGACGAGCCGCTCATTATAGCGTCGGAGCTGCGCGGAATTGCTGCCGCGTCCGTTGCCGGGCCTCTCCACCAAACCCTCCCTGCGCCCTATCGGGCAGCGACGTTTTCGCCGCTTCATTAATTCATTCTGATGCAGTTAATCGTCCGCTCCCTCCCGGAGTCAACGCAATTCGTTGCTGCGCCGCGGCACGAAATGGCGGCCCTCTGCCGTTGTGCGGCCGAAGCCGGACGTCGCCTCATCGGTGAGCAGGTCGCCGTGCATCTGGACAAACCGCCCGGCGCCCACCGCTGCGGCAAGCCCGGCGCTCGCGGAAGCGATCCATCGGTCAGCCGCGATGGCTTGCCCGGGGGCCCGCGAAAACGATCTCCAGAACTGTCAAAAAACGGAAATCCTTGGCTGGTAGCTAGGCGGCCATCGGCGTCATATGGGCGTCGCATCGCAGCGATGCCGCGGGAATTTGACCAACAGCTTGCACCGCGAAACCAACGCTAAAGCGCCACGGACAAGACCTTCGTGGCGGAGAATCTCTTCACGAGGAGGCTTCCGTTGACCCTCAATCTCATGTCCGCGAACACCCGATCTGCGCGTCCCGTCCGCTGTCGCGGCGGCCGGAACCAAGCCTGACATCCGGCATTGGAACGAGCCGGCCGATGGGGCTCCCCCTCGGCTGACCCGACCTTCGAAAACAATTGCTCAATCGCGGCCCGGTCCTTGCATGGAACGAGGTTGGCGAAAGGAGGCTATCGGTGTTCGACAACTACATCATCGAAATCGACGACAAAGCCGCGGGTATTCTGGTGAAATCCGGGCGCGCCTTCGCATTCCACGCCCTGGAGCGCACCTTCGCTGCGCTGGAAGGGATGATGTTCCCCGACGCGATCGCGGCTGAGCGTGCCGCCCGCAAGGTCAGGCGCCGCTTGGCGCCCGCCTTTGCCCTCGGCGCCGCCGAATAGACAGGCGGCCCCGCACGCAAGGCGCGCGGGGCCTTCAATTCCGCCGAAGCTGTGCGCTATGTTGGCCCGAAGCACGGGGGCCAAGAGCGTCAATTGCATTCCATCGATCATCTCAGCGGCAAAGCGAATGTCGGCCTTGCGCGCGAAACCGCAGCCGTCCAGTCAGATCACCCGGCCTCGAAGGCGCTCCTGGAGCGCGCGCATGATCATGCTCCCGGCAGCATACAGTTGCCGCGGCTACTGGTTTCCCCGGCGACGCGCGGCGAACTCGTCGGGCCCTCTGCCCTGCTGATGGCGGAGACCTCCGACATCGTCGCCGGCGCCCATGAGGCCAGGGTATGAACCGATCCGACACGCAGGAGGCCGAGGCGTTCCTGGCCGCGCATCCGGAGGTCGAGCAGTTCGAGGCCTTCATCACCGATCCGAGTGGCGTGCAGCGCGGCAAGATCATGCGCCGTGAGGAGCTCGTCGGCGCCTTCCGGCATGGCCGGCCCCTGCCCTGCTCGATCCTCTCGCTCGACATCACCGGGGCCGATGTCGAGGAAACCGGGCTCGTCTGGGACGAAGGTGATTCAGACCGCGACTGCGTCCCCGTCGCCGGGACGCTGACCGCGGCGCCATGGCTCGCGGTTCCGACCGCCCAGATGGTGCTCACCTCATTCGAGAAAGACGGAAGCCCGAGCGATGCCGACCCCCGCCATGCGGTGTCGCGCACCGCGTCTGCGCTCATCGCTGCAGGCTATCATCCTGTCGTGGCGATCGAGCTTGAGTTCTATCTGATCGACCGCGCCGCGATGCTGGAAGGGCGGCCGCGCCCGCCGCTCGGCAAGAGCGGCTTCCGCCAGGAACGCCTGCAGGCCTATCTCCTGCAGGATCTCGAGGACTTCTCGCCCTTTCTCGACGAGGTCTATGCCGGGGCCAAGGCAATGGGCCTGCCGGCGAGAACGCTGATTTCGGAATATGCCCCCGGCCAGTTCGAGATCGTGCTGGGCCATCGGACCGACGCGCTGCGCGCCGCCGACGACGCCATCCTCTACAAGAGGCTTGTCAAGGGCGTCGCCGAAAAGCACGGCTATGTCGCGACCTTCATGGCCAAGCCCTATTCCGGCTTTTCCGGCAGCGGGATGCATGTCCATGCCAGCCTCGCCGACGCGGACGGCAACAATCTCTTTGCCGGCGAAGGCGAGGCCAATGGGCTGCTGAAGCACGCGATCGGCGGCCTTCTCGCGACCATGGCCGAGAGCATTGCGATGTTCGCACCGAACGCCAATTCCTATCGTCGCTTCAAGGCCAATTCCTATGCGCCCGTCGGGCCGGCCTGGGCGATCGACAACCGTTCCGTGCCGGTTCGCGTCACCGCCGGCCCGCCCGCGAGCCGCCACCTCGAGCAGCGCGTCTGCGGCGCCGACGCCAACCCCTATGTTGCGCTCGCGACAGTCCTTGCCGGCATGCTGGAAGGCATCGACAAGGCGATCGATCCCGGCCCGCCGATAGTCGGGAACGGCTATGAGCAGATCGCTCCGAGCCTGCCGACGACATGGCATGGTGCGCTTGCGGCCGCGCGCGTCTCAGACTTCCTGCCGCGACGGCTGGGTGCGCGCTTCGTCGATCTCTTCCTCACCATCAAGGAAGCGGAGTGCGAGCGGTTTTTCGCGGAAATTCCCGATCTTGATTTCCAGCTCTACTTGCGGCTCGCCTGAAAGCTTGACTTAAGCCAATTCGGGTTATCATGGCGCAGGTTCGGCAAGGGCCAGCGCATGAGGGTGATGTGACCGGAACTGTCGACGATATCGAAAGGGGGATCGAAGAAGCGACGCATTTTTGTGACGTTCGCGACTTGCTCGCGGCCTGGAAAGGCGCCGTGGCGGAGGATGGCGGCGTACCCGAACGTTCGACATTTCTTGCTGGCCCCGCCGGCAGGAAAATGGATCGGCTGATGATACTTTCGGCCATCGACGACACGATGGTCTACGATCATGTCGGCTCCACCATCGTCTCGCTGTTCGGCCATGACCCGACAGGACGGCGATTGTCGGATATCGACAATGCCGGCGTCCGTCCGTTCATCCGGCGCTATGTCGAGGCGGCGCAGGGCGACCAGCCGCGTTTCGCCATTCAGAACCGCGTCGGCCTCAATTCGATCGGCATCAATGAACGATTGCTGATGCCGGTCCGATCTGGCGGCGCGCGCGCACTTGTCGTGTATATCCGCAGCCGCGAGGACGCTAAGGACCTGATGCGCTCGGTGTTCAACGCCAGTACGGACAGCATCAGCGTGATGGAGGCGGTTCGCGATGAGAGCGGCCGAATCTCCGATTTCACAATGATCGCCATCAATGCCGAAGGCGCGGCAAGGATGAACAGGGAACCGGATGCGGTCGTCGGCAAGTCCCTGATCCAGATTTTCCCGACTGCCGCGACCCACGGCATCGCGCAGCGCATGATTGCCGCCGTCGAGAGCCAGCAGCGCGACGTCTTCGAGGCGCGCTACACGCATCACGGCGTCGTCGTCGAGCGGCAACTGCGCATCGCGCCAAAGGGCGATCGACTGACCGTAACCAATGTCGATCTGGGGCCCCAGCATCAAGCTGCGCGCGCGATCGAGCGCCAGCGCAACGAACTGCTCACAGCCAACCGGCTGCTTGCGCTGCAAGCCGAGAACCTCCGCGCAACCAACGAGGCGATCGAAGCGTCGTCATCCGAACTGCGCGCCGAAATCGAGCGCAACCGGGCGCTTGAAGCCGAACTGATCCACCGCGCCCGCTTCGACAGCCTTACCGATCTGCCAAACCGCAGCTATTTCGAGACGCGCTTTCACCAGATCATCGAAGACGCCCGGCGCACGGGGCGCCGAGTGGCTCTCTGCATTCTGGATGTCGACCATTTCAAGGACATCAATGATCGCTTCGGCCACAGCACAGGCGATGTCGTCCTGCGCGAGGTCTCGGCGCGCCTGACGCGCACCATCCGCTCGACCGATGTCGCGGGACGGCTTGGCGGCGACGAGTTCGCCGTCCTGCTCATCGACGCCATCGATGCTGACGCAGCCCAGAGCGCCGTTGCCCGGATGCTGGCTGAGGTGATGCGGCCGCTGACGGTCTTGCGCCAGGACGTGCCCGTGAGCATCAGCGCCGGCATCGCCATCTTTCCCGGCGACGCACAGGGCGAAACGGAGCTGATGGCCGCCGCGGACCTCGCGGTCTACCGCGCAAAGCGCACCGGACGCGCTCGACCGGTCTTCTTCGAGCCGGCGATGCGCGCGGAGGCCGATCGGCGGACACGGCTGATGCAGTCGCTCGCGCGCGGCATCGTCGCGGGCGAGGTCAGGCCCTATTATCAGCCGCTTCTCGACCTCAGGACCGAGCAGCTCGTCGGTTTCGAGGCGCTGGCGCGCTGGCATCATCCGACGGAGAACGTCCTCACGCCGGCGCGGTTCATCGAAGCCTTCGACGAGCCTGATCTTGCTCGTGCCATCACCGCGACAATGATCGATCAGGTCACACAGGATCTCGGCAACTGGCGAGCAACCGCCATTCCGTCTCACGTGAGTCTCAACGTGACCGCCTTCGATCTGCGAAGCGAGGCCTTTGCCGCAGATCTCCGCCGGAAGATGTCACTGCGCGGTCTTTCGAGCAGCCAGCTCTCCATCGAGGTGACGGAAACCACCGTGGTATCGCGCGACGGCGAGAAGATGGTGGCAACGCTCACAGCGCTGCGCGAACTCGGATTTTCGGTTGCGCTCGACGATTTCGGAACCGGCTTCGCATCGCTGACCCACCTCATCACCCTGCCCTGCGACACGCTGAAGATCGACCGGACCTTCGTGACCGACCTCGATCGCAGCCCCAAGACGGCAGCCGTGGTTCGGTCGATGGTTGCGCTGGCGACGGCGCTCGGCCTCGACATCGTCGCCGAGGGCGTCGAAACCCGCGCCGAGATGGAGGCGATCCGGGCGTTGGATTGTCACCTCGTTCAGGGCTATCTCATCTCGGAGCCGCTCCCCGCCGAGGCCGTTCCCTCGTTCGTTGCGAGCTTCGCGTCCCGCTCCGCCGCGCGCCGCGCCGCGAGCGCGTGATCGGCAAGCCCGGCGAAACCGCCGGCTCCAGGACGGCGCAGGTCAGCCCTTCCTTGTTATTATTCAAAATCTAATCTTTAGTTTCTCCGAATTATTTCTTGATTCCTCGGCCGACCTACTGCAGTCATCAGGCCGCCGGTGCAATCTACATTGGATCAATTGTAGATCAGCACCTTGAAATCATTCTCAACTACGGGGATGGGCTGCCATGACCAAGCGGGCGCCGCTCGACCTGACTCTTCTCTTTGCTGGGCTCTTCACGGCGGCCGCAATCGCCGTCATGGCGATGCCGGCCGCCGCGCAGACCTCGGCTCCGGAAAGCGAAGAGGCTGTCGCCAGCCTGCTGCCCGAATCGCTCTCGCCCTGGTCGATGGTGCGCGATGCCGACATCGTCGTGCAGGCGGTCATGGGCGGGCTCGCCTTTGCCTCGCTGGTCACCTGGACGATCTGGCTCGCCAAGGCGCTCGAGCTCCTGGCAGCGAAGCGCAAGGCGCGGGTCGCGACGCGGCGTCTTGCCGAGGCGGAAAGCCTCGATCAGGCGATTCGCGCGCTCGGCGGCGGCTGGACTCGATCCGGCCCTGTCGCGGACCTCGCGCAGGCAGCGACGCTCGAGCTGCGCCGCTCGGCGCATCTCTCGCCGGAGGGAATCAAGGAGCGGCTGGCGATCCAGCTGTCGCGCATCGAGGTCCGAGCTGGACGATCGATGTCGCGCGGCACCGGGGTGCTCGCGACGATCGGTTCGACGGCGCCGTTTGTCGGCCTCTTCGGCACCGTCTGGGGCATCATGAACGCCTTTATCGGCATCAGCCAGACCAAGACGACCAGCCTTGCCGTCGTTGCGCCCGGCATCGCCGAAGCACTGCTCGCGACGGCCATCGGCCTCGTCGCTGCCATACCGGCGGTCATCATCTACAACGTCTTCGCCCGCTCGATCGCCGGATATCGCGCCCAGCTCGCCGACGCCGCCGGCGAAGTGATGCAGCATGTCTCACGCGACCTCGATCGCGGACGGCTCGCCGTCGCCGGCAACGCGCCACGAGCGCGTGGTGTCGACCTCGCAGCGGCGGAGTAGACCGTGGCTGTCTCGCTCAAGAACACCGACAACGAAGACGTCGCCGAGGTCTCGGAGATCAACGTCACGCCGTTCATCGATGTCATTCTCGTGCTGCTCATCATCTTCATGGTCGCAGCACCGCTCTCGACAGTCGACGTCGCCGTCGACCTGCCATCGTCGAATGCCGCGCCGGCCGAACGACCCGAAAAGCCGCTGTTCCTCACGCTGAAGCCCGATCTTTCGCTGGCGCTCGGAAACGATGCCGTGGCGCGGGATGCGCTTCAGGGGCAACTCGACGCAGCCACAGGCGGCGATCGGACCAAACGCATCTTCCTGCGCGCCGATGGCACCGTCGCCTATCGCGAACTGATGGATGTCATGAACCTTCTGCGCGCATCCGGCTATCTCAGCATCGCGCTGGTCGGCATCGAGGACACGGGCGCGGCTCCGGCCAAGGCGGCGCCATGAGGACGAAGGTTCGCCCGGTCGCTCGCATGGCCGCGGGCTCGCTGCGCTGGCTGCTGGCGGGAACGCTGGTGGCGACCGCCCATGGCGCCGCCGTCTGGCTCGCCGTGGAATGGCAGCCGCATGAGGCAGCGGCGAGCGAACCACCTCCAGCGATGATGATCGAACTGGCGCCGCTGGCCGTGACGCCTGACATCGTACCGATACAGTCGGTCGCGAGCGCCGAAAGCGCGCCTGAAGAGCAGCAGGAGCCACCGACCGAACCGGAGGCGCAGCCGCCACAGCCCGTGCCGCCCCCACCTGAGCCGATCAAGCCGCCGGAGCCCGTCAAGCCGCCCGAACCGGTCAAGCCCGTCGTTCCCGAAAAGCCGGCCGAGCCTTTGCCGCCGCCGCCGGAACCCGTAAAGCCCCCGGAGCCCGTAAAGCCGGTCGAGCCGCCGCCGCCCAAGGCAGAGCCATCGCCGACGGTGCCTGAGCCCGTCGCGCCGCCTCCGCCACCCGAGAAGACGCCACCGCCCGAGCCTCCGAAAGCGGCCGAGCCGCCGAAAGTCGAGCCGAAGGCGGAACCGCCCAAGGCGGAAGCCCCAAGGCCTGAGCCCCCCAAGGCGAAGCCGGTTCGTACTGCGGAGACCGCAAAGCCGACGAAGCCGGCCGAGCGAAAGACTGCCGCCCGGCCGAAAAGCCTCGCGGCACCGCGCAGTGCCGACGCGAAGGCGGCGAAGGCATCGAAATCGGCGGCTCCGGTTTCCGGCGCCGGTCAGGCCTCGGTGTCGCCCGCCTCGTGGAAGAGCCGGCTGCTTTCCCATCTCAACCGGCACAAGCGCTTCCCGCGCGGCGCCAGCGCTGGCACCGCGTCGGTCGCGTTCAGCATCGACCGCCTCGGCCGCGTGATCTCGGCACGGCTTGCCAATTCATCGGGCGACGGCCGGCTCGACGACGAGGCCGTGAGCCTCGTGCGCCGCTCCAGCCCGGTTCCGGCGCCGCCTGAAGGTTTCGGCGGCGGCCGGATCTCCCTGACCGTGCCCGTGCGCTTCAGCCGCTGAGCATCAGGCGCCGAGCGCTGCCTGCTCTGCGGCGATGCGGTCCATCAGTGCGTCGGCGGCCGCGGTGTCCGGAGCCGGTTTCGCGAGGCGCGGCTTCAGGTGGCGCAGCGATTCCCCGAGGATCGTTTCGAGATCCTCGGCGCAGGTGAAATCACCGGCGATGCGCTTCACCTTGGAATTGTCGAACAGCGCCGCCCAGGTCTTGTCGCCCATCAGCGGCCCTTCCCACTCGGCATTGTAGCGGATGAGCGTATCGGTCGGCACATGCACAATCTTCGCCTCGACGCCGAGGCCCTTGGCGATGGCGCGATAGATCTGATCCCAGCCATGGCCGCGATCGGCGGTGATGTGGAAGTCCTCCCCGAGCGCCGCCTGCTTGCCAAACAGGCCGACAAACGGCCTCGCGAGGTCGACCGAGCGCGTCAGCGTCCAGGGCGACGTGCCGTCACCACAGACCAGGACAGGCTTGCCGGCCAGCATGCGCCGGGCTGTCAGGTCGCCATCATTCATCATGCTCGGCAGGCCGTTGCGGACCGTGTGGCTCGGCCGGACGATCGTGAAGGGCAGATCCTTCGCAGCCTTCAGCTTCGCCTCCGCGGCGATCTTCTTCTGGCTGTAGGGCCAGAAGGGATTCACGGTCGGCGTCTTCTCCGTGATGACGTAGTGCTGCGCCGGCTTCTCATAGACCGAGGCGGATGAGATGAAGATGTACTGCCCGGTCTTGCCTGCGAAGACACGGATATCCTCATCCATCTCCTCTGGCGTGAACAGCATGAACTGGCAGACGACATCAAACCGGCGGTCGCCGAGCGCGCCATAGACGGCCGGGTCCTTCATGTCGCCGATGATCGTCTCGACGCCGGCGGGCAGCGTTTCGGCCGAACGGCCGCGATTGAACACGGTCACGCGATGACCTGCCTCGACGGCCAGTTCCACGCAGGGCAGCGAAATCTGGCCGGTCCCGCCGACGAAAAGCACATTGAGCGACATGATGAGTCTCCTCCGGAATGAGACATAGCGTTAGCGCCGGGGCTGAACCGGTTCAAGCACTGGCGCAGCAGATGGCGGCCCTGTTCAGCGACGCGCGGCGCCCCACCAGGTCGCGGCAAGCGGGCCGCCGCCGATGAAGGCATCCGCCGGTAATGCCGAGCCGATGCGAAGGCACTCGTTCCATTTCGCCATCCGCTCCGAGCGCGTGAATGAGCCGACCTTCAATTGTCCCGCGCCAAGCCCGACGGCGAGATGGCTGATCGAGACATCTTCAGTCTCGCCCGAGCGCGCCGACACGACGGCACGCCATCCTGCCTGCTCGGCGACGGTGAAGGTTTCGACCGCCTCGCTGACGGTGCCGGCCTGATTGACCTTGATAAGCACCGCATTGCAGGCCTGGTCCGTGACGGCAGCCTCCACGAGGCGCGCATTGGTGACGAGATAATCATCGCCGATGATCTGCAGGCGCGCGCCGAACCGGGCGGTGAAAGCGCGCATGCCGCCCGGATCGTTCTCGGCCAGCGGATCCTCGATCGAGACGACCGGATAGGCATCGATCCAGCGTCCGAGCATGTCGATCATGCCGCCGGTATCGCGCTCGGTCTCGTCGAGCGCGAGACGATAGCGTCCGCCTGCTGCGCCATCGCCGAATTCGGACGCAGCGATATCGAGCGAGATCACGACGCGCTTGCCGGGCGTCTCACCGGAACGATGGATCGCCTCGGTCAGCGTCTCCAGCGCCTCCTCGTTGCTGGAGAATTCCGGCCACCATCCGCCCTCGTCGGCGACGCCGGCGAGCCGCCCCTTGCGAGCCATGAGTTCGCCGGCGGCGAAATAGACACCGCTGGTGAGTTCCATCACCTCGTCGAAGCTCGTCGCGCCCGGCACCATCACCATGAAGTCCTGGATGTCGACGCGCCGGCCGGCATGGGCGCCACCGCCGAAGATCTGGATTTCCGGCAGCGGCAGCGATGGCACACGGCCATAGTGATCCGCGACATGGCGCCAGAGCGGCTTCCCGGCCGCGGCAGCAGCGGCGTGCAGCACCGCCAGAGACACGGCAACCGTCGCATTGCCGCCAATGGTCCCCTTCAACGGCGAGGGATCGAGCGCGATCAACGCCGCGTCGACCCCTGCCTGGTCGCTCGCCTCGCGGCCGAGAAGCGCCGCCGCGATCGGCCCACCGACATGGGCGACGGCGGCCTGGACATCCTTGCCGCGCAGCCGGTCGCCGCCATCGCGCAGCTCCAGAGCCTCGCGCGTGCCCCGCGATGCGCCTGACGGTGCGATGGCGCGGCCGAGCACACCGCCCGCCAACTCCACTTCCGCTTCGACCGTGGGGTTGCCGCGCGAATCCCAGACGCGGCGGCCGCGTATCGCGATGATCTCAGCCATGGATCGAGATGTCCCGTACGAGCCGATCGAGGAAAGCGGACAGCCCTGCCGGCGGTGATGCGATCAGCGGGATCGCGAGCTGGCGGACACGCTCCCGCTCGGCTTCGCCGAGATATTCGACCGGCGACTTGCCGTCGATGCGGGCGAGCATCAGAGCCGGCAACAATGCCGCGACGCGCGCTTCCAAGGCGCCCGCATCCTCGAATGTCACATGCGCCGCATAGGCGTTCCAGAACCGGCGGATGCCCTCGATGAGGGCCGGACGGATCGCCGGGACATGCACCGCCTTCAAGACCAGATGGTTGAGGCAGAAGGCCACGTCGAAAGCCGCATCGCCCATGGTCGCGCATTCCGCATCGAGCAGGATCGGCGTGCCGGCGCGCAGCAGAATGTTCTTGGGGCTGACATCGCCATGCACCAGCACCCTCCGTGCGATATCGAGGCCATCGGCCAGCGCATCGAGCCGTTCCGCCAGCGCCGGATGACGTCCGGCGGTGAAGCGGAGATAGGGATCGAGCCGCAATGCACGGAAATCCTCGGCATTCCTGAACGGCTCGTCGTCGAAATCCTCGGCCGTCGAAGCCGCATGGATGCGCCCGATCAGATCGCCGACGGAGGCGGCCTCGTCCTTCGGCAGCGTTGCCGCGAGCAGTACCGCTTTCCAGAGCACGATGTCGGGGCCGTCGAGATACTCCATCGCAAAGCCGTTTTCAGCCGCCGACCAGCCAAAGAGCGCCGGCACGGAGCGCGGCACGACGCTGCCTGCGAAGGCGAGCCAGGCATATTCGGCCCGGTTACGACGCACCGGCGCATGCCACTCGGCCGCGACCTTTAGCCTTTCCAACGCGAATTTGACACAAACCTTGCGATCGCCGAGATCGACGACACCGATATCCGACGCAACCCCGCCCGCGAGCCGTTCGGCGCTCCGCACAGCCCCTGCCGGCGCAAGGTCGAGATCGGCGATGAGCCGCCGCGCCCGCGCCCCGAAATCAGCGGCCGTCATCGCGAGACGCTCCGCCCTGCCGCCGGCTGATACCGGCAACGTTCCTCCCGCGACGCATCCCGATTTCCTCCCGAGGCGCTGGGTCTCTCTCCTTTAGCCGCCTGGAAGGACGCGCGCCATATCAGGCTCATGAGAACCTGAACGCGCTTCTAAGGCGCGACCTTCTGCCAGGACGGTGTCGGATTGAAGGTCCGCAGCGCGGACGCGACCTCCTTGGTCGTCGCGCCGAGATTGCGCTCATAGACCGTGCCGCGCTGATCGCAGAAGAAGGTCATGACGCCGGTCTCGCCCCAATCCGCAGGCCAGGCCAGCATCGCGAAGCCGGCCAGCATTCGTCCTCCGACCAGATAGTCATAGGCGCCCCCAGGCGCTGCCGCGCCCTGCCGCGTCAATATCTTGAAACGATAGCCATGATAGGAACGCGGCGCCACCGGGTCGTCGCTGGTCGCGACGGCGGCTGCGATGATGCGATCGCCGAGCGGACTGCGATCACTCGCGCTCGCCGGCTCCCAATAGAGACCATCATGCCTGCCCGGTGTGCTGACGAGCTTTCGCGCGAACTGCTGCACCGGCTGGTCATCATGCAGGCTCTGGAAATATTCGTTCTGCGCTGCGACGAAATCCGCGCAGGCGCCGATCGCGACGAGTTCGTTCTCGCCGATCGTCATGTCGCGGACATGCTGGCGCCCGGCGGCGATATCGAAGGCCCAGCCGGCGCCGGCCGCCTTGAGGGGGACCGGAAAGCGCCAGCCGCCATCACCGAAAAGCAGGACCTTCCGGTCATCGTCGCCGTCGACGACCGACTGGCCTTGCGCCGCGAGATTGACGAAATCCATGAGATTGCGGGCATCGGCTTCGGCATCGCCCGACGACAGCAGAGCGGTCGCCTCGCCGCCGAAGATGGCATCGAGCTTGCCGCTGCCGGGCGCCTTGGCGGCGTCGACGAGCGCCGTCGCAGCCGCCTCGGGCGAGATGAAGACGGTCTGAGCCCATGCGGCGGGACTGACGGCGAACATGCCGAGCACAAGAGCCGACCTGATGATGACGAATATCTGCATGATCGTTCTCCCCCTAGCGCCGGCCGCCGCGACCACCGCCACCGCCTCGCGGCATCTGGGCGTGTCCTCCGCGCCCGCCGCCGCCATATGACATCTGCGGCCGGCTGCCACCCGGGCGCGCGACCGACTGGCGGCTGATTGCGCCCCGATTGACCATCGCGCCGGATGCGCCGCCGCCGAGGTTTGCCCCGCTGAACGCCGTGTTCGAAGGCCGCGTCGGAACGGGCCGCGCCTTTGCCGACGCCGTCGCTTGCTTGCTCGTTGCCTTGGCTGCCGGCTTGCTGCCGGCCCTCGCAGCTGCCGCCTGCCTCGAGCCACCGCCCTTGCCCGCAGCCGCGCTTTTGGCAGCAGACATCTTGGCGCCAGCATTGTTGGCAGCGCCTGAATTCTTGAGCCTGTCTGCCCCCGCGCCGCTCGCTTTGGCTGCTGACAACTTGTCACCGGCGGACGAGATGGCCGCGCCGCGCTCGCCGCCGCCCGGCCGTGCGTTTGCGATGCCATCCGGCCGGTTGCCGGCGCCCGGCCGGGTGCCCGGGCTGGCACCGCTCACGCGATTGGCGCCGCCCGAACCCGGGCGATTAGCGAGGCCTGGCTTCGAGCCCTGGCCCGGGTGATATTTGCCGGCATCGGGCCGCCAGGGTCGCATGTTGCCGGCGCCGATATTGATGTCGTTACCGATATTGATGTTGCCGTTATTGATGCCGCCGCCATAGCCGGGGCGATAACCGGGATATCCGGGCCAGCGTGGCGGATAGACCCAGCCGCGGCCCCAGTCCCAGGCATTGTCGATGGCGACACCGACCGCCACGCCGACGCCGAAGCCGATCACGCCGGCCGCAAGATTGCTGCTGTCCTCGTAATAGACCGCCGCCGGATCATAGGTCGGCACATAGATGACGCCGGGCTCAGCCGGCTCGATCACGACATAGTCGGTCTTCGCATTGTTGCTGCCGGTCTGCTGCTGCACCGTCACGGTCTGCTGCGGCGTCGATTTCAACGACCCGGCTTTCTGCGCCTCGCGCCGAAGGTCCTGGATCACCGCCGCAACGTCATCGGGCTGGTTGACGAAGGCGTCGCCGAGATCGCTCGTCGCATCGAGATCGGTGTTGAGCCGCTTGATAATGTCGGGGAAGCGTACCAGCGCCTTCACCGAAGGATCCCAACCCTGCGCGTCGGCACCCGAGAAATCGCCCTTCGCGACAGCCGCGGCGTTCTTGTCCAGCCAGCGCGCGGCCATGACGATATCGACCGGATAGGCCGTCGCGGGAAGCAGTTGCGCGAGCAACGCGTCGGGATAGAGTGCGATCGGCGCCAGCAGCGTGCGCAATTCTTCCGTCGTAAACACCGCATCAGCCGGCAACGGCGCTTCGACTGTTTGGCCGACTGTAGGACTAGCGGCCTCTCCGGACGTCTCGGCCGCATGAATCGGAACGGCTAGCGTGAAGCAAGCGACAGTCGCTAGCAACAAGAAGCCAAGATTCTTCCGGCTGTCTGACCTGCTTCCAAATGTCATGTCGCCCTCCCCGGCTATGCTTTTACTTGGTTCTAGCACGGATCCGGCGAAAAAGACATTTGCCCTTGGAAGGGACACCGATGGAGACGTGCGCTACCCTCAATGGAAGACGGTCATGACACAACCGCATTGCGCCAGATCAACGGCGCGCGGCTCGGCATTCTGCGACGGCGGGTGCAGGCGATCACGTGGACAGCATGCCGCTCGGCCACGAAGAACATGCGGCACCAGACATCGATGATGGGAGGATTTGGCGATGGTCGGAGTGGCAGGATTTGAACCTGCGACCCCGTCGTCCCGAACGACGTGCGCTACCAGGCTGCGCTACACTCCGTGACCATCGCGAGCGGGGTTATAGCGACGCCCTCGATGCGCCGCAAGCGCCGAAATGCCCCTGTGGATGAATAGGGAGCGGCGTCCGATGTCGCAGCGAAAGCGGACGGGCAGCGGGACGCCCGAATGGCAGGACGAAGGCTGTGCGCGCGGCGGATCGTCGAGCACGGTCTTGCGGTGCCGGGTGCAGTGGAGCGGGGACGGAACGAAACCAAAGGCGCCGCGAGGCCTGCGGCACCGAGAGGCGGTGTCAGCCGCTCGCTGCCGCCAGCGTGTATGCGACCACCGCGTTGGCGTGCCCATGACCCATGCCATGGTCGTTCTTCAACATCTCGACCAGGTCCATATGCTTCGCCGGAAGATGGCTGCGCACCAGTTCTTGCCAATGGGCGATAGGTTTCCCGTACTTCTTCTCGATGGAGGGAAAGTAGGAGGCTGGTCCTTTGATTGTCTGGTCAGTCATGGCGGTCATTCCTCCCAATCACGCGCTGACGCCAATTTCATCACAAGCCCGGCGCGGCGCAAGTCTTCGCCAACGCCCCGCACCATGTTAAGAGGATCATCGCGGCAGTGGCGCCGATCCGTCCGAATGGGCGCATGACGCGAGCAACGACTGCCGATCACGGCCACCCGGTGTGCGGTGCGTTCGCGCCGTCGCCGCCGTTGCAGCCCGTTCGCCTTCCGGCTATAGGACCAGCGTCGCGGCGCCAAGCCGCTCGACATGATGGGGCGTCGCCAAGCGGTAAGGCAGCGGTTTTTGGTACCGCCATTCGGAGGTTCGAATCCTCCCGCCCCAGCCACCTCCGAAAGCCCGCAGAAATCCGCCGTTTCTTGGATGTCTCCCATTGAACGTGTGTAGCGGCGGTCCAGCATATTGGCTGGCAGGCCAAGGCGGCAGCTCCCCCTCAACACCGGCGCCAGGGTCGTTCTTGCTTCGTTGTGCTCCCGGAAGGGGCGATTTGACCCTATGTCATCGACGGCTCTCGCTCGTAGCATTCTGTTTTACATCAAGGTCCAATATCAGCCGTCGATTGCGCATCCGGGCGCTGCGATGCCGCGTCATTTGGTATAATTTTGTCGGCACGGTGCAGTTTCGCGACCACAGGAGTCATGATGCGGACGACAAAGGCTTTCCTACGCAAGGGGCTTCTCGCCTCGGCCATGCTGCTCTCGGCCTCCGGCTTTGTAGCGGCAGCCGCCGATTTCGACCCTGCGGCGACGATCCGCATCGGATCGCTCTACGAGCCGCAGAACCTCGACAACACGGCGGGCGCAGGCCAGGGCATCAACGAGGCCTTCAACGGCAATGTCTACGAGGCCCTCTTCCAGCTGACGGATGCCGGCACGGTCGAGCCGCGGCTGGTCGATAGCTTCACCACGAGTGACGACGGGTTGGCCTATACCTTCAAGCTGAAGGGCGGCGTCAAATTCCATTCCGGCGATCCGCTGACGTCAGCGGACGTCAAGGCGTCGATCGAACGAGTGACCGCCGAGGCCTCGAAAAGCTCCCGCAAGAAGAGCCTCGCCTCGATCGCGAAGATCGAGACGCCTGATGACCAGACGGTCGTGATCACACTGTCCAGCCGGTCGATCTCGCTGCCCTACAATCTCTCCTATGTCTGGATCGTCAACGATGCCGCGGGCGATATCACCGGCAAGGAAGACGGCACCGGACCTTACAAGCTCTCGGAATGGCGGCGCGGCTCGGCGCTGGCGCTCGACAAGTTCGACGGCTACTGGGGCACGGCGCCCACAAACGCCGAGGTCGTGTTCAACTATTTCACCGATGCGACCGCGCTCAACAATGCGCTCCTGACCAACGCCGTCGACGTGATCACCTCGGTGCAGAGCCCGGACTCGCTGGCGCAGTTCAAGGACAATCCGGCGTTCAAGGTGACCGACGGCGTTTCGACGACCAAGGAGATCCTCGCCTATAACGATCGCGTCGCGCCGTTCGACAATGTGAAGGTGCGCAAGGCGCTCGCCCGCGCCGTCGACAAGGCCAAGCTGCTCAATTCGATCTGGGGCGACTACGGCACGCTGATCGGCTCTTTCGTGCCGCCAACCGACCCGTGGTATGAGGACTTGACCAAGGTCGATGCCTACGACGTCGAGAGTGCAAAGGCGCTGCTCGCGGAGGCCGGGTTCAAGGACGGCTTCAGCTTCACGCTCGATACGCCCGACTACGACCCCCATCCGATCGTCGCGCAGTTCCTGCAGGCCGAGTTCGCCAAGATCGGCGTCAAGGTGAACATCAACATCATCACGCCCAACGAGTGGTATACGAAGATCTACAAGAGCCATGATTTCCAGGCGACGCTGCAGGAACACGTCAACCACCGCGACATCGTCTTCTATGGCAATCCGGATTTCTATTGGGGCTACAACAACCCCGAAGTCGTCAAGCTGATCGCCGATTCCGAGACGGTGGCCACCGCCGACGAACAGACGGCGAAGCTCAAGGAAGCGAACCGCATCATCGCCGAGGACGCGGCGAGCAACTGGCTCTACCTCTATCCGCAGATCGTCGTTTCGGCGGCGAATGTCTCGGGCTACCCGGTCAACGGGCTGAACTCCCAGTTCTACGCCTACGACATCAAGAAGACGCCCTGACGTCCAATCCTGACGCCGCCACGATCGCCTTTCAAAGGGTGATCGTGGCGGCGCGAGGCTTCGCATCCGGCCCGACTGGTGGTAGCTCGGGTGCGGGGCAAGGCGGCGAGAGGATTAAACGTGGCCGGATACATCGCGCGGCGATCTCTGATCCTCGTCCTGTCGCTGTTCGTCGCGGCCATCGTGCTGTTTGCCCTCCTGCGCCTCTTGCCGGGCGATCCCGCCAATGCGCTGCTCGGCGTCGGCGCGACCCCTGAGCAGATTGCCGCTGCCCGCGCGCAGATCGGTTCGGACCAGCCGCTGACGGTGCAGTTCCTGCGCTTCGTCACGAGCCTCGCCCGCTTCGATTTCGGGACGTCCTTCGTCAGCAACGCCCCGGTTCTCGGCGAGATCGCCAACCGCATGAGCGTGACCGCGCCGCTGACCCTCGGCGGCTTCCTGGTCGCTGTCGTCATTGCCGTGCCGCTCGGCATTGTCGCGGCAGCGCGGGCGAATCGCTGGTATGGCGCGGCGATCTCGGTGTTCAGCCAGTTCGGAATCGCGATCCCCGTGTTCTGGCTCGGGATCCTTCTCGTCGCGCTGTTCGCCATTCGCTGGCGGATCTTCCCTTCGGACGGCTTTCCCTTGAAGGGCTGGGAGCGGCCGGGGGAAGCGGCCGTGGCGCTCGCGCTGCCGGTGCTGACCGTCGCGCTGGTGATCGCGGCATCGCTCATCCGCTATGTCAGGGCATCCACGCTCGACGTCCTCACATCCGATTATCTGCGCACTGCCCGTGCGCTCGGCGCACGCTTTCCTGAGGCGCTGGTGCGGCATGGCATCCGCAACGGCGCGGTGCCGGTCGTCTCGATCCTCGGCATCGAACTGGCGACGACCCTGCTCGGTGCCGTCGTCGTCGAGAAGGTGTTCGCGCTGCCCGGGCTCGGCTCGATGCTTCTCCTCGCCATCCAGCAGCGTGACTATCCGAACGTCCAGGGCGTCCTTTTTGTCTCGACGCTGATCGTGCTGCTGATCGGATTTGCGGCGGATATCCTGCAACGATTCATCGATCCACGGCTGCGGACAACGGGGACCGGCCGATGACGTCCGCCGTCGCCTCAGCCCCCGGGCGCGGCGCCTCCTGGACGTGGCGAATTGGCCTCGCTCTGGTCGGCCTCCATGTCTGCGTCGGCCTGCTGACACTGGTCTGGACGCCCTATGATCCGGCCGCCATGACCGGCGGGCGGCTCAGCCCGCCATCGCTGGCGCACTGGGCCGGCACCGATCGCCTCGGCCGGGATGTCCTGACGCAGGTGATGATCGGATCGCGCATCGCGCTTCAGGTCGGGATCGGCGCGGTCGCGATCGGTGCGGCCATCGGCGTCACGATCGGGATCATCGCCGCCTTCGCCACCAGATGGCGCGACGACGCCCTCGCGGCGACGCTCGACATATTGATCGCCTTCCCGACGCTGCTCATCGCGATGCTGGTGGTCGCCGCCAGCGAGCAGGCTTCGCTCGGCACGGCCATCCTCGCGCTCGGCATCGCGCTCTCGGCGGTGGTTGCCCGGCTGACACGCATCCTCGCCAAGCGGGTCATTCTGACGGACTATGTCACCGCCGCCCGCGTTTCAGGCTCGTCCTGGCTCGCGATCGTGCGCGAACATGTCCTGCCCAACATCTGGCCAACGCTCTCGGTCAATCTCGCGCTGCAATTCGGTCTTGCCGTGATCGCGGAGGCGTCGCTGTCCTATCTCGGCCTCGGCGCGCCGCCGCCGAACGCATCGTGGGGCCGGCTGCTGCAGGAGGCGCAGGGCACTGTCTATAGCGCGCCCTTCGGCGCGATCGCGCCCGGCCTTGCCCTCGTCTCGTTGACGATCGGCGTCAATCTCTTCGCCGACGGCCTGCGCGATCTTGCCGATCCGCTGCGGAGGGGACGCGCATGAGCCTGCTCACTGTCCACGATCTGTCCATCGTCGCGCGCGGGCAACGCCTCGTCGACTCCGTCGCATTCAGGCTCGATGCCGGCGAGAGGCTGGGGATCATTGGCGAATCCGGCTCAGGGAAGTCACTGACGGCCTCTGCGATCATCGGCCTGCTCCCGGCTGGCCTCGGCGCAACCGGATCGGTGCGGCTTGATGGCCACGAGATCATCGGAGCGACCGAGCGCGAACTGACCGGGCTCCGGGGCGCCGTCGCGGCGACCGTATTCCAGGAGCCGCTGACGGCGCTGGACCCGTTGATGCGGGTCGGCCGCCAGATCGGCGAAGTCGCGGAGCGAACAGAGCGTCGCGCAAGCCGGCCGCATGGTAAGGGCGATATCCGCAAGACCGTGTTCGGCCTGATGAATGAAGTGAGCCTGCCTGAGCCTGAGCGGATCGCAGGCGCTTTTCCGCACGAGCTTTCCGGCGGGCAGCGCCAGCGCGTTGCCATCGCCATGGCGCTGGCCTGCCGCCCCAAGCTGCTGATCGCGGACGAACCGACGACCGCGCTCGATGTCACCACGCAGAAAGAGATGCTCGCCCTGCTGGCGCGGCTCGTCGCCGAACGCGGCATGACACTCCTCTTCATCAGCCACGATCTGCCAGTCGTGGCCAGCATCGTCGACCGCGTGGTCGTCATGCGGGCCGGCGCCGTGGTCGAGGAAGGTCCGGTGCGACGGGTTTTCGCGACGCCGGTCCATCCTTATACGCGCGAGCTTCTCACTGCTGCAGAGCGCTTCGATCGGGCGCTGGGGGCGGCATGAGCGACATTCTGAGCCTCGATCGCGTCGGCTATTCCTATCCAGGCGGACGGCCAGTGCTTCGCGACGTCTCGCTTTCTGTCGCGGCGGGTCGCTCGATCGGTCTTGTCGGACAGTCGGGATCGGGCAAGAGCACGATTCTCAAACTGCTCCTCGGCCTGATGCGACCGCAAACGGGCGAGGTGCTGTTCGACGGCGCACGCCTCGATCTATCGGACCAGCAGATGATGCGGACCTATCGAAGGAGCGTCCAGGCCGTCTTCCAGGATCCCTATGCCTCGCTCGATCCGCGCCAGAAGGTGCAGGCGATCGTCTCGGAGCCGCTGCGGGCGCTCGGCATTGGTGGCGACCGCCGGGCCATGGTCGTCTCCGCGCTCCGATCGGTCGGCCTTGATGCCGATATCCTCGATCGCTACCCCGCCGCGTTTTCTGGCGGCCAGCGGCAACGGATCGCCATCGCCCGGGCCATCGTCGCCGGACCGCGCGTCGTCCTTGCCGACGAGCCGGTGAGCGCGCTCGATCTCACGACCAAGGTTCGGGTGGTCGATCTCTTCCGCGATATTGCGCGTGAAACGACGCTGCTTTTCGTCTCGCATGATCTCGGCGTCGTCGCCTCGCTCTGCGACGAGATCGTGATCCTCGACGGTGGGCGGATCGTCGAGGCCGGTCCGACGCGCGCCATTCTGGCAGCGCCAGCCCATGCCTATACGCAGCAGCTGCTCGCCAGCGTGCCGCGCCTTCCTGACTTCGTTTCCGGAGCACCCTTCCCATGACCAATGACAGAGACTATGTCGCCGATCTCGAAAGCTGGAGGGCGAAGCGCCTCGCCGCGCTGAAGGCGCCGGATGGCTGGCTGAACCTCATCTCGCGCGACTGGCTCTCGGCGGGCGTCTTCAGCGTCGGTAGCGACGGCGCGAACGACATCGTACTGCCGGTTGGGCCCGCGCGCCTCGGCATCCTGACACAGCATGCCGATGGCGAGGTCGACTTTGTGCCGGCGGACGGAACGCCGCCTGCGCATCTTTCTCCGAGCAAGAAGATGCCCCCGAAAGTGCTCGTCGATGGTCTGTTGCTTGAGCTGACGACGATCAACGGAGAGAACGCGCTCCGCGTCCGCGATACACGGTCGGCAGCGCCGGCCGCCTTTCCGGGCATCGAATCCTTTCCGGTCAGGCCGGATCTCCGCATCGTCGCCGAATGGATCGCGTTCGATGCCCCGCGCGGCCTGACAGTCGACACGAGCAAGCAGATTGCGACCGATGTCGAAGCAACGCATCAGGCGGTGTTCACACTCGCGGGTCAGCGCTTTTCGCTCACCGCGACGCATGGGACGCCAGAGGCGCCGCAATTCGTCTTCCGCGACCAGACGGCCAGCGACGCGACCTACCCCGCCGGCCGCTTCGTCTATGGAGAAGAGGTCACGGCGACGTCGATCATCATCGACTTCAACAAGGCGATCAATCCGCCCTGCGCCTTCACCGATTTCGCGGTCTGCCCGCTGCCGCCGCCCGAAAATATCCTGCCGATCCGGATCGAGGCCGGCGAGAAGCGACTGCCGGAAGGCTGGGCGCACTGACCCATTCGCGGCGACGGGTTCGTCAGCAACGAGGGAAATCGGCACTGCGGGCTCGCACCGCTTGTCAGCGCCGCCGACAGGGGGATAGCCATTCCCCCGCTGCCACACCGGCAGACACCTCCTGTGCCCTCGCGGCGGTTCTACCGCCGCGGCAGCCAGGCCTTGGGCATCCGGCAGGCGATCGTATAGGCGGGGTCGAAGACATTGCCGATGTCGTAGCGCACCACCTGGCCCATGAGATGGCTGGCCGAGGCGCTCGAAAAGCCGTAATCGGCCATCAGCCAGTTCAGCATCTCCGTCGTCGCATGCTGGAGCGCCTGGTCGAGCGGCCTTGCATTGCCGATCGCGAAGATCTCGTCCTTTGTCTCGCCGCGCGGCCAGACCTGCTTGCGACCCTTGACGACGGAGAGCCGCAGCTCGACCTCGAAGGTCGTCTCGATGCCGGTGCCGACGATCTCGCCGTCGCCCTGGACCGCGTGGCCGTCGCCGAGGCTGAACAGCGCGCCCGGCACGGCGACCGGAAACCACACCGTCGTGCCCGGCCCGAAGCGGCGATAATCCATGTTGCCGCCATTCTCCGCGCTTGTGGCGTTGGAGAAGGCCTGACCGAGCGAGGGAGCGACCCCGAAGCAGCCGATCATCGGATCGAGCGGAAGTGTCAGGTAATCGAGCTCCGGCGGCGGATTCTCGAGCCGCGCGGTCAGGAGCTGGCGGTCGATCACCCAGGTGGCCCGCTGACGCGGCGGCAGCGCGGCGACGGCCGTGGGTTCGACAACATTGGGGGCGAGGCCCGTCAGGGTCCAGCCGGTGCCGCGGGTCGGCGTCATGCGGAGGATCTCGACCTGAAGCGCGTCGCCGGGTTCTGCACTCTCGACGAAGATCGGCGCGTTGACGGGGTTGGGCTCGACGGCGCGTCGCACATCGTCCTTGTCGACGCCATAGGCGTCCAGGGTTTCGATGATCACCGTGTCGCCGTCGGCGCAGTGAAACTCCGGCGCATGCTGCCCGAGCGTGGTGTGCCAGCGGGTGGGGATGAAACGGTGCACCGTCATGACGTATGACCTCGTTGGACCGGAATGTTGTGGGGCAGGCACGCCTGATGGCGCGGATGGTCGAGCAAGCCTAAGCTGGCCATCCGCGACTGCAAGGTGATTTCGAGCTCAGCTGGACCGCCTCATCAGCGCCATAGCCATCACGAGCGCGGCACGTCTACGTTCTGCTCGAGGGGAGCGCGCGGGCGAGGATGAGGTCGTCCATCATCCCGTCGACCGCTGGACGAGCTCCTGCAGCGCCGCCGGGTCGAGCATGTCCGGCTGCAACATGCGCGCGAGATCGCCGGCGAAGTCTTCGAAGGGCTGCCGGTTGATCGAGGGGACACCGATGAGGACGGGAACGCCGAGCTCCAGCGCTGCCGCGAGGAGACCGCGGACGCCGCCACCGGCGGCCTCGACCTTGCCGAACTTGCAGAGCACCAGGAGCGCAGTGCGCGCCGACAGGCCGGTCTCCGCGGCGGCGCAGGCCCGGTGCAGCAGGTCGGTGTCGAGCGAGCAGCCGCGCGCCTCTGCGCCGCGGTCCTCCGAGATCCGATGAACTGTCCCTGTCGCGAGGTCGCGCAGGACCATGTCGCATTTTCGCCGTCCGGGGCGCGGAACGCTCTGCTGGACGAGCCCGGCGAGGCGATGGCCGTCGCGTTCCAGCCCGTCCGCGGCCTTGTTGAGGAAGGCCTCGAAGGCGGGGCCGTCGTCATAAACGATGGCGGTGATCGGGCGGCGTCCGGTCGGCATGGGCATCTCCTATCCGCCTAGCGCCGACATGGGTCGGGAAAGCGTCGGTCGCCCGCGTTCGATGCGGAAGTCGTGGCCGCGCGGCTTGGCACGGATGGCGGCGTCGATCGCGGCGTGAAGCGCGTCGTCGGCTTCCGATCCGCGGATCGCGGCGCGAAGATCGGCCCGGTCCTCCTGGCCGAGGCAGGTGTAGAGCGTGCCGGTGGCGCTGACGCGAATGCGGTTGCAGCTTTCGCAGAAGCTGTGGCTCATCGGCGTGATGAAGCCGATGCGCCCGCCCGTTTCGGCGATGCGGGCATAGCGCGCCGGCCCGCCTGTTCGCTCGCTCGTATCGGCAAGGGTCCAGCGGCTCTCGATGATGCGGCGAAGCGTGGTCAGCGGCAGGTACTGCTCCGTGCGGTCCGCGCCGACATCGCCGAGCGGCATGGTCTCGATCAGCGTCAGGTCCATGCCGTTGCCATGCGCGAAGGCGATGAGATCGTGGATTTCCTCCTCCACGATGCCCTTGAGCGCCACGGCATTGAGCTTGACGCGAAGCCCGGCCGCCTTTGCGGCGCGGAGCCCGTCCATGACGGTCGCGAGCGAGCCACCGCGCGTGATGGCGCGATAGTGTTCGGCATCCAGCGTATCGAGCGAGACATTGACGCGGCGGACCCCAGCCGCCGCCAGCGCCTCCGCATGGGTCGCGAGCAGCGTGCCATTCGTCGTCAGCGTCATCTCCTTGAGCGCGCCGCTTGCCAGATGACGCGAGAGGCCCGCGAAAAGCGCCATGACGCCCTTGCGCACCAGCGGCTCGCCGCCGGTGATGCGAATCTTCGTGACGCCGCGCGCCACGAAGGCCGAGGCGAGGCGGTCGAGCTCCTCGATGCGCAGCAGTTCGCGGCGGGGAACGAAGGTCGTGTCCTCGGCCATGCAATAGACGCAGCGCAGATCGCAACGATCCGTCACCGAGAGACGCAGATAGGTGATGCGGCGGCCGAAGCCATCGGAAAGCGTGCAGGTCATGTCGGTCATTCCCTCCAGGCCGGGGCGCGCTCGAAGGGCAGGATCTCGACCGGATCGCCAATCTCCAGCTGGCGCAGCGGCTCGATGATCGCCATCGCGTCGGCGGCGGCCATCGGCGCGAGACGATGCGAGCCTTCAGCGCCGGCACGCTCGGCGACAAGGCGACCATGGCCGATCCGAAGGCGAACGGGCACCAGTTCCGTTCGGTCATCGGTGCGGGCGCCGGTCGCAAAACCCGCTATGGCCATGACGGGCGACCGGGCCTTCTGCCCTCGCATCGCGTCGATGATCGGCCGCACGAAGGCCAGCGCCGCGCAGGCTGCAGCCTGCGGGTTGCCGGGAAGGCCGACGAACACGGCCCCGCCGATACGGCCGAGCGCCACGGGCTTACCCGGTTTCATGGCGACCTTGACGATGCCGAGTGTCCCGCCCGCGGCGCGCACAGCATCCCGCACATGGTCGCGCGCGCCCACCGACATGCCTGCCGTGGTGACGATGAGGTCGGCACCTTCGGCCAGTTCCTCGAGGCTTCTGGCGATGGCGGCGCAATCGTCCCCGATCGTCGTCACGCTGATCCGCGCCGAGGCTTCTGCGAGCAGCGCGGCCAGCATCGGTCCGTTGGCGTCGTGGATCGCACCGGCTGCCAGAACCTCTCCGGGCGAGCGGAGCTCCGATCCCGTCGTGAGCACGGCAATGTGGATCGGCGCGGCGATGATGACGGTGTCGATGCCGAGGCCGGCAAGGAGGGCGATCTGCGGCCAGCCAAGCCGCTCCCCGGAATGGATCACGACATCGCCTGCGCGCACGTCTTCGCTGGCTCGCCTGATATGGCTGCCGGCGACGGGCGGGGAAGCGAATGTCACCCGGTCGCCATCCGGATTCCACGTCCGCTCGAGCATCACCACCGTGTCGGCGCCTTGCGGCAAGGCAGCGCCGGTCATCACGCGATGGGCCGTCCCGCGCGCCATCCGGCCGGGTTCATCACCCGCCTCGGTCGTGCCGCTGACGGGCAGCGTCGACGCCGGTGGCCTCAAATCGGCGATGCGGATCGCGTAACCATCCATGGCGGCCTGATCGAAGGGCGGCAGGCTGTGAGGCGCGACAACGGGTCGGGCGGCGATCTGCCCACGCGCCGACGCCAGGGGCACTGACAGGGTGCGGCCGGTCGGCTGGACAAGGGCCAGCGCCGCAGCGCGCGCTGCCGCGAATGGCATCAGCGCCACGGGCTCGTCGAAGCAGCAACCGGGCGGAAGAACGCTCATGGCTTTCCCCGCGATCCGGGCAGCGTCTTTTCGAGAATGGCATACATGGCGGCCCTTCCCGGGTCGGCGGCTCGGCCCATGATGCCCATGAGCTGGAGCCAGTCGTCATCGGATGCCGTATCGATGAAGCCACGCACGGCTGAGGTGACGATGTCCGCCTGCGGCCTGCCACTGGCGTCGGCTGCATCGTCGAGACGAGCCTGAAGCGCCGGCTCGCCAAGCGCCGCCACGAAATCGAGTGCGACACCGGGCCTGTCCAGCGAGGCGATCAATGTTCCGAGCATCACCACCTCACTGGACCAGCGGCGACGTCGCGCCATCGAGTGCGATGCCGCGTATGTCGGCGCGACCGATCAGCAGCGCGATATACTGTGCCGTGGCCTGCCGGCGGACATGCGCGTTGAGATAGCCTTCTATCCGCGCGCGGACCGCCTCGAACGGCAGTTGACGTCCCTCGATATGACGGTTGAGGCGGATGAGATGGACGCCGTAGCGGGTTTCGACAGGCGGGGAAATCGCGCCGGGTGCGAGGGTGGCGAGCGTGGCTTCGAATTCCGATGTCGTATCGCCCGGCCTGATCTGGCCGAGGCTGCCGCCAAGCGCCGCGGAAGGACAGTCGGAATGGGCGCGGGCGAGGTCGGGGAACCGTTCAGGCGCTTCGACGAGCAGCGCGGCAAGACGCGCGGCCTTCTCGCGCGCGGCGGCGAAGGCGACATCATCGTCACCGCGGCCGGCGATGAGGATGTGATCCGCTTCATAGAGCGGCGCGCTCACGAAGCGACGACGGTTGTTGTCGTAGAAGCGCCGCAGCGTCGCCTCGTCGGCTTCGGGAACCGGTACCTCCTGTTCGACGAGCGACCGGATCCGCGCTTCCTCGTCCGTCTCGACGGACCCTTCCTCGTCGGCTGCCGGAACCGCTTTGATATCCAGCCGCTGCGCCTCCTGCAGCAGCAATTCGCGGATGACGAGCGCGCGCGTGGCCGCCCGCCAGCCTTCACTGGGGTTGGACGCGGGGAAGTTCTGGACCTCCGCCGCGATCGCCTTGCGCACGATCGGCACGCCGTTGACGGAAACCTGGGGCATGGCGACGCGCTCGGGCGATGGTTCGGCCGATATGGGCGCCGGCCGATGCTCGTGCGGATGAGCCTCGGCATGGGCATGGCCACTCGTCGCCTTGTGGTCGATGACAAGCGTCGCCATGGTCAGCGTCCTCCTTTGCGGGCCGCGTCTGCGAGCACGCGCTTTGCCGCGGTCGGGCTGGCGGGAAATGCCGCGCTGCGGGCGTGGCGATCGGCGAAGCGGGTGCGCACCACCTGGTATCCCGGCCGGCCGAGATACCAGACCGGGGCGCTCCAGATGTGGACGAGCCGCGTGAACGGGAAGACGAGGAAGATCGTCATCCCGAGCAGGAGATGCGCCTTGAAGATGAGCGCCACGTCGGCGACATAGGCCGCCGCGCCCGGCTGCAGCGTCAGGATCCCCTGCGCCCAGTTCATGAACTTCACCATCTCGTGCCCGTCCATGTGGCCGAGCGAGACGAAGATGGTGGAAAGGCCGAGCGCCAGCTGCGCCCAGAGCATGAGCAGGATGGCAATGTCGCCGAAGCTCGACGTGGCGCGGATGCGCGGATCGAACAGCCGGCGATGCGCGAGCATGGCGATACCGATGAAGCAGGCGATACCGGCAAGGCCGCCGACTGTGATAGCGAGACCCTGTTTGAAGCCGTGGCTGATGCCAAGCATGTCGAACACAGAGATCGGCGTCAGCAGACCGACGAAATGGCCCCCGAAGATCAGGAGGATGCCGACATGGAAGAGGTTCGAGCCCCAGCGGAGCTGGCGCCGCCGCAGCAACTGCGACGACCCCGTCTTCCAGGTGTACTGCTCGCGGTCGAAGCGCACGAGACTGCCGAAGAGGAACACTGTCAGGCAGAGATAGGGATACCAGCCGAACAGGACATTGTTGATGAATTCGGACATCGCATGCTCTCCGATCAGGCGCCGCTATGCCGCGCGTCGCGGCGGGCGGCGCGCATCTGGATTCTCAGCCGGTCGACCGAGCAGCCGTCAGCCGGCATCCCCGGTCCGAAGGCGACGGCGGTTTCCTCCCATTCTGCATCGAGCGCGGCGAGATCGTCGACCTCGGCGAGGCTCTCCGTCGCCACGGGCGCAGCGCGCACGTCGCCTGCGAGCGACAGGATCGCCGTGAAGACGGCGCCATAGGCCGGGTTGCGGCTTTGAACCCGCTCGTCGAGAACCGAGAGGACATGCGAGGTCTCGGCCAGCAGGCTCCGCGCCTCGCCCGGCGGCCGCGTCGACAGGAACTCCAGGAAGAGCGGCAGATAGTCGGGCAACTCGTTCGCCATCACCAGCAGCCCGCCACGCTCATAGTGCTGGACGAGGTCGATCATGGCCTGGCCGCGATCCCGGCTTTCGCCGTGAATATGCTCGAAGAGATGCAGGGAGAGCCGTCGCGATCGGTCGAACAGCTCGACATAGCGCTCCTGCAGATCGAGGAGATCGTCGGTGCGAAGCGCATGGAGAAGCGACTGCAGGCCCCGGCGCACCGCGGGCCGCAGCAGATTCTCGTCGTCGATCACCGCCTCGATCTCGTCGATGGCGGCGACGAGGTCCGCACCCGGATAGGTGAGCAGCGCCGAAAGCGCCTTGAAGGTCCGCACAGGTGTCTGGCCCGCCATCATGCGATCTCCATCGGGTTGGTCGGGCGGCCGGTCGCCTTCGTGCCGAAGAGGTCCACCTCGTTCGATCCGCCGGAGCAGCCATTGCCGAAGGAGAAGCCACAGGAGCCGCGGAGGTCCTGGGCATCCTCGCTCCATTCGCGGTGCGCGGTCGGGATCACGAAGCGATCCTCGTAGTTCGCGATCGCCATGACCTTGTACATCTCGTCGATCTGGGCCCCGGTCAGCCCGACGCGCGCCGCGATCTGCGCGTCGAGGCGGCCATCGATCGTCTTCGCCCGCATATAGCCGCGCATGGCGAGCATCCGCTCGAGCGCGAGCGCCACCGGCTCCTCCTTGCCGGCGGTGAGCAGGTTGGCGAGATATTGCAGCGGAATGCGCAGGCTGCGCACATCCGGCATGTCGCCGTCGACGCCCATCTTGCCCGCGGCTGCGGCCGACTGGATCGGCGACAGCGGCGGCACATACCAGACCATGGGAAGCGTCCGGTATTCCGGATGCAGCGGGAAAGCGATCTTCCACTCCATCGCCATCTTCCAGACCGGTGAGAGCTTCGCCGCCTCGAGCCAGTTGTCGGGAATGCCGTCGGCCCGCGCCTGAGCAATGACGGAGGGATCATTCGGATCGAGGAAGACGTCGAGCTGCGCCTGATAGAGGTCCTTCTCGTCCGGCGTGCTGGCGGCCGCCTCGATGCGGTCCGCGTCATAGAGGATGACGCCGAGATAGCGGATGCGGCCGACGCAGGTCTCCGAGCAAACGGTCGGCTGACCCGCCTCGATGCGCGGATAGCAGAAGATGCACTTCTCGGATTTGCCGGACGACCAGTTGTAGTAGACCTTCTTGTAGGGACAGCCGGACACGCACATGCGCCAGCCGCGGCACTTGTCCTGGTCGATCAGGACGATGCCGTCCTCCTCGCGCTTGTAGATCGCGCCGGACGGACAGACCGCGACGCAGGCCGGATTGAGGCAATGCTCGCAGAGCCGCGGCAGATACATCATGAAGGTGTTTTCGAACTCGCCGTAGATGTCCTTCTGGACATTCTCGAAGTTCACATCCTTCGAGCGCTTCTCGAATTCGCCGCCGAGGATCTCCTCCCAGTTCGGCCCCCACTCGATCTTCTCCATCCGCTCGCCGCTGACCAGCGAACGCGGCCGCGCGGTCGGGAAGGCCTTCGACTCCCTGGCCGTATGGAGATGCTCATAGTCGAAGGTGAAGGGTTCGTAGTAATCATCGATCTCGGGCAGGTCGGGATTGGCGAAGATGTTGGCGAGGACACGCCACTTCGCCCCCATCCTGGGCTCGATGCGGCCATTCGCCTTCCGGCGCCAGCCGCCGTTCCACTTCTTCTGGTTCTCCCATTCGCGCGGATATCCGACGCCGGGCTTGGTCTCGACATTGTTGAACCAGGCGTATTCGACGCCTTCGCGGTTGGTCCACACGTTCTTGCAGGTCACCGAGCAGGTGTGGCAGCCGATACACTTGTCGAGGTTCAGAACCATCGCAATCTGGGCGCGGATCTTCATTCTGCAGCCTCCTTGGGTGCTTCGCTTGCGAGCGGCCCCTCGAGCCAGTCAACATTGGCCATCTTGCGGACGACGATGAACTCGTCGCGGTTGGAGCCCACGGTGCCGTAATAGTTGAAGCCGTAGGATTGCTGGGCATAGCCGCCGATCATGTGCGTCGGCTTCAGGACCGTGCGGGTGACCGAGTTGTGGATGCCGCCGCGGTTGCCGGTCATCTCGGAACCGGGCGTGTTTATGATCTTCTCCTGCGCGTGATACATCATCATCATGCCCGGCTTGACGCGCTGGGAGACGACGGCGCGGGCAGTCAGCGCACCGTTGATGTTGAAGACCTCGACCCAGTCATTGTCGACAAGCCCGGCGACCCTGGCGTCCGTCTCGGAGATCCACACCACCGGACCGCCGCGGTTCAGCGTCAGCATCAGCAGATTGTCGGTGTAGGTGGAGTGGATGCCCCATTTCTGGTGCGGGGTGATGAAGTTGAGGACGATTTCCTTGTGCCCGTTCGGGCGCAGGTCCTTGGCGCCGGGGATCGTCTTCAGATCGACCGGCGGCTTCCAGGTCACGAGGCCTTCGCCGAAGGCCCTCATCCAGAGATGATCCTGGTAGAGTTGCTGGCGGCCGGTCAGCGTCCGCCACGGGATGAGCTCGTGCACATTGGTGTAACCGGCATTGTAGCAGACCTTCTCGCTCTCGATGCCCGACCAGGTCGGCGAGGAGATGATCTTGCGCGGCTGGGCCTGGATGTCGCGGAAGCGGATCTTCTCGTCTTCCTTCGGCCGGGCGAGATGGGCATGCTCGCGTCCGGTGATCTTCGACAGCGCGTCCCAGGCCTTGATCGCCACTTCGCCATTGGTTTCCGGCGCCAGCATCAGGATCACCTCGGCCGCGTCGATATCCGTCTCGATGCGCGGCAGGCCGGCGGCGAGGCCCTCGGTCCTGACGCCGTTGAGCGCCGCGAGGGCATCGACTTCATGCCCGGTGTTCCAGGCGATCCCCTTGCCGCCATTGCCGATCTTGCCCATCAGCGGGCCGAGCGCGGTAAACTGCTCGTAGAGATGCGGATAGTCGCGCGTGACGACACTCACCGAGGGCATGGTCCTGCCGGGGATCGGCTCGACCTCGCCGCGCTTCCAGTCCTTCACGTCGAGCGCCTGCGCCATCTCGGCCGGGCTGTCATGCTGGATCGGCGTCAGGACCACGTCCTGCTCGACGCCGAGCACCTCGGGCGCGATGTCGGAGAAGGCCCTGGCGAGACCCCTGTAGATCTCCCAGTCGGAGCGCGACTCCCAGGCCGGATCCACCGCCGCCGACAGCGGATGGATGAAGGGGTGCATGTCCGAGGTGTTGAGGTCGTTCTTCTCGTACCAGGTGGCCGTCGGCAGGACGATGTCGGAATAGACGCAGGTCGTCGACATGCGGAAGTCGAGCGTCACCAGCAGGTCGAGCTTGCCCTCCGGCGCCTTGTCGTGCCACGCGACCTCGGTGTTGCGGACCGCGCCCTCGGTCCCGAGGTCCTTGCCCATGACGCCATGCGTCGTGCCGAGCAGGTGTTTGAGGAAATACTCGTGTCCCTTGCCGGACGAGCCGAGCAGGTTGGAGCGCCAGACGAACATGTTGCGCGGCCAGTTCGCCGGGTCGTCCGGATCGTGGCAGGAGAGCTCGAGTTCGCCGGATTTCAGCGCCCCGGCGACATAGTCTTTCGGCTCGAGACCGGCCGCCCGGGCGGCAGCGGCGATGGCCAGCGGATTCTGCTTCAGCTGCGGCGCCGATGGCAGCCAGCCCATCCGCTCGGCGCGGGCGTTGTAGTCGATGAAACTGTTGCTCCAGTCGCCTGCGGGCGCCGTCGGCGACAGGATCTCGGCCGCCGTCAGCGTCTCGTAGCGCCACTGATCGGTATGCGCATAGAAGAACGAGGTCGAGTTCATGTGCCGCGGCGGACGATTCCAGTCGAGCCCGAAGGCCAGAGGCGTCCAGCCCGTTTGCGGGCGCAGCTTTTCCTGCCCGACATAGTGTGACCAGCCGCCGCCGGACTGTCCGATCGCGCCGCAGAACACCAGGAGATTGATGATCCCCCGGTAGGTCATGTCCATGTGGTACCAGTGGTTGACGCCGGCGCCGAGGATGACCATCGAGCGGCCGTTGGTCTTCTCGGCATTGGTGGCGAATTCGCGGGCGACCGTGATGATCGCATCGCGCTTGACGCCTGTGATCCTCTCCGCCCAGGCGGGCGTGAAGGGCACGTCCTCGTCATAGCTCGTCGCGGCATGATCGCCGCCGAAACCCCGATCGAGGCCGTAATTGGCCATCATCAGGTCATGAACGGTCGCGACCGCCGCTTCGGAGCCGTCCGCGAGCGCGATCCGGCGGATCGGCAGATTGCGGGTGAGGATCTCGCCATGCTCGGTCGAGACGAAATGCTCGGTGGCGCGGCCGCCGAAATAGGGAAAATCGACGGCCGCGATCTCAGCGTCATCGCCGGCCAGCGTCAGCCTTAGGCGGATGTCGCGGCCGTCGCCACTTTTCTCTTCGAGGTTCCACTTGCCGTCCTCGCCCCAGCGGTAGCCGATCGAGCCGCGCGGGGCGACGAGCGCGTCGCGGGCCTCGTCGATGGCGACGGTCTTCCAGTCGGGGTTGTTCGTCTCGCCGAGACCGCCGCCGATCTCCGATGCGCGCAGCAGCCGCTCGGGCACCAGCCGGCCGTCGCGCTGGGTGAGTCGGACCAGAAACGGCAGGTCCGTATAGCGCCGCGCATAGTCGTCGAAATAGGGCACCGTGCGGTCGAGATAGTATTCCCGCAGGATAACGTGGCCCATGGCCAGCGCCAGCGCGGCGTCGGTGCCCTGCTTCGGATTGAGCCAGATATCGCCGAACTTGGTCGCCTCGGCATAGTCGGGGCTGACGACGGCGCTCTTGGTGCCCTTGTAGCGGACCTCCGTATAGAAATGCGCATCGGGGGTGCGCGTCTGCGGCACGTTGGAGCCCCAGACGATGATGAAGCCGGCATTGTACCAGTCGGCGCTTTCGGGAACGTCGGTCTGTTCGCCCCAGGTCTGCGGGCTGGCCGGCGGCAGGTCGCAATACCAGTCGTAGAACGACATGCAGACGCCGCCCATCAGCGACAGGTAGCGCGAGCCGGCCGCGTAGGACACCATCGACATGGCCGGGATCGGCGAGAAGCCGATGACGCGGTCGGGACCGTGTGCCTTCACCGTATAGGCGTTGGCGGCCGCGACGATCTCGTTCACTTCGTCCCACGAGCCGCGCACGAAGCCGCCATGGCCGCGGATCGACGTGTAGGACTTCCGCTTGTCCGCATCCTCGACGATCGAGGCCCAGGCCGCCACCGGCGGCAGGGTGGCGCGCGCCGCCCGCCAGAGCTTCAGCAACCGGCTGCGGATCATCGGATATTTCACCCGCGCGCCGGAATAGAGATACCAGCTGTAGGAGGCGCCGCGGGCGCAGCCGCGCGGCTCGTGATTGGGCAGGTCCGGCCGCGTGCGCGGATAGTCGGTCTGCTGCGTCTCCCAGGTGACGATGCCGCCCTTGACGTAGATCTTCCACGAGCAGGAGCCGGTGCAGTTCACGCCATGCGTCGAGCGGACGATCTTGTCGTGCTGCCAGCGCTTGCGATAGCCGTCCTCCCAGGAACGGTCCTCGGCGATGACGACGCCGTGTCCCTCCGAGAACGTCTCCACGTTCTTGCGGAAGAAGGTCAGGCGGTCGAGGAAGTGCGACATAGGTGTGGTCCCTTGTTTCGCTGACTGATCAGGCCGCCCGGGCGGGGCGCGCAACGGCGCCGCGGCGGCTCCGCTCGATGTCGTGCAGCAGGCCGCCCTTGCGGGCATAGACGAGCCAGGTGATGGCGAGGCAGCTCACATAGAAGGCGAGGAAGCCCCAGATCGCAGCCCCGGCGCCACCGGTCAGCGCGATCGAGGTGCCAAAGCCCTTGGGGATGAAAAAGGCACCGAACGCGGCGATGGCGGAGGTGAAGCCGGTCATGGCCGCGGCCTCCTTCTCGGCCTGCCGGCGCCGCGTCTCGGCATCGGCCCCCGGCATCAGGCGGTCCATTTCGCTGGCGCTGATCGCCGGGATCATCTGGAAAGTAGAGGCATTGCCGACGCCGCTGGCGAAGAACAGCAGCAGGAAGGCGGCGAAGAAGCCCCAGAATGCGCCCGGCTGATCCTTGATGCCGATGAACCAGAGCAGCGCGGCGCAGCCGGCCATCATCAGGACGAAGACGAGCATGGTGACGCGGGCGCCGCCATAGCGATCGGAAAGCCAGCCGGTGCCGGAGCGCGACAGCGCGCCGACCAGCGGGCCGAGAAAGGCCAGCGACAGCGCGTTCACATCCGGGAACAGCATCTTGGCGAGCAGCGGGAAGCCGGCGGAGAAGCCGATGAACGAGCCGAAGGTCCCGGTATAGAGCCAGCAAAGGATCCAGTTGTGCCGCCGCTGGAAGATCACCGCCTGCTCGGCGAACGAGGCCTTGGCGGAGGCGATGTCGTTCATGCCGAACCAGGCTGCGAAGGCGGCGAGCGCGATGAAGGGGACGAAGACGAAGCCGGCATTCTGCAGCCAGAGCGGCGCCGGGCCGGCCGCCGTCGTCACCATGGCCGGGTCGCCGCCGAGCGTGCCGAAGACACCCGCCGTGATCGCGATCGGCACCACGAACTGGACGACGCTGACGCCGAGATTGCCGAGCCCGGCATTGAGCGCCAGCGCGTTGCCCTTTTCCGCCTTGGGGAAAAAGAACGAGATGTTCGCCATGGAGGAGGCGAAATTGCCGCCGCCAAAGCCGCAGAGCAGCGCGAGGATCAGCAGGACCACATAAGGCGTGTCCGGGTTCTGCACGGCATAGCCGATCCCGACGGCTGGGATGATGAGCGACCAGGAGGTCAGCGTCGTCCAGAGCCGGCCGCCGAAGATCGGCACCATGAAGGAATAGAAGATGCGCAGCACCGCTCCGGAAATGCCCGGCAGCGCGGCGAGCAGGAACAGCTGGTCGGTCGTGAGGGTGAAGCCGACCAGCGGCAACTTGGCGACCACCACCGACCAGACCTGCCAGACCGCGAAGGAGAGAAGCAACGCCGGAATGGAGAGGATGAGGTTACGCCGGGCGATGGCGCGGCCAGTATCGCGCCAGAAGGCGGGATCCTCGGGGCGCCAGTCGGTGAGCACGGCCTTGCCGACCTTCGGCGTCGCGACCGGCACCGGCATGCCCTGCATTTCCGGGAAAGGCGGCAGCGCCTTGAGCGCCGGGCCGGCTGCGGCCCGCTCCATCTGCCGGATCGCGACCTGCATCCAGACGAGGGCGACGCCGACGATCAGGAAGAGCGCCATGAAGCAGCTCGTCCAGAGCCCGGTGAGATCGAGCAGGACGCCGAAGAGGATGGGCAACACGAAGCCGCCGAGCCCGCCGATCATGCCGACGAGGCCGCCGACCGAGCCGATATGGTTCGGGTAGTAGACGGGGATGTGCTTGTAGACGGCCGCCTTGCCGAGGGCCATGAAGAAGCCGAGCACGAAGATCGTGACGATGAAGCCGGGGAGGCCCATGACGAGGCGGAAGGCAAAGTCGCCGCGTGCGCCGTGCACGACATAGTCGGTCGGCGGATAGGAGAGGATGAAGGTAGCGACGATGGCGACCAGGAAGGTCCAGGTCAGCACGCGCCGTGCGCCATAGGTGTCGGAGAGATGGCCGCCATAGGCACGAAAGAGGCTCGCCGGCACGGAGAAGAAGGCGGCGATCATGCCGGCCGACTTGATGTCGAGGCCATAGACGTTGATGAGATATTGCGGCAGCCACAGCGCAAGCGCGACGAAGGCGCCGAACACGAAGAAGTAGTAGAGCGAGAAGCGCCAGACTTGGACATTCTTCAGCGGCTCGAGCTCGAGCCATGCGCTTTTCGGCCGCTGGGCGGTCCGGCGGCGTTCGGCATGCACCGGATCGTCACTGGTGGTGAACCAGAACAGCAGCGCCATGATCGCGAGACCGGCGGCCCAGACTTCGGCCACCGTCTGCCAGCCGAAGGCGACCAGCACGAAGGGCGCCAGGAACTTCGTCACCGCCGAGCCGACATTGCCGGCGCCGAAGATGCCGAGCGCCGTTCCCTGCCTTTCCGGCGGAAAGAAGCGCGAGACATAGGCGACGCCAACGGCAAAGGAGCCGCCGGCGATGCCGACGCCGAGCGCGGCGACGAGCATCTGCGGATAGGTGGTGGCATAGGACAGCAGAAAGGTCGCCAGCGCCGCGGCCAGCATGGTCGCCGCGAATACGACGCGCCCGCCATAGCGATCGGCCCAGATGCCGAGGACAACGCGAATGAGCGATCCGGTCAGGATCGGTGTTCCGACCAAAAGGCCGAACTCGGTCTCGCTGAGGCCGAGCTGATCGCGGATCTGGATTCCGATGATGGCGAAGATCGTCCAGACCGCGAAACATGCCGTGAAAGCGGCCGTGCTCATGCCGAGTATCTGGTTGGCCCTGGGGATGGTACTCGTCTGCATCGTCGATCGTCCTTGGCGAACGGGAGCGAGTCAGGCCCTCGACTCTCTGATGCGACGATGATGGGCAGGCGGAGCGCCTTCCTTGATTCACATCAATTCTAAACGTGATATTTGTCACTCACTTTCGTGACAAACATCACATCTTGAGTGCGCAACGTGAGTGTGGTGACACCGATGGATCTGCCCGACGATCTGCCGATCTTGCAGAGCTTGCCGCCTGCTGTCCGCGCTGAGCTGATGGGGAGCGCCTTGCAGCATAGCGTTCCCGCCGGCACGGTTCTGTTCGAACAGGGCGACGTGCCCACGTTCCAGCTCGTCGTGATGGCTGGATCGGCACAGTTGTTCGGGCGCTCCACGGAGGGGCGCGAGGTGCTCATCGAGGCCGTGCGCGCGCCTGAACTCATCATTCCGGCTGCCGTCGTCACCGGCGCGCCCTATCTGATGGGCGCGCGCGTGCCTGAGCCGTCGCGCTTCATGCTGTTCCAGGCAGAGACCTTTCGCGCGGCGGTCGCGGCCGACGCTGCCCTGGCGCAGGCGGTGATCGGCAGCCTCGCGCGACAGTTCCGCCGGATGGTACGGCAGATCAAGAATCTGAAGCTGCGGTCGTCTGCAGAGCGCGTCGGCTGCTACATTCTCGCTCTGTCGGCCCGCCAGGACGGGTCCGGCCGCGTGACACTTCCTTACGAGAAGACGCTCATCGCCTCCGAACTGGGCATGACGCGCGAATCTTTCTCGCGCGCTCTCGCGAGCCTTGAGAAATCAAGTATTCGGGTCGAAGGTCAGACGATCGTCATCGTGGACGAGCCACGCCTCATCGCCGAAAGCAGACCCGACGAGCTGATCGATGGGTACAGCTAGCGCTGGTTTGTCCTGAATTTGCAGAGGCCCGACATTTGGCAGGACCGTCGCAGGCCGCTACGCGCCGCGGGCCAGCATGTCCAGGTGACTGCGGTCCGCCATCGGTCCCTCGATCCGCTGCGGCGAGTCCCTTGGTGGCCGGCGCGTCCATGAGCCCTTCCCTGCTCCCGAGGCAGCCCTCTCGCTCGCCAGAAAGCGTCACCTCGCCGAATTGGTCCTCGCGCGAAAGTAGCGTCGATACCGCTGATCCGCAGCGGCAGGGACTGTGGCGCCCCCATTCTTCCTGCTCTTGATGCCACGAGCGGGATGCCGTTGGCACGAATCCGGCCGAGTTGGCGGTTGGCCGCGCCTGCTCCTTCTCGAAGGCTGAGCGCTCCCGCGACGATGCGTGTCCGCCGCTTCCCTCTCATTGACGATCAGGCCGCGTGGGCGCTATTAATACGACTATTAAAACCGGATCGGGAAGGAGGAGCCTGATCCGGCGCGCTCTTGGAGGCGCCAAAGAAAACGGCCGGCGACAAGCCGCCGCGAAAGTTCCAACGGCGTTCTGCGCCCATGGAAACGTCCGACGAATGCCAAAGGCTCCGTCGGGTTCAAGAGCTACATCTTTGGGAGGAGATGCTCATGAAGCGTATTACATCACTTGCGATGGGTGCTGTCCTGCTCGCTGGCTTCGCCACCGGCGCGCATGCAGAAGACAAGAAGCAACTGGCGTTCGTCGTCAACATCGCCGCCGACTTCTGGAAGGCCGCCGAGGCCGGCATGAAGAAGGCCCAGGGCGAGCTGCCGGATTATGATCTCGTCTTCAAGTATCCGGACCAGTCGACTGTCGCCATCCAGAACCAGATCATGGATGATCTGGTCACGGCCGGCGTGAGCGCGATCATGGTTTCGGCCATCGATCCGAACGCGACCGACAATCTGAACAAGATCGCCGGCGAGACTGCACTGTTCACCACCGATTCCGACGCGCCGCAGAGCAAGCGCATCGCCTATATCGGCTCGTCCAACGTCTCGCTCGGCCAGCAGGCCGGTGAGATCGCCAAGGCGGCAATGCCGGACGGCGGCAAGTGCATGGGCTTCGTCGGCCATCTCGACGCGGCAAACTACAAAGAGCGCGCGCAGGGCTTCAATGAGGGCGTAAAAGGCACCAAGATTACCCTCGTCGACACCCGCTCTGACGGCGGTGACCAGACGGTCGCCAAGAAGAACGTCGAGGACGTCCTCGTCGCCAACCCCGACATCACCTGCATGGTCGGCTTCTACTCCTACAGCACGCCCGCCATCTACCAGGCGCTCAGCAATGCCGACAAGCTCGGCAAGATCACCGTCATCGCGT
The DNA here is from genome assembly GCA_035555375.1 of Kaistia sp. Taxonomy (GTDB): domain Bacteria; phylum Pseudomonadota; class Alphaproteobacteria; order Rhizobiales; family Kaistiaceae; genus Kaistia. The sequence goes on along the minus strand of DATMGR010000006.1, from coordinate 50,874 downwards.
TTGATGACGATCCGATCACGCTCGGTGGCGTCAAGGAGGGCTCGGTCGCCGGCACCGTGGTGCAGCAGCCGTTCCAGTGGGCCTATCAGGGCTTCAAGCTGATGGCCGCCTATCTCAAGGGCGACAAGTCGGGCATCCCGGCCGATGGCGTGATCATTGTTCCCGGACAGATCCTGCACGCCGCCGACATCGACGCCTATGTGGCCAATCTGAAGGCCATGCAGGGCAACTAGACGCCCCGGACGCCGGCCGCGGATCGCACCGCGGCCGGATCATGTGACGTTGAGCTGGCGTCTGGCTGCGATCGCTCGCGGCCGGCGCCATTTGCCTCCGGGTTCGAGCCGCCATGACCAGTGTCGCCGCTACCGCCGCGCAGGATTTGCGCCAGCCCTTCCTGTCGCTCGCCGGAATCCGCAAGGCCTATCCGGGAGTCGTCGCGCTGTCCGACTTCTCGATGACGGTCAGCCCGGGCGAGGTAATCGGCCTTGTTGGGGAAAATGGCGCCGGCAAGTCGACATTGATGAAGATACTCGGCGGCGTGGCGGCGCCCGATGCCGGCACGATCACGATCGACGGTGTCGAGCGGAGTTCCCTCAGCGTCGCCGAGAGCATGAAGGCGGGCATTGCCTTCGTGCATCAGGAACTCAACCTGTTCGACAATCTCGACGTTGCCGCCAACATCTTCATCGGCCGCGAACCGCGGCGCGGCGGCTTCCTCAATCTCGTCGACAACGACCGCATGCATGCCATGGCGGCGCCGCTGCTGCAGCGTCTCGGTGCCGGCTTCGGACCGTCGACCCCCCTCGCCGACCTGTCGCTGGCGCAGCGCCAGATGGTGGAGATCGCCAAGGCGCTGTCGATGAATGCGCGGCTGGTCATCCTCGACGAACCGACGTCAAGCCTGCCGATCTCCGAGACCGAGCGGCTGCTCGAGACGATCGAGGCGCTCCGCGGCGAGGGCATCGCCGTCATCTTCATCTCCCACCGGCTGCATGAGATTCAGCGCGCCGTCGGCCGGGTCGTCGTCCTGCGCGATGGGGTGCTCGTGGGAAACCTCGATCGCGGCGAGATCACGCATGACCGCATGGTGAAGCTGATGATCGGGCGCGATCTCAAGGCGCAGATCGGAACGCATGAGGCGAAGGCGGGGGCCGTGGTCCTGGCGGCCAAGGGCATCCGGACGGAGGCCTATCCGCATCACGAGCTCGATATATCCCTGAGGAGCGGCGAGATCCTTGGGCTCGCCGGCCTCGTCGGCGCCGGGCGCACCGAGCTGGCGCGGGTGCTGTTCGGCATCGATGCGCCGCTTGCCGGCTCGATCACGCTGAACGGCGCGGCAGTGCGCCTCCTTTCGGCGACGCAAGCCATCCAGAGAGGCGTATTCTTGGTTCCGGAGGACCGCAAGGTCGCCGGTGTGCTGCTCGATCTGCCGATCGCCGAGAACATCACGCTGCCCAATCTCGGCGCCCATGCAACCGGCCTGCTGGTATCCCGCCGCAAGGAGGTCGTCACGGCCGAGCGCGAGCGGCAGCGCCTTTCGATCCGCGCGCCGTCCGTGATGACGCGGACAGGCTCGCTGTCAGGCGGCAACCAGCAGAAGGTCGTGCTGGCCAAATGGCTGGCGATGAGCCCGAAGGTCATGATCTTCGACGAGCCGACGCGCGGCATCGACATCGGCGCCAAGTCCGAGATCTACAGGCTGATGCGCGGCCTCGCCGATAATGGCGTCGCCGTCCTGATGATCTCCAGTGACATGGAGGAAGTCATCGGCGTGTCCGACCGTATCGCCGTCATGCATGAAGGCCTCATCTCCGGCACGCTCGACAAGAAGGATTTCAGCCAGGAGAACATCCTGCTGCTGGCAGTGGGGCGATCGATCGACCCGGAAGCGACACCGATGCAGGGACGAATGGAATGACAAAGAAGGATCTGGGGCTTCTCATCCTGATCTTGGTGGTCGGCGCCGTCGTCGCCGCGATCAATCCGCGCTTCCTGCTGCCGATCAATCTCGCCAATACCGCCAACCTCATCGGCATGTTCGGCATATCGGCGCTCGGCCAGGCCTTCGTCATCATGACCGGCGGCATCGAGCTTTCGGTCGGCTCGGTTATCGCCCTGACCGGCGTGCTGTTCGTCGATCTGGTCGCCAACCAGAACGTGCCCTGGCCGATCGCCCTGGCCATCGTCCTCGCCATGGGCGTGGTGATCGGCCTCGTGCACGGGTTGCTGATCACGAAGCTCCGCCTGCCACCCTTCGTGGTGACGCTCTGCGGCCTTCTGATCTATCGCGGCCTCGCGCGCTTCTACACCAAGGATTCGACCGCTGGCTTCGGCTTCGGCCAGAAGTTCCCGGAACTCGAATTCATCACGGCCGGCCGCAGCTTTGGCGTGCCCAACTCCTTCATTGCCTTGATCATCATCGCGGTGATCATGTGGGTGGTGCTGCACCGGTCGATCTTCGGCCGGCATCTCTACGCGGTCGGCAAGAACGAGGAGGCGGCGCGTTATTCCGGCATCCGGACCGGCGTCGTCATCATCGCCGCCTATGTGATCTGCCAGGTGCTGACGGTGGTGTCGGCGATCTATTTCGCCATGTACACAAGGTCCATCGCCCCGTCCGCCCACGGCAATTTCTACGAGCTCTACGCCATCGCCGCGGCGGTGCTCGGCGGCTTCTCGCTACGCGGCGGCGAGGGCTCGATCATTGGCGCGTTGCTCGGCGTCGTGCTCCTGCAGGAGCTGCAGAATCTCGTCAATTTGCTCGGCATTCCAAGTTCGCTCAACTTCGCCGTGATGGGCACCGTCATCCTGATCGGCGTGATCGCCGACCAGCAGTTGGTGCGCTTCCGGGAGAGGCGGACGAACGATCGCAGGCAGGTGGCGGCGCTGCCAACGGCCGCCGGGGAATAGGCCGCGAGCGCCGGTGATCGACATTTCACTGTGAAGCGTCGAGCGCATCGATTTCCTTGAGCAAGCGCTCTGCTTCCGGCGAGCCCAGGGCGGCGTAGTTGAAGTTCTTGAACAGGCCCGTCAGCTTGGTGAAATGCTGGCGTGCCGCATCCTTGTCGGCGAAGGCCCGGTTGCGGGCGCAGATCCGGTGCACGCGACCGAACAGCTCGCGCTGGCGCTCGATCGACGAAGAGGAATCGATCGCGTCATAGGCGTCCTGCTGCAGGAACACCATGTCGAGGAAACGCGCAGCTTCGGCGGCGACGAAATCCTCGAGGCTGATCCCCTCCTCGCCGGTCACCTGCTCCATGCGTGCCACCTCGTCGCCGCGGACGAGCAGCGCCGTCATGGCCTCGACCTTGTCCGCCCAATCATCGCCCAGCGTCTTCGCCGACCAGGCGGCAAGCTGCTGGCGATAGCGAGACCAGGAGATCAGCGGATCGATGGCCGGATAGAACCGCTTGTAAGCGCGGTCATAGGAGAGGCCGAGGAAGCACTTGACCGCCGCGAGCGTCGATTGCGTCACCGGCTCCTCGAAATTGCCGCCGGCCGGCGAAACCGAGCCGATGATCGTCAGCGCCCCAACCGAGCCATCGGCGGACCGCATCACGCCGGCGCGCTCATAGACGCCCTTGATGGCGCTGTCGAGATAGGCGGGAAAGGCCTCCTCGCCGGGGATTTCCTCCAGACGGCCGGAGGTCTCGCGCATCGCCTGCGCCCAGCGCGAGGTCGAATCGGCGATGACCAGCGCCCTGAGGCCCATCTGGCGGTAATATTCGCCAATCGTGATGCCGGTATAGATCGAGGCCTCGCGCGAGGCGACCGGCATAGACGAGGTGTTACAGATGATCACCGTCCGGTCCATCAGCGAACCACCCGTGCGCGGATCCTTCAGGAGCGGGAATTCCGTGATCGTCTCGACCACCTCGCCGGCGCGCTCGCCACAGGCGACGAGGATGACGACGTCGACGTCGCTGTGACGCGCGATGAGGTTGAGCAGAACGGTCTTGCCGGCTCCGAACGGGCCTGGAATGCAGGCGGCTCCGCCCTGGACGATCGGGAAGAACACGTCGACGATGCGCTGTGTGGTGATCATCGGCGCGTCGGGATAGAGCCGCGTTGCCGCGCCGCTGGCGATCAGCCGACGCGGCAGCGGCTCGCGCACCGGCCAGTCCTGCGCCAGCGTGATCTCGCGCTCGATGCCGGAAGGACCCTTGAGGCGCGCGACCGGCTCGTCGATCGTCACCGAGCCATCGCGGATCCAGCTAATTTCATGCGGCTCCGAGATGTCGAACGGAGCCATGATCTTGTGCACGATCGGCCCTTCCGGAACGGTGCCGATCACCTCGCCTCCCCTGACGCTGTCGCCGCTTCGGCGGATGGCTGAGAACGACCATTTCACAGCCTGATCAAGCGCAGGCGCCGCCACCCCGCGCGGCAGGAACTGTCCATGGCTGACCGCGAGCGCTTCGAGCGGATTCTGGAGCCCATCATAGACCTTGCCGAGCAGCCCGGGCCCGAGCTTTACCGACAGCAGTCGTCCTTCCTGCTCGACCGTGTCGCCGAGGCCGACGCCGCCGGTGCTCTCGAACACCTGCGCGTCGGCGCTGTCGCCATCGACACGCAGCACCTCGGCCTTCAGCCGCTCATCGGGCGCACGGGCCGGGCGGATATAGATCACCTCATTCTTGACGAGCCGCCCCGTCGAGGCGTTGTCCAGCCGAAGGCGAACGATGTCTTCCTGCACAGCGGTGATGCGCGCAGTTGCGATCTCGGTCATGCCCTCACCTCGTGTCGGTCAGACAGGGCTGCATCGAGCAGCGCCTTGAAGCGGAACGCGGCTGCGTCGGCGTCGTAGCGGGCCCAGCGATCCGCGAGCTGCCAGCGCATCAGATAGAAGGCGACGGCCTCGAGATCGAACTCATGGCCGAATTCGCGCCGCGCCGCCGCCGTCCAGGTGACGTCGAGGATCAGCCGTTCAAGCCCCGAGGCATCGCCCTGATCGAGCTTTTCCTTCGCCGACGCCAGCCACGGGTAGAACCGGGCGAGGCCGAAATCCGGCACAGCCCAGTTCCGGCGGATCGTCTCGACATGCCGGCTAAGGCCGAAGGCGGAATTTGCCGCCGGTGCATCTTCCCCCGCGGCACGGCGCCGGAGCGCGGCGATCACCGTGCGAATCTCGAGACGCTCCTGCACAGCGTCACGCAGAAGGCCGCTGCGAATTCCGGCGATAATGCGCTCGGCACGGACAAGATAGGCCGCATCGTCATCGCCGACATCGATCCGGTTCCACGAAATGATCGAGGCGATGCGGATCAGTTCGTCGCGATCCTCGGGCTCGAGCAGCTTCAGCCGCTCACCGAGGCGCGCCTGGTTTATTGGCAGCGCCTTGTCGGCGAGGAAGCGGATGGCCGGCAGGCTCGCCATCAGCATCACATAGCGTTCCTGCCCGCTCATGAGACGACACCTTCGAGCAGTGCGCGGAAGCGCGGCTGCAGATGAACGAGGAGAGCTCCGGCAACGGCACGATCGGTCACGTCGACCGAGATTCCACTGTCGTGCATCACGATGCGGATGCCGCCTTCCGTGTCGTCGGCGCGGCTGAAGCGGACGCCCTCGCGCAGCATGTCGCCGGTCCGGGCGGCCACGAAAGCGGTCAGCGGATCCTTGTCGACGGATTCGGGGCTGCGGCGCAGCGCTTCGATCGCGACCGCCTCGCGCGGAAGCACGATCTCCACGTCCTCCGATCGATCGATCTGCGCATCGTCGCGCGCCCGGCCGACCAGCGCGACGATCAGCTTCTGCAACAGCGCCTCGTCGACCATGGCCTTCGACACGGCTCCGGCGATCTCATCGGCAAAGCGGCGCACGAGCCGCTGCTTGAGCTGCAGCACCGCGTCGCGGGCGGCGGACTTCAGCGCGTCTTCGGCGGCGCGGCGATAGCTCTCGGCTTCGCTCCGCGCCTGCTTCGTCAATGCCTCGGCCTCAGCCTCGGCCTTCGTCACGATCGCGCGCGCCTTGTCCTTGGCGGCTTCGGTGATCGTCTCCGCCTCGCTCCGTCCGGCGGCGACGCCTTCGTCGCGGAGCCGCGCGATCAGGGCCTCGACACCGGCCGAGGCGGGCATGCTGCTGGGCTGCGTTGCCATCCCGGTCCCCTATCCCTTGATGTTGCCGGCGAGGACGAGCGCGAAGACGAAGGTGAACACCGCGAAGCCCTCGACGATGGCGGCCGGCGCGAGCGCCAGGCCGAAGATCTCCGGCTTGGACTTCGACGCCGAAATGGCGCTGGCGCAGGCCTTGCCCTGCCAGATGGCGACATAAGCCAGCGCGAGGCCAGTCAGCATGCCGATGGCGAACAGCCCGGCGCCGTTCTCGGGCGTGATCGTCCGTTGCAGCGCGAACATCACCACGATGCCGTAGATGACCGTCGAGGATGGGATGGCGGCGACGCCGACGAACCGGCCATAGCCGCTGTCGGTCTCCAGCATGGCGCCAATCGCCGCCTGACCCGCGACCGCAACGCCGATGGCGCTGCCGATCGCCCCGAGACCGACGGGCGAGAACACGCCGAGCCAGCCGAGAATGACCATGAGCTCGTTCATTCGCGGATCTCCTTCTTGGCGAATGCGCTGAACGGGTAGCCCTCGTCAGGAAGGCCCCATCCGAAGAATTCGATGTAGTTGAGCCGGAGTCCGTGCACGACGCCGCCCATGATGCCGATGACGAAGTTGATGGTGTGGCCGAAGGCGAGGATCAGGATCGACATCAGCAGCCCAAGGCCGGGCCGCGCGAGATCGACCCCCGTCGCCATCGTGTTGAAGGTCGTGGCGAGCGAGGCGCTGGCAAGGCCGAGCGCGAACAGCCGCAGATAGGAGAGAATGTCGCCGAAAAGCTTGGTGACCGATGTCAGGCCCATCAGCCCGTCGACCGTCTTGAGCAGCCAGTCCTTCGGCCCGGTCACCTTGCGACCGGCGGCACCGCCGACGAAGACTGCGCAAAACCCCGCGACGAGCAGAAGCGGCCCCACGGCCTTGAGAACTCCTTCGCCGAGCCACATCGCGAGGCCGCCGGCGATGACGAGGATCCAGCCGCCGGAGCCGAGCGCGGCGAGCGAGGACCGCTTCCGCCATGTCGCCATGGCGAGCGCGATGCCGACATGAACAGCGCCGATGAGCACCGAGAGCTTCATCATCGCGTCGAACGATGTGATGTCGATCGGCGCCATGGCGGCGAGGAAGCTGCCCTTGCGTGGCGCGACGCCGAAATAGGACCCCGCCATCACGCCATAGATGAGGCACGCCACCGTGATCATCGCCAGCATGATGCGGAACCTGCGCCCGTTCGCGGTCGCGCCCATCCGCTTCCAGTAGAATGCGGTGATGAGGCCGATGACGAGCGCATAGCCGGCATCGGCCGTGATCATGGCGAAGAAGATCGCGAAGGAGACGAGGACGATGAAACTCGGGTCCCAGCTGCGATAGGCCGGCGTCGTGTAGAAATTGGTCAGGTCGCTGCCGGCGCCAAAGCGCGGATCTGCCGTCTGCAGCAGGGTCGGCGGCCTGTCATCCTCGCCGGGCGAGTCGAAGACGACCGCAGCGCGGCTCTCGTCGGCGAAGCGCTCGATCTGCGGACGGCTCGCCTGCGGCGCCCAACCGGCTATGGCGAACAGCGCCTCGCAGTCGAGCGTCTCGGCGGCGAGAGCCTTGCGGGCGTCCCTGTCCTCGGCAGCAGCGAGGTCTTCTGCCAGGAGCAGCCGCCAGCGTGTCAGCTCGCCCCGCTCCGCGCCCGTCCGCTCGATCTCGATCTCGATCGCTTCGAGTTCGTCCCGAAGCTCGTTCAGCGGCTTCGCGCCCATGTGGATGCGGGGCACCGGCAACAGGTCGGCGGGCGGCTCATCGGGCGCGATCACCACGACGAAGAGCCGGTCCGGCGCGCGCCCGACGATCGCCCAGGGAAGCGCCAGCGCGGCCAGCGCCGTTCTCTGCCTGACAGGCACGCAATAGAACCAGAACCGTTGACCGCCGAGTGCCGCCGGTTCGGGGAAGCGGAACTCGCCCCAATCGGAAACATCGGCAATGCGCGCAACGAGTGCGTCGCGACGATCGGAGAGCTGCTTTAGCTTGAGCCGGTTGGCCGTGATTTCGGCGATCACCGCGTCGACGTCGAAGGGAGCTCCCTTGCGATAGATCCGCAGCTGCTCCGGTGCTTCGCTGATATGGCGGAAGGCCATCTCGGCACGGCGTCGCCCGGCTGCATCGATCGGCGTCAGCGGATCGGGTGCCTTCAGCGGCACCGCATGCAGGACGCCGAGGCCTTGCAAGGCTTCGAGGATCGCGTCCTTCTCGACGAGCGGTCCACAGATCGTGACACGGCACATCGGAGCGATGCTCATGGCTGCGCCTCTGGCGCTGACCGTGTCTGCCGGGCGCGCTTGGCGATCTTCGCGCCGACGACGGCTGCGCGCTCGGCATCGCCGAGATAGACCAGGATGTGGCGGATGTTTCGCTCGGTCTCGGGGATGAGCACCTTGTCGAACAGGTTGACGCGCTGCGTCACCGTCGCGACCGCCTTGCGCAGCACGTCGACACGCTGGCGCGCCACCTCGACCTCGACCGACAAACGGATGGCCGCTTCGAGATGCTGCACCAGCGCATCGACCCAATGCGGCCGCACCATGCGGCCATAAGGCGCCCGCTCGACGTCGATCGCCTCTATCACCGGCAGCTTGACGCCCGCAACGTTCTGCGTGCCGAGTCGGACCTGCCTGATCGTGACCAGTCCCGAGACGTCGATGCGCTCATCGGCCAGCATCGGCAGTGCTGCGCCAGCTTCGCTCGCAGCCGCCGCGACCTTGCGCTCGGCCTCGCCGATGCCACGTTCGGCGCGCACCCGCTCGCCCATCAATTGCTGGCGCTTCAGGTCCAGCGCCGGCAAATAGCGGCGGAAGGAGACGAGATTCTCCTTCTCCTTGCGCAGCTGCGATTTGCTGAGCGGGATTCGGGCCATGATCAGGCCGCCTTCTGGGCGGGATAGTATTTGTCGAGCAGGTTCTGGCGAACCAGCAGTTCCTCGGGCGGGAAGCATTCCGCCATGGTCGCCCAGCCGAGATCGAGCGCCGCGTCGAGCGGTATCGACACCGCCAGATCCATGAAGCGCGCCTCGAACAGCGCGCCGAACTTCAGCAACCTGTCATCGAGATCGGACATCTCGAACGCCATCGCCTGCTTGCGCTGAGCATCCCGCGCGCCCGAATAGAGCCGGATCATCGTGTTCATGACCGCGCTATGATCCTCGCGGGTCTCCTTGCCGATGACGTGTTGCTTAAGCCGCGACAGCGAGCCGAACGGATCGATCCGGCCGCCGCGCAGATAGAACTGCCCTTCGGTGATGTAGCCAGTGTTGTCGGGCACAGGATGCGTGACGTCGCCGCCGGGCATGCTGGTGACGGACAGGATCGTGACCGACCCGCCGCCGGGAAACACGGCCGCCTTTTCGTAGCGGCGGGCCAGTTGCGAGTAGAGGTCGCCGAGATAGCCGCGGTTTGAAGGAACCCGGTCGAGCGCGATGCCGACTTCCTTCAGCGCGTCGGCGAAGGCGGTCATGTCGGTCAGCAGCACTAGCACGCGCTTCTTCTGCTCGCTGGCAAATTTCTCGGCCACGGCGAGCGCCATGTCCGGCACCAGCAATCGTTCCAGCACCGGATCGGACGCCTGGTTGACGAACATCACCGTGCGGCCAAACACGCCCGCATCCTCGAAGGCCGTGCGAAAACGCCAGAACTCGTCGAAGCCGAGGCCGAGGCCGCCGAAGACGACGACATCGGCATCGGCCTGGATGCCGATGCGGGCGAGCAGCGTGTCATGCGGCTCGCCGGAGGTGGAGAAGATCGGGATCTTCTGGCTTTCGACGAGACAGTTGAAGACGTCGATCATCGGCACGTCGGTGCGGATCATGCGCGAGGCGAGCGCCCGGCGCGCCGGATTGGCCGAGGGGCCGGCGATTTCGACCACCGGCTCTTCGTCGAGCGCCGGCCCGCCGTCAGACACGCGGCCAGCGCCATCGAAGACGCGACCGAAGATGTTCGGCGAGAAGGCAACCTCGGGCGGATGGCCAAGGAAGCGGGTCCGGCTGCCAGTCGAGAGCCCGCGCGAGCCGGGGAAGATCTGCAGCGACGCCTCGCCCTCGGCCAGCTTCACAACCTGAGCAAGGCGCGGCGCCTCGCCGACGTCGCCAACAAGCGCGAGATCTCCGAAGCGGGGACCGTTCGGATCATCGGCCGTGCCTGGCGGCAAGGCGATCCTGAGGACATCGCCGATGATGGACAGAACCCTGTCATAGGTGATCGGCACCAAAGACATCGCCGAACTTTCCTCCCGCAGCGCACATGCTGCAGTGCATGAATACTTCATGCTCTCAACAAGACATTGACGTGGATCAAATCGAATTATCCAATAACGTCATATTCGACTGTAATGCATTTTAGATCACGCCAAATAGGCGCGCGCTTTCTGTATGGATCGGAAGAATGTACGCACCGTCTGCAATCAGTGCATGCATGTGCGGCCATATTATTATTGATATGGTGCGCATATCAATTTTGATGGTTACGTCTTCTTGTGCACACGACGACAATCGCTTTGGTGGTCGTGATGAGGCGCAAACATGAAGACGATCATACTCGCGCTGCCGCTGCTCATGCTGCTCGCGGCATGTTCGGACAAGGAAGAGGCGAAGATCGTCCCGCCGCGCCCGGTTTCCGCGATGCAGGTCGGCGCCGCGACGGAGCTTGGCCAGCGGCAATTCCCCGGCCTCGCCAAGGCGGCGCAGGAGGCGATGCTCTCATTTCGCGTGTCCGGGCAGATCTTTTCGCTGCCGGTGAAGGTCGGCCAGAAGATCGGGCAAGGGGCGACTGTGGCGACCCTCGACGACAGCTCGTATCGCGCGGAGATGGAGCGGCTTCGGTCCGATCTCGACCAGGCCAATGCCGATCTGCAGCTCAAGAGCGACCAGTATGAGCGCATCCTGCCACTGGTGGAGAGCGGAACCTATCCGAAGGCGCGTGGCGATGATGCGCTGAGCGCCCGGCAAGGCGCCGCGGCGCGGGTCGAGTCCGTGCGCTCGGCATTGCAGCGCGCCCAGATCGATCTCGACCGGACCGTGCTGACCGCGCCCTTCGCCGGGCGGGTCGTCGCCATCTATCCCGAGGTATTCGAGGAGGTGCGCGCGCAGCAGCAGATCGTCCGCCTTCTGAATCTGCGCGAGATCGAGGCCGTCATCGATGTCCCCGAGACGCTGATTTCGCTGGTTCCGCTCGTCGGCGACATGGAGGCTCGCTTCGACGCCTTTCCGGATGTGGTTTTGAAGGGAAAGGTCGTCGAGATCGGCACCGAAGCGTCGCAACTGACGCGCACCTATCCCGTCACCATCGCCATCGACCAATCCCCCGACGTCAATGTCGTGATCCTGCCCGGCATGGCGGGCAATTTCCGCGTCGCGAGCGTCAATGAGGGCGAAGCCGCGAAGCAACTCGTCGTGCCGCCGGCGGCGCTCCGCCCGCTCGAGCCGGGCAAGGCGCCGCTCGCCGTCTGGATCGTCGACGAGGCGACGGGCAAGGTTTCGCTCCGCCCTGTCACCGTGGGCCGCGTCGTGCAGGGCGGTCTGCAGGTCACGGACGGCCTCGAGGCCGGCGATTGGGTCGTGACCGCCGGAGCCAACAGCCTCACCGAAGGCGAGATCGTCCGCCTGCCCAATCCATCGGTCGCACCCACGCAGCCTGCCGCGGGGACGAAATCATGAAGATCGTCGAATTCGCCGTCGATCGCCCGACTGTCACATGGTTCGCGGCAACGCTGATCCTGATCGGCGGGCTCGCGGCCTTCTTCACGCTCGGCCAGCTCGAAGACCCCGAATTCACCATCAAGACCGCCGTCGTCACGACCAGCTATCCGGGCGCAAGCCCCGAGGAGGTCGAGCTGGAGGTGACCGACAAGATCGAGCTCGCGCTGCAGAGGTTGAAGGAGCTCGATTCGCTGGAGAGCTTTTCCCGCGCCGGCCAGTCGCGCATCAAGGTGAACATCAAGGCCTCCTACAGCTCCGAGGAACTGCCAGGCATTTGGGACAAGGTGCGCGCCCGTGTGGACGAGGCCGCGCGCGAGCTGCCGCCGGGCGCCGGCAAGCCTCGGGTGATCGACGATTTCGGCGACGTGTTCGGACTGCTGCTCGCGGTCACCAGCGACGGCTATTCACCCAACGAGCTCAAGACCTATGCCGACGAGCTCAAGCGCGAGCTGAGCCTCGTGCCCGGCGTCGCCCGCGTCGATCTCTGGGGCGTGCAGGATCGCCAGATCTATGTCGATGTCCGCCAGAGTCAGCTCGCCCAGCTCGGCATCTCCGAGGCGACCATCGCCGCCGCGCTCGCGACGCAGAATGCCGTGGTCGATGGCGGCCAGATGTATGTGAACGACAGCAAGCTGCGCATCGTCCCGACAGGGACGTTCAACATCGCCGAGGAAATCAGCGAACTCGCCTTGCAGCCGACGGCGCTCGATCTCCTCCAGAACGCCAACCGGCAATCGCAGGGCGGCAACAATGAGGTCATCCGCCTGCGCGATATCGGCACCGTGCGGGAGGGCTATGTCGACCCGCCGAGCCAGATCATGCGCTTCAACGGCCGGCCGGCGATCGGCATCGCCATCACCAACCGGCCGGGCGAGAATGTCGTGACGGTCGGGAAGGCCGTCGACAACGGGCTCGCCGCGCTGATGCTCGATCTGCCGATCGGGATCGGCGTCGAGAAGGTCAACTGGCAATCCGACACCATCGACCAGTCGGTGCGCGGCTTCTTCATCAGCCTGATCGAATCGATCCTGATCGTGCTGGTCGTGCTCACGGTGCCCTCCGGCTGGCGCATGGGCGTCGTCATCGGCACCGCGCTGATGCTGACGGTCATGGCGACCTTCCTGCTGATGGCCATTTTCGGCATCGACCTGCAGCGCATGTCGCTCGGCGCGCTCGTCATCGCGCTCGGCATGATGGTCGACAACGCCATCGTCATCGCCGACGGCTATGCCGTGCGCATCAACCAGGGCATGGACCGCCGCGCCGCTGCGATCGAGGCGGCCAGCCAGCCGGCCATGGCCCTGCTCGGGGCGACCATCATCGCGGTGATGGCCTTCTATCCGATCTTCGCCTCGCAGGAGAGCGCCGGCGAATATTGCGCCAGCCTGTTCTCGGTCGTCGCGATCTCGCTGCTCGTCTCCTGGGTGCTATCCGTCACCGTCACGCCGCTGCAGTGCGTCGCCATGCTGAAGCCAGCTGGCAATCCGAGCGCGGAGGCGTTCGGCGGGCCATTCTTCAACGGCTTTCGCGGCCTGCTGCATCTCGCCATCCGTTTCCGCTTCGCCACCATCGCGATCGCCGTCGCAGTTCTCATTGCCGCGCTCGGCTCGTTCGGCGGTGTCACCAAGCTGTTCTTCCCCGATGCCGCCATGACCAAATTCATGGTCGACTACTGGATGCCGGAGGGCACGCGCATCGAGCGGGTCTCGGCCGATCTCGCCGCGATCGACGAGCATCTGCGCGCCGATCCGCGCGTCGCCGATGTCGCGACCTTCGTCGGCGCCGGCCCGCCGCGCTTCTATCTGCCGGTCGAGCCGGAGGCCCAGAACTCGGCCTATGGCCAACTCGTGGTCAATGTCCGCGATCTCGCCGCTATCGACGGATTGATCGCCGAACTGCAGCCGTGGCTGGCCGAGCATTTCCCGACGGCCCTGACGCCGCTGCGCAAATTCGGTGTCGGCCCGGGCGATACCTGGAAATTCGAACTGCGGATCAGTGGCCCCGGCACCGCTGATCCTTCGGTGCTGCGCGGGCTCGGCGACGAGGTGCTCGCCATCCTCAGCGCCAGTCCCGATGCGGGACTGATGCAGACAGATTGGCGCCAGGCGGTGCTCGAGGTCAGGCCCGACTACAATCCCGTCCGCGCCGCCTGGGCCGGTGTCAGTCGCGAGGATCTCGCGCGGACGACACGGCGCACCTATGACGGCCTGCCGATCGGAACCTTCCGCGACGGCGACGAGCTCATCCCGATCGTCATGCGCAATGTCGCCAGCGAACGCGACCGGCCGGGCGACATCGATGTGCTGGGCGTTCGCGGCATTGCCAACACGCAGAGCGTGCCGCTTGCCCAGATCGTCGATGGCGTCAATATCGCGCCGCAGGAGGCGGTCATCGCGCGCTACGACCGTCGGCGCACGCTCACGGTTCAGGCCAATGCCGCGCCGGGCAAGACTTTCCCGACGCTCTACCAGGACGTGAAGGCGAAGATCGAGGCGTTGCCGCTGCCGCCCGGCTACAGCATGGAATGGGGCGGCGAACAGGAGAACAGCGCGAAGAGCCAGGCCTCGCTGCTGCCCGGCGCGATCCCGGCGCTCGGCATCACCATCTTCATCATGGTGGCGCTGTTCAACGCGCTGCGCCCGCCGCTGGTCATCGCGCTGACCATTCCCTTCGCGCTTGCCGGCGTCATCTTCGGCCTGCTCGTCACCGGCGTGCCCTTCGGCTTCGTCGCCCTGCTGGCTGCCATGAGCCTTGCCGGCATGATGATCAAGAACGGACTCGTGCTGCTGGACGAGATCAATGCCGGCATCGACCGCGGCCTCGATCGCTATGACGCGACGGTGGAGGCTGCGGTTTCGCGCCTTCGCCCGGTGCTGCTGGCCGCCGGCACCACCGTCCTTGGCGTGATACCGCTGCTTTCGGACGTGTTCTGGATCGGCCTTGCCGTCGTGATCATGGCGGGCCTCACCTATGGCACGCTGCTGACCATGGTGCTGGTGCCGGTGCTCTACTCCACCTTCTATGGCCTGAAGCGCGACAAGAAGGCCGTCGAGGCGCCGCCGCCGCCCTCGGTGGCGCAAGCACCATCGGCCGGAGCGGCGGCATGAGCAGGACAGGAGGGAACGATGATTGATCCCCATGTCGCAGAGCTGGCGCGTGCGATCGACGCCATGGCCCGCCGCGCAGGTGACGCGCATGAGCTCACGGCAGCGATCCGCCGGGCCTATCCGACCGAGCCGATCGTGATCCTGCGCCGCGCCATCTACTACGCCGTTACCGATCCCGACCGGATGGATGGCGATGTCACGATGAAGCTGTTCGACGCGGCCTACGCGATTATGGCCGACGTCTGTCCGCAGGCTGCGTAGGGCAGCCATCGAATCGATGGGGAGACGTGCCATGGGCGAAAAGAACAAGGACGACAAGACCAGGAGCGACCACAGCAAGAACGAGATGCGCGTCGACCTCCCGGCGCTGACCGCTGGAACGCGCGATGCCGGCGTCAAGGAGAAGCTTGGACGCAAAGCCTATGAGGAAGAACTCGAGAAGCTTCAGACCGAACTGGTGCGCATGCAGCAATGGGTGAAGCAGTCCGGCGCCAAGATCTGCATCCTCTTCGAAGGGCGCGATGCTGCCGGCAAGGGCGGTGTCATCAAGGCGATCATGGAGCGTGTCAATCCGCGCGTGTTCCGCGTCATCGCGCTGCCGCCGCCCACGGAGCGGGAAAAGACCCAGCTCTATGTGCAGCGTTATCTGCCTCTGCTGCCTGCAGCCGGCGAAATCGTGATCTTCGACCGCAGCTGGTACAACCGCGCCGGCGTCGAGCGTGTCATGGGTTTCTGCACTGAACAGCAGGCGGAGCGGTTTCTCTCCAGCGTGGGCGGTGTCGAGCGCGCTATCGTCGAGTCGGGCGTCATTCTGCTGAAATATTGGCTGGAAGTGAGCCCCGAGGAGCAGACCCGCCGCATCGAGGCGCGCATCGACGATCCGAAGAAGGTCTGGAAGCTGTCTCCGATGGATATCCAGTCTTATGAGCGCTGGTACGACTACTCGCGCGCGCGCGACGCGATGTTCGAGGCGAGCGATACCGGCTGGGCGCCGTGGTATGTGGCGCAATCCGACGACAAGAAGCGCGCCCGGCTCAACATCATCAGCCATCTGTTGTCGAAGGTCCCCTATGAACGGATCAAGGCCGACAAGGTCAAGCTGCCGAAGCGCCAGAAGGCTGGCGACTATGTCCAGCCGGATCAGCCGCTGCACAGGATCGCCGAGCTGTTCTAGTCAAAGCTGGCTGCGCTCGTCGTGCCGAAGCAGCAGCGTGCGCGGGTTGGATACATCGCGCGGTGTGTGAAGAGCAAAATGGCAGTTTGAAGGTACTGCGGATCCCGAAACTGGTGCGTCGCGCTGCAATTGAACAACTTCGCACCTTGATCATTGACACTCTGCTGGCCGCTGTGGCGACCGTCAGATTGGCACAATCAGGAGCTCATCATGCGCATTCTTGTTCTTTCACTTGCGCTCGCCACCGGCATGGCCGGACTTGCGGCCTGTACGACGGCAAACCCGAATTCGCGCGTCTATCAGACGATGAACAACCAGCCGAATGCCTGCGGCCCAGGCTTCAAGCGCGATATCGACGCCTGCTGAGCAGCGTCTCGCAGGACGTTTCGGCGGCGCGGCCGACGGCGGGCCTTATTCCCCGTCCTCGGCCTTCATGCCGCCTGCGATGGCAGCGGCGCGCAGGGCGGCGTTCATGCGGTCCTGCCAGCCGGGGCCATCCGTCTGGAAATGCTCGATCACGTCGCGATCGATCCTGAGGGAGACGGGTTCGCGGACATTCGGCAGCGCAGTCGTCTTGATGTCCGGCTCCCGTTTCTTCGCGAACATCGCCTCGGCGGCCGCGAACGGATCCTTCGGGCGGCGGGGTCTATCAGACGGCATCGGGTTCATCCTCGGGTTCATTGCAGATCGCAGCCACCAATCGTGGCTGGCCGCGCCCAGCAACATAGCGATGGCCCGGCAGGTCGATCAGGCCGGGCCGCTTTCTGGTCAGCTGACTGACGGGATCAGCCCGTCCTTCTCCAGCGTCGTCCACAGTTCCTCGGGGATCGATTGCTCGAACCAGTCGACATTGGTGTTGATCTGTTTCGCCGTCTTGGAGCCGACCACGACGACGGTCGTCGCCTTGTGGCGGAACGGATACTGAATCGCGGCGGCGGGCAGCGGGACGTCGAAGCTCTGGCAGACGGCGGCAAGCTTGTCGGCCTTGGCGATCACTTCGGCTGGTGCGTCGACATAGTTGAACTTCTTGCGGCCCGAGGTGGACGCGAGGATGCCCGAATTGAAGACGCCGGCGATGACGAGGTCGACGTCATGCTTCAGCGCGAGCGGCAGGAAGGTCTCGACCGAGCTGTCGTCGAGCAGCGATAAGCGCCCGGCAAGCATCGAGACGTCGAGATCGGTCTCCTGCATGGCATCGCGGGTCACTTGCCACTCGTTGACGCCGAGGCCGAAGCCGGCGATCAGCCCGGCGGCCTTCAGCTCCGTCAGCGCCCGGAAGCCGCCGCCCTTGGTCAGGGCATTCCAATGGTGCTCATGCAGGTCGCCATGGGTGACGCGGCCGATATCATGAACGAACAGGATGTCGAGCCGTCCGAGGCCGGTTCGCTGACGGCTGTCGTCATAGGAACGCAGGATCGCGTCATAGCTGTAGTCGAACACTTCGCGGAACGGCAGGCCGTTGTTCCAGCCGGAATCGAACTCGTTCTTCGGCGGATCCGGCGGCAGCGTGCGGCCGGGGCGATCGAAGCTCATCAGGCGGCCGACCTTGGTGCTGATGCGGAAGGCTTCGGGGTCCTGCTCGCGCAGGAATTCGCCGGCGAGATGCTCGGAGCGGCCAAGCCCATACATCGGCGCGGTGTCGTAATAGCGGATGCCCCGCTCCCAGGCCGCTGCGAAGGTCTCGCGAGCGTCGGCGGTCGGCACGGGCGCATAAAGCCCGCCGAGCGGCGCGGTGCCGAGGCCGAGCAGGGTCAGGTCGATACCCGCGCGCTTCAGGCGCTTCTTGTCGGACGCCTTCATGGCGTTTCCTCCCGTTGCATGGATCGAATAGAGGGCTATGCCGCCTTCAATAGCATGGCGGCAGCCGGAACGATCAAGTGACCGCGCTTCGCCCGGCCGCCTGTCGCTTCATCGGGAGGCGTGGAGAATGTCGAGATAATCAGCGCGCGTCGCGAGGCGCGGATTGGTAGCGTGGCAATGATCCTTCAGCGCCTCGCCGGAGACATGCTCCATCATCGCTTCGGTGACTCCCATCGCATCGAGACCCGACGGCAGGCCGATATCGGCCGAGAGCGTTGCGAAGACTTCATCCGGCGGGCCGCCCACGATCTCGGCGATCACATCCCACTTGTCGCCGATCACCGGGCGGTTGAAGCGAAGCACGGCCGGCGTCAGCACGGCGTTCAGCGTGCCGTGATGAAGGTTCAGTTCGCGCACCGCGCCGAGCGGATGGGTCAGCGCATGCACGGCGCCAAGGCCCTTCTGGAACGCCATCGCGCCTTCGAGCGCGCACATCATCATCTCCCAGCGCGCCTTGCGGTCGGCGCCATCCTTGACGGCGGTGCGGATCGCCTTGAAGCCGCGCTTCAGGCCGTCGATGGCGATCGCGTCGGCCGGCGGGTTGACGGCCGGTGCCATGAAGGTCTCGAGGCAATGCGACAGCGCATCCATGCCGGTCGCAGCCGTCAGATAGGGCGGCAGACCATAGGTCAGCTCCGGATCACAGAGCGCGACGCTCGGCAGCATATGCGGGCTGATGATGCCGAGCTTGCGCCCCTCGGCCGTGATGATCACCGCCGCGCGGCCGACTTCCGAGCCAGTGCCGGAAGTGGTCGGCACAGCGACCATCGGCACGATATTGCCGTGAATGCGGGCCGCGCCGCCTTCGACGGCGGTGTATTGCGCCAGCGGACCGGGATGGCCCGACAGGAGGCGCATGGCCTTGGCGAGATCGATCGACGAGCCGCCGCCGAGGCCGACAATGCCGTCGCAGCCGGCCTCTTTGAACAGCGCGAAGGCCTTGAGCACGGCTTCCTCGGTGGGATTGGCCGGCGTTTCGCTGAAGATGGCTGGACGCGCCGAAAACAGGCCCGCCACGCGCTCGACCATGCCGGTGGCGACGAGGCCGCGATCCGTCACGATCAGGGGACGGGCGACCTTGAGCCCATCGAGGATGGCGGGGAGCTTCGCCACCGCGCCTTCGTCGAATTCGATGCGGGTCAGATAGGTGATGAGGGCCATCGCGGCGGGCTTCCAGATGCTGGGGGACTTCGGGGCGGCAGGCAAGAAGAGGCGTCCCCTCGCCGGCCATCATCCTGACGAATGCCGCTTGCGAGGGCAACCGATATATGAGTTATTCGAGTTGGTCCAGATTTGCGGCAGGGTCGCCGCCAGGGCATGCCGGGCGAGGACAATGGAAATCGCGGGTTCCGCACCGAGAGGTTTGCGCGCTGCCAGCGATCGGCCGCCTCAGAAGGCTGACCAGATATACGAGAAGCTGCGCCATGCGATCGTGCGACTGGCCATGGTTCCGGGCGCAGCCATCTCGGAGAAGGAACTCTGCGCGCATTACAGGGTGTCGCGCACGCCGGTTCGCGAGGCGTTGAAGCGACTGGTCGACGAAGATCTCGTCGACATGTTTCCGCACTCCGGCACCTATGTCAGCAAGATCTCCTACGAGGTGGCGGAGGAAGGTTTCGTCATCCGCCGGGCGCTCGAGATCGAGACCATCCGCCGCGCCGTCGCCTTCGTCGATGACGCCGATATCGCGCGGCTCGACGGGTTGATCGCGTCGATGCGCGTCATTCTCCAGCGCGAGGCCCTCACGGACTATATCGAGGTCGACGATGCCTTTCACGGCACGATCGCCGCGATCAGCCGCTATCCGCGCATGTGGAAGTTCATCAACCTCGTCAAATCGCATCTCGACCGGATGCGCCAGTTGAGCGCGCCGGTGCCCGGACATCTCGCCGAAGTCACCGAGCAGCATGCGGCGATCGTGCGCGCGCTCGAGCGGCGCAACGCCGATCAGGCCGAGCTCGCGATGAAGATCCATCTCGACGCGTCCTTCGCAGTGATGAGCGCGATGTACGAGGACGGACGCTATTTCCGGCGCAAGAACCCGTGACCGGCAGCGCCATCGACACACCGCACGCGATCAGGCGCGGACGCAGCGAAGACTGCGCCGCGATTGGAGGAGAACAACCATGACGACGCTCAAGGACAGCTACGACATCATCATCATCGGCGCCGGGGTCGGCGGCGGCGCACTGGCGAACAGCCTTGCCGCGCCCGGCCGCGACATCCTGATGATCGAACGCGGCCCGCGCCTGCCGCGCGAGCCCGACAACTGGAGCGTCGACGCCATCTTCCACACGCGGAAATATGCCGCCAAGGAGCAGTGGCGCGACCGCGACGGCAAACTGTTCAGCCCGAGCACCTATTACTATGTCGGCGGCAACTCGAAGTTCTTCGGCGCCGCGACCGTGCGCTTCCGCAAACAGGACTTCGAGGAGCTGCAGCACGAGGCCGGCATCGCCCCGGCCTGGCCCGTCTCCTACGACATTTTCGAGCCCTATTACGCACGGGCTGAGCGGTTGATGGGCACGCATGGCGAGGCCGGGATCGACCCGATCGAGCCGCCGCGCTCGGGCCCGATGCCCAACCCGCCGATTGGCCACGAGCCGGAGATCGCCTGGTTCGACAAGAAACTGCGTGCCCGCGGGTTGCATCCCTTCCCGCTGCCGATGGCGGTCGACTATCACGACGGCGGTTCCTGCGCGCGCTGCATGACCTGCGATGGCTTTGCCTGCAAGATTGGTGCGAAGGGCGATGCCGAGGTGCGGCTGGTCAATCCGGCGCTGGCCAAGGGCGGCGTCACGCTGGTAACCGAAGCCTATGTGCGGCG
This sequence comes from Kaistia sp., assembly GCA_035555375.1. Classification (GTDB taxonomy): domain Bacteria; phylum Pseudomonadota; class Alphaproteobacteria; order Rhizobiales; family Kaistiaceae; genus Kaistia. The sequence goes on along the minus strand of DATMGR010000006.1, from coordinate 30,119 downwards.
GCTGATCACCGATCCGAGCGGCCGCCGGGTAATGGCGGTCGAGGTCGATCATGGCGGCGAGACGCGTATCATTTCGGGCGGCACCTTCATCTCCGCGGCAGGCGCTATCAATTCGGCGGCGCTGTTGCTCCGCTCGGCGAACGACAAGCACCCGCGCGGCCTCGGCAACAACCAGTCCGACCAGCTCGGCCGCAACTACATGGCGCACAACAACACCGCCATGATGGCCATCTCGCCGTTCAAGAAGAACAGGGTCAAGTTCCAGAAGTCGATGGCGATCAACGACTATTACCTCGCCAACAAGGAGAAGCCCTACCCGCTCGGCAATGTTCAGGGGCTCGGCAAACTGCAGGCCGGCATGCTCACGGTCACCGCCCCTTGGGCGCCCGAATGGCTGATGGCTGTTTTCGCCGAGCGAAGCGTCGACTGGTGGCTGATGTCGGAAGACCTGCCCGACCCGGAGAACCGCGTCAGCGTCGATCCGGACGGGCATATCCGTGTTGCCTATACGGCGAACAATCTCAAGTCGCATGGCGAACTGGTGAAGGTCTGGGGCCACCATATGCGCGCGCTCGGCTATCCGATCGTCCTCACGCAGAAGATGGACATCAAGGTCGCGATGCATCAGTGCGGCACGGCCCGCTTCGGTACCGACCCGGCCACCTCCGTGCTCGACACCAATTGCAGGGTCTGGGACGTCGACAATCTCTATGTCGTCGATGCCTCGTTCCTGCCCTCTTCCACGGGCTTCAACCCTTCGCTGACGATCGTGGCGCAGGCGCTGCGCACCGGCGAGCATCTGTTGAAGCAGATGGGGGAAAATCCTACGGTCGAGCCGTCCAGGCGGCAGGACGCAGCCTGACTAATCCGGCGACAATCTTCAGTTTATTCGGGAGGAACTGAACCATGGCAGCCCCGCGCGATTACACGCGTCTGTTCGATCTCACCGGCCGCAAGGCCATCGTCACCGGCGGCTCGCGCGGCATCGGCCGCGCGCTCAGCGAAGCGCTGGCCGCGCAGGGGGCCGATATCGCCATCGTCGTGCGGTCGTCGACCGCGCTGGCGCAGGAACTGGCCGACGAATTGAACAGCAGGGGTGGCGATCACTTCGTCATCCAGGCCGACGTCTCGGTGGAAGCCGATGTCGAGCGCATGGCGCAGGAAGTTGCCGCGCGCTGGGGCCGGTGCGACATCCTCGTCAACAATGCCGGCATCATCATCCCGGGCCATGCCGAGACCTATAGCCTCGCGGACTGGCGCACGACCATGAGCGTCAATCTCGATGGATTGTTCCTCGTCAGCCGCGAGATCGGCAAGATGATGATCGCCCAGAAGAGCGGCTCCATCATCAATATCGGCTCGATGTCGGGCCGGATCGTCAACTGGCCGTTCCGCCAGGCCGCCTATAATGTCTCGAAGGCTGGCGTGCACATGCTGACCAAGGCGCTGGCGACCGAATGGGCGGAGCATAATATCCGCGTCAATGCGCTCGCCCCGGGCTACATCACCACCGAGCTCACGATCGAAGTGCTGCGCGAACATCCCGAGGTCGCGACCAATCACTGGGCCAAGGATGCGGTGATGAACCGGATCGGCACGGTCGACGAACTGGCCGGCTCGGTCGTCTATCTCGCGAGCGACGCCGCCTCGTTCACCACGGGCGAAATCATCACCGTGGACGGCGGCCTGACGCTCCGCTGAGTGGACATCTGCCACGCCGCAAAGGAACGGCGCGCCGACGAGCGCGCCGTCCGATGAATGCCGTATGCTTCAATGTCCGGTGGCTCCGGCGGGGATAGCGCGCGCCGGCCGATTGACTCCCAGCCAAATGAGAACAAAATAGGAACATCTTCTCACGCGGAACGGAAGTCATGGGCGCAAGAACCGAACCGGTCGACCACGAGCAGACGGCACTGGATGAGCGGATCGACGACATCATCGCCATGCATGATGGCGATTGGCGCGCTGCATTGGAGACGCTGCTGATCGTCGCCGACGCGCGCGCCGAGACGATCAGCTTTGGCTATGTGCGCGGCCGTGCGCCGGGGCTGCCGCTCTCAAACGAGTGAGACCGCGCGGTCAGCCGGATGGCTGGGCATTGCCATCGTCATTCTCGTCGGCATCAGAAAACATGCCGGAACCGATGGTGGCGTCCTTGTTGATGAGGTCGGAACGGGCATGCGGGCCGGCGCTCGGAAGATCGGTGCGCATGTCCGCCTCGGGGGCCTCATGCTGTTCGGCGTCCCGCCAGAATTCCTCGGTCCTGCCCTCCGGGGCGCCAGCCTGCTGCCAGAGATAATAGGCGCGCTCGCGAATGCGTTCGTCGCGTGATGCCATGACGGCCTCCTTATGCGGTGTCATACCGCTTCGAGGCGTCAATGCCTCTGGAGGCGCAAGGTTCAGACGCCGAGCTTGTCGAGGGCCGCGTCCAGGCCTTCCGGGGAGAAGTCGAAAGTGACGGTCTTGCCGTTCTTCAGCACGATCTCGGTCGAAACGCGCTTGGAGCGCTTTAGCAGTTCGACGAAATCGCCGGCAAGCCGCGCCCTGACCTGGCAGGAATGCGGCCCGCAGCCGGAATAGGGGACCGTCTTTGGCTGGCCATCGCCCATGACCAGCACCATGCCGCGCGACACGAGCACGTCGGTCGGCGTCGTCCAGATGCCATAGAGCCCGCGGTCACTGCGCTGGATGGTCCAGGACGTTTCCACCGTCGGATCGTCTGCCTCGCGCAGCGCCTGCGACGCCGTGCAGAAGCGGCCGTTTTCACCATCGCATGCCGCAGACCACCCTTCGCGCAGCGGCATCGGCTGTGCCGTGGCGGCCGGACCCGACGCCGATGCGACGGCGGCTTGCTGCGGCCGTGCGACCGAGCCCGTCTCCACCAGATCGAGATCGGCGGCGGGGCGCGGCGCTTGAGCCGAGGGATTGACGAGGCGAATGTCGGACGAGCGCGGCTGCGCGGCGACAACCACCGGAGCCGCAGCATCTTCGCCCGAGGCAAACAGATGCCGGGCGGCCTGGAGCGTATCGTCGGATTGCCATAAAACGATCGCGACCATGAAGGCAACCACGGTCAGCCCTTCGACGACCCTGTAGAGGGTCGATCGCGGGTCCGGCGGTTCCAGGTCTTCGAACGAATCGCTCATATGGCCGCTTCAATCCTGACAAGCTGCAGGATCGACCATCGGGAATCATCGTTAAGAATTGCTTGAGGGCAACGAAGGCGGCAGCCTGCCGGCGCGAGCCGGCCGCCATATCATTCAGCCCTTGCGCCGCGGGGCGAGCAGCGTCAGCGCGTTGATCGTCACCAGAACCGTCGCCCCGGTATCGGCGAGAATGGCCGGCCAGAGACCGGTGATACCGAGGATGGTCGTGACGAGGAACACCGCCTTCAACCCGAGCGCGATGACGATGTTCTGATGGATCTTGGCCATCGTGCGCCGCGCGAGACGGATAAGGCGGGCGACGTCGCCGATGCGGCTGTTGAGGATCGCGGCATCTGCCGTATCGAGTGCGACGTCGGTTCCCCCGCCCATGGCGATGCCGACATCGGCAGCGGCCAGCGCCGGCGCATCATTGATACCGTCGCCGATCTTGGCGACATGGAAGCCGGCAGCGCGCAGTTCGGTCACGATGCGCTGCTTGTCTTCGGGCAGGAGTTCGGCGCGGACCTCGATACCCATTTCCGAGCCGACGCGGGTGGCGGCGCGCACATTGTCGCCCGTCAGCATGATCGAGCCGATGCCCATTTCCTTCAGTTCCTGCAGACCGGCCCCGGCATCAGGCCTTGCGCCATCACGGATCGCGATGAGGCCGAGCGGTACGCCGTCGGCCATCAGCACGGAAACGCTGTCTCCGGCTGCCGCCATCGTCTCGGCCTTGGCGCGCGCCTCCTCGTCCAGCGAAACGCGGTCGGCGCCAGCGGACAGCGCTCCGAGAAACAGCGAGCGACCGCCGATCCGCCCGGCGATGCCCTTGCCGGCAACAGCCGTCGCGTCGTCGGCAGATGGCGGCGCGATGCCGGCCTCGGCCGTGCGGGCGAGGATCGCCTTGGCGAGAGGATGGCTCGATCCGGCTTCGAGCCCAGCTGCCAATGTGAGCAATTCGGTCTCGTCGGCGGTTCCGAACGGAACGAGCGCGCTCACGACAGGGCGGCCGAGCGTTAGCGTCCCGGTTTTGTCGAAGGCAACGCGGTTGATCGCCGCTAGCCGTTCGAGCACGGCGCCGCCCTTCATCAGGAGGCCTTGGCGCGCGCCGGCGGCGAGGCCCGCGGCGATGGCGGCCGGCGTCGAGATCACGAGAGCGCAGGGGCAGCCGATCAGCAGGATGGCGAGGCCCTTGTAGATCCATTCATCCCAGGATCCGCCGAAGAGGAGCGGCGGCACGACCGCGATCAGCGCGCCAGCAACCAGCACGCCGGGCGTATAAACCCGTGCGAAGCGATCGATGAAGCGCTCCATCGGCGCCTTCGATTCCTGCGCCTCCTCGACGAGGCGAACGATGCGGGCGATGGTGTTGTCGGTTGCCGCCGCCGTCACCTCGACGCGCAGCAGGCCATCGGCGTTGATCGTGCCGGCGAAGACCACATCGCCCTCGCCTTTGCGCTTGGGGACGCTTTCGCCGGTAACCGTCGCCTCGTCGATGGCACTCGTCCCCGAAAGGATCAGCCCGTCGGCAGCGATGCGGTCCCCTGGCCGCACGCGGATGATGTTGCCGATCGCAAGCGCGTCGGCGGGGATGGTTGTCGTGGCGCCATCCACCTCCAGCAGCGCCGTTTCCGGCAGGAGGTTGGAGAGCGCGCGGATGCTGGAGCGGGCGCGCCGGGCGGCGGCGCCTTCGAGCATCTCGCCGATCAGGAACAGGAACACGACCATGGCCGCTTCTTCGCTGGCGCCGATGGCGACCGCTCCCACCGCGGCGATGGTCATCAGCGTCTCGATCGAGAATGGACTGCCGAAGCGCGCGGCCATGAAGGCGCGCCGGGCGATCGGTACCAGGCCAACCAGCATGGCCACAGCGAACGGCCAGTGGCCGAGCGACGGAAACGCCAGCATGACGCCATAGGCGGCAATGATGGCAAGGCCGGCAGCGATGGTCAGTCGCGCCTTGCGCGTCTGCCACCAGGCAATGCCGGCGGTCTCGTCGTCCTCGTCATGACCGTGCAGTCCGGACGGCAGCGCGGCGTCGACGATAGAATCCTTGGCGTCAGGCGCATGTGCGCCGTGATCATGGCCGGCATGGTCGTGGTCGTGGCCATGATCGTGGCCATGATCGTGGGCATGACCATGGTCGTGGCTGTGATCATGATGGACCGGGGGCTTGGCGGCCGGCGCGTTGCGGCCGGCGATGCGGGCAGCGCTGTAGCCGAGCAGGCCGACATCGCGCGTCACCGCTCCCTCGACCGGCGTCTCGCTGCGGCGCGCCACCGTCATCGTGCCCGCTGCCACCGAAACCGAGACCTCCAATACGCCGTCGATACGGCGCACCGCCTTGTCGATCTTGGCGGCACAGGCGGCGCAATCCATTCCGCCGATGCGGTAGCGCTCCTCGGTGGTCAGCGGCGCGTTCATGGCAATGCCTCTCATCCCTTGCATTCGGATGTCGAGAGGCTAAATGCTCAAGTGACTAGAGGATCAAGCAGGAAATTCGCATGCGCGCCATCTCGATCGGCGCCGTCGCCAAGGCGACAGGCGTCAAGGTTCCCACCATTCGCTATTATGAGGATGTCGGCCTGCTTCCCGTGGCCGACCGGACGGAGAGCAACCGCCGCAGCTATGATGAGGCATCAGTCAGCAGGCTGCGCTTCATCCGTCATGCGCGCGATCTCGGCTTCGCCGTCGACGCGATCCGGCAATTGCTCAATCTCTCCGACCAGCCCGACCATTCGTGCCGTGATGTCGATTCGATCGCGCGCCGGCACCTTGCCGATATCGACGAGAAGATCGCGCAACTGACGGCGCTGCGGGCCGAGGTGAAGCGCATGGTCGACGAAGGCGAGCATGGCCGCGTTGCCGAATGCCGCGTCATCGAGGTGCTCGGCGACCACACGGCCTGCCTGCACGAGGCGCATTGAGGAGTGGGGGCGGTTTTCCTGGCGGTCAAAGCTTCACCCCTGCCCCCTCCCGCGAACGAGAGAGGGTCGGGGCGAGGGCTTGCCTCGGTCGGGCTCAGACCTTCGGGCGCAGGGCACCCTGGGTGTTGAGATAGACCGAATAGAGGCTGGTGGTGCCGCAGATATAAAGGCGATTGCGCTTGCGTCCGCCGAAGGTGACGTTGGCCACCACCTCGGGAATGAGGATCTTGCCGATCAACGTTCCATCAGGCGCGAAGCAATGGACGCCGTCGCCGGCCGAACTCCAGATATTGCCGTGAATATCGACGCGGAAGCCGTCGAAAAGGCCATTGTCGCAGGTGGCGAACCGCCGGCCCGCACTCACGCTGCGGCCATCCGGCGCCACATGGTAGACGCGGATATCCGGCGAACAGTCTGGCTTGTGCGTCAGGCCGGTGTCAGCGACATAAAGCAGCTTTTCGTCCGGCGAGAAAGCGAGACCGTTCGGCCTCACCATGTCGGTGATCACCGCCGTGACGGCGCCATTGATCGGGTCGATGCGATAGACGTTGCAGGCGCCGATCTCGGTAATGGCGTAATCGCCCTCATATTCGCCATCGATGCCGTAGCTCGGATCGGTGAACCAGATCGATCCATCCGACTTCACGACGGCGTCGTTCGGCGAGTTGAGCTTCTTGCCTTCGAAGCGATCGGCGAGGATGCGGCGTGAGCCGTCATGTTCGATCCGCGTCACGGCGCGGCCGCGATGTTCGCACGCGATCAGACGGCCCTCGAGATCGACGGTGTGGCCGTTCTGGTTGTTGCAGGGTGAGGCGAAGACGGAGACCGAATTGTCGGTCTCGTCGAAGCGCAGCAGCCGGTCGTTGGGGATGTCGGACCAGATCAGGTATTTCCCGGCCGGGAAATAGGCCGGGCCTTCGGCCCATCGGCTCCCGGTCCACAGCTTCTCGATATGGACATTGCCCATCGCATAGCGCTGGAACCGCTCGTCCAGCACCTTGAATTCCTTGTCGAGCATGGTTCCTCCGGCTCGTTTCGCTCCCGTGCCGGAGCATACTGCCTGTCATCGCGTTTGGAAGAGGCAAGGACGCCGCGCGACCCGCTCTTGCAGCCCCAATCGTCCGTGGACGACAGACTGTTCACCGCAAAAACGCTTCCCTTCGGGTCGCCAACAGACGAAACAAGCTCACCAAACGCAAAAGGGACTGAGATTCATGACCAAGGTTCTCGTGCTTTACTATTCCGCCTACGGCCATATCGAGAAAATGGCTGAGGCCGTTGCCGAAGGCGCTCGCTCGGCCGGCGCGGAAGTCGACATCAAGCGCGTCCCGGAACTGGTGCCGGATGAGCTCGCCAAGGCGTCCTACTACAAGATGGACCAGGCCGCGCCGATCGCCACTCCGGCGGAACTCGAGAATTACGACGCGATCATTGTCGGATCGGGCACCCGCTATGGCACCGTGACCTCGCAGATGCGCAATTTCTGGGACCAGACCGGTGGCCTCTGGGCGCAGGGCAAGCTGGTCGGCAAGGTCGGCTCGGTATTCACCTCGTCGGCGACCCAGCATGGCGGCCAGGAGTCGACCATCCTCGGCTTCATCCCCACCCTTCTGCATCACGGCATGATCGTCGTCGGCCTGCCCTACGCCTTCCAGGGCCAGATGGGCCTCGAAGAGATCAAGGGCGGCTCGCCCTACGGCGCTTCGACCATCACCGGCGGTGACGGCGCGCGCCAGCCTTCGGCCATCGAACTCGAGGCCGCCCGCTATCAGGGCGCCCATGTCGCGAAGATCGCCGCCAAGCAGTCCGCCTGATCCCAGGTTCTGCAGCTTTCCGTGCCGCATCGTCGGCGACGGCTCGAACGCCCCGGCTTGTCCGGGGCGTTCTTGTTTGAGCATCCGGGACCGCCAGTGGCGGATTTCAGGTTGAAGTGGCAGCCGATGGTCTCTAACTGCCGCTCATGGCAGAGATCTGTTTCGACCGCGACTTCGATCCTCAGACCGGCACCGCCGTGGCGCTGGGGGACCGCGTCCGCCGCGTAACCGCGCCGAACGCCAATCCGTTCACCTTTCGCGGCACCAACAGCTATATCGTCGGTCACGGCCACGTCGCGATCATCGACCCTGGCCCGGACGATGGCGCCCATATCGACGCGCTGATCGCCGCGACAGCCGGCGAGACGATCGACGCGATTCTCGTCACCCACACGCATCGTGACCATTCCGCCGGCGTAGAGCGCCTCAAGGCGGCCTGCGGCGCGCCTGTTCATGCCGGTGGTGCGCATCGCTTCGCGCGGCCACCGCGTCCCGGCGAGGACGCGACGCTCGAAGCTGGCGCCGACAGCGCCTTCGTGCCGGACCGGCAGATCGCGGACGGCGAGCGCCTCTCAGGCGACGGCTGGTCGCTGCAGGCGATTGCAACGCCTGGCCACGCCGCCAACCACATGGTCTTCGCGCTCGATGGCAGCGACATGCTGTTTTCCGGCGATCACGTCATGGGGTGGTCGACAACAGTCGTGGCGCCGCCGGACGGCTCGATGGCCGACTATCTGCGCTCGCTGGACATCCTCGCCGCGCGGCCGGAGACGATCTACCTGCCCGGCCATGGCGCGCCGATCGCCGATGCGCCGACCTTCGTGCGCGCGTTGAAGGCTCACCGAAAGCTGCGCGAGGCCGCCATCGTCGCGCGCATCGAGCGCGGCGACCGCACCATCGCCGAGATCGTCGCCGTGATCTATCGGGAGACGCCGGCGGCGCTGCATGGCGCTGCGGCGCTCTCGGTGCTGGCACATATCGAGGATCTCGTGGCGCGCGGACGGCTCAGCGTCATGAGCGGCAGCGGGCTCTCCGCCACCTACGCGCCGGTCAGCGCCGTCGGCTGACGGGCGCGGGCTCCGGCAGGGGCGGTAAAACGCCCTCACCCTCCAATGCCTGCGGCCGTGCGTCGTCCTCTCCTTCCGGGACGCCCTGCAACGCAGCGTCGAGATCCGCGAAGAAATCGCGGATACGTCTCGCGTCGTCGCCGAGATCATGCGCGCCAATCCGCGAGGCCGAGCGCATGTCGACCAATGCGCCGGATCCATCGGCGATGATGCGGATGACGACATCGGCCGGCAGCGCTAGCAGCAAGGTACGCGCCGTCGCCTCGATCCATCCAACCTCGTTGTCGCTGTCCGGAGCCCGCGCGTCCGTCACCGTCCAGCCATGCCTCCCGACAAGGCTCGCGATCGCCTGATAGACCCGCTCGGGCGACTGGGGATAATGGCGCGGCAGGATGTCCGGATAGGCATCGAGCTGGGCGGTGCGCTCGCCCTCGTTCGGCAGAGGCCGCATGACGACGCTGTCCGGGGCAGCCGTGAAGAGCGGTGGATCGCTGAGATCGGTCGAGAGATCGGCGATCCGCGGCAGTCGGACGAGGTCGACAACGATCGCGGCGGGCACCGCGAGCACCAGCAGCGCCAGCACCGTCGCGCCGACAGCCGGAGCGGCGCCGCGACCGCCATTCACCCAGATCGTGCGAAAGGCAAGGATTGCAGCCAACAGCGCCAGACCCGCCATCAGCCAGGCAAGGCCGATGACGATGAACAGCGGCGCCAGCGCGATCAGCGAGGCGCGGTGAAGCAGTCCGGCAAGAATGAGCAGCGGGATCGGCAACGCCGCAAGGCGGAGCGCCCAGGTTGCGGCAGACGGTATGGGACGCTGCGGACGGCGCATCAGCCGCGCCCCGTTGATGCAAAAAGGAAATAAAGTGTGAACGCGATCATGTGTCGAAATGGCAACAGAGAACGTCTTTCAAGTCCAAAGCCTTGCATGACGAATGTCCAGCCGTCGTTAACGGATTTCCAAAACACGAATCTGCCATATTAAATGATCATATGCGTCATTCGCGCCTGCCAGCCGGCGAAAGATCGGAACGGCGACGTGAATACGCCAAGGACTGAAGCAAAGATCATGACCAGCAAAGATCACTCAACATTTACGACCAAAGCACAACGTGAGCAGGAACACGACCTGCGCTCGAAATATGGCGAGCTCGGCAATCCCGAGCTGGTCGCTGCGATCCGCCAGCAGCAGAAGTCCGGGAAGACGGCCGCCAAGACGGCTCATAAGTCCGAACAGATGCAGATGGCCATCGCCGCACGCGAGCAGGACTGACGCCTGACACCAGCCCGCAAGGGCTGCAGCATATCGGGGCAGCGCGTGGACGGCCATGCGCTTCCAGATGGCAAGCGGTTGTAAAAGCGTCGACATGGCCCGTGGCCATGGCTCCAGCTTGCTGCGCCGCGCCACCCGCCGAATGAAATTCTGCTTCGCGTGCCGTTCAGATGAATGGCCCGAGCACCTGCGCCAGCAATGAGAGCGCAATCGCCGTCATCACCAACGCGATCACAGCATCCAGCACGCGCCAGGCGGCTGGCCGGGCAAAGAGCGGCGCTGCCAGACGTGCGCCATAGCCGAGCCCGAAGAACCATGTCGCGGAGGCCAGCGCGGCGCCGGCGCCGAAGGCAAAGCGCGCCCAGCCTTCGTGTCGCGCCGACAGTGAGCCGAGCAGGACCACCGTGTCGAGATAGACATGCGGATTGAGGAAGGTAAGCGCCGCCACGGTCAGCAGCGCCGGGCCCAGCTTCGTCTCCGCAGCTCCGCGTGCCGAAAGCCCGCCCGGGTGCAAGGCGCGGCGTAGCGCCATGACGCCATAGGTGAACAGGAACGCCGCGCCGGCCAGCGTCACGACCGTCAGCAAGCGCGGCGATTGTTGCACAATCGTGCCGAGGCCGGCGACACCGGCTGAGATCAGCATGGCATCGGCGAGAAAGCAGAAGCTCGCGACGGCGAAGACGTGCCGCCGCGCGAGCCCTTGGCGCAGCACGAACGCATTCTGCGCGCCGATCGCGACGATGAGGCTGGCGCCGAGCAGGAAGCCCTCCAGCGCCGGCGCTGCGAGCGGCATGGTCATCATTCTGTCTCCAGGGAAATGCGCTTCGTCAGAGCAGCTTCATCTGCCGATCGTCGTCATCGGTCGGTGCGATGGCGGCCTTGTCACGCAGTGGCGGTCTTTTCGGCAGATCCGCCATCGGTTGCTCCGTGAGCGGCGCCTGCAGCCCCGCATCATCATCGCGGGCGCTATTGACGCGCATGTCGACCGCAATCGTTTCAAAGAAGCCCTGCCGCGCCGGCACGAGCGCGGCGAGGAGTTCCTCCTTGCCGGCGGGGGCAAGACCGAGCCAGCGATCGTAATCGGCGGACTTGATTACCACCGGCATCCGGTCGTGGATCGGCGCAAGATCCTCATTGGCGGCCGTGGTCAGGATCGTGGCGCTGTCGAGCAGATTGCCATTCGCGTCGGCATATTCGTCCCAGAGCCCGGCAAAGGCGAAGATGCGGCGTTCCGGCGAGCGGACGAGAAAGGGCTGCTTGCGGCCGCCCTCCCGCTTCCACTCATAAAAACCCGTCGCGGGAATCAGGCAGCGCCGGTGACGGAACGGTCCCCGAAAGGCCGGCTTGTCGGCCGCCGTTTCCGAGCGGGCATTGAAGAACAGCGGCAGATCGGCGGGGTTCTTGGCCCAGGACGGCACCAGGCCCCAGCGTACCAGGCCAAGCGCACGCGCACCCTTCTCGGCACGGATGACGTGAATCGGCTGCGTCGGCGCGATGTTGTAGCGCGGCGGAAACCACTCGATACGGATGAGCGAGAATTCCTGTTCGAGATCTTCCGGCGTCACCGCCAGCGCATAACGTCCGCACATCGCAATCATCCGTCACAACGCCCCGCTTCTAGCAGCGGCAAAGGGGCACGTCATGCCCATCCTGCAGAGCGCTCTTCCCAGGGTGCCGAATCCGGGCGAAACTTTCCTCATTCAACCGGAATCCGACGCGATGCCCGATAAAGCACCCGCTCCGCCCCAGACCGTCGCCGCGCCCAGGCGTCCGGGCCTTGGCGTCAGCATCGCGCTCTGGCGCGATGAACGCGTGCTGCTGGTGAGGCGCGGCCAGCCGCCCTTCGAAGGCCTATGGTCGCTGCCCGGCGGCCGCGTCGAATGGGGCGAGCGCCTCGAGGATGCGGCGCGGCGGGAATTGCATGAGGAGACCGGGCTCAGCGCGGGACCGCTGCGCCTCGTCGAAGCGCTCGACGTTATCATCGGCGAGAGCGACGCCGTCGACAGCCATTTCGTCGTGATCAGCTATGCAGGAAGCGCCGAGGGCGATGCCATCGCGGCAAGCGATGCGGCGGAAGCGGCCTGGCTGACGATCGACGAGGCTCTTCGGCTGCCGACCACGCCGGAACTCGTCCGCGTGCTCAGGCGAGCCCGGACGACGATGTGACGCCGGCGCCTTGCGCCCGTTCAGCGGCCGGACCATGATCCGCCCCGTCAGATGGCCGGGCTCCCGGCCCCAGCGCCGGCAGCCATGCGTTCCGCCTCTCTTTTGATCCATCGCCTCTGCATTGGCGCCATCGCGTCGGTGCTGGTCGTCGTGCTGCTCGCAGCCGCGAGCGTCCGTGCCGCCGAGCCGCCCTATGATGCGCCCCTGGTGCGCCTGGCCGAGATCCTCGGCGCGCTGCATTACCTGCGACCGCTTTGCGGTGCGGCGGAGCCGACGCTCTGGCGCGACCAGATGGCAGCCCTGATGGCGGCCGAGGCGCCCTCTCCCGAGCGCAAGGCTCGCCTCACGGCCGCGTTCAACCAGGGCTATTCGGGCTTTGCAGCGCTCTACCGAAGCTGCACGCCCGCCGCCATCGCCGCCGTCGATCGCTATCTGGATGAGGGGGCACGTCTGACGCGGGATGTGACCACCCGCTACGGGGGTGATGCACCGCTGCCACGTTAACCAAATTAACCGGATTTTTAGTGTTGGATTAACCCCTTCTTCAGGATAGCTGTCCTCGCTGAGTCTGTGCGTGCTAGGTTTTTCCGTCGGCGATTCGGATCGCGCTGCAGATCGAATCGATCCCAAGTAACGGAAGGTGAACTGCTCATGGATGAGGAACGCGAACGCGTCGAGATCGCCGAGCAGAAGCGCGCCGCTCTGGCTTATCTGACCGAGGCCTGGGACGAGGCTGTGGCCGAAGGTATCGACACGGATATCATGGCGCATGCCGCCCTGTTCGCCGCCCTGTCGGACCTGATCGACACCTATGGCGAGGACGCGGTTGCCGATCTCACGGTCTCGCTGCCGGATCGCGTGCGTCGGGGCGAGTTCACACTGCTGCGGACCATCCAGTAGTTTTTCGTCGGAACCCGGTTCTGCCGCAATCTCCTGATCCGATCCCGAACTTGGGCAGAAGCGCCTGTTCGGCGCGTCGGCCAGCATTGGCTCGGCCAGGTTGACCACCTCGGCCCCTGCAGGCCGGATCATCAGGGAGTAAGCGATGCGCGGGCAAAATCTGGCGGCGCCGATCGGAACCGCAATCCTCGCCGTTCTCATCGCGGCCAGCGCACCGGCATGGGCGGCAGCGCCGGTCGATGCGAAGCCGGTGCAGACGCAGACGATCACCGCGCCGCCCGGTCAGGGCGATGACGGTGATGCCGACGGTCCGCCGGCCGGACCGACACCCGACCAGCCGGCAAGCGCTGCCCCGGCAGCGGACGAGCCGGTACCGGTGGTCGAATACGACTTCTCCAAGCTGCCGCCTGCCGTGCAGAAACTGCGCAACGACATCCTTGCGGCAGCGAAGACCGGCGACATCAACAAGCTGAAGCCCATCATCGAATCCGGCCCGCATCCGCCCAATCTCGGCGCGGACGAAGGCGACAGCAGCGATCCGATCACCTATCTGAAGTCGCTGTCGGGCGATCCGGACGGGCGCGAGATCCTGGCGATCCTCAGCGAGGTGCTGGAAGCCGGCTATGTGCATGTCGATGTCGGCACGCCGAACGAGGTCTATCTCTGGCCCTATTTCGCGCGCTATCCGCTCGACAAGCTGACGCCCGAGCAGATGGTCCAGTTGTTCCGCCTGCTCACCGCATCCGATTTCGACGAGATGAAGAACTACGGCGCCTATCTCTTCTACCGGGTCGGCATCACGCCCGATGGGAAGTGGGCGGAATTCCAGGCCGGCGACTGATCCGACATTGACGCACTAGAGTGTTCGTGTTTTGTTCCTTCCATCAAAGTGGGAGGACGACATGAAGCTTCATCGTGGCCGGCTGATCGACCATATCCAGATCGTGACGGCAGATATCGATGCGAGCCGCCGTTTCTATGAAGCGGTGCTGGCGCCGCTCGGGATCGGGCTGACGGTCGAAGACGGCTATTTCTATGCGGATGAGCTGTTCGTCTCGGGCGGATCGCCATTGACCGGGCGTTGCCATCTTGCCTTCCAGGCCGCCGATGCCGATCAGGTTGCGGCTTTTTATGCCGCCGGGCTCGCTGCCGGCGGCCGGGACAACGGCGCTCCGGGCGAGCGCCCCTATCATCCGGGCTACTTCGCAGCCTTCCTGCTCGATCCCGACGGCAACAATATCGAGGCGGTCTATCACGGCCCGTATCGGCGCTCGGTCGCTTCGGTCGAGCTCGATATCGATGAGTATTGAAGGCGCCGCTGGCTCAGCCGCGCGGCAGCGCCTCGTTGAACAGCACCGGCGCGCCCGTCGACGGCGACACGAGTTCGCCGTCCCACATTACCTCGCGGCCGCGCACCACCGTGCCGACGGGCCAGCCGATGACGCGCTTGCCGTCATAGGGCGTCCAGGCGGCGCGCGAGGCGATCCAGCGATTGGTGATGGTCGCGCGACGCTTCATGTCGACGATGGTGAAATCGGCGTCATAGCCGACCGCAATACGGCCCTTGCGGGCGATGCCGAAGATCCGTGCCGGTCCGGCCGATGTGAGGTCGACCAGCCGCTCCAGCGAAAGGCGGCCATTATTCACATGGTCGAGCATGATCGGCACCAGCGTCTGCACGCCGGTCATGCCGGAAGGGCTGTCCGGATAGGGCTTCGCCTTTTCCTCGAGCGTGTGCGGCGCGTGGTCGGAGCCGAGCACATCGATGACGCCGCTCGCCAAACCCTGCCAGACTCCGGCCTGATGCGCCTTGTCGCGCACCGGCGGGTTCATCTGCAGCAGCGTGCCGAGCCGGGCATAATCATCGGCCGAGAGCGTCAGGTGATGCGGCGTCGCCTCGGCGGTCGCGACATCCTTGTGGTCGGCAAGATAGGCGATCTCTTCGGCGGTCGAGATATGCAGCACATGGATGCGTGCGCCGGCCCGGCGCGCGATCGAAACGAGACGTTCGGTCGCCATCAGCGCCGCTGTGGCATCGCGCCAGACGGGATGCGAGGATGGATCGCCGGGGACGCGCAGCGGCTTCCGCTCGTTGAGGCGCGGTTCGTCCTCGGCGTGGAAGGCGGCGCGTCGGCGCGTCTGCCCGAGAATCGCGGCAATGCCGGCGTCGTCCTCGACCAGGAGATCGCCGGTCGAGGAGCCGATGAACACCTTGATGCCGGCGGCGCCGGGCAGCCGCTCGAGTTCCAGGATATCGGCGACATTCTCGCGCGTGCCGCCCACCCAAAAGGCGAAATCGCAATGCATGCGTCCGGTGCCGCGCCTCACCTTGTCGGCCAACGCTTCGGCGCTGGTCGTCGTCGGCTTGGTGTTCGGCATCTCGAAGACGGCGGTGACGCCGCCCATCACCGCGGCGCGCGAGCCGGTCTCGAGGTCTTCCTTGTGTTCCGCGCCCGGTTCGCGAAAATGAACCTGGCTGTCGATCACCCCCGGTAATATATGGAGGCCGGTACAGTCGACGACGCGGCCGGCACGGCGGGGGTCGATATCACCGATCGCGGCGATGCGGCCGTTCCTCACGGCGATGTCGGGCGTGCCGATGCCGTCGTGATTGACGACGGTGCCGTTACGAAACAGAAGCTCATAGGTAGTGTTCATGGCCGCCCTCCCCAGTGCTTGCGCGTGTCCCGCCCCTGCCCCGGCGGAATTTCTTCTCCGGCTTAAGGAAGAGGCGCGGGCTGCACAAGTTCTCGAAATGCATGGGAACCATGCCGATGCGTGAGGGGTCGTTCACCGCTCTCGCCGACCGCGCTATCCTCCGGATCAGCGGACCGGACGCCGAGAGCTTCCTGCAGAACATCGTCACCACGGATATGGAGCGCGCCGTTGCAACCGGCGCGGGCTTCGGCGCTCTTCTCTCGCCGCAAGGCAAGATCCTTGCCGATTTCCTGGTGGCCGCGACGGCGGACGGCTTCCTGATCGATCTGCCCCGGGCCGTGCTCGCCGACTTCACCAAGCGGATGACGCTCTATCGCCTGCGCGCCAAAGTCGAGATCACGAGCCTCGCTGAAAGCCACGTCATCGTCGCCTACTGGGACGGCGCGGCCGCGCCCGATGTCGCGGGTATCGTCTTCGCCGACCCACGTCTCGCCACACTCGGCTTCCGTGCGATCCTGCCGAACGGCGCCGCTCCTTCGGCGCCGGGTTATCACGAACGGACGACCGAGGACTGGCACGCGCACCGGATTGCGCTCGGCGTTCCCGAGGGCGGACGTGATTTCGCGTTCGGCGATGCCTTCCCGCATGACGTCGACATGGACGATCTCGGCGGGCTCGATTTTCGCAAGGGCTGTTATGTCGGCCAGGAGATCGTCTCGCGCATGCAGCATCGTGGCACGGCCCGCCGCCGCGCCGTGATGGTTTCCGGTCGGCCCTTGCCGGCGGCCGGCACGCCGGTCGAAGCCGACGGCAAGGCGCTCGGAACCCTCGGCACGAGCGCCGGTGAGCACGGGATCGCCCTGCTCCGGCTCGACCGGACGAAGCTGGCGCTCGACAGCGGCGGCGCGGTGGTGGCCGGCGGTGTTCCGCTTGCGATCACGCTGCCGCCCTTTGCCCGGTTCGCCTGGCCGGCCGGCGCCGATGACGAGGGCGTGGCGTGAGCCGCGCCGCCGCCATACCCCGCGTGTGGCAGCGCATGCTGTCGGGCCGGCGGCTCGATCTCGCCGATCCCTCGCCCTTCGACATCGAGATTTCCGATATCGCGCATGGGCTTGCCCGCGTCGCGCGCTGGAACGGCCAGACGCGGGGCGACCATGCCTTCTCCGTCGCGCAGCACTCGGTTCTTGTCGTCGAAGTGGCCGTGGCGCTGGCGCCGGCGATGCCGCCCGCCGATCAGCTCGCAGCCTTGCTGCATGACGCGCCTGAATATGTCGTCGGCGATATGATCTCGCCGTTCAAGGCGCTGGTCGGCGGCGAGTACAAGGCGGTCGAGGCGCGTCTCTTGGCAGCGATCCATCTGCGTTTCGGCCTGCCGGCTGACCGCTCGCCAGCGCTGACACGCGCCATTAAGGCAGCGGACAGGATCGCCGCCTATTATGAGGCGACGAAGCTCGCCGGCTTCGGGAGCGCCGAGGCGACATCGTTCTTCGGGCGGCCGCGCGGCATCGATCCGGCGCATCTATCGCTGGAGCCGTGGCCGACCGCGTTGGCGCAGCAGCGCTTTCTCGACAGCTTCGGCGCGCTGGCGGCGGCCATGGGCGACGCTCAGCTTTCGGCGTGACCCCGCGCTCGTGCCGCACTACATGATGGCGGAGAAGCGGGCAGCCTTCGCGTCTGCCCTCGCATGACAGGAGTTTTACGATGCCGCGCGTTTACGTCTGTTCATTGTCCCGGATCGGGTCGACGGTGGCGCAGACCGGCGCCAGCCATCTGGTCACGCTGATCAACGCCGACACGCCGGTCGAACGGCCCGCTTCGATCCCGGAGGAGCGTCACCTCTTTCTTGGCTTCAACGACATCCTCGAACCGATGGAAGGCATGACGCCGCCGGCGGCCGAGCATGTCGAGCGATTGCTCGATTTTCTGGAGGGCTGGAAGGCGGAGAAGCCGATCGTCGTCCATTGCTTCGCTGGCATCAGCCGCTCGACCGCCGCCGCCTTCATCACGGTCTGCGCGCTGCGCCCGGAGCGTGATGAGGCCGAAATCGCAGCACTGATCCGCGCCGGCTCAGCCTCCGCGACCCCTAATCTCCGTCTCGTGCGTTTCGCCGATGAGATGCTCGGCCGTCGTGGCCGCATGGTGCAGGCGATCGAAGGCATCGGCCGTGGTCATGACGCGTTCGAGGGCCACCCCTTCGCGCTTGCGCTCGACCGCTAACGGGCGGCGACGCGGCATGAAGCGTCCGCTCTATGCCGTAGCCGGCTGGCTGATGGTGGCGCTCGGCGTGATCGGCGTCGTGCTGCCCGTGATGCCGACGACCGTTTTCATGATCCTCGCCGCGTGGTTTTTCGCCCGCTCCTCGCCGCGATTCGAGGCCTGGCTCCTCGCCCATCCGATCTTCGGGCCGCCGATCGTTCAGTGGCGGGAAAATGGCGCGATCCCGCCGCTCGCCAAGGCGCTCGCGACGGTCGGCATGGCGGGCGGCTTCGCGATGTTCTGGTTCCTCGTCCGTCCGGCGCCATGGCTCGCCGCTCTCGTCGCGGCAGCGCTTCTTGCCTCGGCCGGCTATGTGCTCTCCCGGCCCAGTCGCTGAAGCCGATTAAATTCGTATTGCGATGCAGCAAGCGGCTGATTTAGCTAGGAGCGGCGCGACGGGGCGCCGACAGGAGCGCGTCGACATGGCGAAGAGGGTCTATGCATTCGGCGGCGGTTCCGCCGAGGGCGGCCTCGCCGAAATGCAACGGCTCGGCGCCAAGGGCGCGGGCCTTGCCGAAATGAGCGCGCTCGGCCTGCCGGTGCCGCCGGGTTTCACGATCGTGACCGAGATCGGCAAGCACTATCTCGCCAACGGCCATGTCTTTGCCGAAGGGCTCGCCGACGAAGTCGCAGCAGCCCTGGACGAGATCGGCCGTATCGCCGGCCGGCGTTTTGGCGACGCGGGTGACCCGCTTCTGGTCTCGGTCCGCTCCGGCGCCGCCGCGTCGATGCCGGGCATGATGGACACCGTGCTCAATCTCGGTCTCAACGACGAGACGGTCGAAGGGCTTGCGCGCGCCTCGGAAGACCGCCGCTTCGCGTTCGACAGCTATCGCCGCTTCATCCAGATGTTCGGCCATATCGTGCTCGGCCTCGACCATGCGCTGTTCGAGGAGAGGCTGGAGGATCTGAAGCTCTCACGCGGCCTCGTGCTCGACGCCGAGCTTTCGGCGAGCGACTGGGAGCAGGTCTGCGACATCTTCAAGCGCATCGTCTTCGAGGAGACGGACGCGGCGTTTCCCCAGGCGCCGGACGCGCAGCTCTGGGGCGCGATCGGCGCCGTCATGGCCTCGTGGAACAATCCCCGCGCCATTGCCTATCGCCGGATCAACGGCATCGACGCCGAAGCCGGGACGGCCGTCACCGTGCAGGCGATGGTGTTCGGCAATCTCGGTGAAACCTCGGCAACAGGCGTCGCCTTCACGCGCCATCCCTCAACGGGGGAAAAGATCCTCTGGGGCGAATTCCTGCCGAATGCGCAGGGCGAGGACGTCGTCTCGGGCACGCGCACGCCGCAGGACCTGACCGAGCGTGCGCGCCGCGAAACCGGTTCGGAAACCCCATCGCTCGAGCAGCTGATGCCGGCGGCTTATGCCGATTTCGCGGCTGTCGCCGCGCGGCTCGAACGGCATCACCGCGACATGCTCGATCTCGAATTCACGATCGAGCGTGGTCGCCTCTGGATGCTGCAGGTGCGCCCGGCCAAGCGGACGATCCGCGCCGCCTTGCGCACGGCGGTGGAAATGGCCGGCGAGGGCCTGATCAGCCGCGCGGAGGCGGTGGCGCGCATCGAACCGCGGACGCTCGAGCAGCTCCTGCATCCGACCATCGATCCCGATGACCGCGGCGACATCTTCGCGCGCGGCCTGCCGGCCTCGCCGGGTGCGGCGAGCGGCGCCGTTGTCTTCACGCCCGACGAGGCCGAGACGGCGCGGGCGCAGGGACGCAAGGTGATCCTCGTTCGCGTCGAGACCAGCCCCGAGGATGTGCATGGCATGCACGCAGCGCGAGGCATCCTGACGACGCGCGGCGGCATGACCAGCCATGCCGCGGTCGTCGCACGCGGCATGGGCAAGCCCTGCGTCTCCGGCGCCGGCACGATCCGCGTCGACTTCAAATCCGGCACGATGACATCAGGCGGACGGACCATTCGCCGCGGCGACATCATCACGATCGACGGCGGCACCGGCCTCGTGCTGGTCGGCGCGGTGCCGCTTCGCGAACCCGAGCTCTCCGGCGATTTCGCGCTGCTCATGCAATGGGCCGACACGTTCCGCACGCTGAAAATACGGACCAATGTCGACACGCCCGCCGATGCACGCGCCGCGCGCGGCTTCGGCGCCGAGGGCATCGGACTCTGCCGGACGGAGCACATGTTCTTCGACCAGCGCCGCATCGGGGTGGTGCGCGAGTTGATCCTCGCCGAGACGACGGCGGCGCGAGCCAATGCGCTGGCGCGTCTTCTGCCGATGCAGCGCGCCGATTTCGCCGCGCTGTTCGAGATCATGGCCGGCCTGCCGGTGACGATCCGCCTGCTCGACCCGCCGCTGCATGAGTTCCTGCCGACCGGCGAGGCCGAGATCGCGGAACTCGCCGCGACGATGGGTATTCCGCCAGCCCGCATCCGGGCCCGCAGCGAGGCGCTGGCCGAAGCCAATCCGATGCTCGGCCATCGCGGCGTGCGCCTTGCCATCTCCTTTCCCGAGATCGTCGAGATGCAGATCCGCGCCACGCTGGAAGCGGCGCTCGACGTCGAGGCCGCGAGCGGCGTCGCCGTCGATCTCGAGGTCATGGTGCCGCTCGTCGCGAGCAAGGCGGAGCTCGATCTCATCTATGAGCGGATCCGCGCCGCAGAGGCCGAAGTCGTTCGGCAGCATGGGCGCGCACCACGCTATGAACTCGGCACCATGATCGAGCTGCCGCGGGCCGCGCTCGCCGCCGGAGACCTCGCCAAGACGGCGCGGTTCTTCTCCTTCGGCACCAACGACTTGACCCAGACGACCTTCGGCATCTCGCGCGACGACGCGGCGCCGTTCCTGAACGCCTATCTGGCGCTCGGCCTGATGCCCGCCGATCCGTTTGCCACGCTCGACCAGGCGGGCGTCGGCGAATTGATCCGTATCGCGACTGAGCGCGGGCGGGCGACGCGGCCGGATATCAAGCTCGGCGTCTGCGGCGAGCATGGCGGCGACCCGGCCTCGATCCATTTCTTCGCCGGGCTTGGCTTCGACTACGTCTCCTGCTCGCCCTTCCGCGTGCCGGTCGCCCGTCTCGCGGCGGCGCAGGCCGCGATCGCCGCCAAGGGCCTGGCGGCGGCCAGGGCCGACCTCGCCGAACTGGCCTGAACGCCGCGCACTCCCGAAACGGCACACAACCGCCGCAACGATCCTCAGCGTTAACCTGGTCTCAAGGTTAATCCGGCAGATTTCAGGAGCGTTGCCGGCAAGCCACACACCGGCCTGTAGCGGACTTTGCGCGTGGAGTTGCGTGCCCGATGGTCAGCCATGAGCCGTCTTCGTCCTCGCTGACGATCTATCAGCCGCCCGGCCCACCGGCCGTCCTCTATGTCGCTCGCCGCCGCCGGCGCCGCTCCAATCGCGGCCGCATCGCCCTGCTCTCGGGCCTTGTTGCGACCGGTTTGCTCGCCCTCTCCTCGACAACCGTGGCCTTCCAGGATGTCGCGAGCTTGTTTGGACGCGACGTTCCGCTTTCGCAGCGCTGGCTCGCGCGGCTCGTGCCGACGCCGGCCGGCGCCAGCTATGTGCCAACGCTCGTCACGCCCGAGGCGCGCCCGGTCTTCGCCATGCGCACGGATGTCACGGTCGAACCGACGCTTGATCTCGTGCGCAAAGGTCTCGTCTCCGCGCCGGACTTCATCCCGCCGCGCGTCAATCGCGACGACAAGCGCGATGCCGCGATGTCACGGCCGCGCCCGATCGCGCCCTCTCGCTTTTCGGCCGGCGTGCTGCAGCATGACGTGCTCGGCATGGTGTTCGGCGCGCCGGAAGCCCGCGAGGCGGTGGCGATGCTGATGCCATCCGACACCGCCAAGACAACGGTCGCCGCAGTGGTTCCACCGAAGCCGGTCGCCGCGCCCGTGGCGGTGCTCGCCTCGATCGCCGGCGAGACCCGCGCGCCGCATCCCGGCAAGATGGCCGACGACCTCGCCGTGCAGGCCTATGCCAATCCCGACGACACCGCCGCCATCGAGGCGCCGTTCAATGCCGTGCTGGCGAAGCCGATGGCGATCGGCAAGGACGGCAAGCCCGATCATTGGTGGGTCACCAATCCGATCCCGATGAATGCGCGATCCAAGACAGAACAGAAATGCCTCGCCACGGCGATCTATTTCGAGGCGCGCGGCGAACCCGTGAAGGGCGAACTCGCGGTGGCGCAGGTGGTCATCAACCGCCTAAAGAACCCCGCCTATCCGAATACGATCTGCGGCGTCGTCTATCAGAACAAGGACATGCGCGACGCCTGCCAGTTTTCCTTTGCCTGCGACGGCATCAAGGATCGCATCACCGACATGTCGTCCTGGAGGCGGGCGCAGGAACTGGCTCGCCGTGTCGTCACGCAGGACAACTGGTGGAATGCCGATGTCGGCTCGGCGACGCATTATCACGCCAACTACGTCAAGCCGCGTTGGGCGCGCACGATGAAGAAGATGGAGCGGATCGGCCACCACATCTTCTACAAGACCTATGGCGGCGGCTGGAGCTGAGCGGCGCTCAGCGCGACATCCGGCCAGACGACGCGCCAACTGGCGTGACTGCGAGGGAGCACGGCGATGAACACTGCGATCCTGTTCGATTGCGAATTCCTGTGCCTTGAAGGCTCGCAGCGCCGGTTCTGGTGCGCTGCGCATGACCCCGATCCTGTCATCGCGCAGATCGGCGCGGTGAAGCTCGGACTGGACGGCGATGTGGCTATCCTCGACCGATTCTCGGCCTATGTCCGACCAGTCGATCGTTTCGGCAATCGCTACCGCCTCGATCCGTTCTTCACAGCGCTGACCGGCATCACCGAGGATGACATCGAGACCAATGGCGTCGACCTTGCTGAAGCACTGGCTGCCCTCGACCGGTTCTCGGGTGGAGCAAGGTTCTGGTCATGGGGCAAGGACGAGCTGAACATGGTTGCGATCAGTTGCTATGTCGCCGGCATCCCGCCATCGATCCCGGCCTGGCGGTTCGACAATGCGGTCAAACTCCTGCTCGCCGCCGGCATGCCGATCGAAGATCTCGCCAGGACGCCGAGCAACAAGCTTGCCGATTATTACGGCGTCGAGCATCCGCCACTGCGCGGGCACGACGCTCTCGATGACGCCCTTTCGGTCGCCTACACGCTGCAGCACCTCATGCGCAGCGGCCGCCTGCAGGCAGAGGCATTCGGCTCCCCCTAGCCGATCTCAACCACCAGCCGTCCCCGCACCTTGCCGTCGACGATCTCGCGGGCGGCTTCGATCACATCGTCGAACGGGATGCGGCGCATGGCTCGGGCAAGCTTCGCACGGTCGAGATCGCGGTCGAGCCGCTCCCAGGCGGCGAGACGCACAGGCTTCGGCGCATAGACGGAATCGATGCCGTAAAGCGTCACGCCGCGCAGGATGAAGGGCGCCACGCTGCCGGGAAGATCGAGGCCGCCTGCCATGCCGCAGGCGGCGACCGCACCGTCGTAGCGGATCA
Source organism: Kaistia sp. (assembly GCA_035555375.1). Classification (GTDB taxonomy): domain Bacteria; phylum Pseudomonadota; class Alphaproteobacteria; order Rhizobiales; family Kaistiaceae; genus Kaistia. Next base: position 6,444 of record DATMGR010000006.1, on the reverse strand, counting down.
TCGAGAGGATATTGGCAAGCGTCGTCCCTCCGACGGCATCGATGGCGCCGATCCAGCGCTCCTTCGAGAGGGGCTTCGACGGCCCGCTGAGGCTCGCACGGTCGATCACCTCGGCGGCGCCGAGGCTCTTCAGATAGTTGGCCTCTTCCGCCCTGCCGGTCGAAGCGACGACATGATGGCCGAGACCGGCGAGCAGCGCGACCGCGATCGAGCCCACGCCACCCGCGGCGCCAGTCACCAGAACCGGCCCGGCGCCCGGCTTGATGTCATGGCGCTCCAGCGCCAGCACGGCGAGCATCGCGGTATAGCCGGCCGTCCCGATCGCCATTGCCTCATCGGGCGAGAACCCCGGCGGCAAAGGCAGCAACCAGTCGCTTTTCCAGCGCGCGCGTTCGGCAAAGGCGCCAAGATGGGTTTCGCCGACACCCCAACCATTCAGCAATACGCGGTCGCCCGGCGCGAACAGAGCGTTTTCCGACGTCTCCACGGTGCCGACAGCGTCGACGCCCGGCACCATCGGAAAGCGTCGCACGACGGGCGCCCGGCCGGTGATGGCGAGGCCGTCCTTGTAGTTCACCGTCGAGCGTTCGACGCGGACGGTGACGTCGCCCTCCATGAGATCGACGTCATCAAGCATCGTGAAGCCGACGCTCTGCCCCTCGCCTTCCAGCTTGTCGACCACGACGGCCCTGAACGCTGCCATGTCCTTGCTCCTCGCTGCTTCGACCGTTGAGCCTGATATAGACCTTGGCGCGGCCGATCAGAACCCTCCGCGGGCCGCGACCGGTCCTCGGCGGTTGACCGGGCGCTCGCGACGCGATTAGGGTGCGCCGCCTTTCAGGCGGTCGCTGCCGCCCCACTTTTCCGCGAAGGTCTGCCGGTGTCCCAAGAGCCTCTCACGCAAGAGCTTCCCCCGCATATGCGACCCGAGAAGTCGTTTCAGGGCCTGATCCTGGCGCTGCAGCGCTTCTGGGCCGACAAGGGCTGCGTGATCCTGCAGCCCTATGACATGGAGGTCGGCGCCGGCACGTTCCATCCGGCGACGACGCTGCGCGCGCTCGGTCCGAAGCCCTGGCGCGCCGCCTATGTGCAGCCCTCGCGGCGGCCGAAGGATGGGCGCTATGGCGAGAACCCCAACCGCTTCCAGCATTATTACCAGTTCCAGGTCATCCTGAAGCCGAACCCGCCGAATTTGCAGGAGCTCTATCTGGAGAGCCTGAAGGCGATCGGCATCGATACGAAGCTGCACGATATCCGCTTCGTCGAGGACGATTGGGAGAGCCCGACGCTCGGCGCCTCCGGCCTCGGCTGGGAGTGCTGGTGCGACGGGATGGAAGTTTCGCAGTTCACTTACTTCCAATATGTCGCGGGCATCGAATGCCGCCCCGTATCGGGCGAGCTGACCTATGGCCTCGAACGCCTCGCCATGTATCTGCAGGGCGTCGACAATGGCTATGAGCTCAATTTCAACGGCCGCGAGGGCGCCGAGAAGGTGACCTATGGCGACGTGTTCAAACAGGCCGAGGAGGAATACTCCCGGCACAATTTCGAATTCGCCGACACGGAGATGCTGAAGCGGCATTTCGAGGACGCGGAGAGGGAATGCCGCCTGCTGCTCGAAGCCGGCACGCCGGCGCCAGACGCGCCCGACCAGCGCCACAAGATGGTGCTGCCCGCCTATGACCAGTGCATCAAGGCGAGCCACCGCTTCAACCTGCTCGATGCGCGCGGCGTCATCTCGGTGACCGAGCGGCAAAGCTACATCCTGCGCGTACGCGAACTCGCCAAGGCCTGCGGCGCCGCCTGGCTCGAGACGGAAGCCGGAGGGAAGAACTGATGCCCGATCTCCTGCTTGAACTCTTCTCCGAGGAAATCCCGGCGCGCATGCAGCGCAAGGCTGCGGATGATCTGAAGAAGCTCGTCACCAATGCGCTGGTCGATGCCGGCCTGCCCTATGAAGGCGCCAAGGCCTTCGCGACGCCGCGGCGGCTCGCGCTCGTCGTGCATGGCGTGCCCGCGCATTCGGCGGCAACCCGCGAGGAGCGCAAGGGACCCAAGGTCGGCGCGCCCGACGCGGCCATCCAGGGATTCCTGCGCAGCGCCGGCCTCGCCTCGATCGATCAGGCGACGATCCAGTCCGATCCGAAGAAGGGAGACTTCTACGTCGCCGTCATCGAGAAGCACGGCCGCCACGCGACCGATGTCCTCGCCGAGGCGATCCCGCAGATCATCCGCTCGTTCCCCTGGCCCAAATCCATGCATTGGGGCTCGGGCACGCTGCATTGGGTGCGCCCGCTGCAATCGATCCTGTGCACCTTCGGGCCGGAGACCGAGGAGCCGGAGATCGTCGATTTCGAGGTCGACGGCATCCACTCGGGCAATGTCACGCAGGGCCATCGCTTCCTGGCGCCCGGCGAGATCGTCGTGCGGCGCTTCGACGACTATGTCGAGAAGCTCGAAAAGGCGAAGGTCGTGCTCGATGCCGACCGGCGCAAGGACATTATCCTGGCCGATGCGAAGACGGGCGCATCGGCGCTCGGCCTCGAACTGGTCGAGGATGAGGGGCTGCTCGACGAGGTGGCGGGGCTGGTCGAATGGCCGGTCGTGCTGGTCGGGACCTTCGAGGAGGAATTCCTCGCGATCCCGCCGGAGGTGATCCGCGCCACGATCCGCGCCAATCAGAAGTGCTTCGTCGTGCGGGAGGGTGGCTCCGACGCGCTCGCCAACCGTTTCGTGCTGGTCTCCAACGTCGAGGCGATCGATGGCGGCGAGGCGATCACGGAAGGCAATGGCCGCGTCATCCGCGCGCGCCTCTCCGACGCCAAGTTCTTCTATGAGCAGGATCTGAAGGCTCCGCTGGACAGCCGGCTGCCGAAATTCGACGAGATCGTCTTCCACGAGAAGCTGGGCACGCAGGCCGAGCGCATCGCGCGCATCGAGGCGCTCGCCGCCGCGCTTGCGCCGCTGGTCGGCGCCGATGTCGAGCTCGCCAAGCGCGGGGCCAAGCTCGCCAAGCTCGACCTCGTCACCGAAATGGTCGGCGAATTCCCCGAGCTCCAGGGTCTGATGGGCCGCTATTACGCGACGGCGCAGGGCGAGACCCCCTCGGTCGCCGCGGCGATCGAGGATCACTACAAGCCGCAGGGCCCGAGCGACCGCGTGCCGACCGACCCGGTCGCGATCGCCGTCGCGCTGGCCGACAAGCTCGATACGCTCACCGGCTTCTGGGCGATCGACGAGAAGCCGACGGGCAGCAAGGACCCCTATACGCTCCGCCGCGCCGCGCTCGGCGTGATCCGGATCGTGCTGGAGAACGGGCTGCGTCTGGCACTCCGCGGCAATCTTGCGGCGGCGCTGAACGGCCTCGACGATCAGCTCGAGGCCACGGCGCTGGAACGCTATGAGCGCCGGCAGCTCGGCGTCACGCAGCAGGATGTCGATGGCGAGCAGGATCTCGACATCTCGCTCGAGGCCTTTGGCCGGGAATTCCGAAGCCGCCTCGACGAGCGCGGCGCCGGCGCCCTCGCCGATCTCCTCGCCTTCTTCATCGAACGCCTCAAAGTCCAGCTCCGCGATTCCGGCGCGCGGCACGATCTCGTCGATGCGGTTCTGTCGGCTGGTGGCGAGACCGCGAGCGACGACCTCCTCCTGATCGTCCGCCGCGTCGAGGCGCTGGGCAAGTTCCTCGAGACCGATGACGGCGCGAACCTTCTCGCCGGCTATCGCCGCGCGGCCAATATCCTGAAGGCCGAGGAGAAGAAGGGCGAGAGCTTCGAGGGCGAGGTCGACCCCGCCCTGCTCGGCGCCGCCGAGGAGAAGTCGCTGCATGTCGCGGCGCGCTTCGCACTGGCCGAGGCCAAGGCCGCCGTCGCACGCGAGGATTTCGCTGCCGCCATGGCCGCGCTTGCGCGGCTGCGCGCCCCGGTGGACGCCTTCTTCGACAAGGTGCTCGTCAATGCCGAGGACGCGGCCGTCCGCGTGAACCGCCTGAAGCTCCTCACCGCCATCCGCGACGCCACGCTGGCGGTGGCGGATTTCTCCAAGGTCGGGGGGTAACATCCTCCCTTGAACCCTCCCCTTGAGGGAGGGTCAAAACCGCGCAGCGGTTTTGGGGAGGGGGTAGCTTCGGCGAAAGCCGAAGCGTTCGTCCTGCTTAGGCAGGCGCGACGGAGTGGGGCGGATGGCAAGCCGCCAGCGTCGGAGACAGGCCCATCTGCCGGTTCCCCCGCCCCGAAAACGCCGAGGCGTTTTCGACCCGCCCTCCAGGGGCGGGTTAAGAAAGAAAATCGCTCCGACGGCTCAGTCGCGGCGGATGGGGCGGTAGACGCCCGTGACCGGATCCTGCACCAGCGTCGCCATCGGCCGGTCGGCCATGGCGCGTTCGGCTTCGCGCAGGCGGATCGCCGCATGCTCGCGTGCCTTGGCGAAGGTTCGCGCGGCGACGACGCCGAGCGTTCCGAGCAGAGCAACCATGACAAGCTGCGGCATGTGATGTTCCTTCGGCATCAGCCTTAAACCATAAGCATGACTCCGCGCGGGCCGCACTGCAATAGGTTGGCCTCATGCGGCATGGCGACGCGCCATCAAAGGCCGAAGCGGCTCCAGAGGCTGCGCTCTTCGATCGCGGCGAGACCGGCCTCGACGAGATCGGCGCCGGCACCGGCGCGCGACGCCGGCGACATGCCGAAGCGCGAGAAGAAGCCGCGCCGCGGCTGGATCGGCAGTAGATCGACCTTGTCGCCGAAGCGCGCGCGCAGCACGCCGTGCAGATCGCCGATCCGGTCGGCGAGGCCGATCTCGACGGCGCGCCGACCCGACCAGAAGGCGCCGGTGAACAGCGTCGGCTCGTCGCCGAGCCGTGTGCCGCGGCGGGCGCGGACGAGGTCGATGAACATGTCGTGCACGTCGCGCTGCAGTGATTTGAGGTGCTGGATGTCGTCCGGCCGCTCCGGCTGGAAAGGATCGAGCATCGCCTTGTTCTCGCCGGCGGTGTGCACGCGCCGCTCGATGCCGAGCTTCTCGATGAGGCCGACGAAGCCGAAGCCGGCGGAGACGACGCCGATCGAGCCGACGATCGAACTCTCGTCGACGATGATCTCGTCGCCGGCCAGCGCGATCAGATAGCCACCGGAGGCCGCGACATCCTCGACGAAGACCAGAACATCCCTGTTCTTCTCGTCGGCGAGCGCGCGGATCCGCTTGAAGATCAGGTTGGACTGGACGGGCGAGCCGCCGGGCGAATTGATCACGACCGCGACGAGCGGCGCCTTCTTGACCGCGAAAGCACGCTTCAGCGTGGCGGAAAGCCCGGCGAGCGAGAGACCGGGGCGGATCGGCGAGACCTGGCCGATGACGCCGTTGAGGCGCACGACGGGGATGGTGACGCGGTCGCCGCGGAACCGGGCCGGCAGCACCTTTCGCAGGGAATCCAACCAGGTATCGGTCACGTGAACCTCCGCCGTCTGCGCATCGTCACGCCGGCCATGGATGGACGTCGCACAGCGCGGCCCCCTCACGCAAGATCGCGCTGAGCGACGCCGAAAAGGCGTTGCCGTCCGTCTCGTGCAGCACCAGCCCCGGCTGGATCGCGAGCGGGGCGCGGCTGCCCTTGGTGGCGCGGGCGATGACGCGCAGTGCCGGCTGGCCCGCGCGCGGATGGACGGGCAGCAGATGCACGCCGCCAAAACGGCCGTCCAGCGCCGCCACGAGATCGCCGAGCCGCGCCGCGGGCAGGATCGCGGCGAGCACACCGCCGGGCGCCAGCAGCGCCGCGGCGGCGCGGAACCAGCCGTCGAGACCGGCCTCCGTAAGGACATGAGCGGCGGCGCGCTGGGCGCGCGGCGAGGACCGCACCGCGCCGGCCTCATAGAAGGGCGGGTTCATCAGTGCGAGCTCGAAACTGGCGGGCAGCAGCCCGGCCTGTCGCCGACCGGCCGCCGTGAGGATATCGGCGGCGACGGGATGCGCGCGATCCCGGAAGGCCGCATTGGCCGGCCGTTCCAGCGCGCGCCGCGCGGCATCGACCAGATCCGCCTCGCGCTCGGCGAGCACCACGTCGACGGCCGCCGCGCGCGCCGCGAGGCAGAAGCCGGCGACGCCCGCGCCCGCTCCGAGATCAACCGCCCGCCCTTCCGCGCCATCGGCGAAGGCGGCGGCGATCAGCACCGCGTCGAGGCCTGAGCGGTGGTGGCCGGCGCGGGGCTGTACCGCCTCGACCCGCCCGCCCAGGAACGCGTCGACGCTGAACGCCTCGGGTTCGGCGAGCGTCTCTGTCATCGCCTAGCGCTTGCCGGCGGGACGGAGTTCGTCCGCGATGCCGGCCTCCGTCATCAGCGCCCGCGCGGCGGCGATCTCGTCGCTCGGCACGAGCACGCGCCGCGGCAGCACGCCGAGCGATCCTTCCATCACGCTCATGTTCTGGTCGGCGAGGTAGTATCCGATGCC
>DATMGR010000005.1:0-3010 GCA_035555375.1 Kaistia sp. | reverse complement strand
TCGCGGCCAGTGGCGATCCAACCTTCCGCGCGGCTCTGGGTGCGGCTGCCGACAAGCAGCGCGCCCTGAGCGAGGCGATGTGGAGCGACGTGGTGGCACTCCTCAGAAGCAGGTTTGCATGACGATGGATCTGCGTTTCTCCATCCGCCACCGAGGAGTTGCCGCTTGAAGACATCACTCTATCGATTGATGGTGGAAACGGCGGCCGAGGGCCTCACGCTGCAGCGCGAGGATGGCAGCCTGCCGCCTGGACACAACGGTCCGCATGGCGATCCTGAGCGCCCGTCCCGCAATACCGGGCACTGGGCGATGAACTGGTGCTTCGCCCATCGCGAAACGGGTGAGACGCGGTTTCGTGACGCCGCGGCCCGCGCCGCCGACTATCTCATGCTGCCCGAGCACCGGCCAGGCGGCTACACGGTCCATCATCGCGATTCCGCCGGCAAGGACCGCTGCAACGGCCTGATGGGCCCGGCCTTCACGCTGGAGTCGCTGGCAGCCGTCGGATCGCATCTCGGCCGCCAGGATCTCCTGTCGCTGGCCGCCGAGATCGTTCGGATGCATCCGTTCGACGCGCGTCGCGGGCTCTGGCAAGTGCGCGAGATCGATGGCAGCCTGCCCGGGATCGACTGGACGCTGAACCACCAGATCTGGTTCGCAGCTTGCGTCGGCCTGGTTTCGGCTTCAACGGGCGGCGACGCGGCGGCCCACGTGATCTCATTCCTCGACAGCCTGAAACACACCATGGTGCTGCGCCCGAATGGTCGCATCCGCCACCTCGCGCAAGACATCGCACCGGCGGCGCGCGCGAAGAGCGCCCTGGGTGGCTTGTTCGGGCGCGGAAAGGACGCAGCGCTGCCGGCTAAGGAGCACAAGCGCGAGGTTGCCTATCACTTCTTCAGCATTTATCCGCTGACGATGCTCAAGCAGCAGTTTCCCGAGCACGCCTTCTGGAGCACCGAGATCTTCAGTCGGGCCTATCGCTACCCGTTCGAGGAGGAATACTCGCGTGCTTCGGACGACCCCGCCTTCGTGCAGCCGCATATCCCGGCAGGCTTCCCTCTCGGCTTCGCCGAGCGTGCCTTCGCCAATCAGGTGTTCGGCCCCGAAGATCTGGCGTTCCAGCGCCGCATGCTCGCGAAGCAGTTCCAGCGGACCTACGCTTTCGACGAGCGGCTGCTCTCGAAGGGTTCGGCCGACCCGATCACCCAAGCCGCAAGGAGCTATGAGATGACCCGCCTTGCGGATGTCGCCTTCGAAATCGACTGTGCGGAGACCCAGGAGTTCAGCGCCCGATGAGCACGGCAATGTCGACGTCAATCGAGAAGGTGATCGACAACGACTTCTGCATCGGCTGCGGCATGTGCTCGGCTGTTAGCTCGCAGTTCAAGCTCGGCGAGACGCCGGTCGGTTTTGTCAAGGTGGTGGAGCGCCCGACGGATCCGGCGCTTCTCGCGCGTGCCTCGGCCGTCTGTCCGTTCGGGAGTGCTCCGGATGAGGATGCCATCGCCGCCACCCAGTTCCCGGCCGCCGTCAATCACGATGAGGGGCTCGGCTCCTACATCGATCTCTATGCCGGCTATGCGAAGGATTTTCGGTCGAGCGGTGGCTCCGGCGGTATCACACGCTGGCTGATGAGCCGTCTGCTGTCGACCGGCCGGGTCGATTTCGTCGTTGTCGTCGACCGGAAGCTCGCCGCTGAGGACGGTGACCTCTTCACCGTGACGATTCACGAGACGGTGGACGCGCTGCTTGGCCATACGAGCACATCTGCCTATTTCCCTATCTCACTGGCCGGCGCAGTTCAGATGCTGAAGCAGCGGGAGGGTCGCTTCGCGATCACAGCGCTGCCGTGCTTCTCGCGCGCGCTACGCGGCTATGCGGCGGTCGACCCGGAGTTTGCCGGTCGCCTCGCCTTCGTCTCGGGGGTGATCTGCGGATCTCTGAAGGGCCGGCGGTATGCCGAGTATCTCGGGCAGCAGATGGGCGTAGCGCCGGAGCGGCTCGACCGGATCAATTTCCGCGGCAAGAGCCTCAGTCGAACGGCAAACGAGAAATGCGTCGAGGTCTGGTCCAAAGATAATCGGGGCGCCGAGCCGAACGCCGTCGCCCGCGTGCAGCAGCTACGCGGCACCGACTATGGTTCCGGCTATTTCAAGCCCAAGGCCTGCGACTATTGCGACGATGTCTTCGCGGAAACGGCCGACATTGCCTTCGGCGATGCGTGGATCAGCCCGTACAAGGACATGCCGGAGGGGACGAACGTGGTCGTGGTGCGTAGCCAGGCCGTCGCCGACCTGATTGAGGAAGGCAAGGCCAGCGGCGAACTGGTGCTCGACACGCTCACACCCGAACAGGCCGTGTTCACCCAGGCGAGCGGCTTGCGGCATCGGCGCCAGGGGCTAGCCGTACGCCTCTGGTTGGCGGGGCTGGTTGGTGCCTGGACGCCGGCCAAGCGGGTCGATAAAGGTCGGGGTCATCTTCCGTTCGTATTGTCGCAGCTCGTACGTGTCGGCATCCGGCGGGCAACCTCTCTTAGATCTCTGAGGCCGATGAGCCAGCCGTTCGAGCTCGTCTTGTGGGTGCTCGTCAAGGCGCATAACAAGCTGAGGCGCGGGGCGACCAAACCCCAAAAGCCCAATCTCGGCCGAATCCGATCGATGTGACTGCGAAAACCTTCCTCGACTCCGACAGGTGGCCGCGGACGAATCGGCGTAGGACGTCGCCGCCAATCGGCAAGAGGGTCAGGGCTTTGAGAGACATGGATTCGGCTTTCGCAATCCCGGCCCAGGCGTCGGCCGACACGATCTGTCAAAATCAGAGGCTGCAACTGGCTCCCTCTGGCCGTCATCGTCGCAGGACAGTGCGTTGGAGTGATTGGAGCAGAATGGAATGATCGTCGAAGTCATCGGTATCCATCCGACGAACAAGGGCGCGCTGCTGATGCTGTCGGCGATCCGGGAGCGTTTGTCGGCCGAGTTTCCGAAAGCGCGCTTCGCGGTCCCGATCA
>DATMGR010000004.1:0-115949 GCA_035555375.1 Kaistia sp. | reverse complement strand
GACCTCGGCCGAGATCCAGGGCCTCGCCAATGCGCGCTACCCGATCATCTCCGCCGGCGACAGCTATGTCGGCGGCGCCGGGAATGTCGGCCTGCCGCTGTCGATCGGGCGGCTCAGAAGGCGCCTGGTGCTCAACACCGGTGTCGGCGGCTCGACGCTGGCCTCACAGGTGTCCATCGCCACGGCGGCCATCGCAGCCTGGCCGGCGGCAACATTCGTGCACTGGGACGGCGACGACAACGGCTTCGCAACCGACATCGCCGATGACCTCGCCAACTACACCGCGATGGTCAATGCGGTGCTCGCCAACGGGCACGCGCGCTACGTCATCGTGGCGCCCATGCCGCGCGGTGGCCAGACGACAACGCAGCGCCAGCGCTGCCGCGACCTCTATACCGCACTCGCGGCCGCCTATCCGGGCCATGTCGTCGACCCGCTGCCGATCGTGCTGACGTTGGCCGACCCGGTCGCGGATGCCGCCGACATCGCCGCCAACCAGTGCCCGTCAAGCCAGATGCAGGACGGCGTGCACCTGATACAGGCGGCGATGGACCTCGTCGTGACGACGGGCGTAATGCCGATCATCGACGCCGGCGGCTGGCTGCCGGCGGAATGACGGCGCCCTGGCTGGCCGACACCATCGCCTTGTAGCGGCGTCCTCCTAACCGATATCTCCCGGAGATCCGAAATGAAGCTGGTCGATGACTGGCGCGCAATCCTTTTGCGCGCGTGGTCCGTGCGGTTTGCCGTCATGGCTGCGATCTGCGGCGCTGCCGTGCCGACGCTTCCCGCGCTGACCGATTACCTGCATCCGCTGTTTTACGCGGCGCTGATGTTCGTCGCATCGGTCGGAAGCGTGGTGTTCCCGCTCCTCGTGGTTCAGGCGCGCGTCACTGCCCAGCCGAAGACGCTCGGAGGCTCCGATGCCGGTCAATAAGCTCACCGCCACCAAGCGGGGCAAGGCGGCGATCGCGGCCGTCCTCGCCGTCACTATCGGCGGCGTTGTCACGCTTGCGACAGGGGAGAAAATTCCGCCAGCCGTCGTCCTCGCCGATAAGTACGTCGCCGGGCCGTGGGAGGGGTTGAAGACCGCGGCCTATTGGGACGCTGACGGCAAGGTCTGGACCGTCTGCCGCGGCGAGACCAAGGGCGTCAAGAAAGGCGACCGCTACACCGTCGCACAGTGCGAGGCGATGTTCGTCGACCGGCTCAATCTCGACTTCTATAAGCCGATCATCAAATGCGCCCCCGCGCTCGTTGGCGCGCCGGTCTCGGTTCAGGCCGCAATGCTCAGCGGCGCATATAATTTCGGCGTCACCGCTTGGTGCAAGTCGACCGCGGCGGCTCGGGTTCGCGCGAAAGACTTCCGTGCTGCCTGTGTGGCCCAGACCGCATTCAACCGAGCTGGCGGGCGCGTCCTGCCGGGGCTCGTCAATCGACGCGAGATGGGCGATGCGCAGCGGATCGGGGAGGCGGAGCTCTGCCTGTCGGGGCTGTGATGAGCATCCCCTCTGTCTTCGGCCTCAAGGGCATGGCGATCGCCCTCGTCATCGGCGCGGTGATCGGCGGCGCCGGCGCCTACAAGGCGACGCGCGCCTTCGCCGATCGCGAGATCGCCGATTTCAGAACGGCCGCCGTCCAATCCCGCCTCAATGCCGCCAAGGCCGATCTCCGGATCGACAAGGGCGCCCGCGACGACGCCGCCTCCGACGCCGCCGTGATCGACGAGATGGACCGCCGCAATCAGGAGATCCTCCATGCCCCGCCCAAGTCATCTCCTGGTCACTGCGACGATACTGTCGGCGACGATGGCGCTCGCTGGATGCGATCGATCCGATAGATATCTCGCAATCGAGCAGCGCAGCTTGCCGGCAAAGCCGGACTATGTCCGCGAAGTCGTCGTCGCGGATCCCCTGCCAACGGCCAAATGGCGCGATGTCGCCGGCGCCGAGAAGGCCGGCCGGGTCAAGGCCAACACGATCATCGATTGCTTCGGCCGCTGGTACGATCGCCAGCGCGAGCAATACGCAATGATCGGCGAGCGCGCGGCGACGGCTGCCACCGAGATCTGCAAAGCCGCGGTGCCGCCGAAGTGACCCCCGAATGGATCGTCACGGCTCTGGTTGCGCCCGCGGCGGTCGCCATGGCGGCGGCGCTTCGGTTGATGTGGACGCGGCTGAACGAGGTGCAGGACAAGCGCATCGCGGAAGCTCGTGAAGCGTTGCTGATCATGCAGGCCTCGACCGATGCGGCCGAAGCCGTCGCCGATGGCCAGGAAGCGCTCGCGCGAGGCTTTGACGCCTTGCGCGCTGCGATCGAGCGGAAGGGCCCATAATGACCTTCTCCACCATGCTGCATGCGATCCTCTCGCCCCTCGATCGCGCGGACGTGGCTCTCGCCGCGATCAGCGAAGAGAAGGCCGCGGCGCGCGAGGCTAACGACGCAGCCGTGGCGCGGCTCCGGCGCAGCACGTCCGATCTTCGCCAGATGGTCGAGGACACCGTCGAGCGCGTTGGAAAGAGAAAGAGCCGCAATGGACGTCGTTAAGGATCTGTCGCGCAGCCGAACCATCTGGATCGCGGCCGCGCTGGTCATTGGCTACTGGCCCATCGCCTGGCTGTTCAGCGGTCCGGGTTTCATCGAGCTGCTGAATGGCATCCTGCTCGGCGTCTCGACGGCCGTCATGATCTCCTATGCGCCTGAGGCTATTCGCGCCGCGACCCATGAGCGGCCGGACAAGACGGACCAGCTCATCCTCGGCATTGTCGTGACCTGGCTCGCCACGCTCCTGTTCCGCGGCTGGGGCATCTGGTCCCGGGCGACCGGCTTTCCCGAGTGGATGCGCTATTCGCCGATGTTCGGGTTCATGATCTTCCTCTTCATCCTTGGCGGCGTGCTGCATATTACCGCCCCGAACGTCATCGACGACCGCGTGCCACGGCGCGCGTGGATGCGGGTCGGCCTCGCGATCGGCGCTGGGGCGTTCACCGCCGGCATGATCGTCGGCTCGAAGATCGCGATGCCGGCGCTGGTGCCGTTTCTGACGCCCTGATCGGAACGGATTCGCGGCTGCCTCCTTGAGTCCCCCGACTCGAGGAGGCGACGATGGGCCATCCATTTCCCCGCGTATCGGTCTGGGAGACGGCGTCCGCGAGCCGCGGGCTGACGGATGTCGAGGGCGCCGCGCGCTGGCTGCTCGAGCGATGGCCGGAAGGCGTGCGCCGCCCGCGCAGCTACCGGCCGGCGCTCCGAGCTTGCCTTGCGGCGCTCGATGGCGAGGGAACGGTCGATGCCGCCCGGTCAGCCTTGATCAAGGCTGCGGCCGACGCGGACATTCTCGCTGCGGGATAGGTAGGCTGGCGGCCGCCCTCAGGGTTTGGGCCATTTACAACAGAGCGCCTATCCAAAAAGAGGATACATCCAATTCGGTAGGTTCGTCGCTATCCGAAGCAGTAGAGCTGCGCGATATCACAGTGTAAAACTGAGTTGTATTCGATTGTGTCCCATTCGAACCAAAGTCAATCTCGGGGACCCCTGGATTGGGCCAATGGCGCGTATCTAGGCTGCCTATAGCCTCGGGTCTTGAGGGCGATTGGCGATCGTTTGCCGGTAGAGGGTGAGATGCTTAAAATACTATCTGTTGGTTCTTTCGCATTGCTCTCGGTATTTTTTGCGGGCGGCATGAGCGCCCGGCACGATATGTTCCCTTGGCCTCAGCTTTACTCAGCCAAGGAGCGGGCCCTTGGCCTCAAGCCCGTCGATGATGCAAGCCGTTACGTCTTCGAGGACAATGGCCGCCTTGTGGCTGACGAAACCAAAGCCGCGGTCGCCTGCCCCGGCCAGACCGGCCGGACCGCCGTTTTGCTCGTTCTCGGCCAATCCAACGCTTCCAATCATGCGGGTCAGCGCTATCGATCGGCCGAGGGCGCCAGCGTGATCAACTTTTTCGGGGGAAAGTGCTATGTCGCCGCCTCGCCGCTGCTTGGATCGACGGGCTCTGCCGGCGAATATTGGACGCGGCTAGGAAACCTGCTGATCGCGTCGGGCAAATTCGACAGTGTTGTCCTGGCGCCCTTGGCATTTTCCGGCTCGGTCGTGGAACGATGGGCCAAAGGCGGAGATCTCAACAAGCTGCTTGTTGATACGACGGGGCAGATTCGAAGCGCCGGCTATCACGTGACCGACGTGCTGTGGGTCCAAGGGGAAGCAGACTACGTCAAGGGAACAAGCTCGGACGCCTATCGCGACAGGTTTATTTCGATGGTCGATACGCTGCGCGAGCAAGGCGTCAAGGCGCCGGTGTACATTTCAACCGCCACGAAATGCCTGGAGCCCAGCAATGGGGGCTTCGAACTTCATGACCCTGATAATGCGATAGTGCATGCTCAACAGGCCTTGCACAAAAGCGGAGACGGCATACGGTCCGGCATCGATACGGACATTCTGCTCGACGACGTCGATCGCTACGACGACTGTCACTTCGGCGGTAGCGGTGCAGAGAAGGCCGCGCAGGCTTGGACTGAACTTCTGCTCAACGATCAACGGCAGATAAGCATGCAATGATCCGAACCGCTGATCGCGAGACGTTGTGCTCGGCAGTCCGCCCAGGCTGATACGGATCGATGTTCGCGGCCGAGGTAGGCGTGGATGCTGACCGGAGCCTTGTCTTAGATCGTGCCCGAACCGGCGTCGAGACGGCCGACCTGTTCGCCTTCCTTTCTGGCGAGCGGATCACTCTGCGGCGTACGCTTGTGACCGCAGAGCGGCTCTGCCGCCTTCCGTGATCCGGAAACAGTTGTCGACACCGTCCCAGATGATCAGATTCCTTGCGACAAGGCTCTCGATGGTCGGACCATCATGAATTAGGCAGCGGCTCGGATCAGCTACATCTTCGAGCGTCGATCGCTCCCCAATTGAAAGCTTTTCGGGCATCTGCATCTCCTCTTCGTTAATTTCCCCAATGCAGATACCTGGCGCCCTGTTCCTCACCTTTCCCTCTGCGTTCCCGCCCGGAAGGCGCCTTCCAGCGCCGCGATCGTCCCAGCAATTTCTCTCATCCGAAAGAAGTAGTTCAGGTATAAGGAAATCAGCGGCTTCGATGTCGATGATGGCATCAGTGAACGAAGAGCCGACCGACTAGGGGCCCTGATGAAGTTCGATTTCACCCGCACTGGCCGGAGCCGAGTGATACTCGTCACGATTGTCGGAACCTTGATCTGTATAGCGGCCGCCCTCTTTGTCGATTCGTTCAACTTCTCCGGCTTCGATGAGACCCAACTCGCCCGCGCGATAGCAGTGGATATTCTGCTGCCAATCGGCCTGGCGGTTCCGATGCTTTTCCTCCTCATGAGCAAGCTGCGCGAGCTGGCGATCGCCAACAACAAGCTCGCAAATATCGCGGCCACCGACAGCCTCACCAGCGTGTTGACGCGCAGCGCCTTCACGGTTCTGGTAGACGCCTATCTCGACAAATTCCGCAGCGACGCTGATCGCATGAGGGGGGCGTTCCTGGTCGTTGATGCGGATGACTTCAAACGGATCAACGATCTCTATGGCCACAGCTCCGGCGATTCCGCACTGCGTTTGATTGCATCGACGATCCGGCAAACGCTGCGTCCGGAGGACTTAGTCGGACGGGTAGGCGGCGACGAGTTCACGGTCTTTATGCCTGGATCCAGCCCAAGCCAAGCAATGGCCATGGCCGAGCGGATGCGGCAGACGATCCACAGCGCCGACGTCCATTTTCTCGACGACCGCCGGCGATTGTCGATCAGCATCGGCGGCACGACCTTTGCCGGCTCGACCAACTTCAATGCACTCTTCAACGCAGCCGATGAGCGTCTGTACATGGCGAAGGCGCGTGGCCGAAACCGGATAGAGATCGAGCCGCTTTGATGCGACATCACTGGCGCCCTTCGTCGAGGACGCTTCGTCAACCTCCCTTTCGATGCACCCGGTTGCCGCCGTCATACCAGCCGCGATCGCCGAAGTGGTCCGGCTCTCCGCGCATCATGCATTTGAGCTCATAGCCAAGATCGACGCAGCGCCGACAGAGCGGCTCGCACGGCGTTCGCTTGGCATTGGTCCGCATGCAGATGACACGAGCGAGCGCCTCGCGCTTCGGATTGGCGACATAGGCGCGGAGCGCCTCCAGCACGACGAAGCTGGTCTCCCAGGTGAGCCGTGCCCCGCGCTTCTGCTCGACCAGCCGTTCCAGGCGACCAATGATTGCCCACGGCGTGAGAGGCGAGCGCGGGCCGAGGTCATCCACGTTTCCGCCCGCGCACGAAGCCGTTCGACACCTGCTCGACGCGATCGTCATAGGCCATCAGCAGCATCTCGATCACCGCGCGGAGATCGCCTTGGTGCACGTCGATCAGCTCGTCGACCCGCTTCAGCAAGGCCTGTTCCTGTTCATTGAGCGCATCGCCATCGTCCGCCGGCTTGGTCATGGCCGTCTCCGTTGCCTTAGTTTGTTCTTATAATGTTCTCCATCGCAAGAGAGTCAATCGGGTCTTCAGCGCGGCTGTGGATGCGCCGCCTCCGCCGTGGCATGCTGCCCAGCATGTGCAATCTCTACAGCATGACATCGAACCCCGAGGCGATCCGCGCCTTTGCGCGCGCGATGCTCGATTCGACCGGCAACCTCGAGCCGCAACCGGGCATCTTTCCCGACTATCTCGCGCCGATCGTCCGCAACACCACGGAAGGCCGCGAGCTCGCCCGCGTCCGCTGGGGCATGCCGACGCCGACCAGCATCCTGCACAAGGCCGCTGATGCGCGCGCAGACAAGCTTGAGGCGAAGGGAAAACTGGTCGATCGCGATGCGCTGCGCCGGGCCGAGCCCGATGCCGGCGTGACCAATGTCCGCAATCTGCAATCGCCGCATTGGCGCCGCTGGCTCGGCGTCGACAGCCGATGCGTCGTGCCGTTCACCAGCTTTTCCGAGTGGGATGCCTCGATCAAGGCGCCGGCCTGGTTCGCGCTCGATGAGAGCCGGCCGCTCGCCTTCTTCGCCGGAATATGGACGCCAAACTGGACCAGCGTTCGCAAGGCCCGCACGGGCGTCGAGACGGCCGACCTGTTCGCCTTCCTGACCTGCGAGCCGAATGCGGTCGTCGCGCCGATCCATCCGAAGGCGATGCCCGTCATCCTGACGACGGAATACGAGGTCGAGATGTGGCTGTCCGCCGATATGGACATGGCGCTCTCGCTTCAGCAGCCCCTCGCCGACGACGCGCTCAGGATCGTGGCCCGCGGGTCGCGGCAGGACGAATGACTACGGTCTGGGAATGGATGCTGGTTTCCGCCGGCATTTCGGCAGCCTGGCTGCTTTATGTCCAGCCTCATCTGTCGGCCTTTGTGATCCGGCGAATTGACGAAGAGCAGTTGCGCCGGATGCCTGCGAGCAAGACGCGGCATTGACGGCGGCCCTCGACCCGCGCTCGCGCGCGGCGGATAGAGACACGGCTTCCGGACGAGATCCCTCCGTCATCAGGCCAGCCTATCCCGTCGACAGCGATCGTTCCGGCGGCAGGAAATAGAAGACAGACAGGTTACGGCCGCCGCAGTGCGGACACATCAGCCGGCTCGGCAGCATCTCGAGCGGGAAGTTCGGCCCACGCGTCAACAGCAATGTCTGCATGTCGAGATCGGTCCTGAATTCGCAGGGCCGTGAGCTCTTCGGCACGTTCCGCCGCTTTCCGTTGCAGCGCACGCGGGCGATGCAGCCCGCCGCGAAGGCGCCGCCAATCGTTTCGAGACCGATCATCGATCAAGCCTCAGGGAACAGACACGCCACGTGGTCATGTTCTCTTTTCGTTCACGGTCGCGCGGGCGTCAAGCCGCGCTGATCCCCGAACCGCCGGTTTCGCCAGCCGGCCTTGTCGACCGCCCCGCGCCACCGGGTGGCTTTTCAGGTGATGACATGAGTGACGAAGCGAACCTGCCGGCGTTGGCAGACGACGAAACCTGCGCGGCCGCGATCGGGCGGATGGGCGAGCTCGACCGCGAACTGGCGCTGATCGCCACGACCAAGGCCGAAGCCGTCGAGAAGGCCTCGACCGCGGCGGAGAAAGCGGCCGAGCCACTGATCGCCGAGCGGGCTGGGCTGTTCGATCAGGTGAAGGCCTATTGCGCCGCAAACCGGCAGCGTCTCACCGACGAAGGCCGCAGCAAGACGGCGACCTTCCCGACGGGCAGCGCGTCCTGGCGGCTCGGCCGGCTCCGTGTTTCGATCGACACGACGCTGAAGGACAAGATCATCGCGCTCCTGAAGAAGCGAGGCCTCGGTGACCTGGTGCGAACCAAGGAAGACATCGACACGACGGCAGTCGGCAAAGCCAAAGACAAGGTGAAGGGGATCAAAGGCATCACCTTCATTCCGCCGGAGGAGGATTTCTCGGTGTCTTCGGTCACGGCCGACCTCGTCGAGCGGCGCTGATCACGAGAGCGCCGGCGGCACGCGTTGCCGCCGGCGGGCCCGCATAGCAGCGGGGGCCGGGCGAGCCCGGCAGGCGGCTAGTGGGAACAGGCCCGCCCCGACGAGAATGGATATATCGCCGCCCCGCCAAGGCGGAGCGTGCTCTATCCAGAGTTGAAAATGCGTGAATCAGACCACCGCGCCGTTCCGAAGGCGCGTCCCGTCGCCGGCTATGTCGGCGGCAAGAAGCAACTCGCCAGACGCCTGTCGGCCATGATTGAAGCGACGCCGCATGACCTCTATGGCGAGGTGTTCGCCGGCATGGCCGGCGTGTTCTTTCGGCGACAGACAGCGCCGAAGGTCGAGGTGCTGAATGACATCAGCCGCGACGTCGTGACCTTCTTCCGCGTGCTGCAGAACCACTATCAGGCGCTGCTCGACATGCTGAAATGGCAGCTGGCCAGCCGCGCCGAATTCGAGCGCTTGGTGGGTCAGGATCCGGAGCGGCTCACAGATCTGCAGCGCGCGGCGCGCTTCCTCTATCTCCAGCGCCTCGCGTTTGGCGGCAAGGTCGCCGGCCGCACCTTCGGCATCAGCCGAAATGGCGGCTCCAGCTTCAACGCGGTCGCGCTCGCCGACACACTGGCGGCGGCACATGAGCGCCTCGCCGGCGTCTGGCTCGAATGCCTGCCCTGGGAAACGATGCTTGATCGCTGGGACCGCCCGGGCGCGCTGTTCTATTTGGATCCGCCTTATCGCGGCACCGAGGCCTATTACGGCAAGGGCCTTTTCGCGCCGGACGACTTCCAGCGCCTCGCCGATCGGCTGGCACTGATCAAGGGCCGATTCATCCTGACTGTGAACGACCATCCTGACACGCGGGCCGCCTTCGGCCGGTTCACGATCGAGGAGGCGACCGTCACTTATACGACTGGCGGCGGCACGCAGAAGCCGGGACAGGGCGAGCTGATCGTCACCGGGTAATCAACCCGGATCCCGATAATCGACCTCGCCGTTCAGTCGGCGCAATACCTCGGCCGGGCCGTCGAAGGCGTTCCGGCCGCGCATCAGATTGACTGCCTCCCTCTCGAGGTCCAGTTCAACGCTCACTCTGAGATGCTGCAGAGCGCCCTCGACATACAAAAAGGCATCAGCCTCGTCTCGAAACTGCATGCGCCGAACGACTGGGGCGGTCCCGGGCTGCATCCTAGCGAGCGCCTCGGCTGCCGCGTCGAACACGTCCCCTGGCGGGCGCTCATTATTGTACGCCCGGATCTGCGTGATCTCCCATGGCCCCAATGATGTTGTCAGCACATATCGCCGCTGCCGTAGTTCCATCGTCGCCTGCCGACAGCCGCTGGCTCGGATGCCGTAGATGCGACTCGTGCCAGCCTTCACATCGGGCCAGTAGCTGGCGACGCAGTGCTGCATCGCTGCCCCCTCCGTGAAGAGATCGAGCTCGGTGCGCAGCGCGACAAACTCGAAACCGTCGACCTCGAGCGCCAGCGGCAGTGCGCCATAGTCCGCGATCGCATGGGTTGCCGCTGCCGCGCTGCGCTGGCGTTCGCCCGCCAGTTCGTCATGCCAGCGACGCGCCGCGCCGAGCGCCTGCGCCCAGGTCCAATGTCGATCGAAGTGCACCTGGCCGCGCCGCAAGCAATCGGTAACGGTGAAAATCTCCCTGCAGAGATCGTCCTGTCGGCAATTCTCGCGGATGCGACCGGCGAGGCATCCGACAATCCATCCGGCGAACAGGCTGTCGTCAAAGACATGAAAAGCCATCCCCGGATGCCGCAGCGTGTCCAAAGCCAACACAAGTGATGCTTGGCGGCTCGGCTCCATCGCGAGCGCGTTCGCAAGCACGGACGGTGGTGCTTTTGCGAGATAGTCGAGCCCGGCCAGTCCCGGCACCCATAACGCATGCACATCGAGCTTTCGCATAGGCCAGGGAAAGCCGAGCGTCTCCATCATGTCGCGCAGGCGTCTCGACGTTTGGATCATCGACCGAAAATCGCTGATGATGGCGGACTGGTACAGCTCCTTGACGAACCAGCGGTGCCGACGGGCGAAGCCGTAGACGATCACCGGCGCCTGCTCGATATAATCGCTGGCCATGGGATCGGCCCGCAACAGGGCGATCGCGCACGCCTTCATGCTCGAGCTGGCAAAGATCGATACCTTCCGGTGAAGGGACGCCTCCGCTGCGCGGTGCCGCCGTTGCGCCGCCCGCTTCCTCTCCCGCGTTCGCTTGCTCATCGCTGCCCTCCCGAAACCCGCCGCCGTTCATTTGTCGCCGTGCCGATCCCGGCCGCCGCAAGTGCCGCGGCGACCAATGCCGGCGGCGCAAGGCAGCCCTCCTTGTCGGGCGGCGGTCCCATAGCGGGCCTCCAGCGTGACCAATCGGGCCAGTCCTGTGGGTCATCGCCGCGCTCGCGCCGCATCCTCGCCCAGAGATCGATCGGCTTTCGCCACTGCTCGTCCGAGGCTTTGTGCCAATCGATCACCGCGCTTTCCGCCGGTCGTGATTTCGCTGCTGCCGCGCCTTTCCCCTGACCGCCGATCCTGCGCTGGTCAGAGATCGCCCCCTCGAAATAGCGTAATGAGGTTGGCAGCTGTCCGCGCTCGCGGGCCAGCACGGCAGCTACGCCGGCGCGGATCTCGGCAGCGCTGAACCCGCGTTGGAGCCAGTCCCGGACGAGGCCGAGATCGGATCGCCAGCCATTCGGCGAGCGCGCCTCCGCGCAGATCCAGCCATGCAGCGACACCGCTTCGTCGGTTGTCCCCGTACGCTCGCGCTTTTCCCGCTCATCCCCGATCAATGAAATGGCGGCAGCGGCAGCATGGTCGCGCGCACCTCTCTCCACCTGTGCTGCTGCTGCTTTCTTCTCTTTCTCTGTATCTGCTTCTGGTGCGTTACACTGCGTTACAGGGTCGGACACGGCCTCTGATGCCAGCATTTCCGCGCCCTCAGTCGGAGCGGTCGCCGCGCCCGAGGCTGAAGCCGCCTCGGCCTTTCGAGCCCTGAACGCGCGCACCCGCTCGTTGCTGTCGTCCTCCCGCTTCGGCTGCCGCCGCTCCCAGGCCGTGAACCGATCGCCCGCCGTCATGCCCTTGTCGGAGAGCGCGGCGACGACCGCCTCGACCTCTTCCGTCTCGCAGCCGAGGAAGCAGCCGATGGCCTCCGCGTCATAGCCTGCGAACGAGCCGCGATCCTCGGCCTCTGCGGCTCGCTCCATCAGATGGAAGGCGACCGAGAACGCCATGCCGGGCGCAATCCCGGCCCGCTTGCCGATCGCCAGCCATTTCGGGTCTGCCGCCATCCCGCTCCATGCGCGCCACCAGCTGCTCATCCGAGCCTCCATGCGCGGCGGCGCGGCCATAATGCGAGGACGGCGCGCGCGAGCAGCAGGCGCCGAAGCGTCTGCCGCGCGAGGCATACGATCGCCTCCACCGACAGCGGAGCCGCCCGCGGCGGTGTCGGCAGCCCGCCCGGCTTGGCGAAGATCAGGCAGAAGAGCTTGGCGAGGCGGAACATGGCCGCTACTTCCCGAACTGTGCCTGGATCGCCGGCTTGGCGCGCGCGACCGCCGTGATGAAGGCCGCAAGCGCCCGCTCGTTCGGCACCCGGTCCGGGTTCACATAGACCTTGGCGACCCATGACAGCGTCGACTTGCCGGAGAACCAGCCCTGCAACGATTGCGGATAGGTGCCGCTCGGGATCTTCGCGTAGGTGTAGAGCGGCTTGCCCTGCGGATCGACCGCGTCGTCGAAGTCGCGATCGTTGACGCCGACGAGGGCGAGACCATCGCCGAACTGCTCATCCGCCTGCCGGACCAGCGCATTGCCGATCGCCGCCGGCTGCAGCAGGCATGTCGTCTGGTTCGCCGCGACCGAGGCAAGCGCGATCACGCCGCTCTCGGTCGTCACCGGCACCTCGCCATAGTCTGAATCCTCGGCGACGAAGTTCTGCCAGATCAGCCAGGCGCCCGAGCCTTGATCGCCGAGCGCGATCGACCAGCCATGGCCCTTCGGGTCGCTCTCGAGATCGCCGATATCGCCGACGCCGCTCTCCTTCGAGCACAGCGCATGCAGGTATTCGCGGTGCAGATCCGCGACCGGCTTGAGGCTGGCGGCGGCGCCCGGATTCTGGCGCTTCAGATAGGCGGCGCCGTCAGGCTGGCCGATCATGGCGTCGCAGCCGTCGCCGATCACCGTCTTCTGGATATTGCCCCAGGTGCCGCCTGTGTCGGCGACGACCTCGACGCGGATGGTCGGGTCGCCCTTGGCCATGCCGGCGATCATCTGGCCGGCCTGGCGATAGGGCCCGCCGCTGGCGCCGGTGCAGAGGCGGATGACGGCAGGATCGGCGAGCGCCGCCGTCGAGGCGGCCGCGATGAGGCCGCAGGCGAGAATTGATCGCATGGTCATGGGCTCCGTTCGGTGGTTGAAGGGGTGGACGCGGACCGGCCGCGTCGCCATCGCTCGAACCTGCGACCGAAGGCGAACACGACGGCGGTCCAGCAGAGGCCGAGGGCCAGCTGCGGCAGGTTGGCAATGACGATCGCGGCCATCGGCTAGGTGAACCGGCTGCCTGCGGTCGGCGGATGCTCGCCCGGGCCGCCGCTGGTCGCGGAGTAGGATTTCGCGAGCGGGGGCGGGACGTCCTCGACGACTTCAAGCCGCTGCTCATCGAACCACTCCGGCTCGACCCGCTTGCCGTCGCCACCGACCGTCGGCGCGACGCAGATATGCACGCAGCCGTAGAGGTATTCCGTCCGCGCGATCGCGGTGCCGGAAAAGCCCGTGATGAGATCACGGACCTTATTCCCGAGTTTCACCATTGCTGTCTCCGAAGGGGCCTGATCGCCCGGTGACGCGGCCCCGAAGAGCCGCGCTGCCGGAAGGTCAGAACGGAATGTCGTCGTCGATGTCTGGCGGCCCGGGCCGTCGGCGCGCTGGCGTCGCCTGGACAGGATCGCCGATGAAGCGGCGTTGGATCGGTGGCAGCGGCAGGCAGAAGCTCTCTTTCGCCTCAAGGACGACAAACTCGTTGCCGGGATTCGCGCGCGCCAGCCGCTCGGCCTCGCGCTCAGCCGCCTCGGCTGACGGGTGGCGAAAGCCCGTCGGGCCGCCGCCGGTCATGTGGATCATCCAGAAGGTCTCGGCCATATCGGGCTCCAGTCGGGGCGGAAGGGCTGGCAGCAGCCAGAAAGAAGGCTCGCGCGTCGGCAATAATCCGCACGTTTTCGTGCGAATGTGCTTGTAGTCCGCACGAGAACGTGCGAAGGTGTCTTCATTGAAACGGAGACGGGGAGATGACGCGAGACCAGCTCATTCAGGAGCTTCGGAAGCTGGCCCGGAAGGAGGGCAAGGACTTCGAAGTCTTCGCGAACAAGGGCAAGGGGTCTCACTACCGGGTTCACTACGGCGCAGCGATGACCACCATCAAAAGCGGCGAGATGACCCCCGGATATGTGAGACTGATCAAGAAGCAGCTGGGGGTCGAATGATCCCCAGCCCTTCCTCGCAAGATCATCCCTGTCGATGCGATTGAGCCCAAGGAGGGGCATAGGCGCATGGACTATATTTATCAGGCCCGGTTCGAGCCGGATCCGGACGGCGGCTTCCTGGTCACGTTCCCCGACGTCCCGGAGGCGATCACGCATGGCGCGACCATTGAGGAGGCGAGGGCGAGCGCTGCCGAGGCGCTCGGCCTCGCTCTGCGCGGGATCGTGCAGGTGGGCGGCAGCGTGCCAGCGGCCCGCACCTACCGCGGTGGCGGAGGGTCGGCAATTGCCGTGCCCGCCGATGATGCCCTGAAGCTGGCGGTGATCGAGGCGTTCCGTGCCGCTGGCATCACCAAGACCGAACTCGCCCGGCGCCTGGGCAAGGCGGAGGGGGAGGCACGGCGCATCCTCGACCCGGACTATCCCTCGAAGCTCGAAATGCTCTCGGCCGCACTGGCGGTGCTCGGCCGGACAGTGGTGATCTCGATACGCGAGGCGGCTTAAGCAACCATGCTCTTCGCAAGACACGCGCTGATGTGGCTGATTGTGGCCGTCTTGCCAGCTGGGTTGGGCGTCTACATCGGCGCTACCCTCGGCGCGGATGCAAGATCGTGGATAAAGGACGTGGGCCCAACAGCCGTGACCGCAGCGGGCGTTCTCGCTGCGGCTGCAGCAGGCGTTACCGCCTGGATTGCCGTGCAGCGGCAGATCAATGCTGCAGAGGATCTCGCGACCCGCCCTGAAAGATCGGCGCGCAACGCATTCTGTGATGGTCTGAGCGATCTGCTGGGTCTCGTCGACATCGCTTGGGAGAAGGCGGACCAGGCACTGTCGGACACAACAGACGATCGGCGTCTGAAGTCCATTCTCACGATTTTCACCGTTAAGTGGCACATCGAGAGGCAATTGAAACAGCGCTTGCCCACGCTGCGATTGCTGACAAGCGAGATGAGTTTCGCCGATAGGCGGGCGGCTGAAACATCGATCGAATTTCTCGATGAGTTCGCGGCAACGGTTCGACAAGGCGATCAGAAATACGAAGCAGGACAACTGGCGGGGAAAGAGGCCGAAAAGCTCTTCGCAGTCTTCGTGCGTGTCGCCGCTACGCAATTGTACGAGGCGCTCAGGCGGTTTGACGAAAGTCTGCTCGGACGTTTTCAGAACCGCGTGAAGGCGGAAGTTGAATGGACTCCGATCACCGAATCCCTTGACTCTCTCCGAGACATTGACTGGCCAGACCATATTCAACATGCCGCGGCCCCCGGCGCTTCCAGTCCCCAGGCGTCCCAGCCCGGCCGCGCGCAGCGGGCGTTGAGCTCGATCTTCGGCAGGTTCGGGAAATAGTCCTCGATCATCTCGGCGAAGATCTCGGGCTTCGCCGAATGCTCGCCGAGCGGCGCATCGACCACCGATTCCCACTGGTCTCCCATCGCCGGAGCGGGCACATCGCCCCGCGTGCCGACGAGCAGGATCTCGTGCCTGTTGCGGAACCAGTAGCCGTTGCCGATCTGGTCCTTCCGCCAGATCACCTGCGACTTGTAGGTGAAGCCCCAATGCTCGAGGACCCGAAGACCGGCCTTCAGCATCGGTGCCGTCGCCCAGAGGAACAGCGCGCAGTCCTTGGCGGCGATGGTCCCGACCGGACGGAGGACGATGTCGTTCTCCTCGCTGGTCGGATAGTGATTGTCGGCCGCCCGGTCCATGCCGGTCTCTCGCGACCAGGGCTCGAAGCGCCATTCCGGATCGGCATAGATGACGCCGTAGCGGCGATCGGGCAGGGCGCGCTGCTGCAGCGCCAGCACCCGCTCGCGGGATTGGCGCCGCTCCTTCTTCTCCAGCTGCTTCTCTGCGCGGATCTCCTTCACGACCGCCCGAAACGCCGGCGCTGTCTCGCTGCTGCCGGCGATCGCCGCGATGGCCCTCCGCTGGACATCCGGCGGCAGCGTCGCCAATTCGGCCGCCGACCGCACACTCGCCTCGCCACGATCGACGAGAGAAGCCACTTCCGGGATGGCCCGTTGAACGACCGTGCGGGCGCGCTCGACGGAGGCCTCGCCCGTCGCCAGCAACGTCGCCGCAGCTTGGCGGGAAATGCCGCCATTGGCGGCATTATCAGCGGGCCGCCCGCGCTCCGCCGTCACAAGACGAGCCGCGATCATGCTGCGCTGGTCGTCGGTCAGATGCCGACGCTGGAGGTTCTTGGAGATGACGAAGGCCAGGGGATCGACGCCCGGCACGCCCGCGACGGGGAAATCATCCGGCAGTCCCGCGAGGGCCTGCGGCAGCCATTGACGCTCGTCCGGCCTGATCGACCGGCCATCGAGCGCGGCGCGCATCGCGATCGTCGGCGTCTCGATCCTCAGGCCGAAAATGGCGAGGACCGGCTCGACCCCTGCCGCCCAGCAGGCGCGCCAGCGGTTGCGGCCGTCGAGGATCATGCCCTGGTGCAGGACGATCGGCTCGCGCAAGCCGTTTGCCGCGACGTCGGCGACCAACTCATCGAAGGCCGCGCCCTCGATAAGCGGAAAGAGATCGGCCAGCGGGTGAAAGGCGAGGGACTTCATCGCGCGCCCGCCTCGCCGGCGGCCGCGAACCGATGCACGCGCGACAGTGATTCCTCGCGCCGCTGCATCACACCGCAGGCCTCGTCCAGCCGCTCGAAAATCGCCAGATAGCGCTCGCCGTGATGCAGGACCGCAAAGGCAGCCAGAGAGCGCCCATGCTCAAGCTCGGCCAAGGTGACCGGACCCTTGCGGCGCCCACGGCGCGCGCCGCGGATCGGCCGGCGGGTCTCGCTCTCGGCATCGAGCGCGTCGATCATGGTCAGACCATCCCGAGCGCAGTTTTGTAGAGATCGAGGATCGCGTCCTGTTCCTCGCGCACCGACGCATCCTGCTTGCGGAGACGGATGACCTGACGCAGGACCTTGGTGTCGTAGCCGTTGCCTTTGGCCTCGCCATAGACGTCCTTGATGTCGTCCGCGATCGCGCTCTTCTCTTCCTCGAGGCGCTCGATCCGCTCGACGATGGAACGCAGCTGCGCAGCCGCGACGCCCTGGACGTCTTCGTTACTCATCGGCCGGTCCCTCCGACCACGCGGAGCGATTCCGCCCGGGCCGACGCGATCGTGTTCTGATATTCATGGTCGGTGATCTGCTTGTCTCCGAGCGCGCGCTGCAGCCGTTCGAGCTCAGCAGGCGTGGTGACCCCGTCCTCATGGATCTCGGCGAAGACCTGCGCGACCTTGGCTTCCGCTGCCATGCTCGCCGCCTGCCGCGCGATCAGCGTCGCCCGCACCGGCAGCCCAGGCTCGGCCCCCTCGGCCAGGGCTCGGCCGTTGATGGCAGCCATCGCGGCCGTTACCGGCGCAAGCGAGCACTCGGCCTCCAACGCGAGGATCGCATCGACCGGGATGATGCTGCTCATCGAGCTTGCGCTCTGCCAGCGCGAGACCTCTGATTTCGACATGTCGACGATATCGGCGGCGCGTTCGACGCCGCCGCATGCCGCGACCAGGTCGCGCGTCGCGGCCTTGATCCTGAGCCGCCTGCCTTCTGCAGTTTCCATGGCAAGACCTTCCCGTTCCGGGAAAAGCTGATTTCGCTTCCCGGCGTGAGACCGTGTTGTTCGTGAGAGAAGAGGGCCGTCCCGCGCTGCTACGGAGGTCCTGTCACATGCCTGTCGCTGGCCCAGATCATCACGGCTTCCACCTTTCGACACCGCCGCCGCGCGGGCTGTCCGGGTCGATCACATCGGAGAGGCGGGCCGCTTCTTCTGCGGTGAGAAAGGGTGTTGCAGGCGGCAGATTGCCGGTGGATGCCGACGGCCAGGCCGCCGACCAAGGGGCGAGTTCGATGCCCGCGCTCTGGGGGCGGTCGAACCGTTTGAGCATGCGGTGGAGGGTCAGTCCTTGCAGGATCTGGCTGACGCCGAGCGCGCCGATCGCAGCCGCAAGAATGATGTCGTTCACGTCCATCATTTCGGCCTCGCGCAAGAGGCGCGAAACGAGCCAAGCGCGCGACCATCTCGACTCGACAAAAGTCGAACGAATTCTGATACTTGGCAATGACCAAGCAGCCCACAATTCGTTGAAACTTGTCTGCAACCTGCGGGATGCTCTCCGTCCGGCCGGGAAAACCTGCCGTGGAACAGTGGGGAGTGAGTACCATGCAATGGAGCGCATCGAAGCCGTCCGATCGGGACGATCAGATCGCCGTGAGCGAGCCCGTGCCGATCAAGGATATCTTCGTCTCCGGGATATCCGCCGTGGAGGACCATGGCTCGTGGATCCGGATCGAGATGATGGTGCAGCGGGACACGCCCTATGGGCCTGCCGGCGTCGTGGTCGCGCGCCTTGCGATGACTCCCGATGCGGTGGTCGGGACGATCGAGACGCTGATCGGCGCAGTCGGATCCTGCACCACCTGTTCGGCGATCAAGCTTCGCCTTTCGTGACATCAGGCTTCCTCCTCGATATGGGGAGGAAGCGACTTCCGCTCCGCCGCGACATCCTCCTCGGCGGGCACGAGAACGCCCTCCGGCCAGGCGAGGCCCTCCGGCCAATGGGCGAAGAACCAGGCGAGCGCCTTCTCGAAGGTCCTTGTGTGGATGTCGCGGCCCTGGTCGATGAGATCGAACTTCGCGCCGTGGTCGAAAATGAGCGTCGCGACGCGCGCCCGGCTCCGTCCGACGGCGGAGCAATAGGTGGTCGATACGAGGCGGAGCTGATCGAGGAGCGTCATGCGCGGCATGCTGCTGTTTATAAACCGTTCTGTCAACAGTTCATAAACAAGTCCGCTAAATCAAGGCGCGCGGTTAGAATTCAGCATGGCGCATAATCCGTTTCGCGAGCCGATCCTTGGCCGGCTGAAGGAGCTCAACAAGAGCGTAGCCTCGGCAGGCATTGAGGCCAACGGCAAGGCGAGTTTCCTTCAGGGCCTTACGCGGCCGGATGTCAGGCCCAACCCCACCGCCGAGACTATCCGCCTCGCCGCCAAAGTGCTGCAGGTGCCGCCCGAATGGTTCAGCGACCTGTCGACGCCGCTGGATCCGCCCCTACCGAGCACGCGGCCCGCGGGGAACGGCAATCGCGAAGACCGACGGCGATTTGACGTTCCGGTTCGGGGCGTGGCGCTCGGATCTGTGACGGCTCATCAACAGGGCTTTTCGCTCGGGCGACCGCACAGCTTTGTTGAGCGGCCAAAAGCCCTCGATACAGCGATCGATGTCTATGCGGTGCAGGTGGCCAACGCCTCGATGGCCCCAATGCATCCTCCTGGGCAATTGCGCTTCGTCCATCCCGGCAAGCTCGCATTGCCGGGCGATACCGTCATCGTCAGGACGAAACACCATGCCGGCGATCCAGGGCAGGACTACATCAAGATCCTGAAGAGCGAAACGCCTGACGAGGTCGTTCTGACTCAGCTGAATCCGATCGCGACCATCGAGGTGCCGCGGCGCTTCGTTGAGTACATCCACAAGGTTCTGACGACGAACGAGCTGTTCGGATTCTAGGTTTGACGTCTTGCCGCGTCCCAGAGCTTTGTTCTGTCGAGGGGCAGCTAATCCTGCGCATCGATACCGGATTCGTGTAAAGCCGGCGCACACACCCGACGCCATTTGCTGAACGCGCCGGCGAACCCATCTGCCGAGATATGTTGTTCCGAAGCTCCGTCTATCGAAAAGACGAGCTCGTTCTGCAGTTGCGCCAAGTCTGCATAAATCAGCTTCGCGACGTTGTTGGTTGACAGCCTTACCATCAGCGCGGTGTGGCTCTTGGTGTTCAATGCTGACATATGGACCCGATGCTCCGACCGTCGGTCGATCCGTATGAGCGCTGTTGTCAGGGAGCCGCTTTCGAAAAATACCGTGTGCTCAGGGATGAGCATCAGCACGACCGGATAGGTCGGATCGGCGCGACACTGAACAGCGAGCGCTTCGCCGTCGCCGATTGCGATGAGCGACGCGCCCCCGTCGTCCACGTCGGCACTCCACTGCGCCGATGCGTATCCCGGCAAAAGGATGAAGATCCCGAGAATCAGAAAGCGCAGCATGAGTTTCCTTTCGCGCGCTGGATGCGCAGCTGGAAACTCTAGGCCGCCGGCATCTCGCCGCCATCAGTTTATAAACCGCGAACCTATTGACACGGTTTATAAACAGCGTAGCTTGAGCCCATCACCACCTGTGATGGAGCTTGCCGATGTCGCCCGTCCCTTATTCCCCGGTTCCGCCGCCGTCCGAGCGGCTGCGCGTGGCGGCCGCGATCGACGCGCTGCACGCGGCTTTCGGCGCGCCGGGCGACTATGGCTACGGCACGCCGAAGGGCGACGCACTCTTTGCGCTCTATCGCCTGCGGGCAGAACTGGAGACGCCTGCCGAGATCGAGCAGCTCAGCCGCTCGGCCGCCGCCTGCGAACGGGCAGCGGCACGGGATGGCGCGCTTCGGGAGATCGTCGCCGACTGTGCCCGGGATCTGCGCTCGGAAGAGGCACGCCGGATCGTTGCGCTGAACAGCATCGGCGCGTCCGATGCGCATTGAGGCCGACGTTCTCGACGTCTTCGAGGCCGCGCGCTGCGAAGGCCCCCGGCTTGTCCTGTCGGGTCAGATGGAGCGCTCGCTCTACAACCGCGTCGCGAAGGTGATCGATGCCGCTGGCGGCATCTGGAACCGCAAGGCCGGGGCTCATCTTTTCAAAGGCGACGCCGCTGACATCGTCGACGGCCTGTTGACCACCGGCGAGGTGATCAACGTCAAGCAGGTGCTTGGTCAGTTCGACAGCCCTGCTGCCGTCGTCCAGCGCGTGCTGCAGGCAGCGGAGATCGAGCCCGGCATGTCCGTGCTGGAACCAAGCGCCGGCATCGGCCGGCTCGCGCTGGCGGCGCTCGCTCGCGAGGGCGTCATCTTCACCATCGAAATCGACCCGGCGCGCGCCGCGACGCTTGCCCTCGCCGTGGCAGAGGCGCACCGGGCGAACCCCACGCTGGCCTCGTCCTGCGCCGAAGGCATGATGCGCGATTTCCTGACGACGTCGCCGGAGGATATCGGCCCGTTCGACCGGATCATCATGAACCCGCCCTTCGCGCGCCAGGCCGATATCGATCATATCAGGCATGCGGCGCTCTTCCTGAAGCCGCGCGGGCGTCTCGTCTCGGTGATGTCCGCTGGCGTGATCTTCCGGACCAATCGCAAGTCCGAGGATTTCAGGACCTTCCTCGCCGCGCATGGCGGCTTCATCGAACCGCTGCCGGAGCAAAGCTTCGCCGCCTCCGGCACCAATATCGAAGCTGTCCTCGCGGTCATGCCGGGGAGGTCAGCATGACGGAGTATTTCATCAAGGGTGTCACCTTCGCCGCGCCGTTCTTCGGCGAGGAGATCGCGGCCTTCATCCAGGCCGGCACCGCCGAGGAAGCGCTGGCCGCGTTCGTCGCCAGCGCGCGGCATCCGTTCGGCGTCTATGCCGCCGATGCCTTCACCGACGCAAATGCGTCCTTCAAGGGTGAAACGCCGCTCGCGCGCTGGCTCAGCAATCACGCGTCGGAAAAGGCGCGGCTGACCGCCGGGCTTGGGAGCTACAGCTATCTCGGCCACGGGCCCGGCCGCTTCGAGATCGACGGCGTCCTGCATGAGGTCGCCGATCCGAAAGGCGGCCGCGCCGTCTCCCCGATCCCGGGAGGCCCCGATGCTTGAGTTCCTCTGGCACGCATGGGTCGCCCTGTGGGGCGTCGCGTTCCTGATCGCGGCGCTCAGCCAGATGCTGGCGCTGCGCCGCAGCGTCCGGTCGCGCAGCGGCGTTCCGGTTACCGGCTTCATCGTACTGGCGATGACATGCGTCAGCGCGGCTGCCACCGGCGCCTTCATTCTGGTCCGTGTCAGCGGCTGGTGGCCGGCATGACCTATGAAGAGTTTCACCACGGGCTGCGGATCCTGCTCGGGATCGAAACCATCGAGGCGATGTCGGCCGGCGCGATTGCCGATGACGACAGGGCAGGGCAGCGGCAGTTCGAGGCCAACCCCTTCCTCTTTTTCATCCGGGCCGGCGACGAGCGCGGACGGCGGCTCTTCGGGATGATCGAAACCCGCGCGCGGCGGGGAGGTCAGACGCCATGATGAACGGCGCAGCTTTTCACCTCGCAGCGGGATCGGTCGCCATCGCCTGCGTGCTTGCCGGTGTCGCCACGCTCGGCATGGCAATCGGCGGGCTGATCACAGGTGCCTCCCGCGCCAACCCCGTCATGGCGGTGCTCCAAAGCGCCTTCGGCGTGAGCCTCGCGGCGGTCGGGCTCCAGCTTCTCTCCATGCTTCACACCTGAAGGAGATTCCCATGGTCGTCACCAAGGTTCCGCAGCCGGTCGACATTGAGGTCGGGCGCCGCGTTCGCGAGCGACGGTTTCAGCTGCGCATGAGCCAGGAGTGCCTCGCCGAAAAGATCGGCGTGACCTTCCAGCAGGTCCAGAAATACGAGAAGGGGACCAACCGCATCGGGGCCAGCAGGCTGGTGCTGGTTGCGACCGCCCTCGGGCTGGCCCCGGCGTCGCTGCTGCCGGATGCAAGCGAAGGCGCCGCCGAACCGCCGCCTCAGCTCGGCGGCCAGGCTTATCGGGTCGCGCGCGACTTCGAGCAGATCGTCAACCCCAAGCTTCGGCAAGCCATCGCGCAGACGGTCGCCGCCGCGGCGCATCCCACCCGGCCCGAAGCCGAGGTCGCGTGAAATGTCGCGGACCGATGCCGAGCGCGCGATGAAATCAGCAGGGAGCGATGGCCATGACGGACGCTGAGATCGAAGAAATGGGTCGCGATTTCGCGTTGGCCATCCGGGCGCGCGGCCAGCTTCTCGCCGATCAGGCGGGAGACGAGCGCACTGCCGCCTTTGTGCGGTCGGTCTATGAGGACACCGCCGCGGTCACCGAATTGCGCACCCAGATCCGGCGCATGGGCGTGCACCTGAAGGCCGCGGAAGCTCGCGGAGCCCAGCATGGCCGGTAAATCCCCGATCGAATGGACCGGGTTCACGTGGAATCCCGTTGTCGGCTGCTCGCTCAAATCGCCGGGCTGCACGAACTGCTACGCCATGCCGCTCGCCGCTCGCCTCGAGCGCATGGGGAATGCGCCGCACTATGCGGGGCTGACCGCCGAGACGAAGGCGGGACCGGTGTTCAATGGCAAGGTAGCCCTTGCGCCGGATCATATCTTGCTCGAGCCGCTGCGCCGGCGGAAGCCGACCACCTGGTTCGTCAACTCCATGGGCGATCTCTTCCATGAGAGCGTGCCTGATGAATGGATCGATCGCGTCTTCGCCGTCATGGCGCTGTCGCCGCAGCATACGTTTCAGGTGCTGACCAAGCGATCGGCACGGATGCGGGCGTATTTCGAGGGCCGACGGAACATTTTCGGCCGGGCATCCAACGTTCTGCAAGAGTTGAACCATTCGTTCGATGAGGACGCGCACCAGCTCGCCGCCGATAGGCTCGATTATTTCGACAGCGCAGGGATAGCGCAGAACAATGTCTGGCTTGGCGTCTCTGCCGAGGATCAGCGGCGCGCCGATGAGCGCGTGCCGGATCTCCTGGCAACACCGGCGGCTGTGCGGTTCGTCTCGGCAGAGCCGCTGCTTGGGCCGATCGATTTCACATGTCTTCCTGATGGCGTGGTGGACGGCATCCCTATCGCTTTCAACGCGCTGGCGAGCGTGAACCATGTTGCCAAGTGCCTCGATTGGATCATCGTCGGCGGCGAGAGCGGCCCCGGCGCGCGGCCGATGCATCCCGACTGGGCGCGGTCGATCCGTGATCAATGCGCGGCGGCTGGTGTGCCGTTCTTCTTCAAGCAATGGGGGGCTTACCGCCCCGAGTTCCCCGCTTATCCAGCCGAATACGACATCGACGGCGATGACTTGCTTTGCAGCGGGCTCGACTTTCCTGCGGAGGGTGTCCTCTACCGCGACGGTTACTTTTTTAACGGCCTGAGCCATCAGCCACACGTCAATGCCGGCGCCTACTGGATGGAGCTCGTTGGCAAGAAACGAGCCGGCCGCCTGCTCGACGGCGTGCTGCATGACGCTATGCCCGCGAGGGCATCGGCATGACGATGGTCCTCGAACCCATGGAAGGCCGCGCCGCTATCCGGAAGAAAGCCGGTCGCGACGCGTCGATCATCTCGCGAGCAGTAGCCGGCGAGCTCCCCGAAATGATCGCGCGGGACATGCAGTTGTCTCTGCCGACGGTGCGCTCCGTCCTGAAGCGCGCTCGCGAACGCGGCGTTCAGGTGCCGACGGTCTCCGAAACCCGCAAGCTCCGCGACGCGATGATGACGCAGCTGGCCTGCCAGGGCATGCAGCCGCGCGACATCGCCGATCGGATCGGCTTGGAGCGCTTCGAGGTCACAAGCCGCCTGTCGAAGCTGCGCAAGAACGATGTGAGCATTCCAAAGGCCAAGATGGGTCGGGACCCGAGCCGCGCGACGCGAAAGCAGCAGCAGCATTCCCTTGAGATGACCCCTGAAATCGTCGCGAGCGTCCGGGATCTCCAAGACCGCGGCTTCCGCGCCTCGGCCATCGCCGCGAAGCTCCGGCTTCCCTATGCCGTCGTGGATGCCGCGATGAATGGCATGGGGGCCGCCGAATGATCACGGCCCTCATGGTCCTTCGCAATGCCGTCGAGCGCGCGCGGGTCGATCTCTCGACGGAAAAGCGCGCTCAGGCCGATCTCGAGGCGACGTTCGATGCGATCCGGCCGGCCGGCCGCGTCCGTCGTGAGGTCCGCCTGTCGAACGAGGACATCATCGATTTCGTGGTCGATGGCGTCGGCGTCGAGGTGAAAATCGGCGGCAGCGCGCCGGCAATCTACCGCCAGCTTCGCCGCTATGCCGAGCATGAGGACATTCGCGCGCTGCTGCTCGTCACCAGCGTTGCCATGTCGCTGCCCGCGCAGATCCTCGGCAAGGACGCGGCCATCGCCCGCATGGGGGTCGCATGGATCTGACGCTCACCATCGAGGCGAACCGACCTCTTGGCGCGCTGCGACGCTGTGATGATCGCTGGATCATCGACCGGGCGGAGCCGCACGTCTCGATCCGGCTCAAGCAACTGTTCCCGCGCATCCCGAAGTCGGCCGTTCCGCCCTATTCGCTGCCGGCCGATCCGTTGACCAGCGCCGATATCGAATGGTTCACCACGCGCTATGCCTTCGAGATCGCTTCTGACGATCTCGGCGAACTGAAGGCACGCAAGGAGCTGTTCCACCGCAACGCGGGCGAGCTCGACGCGATCCTGCTGCCGGATTGGCAGCCGCGGGAAGGCGGCGTTGGCCTGCGCGACGGGCAGACGGGCCGCCAGTACCAGCATCAGGCCGTGGAAGTCGTCATGCGGCGCGGCTCGCTGCTGCTCGGCGACGTCGGAGGGCTCGGCAAGACCTATGTCGGCGGGCTGCTCTGCATTCGCCCGGGCGTGTTGCCGGCGGCAATCGTGGTAGAGGCCCACCTGCAGCAGCAGTGGAAGGAAAAGCTCGAGGCGTTCACGACGCTTCGCGTCCACTGCATCAAGACCACCAATCCGCTGAAGGAGAAGCTGCCGGAGGCCGACGTCTATATCTGGCGCTATAGCCAGTTGGCGGGCTGGGTCGACACCTTCGAGAAGTTGCGGCTTTCGACGGTTGTCTTCGACGAGATCCAGAAGCTGCGCACGGGCCTCAAGTCGGCGATGGGTCGGGCTGCTAAGCGGCTGGCAACGCTAGCGCAGCGGCGGCTCGGGCTCACCGGCTCGCCGATCTATGGCTATGGCATCGAGATCTTCGACGTCATGCAGTTCGTCGATGAGTTGGTTCTCGGCATGCGCGACGACTTCATGCGCGAGTGGACGAAGGACGGGAAATATCTGTCCGACCCGAAGGCGCTGGGAACCTATTTGCGCGAGCAACACGTCTATCTGCGCCGCACCAAGGAGGATGTCGGCCAGCAGATGGAGCCGGTCAATCGCATCGTCCAAGCGGTCGAGCACAATCAGCATGACCTCGACGACATCGAGGCCGTCATCCGCAAGCTGGCGACACAGGTTGCCTTCGGCTCCTTCACCGAACGTGGCGAGGCAGCACGCGAGCTGGACTGGCGCCTTCGGCATGCGACGGGCGTCTCCAAGGCGCGCAGCGTCGCCGCCTATGTCCGCATGCTGCTCGAAAACGACCAGCCCGTGCTGCTCGCCGGCTGGCACCACGATGTCTACGACATCTGGCGGCGCGAACTGGCCGCGTTCAACCCAGCCTTCTACACGGGGTCCGAATCCCCGGCGCAGAAGGAAAAGGCGAAGCGCGCGGCGATGTCTGGCGAGACGAACCTCGTCATTATTTCGCTGCGCTCGGGCGCCGGCCTCGATGGGCTGCAATATCGCTTCTCGGATCTCGTCATCGGCGAGCTCGATTGGGCGCCGGGCGTCCACCAGCAGCTGATCTGGCGGCTTGACCGCGAAGGGCAGGAAAACCCGGTCACCGCCCACTTCCTCGTCTCGGATGACGGGTCCGATCCCGTGGTCATCTCGCGGCTCGGCATCAAGGCGAGCGAGGCGCGCGGCGTGAACGACCCGCATCTCGGTGTCGAGCAGGTCGAGACCGACCTCACGAACATCCAGGCGCTGGCGCGCCGGTATCTCAACAAGGCGCAGTTGGCGAAGCTCGACGCGCAGGAGCCAGTGGCATGACGCGCAAGATCCCCGTCGCCGATCTGCTCGGTGGTGCTGGCGGCGCGTCGACGGGCGCCGGCCGGGCGCTTGCCGAGCTCGGGCTCGAGATGGAGCATTGGCGGTGAATGTGGCTCTACATTCCCGGCACAGCCTTGACGTCATCAGCCTCTGTTCCGGAGGCGGAGGGCTCGACCTTGCCCTCGACCTCGCCATTCCCGGCGCTCGCGCCGCAGTTATGGTGGAGAGGGAAGCCTTCGCCGTCGCCCATCTGGTTGCGGCGATGGAAGCGGGCCTCATGGCTCCGGCGCCTGTCTGGTCGGATGTGCGAACCTTCGACGGCCGCCCTTGGCGCGGCCTCGTGGATGGCCTTATTGGCGGCATCCCGTGCCAGCCGCACAGCCTTGCCGGACGCAAGCGCGGCAGCCTCGACGCGCGCGACCTCTGGTCATCGGCCCGGCGCATCATCGCCCATGCCCGGCCATGGTTCGTCCTCATTGAAAACGTCTCGGGCATGCTCGCGGCGGGGGCTGACGACATCGCTGGAGCCGAGCGGGTTTGGCGAGACCTTCGCCGACTTGGTTTCGCGGTCGAGATCGGACTGTTCCGCGCGAGTGAAGTCGACGCGCCGCAGGAAGGCGAGCGTATCTTCATTCTCGGCTTGGCCGAGGCCGGCAGCGAGGGATCACAAGGGAGCGAATGGCGAGGCTCACCTCGTTGCAGGAACGGGGCGACTGCATCTCGATCAGCTGCCGAACTTTGTGCAGCACCTCTGGTACCCGAAAGCCTCTTCCCACCTCGGCCATTTGATTTCGAAGGATGGCGCGCCGTCCTCGATCGAGCGCCGGAGCTTGAACCCGCTGTTCGTGTCCTGGCTGATGGGCTGGGCGCCACCCGCATCGACTGGTTGCGGCTTCTTGGAAACGGCGTGGTTCCCCTTCAAGGCGCGTATGCGATCCGCACTCTCCTCGCTCGGCACGCCGCCCGCGGCTCCGCCCGTGCAGCCGAGCTTGTTCCGATGATGGAGGCCGCAGAATGACCAGCCCCATTCCCGCCGGCCATCCCGATCCGCAGTTTCGGTCTGCCCGACGCGAACTGCACTCGCGAAATCGTCCTCAGCCTTGGGAGCATGTCGTCAGCGTGTCTGGCGGGAAGGACAGCACGGCACTGTATCTTCTCGCAGTTGAGCGAGGGATGCCATTCACGGCCGTATTCGCCGACACCGGGCACGAACACCCTGCAACATACGAATATGTCGACCGTCTGGCAGAGCGTGCTGGCGGGCCGCCGATCGCCGTTGTGCGCGCCGACTTCACGGTGGCGATGGAACGCAAGCGCCGTTTCATTCTGGAGAAGTGGCCGCTGGATGGCGTCGCGATGGACCGCGTCGAGCGGGCCGCTGCGCTCATGGTCCCAACGGGCAATCCGTTCCTAGACCTGATGATGGTGAAGGGTCGGTTTCCTGGGGCGAAGAGCCGGTTCTGCACCGACGAACTTAAGCTCGTACCGATGTGGTTCGGCGTTCAGAAGCCGATCCTTGAATCCGGCCGAGCCATGATTTCTTGGCAGGGCGTTCGAGCCGACGAAAGCCTTGCCCGTCGAGACCTGCCGCGTTGGCAGCGCATGGCAGACCCTGTGCCCTACAGCCTACCAAAGGCGCACCACTCGGATGCCGTCGAGAGGGGGTTTCGATCCTATGCCTATCGGCCGATCCATGCGTGGACGCGCGATGATGTGTTCGCAATGCATGACCGCCACGGCGTGGCGCGAAATCCGCTCTATGAGGCCGGGGCAAATCGTGTGGGCTGCTGGCCGTGCATCTTCGTGAAGAAGGAAGAACTCCGTCTCATCGCCAGCTTCGACCCTGCCGCGATTGACCGGGTCGAAGAATGGGAGAGCATCGTTGGGGTCGTTTCCAAGCGAGGCAACGCGACATTCCTCTGCGCGGCCGGTGACCCGCTTTATGAGGATGGCGCGGTGATAACAACCGGCACCTTCGGCATCCGCGCTCGCATCGAGTGGTCCAAGACGTCTCGCGGCGGGCGGCAATACGACCTGATGGCCCGGTTTGAAGCCGGAGCGTCCTGCGCCGAGATCGGAGTGTGCGAGTGACCAGCCCAATTCCCGCCGCCGCGCTGGACGGCGCCCTTTCTGTCATCGGCGCGTCCGGTGCCGGCAAGACCTATGTCGCCAAGGGCGCCGTCGAGCAGCTGCTCGCGCTCGGCCGGCGCGTCTGCATCATCGATCCGCTCGATGTCTGGTACGGACTGAAAACCAGTGCCGACGGCGAGCGGCCGGCATTTCCTGTCGTCGTGTTCGGCGGCGAGCATGCCGATGTGCCGATCGGTGTCGATGCCGGCGCCGAACTCGGCCGGATCATCGCCGAAGGCACGGTGCAGTTCTCGATCGTCTGCACGGCCGAGATGACCGGCGGCGAGAAGGCGCGGTTCCTGACGCCGTTCTTCGAAAAGCTCTATGCGGCCAACAAGGCGCCGCTGCACCTGGTGCTGGACGAGGCCGACGAGGTCGCGCCGCAGAGCCCGATGCCGGAGGTCATGCGGCTTAAGGGCGCCGTCGACAAGATCGCGCGCCGCGGCCGCGTGAAGGGCTTCCGCCTGCTGACGATCACGCAGCGTCCGGCCGTTCGCGACAAGAGCGTGCTCTCGCAGATCGGCACGCTGGTCGCCATGCAATTGACCAGCCCGCAGGATCGGAAGGCTATCGAAGGCTGGGTGAAAGGCAACGCCGACGAGAACATGGCGAAAGACGTGCTCGCCAGTCTGGCGAAGCTCGCGCGCGGCGAAGGCTGGATCTGGTCGCCACGGCTCGGTGTGCTCGACCGCGTCACCTTCCCGCCGATCACGACGCTCGACACCAGCCGGACGCCCGAACATGGCGAGGCGATCGTCGAGGCCAAGGCTGCGGCGTCGGTTGACATATCGGCGATCCGCGTCGCGCTGGCGCCTCCAGCGGTTGACGTTTCGGCCGATCCGGTTGACCGGCGGGCCTTGAAGGCGATCGGCGAGACCGCCGCCGGCATGGCGCAGCAGGTGAAGGATGCCGAGCAGCGCGGATACCAGCGCGGCCTGGCCGAGGGGGAGGCACGCGGCTTTGTGCGGGGCCAAGCCCTGGCGATGACGCGGATGCGCGCGACCCTCGATGCGCTGCGCATTGACGAGATACCAGCGGGCTCACCCGTCTCTGACGACGGTCGGAAGGACGTAGGCCCCGAGGGGAACCACCGGCAACAGCCTAACAGTCGGCCCCATCCCTTCGCGGAGGCGAGCGCGGGTGGAACCCTCAATAGCGCGGGGCTATCCGAGCCCCACCGGCGCGTCGTCAATTCGATCGCATGGTGGCATTCGGTCGGCTTCGAGGTCGTCAAGCGGAACCACGCTGCGGTCACGGCCAAGTACAGCCCGAACGCATCGACCTTCGGCGTCTACATCGCATCGCTTGTCAAATCCGGTCATGTCGAGGCGGTCGCTGGCGCCGGCGTCAAGTTGACCGACCTTGGGCGATCCGTCGCCGATGCAACGCGGCCTGAACCGGCACTTGAGAGCGCGAAGGCGATGCTCTCCAACCGCGCTGCCGAGCTGCTGGGCATCGTTGCCGAGGCATTTCCTGCCGAAATCGACCGGAAGAGCTTGGCTGATCGAATGGGGCTTTCTCGGACCGCCAGCACTCTCGGCGTCTACATCAGCGAGGCCTCTGCGCTCGGCCTGATCGAAATATCGCGGCCGGGCATGGTCCGAGCCGCTGCGTTCCTATTCGCCGCTCAAAGCGAAGCGCTCAAGGAGACCGGCAATGGCTGATGATCCGATCGAGGCCCTCCAGTTCACTTCTGGTGTGACCGTCGTCGACATCGGCGACCTCCGTGTCGCGCGAGGCCTGACGCGTCGGCCTGTTTCGTCCTGCTCACATCGAAACATGACCTACGACCCAAAGGAGCGGCGGATATGGTGCCGAGACTGCGAAAAGGACGTCGACAGCTTCGACGGGTTCCGAATCCTTGTCGAACAGTATTCGGGCGCGCTCAACACATTGAAGGCGCGCGAGGGGCGGCTCATCGAGGCGGAACAATTCAAGGCTCGGAGCCTGGCCGCGAAGGTCATGGATGAAGCATGGCGGTCGCGGACGATGGTTCCGATGTGCCCGTCTTGCAGCGCAGGTCTGTTCCCGGAGGACTTCAAGAACGGCATCGGCATGGTGTCACGGGAGTTCGCCGCGGCTCGACGCAAGAAGAGCGGGGACCGCGCCGATGGCTGACCGTCCGCTGCGCCGCTGGTGCGCCGTCATCGAGTTTCCAGGCAAGGCGCCCATCATGTTCGGGACGGAATTCGTGCGGCACGGCGCACCCGATCGTGAAGTCGAGGACGCGCTCCGCGCCGCAATCACCGAGCATCTCCCGGACGGGTGGAACTTGGTCAACATGATCCCCGGGGCGATCTTCTTCACCGCCGAGGACGACGCCCATGGCTGACCATCCGATGCTGTTCTCCGCCCCGATGGTCCGCGCGCTGCGCGCCGGCACGAAGACGCAAACGCGGCGCACCATCAAGTCAGCAAGGGTTTTCGCCACGCCGGAGCGGCCGGCATGGACACTACGCGGCGAGGACTTGGATCGCGCTATGCAAGGCGCCGATCGGTTCCGGCGCATGGATGGCGACGGCTGGTTTTGGGAGGCTGATGCTTTCGAGTGGCAGGCCCCTTCAACGCGCACCGGCTGGCTGGCGCATATCGGCCACGCGCCCGGCGTACGCCTCTGGGTCCGCGAGGCATGGAAGCCGCATAGCAGCTTTTCCGACATGCGCCCGCGCGACATGCCGAAGAGCCGCATCTTCTACCGCGCCGACGATACCTACGCCCCCAGCAACACACCGTGGATCCCCTCCATCCACATGCCCCGCTGGGCGTCCCGCCTGACCCTGATCGTCACCGATGTCCGCGTGCAGCGGCTTCAAGAGATCAGCGAGGCGGATGCGATTGCGGAGGGCAGCCGCGAGCCGTCTTTGGCGCCGATCATCGGTGCTTGCTGGTCTGAGCGCGACGCCTACGCGAAGCTTTGGACCGCCATCAATGGCCCCGGCTCCTGGGAAGCGAACCCTTGGGTCACGGCCACGAGCTTCGACGTCATCCACCAGAACATTGATGAGG
Source organism: Kaistia sp. (assembly GCA_035555375.1). Classification (GTDB taxonomy): domain Bacteria; phylum Pseudomonadota; class Alphaproteobacteria; order Rhizobiales; family Kaistiaceae; genus Kaistia. The sequence continues at coordinate 84,202 of DATMGR010000004.1, read as the reverse complement.
TCGGAAGTGGCCGCACCTGAGCGCATCCCGACTTTCGGCTTTGTTCGCGGCGCCGTCGTCCGCCAAAGCGCAGATGGACCCAACATGCTCGTCGTGCGGGGACTCGGCGAAACGACGGCGGTCATTGTCATCGAAGGCGACGAGAGCGGGATGGTGCGCCTCAGAGCGGTACTGACGGCAAGCCTGACGCAGGTGCTCCCTGCGTCCACCGGACCCGTTGATCATGTTCCATACGGCGAGGACGAGTAGATGGCGATCACCAACGCACAATTCGCTCGATCAGCTGCGCGCCTCGCGAAGGTTTCGGCGGCATGGGCCGGCGACATCCTCGAGCTCGACCGCGACGCCGGAGAAAGCGCGCCTGCCGAAACCGTCCGGCGCTTCATATCCGAGATGCGCAAGCGGCTGGATTGGCTGGAAAATGACCTGGATCCGCCGCCGCAGATGCTCGAGGCCACTCGAGATGTGGCCGCCTCGACGGGCGAAGGGTGGCGCGTGAAAGCGCTTGGCTGGAAGCGTCTCGACGATGGCCGATGTTATGCGTCCAGCATCCTGACAACGGTCTATTTCGCCCATCCAGACGGATCGTGGTGTTTCAGAGACAGCGACCTCTACAAGGCCGGTACTGACCTAGACGCCGCCAAGGCCGCCGCCCAGACCGACTACGAGGCTCGCATCCGCACCGCTATCGAGCCCGCCCCTCCCGCACTTGAGGTGGGTGAAAAGTCATGAAGCACCAGCTCGGCCGCATCGTCTTTGCCAGCATTGCCGCCGCCTTCCTTCCATTCGCCTCGCCCGGTGCTGCCCAGACGATCGCCGTGCCCGCGGCCGCGCTGGTTGTCGTCGATGGCGATACGGTGCGGCTGGACGGCCAGCGCTTGCGGCTCCTCGACATCGACGCGCCGGAAACGCATCAGGCTCATTGCTCCGCCGAGCGGAGGGCCGGCAAACGCGCCCGCGCAGCACTGACGGCGGCGCTCACCGAGCACGACGTCACGATCGTCTATTCGGGCCGGATCGATCCATTCCGCCGGCCGCTGGTCCATCTCTTTGTCGATGGAGCCGATATCGGGCAAGGGCTGCTCGCGGCTGGTCTGGCGCTGCCCTATGTCGGCGGCCGAGCGGCGCATGCAAGCCGCATCGCGCATTGGTGTGGGCGGTGAGGCGATCCAACATGTGACCAAGTCGTGGAGGTGTGGCCATAGAATGCGAGCTTAGGTTGCGCTTGTGCTATACTTGATAGTCCTTCACGGATTCGGAGATGCAATGAGCAACAAGTCGGTTTGGGAGTGGTCCGCCAACATGGGTGGTAGCACCACGAAGCCTATGCTTCGCATGAGGGATCATCCGAAAGTGCAAGAACTGCAGCGGAAGCTGCTGCTGTTCTACAACCCCGCCCATCCTCTGTCGCCTGAACTGGAAACGCTGATCGAATCGGTCTCGCGCGCACTTTTCAAGATTGATCGGGTCGCCACTGTCATCGACGAACCCGAGCGGGTAGATCTGCCGACACGCGAACAGATGGACGCTTACTGGCGAGCCAGAGATCTCTTTGAGAGCCACGAAGCTCAGTTCGATGAGCTGTACGGCGGAAGCGACACCCTGGTTATTCTTCGAAGGCTGGGACTGGACTTCTCGGACGCATCAGGCAATCCGCTCAACTGTCTTCGCTTTCTCGATCGTCAGGCCTTTGCGGCGGCGAAGGGTATCTGCGGTGAGCTGCCCGACCGGTCGGAACTCGCAACTCGACTTTTCGAGGACAGCCTGCAGGCGGCTGCTGACGAGTGGCAGAAAAAGCGCCGAGACCGCCCGAGGCCCGGTTAGGGCCCAGCTAGTCCGCCATCGACATGATCTGCATGGTGAACGCGCGTGCGACATCGTCCAGTGCGTCGTTCTCCCAGCGCCGCACGGTCTCTTCGCTCTTGCCGAAGCGCTGCCCCAGCTTCCAAAGCGGCGCCCCGAAGGCGCGTGCGGTGATGATCTGGACGTTGCGTTTGCCGTCGTTCTGCCGGCCGAGCCAGGACAGCCAGTCGAGCACGTCGAGATATCGGTCGATATCGACGGGCGAGGGCGTGAAGCGGGCGGCCCGAGCGGCTTGCCAGCCGAAGGATTCGACGGCCTCGCGGACGGGTTCCGGCATCGAGGATCGTTGGCTGTTCAGCCAGCCATGTTCGCGGTCCGGCTGTGCGGCAAGGGTAAGGATGGCCCTTTTGAGGAGGACCGCGACCGCACGCCTGAGCAGCTGGCGCCGCTCGTTCACAGTCTCTGTGTCGACGGCCAATGCGCGATGAGCGCCTGCGGAGAAAGCGGCTGACGTTCGAATCGGGAGGCCCTCCTTGGCGGGAGAGGCCGGCTGTCGGATAGAGGCAACAGCCTCGTTTATCATGCCTTGCCCGGCCGCTGCAAAGCCTCGTCTTCGACGCTGGTGACCGCGATCCGGGTCAGCCATTCGAGCTTGTGTTTGAGCGTCGGGCCGAGCCCGTATTCAGGGCGGCTGAACTTGTGGCCCATGAGCTCCGCCTGCATGCGGTCGCCCATGTCGACGGCCGTGAGCCGGTCCTGGAATGAGTGCCGGATGGAATAGAGACTGTGCCGATCGGTCGGCAGCAGGCCGCGGCCGCGCATGACCTTATTGACCAGCGCCGAGAGCTGCGAGGTGCGATCGCGATAGGCCGGAAAGCCGGCCGGGAATCGCTGCAGCGCCAGCAGCGAGACGCCGATCAGCGGGATTTCGCGCTCGGAATAGACCGTCTTCAGCTTCCGTTTCGCCTTGGGCCGGATGCGGACATGCGGCACATCGGCGTCGAGCACGATATCGTCTGCCTCGAGCCCGCAGATCTCGCTAGGCCGCATGCCGGTCTCGATCATCGTGTGGACGATCGCGACGGCCTCCTCGTTCATGCCGGCCAGCGTCGCCGGCAGAGCTATCGTCTGCAGTTCCTCGGTGGTGAACGGCACCTTCGTCGTCTTCTCGTCCGCCTCAAGGCGGAGATTGGCGAACGGCTTCGAGAGGCCGAGCTCGAGCGCGTCGTTGAGCGTGTCGAGGACCTGGGCCAGATGGCCAAAGTCCTTGTTGGCCGTGTCAGGATCATAGTCCTCGTCGATAACGCGATCCTGCCACCACGCGCGCAGCACGAGCGCGTCCGAGCGGGCGATGTCGACAATCGCCTTGTCGCCGACAAGTGCGATCAGGTTCTTGATCGCCTTCAGCCGCGGCGCCTTCCACTTGCGCAGCTGATCGTCGGACTTGGCGCGGACCCGGTCGCGCGTGAGCTTGTAGAACTCGTCGAGCGCGGTGGACAGGCGAAGAGCGGGCATGTCGACGCCGCCGAGCACGGCCTCTACGGCAAGCATGTCAGCCGCGGAGCGTTTGGCCGGCGCCACCCCATCGGCCCGAAGCGCGCCGAGTTCCTCCAAGCGCTGCAGCCGGGCGAGAATGTCCTCGAGCGAGGATCGGGCGACGTCGTCGGTGGACCTGTAGTCGAAGCCCTCAAGCCGCGCTCGGTCGATCGCGCCTCGATAGCGCTCCTTGTCGTCGTCGCTGTTGCCGCGTTTCAGGGAGACCCAATAAGCCTCGAGCTCGCGCTCCACTGAGGCCTTGAGGCGCTCGGCGCGGGAAAGATCGCGCGTCTCCAGAGAGATCGCCACCCAGCCGCGGGGATCGACATCGGCGAAGCGGGCAGGGACCTGCCGCGAATAATACCAAATGCCGCCACGTTGCTTGAGCCGTCTCGGCACTTGGGGACCGTCCAAACCGCTTTCTGGTACAGTTTCCGGTACAGTCATGACGATTGCGTGCTCCCCGTCAATGGCCGATACCAGCCATTTCCGCAGCGTTCCGCGTTTTATCGCGTCCAACCGAACACCAAAATGGCGGATGGGGTGGGATTCGAACCCACGGAGGGCTTCCACCCTCGGCGGTTTTCAAGACCGCTGCCTTAAACCACTCGGCCACCCATCCAAGCCTTGAAGACTCCGGCCTTCCGAGCAGTCCCGCGCGTCAGGCGAAGGCGATTGCTGGCGGACGAATGCCGAACGGCTTGAGGGCCTCGGCTTTACCGCGCCTCGGATCGCCGCGTCAACACGCCCGGCAGGATCGTGCGACGCTCCCGGCATGGGCCGCCAAGATATCGCGCGGACCGTGCGAACATGAACTCTGGAACGGCCGAGACCGCCGCCCCGGAAACCGGCGGGACGCTGCTGGCCGCGGCGAGCCTGCGCCTTCCTCAAGGATCGCATGGCGGCCCGGCGCGAACCGGCGCGTTGGCGCCGCGTTCTGACTGGCGCGAATTTCGTTGGGCCGATTGACGCGTTCTTAACCAGCCGTCAACGGAAGTGCCTGCCTATGGAGGGTGGGATGGCCGGGCGGTTTTCGCCTTGTCCGTGTCGTCGGCGTGTCGCTATTCCGGCACGATCCGGCTGCTTGGTCGACAAGGCGGGCAGTTGCTGCTATCAGAGAGGCAGGATGGGGACGTCGAGTAAACACAGCCCGCGCGTATCGCGACTGGACCGATCGGCCGCCAAGCCGTTCGTGGCAGCGCTGTTTATCGCAGCGGCCGCTTCGCTGGTGGCGTCCTGCGCATCGGCGCCGCCGCCTTCCAAGAAGCGCTCGTCCGAATATTTTCCTGAGAGCAAATATGGCGTGAAGGCCAGTCCGCGGGTTGTCCAATATGGCCAGCCGGTTCCGCAAGGCGGCGGCCGCTATATGGTCGGCAAAGCCTATACGGTGAAGGGCCGCGTCTACAAGCCGTTCGAGCACAAGAAGTACACGGCCGTCGGTTATGCGTCCTGGTACGGCTCCGCCTTCCATGGGCGTTATACGGCAAACGGCGAAGTCTATGACATGGACACGCTTTCGGCTGCGCATCCGACGATGCCGCTGCCAAGCTACGCGCGCGTCACGAACCTCAGAAATGGCTCCTCAGTCGTCGTCCGCGTCAATGATCGCGGTCCTTATGAGCGCGACCGGCTGATCGACCTCTCCGCGAAGACGGCGGAGCTGCTCGAGGTGAAGCGGCACGGCGCCGTCAAGGTCAAGGTTGAGTATATCGGCCCGGCCAAGATGGAAGGCCATGACAGGCAGATGCTGATGGCGACCTATGTCGCTCCGAACAACACGGAGATGGGCAACCCGAATGTGATGGTTGCCATGAACCAGGTGAAGCGCGCGAGCGCGGTGGCCGTCGCCATGCGTTCGCAGCCGCAGCCGGCGGCACCGACGATCGCCGTCGCGATGCGCCAGCCAGCGCCCGCCGCGACCGTCGCTGTCGCCATGCGCGCCCCGGCTGCGAGCCCGCAGATCGTCCTGGCGATGGCGCCGATCCCGCGTGCGCGCCCCGATATCTTTGTCGAGGGCGGGACACCGATCGACCCCTACAACTACGAAATTCAGGCCGCCCAGAACGAGGCTCCGGCCGCGGCTCCCATCTATCAGGCCCCCGCTGCGGTCGCGATCGCCGAACCCGATAGCGTTGCCGCGCCGACCGTGGTGCGTGCGTCGGCCACCGGCGGCACGACCTATGGGGAGCGGACGCTCGGCACCTTCACGGTCGATGATCCCGCCGCCTTCACCGAAGAGCCGGTCTATCGTTCGGCGCGCTCGTCCTATGCCTCCGATCCGGACTTCACCGAGGCGCAGCGCGCCGCCGATGGTCTCGCGCGTTCGTCCCATGACAGCCTCAATCTGGCCTTGCAGCAGGCCGTCGCCCGCGTAGCCGCCGAGCGCAGTGCCGATGCGACGGAGATCGCCGTCGGCGTCTTCGCCAGCGACGCCAATGCGGCGGCCATGGCCGAGCGCCTCGCTTGGCTCGGCCGCGCGCGGTCGACCGAAATGGTCGTTGGCGGACGAACGATGCAACGGCTGACGCTTCTCGTTACCAATCGGAGCGTTTCCGACAGCGAGGCGGTCGCCGCGGTCACGGAAGCCGGTGCCCGCGGCGCGTTCATCGTCACGCGCTGACTAGCGGCGGTTCGCGACCGCTTGACGGCGGGGCTGCGGCGACGGCATCTCGGATGCCGGGCGTTTCCGAACGGGTCCTGTCCATGTCGCGATATGCGCCGCGCCGACCTTTGATCGCTTTGGCAATGATGTTGTTGTCGGTTGCTGTTGCGCCGGCGCAGCAGGCCTTTGACAGCAAGGCGCCGCGCGCGATTCTGGTCGATGTGGATTCCGGGGCCACGCTCTATAGAAAGGCGGAGAACGATCCGTTCGAGCCTGCGGCGATGGCCAAGATGATGACGATGGCCGTGGTCTTCGATGCGCTGAAAGCTGGCGAGATCCGGCTCGACCAGACCTTCAAGGTCAGCGAGAACGCCTGGCGGACAGGCGGCGCGCCATCGCGCAGCGCCACGATGTTCGCGGCGCTGAAATCCGAGGTGCCGGTATCGGATCTCCTGCGCGGCGCGATCGTTCAGGCTGGCAATGACGCCTGCCTGATCCTCGCCGAAGGCATTGCCGGGTCGGAAGCAGCGTTCGTGGTACGCATGAATAAGAAGGCGGCCGCACTTGGGCTCAGCGGCTCGAGCTTTCGCAACGTCACGGGCTTCGCCGATCCGCAGCAGAAGACGACGGCCGCCGACCTCGCCACGATCGCGGACTATCTCGCGGAGAGCCACCCCGACCTCTACAAGATCTATTCGGAGCCGGACTTTACCTGGAACAAGATCACCCAGCGCAATCGCAATCCGCTGCTGGCAGCCGGCATCGGCGTCGACGGACTTTCGACCGGCTACAGCGAGGCTGCGGGCTTTGGCCTGACAGCCTCGACGCTGCGCGACGGCCACCGGCTGACGGCGGTCGTCAGCGGCCTGCCGACCGACAAGGCGCGCGCGGAGGAGGCTTCGAAGCTCTTCGATTATGCCGAGACGACGTTCGAACGCATACGCTTCTTCGGGGCAGGCGAAACGATCGCGGATGCACGCGTCTATGGCGGCGCCGCGAGCGGCGTGCCACTCGCAACCCAGGCGCCGCTCGATGTCCTTCTGGTGCGCGGGGCGCGCGACCGCATCAGGGCGCGTCTCGTCTATGCCGGCCCACTGGTCGCGCCGGTCAAGGCAGGGCAGGAGGTCGGCACTGTGCGTGTCTATGTCGGCGATGATCTGCTGGTCGAAAAGCCCGTCGTCACGATGGCGGATGTCGCGGCGGGAACGATGGAGCGGCGGGCTTTCGATGCGCTTGGCGAATTGCTGGTTGGCTGGCTTTGACGCGAACCGAAGAACCTGACGATCCGTCGCGATCGACGCCGGTGCGGGCAGGGCGCTTCATCACGTTCGAAGGCGGCGAGGGCGCGGGAAAGTCGACGCAGCTCCGCCGTCTCGGCGAGCGGCTGAGCGAGGAAGGCATCGAGATCGTCGTGACGCGCGAGCCCGGAGGGACGCCGACCGCCGAAGCGATTCGCAGCTACATCCTGTCCGGCGCCGCCGAACCGCTCGGCGCAGAGGGCGAAACAATGCTGTTCGCCGCGGCACGCGCCGATCATGTCGACCGCGTCATCAGGCCGGCGATCGGCCGCGGCGCCTTCGTGCTTTGCGACCGGTTCATCGATTCGACCCGCGCCTATCAGGGAGCCGACGGTGTCGATCCGCAATTGATCGACCAGTTGGAGGCGCTTGCCATCGGCGACATGCGGCCACATCTGACGCTGATGCTCGATCTGCCAGCCGAAATCGGACTGGCGCGGGCGGCGGCGCGGCGCGGCGCCGACGGAGCCGATCGCTTCGAACGCGAAACGATCGACCGGCATGAAGCGCGGCGACAGATCTTTTTCGGCATCGCGGCGCGCGAACCAGAGCGGTGCATCGTCATCGACGCGATGCAGGCAGAGGATGACGTCGCCGCCGATATCTGGCAGGCCGTCGTGAGCCGATTGCTGACACAAGCCGATTGAAGGAAACCCGATGGCCGTCTCGCCCGATCTGCCTCAGCTCGACGCCCTCGAAGGCTGGCCGAGCCCGGAGGAGCAGGCGGACTGGTACGGGGCCACGTCTGACGAGAGGCTTCTCGTCGATGCCTATCGCGGTGGCCGCATGCACCACGCTTGGCTCATCACGGGTCCGCGCGGCAGCGGCAAGGCGACGCTTGCCTACCGCTTCGCGCGTTTTGCGCTGGCCCACCCAGACCCTGCGCGCGCGCCGGCCGCCGAAAGCCTTGCGATCGATCCTGGCCATCCGGTCGCGCGCAAGATCGTGGCGCATGCGCACCCGAACCTCCTGACCCTGGCGCGGCCCTACGATGACAAGAACAAGCGGTTCAAGGAATCGGTGACCGTCGACGAGGTCCGCCGCACCATTCCGTTCTTTGGCGCGACGGCAGGCGAGGCGGGCTGGCGGATCGCGATCGTTGACGCCGCCGATGATCTGAATGCCAGCGCCGCCAATGCTCTGCTCAAAATCCTCGAGGAGCCGCCGCGTGGTGCGCTGTTCTTCGTGCTGAGCCATGCACCAGGACGCCTGCTGCCGACCATTCGCTCGCGCTGTCGACGGCTGGATCTCACGCCGCTCGGCAGCGACGCGATCGAGCGTGCTCTAGAGCGCCATTCCGATGCCGGACCCGAAGAGAGACGATTCGCTGCGCTGGCGGGAGAGGGCAGCATTCGCCGAGCGGTCCGCTTCCTTGACGATGAAGTGATTGCCATCGGCAGCGCCTTCGGTCGCGCAGTCGGCCGCTTTCCGGCGCTGGACGTGGGCGCTGCGCACCGCCTCGGCGATATCGTCGCGCAACGCGGGGCCGACGACGCCTTCGAGAGCTTCCAGGATCTGGTTTTCGACTGGCTCGCACGACGCGCGCGGGGATTGCCCGAGCCCGAGACGCTCGGGGCCCTGCCGCCGGTCGTGGCCGCCGTTCCGCTTGCGCGATGGGCAGAGGTGTGGGAGAAAGTCCGCCAATCCTCGGCTGAGGTCGAGGCCCTCAATCTTGACCGCAAGCAATACGTGCTCACGACAATCGACATGCTCGCCCGCGCAACCCGAATGTGACGCTCCGCGACCCTGGACCAAGTTCGGGGCCCTTGTTGATGTCGCAATCGAAGAAGAGGCGAGAAGGCGATGATGACGCCGAAATATTACATCACAACTCCGATTTTCTATCCGAACGGCGTGCCGCATATCGGCCACGCCTATACGGTGATCGCAACCGACACGCTGGCGCGGTTTCAGCGGCTCGACGGCAAGGACGTGTTCTTTCTGACCGGCACGGACGAGCACGGTCTCAAGATGCAGCAGACCGCCGAGAAGGCGGGCCTGACGCCGCTTGCTCTCGCTGACCAGAATTCCGCCGCGTTCCAGAAATTGGTGGCGGCGGTTGGTGCCGAGCCCAGCGATTTCATTCGCACGACGGAGGCGCGCCACCATCGGTCCAGCGAAGAAATCTGGCGACGCATGGCCAAGAATGGCGACATCTATCTCGACAAATATGCCGGATGGTATTCCGTCAGGCAGGAACAATTCTTCGACGAGAAGGAAACGACGGTCGGCGCGGACGGCGTTCGCCGCGAACCGCTCGGCTCTCCGGTCGAATGGGTCGAGGAAGAGAGCTATTTCTTCCGTCTTTCGGCCTATCAGGACCGCTTGCTCGCCCATTACGAGGCCAATCCAGACTTCATCGGACCCGACGAGCGCCGCAACGAGGTCGCGAGCTTCGTCAAAGGAGGTCTTCGCGATCTCTCGATTTCGCGGACGACATTCGACTGGGGCATTCCGGTTCCCGGCGACCCCAAACATGTGATGTATGTCTGGGTCGACGCGCTGACGAACTACATTACCGGCGTCGGGTATCCCGATGTCGAAAGCGAAAGTTTCAAGCGCTACTGGCCCGCCGATCTGCATGTCATCGGCAAGGACATCGTCCGATTTCATGCCGTCTATTGGCCGGCCTTCCTGATGTCGGCCGGCATCGCGCTGCCGAAGCGTGTGTTCGCGCACGGCTTCCTGTTCAATCGCGGCGAGAAGATGTCGAAGTCGGTCGGCAATGTCGTCGATCCGTTCTCGATGATCGAGACCTATGGCCTTGATCCCGTTCGTTTCTTCTTCCTGCGCGAAGTGCCTTTCGGTCAGGATGGCAGCTATAGCCATGAGGCGATCGTTAACCGGATCAATGCCGATCTCGCCAATGATCTCGGCAATCTGGCCCAGCGCTCGCTGTCGATGATCGCCAAGAATTGCGACGGCGCCTTGCCGATACCCGGCGCCTTGACCGACGCCGACCGCGCGATCCTCGCCACGGCCGACGCGCTGCTGCCGGTCTGCCGCGCAGCCTTCGGCAACCAGCAGATCCACCAGGCGCTGAATGCCATCTGGACGGTCGTCGCCGACGCCAATCGCTATTTCGCCGGCGAGGCGCCGTGGCAGCTCAAGAAGACAGACCCTGAGCGCATGGCAACCGTGCTCTATGTCACGGCCGAACTCGTCCGCCAGATCGCCATCCTGTCGCAGCCGGTCATGCCCGAATCCAGCACCAAGCTATTGGATCTGCTGGGCGTTCCGGCCGATCGTCGTGCCTTTGCGGCTCTTGGCGAAGCCGGCCGCCTCGCAGGAGGCACCACGTTGCCCGCACCAAGCGGCGTGTTCCCGCGCTATGTTGCCGAAGAGGGCCCGAAGCCCTAACCGGCGGACCGCCGCGGCGGCACGAACAAGGCGAGAGAAGCAGTTCGGCGACGCCGCACTGCTTCTCGTTTGCGGGATCTGCCCTTCAGGCTCCGGCGAAAATCTCGTTGATTTTCTGAACGCTGGCGACGGTTTCTGATTCCACCGTGCGGCGTAGGGCAAAGTCCTGACCCGCCGCAGCGATCTCGCGGCAAGCCTGATCGTGATCGCGGCACCATTCGATCTTTTCGACGATGTCAGAGAGATCGGCCTCTATCGGCACATAATGCGTCCACGGCACGAGATCATCGTAATACCACTGGCGAAAGCCGTGCGACGAAGCGACTTTCAGCATACAGCAGCCCATGAGAAGTCGCGTGAACATATTGCCCCAACTATTTGTAGGGCCATCGATGTCCAGCGCAAACTTGACATTGATCCAGCGCGACGGCGGCACGAACTCCCCGAGCAGTCCATGCATCCGGATCGCCTCCCGTGTCTGGTGGGCGGCTGGTTCGCGCTCCGTCGAGGTCAGCTTGACATCGACATCGGCGAGCCCGCGCAGGGCGAGGCAGAGTCGCACGCGCTGCTTGAGGCTCGGATCGTCCATGTCCATCCCCTCGGTGATGGCATGGCCGGGCCCGGTGATCGCACCGCGCCAGAGCAGCGTTTCCTTGCGCCGCGCCCATTGACCCGGACGACTGTCGGCCAGTTCGCGAAACGGTTGGTAGAGGCGCGCCGTCATGAAGCCGGGATCAGGGACCAGAACGGCTTGCGGCTCGTCGCTGCAGAAGGAAAGCTCGTTCGGTTCGTTGCCGCCGCCATCCGAGATGTTGCCGATGAGGGACGTGACCTCCGGTGCAGTGCGCGAAATCAGCCGGACCATGGTCGGCAAACGGCGCCACATCATCTGGTAGAGCGGCCAGTCAGCGGCGAGACGGTCGCGGTCGAGCACGATGTTGATCTGGTTGCCGATCCGCTCGAAACCGACCTGATGGCGGTGGCGTCGGCGCTCGCTGTTATGCTCGAAGGCGAGGCTCGGCGGAAAGGCTTGCATCTCGGAAATGCCTGTCCCGAGACGCTTCAGCATCACCTCTTCCTTGAGGCGCTTCGGCATCAGTCCGAATAGGGAAACCTGCAGGGAAGGCAATATCGAATCCCGTCCGGAATGGGGCTTGCATGCAAGTGTAGAAGCGACAGCCAGAGCGTGTCCAGAACGGTCGACAGCGCCGCACGAAGCGGTTACTCACTTCGTCAGGTCCGTGCCTCGCCTCGAGGGCACGTCATGCAACTTGCATCCGGAACCCATGCTCGTCGACAGCCATTGCCATCTCGATTTTCCGGAGTTCGATGCCGATCGCGCGGGGCTCATCGACGAGGCCCATCGGGCCGGCGTTGGCCTGATGGTAACGATCTCGACTCGCGTTCGCCGGTTTGAACAGGTTCGCGCCATCGCCGAGCGGTATCCCTCGGTCTTCTGCTCCGTTGGGACGCATCCAAACAGCGCCCATGAAGAGACGGACGTCACGACCGCTGAACTCATCGCGCTAGCCGCTCATCCAAAAGTCGTGGCGATCGGCGAAGCCGGCCTCGATTATGTCTACGGAGCCGAACACAAGGCCGAGCAGGCGAGGGGGCTGAGGCGACACATCGCGGCAGCGCGTATCACCGGCCTGCCATTGGTCATTCACGCGCGCGAAGCCGACGACGATATGATCGCAATCCTGACCGAGGAAAACGGGGAGGGCGCCTTTCCGGCGATCCTGCACTGCTTTTCTTCCGGAGCGCGCCTTGCCGAGGTCGGCGTCGCGCTCGGCTGCTACATCTCGTTTTCCGGCATCCTGACATTCCGGAGCGCGGAGAACATACGCGCGATCGCGCGCGATATTCCCGAGGACCGTCTTCTCGTCGAGACCGACGCACCCTATCTGGCACCTGTTCCCCATCGCGGGCACACCAATCATCCGGCCTATGTCCGCGATACGGCAGCGGTGCTTGCCAGCGTTCGTGGCCTTTCCGAAGAGCAGATCGCGACGATCACGACCTCTAATTTCCGCCGGCTCTTCACCAAAGTGCCGAATTCGGCCTTCGAAAACGCCGCTGCGGCCCATGGGTGAGGCAAACATGGGTGAAGCGAGGGAAAAGGCGCCGGCAGCCGAGCGCATCCGCATCACCATTCTTGGCTGCGGCGCCTCGCCGGGCACGCCGCGGATCGGCAATGACTGGGGCGCCTGCGACCCGTCGGAACCGAGGAACCGGCGCACGCGGGCTGCAATCCTCATCGACGGTTTTCGCGGCGACAGCCCCTATCCGACGCGCGTTCTGGTCGATACGGGCCCCGACATTCGCAACCAGTTGCTCGACGCGCGTGTCGACCGGCTCGACGCTGTCCTCTACACGCATCCCCATGCCGATCACACGCACGGCATCGACGATCTGCGCGCCTTCTGGCTCGATAGCCGGAAGCTGGTGCCCGTCTATACGGACGACAATACGCAGGAACGGCTGGAGGAAGCCTTCGGCTACTGCTTCAAGACGCCGGCCGGCGGCAGCTACCCGCCGATCCTCGGCCGCGAGCGGATCGTCGCCGGGGAGCGCTTTTCCGTCGACGGGCCGGGCGGCAGCCTGACGGTCCTGCCCTTCAGGCAGGTGCACGGCGATATCGACAGCCTCGGCTTCAAGATCGGCGATTTCGCCTATTCAAGCGATGTCAGCGCGCTGCCCGAAGAAACGCTGCCCGATCTGGAGCATCTTTCGTTGTGGATCGTCGATGCGCTGCGGTGGCGGCCGCATCCGAGCCATTTCAGCGTCGATGAATCAATCGCCTGGCATGATCGGCTGCGCCCGCGTCGCACGATTTTCACGCATATGCATGGCGATCTGGACTACCGCACGCTCGTCGCGATGCTGCCGGGCGATATAGAGCCGGCCTTTGACGGCATGGTCATCGAGCACGCTCTGTAGCGGCGAGGCGGCTGCCTTAGTGGCGGGCAGGGGCCCTTTTGGTCTGGCCGTCCCGAAACCAGCGTGCCAATCTTCCAGAAGATGTGGCAGCGCCGGCGGAGATCGGTGCAAAAGGAAAAAGGCGTCAATGAAGCTCCGCAACGCGGCATGGTCTATTTTCGGTATCGTGGCGGTGATCGTCTCGATCTTCATTCTCTATCGGGAGTTCAGCCGTATCTCGTTCGCGGCCGTGGCTGACAGTTTGGCCGCGATCAGCGTCCACAACTGGATCCTGGCCGTTCTGGCAACGCTTTGCGCCTATGGCGCGCTGGCCTGGTATGACCGAATCGCGATCGCCCATATCGGCGGCAAGAAGATCTCCTGGCTCTTCATCTCGCTCTGCTCGTTCACGACCTATGCCCTGTCGCATAATATCGGCGCCTCTGTGATTTCGGGCGCCGTGGTCCGCTATCGGGCCTATTCGACGCGCGGGCTGACGGCACAGGAAATCGGCCTGCTCATCGTCTTCTGTTCGTTCACCTTCGCGCTCGGCACCGTGATCACCAGCGGGATCGTGCTTGTGATCAAGCCGCATCTCGTGACGCGCTTCATCGACGTGCCGCCGGTCACCGGTCTCATTCTCGGTCTCGCGCTGCTGTTCCTCGTCCTGCTCTATGTCTTCGGATCGTGGCGTCACCTGCCGCCTTGGCACATCCGCAAATTCTACGTCCAATATCCGCGCCTTCCGATCGTGGGGCGGCAGCTTCTGGCCGGACCGATCGAGCTTGGTGGCGCGGCCGCGATCATCTATTTCGCGCTGCCAGAGGCTGGAAATCCGGGCTATCTCATTATTCTCGGCATCTTCCTGGCCTCGTTCACGCTGGCGCTGCTCTCGCATGCGCCGGGCGGTCTCGGCGTGCTCGAGGTCACGTTCCTGGCAGCGTTGCCGGAAATGAACCCGAATGACGTGCTGGCGGCGCTGATCGTCTTCCGGCTGCTCTATCTGCTGATCCCGTTCGCCCTGTCGCTGTTCATCGTGCTCGCCTTCGAGAAGATGCAACTCGGCCGCAAGGCAAGCTGAAACGTGAAAGGGCAGGGGATCACCCCTGCCCTTTGATCCATCGTTGACCTTTACGAGGCGACGCTCAGTTGCCGCGCTCTGCCTGTGTCTTCACCCAGCGCGCATTGTAGCCGAGCGGATCCTCCGGAAGACGCGCGATGGGAACGCCGAGATTAGCGGCCCGGATCGCCGCGATATCGGCCTTCGGCTTGCGATCCATGGTGAGGACGCCGTTCTGCTCCTGATAGGTGTCGGTCAGCTGCGTGTAGCAGTAACCGGCAAGCAGCTCGGAATCCGTGGCGCCGGAGAGAACGTCAGCATAACGCTCGACGAAGTCCTCGGTGTCCTTGGCGGTGCTGTAGCCCCAGCCCGCCTCGGTTCCCATGAAATAGGCGATCCCGCCGAACTCGGTCAGCATCACGGGCTGACCCGCGAAGGGATGACCATCGATCGCGAGCGCACGACCTGCCGACCGGAAGGTCGTCAGCGTGTCGCGGAACCCGGCCTCGGACCCATAGCGCTCATGCAGAATCGCGCCGCTGTGGTGGTAATCATGGACCGCGAAGATGTCGGTCGCGATCTGCTCCCAGCCATCATTGCCGCTGACCGGCCGCGTCGGATCGAGCGTCTTGGTCAGATGGTAGAGCGCTTGCTGATAGCTGCGCTGGACCGGGCTGTGCGGCAGTTCAGGAATGCCCCACGACTCGTTGAACGGCACCCAAGCGACGATCGAGGGATGCGAGTAGTCGCGCTCGATCGCTTCCTGCCATTCGGCGGAAAGCCGCGTGACGGCCTCATTCGAATAGCCATAAGCGCTCGGCATTTCCTCCCAGACCAGCAGGCCGAGCACATCGGCCCAATAGAGGAAGCGCGGGTTTTCGATCTTCTGGTGCTTGCGGACGCCATTGAAGCCGAGCGCCTTGGTCAGCTCGACGTCGCGACGCAGCTCCTCGTCGGTCGCGGTCATCACGCCTTCGCGCCAATAGCCCTGGTCGAGCACGAGGCGCAGGAAATACGAGCGGCCATTCATGATGAAGCGGCCGTTGGCGGTCGAGACGGCTCTCAGGGCCGTATAGCTCTTGACCTCGTCGACGACATCGCCGGTCGCATTGACCAGGAAGAGTTCCGCATCGATCAGTTGCGGATGTTCGGGCGACCAGACGAATTCGGCGCGGGCATCGTCGATGCCGGGGTCGGGGAGGGCGATGACGCGGCTCGTATCCCGCCCCTTCAGGCCATATTCGTCCTCGACAAGCACGCGGCCGGCGAGCCAGAGCCGGACGCGCAGGCGATGACCCTCCGGTGCGGCAATGCGCGTATCGAGGCGGATCTCGAACTTCGCGAAATCCGGGGTCCATTGCAGCCGCTCGATATGGCTGCGGCCGACCTGTTCGACGAACACGGTCTGCCAGATGCCTGTCGTGCGCGGATACCAAATACCGTGCGGCGCAGCGAGCCAGTCCTGCTTGCCGCGCGGCTTCATCATATCGAGCGGATCATCTTCGGCACGAACCACGATATCGAGCGCGCCGCCCGTCATGAACGGCGCAAGGCGGACGCGGACGGGCGTGTGACCGCCGACATGCGAAGCGGCATGCTGGCCGTTGATCCAGACATCGCTCTTGTAGTCGATCGCGCCGAAATGCAGGATCGTGTCATGCGCCGCGTCGGGCGCGAGATCAGCAGGCAGCTCCAGCGTGCGGCGATACCAGACGACGGGATGAAATCCCTCGTCATGGATGCCGCTTCGGGGCGCCTCGGGCGCATAGGGCACAGTGATCGTACGATCGAACGCAGCATCGGCCGGGCCGCTCCAGCGCGCGTCGTCATCATAGGCAAACTGCCACGCTCCATCGAGCGAGAGCCAGCGGGCGCGCTCGATCTGCGGGCGCGGATGGTCACTATAGGCCAAGGCGATCCTCCGGGATGTCGGGTCTTTGCCGGGGCTTCGAGAGGCCGCCGGATGCGTCTTTGGTATTACCATATGACACGCATCCGAAAACTGGAAATCTGCCGTCGCAACGGCCCAACCGCCGCAATCCTCCGTTACAAAAGACGCATTCGCGCCGCGATCCCGTCGGCATGTAGCCGGAAAACGCGGTCAATCTGCGACGATGCAAAGAGAATCGCGCACGCCAGAGATCATCATGGACAATCGCTTCCACACGGAAATGCCGTCCTCCCGGCTCCCTTTGGTGCTTTATGGCGCCGCGATCGCCATCGCCCTCGGTGCGGCTGCTGTTGCCAGCACGGTGGCGTTGACGCCGCGCGATACAGACCAGCCCGTTCTCGTGGTCAGCGGGACGTATGTGACCGGGCCGGATCGTATCGCCGGGGTCATCGAGCCCGCGGCGCCGGTGCGCGCTGCGGAGGTACAGCCGGCCAACGTCGCGCCGATCGCTGCAACGGCGAACCCTGTCGCAGTCGATCCGCCCGAGAAACTGGCGGCACTGCCGCCGAAGCCGCTGCGGCGGCCATGCATCGCATGCGCCGCGCCGCTCGTGGCACCGGCGCCGACAGTCGAGCCGGCCGCCCAGGCGGCTGCCGGCCCGGCGCCTGCAGAGGCAGAATATGACGTCGCCGACGTCGCGGCGATCGGCCCTGTGCCGCCTTTGCCAATCGGTGCGGCAACAGGCGAGGGGGCCCGGCACGGGTTCCTCCGCCGCAGCGGCGACGCCGTGGTCAACGGCGGCACCGAGATCGTCGGCACAGCCTGGACACTGTCCGGAGCGGCCGTCGGCGGGCTGGTGCGCGGCGTTCGCGGATTGACGTTCTAGGCCCTGCCCCGACCCTGCGCGAAAGACCAACCGCGCCGACGCCCGAGAAGCAACGCGGCTGTCATCAGTTCCCATGCGGTGATCGTGTAGACGCTGGCCCGTTCGACGGCGCCGGGCGGAAACCAGGCAGGACCCGCGATCAGAAAGGCGATGCTGCCGATCCCGAACAGTCCGAGCGCAATGCCGGCTGGACGATAGAAGCGCGGCAGGCAGAGCGGAGCCAGCGCGAAGCCTGAGGACATCGCAACGAGATTACCGCCAACAATCGAAAGGCCGGCGCCGATCATGTGCCAGACGATCGTTCCATCGGCGATCTCGCGCGTGCCGCTATGAAAGACCGCAATCAGCACCAGTCCCACCCCATCGGCAAGCGCGGCGGCGAGAAAGACCGCATAGGCCGCAGTGGGCTCTGGCAGCGCCCAGCTAATGACGAGCGCAGCCGAGCTATAGAGCAGCGCCTGCGCCACGAAGCCGGCATTCATAACCCCAGCGAGCGGAGAATCGATGCTGCGACCATTGATGACGGTCGGGTAGGGGATGCCAAGATCGCTGATCATATGCGCCGTGAAGCTGTAGCCGTGGAACGCCAGGGCCGCGATCGTCTCGGCGATGAAATAGGCGAAAGCCGTGCCAAGCCAGCAAAAGGCGGCAGTCCTCGCAGCCCAATCGGCCTCGACGGTTGGGGCTTCCATGCGCATCGCTGAATTCCCAGGACATCCAGAGCAGCCCACCTTGGACGGCCTTGATGACCATACGTCCGAGACAGCCCTCTGGTTTCCAGGCCCGGCAAATGGCGTGTGCCGCCCGGCCCGCTTCTACTGCTGGTTTTGCGGAACCCCGTCGGCGATCTCGTAGTAGTCGCCCTTATCCGCCACGAAAATATGCAATGAAATCCGGGTGTTGGTGGGTGTATCGAAAGCGCCCATCATGATGCCGATCCAATCGAGATGAATAGGATCGAAGAACATCGAAGAACCGCAAACCGAGCAAAATCCACGCCGGACTTTCTCGGACGAGTGAAACCACGTCAGCGTTTCCGCGCCTGAAATCGTGACAGAGCATCGCGGCAGGTCGACACCAGCCTCGAAGTGGCCCGTATGTTTTCGGCACTTTGAGCAGTGACAAGCCGAGGCTTCCGGCAGCTCGCCGGCAACTTCGAACCGGACGGCACCGCAGAGGCAGGAACCCGTATGCATCGGCAGTCTCATGGTTGGACCAAGTCGGCACGATCGCAGCCACGCCGCCTCCATTCAACCCATCCGTTCTAGTTCCATAATCTTCCTTATGCGAATTAGCGATGGCAGCCCGGATGGTGACGCCATTCCCAGCGCTCGCTGCCCGTCCCGTCCCTCAGCACCAGCGCGCCTGCACTTTGACAAGGTCAACGGTGTCCCGCCGTGCCGACGTGAACTGGGCCTCCGGCCATTCGCCATTGACATGTTCGGGGCGCTTGGACAGATAGGCGCCAAACGCCCGTAGACCGGGCGATCCGGCGGTATGATCGATGCCGCCGCACTCTCGTTCTCGGATGAAGTTCATGAACCCCGAAGCGCCTTCCGGCGAAGCCCCGCGCATTTCCTTCGTCAGCCTCGGCTGCCCCAAGGCCCTTGTCGACAGCGAGCGCATCCTGACGCATCTGCGCGCCGAGGGTTACGAACTGTCGCGGCACCATGACGGCGCCGATGTCGTCATCGTCAATACCTGCGGCTTCCTCGACAGCGCCAAGGCGGAATCGCTCGAGGCGATCGGCACGGCAATGAAGGAGAACGGCAAGGTGATCGTCACCGGCTGCATGGGCGCCGAGCCCGAGCAGATCCGCGACGTTTTCCCAAACGTGCTCGCGATCACCGGCCCGCAGCAATATGAGAGCGTGCTCGGCGCCGTGCACCAGGCGGTGCCGCCGGCGCACAATCCCTTCGTGGATCTCGTGCCGCCGCAGGGCATCAAGCTGACCCCGCGCCACTACGCCTATCTGAAGATCTCGGAAGGCTGCAACAACCGATGTTCGTTCTGCATCATTCCAAAGCTGCGCGGCGATCTCGTGAGCCGGCCTGCCGGTGATGTGCTGCGCGAGGCCGAGCGCCTGGTAAAGGCCGGCGTCAAGGAACTGCTGGTGATCTCGCAGGACACCAGCGCCTATGGCGTCGACATCAAATATGAGGCGAGCCATTGGCGTGATCGCGAGGTGAGGGCGAAGTTCCTCGATCTTTCGGCGGCGCTCGGGGAACTCGGCGCTTGGGTTCGGATGCACTATGTCTACCCCTACCCTCATGTCGACGCCGTGGTCGAACTGATGGCCGAGGGCAAGATCCTTCCCTATATCGACATCCCCTTCCAGCATGCGAGCCCGCGCGTCCTGAAGGCGATGCGCCGGCCCGGCAACCAGGAAAAAACCGCCGAGCGCATCCATCGCTGGCGCGAAATCTGCCCCGATCTCGCGATCCGCTCGACCTTCATCGTCGGCTTTCCCGGCGAGACGGACGAGGATTTCGAGTTCCTGCTCGAATGGCTGGATGAGGTGAAGCTCGATCGCGTCGGCTGCTTCAAGTTCGAGCCGGTCGACGGCGCACCGGCGAACGAACTCGCCGATCCGGTGCCGGAAGAAATCAAGCAGCAGCGCTGGAACCGTTTTATGAAGAAGCAGCAGGCGATCAGCGCTGCTCGTCAGCAGAAGCGCGTCGGCCGCCGTATCCAGGTCATCGTCGACGAGAGCGGCGGCCTTTCGGCCAAGGGCCGTTCCGTCTGGGATGCACCCGAGATCGATGGCAACGTCCATCTCGTGTCGCGTCGCCCGATCCGCGTCGGCGACATCGTCACTGCGAAGATCGACCGCGCCGATGCCTATGACCTCTATGGCCAGGTCGTCTGAAGCCTGAGCAGGACAGGGCGCTTCAGGCGCCCTGCCCGGCCTCGGCGGCCAGTCTCGCGGCGAAGTCTGACAGTCGCTCCGGCGGCGCGCGCCCGATCACCATCCGGCCGAACCCGGCACCGGACCAGCTCACGACGTTGAAATCGCCGATCTTGGCCGCGGTCGGCTGCGTCTCGCCAGGGTTGCCGTTGCGAATGACGCAATAGGCGATCGGGCCAAAATCGGGATCGAGATAGGCGATCTGAACGAGCGGCTTGCCATTGAATTCGTAAAGCTGCGCGCCGCGGAAGGACGGGCCCTCGAGAGAAACGGCGGATGCGGTCAGCGGAATGCCGAGCGCGTCGCTGGCAAGCGCGAGCTGCTGCGTTGCTGTGCCGGGCGACGGCGCCAGGGCCAGCGTCGCCTTTGTCGTCAACGACCAGTACTCAGCCACGGCCTCATGCCAGCCTTCGGCCTGCTTGGGCGTGTCAGTGCCGCCAAGCCGGTAACCAATCCCGCCCGCGAGACAAGCAACGACCAGCATGGCCGCGAGCGCTGCGGCGAAGCCCGGCTGCCAGATCCTGTTCAGACCCGATCGAGCAGCCGGGACGCGGCGCGGCTCCGGAACGCGGGCCAGCGCCTGGTCGAGCATCGCGTCGAGATCGGCGCGGGGCGCGGCAGACAGCATCGCGCCAAATGCAGCATCGAGGCCACGTCCAGAGAACTGCAGTCCTTCGAGGCGCTTGCGAAAGGCGTCGTCGCTGCCGAGCCTGTCGAGCACGGCGGCATGGTCAGCCGGCGCCAGTTCCTCGTCGAGGAAGGCGGTCAGCGTCTCGTCGTCCTTGTGCTCAGTTCCGGCCATTGCCGTCCCCGCTGTTGTCATTGAACTCAGCCAGCCGCCCCCGCGCCGCGGCCAAGCGGCTCATGATGGTTCCGATCGGTACGCCGAGAAACGTCGCCGCCTCCTGATAGGAGAATCCCTCGGCATAGACGAGCAGCACCGCCTCGCGTTGCGGATCAGGCAGCTTCCCGATTGCAGCTAACATCTGAGCGGCCAGAATATTCGTTTCGATCGCACGGCCGCCGTCGAAAACCAACGCCAGCTCCGCATCGACGATGCCGCTGCCCTGGCGGACCTTGCGGGACCGCAATTCGTTGATCCAGATCGAATGGAGGATCGAGAACAGCCAGCGGTCGAGTCGCGTTCTCGGCTCGTACTGCCCTGCCCGCTCCAGCGCCCGCATGCAGGTTCCCTGCACGAGATCATCGGCGGTATCGCGGTTTCTCGATAGCACGAGAGCGAACCGCCACAGGGCGGGCAGATATTGCCTCAGCCCCAATCTCACATCATCGTTACTGCTGTTGTTCATCGGGAAGCGAATAGGCGGCCGGGAGCGCGTGTTCATGCGCCGACCCCGCCGATCGCGGCGAGGATACGCTGGAGGTCACGATGACTAACATGTTCGGCTTTGCAATGCGAACCGCTGTTGCGGTCGGTATTTCCGTTCTCGCCGCCCTGCCCGCGGCGGCAGCAAGCGGCGGCGGCGGTGGTGGTGGTGGCAGTGGCAGTGGCGGGAGCAGCGGCAGCGGCGGAATGCCGGCGAGCCAGGTCTGCAAGAAGGGCCTCGTCTGGTCAAAGGCTCTGGAGCGCTGCGTCAAGGCACAGTCCGGCAGCCTTTCGGACAAGGAATTGACACAGCAGGGCCGCGCGCTGGCCCTCGCGGGCTATTATGACAATGCGCTCGCGGTGCTCGATGCCGTTGGCAACAAGAAGGATGCGACGGTCCTGACCTATATCGGCTACAGCCATCGCAAGATGGGCGATGTCGATGTCGGCATCGGCTATTACAAGCAGGCGCTCGCGCTGGAGCCGAACAATCTGAACACGCGCGAATATCTCGGCGAGGGCTATGCGACCGCCGGCCGCATCGAAGAGGCGAAGGCCGAACTCGCCACACTGGAAAAGCTCTGTGGCAACACCAGTTGCGAACAGTACCAGGATCTCTCCAATTTCCTCGCAACCGGGCACGAATAGCCGCCCCTGAGCAGAAAGACCGATCTCATGACGCTTCAGCGTCCTCTCGATCTGGCGACGGCGCAGCACATCGTGCCGCCGTCGGTGACCCTTCGCTCGCTCGTCACCGTCACCCCCGACCATCATGTGCCGCAGGTCGTGGCACGGGAGCGGGCGCGGGAGGTCTTTGGCGGCCGCATGCCATTCTTCGACCAGTTGCAGAAGGTGTTCGATAACGCCGACATCGATACGCGGCACTCGTGCCTGCCCGTCGAATGGTTCATGGGCGACGCCGATTTCGGCGAAAAGACGAAGCTCTACGTCAAGAACGCGACCGCCCTCGCCCGCAAGGCAGCGGAAAAAGCGCTCGACGCCGCAGGGCTCAAGGCTGAGGACATCGACCAGATCGTGTTCGTTTCCTCGACCGGCATTTCGACGCCAAGCATCGAAGCGCGAGTCATGAACGAGATGCCGTTCCGGCGCGACGTCGTGCGGCTGCCGATCTTCGGCCTCGGCTGCGCCGGTGGCGTGCTCGGCCTCAGCCGGGCCGCGCAGATGGCACGCGCGGTCCCTGGAAGCCGGTGCCTGCTCATCGTCGTCGAATTCTCCTCGTTGGCGTTCCGCTATGATCGTCTGACGAAGAGCAATCTCGTCGCCTGCGCCCTGTTCGGCGATGGCGGAGCCGCGGCGGTACTTGAAAGCGGTGGCGACGCCAATGGCGCCGTGACGATCGGCATTGGCGGCGAGCATTGCTGGCCCGACACGCTCGACGTCATGGGCTGGGATGTCGACGGCCAGGGCCTCGATGTCATCTTCAAGCAGAGCATTCCGGACATCGTCTCGCGCGACTTGCCGGCGGCGCTTGACGGCTTCCTCGAACGCGGCGGACTCTCGCGGGCCGATATCGACCGACCTTGCTGCCATCCCGGCGGCGCCAAAGTCGTCGACGAGCTCGAGAAGGTCTTCGGATATGAGCCGATGGGCCTCGACACGGAGCGCACGGTGCTGCGCGAGAACGGCAACATGTCGGCGCCGACGGTCCTCTTTGTACTCGACGAACTGATCCGGCGCGGCAGCACGGGCTCGCTCCTGCTCTCGGCGCTTGGGCCGGGCTTCACCGCAGCCTTCCAGTTCGTGCATGTCGGGCCGGGCCGCGCATGAGCGTGCTCTGGCCCTATCTGCTGCTCGGCTTCGTTCTCATCCAGCGCATCATCGAACTCGCGTGGTCGGAGCGAAACCGCCGCGCTTTGATGTTGCGACGCGGACGCGAGATCGGAGCCGGGCATTATCCGCTGTTCATCCTGCTGCATGGGGCTTGGCTCGGCGCGATGCTGCTGTTTGTCCAACCCGGAATTCCCGTGCCCTGGGTGCTGCTCGGCATCTATGCCCTGCTGCAGGTGCTGCGCGTCTGGACCATCGCGAGCCTCGGATCATTCTGGACGACACGGATCATCACTGTGGACGGCCAGCCGCTCCGCCGTCGCGGGCCCTACCGATTGATAAGGCATCCGAATTATCTGATCGTGGCGATCGAGATTCCGCTCATGCCTTATGCGCTCGGACTGCCTTGGCTTGCCGTGCTGTTCGGCGCCCTCAACATCGCGCTTCTCGCGTACCGCATTCGCGTCGAGGATGGCGCGCTCGGCGCGAGGCGGGCGCTGGGCGACACGCCCTCGCCATCAGTCTGGCCAGGACCCGCACGCTGACATTGGCGGCGGTCTCGGTTATCGCGCGAGCAGGGTTTCCAGCGCTCGGGCGATAACCTCGGTGGCAGCGCGCAGATCGTCGAGGCGGATATGTTCGTCGGCGGAATGCGCGTTGGCATCGACGATCGAGCGCGGCCCTGCGCCATAGAGAACCGTCGGGATGCCGGCCGCCGCATAGTGTCGCGCATCCGTATAGAGCGGCACACCGGTGACATCGATCGGCACGCCGAACAGCGCTTCAGCGGGCGCCCGGATGGCTTCAACCAGCCTTTCGATACCGGGCAATGGCCGCAGCGGTTCGGCCAGCAGGATGCGCCGGCACTCCACTTCGATGCCCGGCGTCGAGGGAGCCGCCGCCTCGATCAACCCGATCAGATCAGCCTCGACGCTTTCGCCATCTTCCTCGGTAATGATGCGCCGGTCGATCCGCAGCACGATGCGATCGGGCACGACATTGGTGTTGATGCCGCCTGAGATGAGGCCGACCGTGATCTGCGGGCCGCCAATCCCCGCCTCGTCAGAGCGAATGGCCCCCAGCCGGCGCCGTTCGCCATAGATGGCTGCAAGGATGGGCGTCGCGGCTTCGAGCGCGTCGGCGCCAAGCTGCGCGACGGCCGCGTGTGCCTGGCGTCCGCGCACCACCACTTCGAGATGCAGCACCCCGCTATGCGCCGTCGCGACAGCATGGGAAAAGCCCGACGTGATCGCGTAATCGGCCTTGGAGAGACCATGCTCCAACAGCCATTTCGGGCCAACGAAGCCGCCGGTCTCCTCATCATAGGTGAAATGGATCTCGACGCCGCCATCGAGCACCGCCTCGGATCGTTCGAGCGCCAGAAGCGCAAAGGCGTAAGCGGCGAAGTCCGCCTTCGAGACGGCGGCACCACGGCCATAGACAGCGCCATGGCGCTCCTCGGCGCCATACGGATCGGTCGTCCAGCCATCGCCGGGCGGCACGACATCGCCATGGGCGGCCAGCGCGATGACAGGCCCGCTCCCGCTGCCGAAAGTCCTGCGGACAATCAGATTGACGATGCTGCGGAGGCCGTGCTGGCGCGAGAACGGCTCCGGCACGGGATGCTGCTCGACGGTGAATCCCAGCGCCTCGAGCGCCGCGGTTGCCGCTTCGGCATGCGCCGCGCAATCGCCCGGCGGATTATCGCTTGGGACGCGGATCATGGCTTTCAGGAAAGCAACCTCGCGTTCGAACGAGGCATCGACCGCCGCTCCGATCATCGCCCTGCCCTTTCCTGCCGCGCCAGTTCCTCGATTGTCGCCACGAGCGCCTCGACGGCAGCGCCCATATCGTCGATCGACACCCACTCGTTGGGATTATGACTGATGCCGGCCCGGCAGCGAACAAAGATCATCCCGATATCGCCGAGTTGCACCATCGACTGACCATCATGGCCGGCGCCTGACATCAGGCTGCGGGCTGGCTTGCCCTGGACGGCGCTGACGCCAGCCGCGATGGCCTTAGCAAGGCGGGGCGCACAGGTCGCGACCACCTTTTCCATCACCGTTTCGACACCGACCACGACATGGCGGCGCTTGTCGATCTTTCGCGCAAACAGCGTGATTTCCTCGACCGCCGCCTTGCGGGCGTCGTCTGTGGCGGCGCGGACGTCGATGGAGAAGCGCACATCGCCCGGAATGACATTGGAGGCGCCAGGCATCACCTCGACATGACCGACCGTTGCCACAAGCGCATGCTTCTTGCCCTTCCGCGCGATCGCCTCGACGGCCAGGATGATCTCGGCGGCGGCTGTGAGCGCGTCGTGGCGCATTTCCATCGGAACAGTGCCGGCATGGCCCGCCTCGCCGCGGATCCGGATGCGGTGCCGGCTCTGGCTGGCGATGGCGCTGACGACACCGAGCGGTTCTCCGGCGCGCTCAAGCACCGGCCCCTGCTCGATATGGACTTCGAGATAGCCGAGGACCGCGGGACGTTGATAGGCTTCCTGTCGCAGCCGCTCGGGATCACCGCCAAAGGCGACGAGGGCTTCGCGCAGCGTGACGCCCTGCGCGTCTGCCACGTCCAGCGACCTGGGATCGAAGACACCGGCTGCGACCGCCGATGAGGTCAGCGTCACAGGAAAACGAACGCCTTCTTCATCGCCGAAGGCGAGGACTTCGAGGCCGAATGGCAAAGCGATCCCGCGCGCCTTCAACTGCTCGACAGCAAGAATGCCGACGATGACGCCAAGATTGCCGTCGAACCGGCCGCCGTCGATGACCGTGTCGATGTGCGAGCCGATCAGCAGCACCTTGTTGCTGTTGCGGCCGGCAGCGCCGGGCGGCAGCGCGCCGCGCACGGTCCCGGCCGCGTCCATCCGCGTCGAAAGGCCCGCAGCCTCCATCCAGCCGCTCACCATCGCGGCGGCACGGCGATGTTCGGGCGTCAGATAGAGCCGCGTCAGTGCGCCCTCGTCGGCGGAGACGGTCGCGAGCGCATCGACCATGGCCTGCGCGCGCTCGCCGATCCGGCGGGTCGTCAGCGGCCCGGTCGCTGGCAACGACGTCATGACGCGACCCGATCCTCGAGCCGGAAGCGGATGATCCGCTGGACCTGCGTCAGCGCCATGGCGAACTCGGCCTCGGGCGAGTTCGGCAGGCGCTCGCGGAACGCCTCGATGATCTGGTCTTTCGTCGAACCCTTGACCGCGCGGATGAACGGAATGCCGTGGCGCGCGCGATAGGCCTCGTTGAGGCGGGTGAACTCGGCGAACTCGTCTGCCGTCAGCCGGTGGAGGCCCGCGCCAAGCTGCTCGACCTGCGACTCGGCCGCCAACTCGGCGATGCGGGCCCGGCCGGCAAGGTCGGGATGCTCGCGAAGCAGAGCCAGTTGCGCCTCATGCGGCGCCACGGCGATCGCGGCATGGAACGCCGCAACCAGCGCGGCGTGATCGGCAAAGGGATGGCCGCCATAGGCTGCACGGGCGACCCACGGCGAATGCTCGGCGATATCGCCGAACGAAGCGACGAAAGCCGTCTCGTTCATGGCATTGACCGCGTCGAGGGAGAGCGGCGGATTTGGCATCGTCGTTCCAGCAGGCCTTGTTGCGACCGGCTGCTGTCTAGTGGCTTTGGAGCCAGGCGCCAAGCGTCTTGCGCTCATCGTCGGTCATGCCGTGTTCGTTGCCGAGCGGCATCGCCCTGCCCTGCACCGCCTGCGCGATGATCTGGTCCTTGTGCTGCACCAGTTCGGCCGTCGTCTGGAGCATCACGCCCTTGGGCGGCGCGTCGAAGCCGTCATGCGTCGGCCGCGCCGCATGGCACATCGTGCAATGCTTGGCGGTCAGCGCCAGCACATCGGCATCCGAAACCGTCACGCCCGGCTCGAGCGCCATCTCCTTCGGCGCGGTCATGGCGATCAGCACGCCGAGTGCGACGATGGCGACCGGCAGCGTCCAGGCGAATTTCAGGAACGGGTCATGCGCCTCGTGGCGGTTGAGGAAATGCCGGATCGAGCCGCCGAGCAGCAGGATGAAGGCGACGATCATCCAGCTCTGCGGATGGCTGGTGAGGAACGGATAATGGTTCGAGACCATCATCACCAGCACCGGCAGCGTCAGGTAATTATTGTGCACTGAGCGCTGCTTGCCGATGGCGCCGAGGCGCGGATCCGGCGGCTCATGCGCCATCAGCGAGGCGACGATCTTGCGCTGGTTCGGCACGATGATGCCGAACACATTGACGGCCATGATCGTGCCAATGAACGCGCCGACATGGATGAAGGCGCCGCGGCCCGAGAACACATGCGTGAACAGATAGGCGGCGCCGACAATCAGGACGAACAGGCAGACGGCGAGAACCGGCGTCGAGCGCCCGAGCGCCGATTTGCACAGCCGGTCATAGATCAGCCAGCCGCCGACGAGCGACAGCATCGAGATGACGATCGCCTGCGAAGGCAACAGCGGCATCACCGAGCGGTCGATCAGGAAGGAATTGGCGTTCCAGTAGTACTGGACGATCAACAGCAGGAAGCCGGAAACCCAGGTGAGATACGCCTCCCACTTGTACCAGATCAGATCCGAAGGCAGCGCGGGCGGCGCGACCAGATATTTCTCGACATGATAGAAGCCGCCGCCATGCACCTCCCAGGCGGTGCCGTAGACCCCCGCATTCATCTGCTCGCGCTTCTTGAGGCTCAAATCGAGCGCGATGAAATAGAACGAGGTGCCGATCCAGCCGATGCCCACGACGAGATGGGACCAGCGGATGAGAAGGTTGAGCCAGTCGACGACGAATGCGGACATCTTTGCGGAATTCGGCCCCGGGGTGGTGATGGCCGGCACCTTGAGGGGCACCGGCCACGCGAAACGAGCGATCTTCAGCGGCGCACCATCGTGGCGCGCCCCCGGTCGAAGCTACTGCGGCAGCTTGTCGTCGATGCCCTTCACGTACCAGTTGAGGCCGAGCAGGGTCTTGTCGTCGGCAACGGCGCCGTCGGCGATACCGACCGAGCCGTCCTGCTTGGTGATCGGACCTTTGAAGACGACGAGTTCGCCGGACTTGATCTTGTCCATCGAGTCCTCGGCCATTGCCTTGACGTCGTCGGGCATATTGGTGAGCGGACCGAGCACGACGAGGCCGGCCTTCAGGCCCTCCCAGGTGTCGGTCGACTTCCAGGTCCCGTCGAGCACGGCCTGGACGCGGTCGATATAGTAGGGCGTCCAATTGTCGACGAGCGAGGCGAGATGAGCCTTGGGGCCGAATTTCGACATGTCGGCCGACTGGCCGAAGGCATGCAGGCCCCGCTCCTCGGCGATCTGCATCGCGGCGGGCGAATCCGTATGCTGGACGATGATGTCGGCGCCCTGGTCGATCAGCGCCTTGGCAGCGTCGGCTTCCTTGCCCGGATCGAACCAGGTATTGGCCCAGACGACCTTGATCTTGAAATCGGGATTGACCGACTGCGCGCCGAGCATGAATGCGTCGATGCCCATCACGACCTCAGGGATCGGGAAGGACACGATATAGCCGGCGACGCCGGTCTTCGACATCTTCGCGGCGATCTGGCCCTGGACGTAGCGGCCCTCATACCAGCGCAGATTATAGATCGAGACGTTGTCCGCCATCTTGTAGCCGGCGTCGTGCTCGAACTTCACGTCGGGGAACTTCTTGGCGACCTTGAGGGTCGGGTCCATAAAGCCGAACGAGGTCGTGAAGATGACGTTGCAGCCGGAGCGCGCGAGACGCTCGATGGCGCGCTCGGCATCCGGACCTTCGGCGACATTCTCGACATAGGTCGTCTCGACCTTGCCTTCGAAATGCTTCTCGACGGCGAGGCGCGCCATATCGTGCTGCTGGCTCCAGCCGCCGTCATTATGCGGGCCGGTATAGACGAAGCAGGCTTTCACCTTGTCGGCCGCCTGGGCTCCCGAGACCATGCCCGCCGCCATTGCGGCGGCGCCAAGGGCTACGATGTATCTGCGCATTTTATTGTCCTTCCTCTGGATCGACGAGTTCTTGTGTGTGCTGCGCGGACCAATGGTCCGCGCGGAAGCGGATCAGGTGTCGGCGACGAATGGGCGGCCGAGACAGGCGGGCGTGTTGACCGAGAGCAGCGCGCGATTGCGCGAGATCACCACCAGAGCAATCACGGTGACGATGTAGGGCAGCATCGACAGGAACTGCGACGGGATGCCGATGCCGATCGCCTGCGCGTGCAGTTGCAGGATACTGACGGCTCCGAAGAGCAGCGCGCCGGCGACGAGGCGGCCGGGCAGCCAGGAGGCGAAGACGACGAGAGCAAGCGCGATCCAACCGCGGCCGGCGGTCATCGCCTGCGTCCATTGCGGGGTATAGACGAGCGAGAGATAGGCCCCGCCGAGCCCGGCGCAGGCCCCGCCGAACAGGACCGCGAGAAAGCGGGTGCGCAGAACGGAGAAGCCGAGCGCATGCGCCGAAGCGGCGTTGTCGCCGACAGCGCGGACGATCAGCCCGCCGCGCGTCTTGAACAGGAACCACCAGGTGGCGATCGCGAGCACGACGGCGGCGTAGACGAAGGGGTCCTCGCCGAAGATGAGCCGTCCCACGACCGGCAGGTCGCTGAGAACGGGGATGTTGACCTTCGGAATCGGAATGCCGGGCGTTCCGACGAAACTGTCGCCGATCAGCCCGGACAGGCCGAGGCCGAACAGCGTCAGCGCGACGCCGGTCGCATTCTGGTTGGCGACGAAGAACAGCGCGACGATACCGAACAGACTGGCCGCCAGCATGCCGGCGATGATCGCGGCAAGGACGCCGATGAGCGGATTGCCCGTCGTGCTCGCGGCGGCGAAGCCGCAGACCGCGCCGACGGCCATCATGCCCTCGACGCCGAGATTGAGCACGCCCGAGCGCTCTGCCACCAGTTCGCCGATCGCGGCGAACAACAGCGGCGTCGCGGCGGTGACGATGGTGAGCAGGATTCCTTCCAGCATCGTCATGACGTCACCGAACCGTTGCCGTATCGAGCACGGGCTCGCGCACGAATTTGAGGCGGTAATAGATGAAGCTGTCGCAGGCGAGGACGTAGAAGAGCAGCATTCCCTGGAAGACCTGCGTCGTCTGGTCGGAGAGGCCGATCGCCACCTGCGCGCCCTCCCCGCCCATATAGGAGAGCGCCAGCAACAGGCCGGCGATCAGGATCCCGAACGGATGCAGGCGTCCGAGAAAGGCCACGATGATCGCCGTGAAGCCGTAGCCGGGCGACACGGTGGTGCGGAGCTGACCGATGGGACCAGCTACCTCGCAGATGCCGGCAAGTCCGGCGAGGCCGCCGGAAATGAGGAAGGTCAGCATCACCATCTTGTCGCGCGAGAAGCCGCCGAACGAACCGGCACGCGGCGAGAGACCGAGCACGCGGATCTTGAAGCCGGTCATCGTCTTGGTGGTCAGGAACCAGGCGACGACCACAGCGAGGAGCATGAAGACGATGGAGAGGCGGACAGAGTCGCCCGCAATCACCGGCAGGATCTGACCTTCACTGAAGGGGCGGCTGTTCGGGAAGTTGAAGCCGGCCGGATCACGCCACGGCCCGCGCGCCATATAGTCCAGAAAGAGATTGGCGACATAGACGAGCATCAGGGTCGTCAGTGTCTCGTTGGCATTGAAGCGGATCTTGAGGATGGCCGGGATCGCGGCATAAGCCATGCCGCCCGCAATACCCATCAGGATCATGGCGGTAATGACGGCAGGTCCCTGCAGGGACGGGAACATCACCGGGATGATCGAGCCGGCAAGCGCGCCGGCGGCAAGCTGCCCCTCCGCGCCGATGTTCCAGACGGCGGACTGGTAGCAAAAGGCGAGGCCGATCGCGATCAGGATGATCGGCACGGCCTTCACCAGGAGATCCTGGATCGACCACAGCGCCGTCAGCGGCTCGACGAAATAGATGTAGAGCGCCTTGAGCGGGTCGATGCCCGACAGTACGAAAATGATGAAGAAGGTGACGAGCGACAGCACGATCGCCAGCAGCGGCGACAAATACTGCATGTTTCGGCTGGGCGTCAGGCGCCGCTCAAGCACGATGCGCATGCGCGGTCTCCTTCTGGGCCATGCTCTTGCCTTCGCCGAGACCGGCCATCATCAGACCGATCTGCTCGCGGGAGAGCGAGCGGGCCGGCACCGGCTCCGACAGGTAACCGCGCGAGATCACGGCCACGCGGTCGGCGATCTCGAAGATCTCGTCGAGATCCTGGCTGATGATCAGGACCGCCGAACCGGACCGCGCGAGATCAATCAGCGCCTGGCGGATGACCGCAGCGGCGCCCGCATCGACGCCCCAGGTCGGCTGGCTGACGACCAGCACCGAAGGCTGTCGGTCGATTTCGCGGCCGACGATGAATTTTTGAAGATTGCCGCCGGAGAGCGATCCCGCTTCCGGATCGACAGCGGATTTTCGCACATCGAAGGAGCGGCCAATGCGATCGGCAAGCGTCTTCATGCCGCTGAAATCGATCACGCCGACCCGGAGCAGTTGATCGCCGGTGGCATGGCGCGTCAGGAGGACATTGTCGGACAGGCGCAGCCGCGGAACGGCGCCATGGCCAATGCGCTCTTCCGGCACGAAGGCCGCGCCGAGCCGCCGCCGCGCGGTAACACCGAGTTTGCCGGCCGGCCGACCGTCGATCGTTATCGTCTCGGGCCGGACCGCCGGCCGCTCGCCCGACAGTGCGTCGAAGAGCTCGCCCTGGCCGTTGCCCGCGATACCGGCGATCCCAACGATCTCACCGGCCTGGATATCGAGCGAGATGTCGTGCAGCGCCACCGCGAAGGGATGCGGCTCGGGCAGCGACAGATTGCTCACCGAAAGTCGCGTCTTGGCGGATGTCGGCGGCGGCGTGTCGGCGGAAAGCACATGCACGTCGGCGCCGACCATCAGGCTCGCCAGCTTCGACGCTGTCTCCTGCTGCGGATCACATTCGGCGACGACTTTGCCGAGCCGCAGGATCGTCGCGTGATGGCAGATCTGCTTCACCTCTTCGAGACGGTGGCTGATATAGAGCACGGCGCAGCCACGCGCCGTCAGCCGGTCGAGAGTCTGGAAGAGGTCGTCAGCTTCCTGCGGTGTCAGCACCGAGGTCGGCTCGTCCATGATCAGCAGTTCGGGATTTTGCAGCAGGCAGCGCACGATCTCGACCCGCTGCCGTTCTCCGACCGAGAGATCGACGATGCGGGAGGCCGGATTGAGCGGCAGCCCATATTCGAGCGAGACCTTCTCGATCTCACGGGCAAGCGCCGCCCGGTTGCTGCGATCCGCGAGGGCAAGCGCGATGTTCTCGGTCACGGTCAGCGCGTCGAACAGCGAGAAATGCTGGAACACCATGCCGATGCCAAGCTTGCGCGCCGCCGATGGGCTCGGGATGCGCACCGGCTGGCCCTTCCAGCGGATTTCACCGGCGCTCGGCTGCAGCGAGCCATAGAGGATCTTGACGAGGGTCGACTTCCCCGCGCCGTTCTCGCCAAGCAGGGCATGGATCTCGCCCGGCCGGATCGTCAGGTCGACAGAGTCATTGGCCTTGAAGTTGCCGAACAGCTTGCTGATGCCGATCGCCTGGATGAGGGCGCCGCTCTCCGGCCGCGTTCGGCGGCCAGCGCTTTTTGTTTCCAATTCAGCTTCCCCTCGGCGAACGGAGCGATGCCAGACGATGCGGATCCGCTTCGATCGGGATCGCCCCGCGCGCCGCCTCGTCACGAATTAGCAAGTCTGATGCCACCGACGCTGCAATCACAGCTGGCAGCTTGGAACGAATGCCCGGAATGCCGATCGGGCACACCATCGCGGCAATCTCGGCCTCGGCAACGCCCGCCTCGCCGAGCAGCCGCCGAAAACGCGTCCGCTTCGAGGCGCTGCCGATCACGCCGACATAGGGAAAGCGCCCCGCTGCCAATGCTTTGTGCAGAATGGCGAGATCAAGGGCATGACTATGGGTCATAACCAGCACGAATGTGCCATCCCGCGCGGCGGAAAGCGCGTCGGGCGTGTCGGATTGCTGAACACAGCGGCAATTGGCCGGAACGAGAGCGGGAAAGGCATCCGGCCGTGGGTCGATCCATGTGACGGTGAATGGCAGCGGCGCGAGCGCGAGCACCAGCGCGCGGCCGACATGCCCCGCGCCGAAGAGGAACAGCGCGCGGCGCTCCTCACCGAAGCCTTCCTCCAGCATGCCGTCGTCCATCCGCGCCGCGCCGATCGGGACGGTGCTGTCTTCCACGACATGGCGCGTCAGCCTGTCGCTCTCCCTGGCGAGCGCGGCGCGAGTTCGGAAC
The DNA here is from genome assembly GCA_035555375.1 of Kaistia sp. Taxonomy (GTDB): domain Bacteria; phylum Pseudomonadota; class Alphaproteobacteria; order Rhizobiales; family Kaistiaceae; genus Kaistia. The sequence continues at coordinate 50,517 of DATMGR010000004.1, read as the reverse complement.
GGGCCGGCAATCTCGGCATCAGCAAGGGCGCGAACCTCCTCGCGTCGCTCGGCACCGAAAACTTCAAGCGCGAGTTCCACCCGCCCGCCGCAGCACTGGCCGAGTTCCGGTCCGAGCGCGATTGAGGAAACCTGCAGGCTAGAAGGCTTCTCGCGCGCCAGCAGGCGCTGCGCCTCGGCGATCGCCCGCCATTCGAGCGTTCCGCCGCCGATCGTGCCGCTGAAGCCGCCATCCGGCAGGACCATGAGCCGCGCCCCCGCTTCGCGCGGTGCCGAACCGCGTGTCTCTACCAGGCTCGCCATGGCAACCCGGCCGTGACGGTCGATTGCATCGAGGAGACGTTGCCAGACCAGCATCAATGCCCTCCCGAGCGCGCTCCCCTCACCGCTTTCATGATCGCCTCCGGCGTCGCGGGCGCGTCGAGATCGGGAACGACGCCGGGGGCGAGCGAAGCGATCGCATTGGCGATGGCACACCAGACCGAAATCGGAAGCATCAGCGGCGGTTCGCCCACCGCCTTGGAACGGTAGATCGTCTTTTCGCGCGCGCCTTCCGACTCGAACAGCTTGACGACGAAATGCTCCGGAATGTCGGACGATGTCGGGATCTTGTAGGTCGAAGGCGCATGGGTCCGAAGCCGCCCCTGCTTGTCCCAGACCAGTTCCTCGGTGGTCAGCCAGCCCATGCCCTGCACGAATCCGCCCTCGATCTGGCCGATATCGATGGCAGGATTGAGCGACTTGCCGACATCATGCAGCACGTCGACGCGATCGACCTTCATCTCGCCGGTCATGGTGTCGATCGTGACCTCGGAGCAGGAGGCGCCATAGGAATAATAGAGGAAAGGCCGGCCCTCTGCCTTGTCGCGGTTCCAGGCGATGATCGGCGTGCGGTAATAGCCAGCCGAGGACAGCTGGATGCGCTCGGCATAGGCAGCGCTGGCGAGCGCTCCAAGGCTCATCGACTGGTTGCCGATGAAGACGCGATTGTCGCGGAACCGGACCTGTTCCCGCTGAACGCGCCATTTCTGCTCGATGAACGCGAAAAGCCGGTCCTTGATCTCGCCACAGGCCGCGAGCGCCGCCATCGCGTTCAAGTCGGTGCCGGACGACGCCGCCGTCGGCGATGTGTTCGGCACCTTGTCGGTGCGAGTTGCGGTGATCGCGACCTTGCCCATATCGACGCCGAACTCTTCCGCGACGACCTGCGCCACCTTGAGAAAGAGCCCCTGCCCCATCTCCGTGCCGCCATGGTTCAGATGCAGCGAGCCGTCGCGATAGAGATGCACCAGCGCGCCGGCCTGGTTGAGCGGCATCAGCGTGAAGGAGATGCCGAACTTCACCGGCGTCAGCGCCAGGCCACGCTTCAAAATGCGGCTGTCGGCGTTCCAGGCGGCGATCTCGGCGCGGCGCGCGCGATAATCGCAATCCGCCTCCAACTGGGCGACCAATTCGTGCAGCAGATTGTCCGAGACCTGCTGGCCATAGGGCGTCAGATCGCGCCCGCGGCCGGCATAGAAATTGGCCTTGCGGACATCGAGCGGGTCCTTGCCGAGGCGGTAGGCGATCTGGTCCATCATCCGCTCGGCAAACACCATGCCCTGCGGTCCGCCGAAACCGCGAAAGGCGGTGTTCGAGCAGGTATTGGTGCGATAGCGCCGCGTCAGGATTCGAGTCTGCGGATAGAAATAGGAATTGTCGGCGTGGAACATCGTCCGATCGACGACGCCCATCGACAGGTCTTCGGAATGACCGCAGCGGGCATCGAAGGCGACATCGACCGATTGCAGAACGCCCGCCTCGTCATGGCCGACGCGGTAGCCGACACGGAAATCGTGTCGCTTGCCGGTCATCATCATGTCGTCGTCGCGGTCGAGACGCATCTTGCAGGGCGCGCCGGTCTTCCAGGCGGCGAGTGCCGCCAGCACGGCCCATTGCGAGGCCTGGCTCTCCTTGCCGCCGAACGCGCCGCCCATGCGGCGGATCTCGACGGTGACGGCGCTCGACGGCAGATGCAGCGCATGGGCGACGAGGTGCTGGACCTCGCTCGGATGCTGCGTCGAGGAATAGACGAACATCTCGCCCGCTTCGCCGGGCACGGCCATGGCGATCTGGCCTTCGAGATAGAAATGCTCCTGCCCGCCGATGCGGAACGTGTCTGAAAAGCTCACCGGCGCCGCCGCGACGGCCTCGTCGGGATTGCCGCGCACGAAGGCGTATTCCGGCAGGACCAGATCGCTCGCCTCGCTGACGTCGATGATCGGCACCGCCGCTTCGGTGCTGTATTTCGCCTTGCGCGTCGCCCGGCGCGCGAGGTCGCGTGTCTCGGCGATGACGATGAAGACGACCTGTCCGTGAAAGCGGATCTCGCTGCCCGCCAGGGCGGGATCATCGCCGAGAAGCTTCGGCGAGATGTCGTTGGCGCCCGGAATGTCCTCTGCCGTCATGACGGCAACGACGCCCGGAGCGGCGCGGACGGCGGAAAGATCGAGCGCCGTGATGCGGCCCGCAGCGATCGGCGCATAGCCCGGCGCGATATGCAGCGTGCCCGAGGGCTCGCGGATGTCGTCGATATAGGCCGCGGAGCCCGTGACATGGCGCGGCGCGCTGTCATGCGGCAGCGGTTTGCGAACGACCTGCAGTTCGGCTTCCGGGATCATGGCTTCACTCGGCGGCATGAACGACCTCCTCGCGGCGACCGACAAGGCGGGTCCGCGCCGTCGATGTCCCGGCCGCTTCCAGAAGCGCCTTTCCGAGCAGGGCATGCGCGATCTCGGCCCGGTATGCGGCGCTGGCGCGATGATCGTCGAGCGGCGCGTAATCCTCGCGCAGCGCCGCAAAGGCATTCGACCATGCCGCGGAATCGCGGATCGCAGAACCATTCAGCGCTGCCTCGGCGCCCTTCGCCCGCTTCGGCGTCCCCGCCATGCCGCCATAGGCGATCCGGGCCTCGCGGATGAGGCCGTCAGCATCGAGCGTGAAGCGGAAGGCACCCATGACGGCCGAGATGTCCTGGTCGAAGCGCTTCGTCACCTTGTAGCAGCGAAACACCTGGTCTTCGCGCAGCCGCGGCACCAGCAACCCGGTGACGAATTCGCCGGAGGCGCGGTTCTGCTTGCCGTAATCGATGAAGAAATCTTCCAGCGGAATGACCCGCGCCCGATCGCCGCGCCGGAGTTCCATCGTCGCGCCGAGCGCGATCAGCGCCGGCGGCGTGTCGCCGATTGGCGAACCATTGGCGACATTGCCGCCCACCGTGCCGCTGGCGCGCACCTGTTTGGAGCCGATGCGGCGGAAGAGCTCGCCGAGATCGGGATCGATCGCGCGCATATAGGGCTCGGCGGTCGCGTAGGTTGCGGTGGCGCCGATCAGGATCTCGCGGCCGGTATCCTCGATGCGGTTCATGCCGGCGACGCGGCCAATATGGATGATCTTCGGGATGTCGCGAAGCTGCTTGGTGATCCAGAGCCCGACATCGGTGGCGCCCGCGACGATTACCGCCGTCGGATGCCTTTGATAGAGCGCCGCCAGCGCATCGACGGAGGCTGGAGCTGCGAAGAAGCGCTCCTCGTCGCCGATGAAGAGATCCCGATCGTCGGCTAGGAACTGCAGGATCCCGGCAGTATCAGCGCTCGCCCGATGGAACTTGTCGGCGCGGGGAGCAGCCGAGGCCTCGAGCGCCGCATCGACGATCGGTCGATAACCGGTGCAGCGGCAAAGATTGCCGGCGATCCAGTCATTGATCTCGCCGCGCGTCACCGGTCCCTCGCTGGCGTGGAACAGCGCGAACAGGCTCATGACAAAGCCGGGCGTGCAGAAGCCGCATTGCGAGCCGTGCCGGTCGACCATCGCCTGCTGGATCGGATGCAGCGTGTCGCCTTCCGCCAGGTCCTCGATCGCGACCACCTCGGTGCCATCGACCATGCCAAGCAACTGGATGCAGGCATTGACCGGCTCGTAAACAACCTCGCCATTGCGGCAGCGGCCAATCGCGACCGTACAGGCGCCGCAATCGCCCTCGCCGCAGCCTTCCTTGGTCCCCTTGGCGCCTTCCTCGAGGCGAAGATGGTCGAGGAGCATCGCCATCGGATCGAAATCGCCGACCTCGACAATGCCTCCGCGGCGGATAAATCGAATGGTGTCGCGCATGGGGTCAGCTACCGCGATAGGTTGAATAGCCGAAGGGCGAGATCAGCAGCGGCACATGATAATGCTGGCCGGGCTCCGCGATGCCGAAGCGGATCGGGACGACGTCGAGGAATGCCGGGTCCGGCAGGTCGATTGCACCCTGCTTCAGATAGTCACCGGCATGGAAGACGAGCTCATACACCCCGGCCGAAAAGGCGTCGCCATCGAGCAGCGCACCGTCGATCCGCCCGTCGGAATTCGTCACGGCCGAACGAAGCAGAACCTTTTCGGAATCAAGGCGATAGAGCTCGATCTTGAGGCCAGCCGCCGGTCGGCCCGCCGCCGTGTCGAGAACATGCGTCGTGAGGCGGCCCATTCGAACTCCATGCAAGGATTGCCTGGGCCCGCGCAGCTGAAGCTGCACAAGCCTTAATCAAATCGTACAATCAATCCGGCGCTGCACGCAATGGCGGCAGAATGTCCGCTTGCGCCGTCAATGCTTCGGAATGAGGACGACAGAACCCTGGGTGTGGCGGCTTTCGAGCGCCGTCTGCGCTGCCGCCGCGTCGGCCAGCGGAAAGCGCTCTGGCGCGTCGATGCGGACCTTGCCCGCAAGGATCATTCCGAAAAGATCGGAAGCCGCTTCGAGGAGCTCGGACCGCTTCGCGACATAATGCCCGAGCGTCGGCCGCGTCGCGTAGAGCGAGCCCTTGCGCTGCAAGAGGTTCATCTCGAAGGGCGGTACGGCGCCGGACGAGTTGCCGAACGACACCAGCATGCCGCGCGGCTTCAGGCAGTCGAGCGAGCCGATGAACGTATCTTTGCCGACCGAATCATAGACGACATCGCATTTGGCGCCCTCCGTGATCGCGGCGACACGCTGGACGAAGTCCTCTTCGCGATAATTGATCACTTGGTCGCAGCCGAGCGAAAGCGCGCGCTCGACCTTCTCGGCAGAACCGGCCGTGCCGATGACCGTCGCGCCGAGCGCCGCGGCCCATTGGCACGCGATCGAACCGACGCCGCCGGCCGCGGCGTGGAACAGCAACACGGTCTGCGGCGTGACGACATAGGTCTGGCGCAGCAGGTAGCGGGCCGTGAGGCCCTTCAGGAGCACCGACGCGGCCACGGCATCGTCGATGCCGTCGGGGATCGGCACCAGCCGCTCGGCGGGGACAAGCCTCACTTCGCTGTAGGCGCCAGTGGGGCCGGCATAGCCGACGCGGTCACCGACCTTAAATTCCGCGACGCCCTCGCCCAGCGCCTCCACGACGCCGACACCCTCGCTGCCCGGAACGAAGGGCAACGGCTGCGGCGGCGGATAGAGGCCGGAGCGATGGTAGACGTCGATGAAGTTGAGGCCGATCGCGGTGTGGCGGATGCGAACTTCGCCTGGGCCCGGCGCACCGACGTCGACGGCTTCGAAGCGCAACACCTCGGGGCCGCCCTGCGCATGGATGCGGATCGCTCGGGTCATGAATGTTCTCCTCCGATGATCCCGCCGTCAGGCGGCGGCGGGCGTGAGTTCATCAGTCGTGCGGCGCGGACGCAAGCCACCAGCCAAGGCAAGGCTGAGCAAGAGCGGCGGCAACAGCATGGCGAGGCCAAAGCGCAGGTCGAGATGCTGCGCAACAAAGCCGATCATCGGCGCGCCGACCAGGAACCCGCACAACGCGAAGAGCGACAGCAGTGCGACATTAGGCGCCGCCGGTCGGTCGCCGAGCCGCGCCGCCGCGGTGACCCCAAGCGGGAAGCCGACCGAACAGCCGAAGCCAAGCGCCGCGAGGCCGATCATCGCCTGGGGCGCACCGGTACTCGTGACGACGACACCGATCCCGATTATCGTGACGGCGCCACAGACGCGTGCCAGCATCACCGGGCCGAACCGCGTCGAAAGCCGGTCGCCGAGGAACCGTCCGGCGGCGATCGCGAAGGCATAGGCGGTGTAGCCGAAACCGGCCAGGGCGAGCGGGGTGCCGATGATATCGCGCAGGAACACCGCCGACCAGTCAGCCGCTGCGCCTTCGGCCATCGCGATGCCGAACACAAAGACGCAAAGCCCGATCAGCGCCTTCGATGGGCCTGACCCGTTGCGGCGTGGCTCCGCGGGATGCGATGCCGCATCCGGCAGCCGCGGCAGCGTGAAGCCGAGCCAGAGCGCGGGACCGAGCAGCACCAGCGAGACAAGGGCGAGCGAGGCGTTGACCTCGACGACAAGCGCTGCGAAGGCGACGCCAACAAGGCTGCCGACCATCTGGCCAAGGCTCCAGAAGCCGTGGCAGGTGCTCATGATCTTGCGGCCCGCAGCCTGTTCGATCGCGTCGGCGGCGACATTCATGCCGAGTTCCAGGCCCGAGACTGCCGTTCCGACGATCAGGAGCGCGAAGAAAAGGCTGGGCAGGTTCCACGCGAAGGCTGGCAGAGGCGCCAGCACCAGGAATACCGCGAAGCCGCCGATGATCGCTGCCCGCGCGCCGATCTTCGCGACGACGCGTCCAGCAAATGGCAGCGTCATCAGGAGACCGATCGGCATGCCGAGCAGGGCCAGCGCCAGTTGGGCCGGACCAAGGCCGAGCGCCGCCTGGATCTCGGGGATGCGCGGAAACCAGCTTCCGAGGACAATCGACTGGATGAAGAAGATAGCCATGATGCGGCGGCTGTCGGACATGGCTCGTCTCGCGAGGCTGGGATGATCGGGCTGGACGCTTCAGATGGCCGCGATGCCGCCCTTTGCGGCCGGCAATGGCGACGGATCCTTCTTCGGCCGGACCCGGACCTCGCCCGAAAGCAGCAGGCTCGCGCCGGCAGCGATGAGCAGCGTCGAAAGGCCGAGCCTGAGGCCAAAGGCCTCGGCTACGAAGCCGATCACGACGGGCCCGACCATGAAGCCGGAGAATGCCAGCAGCGACAGCGCGGCGACGTTGACGGCGGGCGAGCCCTCGCGCGACGCAGCGGCGGTGACGGCGAGCGGGAACACGATCGAAACGCCGAAGCCCGCCGCGGCCGCGCCGATGATCACCAGAACGGGATCAGCGGCGAGAACCATGGCGAGCAAACCGGCAAGGCCGACGGAACAGCAGACGCGCGCCATCATGGCCGCCCCGAACCGCGTCGACAGCCAGTCGCCGGCGAGGCGGCCAGCCGCCATCAGGAAGCCGAAGGCGGTGAAGGCGAAACCGGTCACCGGCGGCGTTTGCCCAAAGACATCGCGCAGATAGATCGCGCTCCAGTCGGTGATCGCGCCTTCAACCAACAGCATGCCGAACGCGAAGAAGCAGAGCGCAACGATGTTGCGCGGCGGCAGCGCGAAGACGGGCCCCTTCGCGCCGGGCTCAGCTGATGGCAGTGCGCCAAGGGCCGGCAGGCGCAGCGCGGTCAACTGGCTGGCAATGAGCACGAGGACGATCACTGCCGCGATATGCTCGCCCGGCGGCAATCCGAAGGTCGCAGCCGCCGTACCGGCAGCGCCGCCGGCCATCAGGCCGACGCTCCAGAAACCGTGGCAGCGCGACATCACGGTGCGCCCGATGGCGGCGCCGATGCGATCGGCCGCGACATTCATACCGACTTCGAGCGGCCCCATGCCGAGCCCGACGAGCATCAGCGCGATGAACAGCATGACCGGAGAGAACGCGAAGCCCGGCAACATCAACGGCAATGCGTAGAAGACGAAGCCATAGCGGATTGCCCGCCGCGGACCGAACTTTTCCACGAGTGGACCCGCGAATACCATCGAACAGACAAGTCCGAATGGCAGGCCGAGCAGACAAAGCGCCAGCCCGCCCGGTGCGAGATCAAGGCGGTGCTGGACATCGGGAATGCGGATGAGCCAGTTCGAAAGCGCAAAGGAATAGATGAAGAACAGCCCCATGATGAGGCGTGCCGAAGCGAACGAAAGTGCCATCTGAAATCTGCCGGCGGTGTGCGGAAACAGCCGCTTGCGCGACCGGGGCTGAAGTCCGCTGCTGACGGATTCGCCGATCCTTTCGAGATCTGCCTTTTCTACAGGCAGTCGCGTTGGCTGGCAATCGCCGGCCGACGCGATCTGAACCGATTCAGTGCGTCCGTCTCCGGCGCGCCGAGACGTTGAGGATTTCGACGAAAGCCGAGAACGCCATGGCCGTATAGATATAGCCGCGCGGGATGTGGAAGCCGACACCATCGGCGACCAGCGCGATACCGATCATGAGCAGGAAGGCCAGCGCGAGCATCTTGGTGGTCGGGTGGCGCTCGATGAAGCCGGCGATGGCGCCGGATGCGAGATACATGACGCCCATCGCGATCACGACGGCGGCGATCATGATCTCGACATGCTCGGCCATGCCGATCGCCGTCACGATGGAATCGACCGAGAACACCATGTCGATGACGATGATCTGCGCGATGACCGCCATGAAACCGGCCGTGACAGGCTTCGAGCCGTCCTCGCCGTTCCCCTCGACGCCCTGATGAATCTCGTGCGTCGCCTTGTAGATGAGGAACAGTCCGCCCGCGAGCAGGATGAGGTCGCGCCAGGACAGACCCTTGCCGAAGAGCGTGATGACCGGTTCGGTCAATCCGATCAGCCAGGAGAGGATCAGCAGCAGCGCGATGCGGAAGACGAGCGCGAGCGAGAGGCCAATCTGCCGCGCACGCTTGCCTTCGGCGGCCGGCAATCGGCTCACCAGCACCGAGATGAACACGATGTTGTCGATGCCGAGGACGATCTCCATGGCTGTCAGCGTCAGCAGGCTCGCCCAGGCGCTCGCCTCGAACAGGAGATCCAGATTCATCGTGTCGCCCTCGCCCCGTGAAAAAGAAATCCGCCGGCGGATGACCGGCGGACGCTGATCGTCGCAATCCGCATGCCGGCTGTTTGTTCCCGCCAGGGGCTCAAGGCCCGACCACGCGCGGCCGTGTCGCCTGCAGCAGGGCGCCGATGACCGTCAGATAGGTTGTCGTTGCGCCGAGGGCCGCGAGGACGAGGCTTCCCGGCCTCAAAGCCGCGATGACCGTCAGGACCGAAAGCAGCGCCCAGGCGAACGTCACGGCGAGCGTCAGCGGCCGCAGCCGCTTGACGCGGAACGGGTGGACGAATTCGATCGGCGCAAAAGTGAGAACGGCGAACAGAACGATGACAGCCGCCGCGGCAGCCTGCGGCAATGCGAAGGCCATCAGCACGAAGACCACCATGTTCCAGACCGCCGGAAAGCCGCGAAACCCGTAGTCCGCCGTCTTCATCCGCGTGTCGGCGAAATAGACTGCGCCCACCACGACGACCAGCACCGCGCCCGGAACGGCCAGCTGCGGCGGCAGGATATCGGAGCGCGCAAGGATCAGCGCCGGAATGAAGACATAGGTCGAATAGTCGATGACGAGATCAAGGATCGCGCCATCGAACCACGGCACGCGCTCCTCGACGCGGACGAGGCGGGCCAGCGGGCCATCGATCCCGTCGACGAAAAGCGCCGCGCCGAGCCAAAGGAAGGTCTCGACGAAGTCGCCGCGCCCGGCCGCGATCGCCGCCAGCAGCGAAAACGCCGCGCCGCTCGTCGTCAGCATATGGACGATCCAGCTGCTTGTTCGCGGCCAGGCCTTGATCATCGCTTCCGCTTTCCCCGCGCTGGACCGGACCGGCCGGTTCGCGCCCTCGCCCGCCGCCGCCCGGCGGACGGCCGGTCCCGTTGCAGCGCGGGCAGAATTGTCGATAGGGTCTCCTCGCCGGACTGGCAAGAGCAGGACAGCGAAGAGTGCGGCGTCCTGTCGCCTGCGACATCACCCCGGATTGCGGCACCGCGCTTCGGTGTTCAATTTCAAGCCCAACCGTCCGGAGCATTTGATGATCGGATTCTCGCCCGTTTCCGCGACCATTGGCGGTGCCCTGATCGGGCTCGGCGCGGGACTGCTTTGGATCGTCAACGGTCGGGTCGCGGGCGTCTCCAATATCTTCGGCAGTCTGATCTTCGGCGCGCTGGCTGATCTGCCCTGGCGTCTGCTTTTCCTGGTCGGGCTTCCCCTCGGCGCGGCGATCGGACTGGAATTCGGGCCCGATCTCCTCTCGGATATGTCCGGCGGCTTGCCGAAGCTCGATCTGCCGCCGGCGCTCGTCGTCGTTGCGGGCTTTCTCGTGGGAGTCGGGACGGCGCTGGCGCGTGGCTGCACATCGGGTCATGGCGTCGTCGGTCTCGCCAATCTGTCCCTGAGGTCGTTTCTGGCGGTCACGATCTTCATGACGACCGCCGTGCTGACCGTCCTGTTCGCGAAGCAATGGCCATGACCGACCGGGACCGCCGCCGCAGCGTCCTCTTCCATGCCGCGGCGCTTGTCTCGGGCACGGTCTTCGGCCTCGGACTGGCGGTCTCGGGGATGATCTATCCCGAGAAGGTCAAGGCGTTCCTCGATGTGTCACGCATCGTTTCGGGCGGCTGGGATCCGAGCCTCGCCTTCGTGATGGCGGCGGCCGTGATCGTCACGATGATGGCGGTGCGGATCGGCCATCGCCGTCGCCGCCCGGTGGCGGCATCGTCGTTCTCGCAGCCGCATACGAAGCGCATCGAGGGCCAACTGGCGATCGGTGCAGCGCTTTTCGGCATTGGATGGGGCCTTTCCGGGCTGTGCCCCGGCCCCGCCGTCGCCGATCTTGTCTTTGCCTCGCCTGCCATCATCTTGTTTCTGGTATCGATGCTGCTCGGCGTGGCTGTCGTCCATCTGTGGCGGCGGCGTGTACAACGCGCCACCGCAGGCATTGCGCAGGAGGTTGAACCGTGACTGATCTCGCCGATATCGCCGTTGTCGGTGCAGGTCCCGCCGGCCTCGTCGCGGCGCTTCTGGCGCGCAGCCATGGCCTCTCTGTGGCGCTCGTCGCCCCGCGCACTCTGCCGAACGACAAGCGCACCGTCGCCATGCTGGGTGTTTCGGTCGATATTCTCGAGGAAGCCGGCGTCTGGGCGGCCCTCACCGACACGGTCGCGCCGCTTGCCACCATGCGCATCGTCGATGCGACACGCCGGCTCGTGCGCGCGCCGCTGGTCGAATTCCACGCCAGCGAAATCGGCCGCCCGGCCTTTGGCTACAATGTGCCGAATGCCGCGCTCATAGCCGCGCTGGAATCCGAGGCCGAGGCCGCCGGCATCCTTCGGCTGGACGGATTCGCCCGCGCGATCACGCCGGCCGAAGATCGGGTCACGATCGACGCCGGCGACGCTGGTCGGATCGAAGCGCGTCTTGTCGGTGCCGCCGACGGACGCAATTCGCCAGCCCGCGAGGCCGCGGGGATCGCCGTTCGACGCTGGTCCTATCCCCAGACCGCGCTCGTCGTGAACATTCGCCACAACCTGTCGCATGATGACGTCTCGACCGAATTCCACACCGAGACCGGGCCGTTCACGCTGGTCCCGCTGCCCGGCAAGCGCTCGGCGGTCGTCTGCGTGGTGAAGCCGGAAGAAGCCGAACGGCTCGCAGCCGTTTCGGACATCGAGCTCGCGCGCGTGTTCGAGGAGAAGTCACGCTTTCTCGTCGGAGACATCGAGATCGACGGCGCGCGGCAGCGCTTCCCGCTCACAGGCCAGACAGCCCGCCAGTTCGCGGCCCGAAGGATCGCCCTCATCGGCGAGGCGGCGCATGTCTTCCCGCCGATCGGCGCCCAGGGGCTCAATCTCAGCCTGCGTGACGCAGCCGTCTTCGCGTCCGTCGCCGCAGCGCATCGAGACGACCCCGGCGCGCCGGGCGCGCTCGCAGACTATGACCGACGGCGATCGGGCGACGTCCTCTCCCGCACGACGGCCGTCGACGCCCTCAACCGCACCTTGCTGACGGGCTTCCTGCCGGTGCAGGCGGCGCGGGGCATCGGCCTTTTCGCGCTCGACCGCCTTCCCGCTCTCAAGCGCTTCGCGATGCGCCAGGCGCTCGCGCCGCATCTTTGACGGCGACCATGCGCCGCCTTGACTTGGCATGGCATGGCATGGCTTTTGGCTGACCGGTCAGTCCAGGGTCACGTCATGGGTCAGTCACGCGAAGCAAAGTTCCAGATCGGTCAGATCGTCCGCCACCGCCATTTCTCATTTCGTGGCGTGGTTTTCGATGTCGACCCGATCTTCGACAACACCGAGGAATGGTGGCTGTCGATCCCGGAAGAGGTGCGTCCTTCGAAGGACCAGCCGTTCTATCATCTGCTCGCCGAGAACGACGAAAGCGAATATGTCGCCTATGTCTCGGAGCAGAACCTTCTCGCCGACCGTTCCGATGAACCACTGCGCCATCCGCAGCTTCCGGATTATTTCGGCGAACGGCAGGGCGACATCTATGTCTCCCATCGCCGCGGCCTCAACTGATCGCTGAAGCGCACCCAAAACGAAAACGGCGCGCCTGAAGCGCGCCGTCCGTGGCTTGCTAACGAACCCCGTGACTACTGGGCCGGCGGCGTCTCGGTGCCGCGTTCCTTGTTCTGCTGCTCGATGAGCTTCTGACGGTTGTCCTCGGCGTTCTTCTGCAGCTGCTCCTGCAGCGCGTCGCGACGTGCCTTGCCGGCGGCGCGGTCGAGGCCTTCGCCGTCAAACGTCTTGGTAAAACCGCTCAGGCCGAAGGGGAACACCATCGGCTTGCCCTGCGGGTTCATCGTGATCGCAGCAACCTTGTTGCCCTTCTTCAGCAAGCTGATGAAGCTGTCGTCGATCTCGGCCTGCGCATAACAGACGGTCGGGTCGCAGATCACATATTTGAGCGGCACGGCCTTGTTCTGGTCGACCTGGATCAGCAGACCCGGCTGGATCAGCTGGCCGGTGAGAACGATGGCGGTGAGCGCCATCTTCGGATCACCCTCAAGCTTGCGCAGCTGCAGCGAGGCGATGAACTGATTCGTCTCGGCGCGAAGTTCCTGCGAGGTGATGCAGAGCTTCTTCTTGGACTGCGGGTCCTGACCGCATTCCTTGATCCAGGGCGAGCTCGGCGGCGCACTCGCGCCAGCATCGGCTGCTGCAGGAGCGGCTGCAGGCGCGGCCGGCTTGGCGACCGGAGGCTTCGGAGCCGGCGCGTCCTGCGCATAGGCCATCGGCGCGGCGCCGATCATCATCAGCGCGGCAGCCGCCAGAAGGGGCGCGCGAACCGAACCAATATTCCAACGATACGACATCGAGCGTGTCCTTGAGTTTTCGTCTGCCTTGCGCTGCCACGGGCGAAGGGCAATGCTTGCCCCATCTCCGGCGACACTGATCGAGGCTGGATGACCAGCAATTGAGGCGACACGGTGACGTGCGGGTGGCGGGGCATCAATAGCCGCTCATCTGGCGTTTTTCCAGCGCCAAGCGGTTGCCAAGTCCGACCGGCTGAGCTTTTTTGCCCCGGCCGGTGATAAGCCGGATGAGCGGGAGGTTGAGTCGATGTTGAATCGCGCCCTCGGACCGATGATCGCGCTGGCTGCGCTCGTCATGACTGGGTTTGCCGGCGGCCCTGTCCTTGCCGCACCGATGCATGGGATCGCGATGCATGGCGAACCGGCGCTGCCGGCCGATTTCGACCACTTTCCCTATGCCGATCCCGCCGCACCCAAGGGCGGCACCATCACCTATGCCTTTGTCGGCACGTATGACAGCCTGAACCCCTTCATCGTGAAGAGCGCGACGACGACTTCGCGCGGCATCTGGGACGTCTCGCTCGGCAACAATGTCTTCGAGAGCCTTCTGGTGCGGAACCGCGACGAGGCGTTCAGCCTCTATGGCCTGCTCGCCGATTCGGTCGAGATGCCGGCTGACCGGACATCGATCAGCTTCACGATCAATCCGAAGGCGAAGTTCTCCGACGGCCAGCCGGTGACCGTCGATGACGTATTGTTCTCGCTCGACATCCTCAAGGAGAAGGGCCGCCCGATCTACAAGACCTGGTATGGACAGGTCGAGAAGGCCGAGAAGGTCGGCGAGCGCGGCGTCAAGTTCACGTTCAAGGACGGCGAGAACCGGGAACTGCCGATGTTGATCGGCCTGATGCCGATCCTGCCGAAACATGCCATCGATCCCGAGACCTTCGACCAGTCGACGCTGAAGCCGATGATCGGCAGCGGGCCCTATGTGATGGCGGACATCAAGCCGGGCGAGCGCTTCGTCCTGAAACGCGACCCGAACTATTGGGGCAAGGACCTGCCGGCGAAGCGCGGCTTCGACAATTTCGACGAGATCCGCATCGACTACTATCGTGACGGCAATGCGATGTTCGAGGCCTTCAAGAAGGGACTTTACGACGTCAATCCCGAGACCGATCCGGCGCGCTGGCTGGAAGGCTATAACTTCGCCGCCGCCACGGACGGTCGCGTCGTCAAGGAAACCGTCAAGAACGGACTGCCGAAGGGCATGCTGGGCTTTGCGATGAACACGCGGCGCCCTGTGTTCGCCGATATCCGCGTCCGCAAGGCGCTCGCGATGCTGTTCGATTTCGAATGGGTCAACAAGAACCTGTTCTCCGGCGCCTATAGCCGGGACGCCAGCTTCTTCCAGGATTCGATCCTCTCCTCCCTCGGCGTGCCGGCTTCACCGGTCGAAAAGGCCCTGCTCGCCCCCTTCCCGGATGCCGTCGAGCCCGACGTCATGGACGGGACATACCGGCCGACCGTCTCGGATGGCTCCGGCGGCGACCGCAAGGTGATGCGCGGCGCGCTCGATCTGCTCCAGTCGGCCGGCTACAAGCTCGACGGCAATGCGCTGATCGACGAAAAGACCGGCCAGCCACTCACCTTCGAAATCCTGTTGCAGGACCGCAATCAGGAGCGCGTCGCGCTCGCCTTTACGCGGACGCTGCAGCGGATCGGCATCAAGGCCACGGTACGAACGGTCGATTCGACCCAGTATCAGCGCCGCGTGCAGGATTTCGACTTCGACATGATCATGACGTCGTGGCCTGCTTCGCTGTCGCCCGGCAACGAGCAGGGCAATCGCTGGTCGAGCAGCAATGTCGACGTGCCCGGCTCGTTCAACTATGTCGGCGCCAACAGCCCGGCCATCGACGCGATGCTGGCGGCCGTGCTTGCGGCCGAGAGCCAGGAAGACTTCATCGCAGCCGTGCGCGCGCTCGACCGTGTCCTGATCTCCGGCCACTATGTCGTGCCGCTCTATTATCTGCCCGACCAGTGGGTGGCACGCTGGACGCGCGTCGACCATCCGCAGACGCAATCGGTCAACGGCTACACGCTTTCGACCTGGTACGCTCCGCTCGGACCGTAGGACGGCCTCGAAGAGCCGCACGATGCCTGGAATCCGCAGAGAGCCGGAGGGCGGGTTATGCCGCCTTCTTGCCATCGCCGGCCGCGAGCCGCGCGAGCTGCGTCAGCACGACGGCCGTGCCTTTCAGGCGCTTCTCCGGATCTTCCCAATCGCGGATGAGCACGATCTTCTGGTCTGGGCGAACCTTCGCAAGGCTCCCCTGCTCGCCGATATAGCGGATGAGCCCGGCCGGATTGGAGAAGGTCGAGTTGCGGAACGAGATGACGATACCCTTGGGGCCGGCGTCGACCTTCTCGACATTCGCCTTGCGGCACAGCGCCTTGATGTAGACGATCTTCAACAGGTGCTCGACCTCGTCGGGCAGCGGCCCGAAGCGGTCAATCAGCTCGGCGCCGAACGAATCGATCTGTTCGGGCTCGTCGAGATCGCCAAGGCGGCGATAGAGGCTGAGACGCAGCGGCAGGTCGGGGACGTAGCTCTCCGGCAGCATGACGGGCGTGCCGACCGTGATCTGCGGCGACCAGCGGCCATCCGCCTCCGCCTCGTCCTCGCCACCCTGACGCAGCGCCGCGACGGCTTCTTCCAGCATCTGCTGATAGAGCTCGTAGCCGACTTCCTTGATATGGCCCGACTGTTCCTCACCGAGCAGGTTGCCAGCACCGCGCAGGTCGAGATCGTGGCTCGCGAGCTGGAAGCCGGCGCCGAGCGTATCGAGCGACTGCAGCACCTTCAGCCGGCGATCGGCCATCGGCGTCAGCTTCTTCTCGGCAGGAACCGTGAACAGTGCATAGGCGCGCGTCTTGGAGCGGCCGACACGGCCGCGCAGCTGATAGAGCTGGGCGAGGCCGAACATGTCGGCGCGGTGGACAATCAGCGTATTCGCCGTCGGAATATCGAGGCCGGATTCGACGATCGTCGTCGACAGCAGCACGTCATAGGCGCCCTCATAGAAGGCGTTCATGATGTCGTCGAGCTCCGTCGGCGGCATCTGGCCATGCGCGATCGCGACCTTCACCTCGGGCACGAACTTGTCGAGGAATTCCTTGCGCTCGGCGAGATCGGCAAGGCGCGGACAGACATAGAAGCTCTGGCCGCCGCGATAACGCTCGCGCAGCAGCGCCTCGCGCACGGCAAGTGCGTCGAACGGAGAAATGAACGTGCGCACCGCCATGCGGTCGACTGGCGGCGTCGTGATCAGCGAGAGCTCGCGGACACCCGTCAGAGCGAGCTGCAGCGTGCGCGGGATCGGCGTCGCGGAGAGCGTCAGCACGTGGACGTCGGCCTTCAGTTCCTTCAGTCGTTCCTTGTGCTTGACGCCGAAATGCTGCTCCTCGTCGATGACGAGCAGACCGAGATCCTTGAATTCGATGCCCTTGCCGAGCAAGGCGTGCGTGCCGACGACGATGTCGACCTGCCCTTCCTTGATGCCCTTCTTGGTCTCGGCGAGATCCTTGGCCGAAACGAGGCGCGAGGCCTGCTCGACACGGACCGGCAGGCCCGCGAAGCGCGCGGTGAAGGTCTTGAAATGCTGGCGTGAGAGCAGCGTCGTCGGCACCACGACCGCGACCTGCTTGCCACTCATCACCGCGACGAAGGCCGCACGCAGCGCGACTTCCGTCTTGCCGAAGCCGACATCGCCGCAGACGAGGCGGTCCATCGGCGTGCCGGCCGAAAGATCGGCGATCACGGCCTCGATCGCCGCGAGCTGATCCTCGGTCTCCTCATAGGGGAAGCGCGCAGCGAACTCGTCATAGAGCCCATCCGGCGGCGCCAGGACCGTGCCCTGGCGCATCGCGCGGGCGGCGGCGACCTTGATCAGCTGGGCCGCCATATCGCGGATGCGCTTCTTGAGCTTGGCCTTGCGTGACTGCCAGGCGACGCCGCCAAGCTTGTCGAGCGATGCGTCGGTTTCCTCCGACCCGTACCGCGACAGGAGCTCGATATTCTCGACCGGCAGATAGAGCCTGTCGCCGCCGGCATAGATGATCTCCAGGCAATCGCGCGGCGCGCCGGCGGCGGTGATCGTCTTCAGCCCCGTGAACCGACCGATGCCGTGATCGACATGGACGACGAGATCACCCTCCGAGAGGGCCGTGATCTCGCTCAGGAAGTCCGAAGCCTTTTTCGAGCGCTTGCGCGGGCGCACCAGACGGTCGCCGAGGATGTCCTGCTCGCCGACCACGACGATATCGGATGCTTCGAAGCCGGACTCGAGACCGAGCACGCCGAGCGCGACCATGCCCTTCTGCAGCGCCTGGGCGGAGGGCCAGTTGTCGATGATCTGGACGCGCTTCAGGCCGTGATCGGCCAGCACCTGCGCGAGGCGATCGCGGGCGCCTTCGCTCCACGACGCGATGACGACGCGCTTCTTCTCGCGCAGCGTCGCGACATAGTTGATGACCGCGTCGAAAACATTGACATCTCCGGCCGACCGCTCCGCCGCGAAGCTGCGCCCCTGCCGGCCGCCGAGATCGACGACCATCGTGTCGTCGGGCTCGGCAAATGGCGTCATTCGGATCAGCGGCACCAGCGCTTCATGACGCTTCCACTCGTCGCGATCGAGATAAAGCCCCGAAGGCGGGATCGGCTTGTAGGGAACGCCGCCCTGGTTCTGGCCCATCGCGCTCTTGCGCGCGTCATAGTGGTCGACGATGTCGTCAAGCCGCTCGGCCAGCGCCTCTTCGGTCAGATGGTCGAGGACCACGGCCGCCTCGGGCACATAGTCGAAGAGCGTATCGAGCCCCTCGGCAAAGAGCGGCAGCCAATGTTCGACACCGGTGAAGCGGCGTCCCTCGCTCACATTCGCATAGAGCTGGTCATCTCGCTCCGAGGCGCCGAACAGTCCGACATAGGCCTCGCGGAAGCGGGCGATCGCATCGGGCGAGAGGACGAGTTCGCTGACCGGAACGAGGTCGATGCGCTTCTTCTGCTGGAGCGTGCGCTGCGTCTCGACGTCAAAGGAGCGGATCGAATCGATCGTGTCGCCGAAATAGTCGACGCGCACCGGCTCGCCGAGGCCGGCTGCAAAGAGGTCGACGATACCGCCGCGCACGGCATATTCACCGGCCTCGCGCACGGTCGAGGTGCGCATGAACCCGTTGTCCTCGAGCCAGCCGACCAGCTTTTCCATCGGCAGCCGGCCGCCGGGCGCAATGGCGAGGCTCTGGCGGGCGACATCGGCGCGGCGCGGCACGCGCTGCACGATGGCGTTGACCGTCGTGAGCACCACCAGCGCCTTGCCCGGCTCCGCCTTGCGTGTCGCCAGATGCGCGAGCGCCGCCATCCGGCGCGACACCACCGATGGATTCGGCGAGACGCGGTCATAGGGCATGCAGTCCCAGGCCGGGAAAGACAGCACCTCCTGCGCCGGCGCGAAGAACTTCATCGCCTGCTCGAGATCGTTCATCCGGTTGCCGTCGCGCGCGACGACAAGCAGGAACGGCCGGCCGGCCTTCGCCGAGAGCGTCGCGAGATCGGCGACGACGCGGCCGTCGAAGCCGTCCGGCACGCCCGACAGGACGGTCGAGCGACGACCGAGCACGGTTTCGAAACGGATCATGAGCCTATCGGAGGGTAGCGCCCGTAAAGGCGGCAAGCTTGCGAAAAAAAGGGGTGTCTATGTCGTCAGGCGTCGTCTTCTCGCCCGTCAGCCAGGCGAAGATATCGCGGTCCTGCTCTTCCATCAGCGCGTCGAAAGCATCGAGCTCATCGAGCGAGAGATCAGCGATATTGGCGTCAGCGAAGCGCCCGAGAATGAGATCCATCTCGCGCATGCCGCGATGCCAGGCCCGAAAATGGGTTCTCCGGCGGTGGACGTCCAGTCCCTCGCCGGGCGAAACTGCACCGCTCATCGCCATCATCATCCCGTTGGGTCGGTCGCCATGGACCGCTGGCCGGAGATTTAGTCCGCGCGCGCGGCGCTGGCAACGCTTCAGTCCTTCGAGCCCAGCAAAGCCTTCGCGTAGATTTCAGGCTTGAACCCCGCGAGCAATAGTCCATCCGACCGATCGAGCATCGGCCGCTTGATCATCGAGGGCTGCGCCAGCATCAATGCGGCCGCGCGTTCGGCATCAAGGTTCGCCTTCTCACTTTCCGGCAGCGCGCGGAATGTCGTACCGGCGCGGTTGAGTACGATCTCCCAGCCGAGCGTTGCGATCCAGTGCTTCAGCCGAGCCGGATCGGCGCCTTCCTGCTTGTAGTCGCGGAAGGTGTAGGCGACGCCGTTCTGGTCGAGCCAGAGCCGGGCTTTCTTCATGGTGTCGCAGTTTTTGATGCCCCAAAGGGCGATGGCGGCGTCGGGCAAGAGCAGGTCTCCATTCGGCAGCGCAGATGATGGCGCGGCGCGGCGAAAGGCAACAGTGGACATGCTGCCGCCAGCCCGCGATGCTCGTGAAAACAACGCCACGCCGGAGGAACACCATGCCGCCCATCCGCAAGGACCCCAACCCACGCATGCCCTATCAGCATGCTAATCCTGTCGAGGCGCTTACCGACATCGTCATACCCAGCGCCATTCCGACGGACGAGCGCATCTGGGTGCCGCAGGGCGAGAATGTCTGGTTTCGTCCGCTCTGCCTCAACCGTTCGCAAGGCTACTGGATGAACCTCTTGCGGGTCCGGAAGTCCGGTGTGCTCTCGCGCCATCGTCATCCTCAGGCGGTGCACGGCTTCGTGCTCAAGGGCCGCTGGCATTATCTCGAGCATGACTGGGTGGCGGAGGAAGGCGGTTATGTCTTCGAGCCGCCGGGCGAGACCCATACGCTGGTCGTGCCCGACGATGTCGAGGAAATGATCACCTATTTCCAGGTCAACGGCATCATGGTCTATGTCGACGCCTATGGTGACCCGTTGGGAATCGAGGACGTCTTCACCAAGATCGACCTCTGCCGCGCGCATTACGCCTCTGTCGGCCTCGGTGCAGATTATGTCGACCAGTTCATCCGCTGACCGTTCGGCCGCCATCGCCGATGCGCTACGGCCAGGGCTCTTCAACGGTCGCCAGATCCTGGTGACCGGCGGGACATCCGGCATCGGCGCGGCCGTCGCGCGAGGCTTCCTTTCGCTTGGCGGCGCAGTGCTGGCGACCGGCGTTACCGACGCGGAGGTCTCGGCCGCAGGGCAGGACCCGACGATGGCCGGCGCGCGCTTTGCCGTGCTCGACGTCCGCAGCGGAGCCGACGTCGAGGCGATCGTCGCCGGCCTTCCACGGCTCGATCATGTCGTGAACTGCGCCGGCATCATCCGGCGTGGCGCCGAACTCGATCCCGAAATCTTCGCCGATGTCGTCGACATCAATCTGAACGGAACGATGCGCATCTGCGCGGCGGCTCGGCCACGCCTTGCCGAGACAGCGGGAACGATCATCAACACCGCCTCGATGCTGGCGTTTTTCGGTGGCGGGGTAACCCCTGGCTACTCCGCCTCGAAAGGCGGCATCGCCCAACTGACGAAATCGCTGGCGATCGCCTATGCGGCTGACGGCATCCGCGTCAACGCCGTCGCGCCGGGCTGGATCGCGACGCCCTTGACCGCTCCGCTGCGCGCCGATGCCGAGCGCGACGCAGCCATAAGGGGGCGGACCGCGCTGAAGCGCTGGGGAGAGCCCGCGGAGGTCGCGGGCGGAGTGCTCTTCCTCGCCTCGCCGCTTGCAGGCTTCGTCACCGGCGCTGTGCTCGTCATCGACGGCGGCTATCTGATCACGTGAGGAACCGCGCTCAGCGCGGTTCCCAGCTCGTCACGATCTCGCCCGTCACAGGGTCCTTGGCGTCCCTGAGTGCGATTCCCATCGCTTCCAGTTCACCGCGGATGCGATCAGCCTCTGCAAAGTTCCTGACACGCCGTGCCGAGAGGCGGGCGGCGATCAGGGTTTCGATCTCATCGGACTCGAGCCCGAGGCTTTCCGCCTCACGCAGCTTGATCTTCGCTTCGAACGAGGCTGCAGCCTCCGCTGCGAGACGCTCGAACGCATCGGCATCGCTGGCGGTTCGGCTCGCATCCATGATCGTCCGGTCGAGCTCTTCGCGAAGCGCGTGGTTCTCCTCCGTGACATCGTCGACGAGCCTGTCGAAGCCGAGCAGCTTCAGCGAGCCCGCAAGACTGTCGGCCGCCTCGCGCCGGCGCGCCGGCGAGGAGGCTCCGCGCGCCTCGCCGCTGAGCCGCCAGATCTCAGCCAAGGCCTGAGGCGTGTTCAGATCATCGGCCAACGCCTCGACGACCGCTTCCGACGGCTCGCCCGGAACGGCGGCCCGCAGCGCGCGCCGCAGGTTCTCGATCTCGGCGGTCGATTCTCCAAGACCCTTCTCGGTCCAGTCGATCGGCTGGCGATACTGCGCCTTGAGCATGGTCAGCCGCGCGATCTCGCCGGCAAAACGCTCGCCGCCGAGCGCCTCCATCACCTGGCGAATGGTGACGAAGTTGCCGAGGCTCTTCGACATCTTCTCGCCTTCGACCTGCAGGAAGCCATTGTGCATCCAGATATTGGCCATGCGCTCGGTGCCGAAGGCACAGCAGGACTGCGCGATTTCGTTCTCGTGGTGCGGGAACACGAGATCGATGCCGCCACCATGGATGTCGAAGACGTTCTTCGCCGGGTCGTCGCATTGCAGCCCGCCACCAAACGGCTCCAGAAGGCGCGCCATCGACATCGCCGAGCATTCGATATGCCAGCCCGGCCGGCCGCGGCCATTGATGCCCGCCGGCGACAGCCAACCGGGTTCCTCGTCCGTCGACGGCTTCCACAGCACGAAGTCGGTCGTGTCACGCTTGTAGGGCGCGACATCGACGCGAGCCCCGGCGATCATCTCGTCGAGCGAACGGCGCGCCAGCGCGCCATAGCGCGGCACACCGGCCAGTTGGTCCATGGCCGCCGGCGAGAACAGCACATGGCCTTCGGCGACATAGGCGACACCCCGCGCGATGAGGCGCTCGATCATCGCCTTCATCGCGTCGATATGCTCGGTCGCCCGCGGCTGCTCGGTCGGATCGAGGCAGCCGAGAGCCGAAACGTCGGCCTGGAACTGGATGTTCGTCTTCTCGGTGACGAGCCTGATTGCCTCGTTCAGCGGCAGGCCGGGATGCGCCGTCGCCGCGCGCGCGTTGATCTTGTCATCGACATCCGTGATGTTGCGGACATAAGTGACGTGGCGCGCGCCATAGAAGAAGCGCAGCAGACGAAACAGAAGGTCGAAGATGATGACCGGCCGTGCATTGCCGATATGCGCAAAATCATAAACCGTCGGGCCGCAGACATACATGCGGACATGCTGCGCATCGATCGGAACGAAGGTTTCTTTTTCCTTGGAAAGCGTATTGAAGAGGCGAAGCGTCATCATCGTGATCGGGTCCCGTGGTGATCAAGGCATCGGCGCTTTCGGCGAACCGCAGGCGCAAGCTCCCGCCGGCCCTCAACAGGCCGGACAACCACCGCGGCGACAGCGAAATCCAGGACGCTTCCAAGCCATCATGCCTGCGTGATGCAGGATTTCGCCGGGGGCGTCAAGCCGTACACGAGGCTGTGAGCTGCCCGGTCGATAGGTCGAATTTTAATCAAATCGCAATCAATCCAAACGCTCTATGAACGCCGGTTTCAGGGCCGGTTCAGGCGGATTTGTCCAGTGTTGTCCCGTCACTGGTCCTTTGGAGATGCGTTCGATGGCCACCCGCTCCTTCTTCGTCGTCACCCTGTTCGCAATGCTGGTCGGCATCGGCATGGCCGAGCTGGTCCGTCCCTCCATGAATCCGGAGCTTCGCGATCCGCGTGGCTCGATGATCGGCCTCTGCGTCAATGCCGGGATCGGCTGCGGCACGCTGTCTCCGCGTCTCTCGACGTTCTGAGCCTCGCGGCATCGTCATCGGTGTTGTAAAGGTGTCGTTGGCCTCCCGGCCACAATCGACACAACGAGACACCGCAGGCAGATCATGACGCAAAGAGGACCGGCAGGCGCCGATCTCGACGAGGCCGCCCTCTACTATCACCGCTATCCCGAGCCCGGAAAGCTCGAGATCAGGGCGACCAAGCCGCTTGGCAACCAGCGCGACCTCGCGCTCGCCTATTCGCCCGGCGTCGCGGCGCCCTGCCTCGCGATCGCGGCCGATCCCGCCAAAGCGTTCGATTATACGGCGCGTGGCAATCTCGTGGCGGTGATCTCGAATGGCACGGCCGTGCTCGGCCTCGGCGCCATCGGCGCGCTGGCCGGCAAGCCGGTGATGGAGGGCAAAGCCGTCCTCTTCAAGAAGTTTGCCGGCATTGATGTCTTCGACATCGAGGTCGAGGAACGCGACATCGACCGGTTCGTCGATGTCGTCGCGGCGCTGGAGCCGACCTTCGGCGGCATCAATCTCGAGGACATCAAGGCACCCGAGTGCTTCGACATCGAGACGAAGCTCAGGGCGCGGATGAACATCCCCGTCTTCCACGACGATCAGCATGGCACGGCGATCATCGTCGGCGCGGCCGTCACCAATGCGCTCGAGATCAAGGCGAAGCCCATCGCGGAGGCGAAGATCGTCGCTTCCGGCGCCGGCGCGGCCGCCATTGCCTGCCTCAACATGCTGGTCTCGCTCGGCGCGCGGCGCGAGAACATCACGGTCTGTGACCTTGAGGGCGTCGTCTATGAGGGCCGCCCGGTCCTCATGGATCGCTGGAAGGGCGCCTTCGCCCAGAAGACCGACAAGCGCACCCTCGGCGAAGTGATCGACGGCGCCGACATTTTCCTCGGCGTCTCCGCAGGGGGCGTGCTCACGGCCGATATGGTCTCCCGGATGGCCGATCGCCCGCTGATCCTTGCGCTGGCAAATCCGAAGCCGGAGATCATGCCCGAGGTGGCGCGCGCGGCGCGGCCCGACGCCATGATCTGCACAGGCCGTTCGGATTTCCCCAACCAGGTCAATAACGTCCTCTGTTTTCCTTACATCTTCCGCGGCGCGCTCGATGTCGGCGCCACGACGATCAACGAAGAGATGAAGCACGCTGCGGTGCGCGCCATCGCAGCGCTCGCCAAGGAAGAGCCTTCCGATGTGGTGGCGCAGGCCTATGGCGGCGTCGAGCGGACCTTCGGGCCGGAGTTCCTGATCCCCTCGCCTTTCGACCAGCGGCTGATCCTGCGCATCGCCCCTGCGGTCGCGCAGGCGGCGATGGATTCAGGTGTCGCGACCCGGCCGATCGACGATTTCGACGCCTATATGGACCGCCTGACCCGCTTCGTCTTCAAGTCCGGCCTCGTGATGAAGCCGCTGGTCGCCGCGGCCAAGGGCGAGGTCAAGCGCGTCATCTATGCAGATGGCGAGGACGAACGCGTGCTGCGCGCCGCGCAAGCGGTCATCGAGGATGGGTTGGCCTCGCCGATCCTGGTCGGCCGCCCTTCGGTGATCGCGAGCCGACTGGAGCGCTTCGGCCTCAAGATCAGGCCGGACGTCGATTTCGAAGTGATCAATCCCGACGATGATCCGCGCTATCGCGACTATGTCGATCTCTTCCTTGACAAGGTTGGGCGAAGCGGTGTCGTGCCGGACGCCGCGCGCACGATCGTGCGCACCAACACGACCGTGATCGCGGCGCTGGCCGTCGAGCGCGGCGAGGCCGACGCGATGCTGTGCGGACTTGAAGGCCAGTTCCGCAACCATTTCCAGGTGATCCGCGAGGTGATCGGCCTCCGCCCGGGCACGCGCCGCTTCGCGGCCATGAGCCTGCTCATCTCGTCGGAGTCGACCACTTTCCTCACCGACACCTATGTCAATGTCGACCCCTCGGCCGAGGAACTCGCCGAACTCACCTGCCTTGCAGCGGACCAGGTCCGCCGCTTCGGCATCGTGCCGAAGGCGGCGCTGCTGTCGCATTCGAATTTCGGTTCACATCGCACCGAATCGAGTCGCAAGATGCGTCAGGCGGTGGAGCTGCTCTGGAAGAACGCGCCGAATCTCGAGGTCGATGGCGAGATGCATGGCGATTCCGCGCTGTCGGAAACGCTGCGGATGAGGGCCATGCCGCGCTCGAAACTGACCGGCGAGGCCAATCTGCTGGTGTTCCCCAATCTCGACGCCGCCAACATCACGCTCAACGTCGTCAAGGTGATGACCGACGCGCTGCATGTCGGGCCGATCCTGCTCGGGCCCGCCAAGCCGGCGCATATCCTGACGCCCTCGGTGACATCGCGCGGGGTCGCCAACATGACGATCCTCGCCGCCGTCGAAGCCCAGCACGCCGCCGGATCATGACCGTCGTCACCGAACGCGATGCTGCGCTCTACCTGACCGACGTCCATCATTTCTTCGAGGCGCCGGCACTCGATCCCTTCAAGGGCGACAGCATCGACGAGTCGGGGATCGACCAGCTCCTGGACACGATGAAGGCGCGCCCACGCGGCGCGCCGGTGCTGGAGCGCATCGTGCTGCATTTGCCGCCGGACGCGATCTCTCCCGACCTCGGCCCACGGCTTGTGAGAGCCATCACTACCTACTGCAATGTGCAGCAGCGGCTGTCGCGCCAGCGCGTGCGCGAGACGCGCATCGAGGGACAGCGCGCGCTTCGCGTCGGCTTCATCGCCTGGGCCATCTGCCTGTTGCTGTCGACGCTGTCCGAAAAGCTCTTCTCGACCTACAGCCTGCAGGGCCGGCTTTTCGGCGAGGGCTTCCTGATCGCCGGCTGGGTGAGCCTGTGGCGCCCGGCCGAACTGCTGCTCTATGACTGGTGGCCGTTCGCGCGCGAGATCAAGCTCTATGAGCGCATCAAGACCATGGACCTCATCATTGTCCCGCGCTCAAGCGAAAGCGGCCCGCCGCCACTGCCGGAGTGAGCCGCCGTGCGACGCCCACCCCCAACAATGGTCTGCTCCATCAATGGGTCTGGCGCGCCTGCGGGAATTCGTTGTGGAAGGCCGTCTCGTGCTTCTCTGAAACCCTGAGAACCGCGTGGGTGGTGCCGTCTTCATCGTCTTCGCGAGACATCACCTCGCCGAGCTCATAGAGACGATGCAGTTTGGCGAGATCGGCGCCGGCGAGATCCACCGTGAAGGCTGCGCGCCCCTTGTTGAGGCGATCCTCGACCAGTTGCACCAGCGCCGGCAGCCCCTCACCCGTCAGCGCGGAGATCGGCACAACGGCCGGCCGGCCTGGCTCTGCCTTCAACTGCTCGCTCGGCCGCGCATCTTCCGGCAACAGGTCGATCTTGTTCCAGACCTCGATGATGCGCTCCGACTTGCCGATCTCGACGCCGAGTTGGCCAAGCACCGTCTCGACATCCTTCGCCTGCGCATCGCTGTCCTCATGCGCGATATCGCGAACATGCAGGATCAGGCTCGCCTCGATCACCTCTTCCAGCGTCGCGCGGAAAGCGGCGACGAGGTGGGTCGGCAGGTCAGAGATGAAGCCGACCGTATCGGAAAGGATGACCTCGGTTCCATGCGGCAGCTTGAGCCGGCGCAGCGTCGGGTCCAGCGTGGCAAACAAGAGGTTTTCGGCGAAGATGCCGGCATTGGTCAGCGTATTGAACAGCGTCGACTTGCCGGCATTGGTGTAACCGACAAGCGCCACGATCGGGTGCGGAACCTTGCGACGGTTCTCGCGCTGCAGGCGGCGGGTGCGCACCACGGTCTCAAGCTCATGCTCGATACGCGCGATCCGTTCCTGGAGCGCCCGCCGGTCGGCCTCGATCTGGGTTTCGCCAGGGCCGCCAAGGAAACCGAAACCGCCGCGCTGGCGTTCGAGATGGGTCCAACTGCGGACGAGACGGCTCTTCTGATAATTGAGATGCGCTAGCTCGACCTGCAGGCGACCTTCACGCGTCTGTGCGCGCTCGCCGAAGATTTCGAGGATCAGGCCTGTCCGGTCGATGACCTTGGCATGCCATGCCTCTT
The DNA here is from genome assembly GCA_035555375.1 of Kaistia sp. GTDB lineage: Bacteria > Pseudomonadota > Alphaproteobacteria > Rhizobiales > Kaistiaceae > Kaistia. Next base: position 23,358 of record DATMGR010000004.1, on the reverse strand, counting down.
CGAGATTGCGCTGCTGCACGGGCGACAGCACATGGTCGATGAAGACCAGCCCTGCCCCTTCCGCCTTCACCAGCGCCGCGATCTCCTCGACTTTTCCGGTACCGAACAGCGTCGCCGGACGCAGCGTCGACAGCGGCACTGCGAGTTGCGCGACCACATCGAGCGAGATGGCGCTGGCAAGTCCAACCGCCTCCTCGACGCGCGCCTGCGGGCTGCGCGCAAGGCTCACCCCCTCGCCGACCTGTCGGCGCGAGCGGGCTGAGCGGATAGGCACCAGAACGACCGTCCGGTCAGGTTCGCGTTCGGGTGATTCGTCTTCGACGCCGGCTGTTTCGTCGGCATCGTCCGGAAATTCGATCTCGTCGGTCAATGGTCTCGCTCGTGGGCCTCGGCCCGGTCAGGCTTCGTCGCCCGGCTCGAAGAGTTGCACAGGTGCGCCCGGCATGATGGTCGAGATCGCATGCTTGTAGACAAGCTGCGAGTGGCCATCCCTGCGCAGAAGCACGCAGAAATTATCGAACCAGGTAACAATACCCTGCAGTTTGACGCCGTTGACGAGGAAAATCGTCAGGGGCGTCTTGCTCTTTCGGACATGGTTCAGGAATGTATCCTGAAGGTTTTGTGCGCGCTCCGCCATTCTTTTGTCTCACGTCTCGATGTTGTTGGGGACTTCAGTCCCGGTTGGGGACCGAGGTCCCGTGGCCGTAGCCAAACAGCTCACATTCAGTCTGCCCGCTTAGGGCCCGCCCGTCACGCCTGAAATGTGGCGTCGGCACAATCATACCGCAATGCCGCATTCGTCAGCCTCTCGACCAGGCGGCCGCCTCCTCAGCAAATTCATGAAACCGCTTGCGGAGATCCGTTGCAATTGAACCCGGGGAACCATTGCCGACCGCCTGATCGTCGATGCGGACCACCGGCATGACAAGCGTCGTCGCGGCCGTGATGAAGGCCTCGCGCGCCGCCTTGGCTTCATCGATGCTGAACGCCCGCTCCTCGATGCGAAGGCCCGACCGCGCCGCAAGCTCGAAGATGACGGTCCGCGTGATGCCCTTGAGGATTCCGCACGTCGCCGGCCGCGTGACCAGCGCGCCATCGGTGGTCACGATCCAGGCGTTGGTCGATGAGCCTTCGGTGACGTTGCCGTCCTTGTCGACGAACCAGGCCTCATAGGCGCCCGCTTCCTTGGCCTTCTGCTTGGCGAGCACATTCGGGAGAAGCGATACGGTCTTGATATCCACGCGCTCCCAGCGATTGTCCGGGACGCTGATGACGGCGACGCCACTCTCGGCACGCGTGTCGCCGGACGCTCGCGCCACCGACTTCGCCGTGACCACCAGCGCCGGCGCCGTGTCGGCTGCCGGAAAGAGATGATTGCGCGGCGCGACGCCGCGCGAAACCTGCAGATAGACCATGCCGTCGCGCACGAGATTGCGCCGCACGGTCTCGCGCAGCACAGCGCCAAGCGCAGCGCGGCTCATCGGCATCGCGATGCGGAGCTCGCTGAGTGAACGTTCGAGGCGGTCCATATGCAGCCGCTCGTCAATCAGCCGGCCGCCCCGCACTTCGCACACTTCGTAGACGCCGTCGGCAAATTGATAGCCACGGTCCTCGATATGAATGGCGGCATCGGCGTGGCGGGCATAGTGGCCGTTGACATAGGCGAAACGAGACATGGAAGGCTTCCGACGAAAGGGATGAAGGCGGCAGATCAGCCGACGCCGAGCGACTTCAGCTTACGATGAAGCGCGGAGCGTTCCATCCCGACAAATTCGGCGGTGCGGGAGATATTGCCGCCGAAGCGGTTGACCTGCGCCGTCAGATACTCGCGCTCGAAAATCTCGCGGGCATCCCGAAGCGGCAGCGACATCAGATGCTCCCCGCCACGATTGGGCGTGGTCGGCAGCATCTCGCCGACTTCGGGGGGCAGCATGTCGGCGCTGATCATCTGGGTTTCGTCGCCGCGCGCGAGAATCAGCAGCCGCTCGATATTGTTGCGCAGCTGACGGATATTGCCCGGCCAGTCATGCGCCTGCAGAACGGCGAGGGCATCCTCGCCGACCTTGCGCACGGGCAGGCCGGTCGTGTGCGAGATCAGCTCGATGAAATGCTGCACCAGAGCCGGCACGTCGTCGCGGCGCTCGGCGAGCGCCGGCACGCGCAGCGGCACCACCGAGAGCCGATGGAACAGATCCTCTCGGAAGCTGCCCTCCTGGATCTCGCGCTCCAGATCGCGCGCCGTCGACGAGATGATGCGCACATCGACATTGACCCGCGTCGTGCCACCGACACGCAGGAAATTCTGGTCGATCAGCACCCTAAGGATCTTGCCTTGGGTCTCCCGCGGCATGTCGGCGACTTCGTCGAGATAGAGCGTGCCGCCATGCGCCTCCTCCAGCGCGCCGACCTGGCGCGGGCCGTTGGCGTTCTCGGTTCCGAACAGCTCGTGCTCCATCCGCTCGGGCGTGATCGTGGCCGCATTCACCACGACGAACGGGCCCGACGCGCGATGGGAGAGATCGTGGATGGTCCGCGCGACGGTTTCCTTGCCGGCTCCCGAAGGGCCGGAGATCATGATGCGGCTGTTGGTCGGCGCGACGCGGTCGATCGTCTGGCGCAGATGATTCATCGCGATCGACGTGCCGATCAGCATGTTGACTGAGCCGGCGCGCTCGCGCAGTTCGCGCACCTCGCGCCGGAGCTTGGACGCTTCGAGCGCACGCTCGGCGATCAGCAACAGGCGATCGGCCTTGAACGGCTTCTCGATATAGTCATAGGCGCCGCGCTTGATGGCCGATACGGCGGTCTCGATGTTGCCGTGGCCTGAGATCATCACCACCGGCAGATCGGGGTGCTGGGCCTTGATCATGTCGAGCAGCGTCAGGCCGTCGATCCGGCTGCCGGTCAGCCAGATATCGAGGAAGATAAGGTTGGGCCGCCGCATGGCGATCTCGGCCAGGGCCTTGTCGGTGTCGCCGGCGGTTCGCGTGCCGTGCCCCTCGTCGTCGAGGATGCCCGAAACGAGACCGCGGATATCGGCTTCGTCATCAATGATCAGAATGTCGGAAGGCATGGGTTTCCGTCTTCGTCAGGTTTCGGGTGAAACGGGCGCAGCGGGAGCGTGCTTCGCAGCGGCGGAGAGGGAGCGCGGAAGTGTGATGCGGATCATCGCCCCACGACCGCCATGCTCAACCTCTGGCGAATCGAGCAGTTCAAGGCGACCGTGATGTTCCTCGATCACCTTGCCGACAATGGCGAGGCCGAGGCCGGTGCCCTTTTCCCGCGTTGTCATGTAGGGCTCCAGCAGGCGATGGCGATTTTCCACAGGCAGCCCGATGCCGGTATCGATCACCTCAATGATGTTCGTGTCGTCTTCAACGCGGCCGCGAACGGTGATCTTCGGCGCAACATTCTCCTCGGGCGGCACCGCGGATATCGCCTCGGTCGCGTTCTTCACGATGTTGGTCAGCGCCTGCGACATCAGGCGAGGATCGAAGCGACCCATCATCGGCTGATCCGGCAGATCGACCTCAAACGTGATGTCGGGATGGGCGACTTCCATCAGGAAGACCGCCTCGCGGGCCGCCTCGCCGATATTGCGCTCCTCGAAAGTCGGCTTCGGCATGCGCGCGAAGGACGAGAATTCGTCGACCATGCGGCCGATATCGCCAACCTGGCGGATGATCGTGTCCGTGCATTGGTCGAAGACGTCGCGGCCCTGCTCTTCCCCGATCAGCTTGCCGAAACGGCGCTTCAGCCGTTCGGCCGAGAGCTGGATCGGCGTCAGCGGGTTCTTGATCTCGTGCGCGATGCGGCGCGCGATATCGGCCCAGGCAGAGCTGCGCTGCGCCGCGACGAGGTCGGTGATGTCGTCGAGCGTGATCACATAGCCGCGCTGCTCGGGTCCCGCCTCTTCGGTGGTCACACGCACATTGATCGTGCGATCGCGACCCTCCCGCATCAGCGAGATCTGGTCGCGATGCTCGTGTCGATAGTGATCGCCGAAGGCGGCTTCCATCGCATTCATGAGTTCGGGCGCAACTTCGACGATCGACCGCCCCACGATGGAGCCGGCATTGGCGCCGAGGAACCGCATCGCACCGCGGTTGGCGATCGTGACGTTGCCGCGGGCATCCGTGCCGATGACGCCGGCACTGACACCAGCCAGCACGGCCTCGGAAAAGCGGCGCCGAGCATCGATCTGCTCGCTCGCCGCGACCAGTTCGGACCTCTGACTGCGCAGTTCCGCCGTCATGGTGTTGAAGGTCGCGCCGAGCGCACCGAGATCACCGTCGGAGGAACGGAACGGAACGGTGACGTCGAGATTGCCCTGCCCGATCTCGTCGGCAGCGTCGATCAGGGTGCGGATCGGCGCGACGAGACGATTGGCGAAACCGATGCCGAGCCAGATCGCCGAGAGCAGCAGCACCAGCGCCAAACCGAGATAGAGCACTGCGAAGGCGATCTGCACGCCGAGGCGTGTCGCGGCAAGATTCTTGTATTCATCGACGCTGGCGCTCGTCTGCGCGATATAGCGGATGACCTTCGGATCGATGTCGCGGGCGATATAGAGGAACACATCCTTGTAGTTCTCGAGCTTGACCACGGCGCCGACGACATTGGTCGCGCCCGGCGAAATCAGCACAGGTTCGGCACCGCTCTGCTTCGCGCGATTAACTGCGTCGAGCGGCGGCGGCGGAAAATTGCTCGAGAACTGGAATTCCGCCTGCGCGATCATCGAGCCGTCGGGCTTGACGAGATAGACGCCTGGAATGCCGCGCAGCGCCGCGATCGAATTCATGAAGTTCTGGAACTGATCGGGATCGCGGGTCAAAAGTGTCTGCGCCCGCTCGAAATCGCCCTTGAGGCCGAGAATATCGACCTTGAGCGTCCGTGCATGCTCCTCGGCATAGGCCTGCGCGATCGACAGCGAGGTGTCGACGATGGCGCGCGTCCGCTCCGAGAACCAGTGATCGAGCCCGCGATTGAGCGTGATGCTGGCGATGATCGCCATCAGGATCGCCGGAACGACGGCGACGATGCTGAACAGCGCCACGATGCGGATATGGAGGCGGGCCGCAGCCCTGCCGCGCCGCCGCGCGCGGATCAGCATCGCCACTTCGACGGCGGTCTCCGCGACCAGCAGGAAGGTCAGGAAGCCGTTGATGGCGAGCGCCCAGAACACCACCGAATCGGTCGGCTGAATCGGCGTCAGCCCCATCAGCACAAAGAAGGTGGTGCAGGCGCTGGTGAGCGCCAGGACGACCGTGACATAGCCTGCGCCACGCATCGTCACGCGCCGACGGCTCGGCCGCTCGACGCGCGCCGCCATGGGAATTTCTGCGGTCGCGCTCACGAAGGCGACCGCACTGCAAAGGATATCCGGCTCAGGATGTTGTGTCCGATTCGTGACATGCATCGGACACTGAGACCGAATTGCAACAGCATTGTGGCGAAGCGGCAACAGCCGCTTTGGCCTAGCGCGAGGAGCGGATCACCTGGACGTCGAGGTCGCGGATCTTCTTCCGGAGCGTGTTGCGATTGACCCCGAGCAGTTCGGCCGCCTTGATCTGGTTGCCGCGCGTCGCGGCCAGCGCCGTCGAGATGAGCGGGTATTCGACTTCGCGCAGGATACGGTGATAGAGGCCAGGCGGCGGGAGATTGTCGCCGAAGCCCTGGAAATAGGCCGAGAGGTGGCGCTCCATCGACCCCGACAGCGTATCCTCCATCGCCGTTTCAGGCGCCTGCAAGCTGATGACCGGCTGGTCGAGCTCGGTCTCGATGATGTTCTCGGTGATCGTGTCCTGCGGATAGAGCGCCGCGAGACGGCGGATCAGGTTCTCGAGTTCGCGCACATTGCCCGGCCAGCGATAGCGCTTCAGCCGCTCGACGGCAGCTGGCTCGATCTGTTTGTGCGGCAAGCCTTCCTTTTCGACGAGCGCGAAGAAGTGGCGCACGAGATCGGGAATATCCTCGGACCGCTCGCGAAGGCCCGGCAGACGGATCGGCACGACGTTCAGTCGGAAGAACAGATCTTCGCGGAACATCCCCTGATTAATCAGGATGCGGAGATCCTTGTTGGTGGCGGCGATAATGCGGACGTCGGTCTTGATCGGGGTGCGCCCGCCAACCGTCGTGTATTCGCCTTGCTGCAACACGCGCAGAAGCCGCGTCTGCGCCTCCATCGGCATGTCGCCGATCTCGTCCAGGAAGAGCGTGCCGCCTTCAGCCTGTTCGAAACGGCCGGCAGAACGCGCCTGCGCGCCGGTAAAGGCGCCCTTCTCATGACCGAACAGCTCGCTCTCGATCAAATCGCGCGGTATAGCGGCCATGTTGATGGCGACGAAGGGCCCGGTGCGGCGCTTGCCATAGTCATGCAACGCTCGCGCGACGAGCTCCTTGCCGGTGCCGGATTCGCCCGAAATCATCACCGTGAGGTCGGTCTGCATCAGACGCGCCAGCACGCGGTAGATATCCTGCATGGCCGGCGAGCGGCCGACCAGCGGGATGTTCTCGCTGCCCTCATCCACGCGCTGGTCCTGCCGGCGCTGCTTGGGCTCGGAAAGGGCCCGGCCGACGATCGAGATCAGTTCCTTGAGATCGAACGGCTTCGGCAGATACTCATAGGCACCTTTTTCCGAGGCGCGGATCGCCGTCATGAAGGTGTTCTGGGCGCTCATGACGATGACCGGCAGCTCCGGCCGCGCACGCTTGATGCGCGGCAGCAGGTCGAAGGCGTTTTCATCCGGCATGATGACGTCGGTGATGACGAGGTCGCCCTCGCCCTGGCTGACCCAGCGCCAAAGCGTTGCCGCGTTCGACGTCAGGCGCACCTCATAGCCGGCGCGCGAAAGTGCCTGGTTGAGGACCGTGCGAATCGCCGCATCGTCGTCGGCTACGAGAATGTTGCCGATCGGCATCTCAGTCATCCTTGTCTGGAGGCATGGCGCCGGGGAAGGCCGGCATCAGCACACGGAAAATGGTCCGGCTCTGCTGCGATTCGCATTCGATCACCCCGCCATGGTCGCCGATGATCTTGGCAACCAGCGCAAGGCCAAGGCCGGTACCATTGGTCTTGGTGGTGACGAACGGATCGAACAGATGCGGCAGGATCTCGGCCGGCACGCCGCCGCCATTGTCGCGGACGGCGAATTCAAGCGGCAACGTGACACGGTTGGCGGAACCGGGAACGGAAAGGCGGATGCCCGGCCGGAACGCGGTCGTCAGCATGATCTCGCCGTCGGCATCATCGCCGATCGCCTCGGCAGCGTTCTTCACGAGGTTCAGGAAGACCTGGATAAGCTGGTCGCGGTTGGCATAAACAGGCGGAAGCGACGGGTCATATTCCTCGACGATGCGGATGTGGCGCGCAAAGCCCGACTGCGCCAGCCGCTTCACATGTTCCAGCACGACGTGAATGTTGACCGGATCGCGCTCGATCGGCCGCTCGTCGGAGAACACCTCCATGCGGTCGACCAGCTTGACGATGCGGTCGGCCTCGTCGGTGATGAGCCTCGTCAACGCCCGGTCGTTGTCATCCACGGACGATTCGAGCAGCTGCGCCGCGCCGCGAATACCCGAAAGCGGGTTCTTGATCTCATGCGCCAGCATCGCGGCAAGCCCGGTCACCGAGCGCGCAGCGCCGCGATGCGTCAGCTGGCGATCGATCTTCTCCGCCATGGTCCGCTCCTGGAGCATCACCACGACATGCTGCGGCTGCTCGAAGATCGGCGAGGCATAGATGTCGACGATCCGCTCGCTGCCATTTCGCGGCGTGCCGACATCGACACGATATTCGTTCACGGCGGCGCCGCGCATGCGGACCTGATCGATCAGGGCCAGCAACGGACTGCCGAACGGCACGAAATTGGCCATCGGCTGGCGCCGCAGCATCGCGACGGACACCTGGAAGAAGTCCTGCGCCGCGCCATTGGCTTCGGTGACATGGCCTTCAGGGTCGATCAGCAGGACCGGATGCGGCAGCGCATCAAGCAGCAGCGCGGCGGCATTGTCGACCTGCTTGCGGACGCGGGTCTCTGGGGGCGGGGTCATGCGGCTCTCCGCGCGGGAGCGCCCGAAAGATGCGAGCGGATGAGCGCGACAACGCGCGCGGGATGATTTTCCGTCATGATGGCCTGGCGGATCGCCGGATCGACCGCGTTGGCGCCCAGCGCCTCGATGGTCCAGCCAAGATGCTTGCGCGCGTTACGGACACCCATGATCGGGCCGTAGACCATCAGCATTTCCTCATATTGCGCCACCAGGAGATCGACCAGGGCGTCGCCCGCGGGCGCAGCCGGCATCACGCCATCGCAGCAATAGGCGGCAATCGCGCCCGGCAGCCAGGGCCGGCCATAGGCGCCGCGACCAATCATGATGCCATCGGCGCCGGAGAGGCGAAGCGCCGTCTCGGCCTCTGCGATGGTGCGGATGTCGCCATTGGCGATAAGCGGGATCGACACCGCCTGCTTGACCGCGGCAATCGCCGCCCAGTCCGCCGCGCCCTTGTAGAACTGGCAGCGCGTGCGCCCATGCACGGTGACCATGGCGATGCCAGCGTCCTCGGCGCGACGGGCAAGTTCCGGTGCGTTGATCGTCCGCTCGTCCCAGCCGAGCCGCATTTTCAGCGTCACCGGAACCGGGCTTGCCGCGACAGTCGCCTCGATCAGCGTCAGCGCATGATCGAGATCGCGCATCAGCGCCGAGCCGGAATAACCCGTTGTCACCCTTTTCGCCGGGCAACCCATATTGATGTCGATGATATCGGCGCCGGAATCGGCGGCCGCCCGGGCGCCCTCCGCCATCCAATGTGGTTCACGGCCGGCAAGCTGGACGACATGCAATGCATTGCCGGTCGCCTCGGCGCGCAGCACCGATTCGGGGTTGCCGCCGGCAAGCTCCTCGCTGGCCACCATTTCCGACACGACGAGACCGGCGCCATGCGCCGCTACGACGCGCCGGAACGGCCGATCTGACACGCCCGACATCGGCGCGAGCAGCACACGATTGGCGATTTGGACGCGGCCAATCGCCATCGGATCGGCCAGCCGCCGCAAACAGGTTGAGATATCAATCAATTGACTACCGAATAGGCACCACGCCCGTTGCCCACATATTAGTCAGGGATTGAGCCGCGGCAAGAGACTTGTTGCGTGGCACGAGGAAATCTCCGATCCATGCCGCAAAGCCCCCGAAAAGAGCCGGCGGAAACCATCCCATCGGCTCGCTGTGTCCGGACTATGTGCCATGCCGCCTGCCCCCAACCAACCGCAGATCGTCGCGCTGATCGTCGCGGCAGGGCGCGGCGTTCGCGCCGGCGGCGGTCTGCCGAAGCAATACCGGTCGATCGGCGGCAAGGCGATCATCGCGCGGACGGCCCGCCTCTTTCTCGATCATCCCCGCGTCGGCGCCGTCGCGGTGGTCATCCATCCTGACGATGCGTCTTTGTATGAACAGGCCATGCAGGCTGAAGCCGGACTGCTTCCTCCGATCATCGGGGGCGCGACGCGACAGGCCTCCGTGCTGAACGGCCTCGAGGCGCTGGCGAAGCTCGAGCCCGAAGCCGTTCTCATCCATGACGCGGTCCGGCCCTTTGCCTCGCCCGCTCTCATCGCGCGCGTGATCGATGCCCTCGAAACCCATGACGCGGTACTGGCTGCCTCGCCGGTCACCGATACGCTGAAGCGCGCCGATGCAAAGGGATTCGTTGGCGACACCATCCCGCGCGACGGCCTCTTTGCAGCCGAAACGCCGCAGGGCTTCCGCTTCGCATCCATTCTGGACGCCCACCGCCGGGCCGCCGCAGCCGGCGTCGAAGCGACCGACGATGCGGCCCTGGCAGAATGGGCGAACATCCCGGTGAAGCTCGTGACGGGCGCACGCACCAACATCAAGCTGACCAGCCCGGAGGATATCGAGATGGCCGATGCGCGGCTGACGGCCGAGGCAATGCTGCTGCATGGCGAAACCCGCGTCGGCACCGGCTATGACGTGCATCCGTTCACAAGCGGCGATGGTGTCTGGCTAGGCGGGATCAAGATCACGCATGACCAAACCCTCGCTGGGCATTCCGATGCCGATGTCGCCCTGCATGCGCTGACCGACGCGCTGCTCGGCGCGCTCGCCGATGGCGATATCGGCTCGCATTTTCCGCCCTCCGATCCGCAATGGCGCGGCGCCTCTTCCGATCGTTTCCTGGCCTACGCCGTCGAGCGCGTGCACCAGCGCGGCGGCACCGTCGTGCATCTCGATCTCGCCATCGTTGCCGAAGCCCCGAAGATCGGCCCACATCGCGACGCCATGCGCGCGCGCATCGCCGAGATTGCCGGCGTCTCTATCGATCGCGTCGGCGTCAAGGCAACGACCAACGAGAAACTCGGCTTTGTCGGACGGGGCGAGGGCATCGCCGCCATCGCCACCGCTACGATCCGCCTGCCCTTCGAGGCCCCGCGATGACCGATCTCTCCCCACTCCTCCCCGCAGCAGGCGAGCTGATCCGTCTCTGCACGGAAAAAGGCCTCAAGATCGCCACCGCCGAATCCTGCACCGGCGGGCTGATTGCGGGCACGCTGACTGAGATCGCCGGCTCATCGGCGGTCGTCGATCGCGGCTTCGTCACCTATTCGAATGCCGCCAAGACCGCGATGATCGGCGTTCCCACCGCCTTGATCGAGCGCGTCGGCGCGGTCAGCCGCGAAGTGGCGCTTGCCATGGTGGTCGGCGTTTTGGCGAAGTCCGACGCTGATCTGGCCGTCGCGGTCACCGGCATCGCCGGCCCCGGCGGCGGCTCGGCGGAGAAGCCAGTCGGCCTCGTTCATTTCGCCGCCATGCGCCGCGGCGGCCAGGCCGTGCACGAGGCCCATGTATTCGAAGGCCGCGACCGCTCTGGCGTTCGCTTTGCGACGGTCGAGCAGGCGCTGGCGATGCTGCAGGTGTTGGCCGAGGGGTAAGCACCCCTCAGGCCGGCGCGTTCCCGTAAACTGCATCGGCGCGCTTTTCGAACGCGTCGGCGAATTTGCGGAAGGCTTTGTCGAACACCGTTCCCATCAGCATCGACAGCGTTCGCGAGCGGAATTCGTAGTCAATCGAGAAGCGGATCTTGCAATGCCCGTCATCGATCGGCGTGAAGGTCCAGATATTTTCCAGATGCTTGAACGGGCCGTCGAGATAATCGGCCCGGATCGTCTGCGCTGCCTCGTCGAGCACGACCTTGGTCGTGAAGGTCTCGCGCACGATCTTGTAGGCGACCGTCATGTCGGCGATCAGCACGTCGCGCGTGCCCGAGGATTGCCGGCCACGCACGGTGAGCTTTTCGCAGAGCGGGACGAATTCGGGATATTTGTCGACATCGGCGACGAGCGCGAACATCGCTTCGGCCGAGTGCGCGACGGTCCGCTCGGTGTCGAAATGGGGCATTCTTCCCTCAGCCGCGCGGCAGCGCCTGACGCGCCGCGCGGAGGCGAGCGAAATCCTCGCCGGCGTGATGCGACGAGCGGGTCAGCGGGCTCGACGACACCATCAGGAAGCCCTTGGCATAGCCGATCGTCTCAAACGACTTGAACTCGTCCGGCGTCACAAAGCGGATCACCGGATGGTGCTTGCGGCTCGGCTGCAGATATTGCCCGACGGTCAAAAAATCGACATCGGCGACACGAAGGTCGTCCATCAACTGCAGGATTTCGTTCCGCTCTTCGCCGAGCCCAACCATGATGCCCGACTTCGTGAACATGCCGGGATCGAGCTCCTTCACCCGCTGCAGCAGACGCAGCGAATGGAAGTAGCGGGCGCCGGGACGCACCTTCAGATATTTCGACGGGACGGTTTCGAGATTGTGGTTGAAGACGTCCGGCTTCGCCGCGACCACCAGTTCGAGCGCGCCAGGCTTGCGAAGGAAATCCGGCGTCAGGATCTCGATCGTCGTGCCGGGTGCCGCCGCGCGGATGGCGAGGATGACCTCGGCGAAATGTTGCGCGCCGCCATCGTCGAGATCGTCGCGGTCGACCGAGGTGATCACCACATGCTCGAGCCCGAGCTTCGCGACCGCCTCGGCGACCTTCTGCGGCTCGGCGCGATCGAGCGCCTCCGGCATGCCGGTGCGCACATTGCAGAAGGCGCAGGCCCGCGTGCAGGTGTCGCCCATGATCATGAAGGTCGCGTGCTTCTTCGACCAGCACTCGCCGATATTGGGGCAGCCCGCCTCCTCGCACACCGTGACGAGGCCGTTCTTCTTCACGATGTCCTGCGTCTCGCGATAAACCGGCGAGCCCGGCGCCTTGACGCGGATCCAATCCGGCTTGCGCAGCAGCGGCGTCTCCGGCCGGTTCACCTTTTCAGGATGACGCGGGCGGCGGTCCTTGGCCTCGGGAGGCCGGGTATTGACCGTATCGAGAACGACGACCATGAGGTCTCCGGAATTCAGCGGCCGCGGACGAGGCCGAGCAGGAAGAGAAGCACGATCGCGCCCACCGTCGAGACGACAAGGCTCGAAATGAAGCCCGGCTGCGGATCGAGATTGAAGGTCGTTACCAGAATCGCGCCGATCCACGAGCCGATCAGGCCAACGATCAGGTTGATGATCAGGCCGTGACTGCGGCCAAGCGTGCGCGAAGCGATCCAGCCGGCAAGGATGCCGATGATGATCGTCGCGAAGATGCCAACACCCGTCATATCCGACCTCTCTCCTCCCGTTGCGCCCCCAATATGGAGGCTTTGCGCGGCCCGCGCCAGATCACCGCGCGCATGGCGATCATGCGCGCATCGCGGCGATGGATCGCGCGAGCCTAGATATGGATCGCCCGCCCATAAGCGCCCATGACGCTCTCATGCATCGTCTCGGAGAGTGTCGGATGCGGGAAGACGGAGTTGATCAGGTCCTCTTCCGTCGTCTCGAGATTCATGGCGATGACGAAGCCCTGGATCAGCTCGGTCACCTCCGCGCCAACCATATGGGCACCGAGCAGCTGGCCGGTCTTCTTGTCGAAGATCGTCTTGACGAGGCCTTCCGGCTCGCCGAGCGCGATCGCCTTGCCATTGCCGATGAATGGGAACTTACCGACGCGGATATCGTAGCCCGCCTCGCGCGCCTTCTTCTCGGTGAGGCCCACGGACGCGATCTGTGGGTTACAATAGGTGCAGCCGGGGATCTTGGCCTTGTCCATCGCATGCGGATGCTGGCCGGCGATGCCCTCGACGCAGATGACGCCCTCATGCTCGGCCTTGTGGGCCAGCATCGGCGGCCCGGCGACATCGCCGATCGCGTAGATGCCGGGCACATTGGTCCGGCCGAGGCCATCCGTGACGACGCAGCCGCGATCGGTCTTCACGCCGAGCTTCTCGAGGCCGAGGCCTTCGATATTGCCGACGACACCAACCGCCGAGATCATCTTGTCTGCCGTGATCTCCTCGGTTTTGCCATCGCCGGTCTCGACCGTCGCCGTCACCGACGACCCGCCCTTGACGACCTTCGTCACCTTGGCGCTGGTCAGGATGCGAAAACCCTGCTTTTCCAGTCGCTTGCGGGCATGTGCTGCGATTTCCTCGTCCTCGACGGGCAGGATCTGCGGCAGCACTTCGACGACCGTGACTTCAGAGCCGAGCGTCCGGTAGAACGACGCAAACTCGATCCCGATCGCGCCCGAACCCATGACGAGCAGCTTTTTCGGCAGCGTCTCGGGCACCATGGCCTCGAAATAGGTCAGGATCAGCTTGCCGTCCGGCTCGATGCCGGGCAGAGCGCGCGGCCTGGCGCCGGTCGCGACAATGATCGACTTCGCCTCATAGTCGCCCGCACCAAGCGCGCCCTTCGGCGGCGTGTTGGGCTTGCCATAAGCCTCGGCGGGCGCCGGCTTGACCGTCACTTTACCGGGCGCCGCGATCTCAGCAACGCCCCAGATGACATCGACCTTGTTCTTCTTCAGGAGGCCGGTGACGCCCTGGTTCAACTGGCTGGCGACGCCGCGCGAGCGCTTGGTGATCGCGCCGACATCGGCGGCGACCTTCTCGGCGGAGAGGCCGTAATCGCCGGCATGCTCCATGTAATGAAACACCTCGGCTGAACGCAGCAGCGCCTTGGTCGGGATGCAGCCCCAGTTGAGGCAGATGCCGCCGAGATGCTTCGCCTCGACCACCGCGGTCTTCAGCCCGAGCTGCGCCGCCCGGATCGCGGCGACATAGCCGCCGGGACCCGAGCCGATGATGATCACGTCGTAGCTGTTGGCCATCGGCCCATCCCCTTCGCCGCTTCCACCGAACCGTCTTGCGAGGCCGGCGTCATGGTTGTGGTCCGAACCGTTCCGGGCACATGGCCGGCGGGCAATCCCCGCCGTCGCCGCCTATGCCCTGAGCCGTCCGGCAATTTCGTCCTTTAGCTGCATCCGCTGCTTGCGCAGCGCCGTCATGTGAGCGTCGTCGGTCGGCTCCACATCGGTCTCGGCCCGATGCACGGCGCGGTTGACCTCGTGATAGGCTTCGACGAGCTTCGCGAAATGCGCGTCCTCGGCCTTGAGCCGGGCAATCTTGTCCTGATCGTCAGGAAAATCCTCGGCAAGCTCGTGCGGTGTATGGGCCATGGCGTCTCTCCTTGGGTGTCAATACCTTGGGTGTTCAGACGCGCTCTCACTTGCCGATCGGGCGGCCGGCGTCCTTGATCGGGATCAAGGCAGCCGGCCCGTCCGGTCAGACCAGCATGCCCATCGGCTTCTCGATATAGCCGCGGAACGCTTGCATCAGTTCGGCGCCGAGTGCCCCGTCGACGACGCGGTGATCGGTCGAAAGCGTCACCGACATCACTGTCGCGATCTTGATCTCGCCATTCTTGACCACCGGCTTCTGGATACCGGCGCCGACGGCGAGGATCGTCGCATGCGGCGGGCTGATGATGGCGGCGAAATCCTTGACGCCGAACATGCCGAGATTGGAGACGGCGGTGGTGCCGCCCTGATACTCCTCGGGCTTCAGCTTGCGCTCGCGCGCTCGCTTGGCGAGGTCCTTCATCTCGCCAGAGATCGCCGACAGCGTCTTCTGGTCGGCGTTGCGGACGATCGGTGTGATCAACCCACCGGGGATCGAAACGGCGACACCGACATCGACCACCTTGTGCAGGATCATGTTGTCGCCCGTCCACGAGGCGTTCGCGGCCGGAACCTTCTTCAGCGACAGGGCCATCGCCTTGATGATCATGTCGTTGACGGAGATCTTGTAGGCCGGGTTGCCGTCCTTGTCCTTCGGCGCGGCACCATTGATCTGCTCGCGCAGCGCCAGCAGCGCGTCGAGATCGGTATCGATCGTCAGGTAGAAATGCGGGACGGTCTGCTTCGATTCCGAGAGGCGCCGCGCAATCGTCTTGCGCATGTTGTCATGCGGCACGAGCTCGTAGGAGCCTTCCGGGAACAGCTTCAGCACCTGGGCATCCGAGGCACCCGCCGGAGCCGCAGCCGGCGCAGCAGCAGCCTGCGGAGATGCAGCAGAGGCTGCCTTCGCCGGGGCGCCAGACTTGGCGGCCTCGACATCCGCCTGGATGACGCGGCCATGCGGTCCGGTTCCGGCGATTTTCTCAATATCGAGTCCGGCTTCCTTGGCGATGCGGCGGGCGAGCGGCGAGGCGAAGACGCGGTCGCCGGAAGTGGCAGGCGCGGGCGCTGCAGCGGGCGCCGCCGCCGGTGCAGCCGGAGCCGGAGCCGCGGCGGGAGCAGCCGGCGCAGGCGCAGCGGCCGGCTGGGGCGCCGCCTCGGGCTTGGTTTCAGCCCTGGCCTCGGCCTTTGCCTCGGGCGCCGGAGCGCTTCCGATAGCCGAAGCGTCTTCGCCGTCAGCGAGCAGCACGGCGATCAGCGCATTGACCTTCACGCCCTGTGCGCCCTCGGGCACCACGATCTTGCCGACAGTGCCCTCGTCGATGGATTCGACTTCCATCGTCGCCTTGTCGGTCTCGATCTCGGCGATCACGTCGCCGGATTTGACCTTGTCGCCCTCCTTCACGTTCCACTTCGAGAGGTTGCCCTCCTCCATGGTAGGCGAAAGCGCAGGCATCAGGATATTGATCGGCATGGCCGCTTCCCCCTAGCGATACGTGACGGCTTTGACCGCCGCGATCACTTCGCCGACATTCGGCAGCGCGAGCTTCTCGAGATTGGCGGCATAGGGCATTGGAACGTCCTTGCCCGTCACCTTCAGCACCGGCGCATCGAGATAATCGAACGCCTTCTCCATCAGCTGCGAGGCGATCTCGGAGCCGACCGAATTCTGCGGCCAGCCTTCCTCGACCGTGACGCAGCGGCCGGTCTTCTTGACCGAAGCGATCACCGTGTCGATGTCCATCGGACGCAGCGTGCGCAGGTCGATGAGTTCGGCATCGATACCTTCGGCCGCGAGTTGCTCGGCGGCCTTGATGGCGTAGCTCATGCCGATGCCGAACGAGACGATGGTGACGTCCTTGCCGGCCTTGTGGATGCGCGCCTTGCCGATCGGCAGCACGAAATCATCGAGCTTCGGCACTTCGAAGGAGTGGCCGTAAATGATCTCGTTTTCGAGGAACACGACCGGATTGGGATCGCGGATCGCCGCCTTGAGCAGACCCTTCGCATCGGCCGCCGTATAGGGCACGACAACCTTGAGGCCGGGGATCTGGCTATACCAGGCCGAATAGTCCTGGCTGTGCTGCGCGCCGACGCGCGAGGCGGCGCCATTCGGACCGCGGAACACGATCGAGGCGCCGAGCTGGCCTCCCGACATATAAAGCGTCTTGGCGGCCGAATTGATGATTTGGTCCATCGCCTGCATGGCGAAGTTGAACGTCATGAACTCGACGATCGGCTTCAGCCCGGCAAGCGCCGCGCCCGTCGCCAGACCGGCAAAGCCATGCTCGGTGATCGGCGTGTCGATCACGCGATCGGCGCCGAACTCCTGCAGCAAGCCCTGCGTAATCTTGTAGGCGCCTTGATATTCGGCGACTTCCTCGCCGATGACGAAGACGTCGCCGTCGCGGCGCATCTCCTCGGCCATCGCGTCGCGCAGCGCCTCGCGCACCGTCATGGTGACGAATTCGGTGCCGGCGGGAATGTCCGGATCGCTGGCGATCTCGGCCTTGATCGCGGCCGGAGCAGCGGGCACGGCCGCACCATTCACGGCCGGAGCAGAGCCCGATTCGCCGCTGCCGTTCTTTGCCGCCTCATGCACGCCGTGCTCGTCCTTGGCAGGCGGCGCGGAAGCGGCGGAAGCGTCTTCACCATCGGCGAGCAGCACCGCGATCGGCGTGTTCACCTTGATATTTTCCGAACCCTCGGGGATCAGCAGCCTGCCGATCGTCCCCTCGTCGACGGCCTCGACTTCCATCGTCGCCTTGTCGGTCTCGATCTCGGCGATGACATCGCCAGACTTGACGCTGTCACCTTCCTTCTTGAGCCATTTGGAGAGCGTGCCCTCCTCCATGGTCGGCGACAGCGCCGGCATCAGAATCTCGATCGGCATGACTGTCCCTCGCCCTACTTGAGAATGTCCGTCCAAAGCTCGGAGGCATCCGGCTCGGGACTGTTCTGGGCGAAATCCGCCGCTTCATTGACGATATCGCGCACCTCGGCGTCGACCTTCTTGAGGTCGTCCTCGCTCGCCCAACCCTTGTCGATCAGACGCAGGCGCACCTGCTCGATCGGGTCATGCTCGGTGCGCATCTTCTGCACTTCGTCCTTCGACCGGTACTTGGCCGGATCGGACATCGAGTGACCGCGATAGCGATAGGTCTGCATCTCCAGGATATACGGCCCCTTGCCCGCGCGGCACCATTCGACGGCCCGCTCGCCGGCAGCGCGCACCGCGCGCACATCCATGCCGTCGACCTGCTCGCCGGGAATGTTGAAGGAAAGGCCGCGCTTCGAGAAATCCGTCTGGGCCGAGGAACGGCTCACCGAGGTGCCCATCGCATAGCGATTGTTCTCGATGATGTAGATGACCGGCAGCTTCCACAGCTCGGCCATGTTGAAACTCTCGTAAACCTGACCCTGATTGGCCGCGCCGTCGCCGAAATAGGTCAGCGTGACCCGGTCGTTCTTGCGATAGCGGTTGGCGAAGGCGAGGCCCGTGCCGAGCGATACTTGCGCGCCGACGATGCCATGGCCGCCGAAGAACTGCTTCTCGACCGAGAACATGTGCATCGAGCCGCCCTTGCCGCGCGAATAGCCATCGCGCCGCCCGGTCAGCTCAGCCATCACACCCTTGGCATCCATGCCGGTCGCCAACATGTGACCGTGATCACGATAGCCGGTGATCACCTGGTCCTCGCCATTGCGGATGGCCAGCTGCATGCCGACCACGACCGCTTCCTGGCCGATATAGAGATGACAGAAGCCGTGGATGAGGCCCATGCCATACATCTGGCCGGCCTTCTCCTCGAAGCGGCGGATCAACAGCATCTCGCGATAGGCGCCGAACTCCTCCTCACGCGAGAACTCGGCGATCGACGGCTTTGTGCCTGCCATGCGCGCGCCGGAGGCTTTTGCCGCCCTCGCCGCTGGCTTGCGTCCGTCGGTCGACGCGGCTTTGCTGCCGACCTGCGATTTGGCTGCGGCCATACCTTACGTCTCCGAAGCGTTTCCCAAACTTATGGGTCGAGACGTTATCCGAAGGGCGAACGCAATCCAAGATGCATGGCGAGCATCGGAGCCATGCGTCAACTACATGACTTCGTTGCCTAAATGTCGTATGAACTGGATTTCAGTTAATCGTCTCGCAATGCGATATTCACTGCGGCTTGGCCTGTCGCGCCGCAGCAAGATCAATCACGAGTTCATCCGATTTGAGCACGTTGAGATTGCGGCGGGCGCGCTCGTCGATCATGTCGGGATCAAGACTCTCGGGACGAAGGAGCTTGGCGCGCTCCAGCAAGGCGAGCCGCTCCGCCTTGAGGCTCGCGAGTTCCGCTTCCAGCCCGATCGCCTCCCGGCGCATGCGATCGCGGGACCAGATGCCATAGTCGCCATTGAAGGAATGATAGCCAAAATAGGCCATGACCGCGATCGCGCCGAGCGGCAGCAGCACTTTGCTATAGTGGGAATTGCGGCGTTGGCGCGTGGTCATCATGGGGTGCCGATGCGATGCAACATGGTAAGCGGAGCATGGACGAAGACGATTAACGCGGCGTTTCCGAACCTCGGCAACGTTCACAGTGATGGACTGCGCTGCCGCATCGCACTATGACGGACCCACCGGACGTCGTCCGGGCGCGGGCGCAGGGGCGTCCGGCACCGGTTGCTCGATCCGAAAGCCTGAATATCCGCCATGACTTCTGAAGCCGCATCTGCCGTCACCGCTCCGATCATCCGCCATCCCGCGCTCGCCGCGGCGCTTGCAGAGCGCGGCTATACGAGCCTGACCGCCGTCCAGTCGGCCGTCGTCGGCGCGGACGTCGGCGAGAGCGACCTGCTCGTCTCGGCCCAGACCGGCTCAGGCAAGACGGTCGCCTATGGCCTGACGATGGCAACCACAATTCTCGGCGAGGCGACGCGCTTCGAACGGGCGGAACTGCCGCTCGCCCTCATCATCGCGCCGACTCGTGAACTCGCCCAGCAGGTACAGGCCGAACTCGCCTGGCTCTACGCCGCGACCGGCGCGCGCATCGCGACCTGCGTCGGCGGCATGGATATTCGCCGCGAGCAGCGGGCCCTGGCAGATGGCGCCCATATCGTCGTCGGAACACCGGGCCGCCTTCGCGACCATCTCGAGCGCGGCCGCCTGGATATCTCCGCGCTGAAGGTCGTGGTGCTCGATGAAGCCGACGAGATGCTCGATCTCGGATTCCGCGAGGATCTCGAACTGATCCTCGATGCGGCCCCCAAGGAACGCCGCACTCTGCTGTTCTCCGCGACGCTGCCGCGCGAGATCGTGCGCCTTGCCAAGCAGTATCAGCGCGATGCGCTGCGCATCGACACGATCGTTCAGAACCAGCCGCATGGCGATATCGAGTATCGCGCGCTCCGCGTCGCGCCGAACGAGATCGAAATGGCCGTGGTCAACACGCTTCGTTATTTCGATGTCGGCGCGACCCTCGTCTTCTGCGCGACGCGCGAGGCGGTTCGCCATCTCCATGCAGCGCTCGTCGAGCGCGGATTTGCTGCCGTGGCGCTCTCCGGCGAACTCAGCCAGGGCGAACGCATGCAGGCGCTGCAGGCGCTGCGCGACGGGCGCGCCCGCGTCTGCGTCGCCACCGACGTCGCGGCGCGCGGCCTCGACCTGCCGGACCTCGGCCTCGTCGTGCATGCCGACCTGCCGACAGGCCCCGCCGTCATGCTGCATCGCAGTGGCCGTACCGGCCGCGCCGGCCGCAAGGGCATCAGCGCCCTACTCGTTCCCTACACGGCTCGCAGCAAGGCAATCCGCCTGATCAAGGGCGCCGGCGTCGATGCCTATTGGACATCCGCACCTTCGGCCGACGAAATCCGCGCCAAGGATCGCGAACGACTCATCGAGAGCTTCGTTGCGACGGAAGCGCCGACGGCCGACGAATTGCCGCTGGTGCAGACCCTCATTGAGCGCATCGGCGCAGAAGCGGTTGGCGCGGCGCTGATCCGCCTGCATCGCACCCGCCTGCCCGAGCCCGAGGAATTGTTCGATCCCGGCCCCTCCTCCGAGGAACGCACGGGACGCGCCGGCCGCAACGATCGCGAGCGGCCGGACCGTCGCCGCCGCGACGAGGCCGGCGAGACCGCCGAGCGGTCGTTCCGCGGCGGACCGCGCGAGGACCGCGCCGGCGAACCGGAGCGTCCCTTCGGCAATGCCGACAAGCCGATGGTCTGGTTCCGCCTCTCCGTGGGCAAGACCAAGAATGCCGATCCGAAATGGCTGCTGCCGCTGATCTGCCGTCGCGGCCATGTCACCAAGAACGAGATCGGCGCGATCAAGATCTTCGAACGCGACAGCAAATTCGAGATCACAGCCGAGGCCGCCGAACGCTTTGCGATCGCGATCCGGCGCGGCGGCGAAGAGGAGATCCGCATCGAGCCAGCCGAAGCGCCGGGGGGCGCCCCTGCCCGCTCGCACCGTCCCAGCGGCAAGCCGTTCGCCGGCAAGCCCTCTGGCGGCAAGCCCTTCGCGGGCAAACCTCGCCGCGCCGGCTTCAAGCCCCGCCGGGAGGGCTGAGGAAGCAACGACGCGGGACCGGACCGGCCTGCCCGCCGCGCGGGCAGCGATTGACAGTATGGTGTGGCACCACTAGCCGTGCGACACCATTTTGCGGCCGGGCTTTGCTGCAGGGCCTGTCAAACCGAAGGACAGATGGTGCCGAACGAGAGGCCATCGATCAGCGAGCACCGGCAGAGGCGAGTCCTCATCACCGGCACGGCTGGCTTCATCGGCTTCCATCTTGCCCGGCGGATGCTCGCGGAGGGTCACCTCGTCGACGGCATTGACGGCATGACGCCTTATTACGACGTCACTCTGAAGCAGCGCCGCCATGCCATCCTTCGCCGGTCGAACGCCTTCAGGGCGCATGAGATCATGCTCGAGGATATCGCCTCGCTGGAGCGGATCGCGGCCGAGGCGGAGCCCGATCTCATCATCCATCTCGCCGCGCAAGCCGGTGTCCGCTACAGCCTCGAGCAGCCGCGCGCCTATGTCGACGCCAACCTGGTGGGCACGTTCAACATCATGGAAATCGCCCGGCAGCATGCGCCGCGACATTTCCTGATCGCCTCGACCAGTTCCGTCTATGGCGCCAACACGTCGATGCCTTTCCGCGAGACCGACCGCACCGACCACCCGATCACGCTCTATGCCGCCACCAAGAAGGCGACCGAGGAGATGGCCCATTCCTATGCCCATCTCTGGGGGATTCCGACGACAGCCTTCCGCTTCTTTACGGTCTATGGGCCTTGGGGGCGGCCGGACATGGCGCTGTTCAGGTTCGTGAAGGCGGGCCTGGACGGTGAGCCGCTCGACGTCTACGGCCAGGGCGAAATGCGCCGAGACTTCACCTATATCGACGATCTCGTCGAGGCGATCATTCGACTTGTCGACTGCGCGCCCGTACTGGGCGAGCCGGTCGCTCAACTCGATTCGCTGTCGCCGGCCGCGCCCTACCGGGTCGTCAATATTGCCGGCGGCCAGCCGGTCGGCCTGATGCCCTTCATCGATGCGATCGAATCATGTCTCGGCCGATCATTGCAGCGCAACCTGCTGCCGATGCAGAAAGGCGATGTCCCCGCGACCTACGCCGCACCGGACCTGCTTCAGGCGCTGACCGGTTACCTGCCGTCAACGCCGATATCCGTGGGGATCCCCGCCTTCGTGCGGTGGTATCTCGAGGACTATGCGACATAGGCGGGGAAACCCGCGCTCCATGGCATGCGGTGGCCAAGCGCTCCGCCGAAGCGGCAGTTGCTTCAGCTGCGCCGGGCCTCACCACCGAGCGCCAGCCTTCCGATCTCGCCAAGCTGGGCGGCGCAGGCCTGCGTCAGCAACAGCGACAATCGAAGCTTGAGACCTGAGCCGATTTCCGAACCCTGCCAGACCCGCCGGACATCCTGGCCGAAGGCGAAGACCACCCATGCCGCCAGCTTCAGCCGCGCCTTGGCTGTCGTCCGCATGGTCCAGCTGCCGCCGATCGTCCGGCGCTTCTTGTTGACGATCTCGATCGGAGAGCCGCGATAGGGATGCGCGACCTGCATCTCGGGCACATAGACGATCGGCAGACCGCGGCGGCTGATACGGCCCGACATGTCAAAGTCTCCGCCCGATTTCAGCTTCGCATCGAACCCGCCCAGGTCGCGGATCAGCGACAGCGGGCTGACCCAGTTCGCCGTGACGCAATGACCCGTGGCCAGATATTTCCTCTGGTCGAACGAGAAGATCTCCTCATAGGCACGGCAAACGGGGCTGTCCTCGTCCGACGCAAACAGCGTCATTCGTCCGCCATAGATCGCCTTGCCCGGCTCCAATCCGATCGCCTCATCTGCGGCAGTGAGCCAGTCGCGATGCGGGATGCAATCGGCGTCCGTGAAGGCGACGAATTCGCCGCGTGCCTCGGCTAGACCCCGGTTGCGGGCCGCATAGGACCCAGGCTTCCGCTCCGACAGCATCGTTACGCCGGGAAATCGGGCGATGACCTCTGCCGTTTGGTCGGTCGAGCCATTGTCCACGACGATCACCTCGTAGCGATCGCGGGGAAAGGACTGGTCTTCCAGTGCCGTCAGGCACTTTGCGATCAGATCGGGTGAGTTCCAGACCGGAACGATGACCGAGAAACGCAGATCCATCGTCATGCAAACCTGCTTCTGAGGAGTGCCACCACGTCGCTCCACATCGCCTCGCTCAGGGCGCGCTGCTTGTCGGCAGCCGCACCCAGAGCCGCGCGGAAGGTTGGATCGCCACTGGCCGCGA
>DATMGR010000003.1:0-122821 GCA_035555375.1 Kaistia sp. | reverse complement strand
CATCGCGGCCATCCTGTCGTCGGTGTGCGTGGCCGCGCCGATCCTCATCTATTTCGGCCTCCGGACCGATGCGATGAACGACAAGAAGGCGGACGACACGAAGTCGCCGACCAAGGGCGCGCAGAAGGCCTGATCCGTCATGGCCTTCTTCAAGCGGCCGCCACTCGTCGTGCGCGATCAGCATCTGCCGCAGCAGGTGCCGATCGACGCCTATGGCGACTACGGCTTCCGCTTCTCGGAGATGACCCATCCGGGTTCGCTGCTCTGCCTGCCGAGCGGCATCCATGGGTGGGACGCGGCAACGGCGGCCGACATCGACCGCGAATCGCTCGCCGCCGTGTTCGACCAGTCGGATGCGATCGATGTGCTCGTCATCGGCACAGGCAGCGACATCGCGGCGATTCCGGCCGGGCTGCGGGCCAGCCTCCGCGAGGCCGGCATCGGGCTCGAAGTCATGGGGACCCGGCCGGCCATCCGGACCTATAATATCCTGCTCGCCGAGGGCCGCCCCGTCGCGGCAGCCTTGATCGCGATTCGCTGAGGCAGGAGACCACCCGATGGACGCCTTCGCCTTCTGCGCCGAGGAGGTTCGCCGGCATGATCGCGACCGCTTCCTCGCCGATCTCTTCGCGCCCGAGCCGGCCCGCCGGCATCTCTTCGCGCTGCACGCCTTCAATCTCGAAATCGCCCGCGTACGCGAACTCGTCTCCAGCCCGATGCCGGGCGAGATTCGCCTGCAATGGTGGCGCGACGTGCTGGACGGCAAGGCGGCGGGCGATGCGGCCGGCAATCCCGTCGCCGCGGCGATCATCGAGACGCTGTCGCTCAACGGGCTGCCGGCCACCGCGCTCGACCACCTGATCGAGGCGCGCATCTTCGATCTCTACAATGATCCGATGCCCAGCCTCGCCGATCTCGAAGGCTATGCCGGCGAGACGAGCTCGGTCCTGATCCAGTTCGCGGCGATGATCCTGGCCGGCGGGAAAGACCCCGGCACCGCCGATGCGGCCGGCCATGCCGGCGTCGCGCTGGCGATCGTCGGGCTGCTCCGGGCCCTGCCGACCCATGCGCAGCGCCAGCAGCTCTATCTGCCCGGCGACATGATGCAGGCGGCCGGCGTGTCGGCCGAGGATATCTTCGCCGGCCGGGTGACGCCGGGGCTGCGCACGCTGCTCGCGGATCTGCGCGCCGTCGCGCGCGGCCATCTCGCCGAGGCGCGCCGCCGGCTGGAAGCGGCAGACCGCATCGTGCTGCCGGCCTTCCTGCCGCTCGCGCTCGTGGAGCCGCTGCTGGCCCGCATGGAACGCTCGGGCCACGATCCGCTCAAGGGCATGGCGGAGCTCGCACCCTGGCGCAGCCAATGGCTCCTCTGGCGCGCCGCACGGCGGGGCAGGGCGTAGGGCCGAGGCGAGACGGGCGCGATCGTGCTTTGAAGCGAGGGGAAGGCGGCTTCTCTTTCACCTCCCCCTAAGGGGGAGGTCGACGGCCGCAGGCCGGCGGGAGAGGGTTTAGGGAACCAGCCGGAGAGGCCGTAAACCCTCACCCGGCGCTTCGCGCCGACCTCTCCCTCAGGGAGAGGTGAAGGTCCTGGGCCCAAATGGGATCGCTCCGGCCCTCACGCCACGCGGTTCGTCAGCTCGTCGATGCGGTGCGCGTGCTGGACGGCGTGCTTGGCGGCGTCGTTCTGCGTGAACAGCTCGAGCGTCTCCTCGTCGCCTTCCGAAACCGGCGTGAGCGCGGCGTCGGTGTAGCTCTTCCGGTTCGGATCGGCCTCGATTGCGCGGCGCTGGCGCTCCAGCCGCCAGAGCAGGAAGACCAGCTTCGTGGTCTTCGCCACCAGGTTCCACGCCTCGCGCGGATAGAAGAGGAGCGGGGATTCGACCGGCATGTTCGGCCGCCGGTCATGCCGGTTGCGGAAGCGGATCACGCCGCCCTGCAGCGGATGCACCTTTTCGATCGCGACCGAGGTCGAGAACCAGATCAGCAGCTTGCCGATGCTCTTGGTGCGCACGCCCGTCGCAGCGGCGCGCTTCAGCACCGTCAGCATGTGCTCGGGCGTGTAATAGAGCGACCAGGCTTCCTTGTAGATCTCCTCCCACTCGGTCTGGCTCATCTTGGGATGCGCCGTGACCGCGTGTTCGAGATCATATTTGTTGAGGTCGGTATCCATCGCGACGCCCTTGCGGAACAGGGTCTGGTGATCCTCGGAACCGGGGAGGGGAGTCAGGAAGAAGAATTCGAGGATGTCGAGCGGCAGCTCGCGCTGAACGATCTGGATATCGCGGCGGATGCTCTCGGCGGTATCGGCGGGGAAGCCGAGAATATAGCCCGCATAGGTGATGATGCCCTGCCCCTTCCAGGCGAGCAGCATCGAGCGATATTCCGTGATCTTGTTCTGGCGCTTCTTGGCGCCCATCAGATTGTCGGGATTGATGTTTTCGAGCCCGATGAAGACGCGGCTGACGCCGGCGCGCTTGCACTTCTCGATGAAGTTCGGGATCTTGTGGCAGAGCGTATCAACCTGGACCATGAGGCCGATCCACAGGCCCTCCTGCTCCCGCATCTGGATGATGCGGTCGAGGATGATCTCCCAATCGCGGTTGCGGGCGAAATTGTCGTCCGTGATGAAGTAGTTATGGATGCCCTGGGCGAGGTTGTCCCGGATCAGCTTCTCGATGTCATCCGGCGAACGGCGCCGCGACTTGCGTCCCTGCACATTGATGATGGTGCAGAAGGAGCACTGGAACGGGCAGCCGCGCCCGGCGTCGAACGAGGTGTTGCCGCCCAGCGTCTTCGTCACATAGCTCGCCGGCAGGAAGGGCGGTGGGGTGCCCTCGATGCTCGGCAGGTCGTTCATGTAGTTGTAGAGCGGCTCCAGCGTGCCGCGGGCCGCGTCGATCAGGACGCGGTCGAGCCGGTCCTCCGCCTCGCCGGCGAAGAGGCTGACGCCGAGGTCTTCCGCCTTCTGCAGGTCGACATTCTTGTCGGGCAGCATGGCGAGGCAGCCGGAGACGTGGAAGCCGCCCATAACGACCGGGATGCCCGCATCGCGGAACGGCCGCGCCAGGTCGAGGGCGCGCGGATACTGGTTCGACTGCACGCCGACCAGCCCGACCATGCCGAAATTGCCATTGTCCTTGAAGGATTTGATCAGCGCCGGAACGTCGACGCGGGTATTGGTCTCGTCGATCGCCGAGATCTCGATGGATACGTCCTCGCCGAGCACATGTCGTTCGTCGGCATCGCGCGCAAGGCCGTAGAGGCTCGCCAGCGAATTGGACGGGATCATCGAGCGGAACCAGCGAATGACATAGCCGTCGTCGTCATAATGCGACGGCTTGATCAGCACGAGCTTGAAGACGCGATTCATGAATTCACCCGTCCGGCATGGCTCATGCGAGACCCTCGAAACAGGGCGCCGCTGTGGGGCGCGACAATTCGAGTGTAGGGGTTGACCGCGCCGACGGCAACCAGCCAATGCTCGGGAAGATTTTCGGTCGCCGGACGAAGGCAATTCAACCGCGACTTGCCAATTCACGACAGATCGACTTGCGTCGACTTTGCGATGACAGTCCGGAATCGTATGCCGCGAACCAAGCATATTGCGCGCCCATGTAGAGGAGCGGCAATTCTGGGCGGTAGGGGGGCTGGCGGGTCGAGCTCTCGTCCCGCCAGGAGCCCTATTCGGCGGCCTCTGCGACCGGTAGTCCGAGCCAGCGCGCCGCATCGGCGCGCGCCCGGCCCGTGAGCGCCTTCTTCTTCGCCAGCGTCTTCTCGGCGCCGCGGAGCCGCTTGCCCGGCTCCTTCGGCACTTCCACAGGCGGGAACAGGCCGAAATTGACGTTCATCGGCTGGAACGAGCGCGTGCTGCCCTCGTCGGCGACGATATGCCCGCCGGTGATGTGGCGCAGCAGCGCGCCCATGGCCGTGGTCGGCGGCGGCAGCGACGGCGCCTCGCCAAGACGTTCGGCTGCAGCGAAACGGCCCGTCAGCAGCCCGATCGAGGCCGATTCGACATAGCCTTCGCAGCCGGTGATCTGTCCGGCAAAGCGCAAGCGTGGCATGGCTTTGAGCCGCAGCGTCTCGTCGAGCAGCTTCGGCGAATTGAGGAACGTGTTGCGATGCAGGCCGCCGAGACGCGCGAATTCGGCGTTCTGCAGCCCGGGAATCATGCGGAAGATCGCGGTCTGCGCGCCATATTTCAGCTTGGTCTGGAAGCCGACCATGTTGAAGAGCGTGCCGAGGGCATTGTCCTGGCGCAGCTGCACGATGGCATAGGGCTTGACGGTCGGATTGTTGGGATTGGTGAGGCCCACTGGCTTCATCGGCCCGAAGCGCAGCGTCTCGCGCCCGCGCTCGGCCATGACTTCGATCGGCAGGCAGCCGTCGAAATAGGGCGTCGCGGCTTCCCAGTCCTTGAATTCGGTCTTGTCGCCGGTGATCAGCGCATCGACGAAGGCGTTGTATTCGTCCTCGGTCATCGGGCAGTTCAGATAGTCGGCGCCGGTGCCGCCGGGACCGGCCTTGTCATAGCGCGACTGAAACCACGCGATGTCGCGGTCAACAGAATCGAAATGCACGATCGGCGCGATCGCATCGAAAAAGGCGAGCGAATCCTCGCCGGTCAGGCCGCGCACCGCTTCGGCAAGCGCCGCGGAGGTCAGCGGACCCGTTGCGACGATCACATTGTCCCAGTCCTCGGGCGGCAGGCCCGCCACTTCGCTCCGCTCGATCGTGACGAGCGGGTGGCTGGCGAGAACGGCCGTCACGGCGGCCGAGAAGCCCTCGCGATCAACCGCAAGCGCGCCGCCCGCGGGCACCTGATGCTTGTCGCCCATCGCCATGATGAGGGAATCGGCCATGCGCATTTCGGCATGCAGCAGGCCGACCGCGTTGGCTTCGGCATCGTCGGAACGGAAGGAGTTGGAGCAGACCAGCTCGGCGAGGCCGTCGGTCTGGTGCGCGTCGGTCTTGCGGACCGGCCGCATCTCGTGCAGCACGACCGGCACGCCGCGCCGGACGATCTGCCACGCAGCTTCCGAGCCGGCGAGGCCGCCGCCGATGATGTGGATCGGACGCGTTGCCGCGCGGTTTGATATCGGATCGATGGAGGTCATGGCGCGGACATTATGGCGCCGGCGCGCTGCAAACAACCATCCGCCCCGCTGGGAGGCCGGGACAAACGAAAAACGCCCGCCGGGGAGGAGATCGGCGGGCGTTTCTCAGAGGTGGCGACGTCGCGAGGGAGGAGGTTCGCTAGTCGCCTGATCGCTGGGACGAGGGAGGAGGTTCGTCCCTGCGAAACTGAATTCTTAGTAACCGGCAACCGCGCTGCGGGCCACCTTGGTGATGTCAGCACGGTTGATGCCGAGATCGTCGAGCTCACGGCGGGACAAACGCGCCAGCTCGTTATAGGTTTCGCGGTACTTGAGCCAATTCTTGTAGCTGTTGATGAGGTTCATCGCGGACATCCTTCAATCTGATCTCTGGGGTGGCAACGGTTTGTTTCTTGCCTCGCCCTTTGTTGATCCGAATGTAGGAGGGAGCCGCTGGAATGAGCAGCCGGAAAAAACGCATGGCTGGAATGCGGATGATGCAAGGCAGCATTAACAAGGCAGGCGATTGTGCGTTGCAACATTAATGGCTGCGGCGGAACCAAGGCGGCCGGCGGCGCGAGCGCAGGCGGCTTCGGTCGCTGTTTTAGGGGCGTGCTGCCGACTAGACGACGATGCGCCGATAGAGATGCCAGGTGGCGTGCCCGAGCACCGGCAGCACCACGGCGAGGCCGAGGAAGAAGGGCAGGGTGCCGAGCACGAGCAGCGCGGCGACGATAACGCCCCAGAGCGCCATCGGCCCCGGATTGGCGAGAACGGCCTTCAGCGATGTCAGCATCGCCGTCGCTGCCCCGACATCGCGATCGAGAAGCAGCGGGAACGAAACGACGCTGATCGCCAACACCAGCACAGCGAAGAGGAAGCCGACGAGATTGCCGACGACGATGAGCGTCCAGCCCTCCTGAGTAGTCAGGACGCGGCCGAGGAAATCGGGCATGGAGGCTGCGGCGGCATAGCCGAATGTGGCGACATAGATCGCGTGGGCGGTTGCCAACCAGCAGAGGAAGATCACCATCAGCAGCAGGCCGAGCGCGATGATGGCTCCGAAGGAGGGCGAATGGCGGATGTCGAGGACATGGACGGGCGCTGTGTCGAGCTTCTGCTCGCGCCGCCGCGACAATTCATAGAGGCCGAGGGCTGCGATCGGACCGAGCAGCGCGAAGCCGGCTATCAGCGGAAACAGCAGCGGCAGCACAGCCGTTCCATAGACCAGCCGCCCGAGGACCAGGCCGAGAACGGGATAGATGACGACCAGAAAGAACGCATGCGACGGCATCGCCAGGAAATCGTCGAGACCTGCGCGGAGCGCGGCCCCGATGTCACCGACGCCGATGCGGCGGACCTCCGGCACCGCGCCATCGGCGACGGAACCTGTGATCACATTGGATAGAGCCATGAGCCGATCCTCCCTCTGCCGCAGCAAGCGGCCGTCGAACGGGGCGGACTTCCCGGGTGGTGAGCACTGGCGCCGCTCCCGAAGCTGCGACAGGATAGCGCAGCTTCAACATTTCGACTGATCACAATCCCGCGTCTGCGATGTGGTGGATGTTACAGAAGGAAAAGGAGCCTCCATGCAGCAGCTCTCAAACACCGGTCGGCGCGTTCTGGACGATCTTTCCGCCCGCCATGGAGTCGGCCAGGCGGCGGCGGAGACGCTGCTGGCAGCGCTGGTCGTCGGAGGCGGCAGTCAGGCGCAGTTCAATCATCCCGAGCTCGGCGGCATGGGCCAGTGGTCGGCCGGCGGTATGATCATGATCGGCGACATGTTCAACAACAGCCTCAAATACCGGATCGACGGCTTTCTGAGCGAACTGGCGACGGCGCTGAGGGGTGGCGATCTGTTCGAGCCGGCGGCTCCCGGCCGGCGCGATGGCAGGGAAGGCGCCGGCCTGTTCGCGCCGGGGGGCGGCTTCGCGTCGACGAACTGGCCGGACGATCTCGGAACGCCCGCATCGAGCGGCGCCCAGAACGATCTGCACTATGCCTATTTCCCGGATACGCGGCGCCTCGCCATCCGCAAGGGCGGTCACATCACGCTCTATGACACGGCCGATCACGCCATCGGCGGCGTTTCACAGCAGCAATCAGGCGACCAGAGCCTGACGTTCACCAGCCAATACGGCACTGTCCGACTCGATGCCCTGCGGCGCGTGGCCGGTGAAAGCGAGAAAGGGGATGAGTCCCCGGCGCGAGGGTCCGCGCAACAAGGGCCGGAACGCCCCGCGGCGGCGGCCGCGTCGTCGTCATCGTCCGGCGAGGTCGACATCATCGGGATGATCGAGCGGCTCGCGACGCTGAGGGAGCGCGGCATCCTTTCGGACGAGGAATTCGCCGCGAAGAAGGCCGAACTGCTGGCGCGGATCTAGCGTCGCGGCGCTTGTCGCCAGTCCTCCCGCCGCTCGCCGCCTCAATCGATTGAAATTCCTCTGTCCGCGCGTGCTGCGGCGGTTGAGGTGCCGCCGCCACTGTGTCAGTCTGTCGCTGAGACGCCAGTCTCCGCGAGGATGAGGGGAGGAACCCGGATCCGCGACTGACGGACCGCGACCAGCCGGTGGCCGCGGGCTCGCTCATGATTCCGGCTCATAAAAGACAAAGAGTTTGTTCGGGAGGACAACCGTGTTCAAGAAGCTGACACTCGCCGTGGCGGGGCTGGTCATGGCTGTCGCCATGCCGCTCGCCGCCGAAGCCAAGACATTCTATTGGGTCTCGCATGGCGGCCCCGCCGATCCGGTCTGGACCTATTTCCTCGCCGGCGCCAAGCAGTGGGCGTCCGACACGGGCAACACCGTCAACACCTCGTTCCACAATGGCGACGTTGCCTCGCAGCAGGAAGCCGTGCGCGCTGCCATCGCCGCCAAGGCTGACGGCATCGTCACCACCAGCCCCGATCCGGGCAGCCTGATCGAGATCGCCAAGGAAGCGAACGCCGCCAAGATTCCGATCATCAACTTCAACACGCCCGATCCCAAGGCTAGCTTCAATGCCTATGTCGGCGGCGACAACGTCACCTTCGGCAAGCATTGGGCCCAGTATCTCGTCGACAAGGGGCTGGTGAAGAAGGGCGATTTCGTCTGGATGCCGGTCGAGATTCCGGGCGCCACCTATGGCGTGCAGGAAGAAGAGGGCATCAAGAGCGTGTTCGAACCGCTCGGCATCACCTATGAGGTGACCGAAGCGACGCTCGATCAGGCCGAGGTGATCAACCGCATGGTCGATTATCTCACGACCAACAAGACCAAGGTCAACGCGATCATCGGTCTCGGCGACCTCGTCACCGGCTCGATCAAGCGCGTCTTCGACCAGGTCGGCGTCAAGCCGGGTGAAATCCCTGTCGTCGGCTGGGGCAATTCGCTCGACACGACCCAGGAAGTCCTGACCGGCTATGTCAATGCCGGGCAGTGGCAGGACCCGCAGGCGACGAGCTACATCGCGCTCTCGCTGGCCAACATGGCCGCCAGCGGCATTCCTCCGGGCTTCAATGTCATCACCGGCGCGCTGTACGAGAAGGACACCGCGCAGGTCTACGACGACATTCTTTCCGGCAAGAAATAGCAACGAAAATCGTGAATGACGCGGCGGCTCCGGCCGCCGCGCCTCAAGCATCCGCCAGGCGCGCCGGGCGGCGCCGCTGTCCATTCATCGTGCGGGACCAAAGTGGAACATCGATCGTTCATCCAGCGCTTCATCGGCCGGCCGGAATTCGGTCCCCTGGTGCTTCTTCTCGTCGAGGTCGCGATCTTCTGGTCGATCAACCCCGATTTCCTTTCACCGCTCAACATCTCGAACACGCTGGCCTTCACGGTCGAGCTCGGCCTGATCGCGCTCGCCATGACGCTGCTGATGACCTCGGGCGAATTCGACCTCTCGGTCGGCTCGCTGTTCGGCTTCTCGCCGGTGCTGATGTGGACGCTGTTCAACGCCCACGTCATGCCGCTCGAGCTCGCCTTCGTCGTCGCGCTGATCGTGGCGGCGCTGATCGGCCTTGTGAACGGCTGGTTCGTCACGAAGCTCAAGATCCCGTCCTTCCTCGTGACGCTGGGCATGCTGCTGGTCGTGCGCGGCACGGCGCTGTTCGTGACCGACGGCTTCCCGCAGCGCACCTGGAGCGCCGGCGGCAGCGTCCTGGCCGAGGCCCTGGTCGGCGACTTCTATGTCGGGCCGTTCCGCATCTATGCCTCGCTGTTCTGGTTCATCGCCGCCGCGATCATCCTCGGCTATGTGCTCACCAAGTCGCGCACCGGCAACTGGATTCAGGCAGCCGGCGGCAATCCCGGCGCGGCGCGGGCGCGCGGCGTGAATGTCGACCGCGTCAAGATCGGCCTGTTCATGCTCTCGTCGGTCATGGCGGCGCTGGCGGGCATCATCTCGTCGGTCCGCACCTCGGCCGCCAATCCCAACAGCGGCACCGGCTATGAGCTCGAAGTCATCGCAATGGTCGTCATCGGCGGCACAGCGCTGACCGGCGGCCGCGGCACGATCATCGGCACCGTGCTCGGCATCCTGATCCTGCGCATCATGCGGAACGGCATCGTGCTGATCGGCGTCCCCGGGCTTGCCTACAACATCTTCATCGGCGCAATCATCCTCGGCATGATGGCGCTGCATTCCTGGCTCGAACGCCGGCATCAGGCGGGGACGTGATCATGGCCGAACCGCTCATCCGCATGCAGAATATCCGCAAGTCCTATGGCCGCGTCCTGGCCCTCGACGATGCCACGTTCCATGTCAACGAACGCGAGATCGTCGGCCTGCTCGGCGACAATGGCGCCGGCAAGTCGACGCTGATCAAGGTGCTGTCCGGCGCCGTGCCGCTCACCAGCGGCGATATCTTCGTGCGCGGCCGCAAGGTGCAGTTCCGCACGACCAGCGACGCCATCGCGGCCGGCATCGAGACGATCTATCAGGACTCGGCGCTGGTGACGCAGCTCTCGATCGCGCGCAACCTCTTTCTCGGCCGCGAGCCGATCAAGGGACCGCGTTTCCTGAACCGGCTCGACCAGGAGAAGATGAACGACGTGGCGCGCGAGCTTCTGCGCGAGGTCGGCATCTCCAAGAACATCCCGCCGACGACGCCGATCGGCTCACTGTCCGGCGGCGAGCGGCAGGCGGTCGCCATCGCGCGGGCCATGCATTTCGACAGCGACCTGATCATCCTCGACGAGCCGACCAACAATCTCGGCGTCGCCGAGACGCAGGGCGTGCTGTCCTTCGTGCGCAATGCCCGCGACAGCGGGCATTCCTGCATCTTCATCGCCCACAACATCCATCACGTCTTCCAGGTGGTGGACCGTATCGTCGTGATGCGCCGCGGCAAGGTGGTTGCCGACGACATCGATCCGAAGACGACGAGCGTCGCGGCTGTCGAGGACGTCATCACCGGCATGTCGGAGATGGCCGGCGGAGCGCTGCCGCATTGAGGTGATCGCGCGGCGCGGTTCGCGTCTCGCCGCTCGATCTGTTATCATTTTATCGGAGCCGACTCGTCATCTCGCGCATTGACGGTCGAATGCAACGCCCGACCAAGAGAAGCCTCCCCCATGAAGCACACCTACGCCGCCCTCGTTCTCCTTGCCGCGACCGGTCTTGCCGGCTGCCAGAGCCAGCCGATGCAGGTGTCTGCGCCGATGATGGCGGCGCCTGCCAACGAGCCGCTTGCCTGGGTGCGCAAGGACGGCCAGAGCGGACGAGCCAATCCGGCCCTTGCCGACCAGTTTGCCTCGGATCGCGCGGCCTGCGTCGCCCCGCCCGGAGACAACGCTGCGCTCCGCGCTGCTGAAAGCTGCATGTCTGGTCGCGGCTATGTGCTGGTTCCCGCGTCGCAGGCGGCCGCGACGGCCGAGCAGTTCCGCCGCCAGGCGCGCTACTGATCCCTCCGCGCTACTGATCCGTCCCGGTTTTCGCAGATTTCCTGAAATTCGCCGAAGGCAAAGTCGTCCTGCAGCCAAGGCGGCACGCCGCCCGCTTTGCTGCAGGCAGCGTGCTTCGCCCTGCGCGCGATGGTCTGTACTTAAGGCATGGTGAAAAATCTGTGCTGGCGGTAGGGTAGATCCCGCCGGCGGCACGGGACTGTCGCGTGCGTGTTTTCTTTTGAAATCGTTCGCGTGGTCGGGATAGCAGGCTTCAGATGATAAATTTGCGTGAGCGGTGGATCAGGCGCCGCCAGCAGATTGTCGTTGCCTTCATTGCCGCGGGAACTCTCGTCTTTGCCGGTCTTTGGGCGCTGGAAAGCAGCGTAGGCATCCTCCTGGACAGTGATCGGTGGGCCTACCCGCTCATGATCGCCTTCCTCAGCGGCAATCTGCTCGCCATCGCGGGCTTTCCCCGATGTCAGCCGAAGGCCGAGGTTGCCTGCTTTCTCGCCGTTGCGTTCTATCTGCTGAGCCAGATCGTTTATCTGTCGTTCGGTCCGCCCAACACGAGCATCTATAGCACCGCGGTTGCACTGTTGTGGATGCCCGTACTCTATGTCGGCGCCTTCATGTTCTTTTCGCGCAGCCGCGCGATCGTTGCCGTCGGTGTCACATTCGCTCTGTCGGCGATGGCGCTGATCAGCGGCGCGTTCGTCACGGCCAGCCGCGGAGAGCCGTTGTTTCCGGCGTTGATGATCAACGCGCTGGTCTCGCACTTCCTCTTGCTTCTGCTGTTCTCGCTCGTGCTCATCCTTCGCGACGAATTCGACCGGATCGCCTCGCATGCACGGCGGATGGAGGACGCCGCCAATACCGATACGCTGACCGGCATTGCCAACCGGCGGGCGCTTGAGGCGTGGATGCAGCGGCGCGACGCCCGTCCGCATGATCGTCGGGTCGTGCTGATGCTGTTCGACATCGATCACTTCAAGACCATCAATGACCGCCACGGCCACCTGGTCGGAGACGAGGTTCTCGTATCCACGGCGCAACTGATCCGCAGCCAGATGCGCGCGCATGATCTCGTCGGGCGCTGGGGTGGCGAGGAGTTTCTCGTCATTCTCGATGGCGCCGACGCCGCCGTCGCCTCCCGGTTGGCGGATCGGGTCCGCCAGCTCGTGACGGTCGCGGCGCATCCCGTGGCCGGGTCCGTGACCTTGAGCGCCGGCTTCGTCGTGTGCGAACCCGCTCAATCGGTCACCACGATGTTCCGTGCTGCCGACGCGGCGCTCTATGCCGCCAAGAGCGGCGGACGCAATCGCGTGGTCGCTGGCTGACGGCGCCGCCTATTCCGCCGCTTCGGCCTTGCGCCGCCGCCGCGCAGCCTTCGCCTTGTCCAGCACCGGCTTCAGGAAGCGCCCGGTATAGGAGCGCGGCTCCTTGGCGATATCCTCCGGCGTTCCCACCGCGACGATCTCGCCGCCGCCATCCCCGCCTTCGGGGCCGAGATCGATGATCCAGTCGGCCGTCTTGATGACTTCGAGATTGTGCTCGATCACCACGACGGTGTTGCCCTGATCGACAAGGCTGTGCAGCACTTCCATCAGCTTGGCGACGTCGTGGAAATGCAGGCCCGTGGTCGGCTCGTCGAGAATGTACAGCGTCTTGCCGGTCGCCCGCCGCGACAATTCCTTGGCGAGCTTGACGCGCTGCGCCTCTCCGCCCGAAAGCGTCGTCGCCTGCTGGCCGACCTTGACATAGCCAAGGCCGACCTCGTCGAGTGTCACCATCTTGTCGCGAATGCCGGGAACCGCCTGGAAGAAGTCCTTCGCCTCCTCGACGGTCATGTCGAGCACATCGGCGATCGACTTGCCCTTGAACTTCACGTCGAGCGTTTCGCGGCTGTAACGCTTGCCCTTGCACACTTCGCAGGTGACATAGACGTCCGGCAGGAAATGCATCTCGATCTTGATGACGCCGTCGCCCTGGCAGGCTTCGCAGCGCCCGCCCTTGACGTTGAATGAGAAGCGTCCCGGCCCGTAGCCGCGCGCCTTCGCCTCGGGCAGGCCCGAGAACCACTCGCGGATCGGCGTGAAGGCGCCGGTATAGGTTGCTGGATTGGAGCGTGGCGTCCGCCCGATCGGCGACTGGTCGATGTCGATGATCTTGTCGATGAATTCGAGCCCCTCGATCCGGTCATGCTCGGCCGGATGGATGTGAGCGCCGTTGAGATGTCGCGCCACCGCCGCGTAGAGCGTATCGATCAGGAATGTCGACTTGCCGCCGCCCGAGACGCCGGTGACGCAGGTGAACGTGCCAAGCGGGATATCGGCGGTGACGTTCTTCAGATTGTTGCCGCGCGCTCCGACCACGCGGATGCGCCGGTTCTTGCTGATCGCGCGCCGCTTTTCAGGGATATCGACCGAGAGCTCGCCCGTCAGATAACGCCCGGTAAGCGAGGCCGGATTGGCCATGATCTCGGCCGGGCTGCCCTCGGCGATGATCTTGCCGCCATGGACGCCCGCCGCGGGCCCGACATCGATGACGTAGTCGGCCGTCATGATGGCGTCCTCGTCATGCTCGACGACGAGGACGGTGTTGCCGATGTCGCGGAGATGACGGAGCGTCTCCAGCAGCCGTTCATTGTCGCGCTGGTGCAGGCCGATCGATGGCTCGTCGAGCACATAGAGCACGCCCGTCAGGCCCGAGCCGATCTGCGAGGCGAGGCGGATGCGCTGGCTTTCGCCACCGGATAGCGTGCCGGAATTGCGCGACATCATCAGATAATCGAGACCGACATCGACGAGGAAGGAAAGCCGCTCGCGGATCTCCTTCAGGATACGAATGGCAATCTCGTTCTGCTTGTCGTTGAGCGAGGCGGGGAGGGCCTCGAACCAGGCATGGGCGTTGCGGATCGACAGCGCCGAGACGTCGGCGATGTGCTTGCCGGCGATCTTGACCGCGAGTGCCTCCGGGCGCAGCCGCGCGCCGCCGCAGGCCTTGCACGGCGTCGAACCCTGATAGCGCTCGATCTCCTCGCGTGCCCAGTTCGATTCCGTCTCGCGCCAGCGCCGTTCGAGATTGGTGACGACGCCTTCGAAACTCTTCTTCGTGCGATAGGCGCGGGTGCCGTCGTTGTAGACGAACTCGATCTCCGTCTTGCCGGTGCCATGCAGGATCGCAGTCTTCGCCACCTCGGGAATATCGTCCCAGGGATCAGTCATCGCGAAGTCGTAATGGCGGGCGATCGCTTCTAGGGTCTGCGCGTAATAGGGAGAAGACGACTTCGCCCAGGGTGCGATCGCGCCCTGCTTCAGCGAGACCGAGCCGTCCGGCACCACGAGATCGGGATCGATCTTCTTCTCCGAGCCGAGGCCGTCGCATTCCGGGCAGGCGCCGAAGGGATTGTTGAACGAGAACAGCCGCGGTTCGATCTCGGCGATCGTGAAGCCCGAGACGGGACAGGCGAACTTCTCGGAAAAGGTGATGCGCCGCGGTTCGTCGCGGTCATCCGTCTCGTCGGCGAATTCGGCGAGCGCGATGCCGTCGGCCAGCTCGAGCGCCGTCTGGAAGCTGTCGGCCAGCCGTGCGGCGATGTCCTCGCGCACGACGATGCGATCGACCACGACGTCGATATCGTGCTTCAGCTTCTTGTCGAGCACCGGCGCTTCTGAAATCTCGAAGAAGACTCCATCGAGCTTGATGCGCTGGAAGCCCTTCTTCTGCAGCTCGGCCAGTTCCTTGCGATACTCGCCCTTGCGGCCGCGGATCATCGGCGCGAGCAGATAGAGCCGCGTGCCCTCGGGCAGGGCCATGACGCGGTCGACCATCTGGCTGACCGTCTGGCTTTCGATCGGCAGGCCCGTCGCCGGCGAATAGGGAATGCCGACGCGCGCGAACAAGAGGCGCATATAGTCGTAGATCTCGGTGACGGTACCGACCGTCGAGCGCGGATTCTTCGACGTCGTCTTCTGCTCGATCGAGATCGCCGGCGACAGCCCGTCGATCTGGTCGACATCGGGCTTCTGCATCATCTCGAGGAACTGCCGCGCATAGGCCGAGAGGCTCTCGACATAGCGGCGCTGGCCCTCGGCATAGATCGTGTCGAAGGCGAGCGAAGACTTGCCCGAGCCGGACAGGCCCGTCAGCACCACCAGCTTGTCGCGGGGGATGTCGACATCGACATTCTTCAGATTGTGCTCGCGCGCGCCGCGCACCGAGATGAACTTGCCAGTCTTCGCGCCCGACAAACGGGTCTCAATGTCATGAGCCATGGGTCTTCGTGGTCCATCGGGTGGGGAGCGGCCGCAGCCAACCGCAAATCTAAGCTTTCGCCGCCGCCAGACAAGGCACACCGCTGCATGCCTGCCCGTCGCGTCGCCTTTTGCCGAAACTCCCGTCGAATCGTCCCCATGATCTTGCCAGCAACGCCGCGATTGTCTAGAACGAAAAGAGAACATCGAGCCTTCCGGGCGCCGATCATGGCCGAAGCTTTGTGGACAAGCCGCGATGTCGGGCGCATGGGCCGGCATTTAGGTCTAGTCTGGTGGCGCTTTGGCGCCGAGACGGTCTGGTTTGGCGACAGCGGACAGAAGGAAAAGCAGCATGGCCGGTAGCGTCAACAAGGTGATCCTCGTCGGTAATCTCGGACGCGACCCCGAGGTGCGCCGTTCGCAATCGGGCGATCCCATCGTCAACCTCAACGTCGCGACGTCCGAGACGTGGCGCGACAAGGCCAGCGGCGAGCGCAAGGAGCGCACCGAGTGGCACCGCGTGGTGATCTTCAACGAGAACCTCGCCAAGATCGCCGAGCAATATCTGAAGAAGGGCTCCACCGTTTATATCGAGGGCCAGCTCCAGACGCGCAAATGGCAGGATCAGTCCGGCCAGGAGAAGTTCACCACCGAGGTCGTGCTGCAGCGCTTCCGCGGCGAGCTGACGCTGCTCGGCGGCCGGGCCGGCAATTCCGAAGGCGGCGACTATGATAGCGGCGGCAGCAGCGATTTCGGCCGGTCGAGCCCGATGCAGAGCCCACGCGGCGGCGCGCCCGCCCGCCAGCCCGCAGCCGCGAGCTCGTCCTACGCAGCCGATCTCGACGACGACATCCCGTTCTAGGGCTGACATCCGCCTGGTCCCGGCCGCGCCGTGCCCGTCCTTCCCGATGTGCTGGCCGCGGGCCTCGACATCGTGTTTTGCGGCACCGGGGCGGGGGCCTGGTCGGCGCGGGTCGGCGCCTATTATGGCAAGCCCGGCAACAAGTTCTGGCCGACGCTTCATGCGGTCGGCCTGACGCCTCGGCGGCTGATGCCGGCCGAATATCCAGCGGTGCTCGACTATGGCATCGGCCTGACCGACGTCGCCAAGGAGCATATCGGCCAGGACGATGCGATCGATCTCGCTTTGGTTGATGCCGCGGCATTGCACGAGAAGATCGCGCGTTTCGCGCCGCGGCGCATCGCCTTCACCAGCAAGCGCGCGGCCAGTCTCGCGCTCGGCCGCCCAACCGGCCGGATTGCCTATGGCCTACTGCCCGACAGGATCGGCTCGACCGCCGTCCATGTCCTGACCTCGCCGTCGGGCGCTGCAGGCTCATATTGGTCGATCGAACCCTGGCGCGAACTGGCGCTGACGCGCCGGTTGATCTCGCCTGCCGCCATCGCTAAGCCTCTCGCAAACGACGCTCCGGGGACAGCATGAACAAGGCGCAGCCGCAGCTCCAGCTCACCTTCGGCAAGGCGGTTACGGCTTTCCAGGCGGGGCGCCTCGGCGAGGCCGAGCAGCATTGCCGCCTCGTCATCGCCGCGCTGCCGAAGCTGTTCGATGCCCGTTTCCTCATGGGCCTGATCCAGGCTGGCCGCGGCGCGCACAAGCATGCCGTCGAGAGCTTCGATCGCGCGTTGGCGTTGCGGCCGAAGATGGCGGAGGTGCTTGCCGCGAAGGCGGCGGCCCTTCAGGCGATGAACCGTCTCGCCGAGGCCGTCGGCTGCTATGACGAGGCGCTCGCGGCGACGCCCGGCAATGCCGAACTCGCCTACAACAGGGCGACGGCGCTGGAGGCTCTCGGCCGGCAGGACGCCGCCATTGCAGGCTATACAGCGGCGATCGCGGCGCGGCCCGATTTCGTCGAGGCGCTCAACAATCGCGGCGTGCTTTTGCAGGCCGCCGGCCAGCTGGAATCGGCGCTGGCCGATTATGATCGCGGACTGGCCGCTCGCCCCGATCATGTGCCGATGCTGCATAATCGCGGCCGCCTGCTGCGGGATCTCGGGCGGACCGATGCGGCGCTGGCCAGCCTTGATCGCGCTATCGCGGCGGCGCCGGGGCGGCCCGATCTTCAGAACAGCCGCGGTCTGGTGTTTCTCGGCGCCGGTCGCGCCGACGAGGCGCTGGCAAGCTTTGACCGGGGCCTCGCCATGGCGCCCGCCGATGCGGCGCTCTGCCTCAACAAGGCCAAGGCTCTGCTCGATCTCGGCCGGGCGGATGACGTCCTTGAAGCACTGGCGAAGGCGCCGGCCGCGCTGAGGACAAAGCCGGAATTCGCGGTGCTGGAGGCCAGCGCGCTGTTTGAATTGCAGCGCTATGAGGATGCGGCTGCGGCTTGCGATCGGGCGCTGGTTGCGAACGAAGCCCATCCGGGCCTCTGGACCGATCGTGGCAACGCCCTGCGCGAATGCGGCCGGTTCGACGAGGCTCTCGCCAGCTATGATCGCGCGCTGGCGCTCGATCAAGAACACGGCCCGGCGCTCTATGGGCGCGGTACGCTGCTGCTGTTTCTCGGACGCGCCGCCGAGGGCTGGCCGGGCTTCGAGCACCGGCGCATCACGGCGGTGTGGCGGCCGCGCGGCGCGGGCACGCCCGAGTGGGACGGCAGCGCGCTGGCGGGTCGCACAGTGCTGCTGCACAGCGAACAGGGCCTCGGCGATACGATCCAGTTTGTCCGCTTCGCGGCCGATGTCGCGGCGGAGGGCGCGCGGGTGATCGTCGAAGTGCAGCCGAGCCTTCGCGCGCTGGTGGCGACCATGCCGGGCATCGAGGTGTGTGCCCATGCCGAGCCGCCGCCGCCGCATGACCTGCACGCCTCGCTGATGAGCCTGCCCTTCCTGCTCGGCGTCGGTGACCGGCTCGGCCAGGACCGTGTGCCTTATTTCGCCGTGGATGCCGGCCGCGTTGGCGCCTGGCGGGCGCGGCTTCCGCAAGGACCGTTCCGGGTCGGTATCGCCTGGCAGGGCAATCCGCGCGCCGCCGTCGATCGCCTGCGCTCGGTGCCGCTCGAAGCCTTTGCGCCGCTGGCGGCCATTCCTGGCGTCGAGCTTGTCAGCCTGCAGAAGGGCGACGGCCTCGACCAGCTCGGGCGCCTGCCTGAGGGCATGGCGGTGAGCGTCCTGCCCGATGATTTCGCGAGGGGGCCCGACAGCTTCATGGACACGGCTGCCATCATGGCCAATCTCGATCTCATTGTGTCGATCGATTCGGCCGTATCGCATCTTGCCGGCGCGCTCGGACGGCCGCTTTTCGTTGCGTTGAAGCAGGTGCCGGAATGGCGCTGGGGACCGGAGGGCGAGAGATCGGAATGGTATCCGTCCGCCCGGCTGTTCCGGCAGTCGCGCCGCGGCGACTGGCATGAATTGTTCGGCCGGATCGCGGTCGCCGTGGCGGCGTTCAAGCAAGCGTCCGGGCGCTGAAAGGTGAGGGCACGATGACGCCGACAGTCGAGACGCTCTATCGCTATCCCGTGAAAGGCTTTTCGCCCGAGGCGCTTGGCGAGGTTGTGCTGGAGCCTGGCCGACCCATTTCCGGCGACCGCATCTACGCCGTGGAGAATGGCCCGTCCGGCTTCGATCCCGCCGCGCCGGCCTTCCAGCCGAAGATGAAGTTCCTCTGCCTGATGAAGAATGCCCGCCTCGCAAAACTCCGGACGGTTCTCGAGCCCAAGACGCATGCGTGGCATATCGAAGGCTCCGATGGCAGCCTGACGGCCGACCTCGCCGAGGCGGAAGGGCGCGCCGCCGCCGAGGCCTGGCTGGCGGCGTTCATGGGCGAGGAGCTGCGCGGCCCTCTGCGCGTGCTCTCGGCGCCCGGCCACAGTTTCTCCGATGTCGGCAAGCCATTCATATCGCTCATCAATCTTGCCTCCGTCGCGGCTCTGTCGGTAATCATCGGGCGGATGGTCGATCCGCTGCGCTTTCGCGCCAATATCAATCTCACGGGATGGCCGCCCTTCGCCGAGCTCGACCTTGTCGGGCGCGAGGCGCGGCTTGGCGAAGCGAGGGTCACCATCACCAAGCGGACACGGCGCTGCGTCGCGACCAACGTCGATCCGGCGACCGCCGAGCGCGACATGGCGATCCCCGCAACGCTGCAGCAGCATTTCGATCACATGGATTGCGGCGTCTATGCCGAGGTGATCGAAGGCGGCCGCGTCGCGCCCGGCGACCGGTTGACGCTGGTCTAGTCCATGTCGCTGGAACCGCTCCTCTCCGCTCCGCCCGTCATCCAGCTGCACGCCTTCGCCGCGATTGCTGCGTTTGGACTGGGTCTTGTGCAGTTCGTCGCGCCGAAAGGGACGCTGCCGCACCGGGCCACCGGGTGGCTATGGGTGGTCCTGATCGCGACGGTGGCCGTGTCGTCGTTCTGGATCCACACGATCAGGACATTTGGCGATTTCAGCGTGATCCACCTCTTGTCGATCCTGACGCTGGTGGTCCTGCCCGGCACCGTCCTCGCCGCCCACCGCCATCAGGTTCCGAAACATGCGAGTGGCATGAAGAAGCTGTTCATCGGCGCGCTGGTGATCGCCGGCATCTTCACTTTCCTGCCGGGCCGGATCATGCATGAAGTCGTGTTCGGGCAGACCGACAGTCGCTAGCCGGTCGGCAACCCCTGCGCCTTGACGATCGCCACGATGCCGTCGGCGACGAATTGCACCGAAAGGGCCGACAGCAGCACGCCGAGCAGCCGCGTCAGCACGATGCGCCCGGTGTCGCCGAGCGCGCGGTCGAGCGGCCCGGCCAGCATGAAGACCAGCAGGCAGGAAAACACCAGCAGCGCGACGATGACGAGCAGGCCGATCAGTCCGAGCGTATCGGGCGCGCCGGAGGCGATCAGGATCGTCGCCGAGATGGCGCCGGGGCCGGAGATGAGGGGGATCGCGAGCGGGAAGATCGCGAGATGGCGGACGTCGTCGGCGTCGAAGGCGGTCTCCTCGAGCGCGCGGTCGGCGCTGACCTGCTTGCGCTTGTCGCGCCGCTCGAA
The DNA here is from genome assembly GCA_035555375.1 of Kaistia sp. Classification (GTDB taxonomy): domain Bacteria; phylum Pseudomonadota; class Alphaproteobacteria; order Rhizobiales; family Kaistiaceae; genus Kaistia. The sequence goes on along the minus strand of DATMGR010000003.1, from coordinate 102,606 downwards.
CACCATCTCGAAGGCGATCCAGAACAGCAGCAATCCGCCGGCGATCCGGAAAGCCGGGATCGAGATGCCGAGAAAGGTGATGAGCTTTTCGCCGCCGAGCGCGAATGCGAAAAGGATCAGCGTCGCCGTGAGCGTGGCGCGCATCGCGGTCTGCCGGCGTTGAAGGCTGGTCATGCCGCGCGTCAACGCGACGAAGATGGGCGCGAGGCCGATCGGATCGATGGTGACGGCCAGCGTCACCAAAGCGTTCAAGAGATAGTCGCCCACGCCCCGCCTCCGCATTCACCCTGAGGGCGGAGCTTCGCATGGCGCGGCGGCTGCGGCTACCAGTTGGCGGCGCCGGAGGTCCAATAGCCGTAAGCGCAGGCGCCGTCCTTGCTGCGCGATGGGTCGATCAGTTCCGGCCAGCCTTCGGAAACTGCGAAACAGTCGGCGCTTCCCGGCGCGACGAGCTTGTAGTCCGTCCCGTCCGAGCGGTAGACGGGCTGGAACGGCGCCGCGCCGACCTCCGCGACGGCGACGGCCGGATCGAAGGGGGGCAGCGCTGCCGGATAGCGGCCCGTCGTTGTGTGCTCGGCTTCGATCGCATCGTGCAGCGCCTGCAGCTGGCGGATATTGCGCTCATATCCGAAGACGAGGGGATCGGGCGGCTGCTTCAGGGCCATGATCCGTGCCTTGGCCCGTGCCGCCAGATCCTTCGGGTCGGCGTTTTTCCAGTCGAAGATATGGCTCTCGATGGACGGCAGGCAGGCTGCAAGGCCGGCCGAATAGATCGCCTGACCCTTGGCGTTGGCGTGATAGACGGTGTCGTAGCGATACTGCACGGGCACCAGCGCGCCGATCGGATCGCAGTGGATCGGCAGGCCGATCGCGTCGGCGGCGCGGGCAAGGCCGATCAGGCTGCTCCAATAGCCTTCCTGGAAGATCGTGCCGGCATCGTCCTCGATGATGACAGGCCAGGTCAGCAGCATGTCGGCACCGCGCTCCGCCAAGGTCCGCTTCCACGTCGTCAGCGCCTCGACTGCATAGGGTGTGAGCAGGGCCGTCGAAGGAGTGATCAGCGCGCGTATCGCCGGCTCGTCGCCGGCCGGCGTCTCGAGGATGAGTTCCTTGTCGCCATGGGCGTTCATGGTCGAATAGTCATAGGGGTTGTGCTCCGGTCCCGCCTGGCCGGAGGCTCGGATCTGGCGCCAGTCATCGAGCAGGAAGGCTTCGGAATGCCATTTGCCGGCCGGACGACCCGACACGAGCGCAGTGATGCGATCCGCGACGCCCTGCATGGCGCTCGCCGCCTGCGTGGCCAGAGCGATCGGTACCAGGCGGGATACCGGAATGGCGTCGGCGAAGGGATAGAGGAAGGCGAGGAAGCTCTCGGCCGTCAGATCGGTCACGGCCGGCCGGCTGTAGTGGTCGAATTCGAGCGGCAGCACCACGCGGTCATTCTGATCGATGAAGGTGCTCGCCTCTGCCAGCAGCAGGTCGATATCGAGTCCGGCATGCAGGCCGAAATTCAGCACCGGCGCGCCGGTTGCCCGTTCGATGGCGCCGCTATCGACGCCGAAAAGCGTCGCGGAGCCGCCGACGACGAGGGTCTTGCGCGCGTCGGCCGGCACGCCGCGCAGGTGCTCCGTATAGAGCGCGTGGCGCAGCGTGATGATGTCGTTCAGCCACCATTGGGCGCCGTTCCAGCTGCCGAGCTGAAAGATCACCAGCAATGCATAGATCACCGGCGCCAGAAGCGCGGCGACGGTCATCGCGATAATCGAGCGGCGCGCTCCTGTCGTGAGGCCGGCGCGGACGCCGCGCCTCTGCTCAGAAGCGGAAATAGATGAATTCATTCGTCGAGGTGTGGCCGGTGAACGTGATCATGGCAAGCCCGAACAGGACGCCGCAGAGGCAGGCCGCGCGGAGCGCGAGCCGCCGGTCAGGCAGGATCGTTGCGTTGGCGATCTCCTTGGCGGGCGGCGCGAAGAAGGCGATGGCCGCGGCGAAGGCGACGAGCGCGATCATCCGGTTGAGTTCCGCCACCGAGAGGAACGGGCGCCAGTTGTCGGACGCGATCGCCGACACATCCACCATGGCAAGGAGGTGTACGCCCGCCCCGGCTAGTGTTGCCGAGCGGAACAGGATCCACGCGAAGGTCACGAACAGGAAGGTCAGCAGCCATCCGGCGAAAGCGGGCAGGCGCGGCAGGCCGGATCGCGCGTACCAGCGGTTTGCCGCCAGCGCGAGCCCATGTGCGAGGCCCCAGAGCACGAAGCCCCAGCCGGCGCCGTGCCAGAGGCCGCCGATCAGCATCGTCGCGATGAGGTTGGCATAGGTGCGGACCTTGCCACGCCGGTTGCCGCCGAGCGAGATGTAGACATAGTCGCGCAGCCAGTTGGACAGCGTGATGTGCCAGCGACGCCAGAATTCCTGGATCGAGCGCGACTTGTAGGGCGAGGCGAAATTGAGCGGCAGGCGGATATTGAAGATCATGCCGAGGCCGATCGCCATGTCGCTATAGCCGGAAAAATCGAAATAGATCTGGAAGGAATAACCGAGCGCGGCGAGCCACGCGGTGCCGAAGCCGAGCGCATCCTGATTGTCGAAGAACGGCTTGATATAGCCGCCGAGCGGATCGGCGATCAGCACCTTCTTGGCCAGCCCGACCGCAAAAAGGGCGAGGCCGAAGCAGATATTGCGGACGCGCGGCGTGAACACGCGCTTCAGATCGACCTGGCGGCTGATCGGCAGATAGCTGGTGATCGGACCGGCGATGAGATGCGGAAAGAAGAACAGGAAGAAGATGTAGTTGAGGAGGTTCGGCCGCCGGATATTGCCGCGGTGAACGTCGATCAGGAAGGCGATCTGCTGAAAGGTGAAGAAGCTGATGGCCAGCGGCAGATGGCGGAATTCGCCATGCGAGACCTGATACCCGAAGGCGGCGTTCACGGTGTCGGTGAGAAAATTGAAATACTTGAAATAGCCGAGGATCACGACGTCGAGGGTGATGCCGAAGGCGAGAAACGCAGCGGCAAAACGGCCGCGCTCGATCGCCCGCGCCAGCGCGAAATTGGCGAAGAGCGAGAGACCCAGCACCAGGACGTCGAGCACACCCGAGACCGTGTAGAAATACACGGATGCGAGAATGAGAAAGATTTTGGCATAGAGGTCGGAGATGCGACCTATGGCGAAGGTGAGAAGGGCGACGACGGGCAGGAAGAGGAAGATGAACTCGGGTGAGGAAAAGAGCATCGTCGCCGCGCCGCAGAAAGACGAAACCGTGTTTCATTCGAAGGCATGACGATGGATGGCGCCGGCCCCCCGCCGAGGGGCGCTATCTGACATAGAACGATAGCAATGTGCAAGCAGCCTTGCCGAGCGCGCCGGAAGGCAGGACGCAAAGCACGCGTTGGCCGTCCTGCACGATGGCAAATCCGTTGAAAGTCGGTGATTTCTCAGGGTTTCCTTGAACCGCCACAATGGGGTCTCTATGATCGCGCGCAACGAAACTGATTCCGGAACCCCCCTTGTCCGATACAAACGAGCCGCCTCGCTCCGAAGAGCCGGGTGACGGCCGCCCCTCCGAATTCGAAACCATCTCGATCTCCGACGAGATGAAGCGCAGCTATCTCGATTATGCGATGAGCGTGATCGTGAGCCGCGCGCTTCCCGACGCCCGCGACGGCCTGAAGCCGGTTCATCGCCGCATCCTGCATTCGATGAACGAGCAGGGCTACGACTGGAACAAGGCCTACAGGAAGTCGGCCCGCGTCGTCGGCGATGTCATTGGTAAATACCATCCGCATGGCGACCAGTCGGTCTATTTCGCGCTGGTCCGCATGGCGCAGGAATTTTCCATGCGCGTCATGCTGGTCGATGGTCAGGGCAATTTCGGCTCGGTCGACGGCGATATGCCGGCGGCGATGCGCTACACCGAGGTCCGCCTCGCCAAGCCCGCGCATTCGCTGCTCGAGGACATCGACAAGGACACGGTCGATTTCCAGGACAACTACGATAATTCCGAGCGCGAGCCGGTCGTTCTGCCGGCGCGCTTTCCGAACCTGCTCGTCAATGGCGCCGGCGGCATCGCCGTCGGCATGGCCACGAATATCCCGCCGCACAATCTCGGCGAGGTCATCGACGCCTGCATCGCCTATCTGAACGATCCCGCGATCACCATCGAGGATCTGATCGATATCGTGCCGGGTCCGGACTTTCCGACGGCCGGCATCATCATCGGCCGTGGCGGCATCCGCGCCGCCTATCAGGAGGGCCGCGGCTCGATCCTGATGCGCGGCCGCGTCGCCGTCGAGACGATCCGCAAGGAGCGTGAGGCGCTTGTCATCACCGAGATCCCGTATCAGGTGAACAAGGCCACGATGATCGAGAAGATCGCCGAACTGGTGCGCGACAAGCGCGTCGAAGGCATCTCCGACATCCGCGACGAGAGCGACCGCCAGGGTATGCGCGTCGTCATCGAGCTGAAGCGCGATGCTGTTGCGGATGTGGTTCTGAACCAGGTCTACCGCTTCTCGCCGCTGCAGACGTCGTTCGGCGTCAACATGGTGGCGCTGACCGGCGGCCGGCCGCAGGTCATGAACCTGAAGGACCTGATCCAGGCCTTCGTCAATTTCCGCGAAGAGGTGGTGGCGCGGCGCACGCGCTTCCTGCTCAACAAGGCCCGTGACCGCGCGCATGTGTTGGTCGGCCTCGCGATCGCCGTCGCCAATATCGATGAAGTGATCCATCTCATCCGCACGGCGCCCGATCCGGCGACGGCGCGCGAGCGGTTGATGGAGCGTCATTGGCCCGCCGCCGATATTGCTCCGCTCGTCGCGCTGATTGCCGACCCGCGCCATCGTCTCGCCGAGGACGACACCTACCGGCTGTCGGATACGCAGGCCCGCGCGATCCTCGATCTGCGCCTGCAGCGGCTCACCGCGCTCGGCCGCGACGAGATCGATGAGGAGCTCACCAAGCTCGGGCTCGAGATCGCCGACTATCTGGAGATCCTGCGCTCGCGGGCCCGCATCGTCGCGATCATCCGTGAGGAACTGATCGCGGTCCGTGACGAGTTCGCGACGCCGCGGCGCACCGAAATTCTCGAAGGCGGCGCCGATTTCGACGACGAGGACCTGATCCAGCGCGAGGACATGGTCGTCACCGTCAGCCATGAGGGCTACATCAAGCGCGTGCCGCTGGTGACCTACCGGGCGCAGAACCGCGGCGGCAAGGGCCGTTCGGGCATGGCGACCAAGGACGAGGATTTCGTCACGCGCCTGTTCGTGACCAACACGCATACGCCGGTGGTGTTCTTCTCCTCGCGCGGCATCGCCTACAAGATGAAGGTCTGGCGCCTGCCGCTGGCCGCGCCACAGGCACGCGGCAAGTTCCTCAACAATCTCCTGCCGCTGCAGGATGGCGAGCGCATCACATCGATCCTTCTCTTGCCGGAGGATGAGGCGAGCTGGGAAACGCTCGACGTCATGTTCGCGACGACACGCGGCACCGTTCGCCGCAACAAGCTGTCGGACTTCGTCCAGGTCAACCGCAACGGCAAGATCGCGATGAAGTTCGACGAGGACGGCGACGCGATCGTCGACGTCCAGCTTTGCTCGGAACATGACGACGTGCTGCTCACCACGGCCGCCGGTCAGTGCATCCGATTCGCGACGACCGATGTGCGCGTCTTCAAGGGCCGCGATTCGACCGGCGTCCGCGGTATCGCGCTTGCCGAGGGCGACAGCGTCATCTCGATGGCGATCCTGCATCACTTCGATGCGACGGGCGACGAGCGTTCGGCTTATCTCAAGATGAGCCGCGCGGTGCGCGGCGAGGCCGAGAGCGAAGAAGCCGTCGTCGACGTTGACGCCGAGGCTGGCGCCAATGGCGAACTGCCGCAGGAGCGCTACATCGCGATGAGCGCGGCAGAGCAGCTCGTGCTGACCATTTCCGAGAACGGATACGGCAAGCGCACGTCGTCGTTCGAATACCGGATCACGGGTCGCGGCGGCAAAGGCATCGTCGCCATGGCGGTCAACGAGCGCAACGGCAAGCTCGTCGCCTCCTTCCCGGTCGAGGACACCGACCAGATCATGCTAGTCACCGATGGTGGCCAGACGATCCGCATGCCGGTCGGCGGCGACAAGCCGATCCGCATCGTGTCGCGCGGCTCGCAGGGCGTCATCGTCTTCGACACCGCCGACGGCGAGAAGGTCGTCTCGGTCGATCGCCTGTCGGAGAGCGAAGCTGAAATCGAAGGTGAGGTGGCGAAGGAGCCGTAAGCGCGGCTCCGGATGCGGCCAGAAGAAAAACGCCGGCCTCGCGGCCGGCGTTTCAGTTTTTGGGGAGGTCTTCTCTTCTGGAGGTCGGATAACCTATGGGGTGGGGGCTAACCGATAGAAGTCAGTTGGCGACCGGCGCGGGGACGCGAGTCAGGATCGACATCCCATCCGTCCGCCGCTCGATCGTGATCTCGGGGCCGGTGGTGGCGTCGGCGACCGTCATGAGGCGATCCTGCTTCTTCGCAAGCGGTGCGTGGGACCCGTTCACAACGGCCGCGCTGGCTACGCCAACGGCGATTGTCGCCACGGCGCAGGTTGCGAGGATCATCATGTGGAACCACGTCGTCATGTCTCTTCTCCGTGTCGCGGCCGATTTGATCTTGGACACATCACGCCATCAGAGCTATGAACCGCTTCACTGGAAGCCGTTCGCCTGCTCTACAGTTGCGTATTCAACGTCGCAATTTCGAGGCGGTTCCTTGAAGTTTCCGAGGCAGAGCGGTCACAGCTTCGCGATCGTGTCGGTCAAACCCGGAGGTGTCGCCGCGTGATCCGCATCGGTTTCTTCCCCGGCTCGTTCGATCCGATCACCAATGGCCATGCCGATATTCTCCTGGGCGCCCTCGGCTTGTTCGACCGCGTCGTGGTCGGGATCGGCACGCATCCCGGCAAGGCGCCGCTGTTCACCTTCGAGGAGCGTGTCGCGCTGATCGGCGAACTGGCAGCCGCCCTTGCTGACGCTTCCGGGCGGGTCGATGTCAGGGCCTTCGACGGCCTCACGGTGACGGCGGCAGGTGAGGCGGGCGCAATCGCGATCATCCGCGGCCTCCGCGACGGCACCGATTTCGACTATGAAATGCAACTCGCCGGGATGAATGGCGTGCTGCAGCCGGCGATCAGGACCGTCTTTCTTCCGGCATCGCCCGAAACGCGGCCGATCACCGGGACGCTGGTTCGCCAGATCGCCAAGCTCGGCGGCGATGTCTCACCCTTCGTTCCTGCCTTCGTCGCCCGAAAGCTGACACAAAAATTCGCTTCCTGAGCGGCCCGCCCTCGGGCGCCGCCGACCAATCCAACCCCGGAGATGTCCGTGAACCGTACCCTTGGCATGATTGCGGCTGTTGTCGCGGCCTTCCTTTTCGTTGCGCCGGCCATGGCCGCGAGCGAGAAGCTCGATCCCGAGAACACCATCTATCTCGACCTGAAGGACGGCCGCGTCGTCATCAAGCTGCGTCCCGACCTGGCGCCGGCCCATGTGGCGCAGATCAAGAAGCTGACACGCGAAGGTTTCTATAACGGCATCGTCTTCCACCGGGTCATTGATGGCTTCATGGCCCAAACAGGCGATCCGACCGGTACCGGCACCGGCGGCTCGAACGAGCCCGATCTGAAGGCCGAGTTCTCGCAGGAACATTTCAAGCGCGGCACGCTCGGCATGGCCCGCGCGCAGGATCCCGACAGCGCCAATTCGCAGTTCTTCATCATGTTCGCCGATGGTGGCTTCCTCGATGGCCAGTACACGGTGTTCGGCGAGGTGGTCGACGGCATGGAATTCGTCGACAAGATCAAGAAGGGTGAGCCGCCGGCAAACCCCGACAAGATCATCAAGATGCAGGTCGCGGCCGACGCGAAATAATGGCAGAAGGCCTCCGGGCGCTGCTCAAACCCTCATTGGAGAAACAACGTGGCCGATATCAAGGACCCGGAAAACACGATCATCCTCGAGACGACCAAGGGCACGGCGGTCATCGCCCTGCGCCCCGACCTCGCCCCGAACCACGTCGCCCGCATCAAGGAACTGGCGCGCCAGAAGTTCTATGACGGCGTGGTGTTCCACCGCGTCATCGAAGGCTTCATGGCTCAAACAGGCGATCCGACCGGCACCGGCATGGGCGGTTCGGGCAAGAAGCTGAAGGCCGAGTTCAACCGCGAGCCGCATCTGCGCGGCACGCTCTCGATGGCCCGCGCCCAGAGCCCGGATTCCGGCGATAGCCAGTTCTTCATCTGCTTCGGCGATGCGAGCTTCCTGAACGGCCAGTACACCGTCTGGGGCAAGGTCATCGAGGGCATGGAGAACATCGACAAGATCAAGCGCGGCGAGCCGGTCAAGGATCCCGACAAGATCGTCACCATGCGCGTCGCGGCCGACGTCGACGCCGCCTGAAGCCAGCGAGCGCCCTCTCGCTGAGAGAGAGGGTTGGATGAGGGCCCTTCGGCCGAAATCAACCACCAGAGACCGGGCGCCGTTGGGCGCCCGTTCCCATTCGAGAACCGTTACAAGCAACGATGCGCGTCGACCTCTTCGATTTTGAACTTCCCGATGAACGAATCGCGCTGCGCCCGGCGCAACCGCGCGATGCGGCGCGCATGCTGCTCGTGCGCCCGGGTGCCGATCTGGACGACCGGATCGTGCGCGAGCTGCCCGATCTGCTGCAGCCGGGCGATGCGCTGGTGTTCAACGATACGCGGGTCATCCCGGCCCAGCTCTTCGGCGAGCGGGTGCGCGACGGCGTTTCGGCCGGCATCGGCGTGACGCTCCACATGCGCGAGGCGGCCGATCGCTGGCGCGCCTTCGTCCGGCCGGCCAAGAAGATCGCAGCCGGCGACCGCATCCTGTTCGGCGAGACGGCCGATCGCGCCTGCCTCATCGCCGGCTTGGCAGCGACCGTCGCCGAGAAAGGCGAGGCGGGCGAGGTCGTGCTCGCCTTCGATCTCTCCGGCCCTGCGCTCGACGAGGCGATCGCGCGCGTCGGCCATATCCCGCTGCCGCCCTATATCGCCTCAAAGCGCGGCGAGGACGAACGCGACCGCACCGATTACCAGACCATCTATGCCCGCGAGGAGGGCGCCGTCGCCGCGCCGACCGCTGGGCTCCATTTCACGCCGGAGCTGTTCGAGCGGCTCGATGCACGCGGCATCGCCCGCCATTTCGTGACGCTGCATGTCGGCGCCGGCACGTTCCTGCCCGTGAAGGCCGACGACACGGCCGATCATCGCATGCATGCAGAGCGCGGCGAGGTGACAGCCGAGACGGCGGATGCGCTCAACGCCGTGCGTGCGCGCGGCGGTCGAGTGGTTGCGGTCGGCACAACATCGCTGCGCCTGCTCGAAAGCGCGGCCGGCGAGGATCAGATCATCCGTCCCTTCAACGCGCCGACCAGCATCTTCATCACGCCCGGCTATCGCTTTCGCGCCGTCGACCTCCTGATGACCAATTTCCACCTGCCGCGCTCGACGCTCTTCATGCTCGTCTCGGCCTTTTCGGGCCTCGAGACCATGCGCGCCGCCTATGAGCACGCGATCGCCACCGGCTATCGCTTCTATTCCTATGGCGATGCGTCGCTGCTTTATCCCGCGGAGATCGCATGAGCGAGCGCTTCACCTTCACGCTTCTGAAGACCGACGGCATGGCCCGGCGTGGCGAGATCACGATGCCGCGCGGCAAGATCCGCACCCCGGCCTTCATGCCGGTCGGCACGGCGGGCACGGTCAAAGCGATGTATCCGGGTCAGGTGCGCGAGCTCGGCGCCGATATCATCCTCGGCAATACCTACCACCTGATGCTGCGGCCGGGCGCCGAGCGCGTCGCGAAGCTCGGCGGGCTGCACACCTTCGCCAACTGGCCGTATCCAATCCTGACCGATTCCGGCGGCTTCCAGGTCATGTCGCTGTCGCAGCTCCGCAAGATGGACGAGCGCGGCGTGACCTTCCAGAGCCATATCGATGGCCGCCGCTATGAGCTGACGCCCGAGCGCTCGGTCGAAATCCAGGGCCTGCTCGACAGCGATATCCAGATGCAGCTCGACGAATGTGTCGCGCTGCCGGCCTCCGAAGCCGAGATCGAGCGCGCGATGCAGCTTTCGCTGCGCTGGGCGGAGCGCTCCAAGGCCGCGTTTGGCGACCAGCCGGGCAAGGCGATCTTCGGCATCGTGCAGGGCGGCGACAATGAGCGGCTACGCGCCGAATCCGCCACCGCGCTTCGGGACATGGACTTCAAGGGCTATTCGATCGGCGGCCTTGCCGTCGGCGAGCCGCAGGCGGTGATGCTGCGCATCCTCGCGATGACGACGCCGATCCTGCCAGCCGGGAAGCCGCGCTACCTGATGGGCGTCGGCACGCCGGATGACATCCTCGAATCCGTGGCGCGCGGCGTCGACATGTTCGATTGCGTGATGCCGACGCGCGCCGGCCGGCACGGCCTCGCCTTCACGCGCTTCGGCAAGGTGAACATCAAGAACGCCCGCCACGCCGAGGACCACCGCCCGCTCGACGAAGCCTCGGACTGCCCGGCGAGCCGCGATTATTCGCGCGCCTATCTGCACCACCTTTTCAAGGCCAACGAGACGCTCGGCGCCATGCTGCTGACCTGGAACAACCTCGCCTATTATCAGAGCCTGATGGCCGGCATCCGCGCCGCGATCGACGAAGCCCGCTTCGAGGACTTCCGCCTCGCCACAAAGGAAGGCTGGGCGAAGGGCGACATCTCTGCGCTCTGATCAGATCGTCGGCGCGTTGTCCTTGACGAGCTGGCAGCCGGAAATCTTCCAGCTTCCGTCCGGCTGCTTCTCGAATGTGTAGAGCGCGATCCAGTTCGTCCCGTCGGCCGCGGTGAGATAGACCTTCTCCATCGGGCCGGCCGGCCCGTCCGCGACCTCGCCAAAGGCGACGCTCGATGAGCGGTAGACGGGAGGATAGGCCTGCCGCACCATCGTCATGAAGAGGTCGGGACTTGGGAACATGCGCTGGATGCCCGGGGCGGCATTTCCATAGGCGGCTGCGGCATCATCCTGGCGAAACGCCTGCAACTGACCCTGAACCAGCGACTTGAAGGCGTCCTTGTCGGCGCTGGAAGGTTCGGCCGCCGCAGCCATAGGCAGTGCGGCGATGAGGAAGGCTGTGAGCACTGCGGCTAGCTTCATGGCTGGCGTCCTTCGTCGGCGGCGACCGGCTGGTCATCGGGGAGATAGCTGCGCCGACCGCTTCGGCAAGGTACCACTGCGCGAAATGAGCCGTTTTGCGAGCCAGCCATTGCCGGGCCTGTGTGACGCCTGCTATCCCGAAAGCCGGCCGACACGGAGGGTTCGATGAAAGCGGTATTCGTCCAGATCAAATGCGAGCTCGGCCGGGCCTATGAAGTGGCCGCCGCCATCGCCGATGCCGAGATCGCCTCGGAGATCTATTCGACCGCCGGGGATTTCGATCTTCTGGTGAAATGCTATCTGGAAGACACGGTCGACCCCGGCCATTTCGTGACCGAGTCGATCCAACGTATCGAGGGCATCCGCGATACCCGCACCATCATGACCTTCCGCGCCTTCTGAGGCTGAAAAGCGCTTCATCGAGCCTTTCGAAGTCGCCATCCGGCGGTAGCCCGAAGCGGATCGCGCCGGGAAGTTCGGCGAAGATGCGGGTCCAGATGCCGAGCCTCGCCAATTCCTGGTGAAGCGTCGCGCTGTCATCGACGCGAACCAGCCGGAAGAGGTCCGTGCCGCCCGCCACCGAAAGACCATGCCGGGCGAGCAGGGCGTCGAGCGTCGCCCGACGCTCTGCAAGGCGTTGCCGCGCTGCCGCCTGCCAGCCAAGGTCCGCCAGCGCCGCAGTGCCGATCGCGATCGTCGCGCCCGAGAGCGGCCAGTCGCCGACGATCCCTTCGAGGCGCCGCACGACCGTCCCCGCGCCGAGGACGAAGCCGAGCCTGAGGCCGGCCAGCCCGTAGAACTTGCCGAATGAGCGCAGGACGACGAGCCGGGGGTCGTCCAGCGTGCCAGCCAGGCTGAGCCGCGGTTCGAGATCGCCGAAGGCTTCGTCGACGATGAGAAGGCCATGCGGCGGCAGCGCTGTGGCCGCGGCGCGCAACGCGGCCGGGTCATGGCGTCTGCCATCGGGATTGTTCGGATTGGCCAGCACGACGACATCGGCGCCGGCGGCTGCCTCGAGGTGCTCGGCGGCCACCACCTGATGGCCGGCCATCGACCACGCTTCGGCATGGCCCGAATAGCTGGGCGCGAGGATGGCGACGCGGGCGGTGGGAACAAGGAGTGGCAGCAGGCGGAGCCCGAGGTCGCTGCCCGGCACCGGCACGATATAAGCGGCGGCGCCGACGGCATAGGCTGTTCGCGCGGTCTGGATCAGGCCCGCCAGCGCGGCCGGGTCGGGCAGCCGTGTGGCCGTGGAAGGTTCAAGCGGCTCAACGGGATAGGGCAGGGGGTTGATGCCCGTCGAGAGGTCGAGCCACTCTTCGATGGCGATGCCATAGCGCGCCGCAGCAGCCGCAAGGCCTCCGCCATGGCGAGGCGCATCGTCATTCCTGGGCATGGGCGAGCCTGTGCGCTTGTCGAAGCAAACGCCTTTGCCCGGTTTCGCACGGCGGCGCAAGGATGCGAGACGCGATGCCAATAGACTGGTCTCCACCGCCGCGCCGCGCGCGCCGATGGAGGGGCCGGGCGATCAATGATTCCCGGGGATGCTGCGCGGTTGGCCCGGCTAGTGATCGTCGGCGAACTCGATGCCCTGCTGGACCTCGGAGATGGCGTCCTGGATCAGGTTCATGGCCTTGACGCGATGACCGCCTTTGTTGCTCGACGCCTCGCGCAGCGAGCCGAGCGCGTCATAGAGCGACGACAGCGCGCGCTCCATATTGCCCTGATAGGCCTCGGCCGTCGCCGTCGTCGCTGCGACCAGCCCCATGGCTGCAACGCTGCCGAGCGCCAGATTGGCGAGCTCCCGGCGAGATTTCATTTCCGACATGTCCGTTCTTCCTCCGCTGAAGTCGTGGTGACACGCAAGGAAAGCATACCCGCGCTGGTCATACCAGCCAAAAGGGGTAGGTAAATGCTGCTTAACCCAGCTTTTCAAATATCGGCAAGGATCTCGCTGCGCTGCGACCGACCAAAGGCATGGAATAGACGCCCGAATCCTCGGGAAACGTGACTTTCAGTCAGGTATGGCGACTGGTTCTACGTATCTTTTGACACACAAAGCTTCTCCGGGCCGCGACTGGTCGGGATTGAGGGAGTTCCCGGCTATCGCGATCTGATGCTGAGGCATGGCGAAAATCGCGACCCCCGATCACGTCTTCGTGAAAGGACGAGCCGCTGATTGATAAATACTTCGCACCGAATAGCTGCTCATACGAGCGTGCCATCAAGCAGTTGCTTTCCGATTCTTAGCCGACGCTTGAGAGGCGAAGTGTGGTCCGGTCGCCAATTTCTCTCTCCAGGCCATCGGTGGCGCATGGACCCGCTATCGTCAAAGATGTAATGTTTTCCAGTCAGATATTTTGACAAGAGAGGTCGTAGCAAATTGACCTCCATTGGGGCATGCATATATCGATCAAGTTTCGGCGGGCTGGCTATACAGAATAGCCCTTGATCGCTTTACAATTTCTCTGCCGGATACAATGCGCTGCAACTTCGAATAGCGTCGGCGCCAACGACCCGGTATGATCGCAGTGGTCTGCGATTGTCTCGAAACAGCGCAGCCAAAATGCTGTTGTGTGAAGAATGAACATCACGATCGAAATCAGCGGCGGATTTGCAGCAACTCCGGGCCTGTCCGGGCCTTTTTCATTCGATACAAAGGATATCGACCCGCATATCGCCAAAGAGATCGAGTCGCTCGTAAGCGATTCAAAGTTCTTTGAGCTGCCTGCGGTAGTCAATATCACCCCGACCGGAGCCGCAGATTACTACACCTACACGATCACCGTTCGGGACGGTATTCGCAGCCATTCTGTTCGTCTTGCGGATCCCGTCACCGATCCGTCACTCGAACGCCTCGTGTCGCGTGTTCGTGAGCTTGTTCGTCCGGCCGGACGCTGACTTGTCACGTGGCCGGTCAGAAAGGAGGAACATAGACGACAGCAGGTTAAAACCAATCAATCTGGAGGAGGAAACATGACGCATAGACACGTCTACACCGATGAGGTGTGCAGATGCTGCATTGTTCCACCATATATTCTGGAGGCCGTCGCAGAACGCGGCACGGACGAGCAGCGTCACGCGGCGCAGCAGACTCTGGCAGTGGATCATCATATCCGCTCTCAGCGCGCCGCCCTAACGCAAGCGCAATCGCGAAGCACGAACGTCGCGAGCGCCGGCGCGATGCACAGGAACCGCCGTATCTATACAGCCTCGCACAGCACCGGCTTGCCCGGCACGTTGGTGCGGAGCGAGGGCCAGGGCCCGGGAAGCGACGTCGCCATCAACGAGGCCTATGATGGCCTCGGTGCCACGTTCGATCTCTATTCGGCGGTCTACGGACGCAATTCCATTGATGACAATGGGATGGACCTGATCGGAACGGTCCATTATGGCAACGGCTACAACAATGCCTTCTGGAACAGCGTCCAGATGGTATTTGGCGACGGAGACGGGACAATCTTCAACCGCTTCACCATCGCCATCGACGTCATGGGTCACGAGTTGACGCATGGCGTGACCGGGGCGACCGCGAAGCTTGAATATCACGATCAGCCCGGCGCGCTGAACGAGTCGATTTCCGATGTATTTGGTTCGCTTGTGAAGCAGAGATCGCTCGGCCAGACTGCGGCCCAGGCCGACTGGCTGATCGGCGCCGGATTACTAGCCTCTGGCATCAAGGGCGTTGCGCTGCGATCGATGAAAGCGCCTGGCACGGCCTATGACGACCCGGTGCTCGGCAAGGATCCGCAACCCGACCACATGAGCCGCTACGTCAATACGACATCCGACAATGGCGGAGTCCACATCAATTCCGGGATTCCGAACAAGGCCTTCTACCTGGCCGCGATCGGAATAGGTGGCAGCAATGCCTGGGACGTCGCGGGTAAGATCTGGTATCGCACGCTGCTTGATTCGCGGGTGAAGACCAATTCGAGCTTCCAGGAGTTCGCGAATCTGACGGCGGACAACGCCAATACCTTCGGAGCTGCCGCTCGCGCCGCTGTCGTCGCGGCCTGGCACGGGGTGGGTATCGAAGTCGCCCCGATTTTGTCTTGGCAATACAACAAGTCGGTGCTGTCGACCTTCACCAGTCCGCACTCGATGAATGGCTGGGCCTACGTCCAGGACAATGGATGGCGCAAGATCCAGCCTCTGACACCCGATGGTGTCACGAAGTTGTTCGCTCTGCTCGTCGATTCGCAGGCCTGGAACCGCAAGGTCCATGTCTATGCCGACGAATCGCAGATCTATCAGGCCTACGAAGTGTGAAATGAACCATTTGGTCAGTCCGCGTGAATTTCACCCAAGAAATGGAGCACGCTCATGGCTCTCGTCAATTTTTCAAATCTAGGCGTCGTGCAGACCTTCACGAGCCCACACCAGGCGAATGCTTGGGGGCTTATCAGCTCCCAGCCTTATCGGAAGGTGCAGCCGATCAGCACGGACGGCACCACCAACATGTTCGTGCTGCTCTGCGCTGCCAAGGCCAGCGGCCGTACAGTGTCCGGCTCATACGATGACGGCACCGGTCAGCTTTATACCCTGTATTTGAACTAGACCGTCGCTGGTCGGCGCCTTCAGTGTCCCGGGCAAGCCATCCGGCAGGCCCGGGACGGGCGGGCAACTATTCGGAGGAATACTGTCATGTCCATCCCATCCATCACGATCCGTTTGGATTTTGCCGATTCCGGCGTGTCCGGCGGCCTGTCGGTGCAGGGCGCGGCCCCTTCGCCGACGAGCTTGGGGACCGGCTTCGCAGAGGGAGGCGTGTCCGACGGCGGACCGCCGACGCCGTTTGCGAACGCCGCTGCGGTCGCCACGGGGCACGACTCCGTCGCACCGACCCCGTTGTCGGATATCGGAGCCACGATAGCCACAGCTACCGGCAGCGCCGCGCCCGAGCCTTCGCCGGACCTGGCCGGCGTTGCGCAGGTTTCTGGCACGACTGACGAGCCCAGGCCCGAACGCGAGCCGGGAGCTTTGAGCAAGCAACCGTCGAGCAAGCGCTGACGTCGCGCCGCCACATCCGAGTCCGAAGCATTTCGGGAGAACATCGTTTCACCGGAATGCTCTGGATCGTTCTCTTGCGTATCCCATCTTCGCAAGTTCGTGCGTCGCGTGACGCTGTCCTGAGCTCCGGACTCAAAACCGATATGCGATGATCGTTGCGATATGGACGGCGGGGAGGGAGTTGACGGCGAGACGGTCGTATCGGCTCGCGACGTCGGAAGTGTCTCAGGCGGCAGAAGACACTCTCGATAGCGCTCGAAGCGAAGCTGGCAAACCCCGGATGATCCCGGGGCAAACGCGGGAGCGGCCTTCGTGTGCTCAAACTGAATGGTTCGTCATAAAAAGATGTCCGCCCGAACTTCGATGGAAGTTGGAACGGGCCGGTCGAAATCATGCCACCGCAAGATCGATTTCGACCCAAGTCCTTCGCGGAAGCCTAGCAATCCTTCCCGGAAGAGAAGCTCTCGCGGGATTCATGTCGCGTGGACCTGCCGCGTCTCACCGCAATTGTCGAAAACCGCGGAAAGCCAGCCGAAACATGTCGCGACAAGACTTCGCTTGGTTAGGGCGATGGAGGCCTCGCCCGGAATCGAACCGGGATGCAAGGATTTGCAGTCCTCTGCGTAACCATTCCGCCACGAGGCCCTCGGGTTGCGGATGTAGAGGGAAGGTGAGCCGCTAGGCAAGCACTTTCTCGCCGTCATCCCCTGTCGCTTCTGCCCTGCGGCGCCGCGGCACGGCGCGGCGGCTTGTCACCCCTGCCGCGTCTCGATATTGAACAAGGAACACGCACAACATTCAGATGGGGTTCCGGAATCATGGTCGATTTCACCAAGGCGCGGGTGACGATGGTGGATTGCCAGGTCCGGACCGTCGACGTGACGGATTATGACGTCCTCGACGCATTCTCGGCGGTGCCGCGCGAGGAATTCGTGCCGGACGCGCTGAAGCCGCTCGCTTATATCGATGAGGACCTCCTTGTCTCGGCGCCGGGCGCGCCGGCGCGCTATGTGATGGAGCCCGGGCCGCTCGCCCGCCTCGTCCAGCTCGCCGAAATCCAGCCCGCTGAAAAGGTGCTCGATCTCGGGCCGGCCGGCGGCTATTCCTCGGCGATTCTGGCGCGCCTCGCCGCACGCGTCGTTGCGGTGGAGCCGGATCCGGCGCTCGCTGATGCCACCCGTGCCAATCTTGCCCGTCTCGGCGTCCCCAATGTCACCGTCGTCTCAGGCCCGCTCGTTGAGGGCTACGCGGCCGAGGCCCCCTATGACGTGATCATCGTCGAGGGCGCGATCGAGTTCGTTCCGGAGGCGCTCGAAAGCCAGCTCGCGGAGGGCGGACGAATCGTTGCCGTCGTCGGCGTGAACGGGCTGGCGGCGAAAGCGACGATTTTCACGCGTACAGGCGGAACCACCAGTGGCCGTCCGGTGTTCAATACGCATGTTAAATTGTTGCCGGAATTCCAGCGCCCGAAAGCGTTCGTGTTCTAAACGGTCGTGAAATCAACGGTTTGGTAACTATCCGCTCAAATTTTATCGATCGCCGGCTGTGGCTTTCGCGCCGCAGCATACACTTTATCAACGGTTGAGTGGATCACGCCATTTGACCGTCATCCGCCCCGGCGTATCTTAGCGGCGTCTTGTCCGCTGGTGGACGTCCGGTAGGGGGACGTCGCCTCGCAACGCCGAGGTTCGATAGTGTCGTTTTCCCGGGTCTCTTTGACGTCCGTGGCTTTGGTCGCGCTTCTCGCGGCCGCTCCTGTGGCGCACGCGGATACGCTGGCTGCCGCTCTTTCTTCCACCTACAACACCAACCCGACGCTGAATGCTCAGCGTGCCGCCCTGCGCGCCATCGACGAAGGCGTTCCGCAGGCCCTGTCCGGCTACCGTCCCGTCGTGACGGGAACGGCATCGATCGGCCTGACCAGCCTGAATTCGTCCGCTGGCAGCGCGAGCCTCACGCCGCGCACCGCCGGCATCACCATCGAGCAGCCGCTGTTTCGCGGCTTCCAGACGCAGAACAACGTCAAGCAGGCCGAGTCGTCCGTGCTGGCCGGACGCGAAACCCTCCGCTCCACCGAGCAGGACGTTTTCCTCGATGCGGTGAGCGCCTACACCAACGTCCTGCAGACGCAGGCCATCCTGACGCTGCGCGAGCAGAACATCGTCTTCCTGCAGGAGCAGGTCCGCGCCGCCACCGACCGGTTGAAGGTCGGCGAGGGCACGCGCACCGATCTTGCCCAGACCGAGGCGAGCCTCAGCCAGGGCCAGACCGATTACGACGTCGCGGTTTCAAACCTGAATGCCGCCAAGGCGACCTATCTGCAGGTCATCGGCATGCAGCCGAAGTCGCTCGTCATCCCGGTCTTCAACGATCGCCTGCTGCCGAAATCGCTCGACGCGGCGATTGCCACCGGCCTCAAGAACCATCCGGTGATCCTGACGGCATCGTTCAATGTCGATACCGCCGCCTTCAACGTGAAGTCGATCGAGGGCCAGTTGCTGCCCACCGTCTCGCTGCAGGGTTCGGTCGCCCATGCCGACGAACAGTCCGCGGTCGGCACCTGGAACAATTCGGCTTCCGTCACCGCGAACCTGACGGTTCCGCTCTATGAGGGCGGCGTCGTCTACTCGCAGGCTCGCCAGGCCAAGGAAACGCTCGGCCAGCGCCGTATCCTGCTCGACAGCGCCCGCGACCAGGTCCGCTCGGCGGTCGACACGACATGGGGCCAGTTGGCCGCGGCTCGTGCGGCGATCGTCTCCGCCAATGCGCAGGTCAAGGCGGCCGAGCTCGCGCTTGCCGGTGTCATCGAGGAGCAGAAGGTCGGCCAGCGCACGACGCTCGACGTCCTCAATCAGCAGCAGACGCTGATCCAGGCGCGCGAGACGCTCGTCATCGCCCAGCGCAGCGCGATCGTCGCCGGCTATTCGGTGCTGTCGTCGATCGGCGCCCTTTCGGCGGACCGTCTCGGCCTCAAGGTCGCGACCTACAAGCCGCAGCAGCATTACAACGCCGTCCGCGACAAGTGGTTTGGCTTGAGGACGCCGGACGGACGCTAGCCGAACCGGCCTTTTCGAAATCGTGACGCCGGCCTTCGCGCCGGCGTCGTTCGTTTTGGGCCGCTGTCATGGCGCCGACGGATTGAGGCGTGAACAACGTTGCGGCGTGGTTTCGCGCCGTCGGTGATTTCGCTAGCGTTCCCATTGAAACCGCATGAGAATCAAGCGATTCGCAGCATTGGCGGTTCGGGGTACGGGGTGACGATGGCCAAGGTCAGTCAGGCGCAGGAACCGTCGATGGAGGAGATCCTGGCCTCCATCCGCCGGATCATCTCCGACGATGGCGACGATGCGCCGATCGCTGAAAATGGTGGCGCCTCGATTTCGACCGAAGCCATCGACGCCTTGTTCGGCGCCCGGACATCCGGCAACGATGCCCCGCCGGTCCCGTCCTTCCTGCGTCAGGATCCGCCCGCCGCAGCCGTTGCCGAGCCAGCGCGGAAGGCCGAGTCGCGGCCGGCGCCCGAGCCGCGTGTGCAGGCTGAGCCGCGCCTTCGCGCCGAGCCGCCGCGTGTCGAGCCCGTCCTCTCGCGCTCGCCGCTGTTCCCTCCTGCGGCAACCGCCAAGACCGGACCGGCGCCGCAGCGCTCGCCGCTGGAGGCAAAGCGCCCGGTTGCGCCGCCTTCGGTCGAGGAAATGCCGTCCAGCCGTCAGTTGCTCTCTCCCGCTGCCGATGCCGCCGTGACCGCGTCGTTCGGCGATCTCGCGACGACATTGCTCTCTGGCAACGCGCGCACGATCGAGGACCTGGTGAAGGACATGCTGCGGCCGATGCTGAAGGCCTGGCTCGACACCAATCTGCCGCCGCTCGTCGAGCGGCTGGTGCGCGACGAGATCGAGCGCGTATCGCGCGGCCGCTAGGCGCGGGCTCGCTTCCCGCATAAACTTCGGCACCAGCCGGCACGGTGACCGAGCCTTTGGTTGACTTGGCTCCGTCCATCCGGTTTACAGCACCTCAACGACGATCAACCGGAAACGGTCATGCTTGACAAGAATTACGACGCGGCCGCGGTCGAGCCGCGCATCTATGATGCATGGGACAAGGCTGGCGCCTTCAAGGCCGGAGCCGGCGCGGCGCCGGGGGCGAAGCCGTTCTCCATCGTGATCCCGCCGCCGAACGTCACCGGCTCGCTCCATATGGGGCATGCGCTCAACAACACGCTGCAGGACATCCTGGTCCGCTTCGAGCGCATGCGCGGCCGCGACGTGCTCTGGCAGGTCGGCCTCGATCATGCGGGCATCGCGACGCAGATGGTCGTCGAGCGGCAGATGATGGAGCGGCAGGAGCCCGGCCGCCGCGACATCGGCCGCGACGCCTTTGTCGAGAAGATCTGGGACTGGAAGGCGGAATCGGGCGGCACGATCATCGGGCAGCTGAAACGCCTCGGCGCCTCGGCCGATTGGTCGCGCGAACGCTTCACCATGGACCAAGGCCTCTCCCGCGCCGTCGTGAAGGTGTTCGTCGCGCTGTTTGAAGACGGCCTGATCTACAAGGACAAGCGCCTCGTCAACTGGGATCCGGCCCTGATCACCGCGATCTCCGATCTCGAGGTTGTCCAGGTCGAGACCAAGGGTCATCTCTGGCACCTCCGCTATCCGATCGAGGGCACTGCCTTTGATCCCGAGAACCCGTCGACGTTCATCACGGTCGCCACCACGCGGCCGGAGACGATGCTCGGCGACACGGCCGTCGCGGTGCATCCGGACGACGAACGCTGGCAGCATCTGATCGGTAAATTCGCGATCCTGCCCCTGGTCGGCCGCCGCATCCCGATCATCGCCGACGAATATTCCGATCCCGAGAAGGGCTCCGGCGCCGTCAAGATCACGCCGGCGCATGACTTCAACGATTTCGAGGTCGGCAAGCGGCATAACCTGCCGATGATCTCGGTGCTCGACCGCGAGGCGAATGTCACGCTGGCCGGCAATCTCGATTTTCTCGCCGACCTGCCAAAGAGCGAAGCGCTGCTTGAACTGATCGACGCGCTGGAAGGGCTCGATCGCTTCACCGCGCGCGCCTCCATTGTCGCGATGATGGAGGAAGGCGGCTATCTCGCTGAAGTCGAGGATCATGCCCATGCGGTGCCGCATGGCGATCGCGGCGGCGTGCCGATCGAGCCGTATCTGACCGACCAGTGGTATGTCGATGCGCATACGCTGGCCCAGCCGGCCATCGCCTCTGTGCGCGAGGGCAGGAGCGTCTTCTATCCGAAGACGTGGGAAAAGACCTATTATGAGTGGATGGAGAACATCCAGCCCTGGTGCATCTCGCGCCAGCTCTGGTGGGGCCATCAGATCCCGGCCTGGTACGGGCCGGATGGCGCGTTCTTCGTCGCGGCGAGCGAGGAGGAGGCCAAGGATCAGGCCTATCGCCACTACAAGTTCGGTTCCGAGGGCGGCGCGCCGATGGCGCCGAACCTCGAACGAGTCGTGATCGGGCCTTTCGAGGCCGGTGCGCTCGATGACGCCGGCAATGTGCTGGAAATCAGCTTGCAGCGCGATGAGGACGTCCTCGACACCTGGTTCTCTTCGGCCCTGTGGCCGTTCTCGACGCTCGGCTGGCCCGACGAGACGGCGGAACTCGACCGCTATTTCCCGACCAATACGCTGGTGACCGGCTTCGACATCATCTTCTTCTGGGTCGCCCGGATGATGATGATGGGCCTTCACTTCATGAAGACCGAGCCCTTCCGCGACATCTACATGCACGCCCTCGTCCGCGACGAGAAGGGCGCCAAGATGTCGAAGTCGAAGGGCAACGTCATCGATCCGCTCAGTCTGATCGACCAGTACGGCGCCGATGCGCTGCGCTTCACGCTGACCGCGATGGCGGCGCAGGGCCGTGACATCAAGCTGGCGACCAACCGCGTCGAAGGCTATCGCAACTTCGCGACCAAGCTGTGGAACGCCGCCCGCTTTGCCGAGATGAATGGCGCTGTCCATGGCGCTCCGTTCGATCCCGAGGCGGCGACCGAGAAGCTCAATCGCTGGATCGTCACCGAGACGACGCGCACGGCGCGCGCTGTCACCGAGGCGCTTGAGGCCTATCGTTTCAACGATGCCGCCAACGCGCTCTACCGCTTCGTCTGGAACACGTTCTGCGACTGGTATCTGGAGCTGGTGAAGCCGGTCCTGATGAACGAGGACGCCGACGAGGCGGCCAAGGCCGAGACGCGGGCCGCGATCGGCTGGACGCTCGATCGCATCGTCACGCTGCTGCACCCGTTCATGCCGTTCATCACCGAGGAGCTCTGGGGCCGCACGGCGCCTGAGGGTGGCGCGCGCGACCGGCAATTGATCCTGACGCCCTGGCCGGCGCTCGATTTCGAGGATGCCGCCGCGGCGGACGAGATCAACTGGCTCGTCGATCTGATTTCACAGGTCCGCTCTGTGCGCTCGGAAATCAATGTTCCGCCGGGCGCCATGGTGCCGCTGATCATCGTCGGCGCCAGCGAGGCGACCAGGGCGCGGCTCGTCACGCATGACGCGCTGATCCGGCGCCTCGCCCGCGCGGCAGAGGTTACGGTTGCCGATGCGGCGCCGAAGGGCGCTGTCCAGACGATGGTGGGCGAGGCGACGATCGCGCTGCCGCTTGCCGGTGTCATCGATCTCGATGCCGAGCGCGCCCGCCTCGGCAAGGAGCGCGACAAGGCCTCGAAGGAGATCGCCAAGATCCAGGCAAAGCTCGGCAACGAGCAATTCGTCAGCCGCGCGCCGGAAGAAGTGATCGAGGAACAGCGCGAACGCCTCGCCGAAGCCGAGGCCCTCGCGGCCAAGGTTGACGCGGCGCTGGAGCGGCTGAGGGGGTAGGGCTGGACCACAGAACAAAGATCGGCGGCTGCCTCAGCGCTCTGCTGCAGCCTCCCGTTTCTGTTGCCCAATCGACGTCACAATTAGCTCCCGCCCAGAAGAACGGTTGCATGTCGGTGGCGTCGACCGCAGCTGTTCGTTATCGCTTGGGCTCGACGTCTAGAGCTTGTTGCGGAACGCCTGGACCAGACCTTCCGGCTTGGGGTTGCTTGCAGCTCTGAAGTTGAGAAGTTTGTCCGGGCCGGAAAGGTAGGGCTTGTAGACCTGAACGCTGAAGAAGCATCCGGTCGCCTTGTCCTTGCCGAAGCACTCGGCGAAGGCGCCGTTCTGGATTGCGACGACGACGGGCTTGGTCAGGCCTGGCACGCTCACCGAAACGCTGGCCACGTCATTGTCACCTTTCACACCCGTCTGAGCGATGCGCGTCTTTTCGGCGAGCACGATGCTGTCGATGATGACATAGAAGAGGTGCGATTTCGGTCGGGTTGCTTCAGCAACAAACCACTGACCGTACAAGTCCTCGCCTTGAGCCTGACCGTCCCGATACGCGCTCACGAGCGCGGTTATAGTTGTCGGATTGTAATCCTGTCGAACGGCGTTTTCTGCCCGGAACTCGATCTTCTGGCCAACTGCGGCGGAGATCGCTGTCTTGGTTACTCCGGTTCCACCGAACGATCCATCGACAGTGACGCCGGTGACGCCGGAGGAGACGATGGTTGCCGGTGCCGCGGCTATGTCCTTTGGCGACAGAGGGATTGTCTTCGATAGCAACCGCAGCGAGTTGTCGTCGGTGTCCCAGAGGTAAAGATAGCCGGCGGGGAGCAGGCCGCTATTCGCGAATCCTATATTGCCCGCCCGGACATAAGAGAGATTGGCCGTTAGCTGCGACTGCGGTCCAACTGGCTGAACGCAGCCCGAAAGCGGCCCAAGACACAGAGCGATCGTGAGAAATTTGCGCATGCTTACCCCCGATGTTCGACCGAGCCGGCAGTTGCCGTTGTTGCTTTCGATCAGGATCAAGAGTTGCAAGGCGTAAAAATAAACGCAATACGCGTATTGTGAAGTATATGGAATCTTTGGTTGTGTTGCTTCTTTACGCTCTCTTCGACTTCTGCCAATGAAAAGGGCGCCCGCAGGCGCCCTTCGCGAATTCGTTCTGGCTCCGCGAGCTGTTACCGGCGCTTCGAGACCGGGACGTAGTCGCGGCGGTCGGCGCCGGTATAGAGCTGGCGGGGGCGGCCGATGCGCTGGCCCGGGTCTTCGACCATTTCCTTCCACTGGGCGATCCAGCCGACGGTGCGGGCGACCGCGAACAGCACGGTGAACATCGTGGTCGGGAAGCCGAGCGCCTTCAGCGTGATGCCCGAATAGAAGTCGATATTCGGATAGAGCTTCTTCTCGATGAAATACTCGTCGCTGAGCGCGATGCGCTCCAGCTCCAGCGCGACTTCGAGCACCGGATCGTCGGTGATGCCGAGTTCGCCGAGCACCTCGTGGCAGGTGCGCTGCATGATCTTGGCGCGCGGATCGTAGTTCTTGTAGACGCGGTGTCCGAAGCCCATCAGGCGGAACGGATCGTTCTTGTCCTTGGCGCGGGCGATATATTCGGGGATCCGGTCGACCGAGCCGATCTCCTGCAGCATGTTGAGCGCCGCTTCGTTGGCGCCGCCATGCGCAGGGCCCCAGAGGCAGGCGATACCGGCCGCGATGCAGGCGAAGGGATTGGCGCCCGACGAGCCGGCGAGACGCACGGTCGACGTCGAGGCGTTCTGCTCGTGGTCGGCATGCAGGATGAAGATGCGGTCCATCGCGCGGGCGAGGATCGGGTTGACCTTGTATTCCTCGGCCGGCACCGCGAAGCACATGCGCAGGAAGTTCGACGCATAGTCGAGCGAATTCAGCGGGTAAACGAAGGGCTGACCGACATGGTATTTGAAGGCCATCGCGGCGATCGTCGGCATCTTGGCGATCAGGCGAAGGCTCGCGACCATCCGCTGATGCGGGTCCGAGATGTCGGTCGAGTCGTGATAGAAGGCGGAGAGTGCGCCGACGACGCCGACCATGATCGCCATCGGATGGGCGTCGCGGCGGAAGCCGGTGTAGAAGCGCGACATCTGCTCGTGCACCATCGTGTGATAGGTGACGCGCTGGTCGAAATCGGCCTTCTGCGCTGCGGTCGGCAGTTCGCCATAGAGCAGGAGGTAGCAGGTCTCGAGGAAGTCGCCATGCTCGGCGAGCTGGTCGATCGGGTAGCCGCGATAGAGCAGGACGCCTTCGTCGCCGTCGATGAAGGTGATCTTCGAATCGCAGGCGCCGGTCGAGGTGAAGCCGGGGTCATAGGTGAAACGCCCGGTCTTGGCATAGAGCGACCCGATGTCGATCACGTCGGGGCCGATGGTCCCCTCCTTGACGCCGAAGTCCCAGGACTGATCGCCGATCGTAAGTGTCGCTTTGGTTTCGGTCATGCAGCCAACCCCTTGGAGAAAGCGAAATTCTTCTGGCGGGAACCCGGGGCGTCGACGGTCCGGAAGGCCGGCACGGTGCCGCAGGGAAACGAGTGTGCAATTGCGTAGCTCATTTACCGCAGCGCGGCAAGGCAGCCCTCCGGTAGACAATACCGCACCATCTGGTGCACAGAACGATAAGGCCCCCATACGTTGATTGGAGGCCCATCATGGCTGTTCCGGACAAGGCGTCCGCGGGGCATTTCGCGCCTCAGACCGCCTGGTCGGAAATGCGGCCGAGGCTCTCCTCGCGGCCGAGCGTCATCAGCACATCGAAGATGCCGGGCGAGGTCGAGCGTCCCGTCAGCGCGGCGCGCAGCGGCTGGGCCACCTTGCCGAGCTTCAGCCCTTCGGCCTCGGCAAATGCCTTCACGGCCGCCTCCGTCGCCTCGATCGTCCATGCGGTTTCGAGCAGCACGGCATGCAGCCGTCCGAGCAGGGCGCGGGCGTCGGCATCGAGGATCGCGGCGGCCTTCTCGTCCGGGACGAGCGGGCGGACGGCGAACAGGAACGCCGCGCCGTCCTTCAGTTCGACCAGCGTCTTGGCGCGCTCCTTGAGGCCGGGCAGGGCCATCGCGAGCTGGGCGATCTTGGCCTGGTCGAGCAGTTCGGCGATCGCCGAGCCGCCCGGCAGATGCGGCAGCGTCTCGATGAAGAGGGCGAGCAGCCGGGCGTCGTCCATCGTCCGGATATAGTGGCCGTTGAGGTTTTCGAGCTTCGCGAAATCGAAGCGCGAGGCGGAACGGCCGACATCGACGATATCGAACCACTCGACCATCTGCTCGGTCGACATGATCTCCTCGTCGCCATGGCCCCAGCCGAGGCGTACGAGATAGTTGCGCATCGCCTCGGGCAGATAGCCCATGGCGCGATAGGCATCGACGCCGAGCGCGCCGTGGCGCTTCGAGAGCTTGGCTCCATCGGGGCCGTGGATCAGCGGGATATGCGCCATGATCGGCACGTCCCAGCCCATGGCCGCATAGATGATCATCTGCCGCGCGGCATTGGTCAGGTGATCGTCGCCGCGGATGATATGCGTGACGCCCATGTCGTGATCATCGACGACGACCGAGAGCATGTAGGTCGGGTTGCCGTCCGAGCGCAGCAGCACGAGATCGTCGAGATCCTTGTTCGGGATGACGACGCGGCCCTGCACCTGATCCTCGATCACGGTCTCGCCTTCGAGCGGCGCCTTGATGCGGATCGCCGGCTTGATGCCCTCGGGCGCCTCGGAGGGGTCGCGGTCGCGCCAGGTGCCGTCATAGCGCGGCGAGCGTCCCTCGGCCCGCGCCTTCTCGCGCATCGCGTCGAGCTCGGCCGGCGTGCAATAGCAGCGATAGGCCTTGCCGGCGGCCAGCATCTCCTCGACCACGGCGCGATGGCGCGGCGCGCGGGCGAACTGGAACACGGTCTCGCCCTCCCAGTCGAGGCCGAGCCATTTCAGGCCGTCGATGATGGCGCCGATCGCCGCTTCCGTGGAGCGTTCGCGGTCGGTGTCCTCGATCCGGAGCAGCATCTTGCCGCCGGTATGGCGGGCATAGAGCCAGTTGAACAGCGCGGTCCGGCCGCCGCCGATATGCAGGAAGCCGGTGGGGGACGGGGCGAAGCGGGTGACGACCGGTTTGGACATGGGCGGTTCCAGGCTGGGCAGTTCGAGGCGGCGCTGATGGGGGAAGCGAGGCGGCTGCGCCGCGTGTTCGCGTTTGTGGGCGCAGCATGTAGCATGGAGCTGCGCTTGGGCGAAAGGCGGGGAACATGGCCGGGGGCGATCGGCGCGAAACGCTTGTCGCGACGGACCGGCCAGCCGAGGGGCGCCGCCGCCGGCTGATGCCGCATATCCCGGGCGGACGGTGGCAGGGCTTCGGCTTCGCGCTCGATCGGCTCTGGCTCGCAATGGGGGCAAGTCTCGAGCGCGAGCTCGACGCGGCGCGCGGCCTTCCCTGGCTCGCGGTCGCGTTCGGCGCCGGCGCGCTTTGCTATTTCGCGCTGCCATCGGAGCCGTTCGCGCCGGCGCTGCTTCTGCTGGCGGTCGGCCTTGTCGCTGCTGCGTGGCGGATGCGGGAAACGACAGGGCTGTTCCGCCTGCTGCTTCTCGGAGCGATGCTGGCGTCGGGCATCGCGGTCACCAAGCTTCGCACCGATTTTGTCGCAGCCCCAATCCTGGAGCGCGAGGTCACGGCGACCGTGACCGGCTGGGTCGAGGGGCGGGAAGGGCGGCGCGGCGGCTATCGCCTGACGCTGCGCGTCGTCTCGATCTCCGGCGCCAAGCTCCGCCATCCGCCGACCCGGATCACGGTCACGGTGCGCGGCGCGGCACCGGAGGTCGGCGACGCGGTCAGCCTGCTCGCCCGGCTTCGTCCCCCCTCGGGACCGGCGCGCCCAGGCGGCTATGATTTCGCCCGCAACGCCTATTATGAGGGGATCGGCGCGACCGGTTTCGCCTATGGCCCGTCCAGGACGATCGATCTCGGGCCGGTTCCGCTGACGATCCGGCTCCGCGAACCGCTCGAATATGTCCGCGAGGCGATCCGTGTCCGCGTGCTCGCGGCGCTCTCGGGCGACACCGGCCGCGTCGCCTCGGCGCTGATCATCGGCGATCCCGGCGGCATCAGCGGCCGCGCCGAGGACGATCTCCGCCAGTCCGGGCTCGCCCATGTCCTCTCCGTCTCGGGGTTGCATATGGTGCTGGTCGCGGGCGCGGCCTTCTGGATGATCCGCGCGCTGCTGGCGCTGGTGCCGGCACTGGCGCTTCGACATCCGATCAAGAAATGGGCGGCGGCCGGCGCGATCGGTGTGACGTTCTTCTATCTGCTGATCTCCGGCCTCGACGTCGCGGCGCAGCGGTCCTTCATCATGACGGCGATCGTCTTCAGCGCCATCCTTGTCGATCGACGGGCCATCTCGATGCGCAATGTCGCGGTGGCGACCTTCGTCGTGTTGATGCTGGCGCCGGAAAGCATCCTCAGTGCGGGCTTTCAGATGTCGTTCGCCGCCACGGTTGCGCTCGTGGCTGGCTTCGAGGCCCTGTCGCGTTATCGCCGCCGCCGCCGCGGACCGGCTGCCGAGCGCTCGATCGTCGGCAGCGTCTTCGGCTGGGGCGCAGCTCTCGTCGCCGGCCTTGCGGTGACGTCGCTGCTCGGCGGCCTCGGCACGACGCCTTTCGCGCTCTATCACTTTCAGCGCATGGCGCCGCTCTCGATCGTTGCCAATGTGCTTGCGATGCCGCTGGTCGATTTCCTGGTGATGCCGATGGCGCTGATTGCGGTGCTGCTGATGCCGTTCGGCCTCGACCAGCCTTTCCTCGCGGTGATGGGCTTCGGCATCGACGGCATGATGGCGGTCGCGGCCCATGTCGCCGCCTGGTCGGAGGGGTCTGGCGGCGCCGCGATGCCTTCGGCCGCCGCGCTCTTGATCTTCATCGCCGGCTTTCTCTGGCTGGCGCTGATGGGCGAGCGCTGGCGCCTCGCGGGGCTCGCGCCGATGCTGCTTGGCGGCGTGATGGCGTTCCTGCCGGCGCGCCCCGACATGCTGATTGCGGCCAACGGCCTGTCGGTCGCCTATCGCGGCGTGGACGGCCGCTTTCAGTTGCTCGCCCGCAAAATCGACGCGTTCGGCGCCGGCATCTGGCTGCGCGCCGATGGTGATCCGCGCGATCCGGCCGATCCTGCCCTCAAGGATGGCACCGCCTGCGACAGCATCGGCTGCGTCGGCCGCCTTCCCGATGGCCGCGTCGTGGCGCTGGCGCTCGATCGGGCCGCCTTCGCGGATGATTGCCGGCTGGCGGCGCTGGTCGTGACGCCGCTGGTCGCGCCCGCGGCTTGCCACGCGATGACCGCCGTCGTCGATCGTCCCCGCCTGGCGCGCTCGGGCGCCATCGCACTGGCGGCGCGGCCCGTTCCCTTGCCGGCTCCGACGAGCCTGCCGCGGTCGCGCGGCGCTGCGATGGCAACGGACAGCGATGAATTCGCGTCGCGTGACGAAGCGATCATGTCCGGCGACGAGGCAACTGATCCATTGCCCATCGACGCGGACGCTCCGGTCGCGCCGCCGCTTGCCGCGGCCCAGGAAGCTGAAAATCCGCCTGATGGCGCCGATCGTCTCGATGCGCTGTTCGCGGTCGGAACGACCTATCCCGCCGTGCGCCGCGCCTGGATGCCGCCGCTCGATTGAACATTATCGGCGACTGGACGGCGGCGTTCCGGGCGACGATCGGCCTCCTCGACCACCGGCGGCAGCGGATCCATCACGCGCGAGCGCGGGAAGCAGGCGATCGCTTCGGTGCCCTCGCGCAGCCGGGAGCGCAGTTCGAACGTGCCGTCATGCATGCGCATCATCGCCTGGACGATCGGCAATCCGAGGCCGGTGCCCTGTTCGGCACTCTTGATCGCAACGGCGCCCTGTCCGAAGGCGGACATGACGATCGGCAGTTCCTCTTCGGAGATGCCGGGGCCATTGTCGCGGATCGAGACATATTGCCCGCCGCCGGCAGTCCAGCCGGCGCGAATGTCGATCGCGCCGCCCGG
Organism: Kaistia sp.; assembly: GCA_035555375.1. Classification (GTDB taxonomy): domain Bacteria; phylum Pseudomonadota; class Alphaproteobacteria; order Rhizobiales; family Kaistiaceae; genus Kaistia. The sequence continues at coordinate 72,512 of DATMGR010000003.1, read as the reverse complement.
CGGGGTGAACTTGATCGCGTTCGAGAGCAGATTGAGGATCACCTGGCGCACGGCGCGCTCATCGGCCCAGAGCCGGGGCAGGTCGGGCTCCAGCAGTTGCGTGATCTTGAGGTTCTTGTTGCGCGCCTTGAGGCGGACGAGGTTCTCGCATTCCTCGATGACATGGGCGAGCGTCACGGCTTCCTCATTGAGCTCGTAGCGCCCGGCCTCGATGCGCGAGAGGTCGAGAATCTCGTTGATGAGGGCCAGCAGATGCTGGCCGCTCGAATGGATATCGCCGGCATATTCGCGATAGGTCGCGTTCTGCATCGGCCCGAGAACCTCGTTCTTCATCACTTCGGAGAAGCCGAGAATGGCGTTGAGCGGCGTCCGCAGCTCATGGCTCATCGTCGCCAGGAAGCGTGACTTGGCGAGATTGGCTTCCTCGGCGCGGCGGCGCGATTCGTCCGAGATCGCCTTGGCCGTTCCGAGCTCGGCGATGAGGTGATCCTTCTCGGCCCGATAGCGCATCATGCCCATCGTGGTCGACTGAAGGCGCTGCGACAGCGTCAGGAAGAAGATCTCGCTGCCGATCGAGAGGAAGGAGAGGGCGAGATAAAGCACGTCCTGGCGGATCGCGAACAACGCCACCATGGTCAGCGCGATCGGCGCCGTGCTCGCGACCGCGCCGGCGGGTATGCTCGACGCGAACATGGTGCCGACCGCAAGCATGGTCAGCATGGTCGCGAACTGGAAGATCTCGATGCCGGGTGCCTGCACATTGGTCGTGGCGACGAGCAGGGCGATCCAGGTCAGCCCGTAGCAAAATTCCGTCGCGACGAAAATGCGGGTCCAGCGACGGATCGGCACCCGGTCGGATGGGCTCCTGACGAAGCGGTGGCAGAGAAGGGTGCCCCCGCAATGCACAAAGAGGGTCGCGGCCGCCCAGGCGACGATGACGGCGTGCGGCAGCCAGACCGTTGCCACGAGCGCGACCAGCGCCACGAGCAGCGGCACGGCATAGGCCGCCGACAGGCGCGTGCGCGCATAATGCACCAGCAATTCGTGGTCGAAGCTCGGGCTGGTGCCGCTCGTGGACGCGAGGCTTTCGCGGTGATGGCGTACGGTGCGCGCAAGCGCGCGCCGCCGCTCCGCGCGCTCGCTGTTCATGGCGATCTTGTCGTTCGGAATGAGCTCCGATACGCCGTGCATTCACAGTTTCCCAGCCGGGATGGACCCCGATACTGTCCAGCCTAACCGCTGATGGTTTAAGTCCCCTTTCGACGGGCTGGTTAATGCGGGGTCGCGATGATGCGTCCAACCGATCCGAACGCTGTTCCGGCGGAGCTGGGGGTGTCGTCCTTCGATGACATCGCGGCTCGTGCTCGCGCCTGCCGGCTCTGCGTGACCACGCCGCGTGGCGCGCCGCTGCCGCATGAGCCGCGGCCCGTGATCCGCGGCTCGGCTGAAGCGCGCATCTTGATCGCCGGCCAGGCGCCGGGAACGCGCGTTCACGCCTCAGGCGTTCCATTCGACGATCGCTCGGGCGAAAGGCTGCGCGACTGGATGGGAATCGACGCGGAGAGCTTCTATGACGAGCGCCGCATCGCGATCCTGCCGATGGGCTTCTGCTTTCCCGGCCTCGACGCCAAGGGCGGCGATCGGCCGCCGCGGCGCGAATGTGCGCCAGCCTGGCGAGCGCCTCTCATTGCTGCGCTGCCGTCCGTCAAGCTTGTGCTCGCGATCGGCGGCGCGGCACAGCACTGGCATCTCGGGCGCCAAGCCGATGGCGGCGTCGACGACACGGTCCGCCGCTGGCGTGCCATCACCGCGTCTGCCACAGCGCCGACCGTCTTCCCTTTGCCGCACCCCTCATGGCGCAACACGGGATGGCTGAAGCGCAATCCCTGGTTCGAAGCCGAGCTGCTGCCGGATTTGCGGGCGTGCATACTCGACCAACTTGGTCGTCTTGACAGGCCGACGCGTTAGGGAGAGAATATTATTCTCATCTATCGTGCATGTGGCGGCCTGGGCAGAAAATTCGTCCAGCCGCTCGCTCCGGCACTCTGGGGATAATTTACAGATGATCGATCGGCTCGACAGGAAGATCCTGCAGATCCTGCAGGAGGACGCAACCATCCCGGTCGCCGAGATCGGGCGAAGGGTCGGCCTTTCGACGACGCCATGCTGGCGGCGCATCCAGAAGCTGGAGGAAGACGGCGTGATCCTCCGCCGGGTCGCCGTGCTCGATCCGCGCAAGGTCAATGCGAAAGTGACCGTGTTCGTCTCGATCACCACGAGCCAGCATAACGAGGAATGGCTGAAGCGCTTCGCCGAGGTGATCCGCGACGTGCCCGAGGTGGTCGAGTTCTACCGCATGAGCGGGCAGGTCGATTATCTGCTGCGCGTCGTCGTGCCCGATATCGAGGCCTATGACGCCTTCTACAAGCGGCTGATTACGCGCATCGATATCGCCGATGTTTCCTCGGCCTTCGCCATGGAGCAGATCAAATATGCGACGGCCCTGCCACTGAACTATGTGCCGCTCGAAAAGGACAAGGGCGTCGCCTGATCGCGTGCTCTTTGATCGTGATCAAGGTCGGCACGCCGTCGTCCGGGCAGAAGTTCCACCGGTTCTCTCTTGGTCATTGCCGGGTCCAGCCCGGCAATGACAGAAGAGCGATTGCAGGACTGCGCTCTGGGTAAGTGGCGATCGGTCCTGAGGAGAATGAGACCATGAATCAGCCGATCGATCCGCGCGGCCGTGTGCCCCTGACATTGGGCACGCCTGACGGTGTCGACGAGGATGGCATCCGCCGTCTCGTGCATGGCTTCTATGACGCGGTCCAGGCGGACGCTTTGCTCGGGCCGGTTTTTGCCCGCGAGGTCGAGGATGGCCGCTGGCCGGAGCACCTCGCCAAGATGTGCGACTTCTGGTCCTCGGTGCTGCTGAAGACGCGCCGCTATGAGGGCCGCCCGCTGGCGCCGCATCTTCGCCTCGCCGATCTCTCGGACGCGCATTTCGAGCGCTGGCTTTCTTTGTTCGCCGAAACGGCGCGGCGCTCGTTCGAGCCTGATGCGGCTGCCGTGGTCATCGCCTTCGCCGAACGGATCGCCAATTCCTTCCGCCTCTCGCGTGCCCTGCATCGCGGCGAGGACACCACCCGCCTGCGGCCGATCGCGGCTGCGTGATCGACGATGGATCCTGCCGGTCAGTGCTGGCGCACATGCCGCGTCAGCCGCCGCTCGATCAGGTCCCAGACCCGGCGGATGATCTCGACGAGCGCGAGATAGAGCACCGCGGCCCAGAGATAGACCTGGAAATCGAACGAGCGCGAATAGGCGAGGCGGGTCACGCCCATCAGATCGAACACCGTGACGATCGCCGCCACCGATGAACCCTTGATCATCAGGATGATCTCGTTGCCGAGCGGGCGAAGCGCCAGCAGCACGGCCTGAGGCGCCACGACCATGCGGAAGATGGCCCGTGGCTTCAGCCCGAGCGACATCGCCGCTTCGCTCTGACCGCGCGGCACCGCCAGGATCGCGCCGCGATAGATTTCAGCCTGATAGGCGGCGGTGTTCAACGTGAATGTGAGCGCGCAGCAGAAGAAGGCATCGCGGAACAGCCACCAGAGACCAACCGCCTGCAATTCCGGGCGGAACTGTCCGGCGCCGTAATAGACGAGGAAGGTCTGAGCCAGAAGCGGCGTTCCACGCACGGCATAGACATAGGCGAAGGCGAGACCGCCGACGACGCGGTTCCTGCTCATCCGCCCGAGCGCGATCGGCACGGCAAGCAGCGCGCCGAGGCTGATCGCGATGACGACGAGCTGCAGCGTGACCATGAGGCCCTGCAGCATGCGGGGGCCATAATTCTGCAGCAGCTCCCAGTTCATGCTGCCCGCCTGTGGCCGCGTTCGACGCGCCGTTCGATCGCCGTGATGCCGATCGAGGAGATCATCGACATCGCGAGATAGATGAGACAGGCGACGCCGAAGAAGAAGAAGGGCTCCTTGGTGACGCGGACCGCGATGCCGGTCATCCGCAGGAGGTCATCGAGCGCGATCACCGAGACGAGCGAGGTATCCTTGAGGAGGATCAGCCAGAGATTGGCGAGGCCGGGCAGCGCCAGGCGGATCAGCTGCGGCAGGATCACGAGCCGGAGCGTCGGAAAAGGCCGGAGGCCGAGCGCCTTGGCCGCTTCCCATTGGCCGCGCCCGATGCCGTTGAAGGCGCCGAGCAGGACTTCCGATGCATAGGCCGAGAAGACGACGCCGAGCGCGATCATGCCGGCGACAAAGCCGCTGATCTCGATCGTCTGTCCGGGCGCGACGAAGCTGACGACCTTCTGAAGTACGATCTGCCCGCCGAAATAGACGATGAAGATCGTCAAAAGCTCCGGCAATCCGCGAAAGACCGTCGTGTAGAGATTGCCGAAGGCGCGCAGGAGGCGGTTGTCGCTGCGCTTGGCCTGCGCGATCGCCAGGCCGAGAATGAGCCCAAAGGGCAGCGTCGCGAGGGCGAGACGGATCGTCAGCCAGGTACCGGCGGCCAGGGCATTGCCCCAGCCGCCAGGCCCGAAACTGATGAGGCCGAGAAGGTCCAAGCCGTTCTCCGTCTGCCGCGCCTTCCGGCCGTGCCGACCCCGCGAGGCCGCGAACGGTTATTCCGCCCTCAGTTCGCCCAGATCGAGAACGGGAAATATTCAGCGTTGATCTTGTCGTAGGTGCCGTCGGCCTTGATGGCCTCGATGGCCTTCGAGATGGCGTCGCGGAGGTCGATGTCCTGCTTGCGCACCGCCGCGCCAATGCCGCCGCCGACCGGAACCTCGCCGACGATCTCGCAGCATGCGCCGTCGGACTTCTTCAGCCATTCCATGCCGACGAGCTTATCCACCAGCAAGGCGTCGATGCGGCCCGAGGCCAGATCGAGATTGACCTCGTCCTGCGTCGGATAAAGTTTCACGTCGAAACCCGGATAGGCCTGTTCGAGATAGCTCGACTGGATGGTCGAGGACTGGGCACCGAGGGTCTTGCCCTTGAGTCCCGCCGGCGAGACATCGGTGATCCCCGATCCCTTCGCGGCGATGAAGGCCGTGGGCGTGTTGTAATAGGCGCGGGAGAAGTCGACGACCTGCTTGCGCTCGTCGGTGATCGACATCGAGGCGAAGATCGCGTCGAACTTGCTCGCCTGCAAGGCGGGGATCAGACCGTCCCAATCCTGGGCGACAAAGGTGCAGGTTGCCTTCAGATTGGCGCAGACCGCCTTGGCGATGTCGATGTCGAAACCTTTGATCTGGTTGTCGGAATCGATAAAGTTAAAGGGCGGGAAAGCACCCTCGGTGCCGATGCGGATGGTCGACCAATCCTTGGCCTCCGCCGAGAGTGTAACGGCGACGAGAGTCGCTGCCGTCAGGGCAATTGTCTTGAACAGGCGCATGTTCCTGAATCCCAATGTTTCTTCGGCTCCTGAAGGAACCACTGTTCATTGCTAGCATCGGACAGAGTGGATGCACAATCCGGGCGCCTGGCACCTCAGGCAGCGGATCGGAACATCCCTAATCGATCCACATGCCTAAGCGTTGAGCGTGCTTTGATAAGCATCACAATCCGCGTCCGACCGCAAGCCACGCCTCGGCGCGGACGAGGTCGTCAGGCGCATTGACGTTAAAGAAAGGGTCAGTGCCGTCGGCGCCAATCGGCCAGGTCGCGACCGAAAAGCCAACGGCGGCGAGGAAACCGCGCACGCCCTGGCTTTTTGCTGTTCTTCGCCAGTCTGCCAGCGTCGTTGCAAGCGCAAGCGGCCAAAGCGCGAAGACCGGATGGTCGCGCTCGCCGGATGCTGCGATCACGACCCGGTCCGCCTCGCCTGCGACTTCGGTAAGGCGCATGACCAGATCGGCTGGCAGCAGCGGACCATCGACGGGCACCGTGACAAGAAAGCGCGGCGGCGAGGCGAGCCGCGCGGCCCAATCGAGCCCCGCCTCGACCCCGCCGAGCGGTCCCGTATCGGGACGATCGTCCGCGATCACAGGCAGTCCGAAACCGGCGAATCGTGCTGGATCGCCATTGGCATTCAGCGCCAGCGGGCCAACCTGCGGCCCAAGCCGGGCAATCACATGCGCCAGCATCGGCTGCCCGGCCAAGGGCACGAGCGCCTTTTCCCGGCCCATCCTGGTCGAGCCACCGCCCGCAAGGACCAGGCCCGCGATCGTCATCGGCTCCAGCGTTTGTTGAGAAGCATGAAGGCTCCGCCTGCAATCAGCCCCCAGAATGCAGCACCGACGCCCAGAAAGGAAAGCCCCGACGCGGCTGTCACGAAGGTGACCATCGCCGCGTCGCGGTCAGCCGGGTGTGCGACGGCCCCGGCAAGTGCACCACCAAAGGCCCCGAACAGCGCAAGCCCGGTCGCAGCCTGGATCAGCACCGGCGGCGCAATCGCGATCAGGGCGGCGGCCGTTGTCGCACCGAGCCCGAGCACGAGATAGGTGACGCCGGCCGAGAGCGAGGCGATCCAGCGCCGGCCGGGATGGGGATGCGCCTCGGGTCCAGCGCAGAGCGCGGCGGTGATGGCGGCGAGATTGAGAGTGTGGCCGCAGAAGAAGGCCGTCACCACCGAGCCGAGGCCCGAGGCGACGAAGATCGCGCTCACCGGCGGATGATAACCGTTCAGCCTCAGCACGGCGATGCCGGGCAGGTTCTGCGCCGCCATGGTGACGATGAACAGCGGCACGGCGAGCGAGATCATCGACTGCGCCGTGAACTGCGGCCAGACGAACGCGATGTCGGGCATGAAATGCGCCGTCGTCAGCCCATCGGTCGGCGCATGCCAGGCGATCATGGCGATGGCGGTCGCGACTGCTGCCGGCACGGCCCAGATCTTCTTGATGCGGCCGACGATGGCCCAGGCCAGCACGACCGGAATGGCAAGGCCCGGCTCGCTCGCCACCGCTTTCGCAGGTGCCAGGCAAAGGCCGAGCAGGATGCCGGCGAGCATTGCGCTGGCCAGCACCGGCGGGATCGACGACACCAGCTTGCCGAAAGGCTTGATCAGCCCAGCCGCGACGATGAGAAGCCCCGCACCGATGAAAGCGCCGACGGCGACGGGAAAGCCGCCTGCGAGCAGTCCTGTCGCCGCGAACAGCACCGAGCCCGGCGTCGACCAGGCGATCGAGATCGGCAGCTTGTAGTGCAGGCTGAATGCGATCGAGAGCACACCCTGCACGAGACAGATCGCGAGCAGTCCGGATGCCGCCTGCGCCGGCGTCGCGCCGACCGCGATGAAGCCCTGGAGGATCACCGTGAAGACGCCGGCGAAGCCGACGAAAGCCGCGATGATGCCGGCCAGCACCGGCTGGAGGGGGCTCGATCGGGCGAGGCCGGCCTGCGCGTGTTCCGGGGATTCGAGGAGAGCCATGGCGATGCTTGTGAATTGAGTTTATCGACAGCGATTGTTAGATTGGATCCAATCGACGGGCAAGCTGCGTTTCTCGGTAATGCCGCGTCGATAAAGAAGCAGGCGAGGGGGTGTCGTGACATCGCTTGAGGACGTCATTCGATCGAGCGGCCGACGCTTTCGCACGGCGACGGAATTCGTCGAGGCGACCCTCAAACAGGCGATCCTCTCCGGCGCGCTGTTGCCTGGCACGCCGCTGCGGCAGGAGGAACTGGCGGCGCGCTTCGAGATGAGCCGCATGCCGATCCGCGAGGCGTTGCGCCAGCTCGAGGCGCAGGGCCTTGTCGATTTCGAACCCCATCGCGGGGCGATCGTCGTCGAGATCACTCTCGCCGATGCGGACGACAATTTCGCGATCCGCAGCGCTCTGGAGCCGCAGGCGCTGCGCCTTTCGCTCCCGCATCTCGGGCCAGACGATTTTGCGCTCGCCGACGATCTCATCGCCGAGATCGACAGCGAGAGCGACCCCGCCCGCATGGGCGAGCTCAATCGACGCTTTCATATGACGCTCTATGCCGCCGCGGGCCTGCCGCGCCTGCTGGCGCTCACCGAACAGCATCTCGTGGCCGCCGACCGCTATCTCCGCTTTCACCTCGCGACCGACGGCGACATGGGACAGGCCGAGCACCGCGCGCTCGCCACTGCCTGCCGCGCCGGTAACGAGACCGAGGCCGTGGCCGTGCTCAACCGGCATCTTGCGCGGGCACGCGCCGGACTCACTGCTTTCTTCGCGGCGCGCGCTGCAACTTGAGCGCGGCGGAACGTTCTGCACGGCTTTGACATTGATGGCAGAGGCAAGAGGTGCCTCGTCTGCACAGGATTCCCATCATGAAGAAAGTCGCGATCGTCGCTTCAACCGTCGCCGCGCTTATGGCGGTGTCCACCATTCCTGCCAGTGCCGTGAGCGCGAGCAAGGCGCGCCAAGTCTGCATCAATGCCGCTGCCACCCAGCACAATGCGCTGAAGGGCAACGTCCAGGTGCGCAAGGTGAAGGCCGGCAAGTCGGGAGCCCAGGTCAACCTCGTGGTCAATGACGTCGAGGTGAACTGCATGGTGACCTCGGCCGGAAAGGTCCGCTACATCAACTGATGGCATCGACCAAAGAAAACGGGCGGCCCTGAAGCCGCCCGTTTTCGTCTTTCATCTTCGGTCGCTCACGCCGCGACGTCGAGGCCCTTGGCAAGCTCGAGCGCCTGACGCTCGAACAGCCGGCGATAGATGCCGCCGTCGCTTCGGACGAGCACATCATGGGTGCCTTCCTCGGCGATCCTGCCGTGCTCGAACACCAGCAGGCGGTCCATCGAACGGACGGTCGAGAGACGGTGTGCGATGACGATCGCCGTGCGCCCCTCCATCAGCCTTTCCATCGCCTCCTGAATCAGCGCCTCGGATTCTGAATCGAGGCTCGACGTCGCCTCGTCGAGAATCAGCACAGGCGCATTCGCAAGGAAGGCTCGCGCAAGCGCGACACGCTGACGTTCGCCACCGGAAAGCTTCACGCCACGCTCGCCCACAAGGGTCTGGTAGCCTTTCGGCAGCCGCCCGATGAAGTCGTGCGCATTGGCGAGCCGCGCCGCCTCGATGATCTCATCCATCGAAGCGCCGGGACGGGCATAGGCGATGTTCTCCGCCAGCGAGCGGTGGAACAGGATCGGCTCCTGCTGCACGATCGCGATCTCGCCCCGCAGCGATGACTGCGTGACATGGGCGATGTCCTGCCCATCGATCAGGATCCGGCCCTTGTTCACGTCATAGAGCCGCTGGATCAGCTTGACGAAGGTCGTCTTGCCGGATCCCGAATGACCGACAAGCCCGATTTTCTCGCCCGCAGCGATGGTTACGTTGAAATCCTCATAGAGCGGCGTGTCGTGTCCGGCATAATGGAACGTCACGTCGTCGAAGCGGATTTCGCCGGCACCGATGCGCATCGGCTGCGCGTCGGGCTGATCCTCGATGCCGAGCGGCTGGTCCTCGAGACCGACCAGTTCCTCCATGTCGTTGACCGAGCGCTGCAGGTTGCGGACATGCATACCGACATCGAGTAGATAGCCCTCGAGCACGAAGAACGAGGTCAGCACGAAGGTGACATCGCCGGGGCTGGCCTGGCCCTGCCACCACAGCCAGAGCACCAGCCCGATGACGGCGCCGCGCAGGATCACCACCATAGCGTTCTGCGTCGTGCCGTTATTGGTACCGCGGACCCAGGTGCGCGCCGTGCGGACGCGCCACTTGCTGATGATCCCCGCCAGCCGTGCATCCTCGCGCGCCTCGGCGCCAAACGCCTTGACGACCGAGTTGCAACTGACCGCGTCAGCGAGGGCGCCGCCAAGCTTGGTGTCCCAGGCATTGGCGAGGCTCGCCGCCGGCGCGACGTAAAACAGCGACAGCGACACGGTGACCGCGATGTAGACGACGGAGCCGATTGCCACGATGACGCCCATCATCGGCCAATAGGCGCCCATCAGGAGCGTGGTGCCGACCAGCACGACGATCGATGGCAACAAAGCCAGAATCAGCGTGTCGTTGAGCTGGTCGAGCGCCCACATGCCGCGCGAGATCTTGCGCACCGTCGATCCGGCAAAGCTGTTGGCCTGCCAGTTCGTCGAGAATCGCTGGACGCGGAAGAAGGCATTCTCCGCCACGGTCGACATGATGTTGAGCGTCAGGCGGATGATGCCCATGAAGGCAAGATGCCGCGCAACGACCATGCAGAGGCTGAGCGCCATGACGATCAGAAAGGCCCGCACGGCGAGCATCAGTGCCGCCTCCCGTTCGGTCCCGCTCGACGCAAGCGCATCGACGATGCGGCCCGCGAAGAGGGGAAGCAGAACGTGGGCGAGGGTCTCCAGCAGCATGGCGCCTGCCACAAAGGCAGCGATGCGCCGTTCCTTGCGCCAATGCGCAAAGGTGAATGCGAAGACTTTGGCAAATGGGCCCGAAAGCCAGCGGCTGCGCGGCCGCAGAGCGTTAATGCGAATCATGATGACGAACCCGGCCGCTGAGCGCGGTGCCGGCCTCAAAGAAGACAATGATCGGCGGACGCGGCGTCGCAGACGCACCGTCACACGGCGAAAAAGAGGAAACTGGGATGAGGGCGGAGACCGTGCGCGGCTTAAAGCCGGGGTCGGATGCGCCTGTCGTCCGAACTAGAGTCCGGCTGGTTCCCGGACGTGGAAGGCAGGTGCGGCAGCTATATGCATCGAAGCCATGCAGTCCTCCCTCGTTGGACGTGTCAGGAAGACAGTGTCTACCGCAAGTCGCGGCGCATGCCAAGCCGTCGCCGCGGCGAAGTGCCACGTCGAGGCTTTGGAGGCGGGCGTCTGTGTCAAAAAAGACACAGAACGGATGTCGGAGTGGAAGGTGCAGCCCGGCTGGAGCCGGGCCGCTGTAGCGCTATTCGGTAACGACGGGCGCAGCCGCATGCAGGGCGCGGGCGGCCTCCTGCGCGAAGCAGAGATCGAGAATGCGCTGCACTTCCGCGGCGCGGCGGAAGTTCGGCTCGTCATTGATCCCGGTGTTGCAGGCCTTGGCGAAGCGCGCATAGGTCGTGGGGACCGGCGGGCATTCGACCGGCTTCCAGCTCGACGAATCGATGTCGGGGCCTTCGCAGATCTTGAGCGAGGAAACCTTGCCGTCGGTCCGGACATCGAGCCCGCCGGCGGTGCCGAAAAGGCGCAGCGTCAGGTCGTTGGCGTGGCCGGTCGCGAAACGCGTCGCCGAGATCGTGCCGAGCGCGCCATTGGCGAATTCGGCCGTCATCACGGCGGAGTCGTTCACGTCGAGCGGATAGTCGCCGATCTTGTCGCCCTCGGCCTTGTGGAAGGTCTTCAGGCGGCTGTCGATATTGGCAACCTCGCTGTTTGCCGCGAAGCTCGCGAAATCGACGATGTGCACGCCGACATCGCCGAGAACGCCCTTCGAGCCATGCTGGGCCGACAGGCGCCAGAGCCAGCGCGATTCGGTGCGCCAGTCGCCCCATGCCTTGCTGACGAGCCAGCTCTGCAGATAGGACGCCTCGAAATAGCGGATGTCGCCGATCGCGCCGGCCATCACCAGCTCGCGCGCCTTCTGCAGGGCGGGCGAGTTGCGGTAGGTGAAGTTGACCATGTTGATGACGCCCTTCGCCTCGGCCGCATCGGCCATTTCGAGGGCGAGGGGATAGCTGGTCGCGAGCGGCTTCTCGCAGAACACATGCTTGCCGGCAGCCAGCAGGCGCATCGTCGTCGGATAATGCACCGCATCGGGGGTCACATTGGCGACGGCGTCGAAGCCGCCCCATGCGATTGCCGATTCGAGATCGGCGAACAGCTCGGTGATGCCGAACTGCTTGCCGAATGCCTCGCGGCGCGCCGGGTCGGTCTCGACAGCCGCGACGAGTTCAGTGTCGGGCGCGGCTGCGAAGGCGGTGGCATGGCTGACGGCCATGCTGCCGGTGCCGAGGATAAGGATCTTGGCCATGATGGTGGATATGTGCTCCTGAGCGCGATCCAGCTTCCTAGCGGAAGCCGGCCTCGCCAGCCTTGTGCAGCGTTTCGCCCTTGATCGTGAGCGGGCCGTTCGGGGCCTTGTCGGCGGGGGTGTTGGGGGCATTGGTGATGCCAGCCCAGGCGGGAGCGGGGTTGTTGGCCCACTTGACCGCGTTCTTCAGCACCTGCTTGACGTCGGTATTGTAATAGATCGGGTAGGTTTCATGGCCCGGCGAGAAATAGAAGATCTTGCCGCCGCCGCGCTGATAGGTCAGGCCCGAGCGGAACACTTCGCCGCCTTCATACCAGGTGACGAACACCGTCTCCATCGGCTCGGGAACCGTGAAGGGCTCGCCATACATCTCGGTCTGCTCGATCTCGAAATAGTCCGAGAGACCCTGCGCGATCTGGTGATTGCGATTGATGACCCAGACGCGTTCCTTCTCGCCGGCCTCGCGCCACTTCAGCGAGCAGGGCGTGCCCATCAGCCGCTTGAAGATCTTCGAGAAATGGCCGGAATGCAGAACGAGGAGGCCCATGCCTTCCCAGACGCGATTGGCGACGCGCTCGACGATCTCGTCGGAAACCTGGCCATGCGCCTTGTGGCCCCACCAAATCAGCACGTCGGTCTTGGCGAGGCGCTCGACCGAAAGGCCGTGCTCAGGCTCCTGCAGCGTCGCGGTCGACGCTTCGATCATGGGGTCTTCGCCGAGGCCCTTCGCAATCGTGGTGTGCATGCCTTCCGGATAGATTTTCCGGACTGTTTCGTTCTCCTGCTCGTGAACGTTCTCGCCCCAGACGACGACGCGGATCGTCATGATATCATTCTCCCTTGAGGGTTCCTCAGTGACACTTTCGACCCGCGGCACGGGCGCATTTCGACGACGACTCGGGATGGGCGCGGGGGGCCGCGAGTGCCCATCCAAAGCGCTTTGGATGATCAGCGGCTTATCTATAACGCGCCGCGCGGTGGATACAATATGGTCTGGTGAGCGCTGATGCAGGCTTTTGCAAGGCTGGCGGAAAACCGGCTCGGTCGCCCGCTTGACGCGGCGGCGGCCATGTCTCTATATGCCGCCATCTCGTCGGCGCGTCCGGCGAAAGGGCGGTTAGCTCAGCGGGAGAGCATTCGCTTCACACGCGAAGGGTCACTGGTTCAATCCCAGTACCGCCCACCATTTTCATCCTATTCCCGATCCGGCAGCGTCTTCGCCTCTGCCCAGAGCGTTTCCATCTCGTCGAGGCTTGCCTCGGCCGTGCTGCGTCCAGAGTCGGCGAGGCTCTGCTCGACATGGCCGAAGCGTCGGCGGAATTTCTCGTTGGTGCCGCGGAGAGCCGTGTCGGGATCGATATCGAGATGGCGGGCGAGATTGACAACCGCGAAGAGCAGATCGCCGACCTCGTCCTGCAGCCGCGCCGGGGCATGCTCGGGCCTGGCGAGTTCCTCCTCGACCTCCTCGATCTCCTCCCGCATCTTGGCGATCACGGCATGCGGGTCGTTCCAGTCGAACCCAACCGTCGACGCCTTCTTCTGCAGGGCGACGGCGCGCGCGAGCGGCGGCAGGCCGGCGGGAACCTGGCCGAGCAGCCCCGGCGCTGATTCATCCGGCAGGCCCGCTGCTGCCCGGCGCTCGGCGCGCAGCCGCTTCTCCTCCGCCTTGATCTCATTCCAGAAGCCTTTGGCCGAGCCGGCGCTGCGCGCCTCCGCGCTCCCGAAGACATGCGGGTGCCGGCGGATCATCTTCGAGGTGATGCTCTCGACCACGTCGCCAAAGGCGAAGGCGCCTTCCTCTTCAGCCAGGCGCGCGTGATAGACGACCTGCAGCAGCAGATCGCCGAGTTCCTCCTGCAGGTCGCCACGATCGCTCCGCTCGATGGCGTCGGCCACTTCATAGGCCTCCTCGATCGTATAGGGCGCGATCGTCTCGAAGGTCTGCTCGACATCCCAGGGACAACCGCCGACTGGCGCGCGCAACGCCGCCATGATCTCGATGAGGCGGGCGATATCGCGCGAAGGCTGCATGACTCGGTCCTTGGCAAGGCTTGTGGGAGGCGGAGCGTCCCGGCATCGGCTGCGCTCGTCAAGCGGATGTCGAGCGACAACGACGTCAAAGACTGCCTCTTTTATAGCGCTCGCGCGGCCTTCGCGATGCCGCGACTGGCCGCACGATCCGATGGGACGCCGATGCGCGACGGCGATGCGGGTTTCGGCTAGAATCTTGAGAGGTTCAGGACCGCGCGGGGATTGCGATGCATCGCTGGTTTGGCAGGCAGCTGAGGCGCCTGGTGCTACTCGTCATCGTCGTCGTCGTGTCTCTGCTCGGCGGCCGCATCTATCTGGCCGAGAGCGGCCCGCCGCTCGAGCCATGGCACACCTATGTGCCAAAGGAGATGTCCGACGAGGCAATGGAGCGCGCCAGCTTCGCCGACTATCAAAAGGCCGAGAACGCCATCTTCGCCGACGTCCGCAGCCATGTGACGGACAAGCTTGATGCCGCCGAGCGCGTGCCGTTCAACCGCTACTTTGCCGGCAGCCCGGTCAATCCGGAGCGCTTTACGACGGACTGGAACCGTTCGTTCGAACTGATGCCGCAGGGGACGCCGGTCGGCGCCGCCGTGTTCCTGCATGGGCTGACGGATTCGCCCTACAGTCTGCGTCACCTCGCCGAACTCTATCGGGACCGCGGCTTCGTCTCGATCGGCATCCGCCTGCCGGGTCATGGCACAGTGCCGGGCGGCTTGACGGCGGTGGCTTGGCGGGACTGGATGGCAGCCGTGCGACTTGCAATGCGCGAGGCACGGCTAAAGGCGGGGCCGGACGCGCCGATCCATATCGTCGGCTATTCGAATGGCGGCGCGCTGGCGCTGCTCTATGCGCTCGACGCGCAGGAGGACGAAAGCCTCGCGCGGCCCGCACGCATCGTGTTGATGTCGCCGATGATCGGCGTCACGCGCTTCGCCCGTTTTTCAGGGCTGGCCGGTCTGCCCGCGCTGCTGCCAGCCTTCGCCAAGACGGCCTGGCTCGATCTGCTGCCCGAGTTCAATCCGTTCAAATACAATTCCTTCCCGGTCAATGCCGCGCGCCAATCCTATGCGCTGACCATGGCCGTGCAGGATCGGATCACGCGCCTCGCGCAGGAGGGCAAGCTTGGCGGCCTCGCGCCGGTGCTGACCTTCCAGTCCGTGCTCGACGCCACCGTGAGCGTCCAGGCCGTCGTCAATGCGCTCTATGGCAACCTGCCGGACAATGGCAGCGAACTGGTGCTGTTCGACATCAACCGCCATACCGAACTGGGCCTGTTGTTCCGCACCCGCGCTGAAGACCTTCTGCCGAGCCTGGTGACACCAGCGCCGCGAAAATACCGGCTGACGATCCTCGGCAACCGCGATCCGAACACCGATGACGTCGTCGCTCGCAGCACAGCGGCCGGATCGACGGACGAGACTGTTCAGCCGCTGGGACTCACTTATGCCCCCGACGTCTATTCGCTATCGCATGTTGCCGTGCCATTTCCTCCGGAGGATGGCCTCTATGGCAATCATCCCGATCCGACCGACGATTTCGGCATCCATCTCGGTACGATTGCCGCCCATGGCGAACGGAGTGCGCTGATCGTCAGTCTCGATTGGCTGCTGCGGATGTCGTGGAACCCGTTCTACCCCTTCGTGCGCGAGCGCGTGCTGGCTGGCTTGCCGGGTGCCGAAGCTGCGGCAAGCGTCGTCCCGTCCGCATCGGCGCCAGCGCTGTCCCCGGTCACCGCGCCGCCGCCAACTCCGCAAGTGCCCGCGCCGGACGCGTTGGCCGCGCCAGAGCCGACCACACCCTAGTCGTCCTAGAAAGAACCGAACACTGAACCGAGAATGATCACGGCGACCAGCGCAAGGATGGCGCCGACGATCGCCACCATGACGATGTCGCGATAGCTCTGCCTGGGTGTGGCCCCGCAGACCGCCAACAGCGTCACGACGGCGCCGCTATGTGGCAGGCTGTCGAGCGTGCCGGCACTCATGACCGCGACGCGGTGCAGCAGCGCCGGGTCCATGCCGATTTCGGCGGCGAGCTTCATATAGGTGCCGCCGAGCGCGTCGAGCGCGATGGTGAGCCCGCCCGAGGCAGAACCGGTGAGCGCCGCGAGAATGTTCGTCGCGACCGCGAGCGAGACCAGCGGTCCGCCGCCGATCGACAGCACCCAATCGCGGACGAGCGCAAAGGCCGGGAGAGCGGCCACGACGGCGCCGAAGCCGACAAGGCTCGCGACGCCCATGATCGGCAGCACCGCGGCGTTCGCGCCGGCATCCATGGTGTCGCGCAACTTGGGCAGCCGTTGCCAGTTGAGCGCCACGGTCGCGACGATCGCAACCGCGAGGGCGACGGCCACGGACCAGACGCCGCTGACCGAGGCCAGCGAGATGCCGCCCCAGCGCGGCTCGGCAAGGAACGCGAAATCGAGCCGCGGCAGGACGAAGAAGGACATCACCAGATTGACGATAATGACGAGCACCAGCGGCAGCGCGGCAATGGTGATCGGCGGATGCGTCGCACTCTGGAAGCCATGACTGATCTCCGCGGGGTCGAACTCGCGGGTCGTCGTGGCGCGCTCGCGCAGCGTCGTGTCATCAAGCGCTGCCGCACCCGGCAGGCCACTCCCGTCGCCGAAACCTTCGCCCTTGCGCCGTGCGCCTGCCTCCTGGCGGGCGAGCCACCAGAGACCGAAGCCGAGCATGATCGCCGAGGCGATGATGCCGAGGCCAGGCGCCGCGAAGGGCGTCGTGCCGAAGAAGGGCATTGGGATGGCGTTCTGGATGGCCGGGGTACCCGGCAGGGCCATCATCGTGAAGGTGAATGTGCCGAGCGCAATCGCGGGCGCCATCAGCCGGCGTGGGATATCGGCGGAGCGAAACAGCGCCTCGGCCATCGGCGCGATGACGAACAGCGCGACGAAGAGGCTGACGCCGCCATAGGTGACGATCGCACCAGCCAGCACCACCGCGAGGATCGCCCGTTTGGTGCCGAGCTTCTCGGTCATGAACTCGGCAATCGAGGCCACGGCACCGCTGTCCTCCATCAGCTTACCGAACAGGGCGCCGAGCAGGAACAGCGGGAAGAACTGGCCGATGAATGTGGCCGCGCTGCCCATGAAGGTCTGGGTCCAGTGTGCGAGCAGCGGCTCGCCCGAGAACAGCGCCGCGATCAGCGCCGCGACGGGCGCGAGCAGCAGGACGCTCCAGCCGCGATAGGCGAGGGCGATGAGCAGGCCAAGGCCGAGCAGGATGCCGAGAAGGCCGGTGGCAAGACCCATGTCACACCCCTTCCAGCAGACGATCGAGATCGAGCGTCGAACGCCGGCCGATATCGTCCCCGTTCAGCGCCAGGAATTCGGAGGCAGCCTTGCGGCCCTCGTCGCGCAGCATGGTCAGGAACGGCCATTCGGCGTTGAGCTTGGAGGAAGCGCCGAGCGAGGCCATCACGTCATTGCGGACCATGTGGATGCGCATCCGCGCCCAGCGCGCGCCCTCGGTATTGCCGGGATCCGCGACCTGGCGCAGCAGCGCGACCATGCGGAGTTCCTTCAGCAACACGCTGTTGAACGACACTTCGTTCAGCCGGTTGAGGATGTCGGCGGCCGAACGTGGCGTGCCCGGCCGTTCCACCGGATTGACCGGGATAAGGATCGTGTCGTCGGATTCGAGGTCCCGCACCAGCGGCGTGATGGTGGGATTGCCGGAATAGCCGCCATCCCAATAGCTTTCGCCATCGATCTCGACGGCCTGGAACAGTGTCGGCAGGCAGGCTGACGCGAGCAGGACGTCGGCCGTGATCTCGCCGTTGCGGAAGACACGGCCCCGGCCGGTGCGCACATTCGTCGCCGTGATGAAGAGCTGGATCTCGGAACGCTTCAGCGCCTCGAAATCGATCGCCTCGTCGAGGATGGTGCGCAGCGGATTGCGCCCTGTCGGATTGAGATCATAGGGCGAAAACAGCCGGGACATCATGTCCATCGCGATGAATACGGGCGATGTATCGAGCGTCCATCGTCCCAGCAGGACATCGAGGGGGCCGCGCTGGAACGGGCTGAACTGCGCCGCGTCTGCGACCTGGCGCCAGTAGGCTTCGAGCGCAGCCCTGGCGCCGTCGGCACCGCCTTTCACGAAGCCAGACGCCATCACCGCGGCGTTCATGGCGCCAGCCGACGTTCCGGAGATCCCGTCGATGCGGAACCTCCGGTCTTCCAGGAAGCGGTCCAGCACTCCCCATGTGAAGGCGCCGTGCGAGCCACCACCCTGCAGGGCAAGGTCGATCAGGATTGGCGAACCATCCATCGACACGTGGTTGTTCATGGCCATCAATCCTCTGTCGATCCAACCGGCGCATCGCGATCATAGCATCTTGTTGCACTGCGACATGACGGTTTCGCGCATGGCTGCCTGTCGTTTGATGACCGCCCGGGCTATGCGCCCGCTGCAGCTTCGGCGAATGCAATGCTGCCGCTCGTCCACACGCCCGCGCCGGTGCGGGGCTCGTCCGGGCTGGCCGATCTCCTCGCCGGTCTCGGCGCGTAAGGGCAGAGGCCCTAGCGCGCGGCCAGCATGGCGCCGCCGAAACCGATCGCGAGAAGCAGCAACAGCGTGCCGGCCACGGGCCAGGTCGTGATCCACGCCTCCAATCCTGCGATGCGGTCGGCCAGCCGGTAAAGCCTTGCCGTGGCGGGCCGCAGCAGCATAAGCACGTCGCCCGGCGGCAGTTCGGGCCGATGGCTGAGCCGCGACCAGCCCATGAAGGCGGCGCCGCCGAGCAGCATCGGCCAGGCGAGGTCGAAGAGCGATTTCGCCTCCACCGCCTTGTGGAGATCTCCCGCCACGGAAGGAAACAGCAGCCAGGGCAGCAGCAGCGCAGCTGCGGCGGCACCCCACCATGCGGCACGGATCGCGAGGGGCGCCTCCGCGCTCGCGTCGGAGGCGGCGGTCGTGCGGGCCCGCGCGATGAAATGCAGCATCAGCATCGTACTCGCGGCTGCCGAGAGCGATCCGAGCAAGCCAGCGAGCCCGTTGCCGAGCGCATCCTTGACGGCGAGCTTCGCCAGGGCGCCACCCGTCAGCGGCAGCCCGGCGATGCCGAGCGCGATTACGACGGCCGGCCACAGAATCGGACGAAGGTGGCGCGGGCCCGTCACCGCGATGGCCGCGAGCGCCAGGAACAGGCCACCCTTCGCGAAGACATGGTGCAGGGCGTAGTAGGCGAGTTCGGACGGAGCGGCGGCGCGTCCGCCGGCCAGCGACAGTCCGGCAACGGCGGCGATGACGCCCATCTGGCTGATGCTCGAATAAGCGAGGACGGCTTTCGGATTGCGCTGCGTGAGGCCGATTGCGACACCGAAGAAGGCGGAGAAGAAGCCGATGATGGCGAGCGCCTCGCCCCAGCCGGACAGAGCGGTGCCGAAAGGCAGGAAGCGCGCAAGGCCTATGACGCCAGCTTTGACCGCTGCGCCGCTGAGCACCGCGGCCGCAGGGAAGGGAGCAGCGCTATAGGAGGGCGGCATCCAGACATGCAGCGGCACCAGGCCGATTTTCGTGCCGAAGCCGAGCAGCAGGAAGAGGAGCGCCGCGTCGCGCAGCGGCGAGGCGGCGAGGGCCGAGACCACATCGGGGATCGCGATGCTGCCGGACGGCGTGCCGACCGCGAGCAGCACGAAAGCCGTCAGGAGGAAGGCCTCGCCGATGACGGCGAGGGTGAAATAAACGCGGCCGGCGCGAAGGGCCCGAGCGCCGCCATCGCGTGTGACGAGGCCGTAGCCGGCAAGGCTGACCAGGGAGAAGGCCAGATAGAACGTGACGAGGTTGGACGCCATGAAGACGGAGAGACTGCCAGTCATGGTGAGCAGCCACCACGACTGATAGGGCAGTGTCTGGAGCTTCTCGCCCCAGAAGGCCGGCGCGGCGATGCCGGCGGCCATCCAGATCAGGCCGGCGGCGCCGAGCAGCATGGCGCCGGGAAAATCGAGCGCGAGCGCAAGCGATCCAGGCGGGGCAACCGTACCGCCGATCGCAAGCAGAGCGGCCGCGAGCGCCGGCAGAGGTGCGAGCCAGAGCAGGCGCGCGACCCTTGGACGCCACGCCGTCCAACACGCGGCGATCGCGAAAAGCACCAGCGGAAACAGCGCCGCGATCGGCAACAGCGCATTCATGGCGACACCTGAATGAGCCGGCCGATGGCGAGCAGGGGCCAGGGTGACAGCGGCAGGAAGCCGATCAGGATTGCGATCACCGCGAGCGACAATGCCGCGAGTTCGCGCGTCAGCGCGACGGGGTGCTGGCGCTCCGCGGGTGTGTCCGGCGCGGAAAAGGCGGGCACAAGGATGCGGAATACATAGCCTGCGGCGAGCAGCCCACCAGCCAGGATCACCACCGCCCACCACCAGGCCCCTTCGCCGAGCGCCGCGCTCAGCATCAGCCATTTCGCCGAGAAGCCGCCGCTCGGCGGCAGGCCCATCAGAGAAAGGCCGGCAAGCGTCATCGTCAGCACGGTGACGGGGGCGAGGCGGCCGAGGCCACGGAAGCCGTCGATGCGGTCATTGCCGATCGCCTCATAGACGAGGCCGGCGGCCATGAACATCGCCGCCTTGGCGAAGGCATGGGCAAGGAGTTGCAGCACGCCGCCGGTCCAGGCGAGTGAGGCGAAGGGCGATGCCGCCTCGCTGCCGGTCGCGAGCGGGAAGACGAGAAAGAGATAGCCGATCTGCGCGACGGTCGAATAGGCGACGAGCAGCTTCAGCCGCGCCTGGCGGAGCGCCAGCACGCTGCCAACGATGACCGCGCCAGCGCCAAGCACGCCGAGGCCGTTCGCGCCGATCGTGCCGAGCCCCGGCGGCAACAGGTCGAACCAGAGCCGCAGGATCAGGAAGAACGAGCCCTTGACGACCAACGCCGATAGAATGGCGCTGGCCGCCGCCGGCGCCCCGGCATGGGCCGGTGGCAGCCACAGATGCAGCGGGAAGAGGGCGGTTTTCGCAATGAGCCCGGGTGTCATCAGACCGATCGCGAGCAGCAGCGCTCCATCGGCGCCGCGCATCTCGCTCAGAACCACGAGATCGAGCGTGCCATAGGCGCCATAGATGACCGCGACGCCGAGGAGGTAGAGCACCGAGCCGGCCAGCGCGAAGACGAGGTAGCGCAACGCTGCCGCCAGCGTGTCGCGGCTGCGGTCGAGACTGACCAGCGGCACGGCCGCGAAGGTCAGCAGCTCGAGCGCGACATAGAGATTGAACAGGTCCTCGCCCGCAAAGATGAGGTTGAGCGCGCCGGTGATGGCGAGCAGCATGGTCCAGAAGACCATCGGCCGCCGCTGCTCGGGGCCTTGCGGGTCGAAGCCGAACTGGCCGCGTGCATAAAGCGCCGTCACCGCCACGATCGCGCCGGTCATCGCCGTCATCACAGCGGCGATGCCGTCGACGCGAAGCGCGAGGCCGAGCGGCGGCAACCATCCGCCCACGAGATAAACGAGCGGCGCATCGCTCGCCCGGACCGCCTGCAGCGTCGCCAGTGATATGGCGAGGTTGACCGTGAGCGTGGCGATCGCCACCCGTTCGATGTCGCGCGAACGCACGAGCCAGAGCGCAAGGATGCCGATGACCGGCACGACGACGGCCAGCACGAGCAGCAGCCCGCCCGGCGTCGTCGCCATCAAGGCCGCCGTCATGACTTGTGGTCCCCGTCGCTGGCTTCGTCTTTGGCAGCCAGCCGCTCGATCAGCGTGATCGCCAGCGCGGTGGCGCAGAAGGCGACGACGACCCCTGTGATGACGAGAGCCTGCGGAACCGGATCGCCCGGAAACCCGGCGCCGGCGCCCCGCCGCGCGACGACGCCGAACAGGATGAACACGCCGCCGCCGAGGAGGTTGAAGGCGAGCAGTCGCCGCATGAAGCTCTCATGCAGGACGATGCCGTAGAGCCCGATGCCGACCAGCACGGCGCCGAGCAGGCCATACAGTGTCGCCGCGTCGAATGGTGCGAGGCTCATGGTTCGGCCCCCGATGCTGTTTCCGGAGGACCGGCGACCAGCAGGCCGAGCGTTGCGGCGATCGAGAGCGTGAGCGCCACCTCGATCAGGAGGATCAGCGGTTTTGCGAGCGCTTCGGGATAGGCGAGAAACGCTCCGGCCAGCGGGATGCCCGCGAGGCCGACGGCGACGAAGACGATCGGCCCGGCCGCGAGCAGCAGGCGCAGGCGCCAGCGACCGATCGGCGGCGCTTTGGTGAGTCCGGCCATCATGGCGAGGATCCACATCGCCGCGAGAATGGTCGCGCCCTGGAATTTGCCGCCCGGCGCATCGGCGCCGACCCAGACGATATAGATCCCGATGACGATGCCGACCGGGATCAGCACGCGTCCGAACAAGGGAAGCGGGCCGAACGCAGCCGTCGGGCCCGCCATTACGGGGCGGCCGCCCCAGGCGGCGTCCGGCGTCAGCGACCAGACGCCGAACAGCGCCAGCAGCACGACGACGGTCTCGAGGAACGTGTCCAGCGCACGATAGGCCATCAGCACGCCGGCAATGGGATTGCCGAGCCCCGTGCCGGCAAGATGCGCCCGCACCTCGGTGGCAAGGCTCGGCGCCGGCGTCATGGGCAACAGGACGACGGCAGACAGTCCGGCGCTGATCGCCGCGCAGAGCAGTCCGACAAGGATGCGGGCGCTGATCGGCTTCCGCACGGTCACGACCGGCTTCAGGCGAATGCTGGCCCTGAGCAGGATGACGCCTGTGACGCCGCCGCCGATCGCCGCCTCGGTCAGGGCTACGTCATAGGCGGCGAGCCGCGCCCAGGCGAGGGTGAGCAGCAGGCCGTAGGCGACGAAGCCGACAATGGCCGCGAAATCGTCGCGCGTCCGGACGGTCCAGAGCGCGACGCCGATGACCAGCGCCGCGATCAGGAGGTCGAGCGCAAGGCCGAGCATCACTCGCCCCGCTCGGTGGAACGAGCCACGCGCGCGATCAGTTGTGCCACGGTCGCTCCGGCAAACTGAACCAGCACCCAGATCACGAGGAGTTTCAGCGCCATGCCGAGACTGCTCGAGAGCGGCAGAAGGCCAAGCACGATGAGGCCGAGGCCGAGATTGTCGGCCTTGGTCAGAGCATGCAGCCGCGTCAGCGCATCGGGAAAGCGGATCAGCCCGACCGTGCCGGCGAGAAAGAAGATGATGCCGGCGCCGATCGCCATGGTCGAGAACAGCGCGATGATCGCCGTCATGATGCCGGCTTCCCGGCCGCCTTCTCCGCTTTCGAGGCGGTGGCCGCCTTCTGCGTGAGCGTGGTCGCCAGTGCGATCGAGGCAAAGGCCGCGAGCAGCGCCAGCGTCAGCGCGACATCGACGAGCGCGTCGGTGCTGCTTCCAACCGCGAGCAGGAGGAGGACGGCGACGCCGCCCGAGCCGAGCAACTGGACCGCCATCATGCGGTCGATGCGCGAGGGGCCGCGCAGGACGCGAACGAGCCCGACAGCGGCAATCGCGAGGACGATGACGGCGGCAGAGGTCAGCGCGTCAGCCATGGTGCCGGCTCCGCGTCATGATGCGCCGAAGCCGCGCCTCGTCCCGTGCCATATCGACCGCCACGGGTTGGCGGATATCGAGGCAATGCACGATCAGGCCGTCCTTGCCGTCCTCGCCGACGGGAAGCGTGCCGGGCATCATGCTGGAGATCGTCGTGAACAGGTCGCGCGCGAAGCCGCGGCTGAGCGAAGGGCGAAACGTGACGAGTCCGGTCGCGAGCGGAAGCGCGGGATCAAATGCTCGCCGAGCGACGTCGATGCCGGCGAGTAGCGACTGCTTCAGGAAGCGGCCGGCGTAACGGGCCAGCGCCGCGATATCGAGCGAATGGGCGCCCGGCGGCAGCAGCCGAAGGCTCGCTACCGTCGCGCCGAGCGCGGCGGCGATGCCCACGACGATATCGGTCGGCGAAATGCCCTTCAGCGCGCACCACAGCAGCAGGAACAACACGAATCGAAACAGCGACCAGGAAAACACCAGTCGCGCATCACCCTTCGATCGGCCTGTCCACTTGGCCATTCCCGGCCACCCATGCGATTCCCAGCCACCGTCGCTGACGGCGATGTTGCCGCGACCGGCCAGTAGAATCTCCCGCGAAGATGAGCAAGTCCGGCCGCTGTGACAAGCGGCTTCCACGGGCATGCGCATGACATGGTGATTTGGGATTCCGGGCACAGCGATGGGACGGGTTGCTCATCACATGGATTGGCCGAATAGATAGGTCCCGCGCGAATGGCGTCGGACATGCGCCTGCGGCACAATGATCGGCAGAGGGCGGCCAGTCGGCACTCGGCACCATGTTGCGGGTGTCACTTGCGTCGCCGCGACTTGCGTGGCTCTTCTGTCGACGGTTCAAACGCTGGGATGATCCTCGTGACGATATCGGCAAAAACGGCGAATGCGGGTTCATCGGTCCTGCGCGCGGCTGCCATCCTGGCCTTGGCCCTGCCGCTGCTGGCGGCCTGCAGCCGCGAAGAAGAGGCGAAGGCCCCGGCGCCGCGTCCGGTGCGAACGGTGACGGTCGAGCGCGCGCCGGCGACCGAGTCGGTTGTTCTGACGGGTCAGGTCCAGGCGCAGAACGAGGCCTCGATGGCGTTTCGCATTGGCGGGCGCATGATCGAGCGGCCCGTCAATGTCGGCGACAGCGTCAAGGCCGGGCAGATCCTCGCGAAGCTTGATCCGGTCAACGAGCTCAATACGTTGCGCTCGGCTAACGCAGCCCTGTCGGCGGCCGAGGGCCAACTGGTCCAGGCGGAAAACGCGTTCGAGCGGCAGGATCGCCTGCTCGCCAGCGGTTTTACCACGCGGGCCAATTGGGATCAGGCGCAACAGGCGCTCCGCACGGCGCGTTCGCAGGTGGATGATGCCGAGGCGCAGCTCGAACTCGCGCAGGACCGCGTCGGCTTTACCGAGCTCAAGGCCGATGTCGACGGCACGGTGACGGCGCGCGGCGCCGAACCGGGCGAGGTGGTGCAGGCCGGTCAGATGATCGTCCAGCTCGCGCGTCGCGACGGCCGTGATGCGGTGTTCGACGTGCCGCCGCAGGTGCTGCGCACGGCACCGCCCGATGCCGAGATTACGGTTCGCCTGACATCTGACCCTGGCGTGACGGCCATTGGCCGCGTGCGCGAAGTGGCGCCGCAGGCCGACGCGCAGACACGGAACTTCGCGGTTCGGGTCGGCATCAATGAGCCGCCCGCCGCCATGTTGCTCGGCTCCACCGTGACCGGCACGCTCAATATCAGCGGCGCGCCGGTGATCGCGCTTCCGGCGACCGCGCTCACGATCAGTGAGCAGAAGCCCGCCGTCTGGGTGGTCGATCCGGCGGCCTCGACAGTCGCGCTGCGCAATGTCGCGATCGTGCGGCACGATCCGGGCACGGTCATCGTTGCCGACGGTATCGCGCCGGGCGAAGTCGTGGTGACGGCCGGCGTCCAGGCGCTGCATCCGGGCCAGACGGTTCGCATCGTCGGGGCGACGCCATGAAAGGCGTCAATCTCTCGGCCTGGGCGCTGGGGCATCGGTCGTTCATCATCTACTGGATGGTCGCGATCGTCGTTGCCGGCACCGCCGCCTTCGTCCATCTCGGCCGCGCCGAGGATCCCGCGATCACCATCAAGACCATGATCGTCGGCGCCGCATGGCCAGGTGCGACGCTCGACGACACGCTGCAGCAGGTGACGGAGCGGCTGGAGCGCAAGCTGCAGGAGATTCCCGAGGTCGACGATATCCGCAGCGAGACCAGCGCCGGCCGGACGACGCTCTTCGTCAACTTGAAGGACAAGATCACCTCGGCGGAGGTGCCGGACATTTGGTACGAGGTCCGCAAGGGTATCGGTGATATTCGCGGATCGTTGCCGCAAGGCGTCGTCGGCCCGGTCTTCAACGATGATTTCGGCGATACGTTCGGGACGATCTACGCCTTCACGGCCGATGGCTTCACGCATCGTGAGCTGCGCGATTATGTCGAGGGCGTGCGATCGAAGCTGCTCTCGGTGCCTGATGTCTCCAAGATCGACATCCTCGGCGCGCAGGACGAGCGCATCTTCGTCGAATTCTCTGCCGAGCAACTCGCCGGCCTCGGCATCGACCGCAACCAGCTCATCGCAGCGCTCCGTGCGCAGAACGTCGTCAGCCCGGCCGGTGTGCTCGAAACAGGCGATGAACGCATCGCCGTCCGCGTGACCGGTGCGTTCGAATCCGAGAAAGACCTGCTCGACATCAATTTCGTGGCCAATGGCCGCCTCATCCGTCTGCGCGACATCGCCGAGGTTCATCGCGGCTTTGCCGATCCGCCGCAGCCGATGTTCCGCGTCAATGGCAAGCCGGCGATCGGCCTTGCGATCTCGATGAAGGATGGCGGCGATATCCTCGCGCTCGGCGGCAATATCCGCACCGCGATGAACGAGATCACGGCCGAGCTGCCGCTCGGCATCGAGCCGACGCTCGTCGCGGACCAGGCCGAGGTTGTCGACGACGCGATCGGCGAGTTCACGGCCTCACTGTGGCAGGCGATCGCCATCATCGCGGTGGTCAGCTTCGTCAGCCTCGGCATCCGGGCGGGCACCGTTGTTGCGCTCGCGATCCCTCTGTCGCTCGCGATGGTCTTCGCTGTGATGGACATTGCCGGGATCGACCTGCAGCGCATTTCGCTCGGCGCGCTGATCATCGCGCTCAGCCTGCTGGTCGACGACGCCATGACGACGGTCGATTCGATCTCCTCGCGGCTTGCCAATGGCGAGAGCAAGGAAGCGGCCGCCGCCAACACTTTCAAGACGCTGGCGCTCGCCATGCTGACCGGAACGCTGGTCACCGCCGCCGGTTTCGTGCCGATCGGCTTCGCCCAGAGTTCGGCCGGCGAATACACGTTCTCGATCTTCGCGGTGGTCGGTATCGCGCTGGTCGTCTCGTGGATTGGCGCTGTGACCTTCTCGCCGTTGATCGCCGTGCTCCTGTTGAAGAAGCCGGAACCGAAGACTGTTGACGCTCCGCCTGGCTTCGTCGCGCGGACGTTCCGCACGATCCTGCTGACGGCAATGCGCATGCGCTGGGTGACGATCGGCGTCGCCGTGGCCTTCTTCGTGCTGGCGCTGCTGACCCTTCCCCATGTGCCGCGCCAGTTCTTCCCGGCTTCGGATCGCGCCGAACTGCTGGTCGATCTTCGCCTGCCACAGAATGCCTCGATCGAGGCGAGCGCCGATGCCTCGGCCAAGCTCGATGCCATCCTCGGCGCCGATCCGGATGTCGCGCGGTGGAGCACCTATGTCGGCCGCGGCGCGGTTCGCTTCTATCTGCCGCTGAATGTCGAACTCGCGAATCCGTTCTTTTCGCAGGCTGTGGTGATCGCGAAGGACGTCTCCGCCCGCCTTCGCCTGCAGGAAAAGCTCGAAAAAGTCTTGGCCGAGGACTTCCCCGGCGCCGTGACGCGCGTCTCGCCGCTCGAGCTTGGTCCCCCGGTTGGCTGGCCCGTCCAGTATCGCGTCAGCGGGCCGGACATTGAAGAGGTACGCCACATCGCGCAGCAGCTCGCTGGCGTGCTGTCGTCCAATCCGGATGCACTGCGCGTCAATTACGACTGGATGGAGCCGGCGCGGATGGTCCGCGTCCAGATCGACCAGAACGAGGCGCGGCTGCTTGGTCTCTCCTCGCAGGCGCTGGCCTCGGCCCTGAACGCCGTCGTCTCCGGCTCGACGGTCACGCAGGTCCGCGACGATATCTATCTGATCGACGTGGTCGCGCGGGCGACGAGCGCTGAACGTCTGTCGCTCGCCAATCTTCGCACGCTGCAGATCCCGCTCGCCAATGGCCGCAGCGTGCCGCTGTCGCAGGTCGCCACCTTCGATTTCGGGCAGGAATATCCGCTGATCTGGCGGCGTGACCGCGTCCCGACGCTGACCGTGCAGGCCGACGTCAAGCCTGGCAGTTCGCCCGAGGCGGTGGTCGACGCGATGACGTCCGGCATCGCCAAACTGTCGGCCACGCTGCCCGCCGGCTATCACATCGCGGTCGGCGGTACGGTCGAGGAGAGCGCCTCGTCGCAGGCTTCCGTCATGGTCGTCGTGCCGTTCATGCTGTTCCTGATGATCAGCTTCCTGATGGCGCAGTTGCAGAGCTTCAGCCGCCTGCTGCTCGTCATGAGCGTCGTGCCTCTCGGCCTGATCGGCGTGGTCGGCGCGCTGTTCATCTTCAACCGGCCGCTCGGCTTCGTCGCCATCCTCGGCATCCTGTCGCTGATGGGTCTCATCGCCAAGAACGCCGTCATCCTGATCGAGCAGATCGAGGCGGAGCGGCGAACCGGCCAGCCGGTCTGGGATGCCGTCGTCAACGCGACCGTCTCACGCTTCAGGCCGATCATGCTGACCGCGATCTCGACGATCCTCGGCATGATCCCGATCGCCCCAACCATCTTCTGGGGGCCGATGGCTTTTGCCATCATGGGCGGCCTTTCCGTGGCCACGGTCCTGACACTGGTCTTCCTGCCGACGCTCTACATCACCTTCTTCAATGTGAAGGAAGGCGAGGCAGCGCCGACCCCGCCCGCAGCTGCAACGCCCGGCGCTCCGATCGCCGCCTAAAGCCATAGTGCCGGGCGGTTCGGGGCTGGCCCTTAGGCGCCTCCCGCGCCAGGTGAAGCCGAGGACCGTTCATGACAGATCTGCTGCCGCCGCTTCCCGTTTCTGGCGACGCCCCCCTGCGTCAGCCCGCGCGCTGGCGCAGCGGGCTTTCGACCGCGCTGATCGTGCTCGTTGTTCTGCTCGGTCTCGCCCTCGTCTGGTTCACGGCGTCGAGCCTGCTGGTCATCTTCGCCGGCATCTTGTTCGCGGCCTTTCTCGATGCCTGCGCGCGCGCGCTGCGGCCGGTCTTCCCGGTGAGCCACACGCTGCGCCTCTCCACGGTCATCGCCGTGCTCACGCTGATCGTCGGCTTCGGCGCGGTGCGTGGCGCTGCGCAACTGCCCGAGCAGGTGCGCAGCCTGATCACGACCATCGATGGCCAGATCGACGTATTGCAGGAGCGGTTGCTCGCCTTCGGCATCGATTCGTTCGGCCCCGAGGGCGGGCGCAATTTCCAGGGCCTGCTGCCCGATTTCGGCCAGCTGTTCGGCCATGCGCAGGTGGCGGTTGGAACGGCGACGAGCGTCCTGATGACGACGATCCTCATCATCTTCATCGGCCTCTCCTTCTCGTTCGATCCGGCTGTCTATCGCGACAGCATCGTTCGCTGCGTGCCGATCGGCCGCCGCGACCGCGTGCGGGCCGTGTTCGACGAGATGGGCGTTGCGCTGCGGGCCTGGCTGGTCGGCCAGGCGGTGCGCATGCTGCTGATGGGCGTCGTCGTCTGGGGATCGCTCTATTGGCTGGGCGTGCCGGGTGCCTTCGTCCTCGGTGTTCAGGCCGGCATCCTCAATTTCATCCCTTATCTTGGACCAATCGTCGCCGCCGTGCCGATCGCGCTGGTGGCGATGCCGCTCGGTGTCGGGCCGCTCGTCTGGGCCGTTGGCATCTACACGCTGATCCAGACCATCGAGGGCTATGTCATCGGCCCGCTGATCCAGAAGCGGACCGCCGATGTCCCGACCGCCTGGACGCTGGTCGGCATCGTCATCGCCGGCACGCTGTTCGGAACACTGGGCGTCGCGCTCGCCATGCCGCTGATGGCGATCGGGCGCATCGCGCTGATCCGCTTCTATGTCGAGGACTGGCTTGGAGACCGGACGGTCTGAGCGCTTCCGTCAGTTTCGCGCCATGCCGCCGAAGATCATTACCGGTGCCGAAAGGACGACGCCGGCAACCGAACCGATGGTCTGGCCGGCGCCCTGCGCCGTGGCGCCGATCTGGGCGCCCGGCGCGTCGGCATCGGAGATGAGCTGCCCCGCCGCCATGCGCCCGCCCAGCAACTGGACGATCTCCGGGCTGGTTGCGAATTTCGAATGGTTGAGGCGGTCACCATTGCTGAGCGCCGAAAGGTCGATCACCGTGACATCGTTCGCCTTCTCGAACTGCGACTGGTAGGGCTCCAGGGTCAGGTCGACGGCGCCTACGCGCGTCACGCCGCCGGACAGCAGGCGGGAAACGCGCAGGGCGCGATCGTTCGATGAAACGAAGATCGTGATATGCGGCCGCTTCGGCCCGATTTCCTGCATCTGGCGACGGAAGACGTCGACGTCGAGATCGGGCGAGGCGAG
This sequence comes from Kaistia sp., assembly GCA_035555375.1. Lineage (GTDB taxonomy): Bacteria > Pseudomonadota > Alphaproteobacteria > Rhizobiales > Kaistiaceae > Kaistia. Next base: position 42,385 of record DATMGR010000003.1, on the reverse strand, counting down.
AATGACATTGCTGATCTTCGCGGGGATGCGGCCGTCCTGGAGTGCGATCTGACGCAGCGCTTCCACGGCCACCCAGCCGCCCATCGAATGCGCCATCACGGTCACGCTCGATACATTGGGGCTGCGGGCCGCCGCGCGGATGACGAAAGCGAGATCGCTGCGCGAGAAATTAGCGCTCTCGCGGTCGTAATTATAGTCGAGCACCCGCCCGCGCGACGGCCAGGAGAACAGGACCGGCGTCGCCTGCTCGTTGCTGTCATGCACGATCTGCGCGAAGCGGAACACCGAGGCATCGAAGGGCGTATTGAAACCGTGCACGAAGATGAGCACGGGGCGCGGCTTGCCGGCGCGCTTCGTGAACCATTTCGAGATATCGGCCGTCTTGACCGGCGTGACCGAGGTCGCGACGAAATCCCGCGCTGGATTGCCCGGAACCTGGCGTGGCCATTGAACCTGTCCGATCGGACGGTCCTTGGGGATCGAGATGACGACATTGGCAAGCGACAGCCCGCTGCCGCGTTCGCCATTGAAGAAGACGCCGGGGGTCGGATCGGCAGCGCGCGTGGTCGCCACGAGCATGTCGACGCTGCTGCTATCCGCCGGATCCGCGGCGACCGGCGTCAGCGCACCTTCGGGTCGCGAGGCGCAGCCGGCGAGGAGGAGCATCGTCAGCGCCAATCCCAGCAATCCGCGCCAGCCATTGCTCCTGTTGTTGCCGGCGCGCATTGTCGCTCCTGTTCTCGAACCGGACCGGCCCCCGATGCCGCGATGATGGCACGAGAATATAGACGGCCGATGTCACGGTGAAGCTGGCGCGCCCGAACTGCTCGCTGATCGGCGATTTGGCATGGGGTTGCGCTGTTGCGGCAACGCTCAGACGGCGCCAACCGCGGCTGCATCGGCGCCAGGGGCGGCGGGCTTGTCATCCGCGTGACCATTCGAGACCGATCCCAGCATGCCGAGCGCGATCTCTCGCTCGCCCATGATCGCGAGATTAGCGCCGTAGTCGACGAGATGCGCCACCTCGGCGTCGGTGCGGCCGCGCGCGATGATCTGCATGGTGCGATTGAGTGCACGAGCCTTCGAGACGATCTGCCCGGCTTCGAAGGCGTCGGGCACCGCGATCAGAAGATGCCCGGCCCCCGCCACATTGGCTGCCGCCAGCACCTCGGCGTCGACGGCGTTTCCGACAATGACCTCGGCTCCGGTCGCTCGGGCCTCCTTGGCCCGCTCGTCCCCGTTCTCGATGACCAGATAGGGCCGCCCGGCCTTGCGCAGCCCCTCGGCCACGATGCGGCCGACGCGGCCATAGCCGATCAGCACCGCATGGCCGGAGAGCCGTGTCGGCGAGAGATCACGCGCCTGTGCCGCGGCCTCGGTCGCCTCGGCGGCCCTGACGGCCGCGCGATGGCCTTCGCCGGTGCGCTGGTAGATGCGCTTTGCCAATGCGAACATGACCGGGTTGAGCAAGATCGACAGGATCGCGCCGGCGAGGATGAGGTCGCGCGCCGTTTCATTGATGAGACCGAGGTCGGCGCCGAGCGCGGCCAGGATGAACGAGAATTCACCGATCTGGGCAAGGCTCGCCGAAATGGTCAGCGCCGTGGAGGTCGGATAGCGGAACGCCTTGACGATGACGAAGGCGGCGATCGACTTGCCGATGAGGATGATCGCCAGCGTGCCGAGCAGCAGCAGCGGCTCCTTCATGATGATGTGCGGGTCGAACAGCATGCCGACCGACACGAAGAACAGCACCGCGAAGGCGTCGCGCAGCGGCAGCGTTTCCTCGGCCGCGCGCTGCGAAAGCGGCGACTCGCTGAGAATCATGCCGGCAAAGAATGCACCGAGCGCAAAGGACACGCCGAACAGCGAGGCCGCGCCGAAGGCGACGCCAAGCGCGATCGCCAGCACCGCGAGGCGGAACAGTTCGCGCGATCCGGTATGCGCCACGTAATGCAGCGCCCACGGGATCAGGCGGCGTCCCACGATCAGCATGAAGGCGACGAAGGCGGCGACCTTGCCCACGGTCAAAGCGAGGATGCCGGCGAGGCCGAAGCCGCTCGAACCGGCAAGGCCGGACCCGCTGGTCGCGCCTCCCGTGAGGATTTCCGCGAGCGCCGGCAGCAGCACCAGCGTCAGCACCATTGCGAGGTCCTCGACGATCAGCCAGCCAACAGCGATCTTGCCGCGGTCGGTGTCCATCAGTCGCCGCTCCTGCAGCGCGCGCAGCAGGACCACGGTGCTGGCCACCGACAATGCGAGACCGAAGACGAGACCGCCGACGAGCGGCCATCCGACGGACCAGCCAAGCCCCATGCCGAGCAGCGTCGCCGCGCCGATCTGAACGACCGCGCCGGGCAGCGCGATCGCCTTCACCGACATCAGGTCTTTCATCGAGAAATGCAGCCCGACGCCAAACATCAGCAGGATGACGCCGATCTCGGCCAGCTCGTTGGCCAGCCCCTGATCCGCGACGAAGCCGGGCGTCGACGGGCCCACCAGAACGCCCGCCAGCAGATAGCCGACAAGGGGCGAAATTTTCAGGCGATGGGCGATTACACCAAGGATGAAGGCGAGGACGAGGCCGATGACGATCGTCGCGATGAGCGGCGTGTAGTGAGGCACGGGTCACTTTCTGGTTCGGGGCGGGCGGATATGGCCAAGGTGGAGATAACCGCCTGCCTGATCAACCAGTAATCCGGCGACTTGGAGGCTTTTCGCGCGCTTCACCGCAAAAAAAGAGGCCCTCCGAAGAGGGCCTCGATCATGTCGCGGGACGTTTGCGCTCGCGGTCAGCCGTTCGCGCCGCCGTTCGGCATCGTCGTGTTGGACGAGGTCCGCGGCGGGACCGGATCCGGCACGGCACCGCCATGGCTCTGATAGACGGCCACGGGATCGGGCTCGACATTTCCGAGCACCTGCACCCTCGTGCCGATCGGCACGCGGCTGTAGAGATCGATGATGTCCTGGTTGATCAGGCGGATACAGCCGGATGAAAGCGACTTGCCGATCGACCAGGGCTGCGTGGTGCCGTGGATGCGGTAGAGCGTGTCGACCTTGCCCTGATAGAGATACATCGCGCGGGCACCGAGCGGATTGCCGGGGCCACCTGGCATGCCATCCGGCCACTTTGCGGCTTCCGGATCGCGCGCCATCATCTCCTTCGGAGGATGCCACATCGGCCATTCACGCTTCGCCTGGATCCTGGCATCGCCAGACCATGCAAAGCCCTCGCGGCCGACGCCGACGCCGTAGCGTATCGCCGTACCGTTCTCGAACACGAGGTAGAGGAAATGGTTCGGCGGATCGATGACGATCGTGCCGGGATCGGCCTGCATGCCGGCCGGGATCGTGACGACCTGGCGCAGGAATTGCGGATCCATCTTCCGCGTGTCGACGGCCGGAACCGGGAATGGCTCCGTGTCGATGGCCGCGTACATCTGGGCGAAACCCTGATCGATGACCGGTCCCGTCGCGGTCGGAGCCGTGACCTCGACCGACTGGCAGCCAGCAAGTGCGATCGGCAAGCCGATCATGAAACTGCGACGGCTGAGCTTTCCAGTCGTCTCATTAGGCTTCGCTTGGTTCAAAGCCTGACCCTTTCGACTACATATGGACGGGATAAGACAAAATGTTTCGACATGGCCGTGGCGGCAGATGACCGTCGCCGAGCCGTTGTCGCTATTTTCATTCGCCTTAGCATAGGAATGGTAACCGTCTCGCCGGACCGCCGAGAAAATCCGCCTGGATGACAATTCGGCAACAACTCTGGGCACGGCCTTCCGGGGTCGACCCCTCTCATTGTTTTCATTCAGCGACAGTTCCGCCGAAACCAAGGCAAAGCGGCCTCAGTTGCGCCACGATGTCACCTAACGCCGTGAATGTTGCTGCAATGTCACATTCTCTCTGTCGTGCCGAGCCGTGAATCGGCTATCAGCCATCTCTCGGCCTCGTCCTCCGCTTCGAAGGAAATGCCATGCGCTGGTCGCCCCAGCAGGAAGATGCGCTTTCAGGCGTCGCGGCCTGGCTGAAGCGCGCCGATTCTCCGGTCTTCCGCCTGTTCGGCTTTGCCGGAACCGGCAAGACGACGCTTGCCCGCCATATTGCGGAGGGCATCGACGGCAAGGTCGCCTTCGCGGCCTTTACGGGCAAGGCGGCGCATGTCCTGCGGTCCAAGGGCTGCGAAGGCGCCGGCACGATCCATAGCCTCATCTATCGTCCGCGTTCGGGCGATGACGAGGAGCAGCCGATCTTCGCCATCAATCATGACAGTGCCGCCGGCGAAGCGGAGCTGATCATCATCGACGAATGCTCGATGGTCGACGAGGAGCTCGGCCGCGACCTCCTTTCCTTCGGCACGCCTGTGCTGGTGCTCGGCGATCCCGCTCAGCTCCCGCCGGTCAAGGGCGGGGGGTTCTTCACCGAGGCCGAGCCCGACCTGATGCTCACCGAAGTGCACCGTCAGGCGCAGGACAATCCGATCATCCGCCTGTCGATGGCCGTTCGCGAGGGACGGACGCTCGACTACGGCGATTTCGGCGAGAGCCGCGTCATCGGGCGGCGCGACATCGACGCGGCGCAGATTCTCGACGCCGACCAGGTCCTCGTCGGCACCAACAAGACGCGGCGGTCCTATAACCAGCGCATCCGCGAATTGAAGGGCCTGCTCTCGCCGATGCCGGCCGTCGGCGACAAGCTCGTCTGCCTGCGCAACGACAAGCAGAAGGGGCTGCTCAATGGCGGCACCTGGACGGTCTCCAAGCTCGGCGCGCCGCGCAAGAGCCTGATCCGGCTCGATGTCGTGCCGGAGGAGGAATCGTCCGGCAAGGCGGTCAAGGTCGCCGTACACCCCGATTTCTTCGAGAATGGCGGGGAGGGGCTCTCTTATCCGCAGCGCCGCGCCTCGGACGAATTCGATTTCGGCTATGCGTTGACCGTTCACAAGGCGCAGGGTTCGCAATGGGACGATGTCGTCCTGTTCGACGAGAGCTGGGCCTTTCGCGAGCATGGCGGCCGCTGGCTCTACACCGGCATCACGCGGGCCGCCGAGCGGCTGACGGTGGTGCGCTGATCCGCATGGCGGGCTCTGCATGCCTGCCTTGCAGCGAATGCGTCGCTTCATCTCTTCCAAGGTCGACGCCGTCATGCTAATGGCACGCGCCAACCTCATTTTCGTTCTCGCCTGCCGGTGGTCGCCCGACCCCCGGCCGGTCTTTCGCATTCGAAGGGAAGCGTTGGCATGGCACAGATCATCGAGCTCACGACCGGTCGCGAGGCTCTGACCTTCGACGATGTGCTGCTCCAGCCGGGGCATTCCTTCGTCATGCCCGGCGAAGTCGATATCCGCACACGCCTGACCCGCACCATCGAACTCAACATTCCCATCATTTCCTCGGCGATGGACACCGTCACCGAGGCGCGACTCGCAATCGCGATGGCGCAGGCCGGCGGCCTCGGCGTCATCCACCGCAATCTGACGCCCGAGCAGCAGGCCGAGGAAGTCCGCCAGGTCAAGAAATTCGAATCGGGCATGGTGGTGAACCCCGTCACGATCGGGCCCGACGCGACGCTCGCCGAGGCGCTGGCGCTGATGAAGGCGCATCGCATCTCCGGCATCCCGGTTGTCGAGGGCAACAGCACGCCCGGCCGTCTCGTCGGCATCCTGACCAATCGCGACGTCCGCTTCGCGTCCAATCCGGGCCAGCGCGTCTATGAGCTGATGACGCGCGAAAATCTCATTACGGTGAAGGAAGGCGTCAGCCAGGCCGAGGCCAAGCGGCTGCTGCACACCAACCGGATCGAAAAGCTCGTCGTCGTCGACGAGGCCTATCGCTGTGTCGGCCTGATCACCGTCAAGGACATGGAGAAGACGCAGCTCAACCCGAACGCCGCCAAGGACGAACAGGGCCGCCTGCGCGTCGCCGCCGCAACCACGGTCGGCGAAAATGGCATTGAGCGTTCGGAAATGCTGATCGACGCCGGTGTCGATCTCATCGTGGTCGATACCGCGCATGGCCATTCGCAGCGCGTGCTCGACGCGGTCGAGCGGGTGAAGAAGCTGTCCAACCGGGTCCAGATCATCGCCGGCAATGTCGCCACCGCCGAGGGCACCCGAGCCCTGATCGATGCCGGCGCCGATGCCGTGAAGATCGGGATCGGCCCGGGCTCGATCTGCACCACCCGCGTCGTTGCCGGCGTCGGCGTGCCGCAGCTCACCGCCATCATGGAGGCTGTCGCCGTCGCGGGCAACGCCGATGTCCCTGTCATCGCCGATGGCGGCATCAAATATTCGGGCGATCTTGCCAAGGCGCTCGCCGCCGGCGCGCGCTGCGCGATGATCGGCTCGCTGCTGGCCGGCACCGAGGAGAGCCCGGGCGAGGTCTATCTCCATCAGGGCCGCTCGTTCAAAGCCTATCGCGGCATGGGTTCGGTGGGTGCGATGGCGCGCGGCTCGGCCGACCGCTACTTCCAGGCCGAGGTGCGCGACACGCTGAAGCTGGTGCCCGAGGGCATCGAGGGCCAGGTGCCCTACAAGGGGCCGGTTTCAGGCGTTCTGCACCAGCTCGCCGGCGGTCTTCGCGCCGCGATGGGCTATGTCGGCGCCGAGGACCTTCCCGCCTTCCGGGAACGGGCCCGCTTCGTCCGTATTTCCTCGGCGGGGCTCCGCGAAAGTCATACCCATGACGTGACGATCACGCGAGAGAGCCCGAACTATCCGGGAATCGGCTGATCCATATGCTCAAAACCGTCATCCTCTGGCCCGCCATAGCACAGGCCGTCCTCATCTTCCTCGCCTATGTCAATCTCGGCCGTGCCCGTTCGGCGGCAGTGAGGAACGGGCTGGCCAAGGATACCGATTTCCCGCCCGGCAACGAGCCGCCTCAATCGGCCGCCGGGCGACGTCTTGTCGCCAACCAGTTTGAACTGCCGATGCTGTTCTTCGTCGTCATCGGCTTTCTGATGATGATCGATGGCGTGTCGATCATCGAACTCGCTCTGGCCTGGGTGTTCGTCATATTCAGGGCGTTGCAGATGATCGGCAGCCTCAAGGGGCCGCTGATGCTTCGTCATGCAAGCTTCTTTGCTGCCTTTCTGATAGTCGTGGCGCTCTGGGCGGATCTCGCGATCCGCCTCATCTGAGACGGCGGGGGGCCGATGGATCTCACCGACGCTGCATTGGCGGGCCGCATCGTTGTCGGCGCGCTGTTCGTCATCATCGGCGTCCGCCTGCTCATCGGGCGCCGCGCTGTCGCGATGCTGCTCGGCTCGAAAAAACTGCCGCAGCCCCTCGCGATCGCCATCGCCGGCGGCGGTCTGGAGATCGTGCTTGGCCTGGCCGCGCTTGCCGGCCTGGCGCTTCCGGCCGTATTCGTCGCCATGGCCCTCTTCGTCATCGCTGCCACAGCGATGGTGCATGACTTCTGGAACAAGAAGGGCATGGCACGGACGCTGGACGTGAATGTCGTTCTGTCGCATGGCCTGATCGTCGGCGGTCTCATAGTCATGGCCGCCTATCCATGGTGACGGCCGACAAGGGAAACGCTGCTTCATGACGCCTGTCGCCCGCATTTCGGCTGCGATCGAGGTTCTCGACGACATCATCGACCGCCGCCGCCCGGCTGCCGACGCGCTCAAGGACTGGGGCCTCGCGCATCGCTTCGCCGGGTCAAAGGATCGGCGCGCGATCGGTGACCTCGTCTTCGACGCGCTGCGCCATCGCAGTTCCTCGGCCTTCGCGGCTGGAGGCGAGAACGGCCGCGCCATCATTCTCGGGCTTTTCCGCGTCCATCGCGGCCTCGACGTGGCTGCGATCGAGCGGCTGATCTCGGGCGAGCGCTTCGCGCCGCCACCGCTGACCGATGAAGAACGCGCCGCCCTCGAAACAGATCGTCTTGCCGGCGCGCCCGATCATGTTCGCGGCGATTATCCGGAATGGCTCGCCGATGAACTCGGCCGGGTCTTCGGAGACGATGTCGTTGCCGAGATGCAGGCCATGGCAGCGTCGGCCCCGCTCGATCTTCGCGTCAACACGCTGAAATCCGAGCCGGACAACGCGGCGCGCGAGCTGACCGCCGAGCTTGGCCGGGCGCCCGAGCGGCCGCAATTGTCGCCGCTCTGTCTGCGCCTGCCGCTGGAGCCTGAGCGCGGTGAGCCCCACATCGCCTCGACGGAGTGCTTCCTCAAGGGCCATATCGAGATCCAGGATCTCGGCAGCCAGCTCGCGGCCGAGTTCGCCGGCGCGAAAACCGGCATGCAGGTTCTTGATTTCTGCGCCGGCGGCGGCGGCAAGACGCTCGCCATGGCCCCCGCGATGCAGAACCACGGCCAGATCTTCGCCTATGATTCCGATCGCCGCCGTCTGGCACCGATCCATGACCGGCTGGCGCGCGCCGGCATCCGCAATGTCCAGGTCCGGACGCCGAAGCCCGGCTCGGACGTGCTCGATGATCTCGAGAAGCGGATGGACCTCGTCCTCGTCGACGCGCCCTGTACGGGAACCGGCACATGGCGGCGCAATCCAGACGCCAAATGGCGCATCCGCCCCGGCAGCCTCGCCGAGCGGCAGAAGGACCAGTCGGCGGTGATCGAGGCGGCATCGCGCTATGTGAAGACCGGCGGGCGGTTGGCCTATATCACCTGCTCGCTGCTCGAATCGGAGAATTCGGACCGGGTCGCCGCCTTCCTGGCCGATCATCCGGGCTTCGAGGTCGTTGCGCCGGACACTCTCGTTTCAGCGTTCGAGGCCGAGGCGATGATCGAGACCGGCTCGGCCGTGCGCCGTCTGCCGCTCGGCCTGATGCTGACGCCCCGACAGAGCGGCACTGACGGCTTTTTCATCGCCGTGCTTGCACGGCGAAGCTGAGGACGGCGCTCGGCCGACCTCGACACCCAGCCAGCCCGCCACTAGAAGGGCAGGCTCAGGACTTAGGAACGGAGATCATCCATGCGCGGGCTTGTCAGGCTCATCGTTCTCGCCATCGTCGTGATCGGCGGCTACTGGGCCTATTACGTGTTCGCCGCTGCTGACCCCAACGACCGCTTCGGCGTCGAGATCAACAAGCACATGCCTGAACAGGCGCGCCAGTTCGCCTGCGATAAGCTGAAGGAGCGCTTCGGCGCCATCACGGCTCCAGAGGGCTGCGCGACCTATCCGAGCTGGGCCAGCACGCCCGTCGCCGCACCGCCGGCAACGCCGAACCCCGCGACGACATCGCCCTGATAAAAATGGAGGCCGGCCCGAGCGCCGGCCTTCTGCTTCCAGCAGCCTCGCACCCCGTTCGCTCAACCTCTCTTCGCCGGATCCGCTCATGCCCGACAGCATTCTCATCATCGATTTCGGCTCCCAGGTTACGCAGCTCATCGCGCGCCGCCTTCGGGAGACCGGGGTTTATTGTGAGATCCATCCGTTCCAGAAGGCCGAGGAGGCCTTCGAGCGGCTGAAGCCCAAAGGCGTCATTCTCTCGGGCAGCCCGGCGAGCACGGTCGATATCGGCTCGCCGCGCGCGCCCGAAAAGGTGTTCGACGCCGGCGTGCCGGTTCTTGGCATCTGCTATGGCGAGCAGACGATGAGCGCCCAGCTCGGCGGCAGCGTCGAAGTCGGTCACCACCGCGAATTCGGCCGCGCCTTCATCGAGGTCAAGAAGCCGTCAGCGCTGTTCGAAGGCTTGTGGGAGCCAGGCAGCCGCCATCAGGTCTGGATGAGCCACGGCGACAAGATCACGGCCATCCCCGAGGGATTCGAGGTCATTGCGGTCTCGGAAGGCGCGCCTTATGCGGCGATCGCCAACGAACAGCGCCGCCTCTATGGCGTGCAGTTCCATCCCGAAGTGCTGCACACGCCGGATGGCGGCAAGCTGCTGGCCAATTTCGTCCATCAGGTCGTCGGCCTGAAGTCCGACTGGACGATGGCGGCCTATCGCGCCGAGATGATCGCCAAGATCCGCGCCCAGGTCGGCGAGAAGCGCGTGCTCTGCGCGCTTTCGGGCGGCGTTGACTCGGCCGTTGCGGCCGTGCTGATCCATGAGGCGATCGGCGAGCAGCTCACCTGCGTCTTCGTCGATCACGGCCTGATGCGGCTTGGTGAGAGCGATCAGGTCGTTTCGCTGTTCCGCGAGCATTTCAACATTCCGCTCGTCCATGTCGACGCGTCCGATCTCTTCATCGGCGAGCTCGAGGGCGTGTCCGATCCCGAGACCAAGCGCAAGATCATCGGCAAGCTCTTCATCGATGTGTTCGAGGCCGAGGCCAAGAAGATCGCCAGCGACGGCAAGGGCGCCCCGGAATTCCTCGCGCAGGGCACGCTCTATCCCGACGTGATCGAGAGCGTCTCCTTCTCGGGCGGCCCGTCGGTAACGATCAAGTCGCATCACAATGTCGGCGGCCTGCCGGCGCGCATGAACATGAAGCTGGTCGAGCCGCTGCGCGAGCTCTTCAAGGACGAGGTGAGGGCGCTCGGTCGCGAACTCGGCCTGCCCGACTTCTTCGTCGGCCGCCACCCGTTCCCGGGCCCCGGGCTCGCCATCCGCTGCCCCGGCGGCATTACCCGCGAGAAGCTCGACATCCTCCGCAAGGCCGACGCCGTCTATCTCGACGAGATCCGCAAGGCCGGCCTCTACGACACGATCTGGCAGGCCTTCGCCGTGTTGCTTCCGGTCCAGACAGTGGGCGTCATGGGCGACGGCCGGACTTACGACTTCGTCTGCGCGCTGCGCGCCGTAACCTCGGTCGACGGCATGACCGCCGATTTCTACCACTACGACATGACCTTCCTCGCCGACGCCGCCACCCGCATCATCAACGAGGTAAAAGGCATCAACCGCGTCGTCTACGACGTAACGAGCAAGCCGCCCGGGACGATCGAGTGGGAATAATTCGCGCCTACCCAAATGCCGCCGATAACCGTCGATTACCCTCCATAACTAATTGAAAATAAAGAAATTTCCTTCCGCCATCTTTCGCCGTCAATCGCCGAGCAAGCCTCGCGATCGACGGCGGAGCTGACGGTATGGGGCGTCTTGTGACATCGCGGAACTGCATATACCGTCAAGGCCTAGAGAGCTTGTGACGGTATTTTTTTGACCTTATTCCATTGATAATAAAGGAAAATTTGCCGCCGGGGTTGGTTGTTTTTGGCCTGACGGTATTTTCGGGGCTCTCTGGCGTTTTTTGAACGATCTAGGAGGGTCCGATGCTTACCGATGCGGCAATCAAGGCACTGAAACCAAAGGACAAATTATATAAGGTCTCTGACCGTGACGGTATGTATGCCGTCGTGAACCCGTCGGGCGCCGTCGTGTTCCGCTATGACTACCGTATGCACGGTCGACGCGAGACGTTGACCCTCGGCCGATACGGGCCGGCAGGCCTCTCTCTGGCCCGTGCGCGGGAGAAGCTGATCGACGCGCAGCGCTCAATTCAGGAAGGGCGGTCGCCCGCCCAAGAGAAGCAGCGGGAGAAGCGCCGCATCAAGGAAGCAAAGAGCTTTGGCGAGTTTGGCGAACGGTGGCTGCAAGAGCATCGGATGGCGGAGAGCACCCGCGCGATGCGGCGCTCGATCTACGAGCGCGACATCCTGCCGACGTTCCGCAACCGGCTGCTGACGGAAATCACGCCCGAAGATCTCCGAGCGATGTGCGACAAGGTGAAGAAGCGGGGAGCGCCGGCCACGGCGGCCCATGTCCGTGACATCGTGAAGTTGGTCTTCGCCTTTGCGAAGCTGCACGGGGAGAAGGTGTCGAACCCCGCCGAAGAGGTCGGGCCGGCGTCGATCGCGACGTTCGTTCCCAAGGATCGTTCGCTCTCGCCCGCCGAAATCCGGGTCATGCTCGGCCAGCTTGAGCATGTGGCGACGTTGCCTACAATCCGGCTCGGCCTGAAGCTGATCCTGCTGACGATGGTCTGCAAGAGCGAGCTGCAGGACGCGGTGTAGGATGAGGTCGACTTCGAGAATGCCGTGTGGTCGATCCCGAAGGAGCGGATGAAGCGTTCCAAGCCGCACAACGTCTATCTGTGCGAACAGTCGCTCGACATCCTCGTTGCGCTCAAGACCTGTGCGGGCAATTCGCGCTACCTGCTGCCCTCGCGCTACGACGCGGATGCGCCGATGTCCCGCGCGACCTTCAACCGCGTCACCACGGCGGTCGTCGCTCAAGCCAAGAAGGCGGGAATGCCGTTGGAGACTTTCACCGTGCATGACCTTCGTCGTACGGGATCGACGCTGCTCAACGAGCTGGGCTTCAACAGCGACTGGATCGAGAAGTGCCTGGCGCACGAGGACGGGCGTTCTTCGCGCGGCGTCTATAACAAGGCCGAGTATGAGCACCAGCGCCGGCACATGATGCAGGAATGGGGCAATCTGATCGACGCATGGGTTGGCGGCCAGAAATACACCCCGACGCTCTATCCGGCCTCCATGGACCTTCTGGTCCCTGAGCCTAGCCTTTGACCGGACGGGTCTTCCTGAGTGTAACGTTGGGCGCCGGCGCACGCTTGGCCGCCTTCGCCTTGGAGGCTCGGTGGCCTGCTGCCGGTTTCGTGGACACCCGGTTAGGGTGTTTTCATGAAGTTGGAGGTAGCAGATGCAACGACGGAAGTTCGGCCGGGAGCTCAAGGTCGAGGCGGTTCGCCTGATCAAGGACCGCGGGGTCAGCGTGGCACAGGCGGCTCGGGACCTCGACGTCCATGAGAATGTGCTGCGCAAATGGGTGCGGGAGTTTGGCGCCGATCCGGCGCAGGCCTTTCCCGGGCAGGGTCAGGTGAAGCCGGAGCAGCTTGAGATTGACCGGCTGCGGCGCGAGGTGACCAAACTCAAGGCGGAGCGCGACATCCTAAAAAAGGCCGCGGCGTACTTCGCGAGGGAAGCGACATGAGGTTCGCCTTCATCGCGAAGCACCGGGTATCTGGCCGGTGGCATGGCTGTGCGAAGCGCTGGATGTCTCCCGTTCCGGGTTCCACGCCTGGCCGACGCGCCGTCCCAGCCAGCGCGCTCGGGATGATGAGAAGATCGGCACTCTGGTGCGTGCGAGCTTCGTTGGCTCGGATCGCACCTACGGCGCTCGTCGCATATGGCGAGACGTGCTGGCGGATGGGGTCGATTGTGGCCTTCATCGCATCGAGCGGCTCATGCGGGCTCGGGCGCTGCGGGCGAGGCCACGCCTGCGCGCCTTGCCCAAAGATGAGGGCCAGCGCTCGACAATCGCTCCCAACACGCTTGATCGTGAGTTCCACGCAGATCGCCCGAACCAGCGGTGGATCGCCGACTTCACCTACGTATGGACGGCTGAGGGCTGGCTCTACGTGGCTGCGGTCATTGACCTCTTCTCGCGGCGCGTTGTCGGCTGGTCGATGAAGGCCGAGATGACCGCAGCGCTCGTCACCGACGCGCTCGTCATGGCGATCTGGCGCCGCGGCAAGCCGGATGCCTTGCTCCAACACTCGGATCAGGGCAGCCAACACGCGAGCCAGCACTTCCAGGAACTCCTGGCCGAAAATGGCGTCACATGTTCCATGAGCCGATCCGGCAACGTGTGGGACAACGCGGCAATGGAGAGCTTCTTCTCCTCGCTTAGGACCGAACTGATCAGGGGCAAGGTCTATCGAACCCGTGACGCCGCCCGGGCCGATGTGTTCGATTACATTGAGCGCTTCTACAACACGGTTCGCAGGCACTCGACCATCGGCTACGTCAGCCCGGCCGAGTTCGAAAAGAAGGTCGGATTAGCCTAACCGAGCGTCCATAGAACCGGCAGCACGCCATCCTGACCAACCAACTCTACCAGCTCGGCAACATCCCGACGATACACATGCTCGATGTGGGTCGCGAAGCGCTGCTGCATTGCGTGGGGCTCGGCATGGGGGTGACGATCACCACCAGCGCTGACGCGGTGATAGGCTATCCCGACGTCACCTTTGCGGAGATTCTCGATGAGCCTCTGCCCTTCAGCGCGTTCTGGTCGCCCCGCAATGATAATCCGGCGTTTCGCCGTTTCCTCAGCGCTGCCCGGATCCAATCGCGGGCTTGGAAAAGGCGCGAAGGAGCAGACACCGGAGGCATGAGCTAACCGCATGACATCAAGGGGATCGACCGAAAATGGGGCCCAGGCCGCCAGTTGACCGAGCGACCGCCAACCCCGGATTCAGCCCGCGATCGTGCCGCTTGCGCCGCTGTCCTAATGCGTCGGACAGAAGCCAGGGGCCGAGGACTGGAGGCGTGACCGCTCGATCGTCATCGCGATGAGCCACCCTCGCTCAAGATTTACGGCGCTGCCTTCGTCAACTGGTGCGAGTTGATCTCGATCCAATCGGCGAGACCGGCAATCATCCTTGCGGCCTCACTTCCCAAGGGGGTCAGGCTGTATTCGACATGGGGCGGCACCACCTGGAAGTCGCGCCGGAGGACCAATCCGTCAGCTTCCAGCCACTGCAGCGTTTGAGCCAACATGCGCTCGCTGACACCGCTCACCTTCCGCCGCAATCCGCTGAAGCGAAGCGTGTTGTCGAGCAGGGCGATCAGGATGAGCACCCCCCACCTGCTGGTGACGTGGCGCATCACGTCGCGCGCGGGACATCCAAGCTGGAAGACGTCGCCGCGTATCACCCGCTCCGAGAGTGTCGATGGAATGGTGTCCGTCATTCACACTTACCTTGGCGTACGTACTTACGAAACGAGAGTTAGGAGCCTAGATCCCTTTTCGCAACCCACGAATGGGAGATCCCATGTACGCAATCACCGGAGCAACCGGCCAATTGGGCCGGCTCACCATCAAGCAGCTTCTCAAGTCAGTGCCAGCGGGCGAGATCATCGCCGCCGTCCGAAATCCCGAGTCGGCGCGTGATCTCGCGGCCGAGGGCGTCCAGGTGCGCCTCGCCGACTACGACAGTCCGGAGACGCTCAAGGCGGCTTTCGCAGGCGTTAATCGACTGCTGCTCATTTCCTCCAATCTGACGACGGGCCGAATCCGGCACCATCAGGCAGTGATCGACGCCGCCAAGACTTCCGGCGTCACGCTCATCGCCTACACCAGCATGCTCCACGCCGATCGTCCCGGTACAAAGCTCGCCAGGGAACACCTTGCCACCGAGCTCGCCCTGACGGCCTCCGGCATCCCGGCGACCCTTCTGCGAAACGGCTGGTACACCGAAAATTACCTGATGGCGCTGCAGCCGGCCCTGAGCGGCGGCGCGCTCTATGGCTCTGCGGGCGAGGGACGGGTTTCTTTGGCATCGCGCGCCGACTATGCCGCGGCCGCGGCCGCGGCGCTGATATCGGCCGGGAAGGCTTTTGGCCTGGGGATTCTGTCGGGGGCGAAGGATCGAAAGTCCGTCCTCGACGAGTTGGCGACCGTAAACGAGCCTTCCGCTCAGATAGCCCGGATCATTGTCACCCACGCCCATTATGACCACCTCGGCGGCGCCACCACCCTGTCGGCGCCCGTCTATGTCTCGGCCGCCGAGCCAAATGGATGGCGGACCAATCCGCGCAGCCGACCATCAAACCGCCTTCACTCCTCGCCTCGGTCAAGCCGCGACTGAAGGTGCTGGCCTATGACTCCGGCCCTTATCTCGGCTTCGACCAAAGCAAGGACATCTATGGCGATGGGGCCATCGTCGTCGTGCCGCTTCCGGGGCACACTCCGGGATCGCAGGCGTGTTCCTGAAGCTGGGCCAGCGTAGCGTGTTCCTGCTCGGCGACGCGACCGACACCTTGGAGGCCGCAGAACGCGGCCTGCCCAAGAGTACGCTGATCCGGGCCAATACGGACTTCGAACCCGAGATGGCCGACGCGACGACGCGTCGCCTCGCCGACTTTCACCGAGCGCATCCGAAGATCGCGCTGGTGCCAGCCCACGACCGGACCGCATTCGCGGCCGTCTTCGGCAGCCCATCGACCTGTGAACCGGCCTTTCAGTAAACAGAAGGTGACCGGGCTGCAAAGGAGCGCGGCGTCAACAATCGCGAAGCCAAAGATGCGTTCGTAGAGCGTATAAAAGCGCAACGCGAAATAGCTGAGTCGATGACCTCCCATTGAGAATGTCCTCCAGACTGGAGGACAGTCCAGCCCCTCAAGGCTGGACTTATGAAGAAGCAGAGATTTACGGAAGAGCAGATTATCGGGGTGCTGAAGGAGTAGGAGGCGGGCGTCAGGGCCGCCGATCTTTGCCGCAAGGGCGGGATTTCCGAGGCGACTTTTTGTAATTGGAAGGCCGAATACGGCGGCATGGAAGTGTCTGAGGCCAAGCGTCTAGAGTCGCTTGAGGACGAGAACGCCAGGCTGAAGAAGCTGCTCGCTGAACAGATGCTGGATACAGCCGCACTCCGCGAGCTTCCTACAAAGAAGTGGTAGGGCCTGCCGCCAAGCGTGACCTGTCGCGCACCTGAGGACGGTTATGAGCCTTCGTGCGCCAATCCTTGTCGAAGCAAAGGCCAATGGCCATTGGTCGCTGGATTTCGTCCGCGACCAGTTCGCCTGCGGCAGGCGCTTCCGCATCCTCAATGTGGTCGATGATGAAGCTTCGCGTTTCCGCCGGTTGCTCCCATCGCGCCATTTGACGCATCAAAAACCACCGACGCTCTATTCGCAGCCGGATGAAACTCCCGTGGTAGGTCACCTCGGCAGAAAGCTCAACATTCGCATCTACTTCGGACTTGAGGTTCGGAATCTGTAATCGCGTTATCTGGATGGCGAGACGTCAGATCAAAGATCGACGATACGCGTGTCGGCAATGGTTTCCGCAAAGTCATGACCGAACAGTCCCGCAGGCGTCTGAAAGCCGGGTCGCACCTCGCCTGCCAGCACACGCCGGGCTGCTTCCGCCGCGGCCATGGCCGTGAACGTATAGCCGTTCACGGTATCGAGGACCGAGCGCACGACGGTCCCATCTTCTCCGGTGACTTCGACAGCCGCATGATACCGGCTCGCTTCACGCTCCTCCAGGCTGGGGCCATCGGGGAGATTCTTGACGTCCCCGGTCGGAAATGCGCCTGCGGAGACGTGAACGTAAGTTTCGATGTCGGAAACGCCGGTCGCCTGATGGATCGTCACGAGGTCAGGCAGCGTCACAGGGAAAGACGAGAGCGGCCCGTTACCGAAATTGAAATCGCGAAGCGCGTTGGATTCGTGTGTGACGAGTTCACCGTCACGGAGATGAAGGGTCTCCGGCGCGATATTCTGGCTCGCGCTGATGGCCGATCCCCTCGACATCGTGCCTGCAACATCGAGCGCAATGCCGATTTTTCGTGCGCTGCTGACGCGAGCCACGGCATGTCCAGCGAGACTTCCAAGCATCGCAACGCTTCCACCGCTGCCGGGCAGAAGCATGATGCCGGCCGCCCGGGCCTGGCCGTCGAGCGCCAGGGCTTCGCGGTAGGTGTCGAGCTCAGCGGAAAAGTCGAGGTAGTGGACGCCGGCGCGGATCGCGGCGGACATGAGGGGTTCGGCGGTGTTCGCGAAGGGGCCGGCTGCATTCAAGAGAACGGTGATGCCGGCAAGGCTGGTCACGGTGGCATTGGGCTCGTCGAGCGGAAACAGCCTCACAGCCGCACCCAAACGGTTGGCCAACGCTTCGAGTTTCGCCCGGTCTCTTTCCCGGCTTGCGAGTACGAGGTTCAGCCCCGCAGACGCAGCATGCTCGGCCGCCATGCTACCCGTGTAGCCGGCCGCTCCATAGATCATGAATGTGTTCATGGATGTGGTTCTTTTTCTTTGATTATTCGAGGTCAGCGTCGATGCGCGTGATCAGACCGTCGGCGTTGATCGAGATGTCGAGGAGGCCGATTTCGTGACCGAAATCCCCCGTGAAATCGACGCGCACACGTGCTCGGGCTTCACCGAGGCTCTCGATGGAGAGGAAGCGGGTGACCGTGTGGTAGCCCGCGAAATATCGGTCGATATAGTCGCGAATTCCGGCGTGACCGTCGAAGCGGTGACCCGTTGAAGGGTCGTCGATGACCGCATCCGGTGTGAACAAGGACACCGCCGTGTCGGCGTCAAAGGCGTTGGTCGCGGCGATCAGCGCATCGGCTTTCGCGCGCAAAATGGGTGCGCTCATCGCATCAGCTCCCGTGCTGCCAGCTTTTGAAGACGAATTCGAGGCTGTAGCCGTCGAGGTCCCGGACCTGGGCCGCGTAATAGCGGGGGTCGTAATGCAGTTGCGGACCGGGTGGATGGATCTCGGTGGCGCCCGCCGCCAGGGCCTGGGCGTGGGCGGCGTCCACAAGCGCTTCGGAATCCGCGACGAAGCCGACATGCACCGCGCCGGGCGCGGCCGTGCCCGCGCGCAGCCAGAAGAACATGCGCCCGCTGGCGCCGAAGCCCTTGAGATCGGGATGGCCGGGCGGTCCGTCCCGGCCGTCATAGTCCAGGCGGGCGGTGATGCCGAGGATCGGGAGCACCCGCTCGTAGAAGGCGATCGAGCGCTCGATTTCGCTGACCGTAAGGAAGATATGGTCGAGCATGTGAGCCTCCTCTAGATGATGTAGCCGCCGCCGATCTCGATGTTCTGGGCATTGATCCAGCGGTTGTCGTCCGACAACAGGCTGGCGACCATGCAGCCGACGTCGTCGGGTTCCCCGACGCGGCCGAGCGCGGTCTGCCCGGCAAGCAGTGCCTCGAATTCATCCGTGAGGCCGCCGCCAAGTTCGGTGCGAATCGGCCCCGGCGCGACGGAGTTGGCGCGGATGCCGCGGTCGCCAAACTCCTTGGCCATGTAGCGGGTCAGCACCTCGAGCCCGCCCTTGAAGGAGGCATAGGGCGCCACGCCAGCAGTGGCCACGCGGCTGGTCGCGCTCGTCACATTCACGATGTGGCCGCCATCGGCCATGAGGGGAAGGAGGGCCTGGGTGAGGAAGAAGGGCCCTTTGAGATGCATGCGGAACAGGCCGTCGAATTCGTCTTCAGTCACTGTTGCGATCGGGTTGTAGAGGCCATAGCCCGCATTGTTGACGAGGAAGTCGAAGGATTTGGCGTTCCAGGTCGTCGCTAACGCTTGCGGTACCGCGTCGCGAAACGCCGGGAATTCAGCGGTGCTGCCGACGTCCAGCTCCAGAGCGACGGCCTTGCCGCCGCCCGCTTCAATGGCGCCGACGACCTTCTCGGCAGCCGGCCTGTTGCTGTTGTAGGTAAGAATGACGCCCATGCCGCGTTTGGCGCATTGAGCTGCGATGCTTGCCCCAAGGCCGCGGCTTCCACCGGTGATGATGACGATGCTCATGGTGTGCTCCTTCGATGGCTGCCCAATCGATAGCCACCGGGGTTCGAAGGCGCTCGCACGATCCTCTTCTTATCTTGCCTATTTCTGCTTTCCCGTTGAGGCCTGACGTTCCGTGTGAGACAACGTTGTCATGGACACACAGCTTCAAGAACTCAGGCAACTGGCGTCCCGGGCGGAGAACCGCCGGACGGAGACAGGCATTCCGCGCATTGCGATGGTTCAGGGAGAGATCCCGGAACATCAGCTAGCCGCCGTCTACGACCCCATGATCAATCTGATCCTGATCGGATCGAAGACGATGACGGTTGGCGACCGTACATTCCGATATGATCCGGCCACCTATTTCGTCATGTCGGTGGATTTGCCGGCGGTTGGCTCCGTGCACTCCTCTCCCGACGGAGATCCCTATCTCGCAGTCAGCTTGACGCTTGAGCCGGCGATCGTCGCCAATCTACTGGCGGATCTGCCCAATCCTGCCGGAGGCGACCTTTACAGCCCTGGCTTCTCGGTCGCGCCAGTGACGCCCGAGTTGCTGGATGCCTGGCTGCGAATGTTGTGCTTGATGGAGCGCCCGAACGAGATTGCAGCTCTCGCTCCGGCCTACGAGCGCGAGATTCTCTTTCGGGTATTGCAGGGGCCACTCGGCTGGATGGTGCGGGACATCGCGACCCCTGACACGGCTCTGTCCCGGATCGGCATTGCCATCCAGTGGATCAGGGAGAATTTCGCCAAGCCTCTACGCGTCGATGCTTTGGCGGAGATGGCCGCACTCAGTGTCTCCGCGTTCCACCGCCACTTCAAGGCGGTGACGGCACTCAGCCCGCTGCAGTACCAGAAGCACGTACGGCTGCTGCATGCGCGATCGCTTCTCATTGCCGGCGAAGGCAATGCGACGTCGGTTGCGTTCGGCGTGGGCTACGAAAGTCCGACGCAGTTTAGCCGGGAATATGCCCGGCAGTTTGGCCTGCCGCCTTCGAAAGACGCAGCGAGGCTGCGTCGTCCCGGTGACCCTCCGAGCAGCGCGGCTCCACGGCCACGAAGGGCTGACTTGGCTGCTGTGATGTAGCGTTCGCTCTCGGTTGCAAGATCTGGCCGGATATACAGCGGCCACTCTGCAGGAGTTTGTGTGCAGCGAGGCCGACGGCATCTCATGCCTGATCTTGCGCCTGATCTGCGATACGTCAGGGAGGTCCAACTTGTGGCGGAAACGCCGCCGACGCATTGGTTTTTCTCAATCGGCCGAGAATATCCATCCATTTGTCAGATGGTTAGTAGGGTCTCATAACACATAACTTCGTTTGCGCTGCCCGGCGGCCCTGCCGATCCTGCGCCATATCCGGCTCGCCGATGTGTTAAGAACAGTATCGTCGTCGTGAGGGGGGAGATCATGTGCCGGTGGTGTAACCGTTCTGCCATAGCCGATCGCGTCACAGCGGGGGTGACAACCGATCGCCGCGAGTTCCTTGCCTATATGGCCGCGATCGCGGGGATGGCGGGGGCGGGCGTGCCCGCGCTGGCGGCCACCGGCACCGCCGACACCATCTTCCACAACGGCCCGGCCTATCCGATGTCTTCGCCGGGAGCGAAGGCCGAGGCGATCGCCGTTGCCTCCGGCAAGATCGTCGCCGTCGGCAGCAAGGCCGAGGTGATGGCGACGCGCGGCTCCGCCACCGAACTCGTCGATCTCGAGGGGCGCACCTTGCTGCCGGGCCTCATCGATCCGCACAATCACGTTTCGCTCACGGCGCTGCTCGCGATGCTGCTGATCGACGTCGGTTTCGCGCGATACCGGACCAAGGCGGACGCGTTGGCCGCGATGAAGGCGGCCGTTGCGAAGGCGAAGCCGGGCGAATGGCTCGCCTTCGGCTTCTATGACAACCTGCTTCAGGGCGGCGACGTCTCGATGGCGGAGCTCGATGCCGTCGCTCCCGCCAACCCGCTCTTCCTGCTTTACGTGAACGGCCATGTCGGCGCAGCGAACACGTTGGCGTTCCAGCGCGCCGGCGTGACCAAGGCGACGGGGGATCTGCCCGGAGGCGGCTTCTTCGGCCACAGCGCCGACGGCGCGTTGAACGGCATGATCTACAACGAGCCGGCGCTTTTGAAATTCCTGGACATCGCAGTTCCCAAACCGAAGCCCGAGGACCTCGCCAAGGCCGTGACGGCCTATGCGCGCGAGGCCGCTGCCGCCGGCCTCACGACGCTGCACGAACCCGGAACCGTGAAGCCGGAATGGGTGGAGATGCTGGCGAAGCTCTCCAGCAGTTTGCCGATCCGTTACAGCGCGAGCTTCAGCACCGATATGGTGGAGGAGAGCAAGGTCTTCGCAGCGCTCGGCCCTTCCAACACGGCGCGCATCCTTCCCGGCAGCCGGTTCTCGCTCTATGGCATGAAATAATGGGGCGACGGCTCGAACCAGGCCGAGACGGCGGCTCAGACGCAGCCCTATCTTGGAACCGACAAGCGCGGCAGTCTTGGGTACACCGCGGCCGAGGCCGTCCAGCTCTGCACCAAAGCGAAGGACGCGGGCTGGACCATCCTCGTCCACAGCCAGGGCGATGCTGCGATCGATCAGATCCTTGACGCTATCGAAGTAGTCTACGGTGCCCATCCGGCAACCGGCCTCAACCGGGTCGAACACGCCACGATGGCTCGCGCCGACCAGATCGAGCGGATGAAACAGCTCGGATGCGAGCCGAGCTTCATGACGGATTTCATCTATCTCTACGGCGCGGACTATCGTGACACGCTCTTCGGCGCGCCGCGGGCCGGGTTCATGGTGCCGGTCGGCGCCGCGGCGAAGGCCGGGATCGGCTATTCTCTCCATACCGACAATCCCGCTGCCGGCCTGCCGCTCAATCCCATGCGGCTGGTGGAAACGGCTGTGACGCGGCGCTGCATGACCGACAATTCGGTGCTCGGCGCGGATCTGGCGCTCACGGTGGAGGAGGCGCTGCGAGGCATCACGGTGCATGCCGCCCGTCAGCTCGGCCTCGGCGACCGGATCGGCACGCTGGAGATGGGCAAGGATGCGGATTTCACCCTGCTCGAGAGCGATCCCTACACGACGGCCCCCGACCAGCTATCCGGCATCAAGGTCAGCGAGACCTGGTTAGGGGGGCGCAAGAACATCGGCATGAAGTCGCGACCGCAGTCGTAGCGAAGTCGTGTTCTCGCCGCAGGAATGACCTCAGGCCTTGCCCTCTCTTCCACCCGCTCGGCAGACTCCATCAGCGCATTCTTCTCGAGTTCCCCGGCCAAGCGTTTCCACATATTGCGGAACGCGGTCATGGATGCGAGAGCGGAGCGCTTCTTCCGGCGAATGGCCTCGCTCAGAACACGAAAGATCAGCTAAGTGAGTGGTCATGCAGTTACACTGAGGTTCGGGCTTGTCTCAATCCGATGCTAGAAAACCACGAAGCGATGTCGTCCGCCGTCGTCGCGAAATCGTCGATGGCAGCGCACAAGCCTTCAAGGTGGCCGGATACAATGCCCCTGTGGAAGTTGTTCTAGAATATACCGGCGTTGGACGAGGCACGCTCTACCGACATTTTCCGACCCGTAATGATCTGATTTTCGCTGTTCTCGATGATCAGCTGCAGAGCTTCAGCGCTCAAACTCACGCGATTGAAACGCCCGAGGCGTTCCTGGACTTCATAACGGGCATGATCACCGAGTCCGTCATCAGCCCGTCCTTTTTCGAGGCGCAGGCGGAGGTGCGGGAAAAGCTCGACATCCGCTATGTCGAAGCGATCGGCCCGATCATCGAGAAGGCGTGTCGGCGAAACTGGATCCCGTCCGACTTCACCATCGACGATTTCGCGCTCGTTCTGGTCATGGCAGGCGCCGCACTGCGTCCCCTCGACCTAGCCGCGAGAATATCAGGCGCCGACCGCGTCGTGCGCGTGCTGTCACAGGGCGTTTTGCCAAGAGAGCCAATCGCTTAGGCAACGGACCGTCACGCCGGGGGTCTCCCGGCGTCGCTTGCTCATACCCCCGATTTTTTGGTTCAGGCACTGATCGAAGCTCCCGGCATCGACCGACCCGACGCGCCGACATTTTGCCTTGCCGGACTCCAAAAGAGGCGATTCTAAAGTGGTACTAGAAATCCCACTTTAGCTGTCTACTCAAGCCTTGTCGGAACGCGAGCCACGTTTCGGGAGGAACAATTGAAACTGAGTGCCGGTGTCCGGAGCCGATCGTCGATCGCTGTTTGCGCTGTTTTTGCAGTCCTCTGGGGGCTGGTTGGCCTGCCGCTGATCTGGGGCGGTGCGAAACTGCTCTTCCTGGGGGGAAGCCCATATTACGTTGCCGTCGGAGTGGCCTTCGTTGTCACCGCATTCCTCTATGGCACCGGCGGGCGAAGCGGGCTGTGGCTCCTTCTCCTTACATTCGCAGCAACGCTCGTTTGGGCGCTGTTCGAAGTGGGGATGGACTTCTGGCAGTTGGTACCCCGGCTGGTCGTGCCCGCGATCATCGTCATGCTCGGTCTTTGGGCCTCACCTTTCCTGGCGCCAAACCTGAGTCGGCCGGTGAAGAGGGGCATGGTCGCATCGGGCGTCGTGGTCATGGTCGCCCTGTTCGGCACGCTATGGGCCGCATTCTATCCCCATGGCGCAATATTGGGCGTCGAGCAGGCATCCGCTTCCGCGGCTGGCTGAGGTGCAGGAACGTGCCGTTCCCCAGCAGCCGGTCTGGGAAGGCGACCATCTCTCCCCGACGCAGCCATACTCCGTCGGCATGCCCTCGATCGGGACCGAGCCTTTGACGGAAGCGGACATGTGGGGCACGTCGATGTTCGACCAGCTCTGGTGCCGCATCAGCTTCCGGTCGATGCGCTATCAGGGCGAGTTTACCGCCCCGGGCGGCAAGATTCTGATCTGGCCCGGCATCCTCGGTGGCATGAACTGGGGCGGCGTGTCGATCGACGAACGGGCGCGCCGACTTTTCATCAACTCGATCAGCGCGGGCATGGTCGTGCAAACCATTCCGCGCGCCTGAAGTCGACGCGGCGATGAATGCGAGCACCGGAAGCATCGATCCCCACCTTGCAATCGACCCGCAACTGGGCACGCCTTTCAGCGTCAAGGTCGGCATGTTCTTCTCGCCGCTGGGCGTTCCATGCACCCGGCCTCCCTTCGGGCAAATGACGGCGATCGACCTCGATACGCGGAAAATCGCCTGGCAAATCCCGTTGGGAACTGTCGAGGATTCGGGTCCTTTGGGGTGAAGACCGGACTTCCCATGCCGATCGGAATGCCCACGCTTGGTGGCCCGACATCGACAGCCGGTGGTATCGTGTTCTATGCCGGCACGCAGGACTATTATCTGCGCGCGGTCGACTCTGCGACTGGCAAGGAACTCTGGCGCGGGCGCCTTCCGATCGGTGCGGTATCGGCGCCGACCGTGTTCGTCTCGCCCGATACGGGTCGGCAATATGTTGTCGTGTCAGCGGGCGGGACAAGCTACTCGGCGGAACGCGGCGACTATGTCGTGGCCTTTGCGCTGCCCGACAATCAGTGACGACGGCGGGCACAAGATACCAGGTGATGAGGATCTGGCCGCCGTCTATTGCTTGAGGTGATCAGGGCTTTGCGACCGGACCCGTTCGACGGCGCAATACCATGCCGCCGTGGTGCAAGGTATCGAGGTCCACGAAGTCACCGTCGGCGGTGAAGCCTGTGTCGTCGCAATATTCGATATGCGCCCCGGTCACTTCGTATCGGCCTTCATGGGCGCGCTCGCGTGTGCCACGCGCCTCGACATATCGGCCGACAGGCAGGAGCTCGTGGCGGACACGGCCATCGTCGGTTACCCACATGCCGGCATAGGGATGGTTCGTTTGCAAGGTGAGTTCCACGGCTTGTACGGATTGGCTCAAGAGTGTGGCGGTCATCAGGACTGCGAATGCTTGTCGCATGATCGTGCTCCTCAAGATCGGTTGTGGCTGTCGGCCGCGAAAGCCGAACTGGCGCTGCAAGGGCCTGAGGTCGACGCCCCGCCCGCGCTGCCCTGGCAGGGCGGGGCGCCTTTGACGCTATTGAGCGCGCGGCTCGTTGTTCTCGACGACCTGCTGGTAGGCGACGAGATCCAGAAACGCCTCGGCCTCGATGACCAGGCCGTCCTTCATCCGGAACATCCAGAGGAACTGGTTGCGATAGGGCGCGTCCGACGTCGTCGTTGCCGAGCCGTCGAAGCGGATGAGGACGGTGTCGCCGACGGCATAGATGCTGCGGACCTCCGGGACGACCGGGCTGGCGAGACGGCTGGTCAGGGGGCGCGACGCCCGTTCGACGAAGTCGTCCTGGCTGCGGTATGTGCCCGCGACCGGGCCGGAGCCGTGGATCGTCCAGACGACATCGGGTGCGAGAAGCGCGGCAAAGACATAGGTGCCTTCACGCCATTTTTCGAAAGCATCGCCGACGATGGCCTTGTTCCGGCTTTCGATGGCGGTGTCATGGGTTTCCGCGTCCGCGTCGGAGGCCGTGATCTCGGCCTGCGCCGGCCAGATGACGGCCAGGAATGCCGCGGCGATCATCAGCCTGCGGAACGCGCCCGCGAGGCTGGCGCGCAATGAAGACATGGTCATGGGATCGTTCCTTTCGTTGACATGCTGGGGCGATCGGTCTTTCAGGTGCGGCGGGCCACGGCAGCTCCGCCGAAGATGAGCTGCTGGACGAGGGGACGTTCCACAAAGCGGGCCGGGAAGATCGGATCGGGCTCGCTGACCCGATTCAGGCGATCGAGTTGTTGTGGCGACAGAGCTACTTCCAACGCGCCCAGATTCTCCTCCGCCTGGGCGAGGGTGCGGGCGCCCATGATGGGCGACACGACGGTCGGGTTCGCGAGCGTCCAGGCCAGCGCGATCTGGGACGGCGTCGCGCCCACTTCCTCGGATACGGCGCGAACTTCTTGCGCAATCTCGATCGAGCGCCGGTTGAGGTGCCCTGACGAGGCGATGACGCCCTTGCGGCTGCCAGATACCGCGGCTTCGCGTGAATCCTGAACGTCCGCCTGTGTGTACTTGCCGGCCAGCACGCCGCCACCCAGCGGCGACCAGGGGAGCACGCCGAGCCCCATCGCTGCGGCCATGGGCATGAGCTCGTGCTCGACGCTGCGCTCGACCAGGCTGTATTCGATCTGAAGCGCGATGAAGGGCGACCATCCCCGCATGTCGGCGAGGGTCTGCATTTCGGCGATCCGCCAGGCGGGTGTATTGCAGATGCCCAGATAGAGGATCTTGCCGGACCGGACGAGGTCGTCGAGAGCCCGCATCACTTCATCCGGCCGGGTCGTCATGTCCCAGGTATGGAGGTAGAACAGATCGATCCGATCGGTAGCGAGCTGTTTCAGACTCTGCTCGACGGACCGCACCATGTTGAGGCGGTGGTTGCCGCCCGAATTGGGGTTGCCGGGGTCGCGGGCCATCGTAAACTTCGTCGCGAGGACGAGCCGCTCTCGCTTGTCTCCGATGAACGCACCGAGGAAGCGTTCGGCCGCCCCGTTGGTGTAATTCACCGCGGTGTCGATGAAATTTCCGCCACGATCGATGTAGAGATCGAAGATGCGTCGGGCCTCGTTACTATCCGCACCCCAGCCCCAATCTGATCCGAACGTCATCGTTCCCAGGCTCAACGGCGAAACACGCAGGCCTGAGCGTCCCAGCAACCTGTAGTCAGCGAGCGTCATTTTTCGGCCACCCTCAATTCACTGACCGAAAACTAGAGGCCGCGAACAGAGCGGACAACTTGCCCAATCATAACTACGTTGGTAATCTCACATTACCAATGGCTATCGATCTCACTGGAATTTCGGTCTTTCTCGCCGTCGCGGAGATGCGAAGCTTCCGCGCGGCTGCCGAGCATCTGGGCGTGACGCGGCCTGCGGTAAGCCAGGCCATTCGTCGGCTCGAAGATCGTCTTGGCGTCGCGCTGATCCAGCGAACGACACGAAGCGTCAACCTGACTGAGGCCGGCGAGCAGCTTTTCCAGCGCGTGGCGCCGGCCATTGCCGAGGTCGTCTTGGCCCTGGACGCCGCCGCGGATCGGGACGTCGAGCCGAGCGGGCTTTTGCGGCTGGCGGTGTCCTCGATCGCGGAGCGTTTCATCTCAGGGCCGCTGCTGGCGGGTTTCGCGGCCGCCTATCCGGCCGTTCAAATCGATGTGACCGTCACGGACGAGGAATTCGATATCGTCGCGGAGGGCTATGATGCCGGGGTCCGGCTAGGCGAGGTGATCGACCAGGACATGATCGCCATCCCCGTGTCGGGCGAGCAGCGCCAGACGGTGGTCGCCGCACCTGCCTATATCGAGCGCTTCGGCAAGCCTGCGCATCCGTCCGAACTGGCGCAGCATCGCTGCATCGGTTGGCGTCCAGCGCCGCAGACGGCGCCTTACCGGTGGGAGTTCGCCGAAGACGGCCGCGAGTACGACGTCGCCGTCAACCCCGAGTTCACCACCAATGACATGTGGCTGATGATCCGCGCGGCCTGCGCCGGGGGAGGGATCACCTTCGGCATGGAGGATACCTTCAGGCCCTATGTCTCCTCCGGCCAGCTGGTGCCGCTTCTCGAGCAATATTGCCCGCCCTTTGCCGGCTTCTTCCTCTATTTCCCCAATCGTCGGAATCTTGCGCCAAAGCTTCGCGCCCTGGTCGACCACGTAAAGCGGTGGCGATAGCGACGAGGGTCTGCGAGCGCGACATCCTTCCGAGTTCCTGAATCGGCGGCCGACGGAAATCAGCCCCGAGGATTGGCAGGCGATGTGCGGGAAGGTGAAAGACCGCGGGAACAGACGCTGGCGAAGCGATCACGGCGTCATTCGTGGAGGTCGCGAGCGATGGCCGGGCCGAACTTGAAGTCGTGGAACGTGACCTCGAAGCCGGGGCGTTGCGGCGAGCAGCACATCATGCCGACTTCAATCGACGATGAGCGAGGCAGATAGGCAAGGCGTGCCATTTTCCAATGGTCGTCCTCGGCATCGAGGTACTGCACGCGAACGGCCTCGCCGTGGCGAGTCATGCGCAGTCGCAACCCGTCTGTCGGCTGCACGATCTTGAGCATCGACCAGTCGGATTGATCATTGGTCACGACCACGGAGAAGTGCAGCGCGCCATCGGTGAATTCGATCCCGGCCTTGATCCAATGGGTCTCGCTCAGTCGCACCATCAGGCCCGCCTGATCGTAGAGCGTGTCATAGCGCCCGTCGATCGTGACCTCGGCCGTGAAATCGCCTTCGACCGAGCGATGGAAGAAATGGCCGTTGTCATGCCAGAAGCCATAGAATGTCCCGCGCCAGAAATCCGTCCGGTCGGCGGTACGAACAAAGAGATCGCCATCGCGGAATTCGCAAAATTCGGGCGGATTGAGCCATTGATATGCGTCTGCGTCTTGCACGTTTTCCTCCAGGGGCGCGTTGGGTGGACAGCAATTCGAGCGATCAGGCTTGCGCTGAATAGCCACCATCGACAGGGATTGCGGCGCCGGTGATGAAGTCCGAAGCGGCGCTGGCGAGAAATACGGCCGCACCCGCGAGATCCTCGGGCTTGCCCCAGCGCGCGGCCGGCGTTCTGGCGACGACCTTTTCCTGAAGGTCTGGCGTTGCCGTCCTGCCGCGGATCGTCAGATCCGTCTCGATCCAGCCGGGGAGAAGTGCATTCACCTGAATGTCGTACCGGGCCCAGGCGGAAGCGAGCGCCTTGGTCAATTGCACGACGCCCCCTTTGCTGGCGCCATAGGGAGCTGAGAAGGAGGCCCCGAAAATCGACGTCATAGAGCCGATATTGATGATCTTGCCGCCACTTTTGCGCAGGCTCGGCAGAACGGCCATCGACGACAGGAACACGCTGGTCAGGTTGATGTCGATCAGCGTCCGCCACTCGTCCAGCGTATAGTCCTCCGGCTGCTTGCGGATGTTGGTGCCGGCATTGTTGACCAGAATATCAACCCGCCCGAAGGTCGCGAGCGCATGGTCTCTGTAGCGAGCGCAATCGCCCTCGATGGTGACGTCGGCGCGGACGGCGGTCGCCGGGATGCCCTGGCCGGCAAGAGCCTCCAGCGCACGGGCATTCTTGTCGCCGTCCCGCCCGACCACGACGACGGAAGCTCCGGCCGCGCCGAGCCCCTCTGACATTGCATAACCGATGCCGCCATTGCCGCCGGTGACAATGGCGACCTTTCCCGTGAGATCGAACGAAGCAGCCAAGTTCCATCCTTTTGCTTACGTGAGCGCTTGAGCACTCGTCCTGCCGGATCAGGCAGATTGAGTCCGGCTCTTGCGTTTGGGAGCAGCCTGGCTCTCTTCCGCAATCTTGTTCTTGATGATTTCGCGGAGGGTTTGCGCAAGGTTGGGTGTCGCGCTGGAGCAATTGACGAGGATCTTGCTGCCGCCGGGCTCCAGCGAGAGATACGCATGCTTCATCGTACTGTCCAAATACATCGAGTCGCCGGCGGAGAG
Organism: Kaistia sp.; assembly: GCA_035555375.1. Classification (GTDB taxonomy): domain Bacteria; phylum Pseudomonadota; class Alphaproteobacteria; order Rhizobiales; family Kaistiaceae; genus Kaistia. The sequence goes on along the minus strand of DATMGR010000003.1, from coordinate 12,723 downwards.
ATCGATTGGCTCATAATATTCGCTGAAGACGCGAATCTTGCCGTGCAGGACGACGAGAAATTCCTCGCCGACATGCGATGTGAGCTCGCCCATTTCGGCTTCAGATGTCGCTCGCACATCAATGTGGATCGGCACGATCCGTTTGTGAGCAACGTCCGAACAGAGATAGGTATAGGTATAATATTCGGTCTGCAGCGGATGGCCTTCGAATTGAAGGCTCACGCTTTTGCGGGCGAGGATGCGCTCGCGGTTGTCGACCGGCTCGGACGGCTCCAGAAGATCTGCGATTTCGACGTTCAGCCCACGGCTCAACTGCAGGATCTTGTCGTAAGTCGGCGACAAGAGGCCGTTCTCGATCTTCGACAGGGTCGAGACCGATATCCCGGTCATCGAGGCCACGTCGGCGAGCGTCCAGCCATGATGGGCCCTGCGCTCGCGCAGCAACAGGCCGAGTGGCGGATTTTCTTCTGTCATGGGTCCCGATCCTAAGCCCGTTCTTTTGCTATGCTTCGCCGGAGCGACAAGGCTCCAAGCGTCGCCAGCACCATGGTTCCGAGCAGCACGATCGTCACGAGCGCGTTGATCTCGGGAGAGAAGCCGACCCGCATCATAGCCCAGAGCCGCAAGGGTAGCGTCGGATCGCTCCCGGCGAGAAAGAATGTCACAAGGGTTTCGTCAAAGCTGATCGTGAAGGCCAGCAGAGCCCCTGTCACCATGGCCGAGGCGAGCTGCGGCACGACGACGAGCCGGAATGTCTGGAACTGCGTTGCGCCGAGATCCGCGGAGGCTTCAAGCTGAGAGGTCTCAAGCGCTTCCAGGCGCACCATGACCATCCGGTAGATGATCGCGATCACCACGACGATATGGCCGATGGCGACGGTGGTCAGGCCCCGATCGACGCCGACTTCACGAAACGCCACAAGCAGCGAAATGCCCGTGATGATGGCCGGCAGGACGAAGGGCAGGAAGATGATGAACTCGACATAGGCGCGACCGCGTCGCTGACCGGTTCGCATGTAGTAGGCAAGCCCCAGCGCGAGAATCGTGGCGATGACCACGGCCGTAAACGCCACCATCAAGGTGTTGCCGAGCGCTGCGAGAATGGACTTGTTTTCGAGCAGGCTCTCGTAATGGGTCAGCGAAAAGCTGCCCCATGCTATCTGGCCGCGGTCCATGTCGAAGAAGGAGAGTGTCGCGACCAGGACCGCTGGTCCATAGAGCAGGACAAAGACGAAGCCGGCGAACACCCAGAGAACGGCAATTGTGATGCGCTCGCTCCTCGTCATGACACGCTCCGATACCGGGTCAGAAGCCGCGCTGCGGCCAGGATGACGGCGATGGCCAGAAGCAGCATGACAGCAAGTGCGGCGCCAAACGGCCAGTTGAATGCCATCCCGAACTGGCTCCATATGGCCCGGCCAAAGGTGAAGCCCTGGCTGCCGCCGACCATTTGCGGTGTCAGGAAGTCGCCGAGCGACAATACCATCACGAACAGGCCGCCGACGACCGACCCGGGCAGGCTGAGCGGGAGCACGACCCGGCGGAACGTTTGTCCAGGCGGCGCACCGAGGTCCGCCGATGCCTCGACAAGCGAATGGGGAATTCGCTCGAGCGAAAGGAAAATCGGCAGGATCGCGAACGGCAGATAGATGACGGCCATGGTGATCAGAACGGCCGTCTGATTGAACACGAACATCGTGCTGGGTTTCGCAAGAAGTCCGCTCCAGACGAGCGCCGAATTGAGCACCCCGTTGAAGCCCAATATACCGCGCATCGCGTAGATCTTGACGATGTAGTTCATCGCGAGCGGGATGACGCTGAAGAGCAGCAGCATATAGCGGAGCGGCCCGCGTTGCCGCCAGATCAGATAGGCGACGATATAGCCGCTCGCCAGGCCGAACAGGGCGACAATGCCGGCGAGCTTGATCGTCTGCAGGTAGATGCCCCAATAGCTGGCATTGGCAAAGAAGGCGCGGTAGTTCGCAAGCGTCCAGCTGTGGCTCATCTTGTTGCCAGACATGGACCAGAAGCTCGACAGGAGAAACAGTCCCATCGGGCAAAGGATCAGCACTGTCGGAATGCCATAGACAGCGAGCCGGACGAGCGACCAGCGCATCATCGCGCCCGGATGCCGGCCGCGCGGTCGAACCCCTGGCGTTGCCAGGCTGTCGATCTCTATCGGGACTGATGGAAGGACTGTCATGAGCTCAGTGCAATATCGTGAGGTCGTCGGGAGCCCAGGCGGCAATAACCTGATCGCCAACGGATAGAGACGGGAAATCGTTGGTCGGCAGGCTGACCCTTATGCCGAAATTTCCCTGCGGCTGGATTGTCAGCGCGATCTGCGACGTCGCGCCAAGAAAGGTCACGGACCGAATCTCCGCCGCAACCGACTGGGGACCGGCCGATCCTGCCGGAACGAGCTTGATGTGCTCGGGCCGGACCGCCATGACCACCTTGCTTCCCACGGCCAGGGAAGCATCGCGCGGAACGATAACCCGCCCGAGCGCGCTGTCGATACACGCTTCCCCAGCAGCGTTTTGCTCGACGATGCCGGGAATGAGGTTGTTCTCGCCGAAGAAGCGGGCGACGAATTCGCTGCCGGGTCGGCGATAGATCTCGCGCGGCGAGCCGATCTGTTCGATCTTGCCGTGGTTCATCACCACGATGCGGTCCGCCATCGAAATGGCTTCCTGCTGGTCGTGCGTGATGAAGATGAAGGTCGTCTTGATGCGACGCTGCAGATCCTTCAGGAAGTCCTGCATCGAGCGCCGCAGTTCGGCGTCGAGGGCGGCAAGCGGCTCGTCCAGGAGCACGATCTTCGGCTCGCAGATGATCGCTCGGGCCAGGGCAACGCGCTGGCGCTGGCCGCCGCTCAATGCACTTGGAAAGCGATCAGCCTTGTCGCCGAGATCGACAATCTGCAGGACCTCGGCAACCTTGCGCGCGATTTCCGCCTTTGCAACGCCGCGAACGCGCAGCCCGTAGCCGACATTGTCGGCGACGCGCATGTGCGGAAACAGGGCATAGTCCTGGAACACGGTGTTGAACGGCCGCTGGAACGTCGGGACGTCGACGATATCCCGGCCCTGGAACAGGATTTGACCGCTTGTCGGCGCTGTGAAACCGCCGATCATTCGAAGGATCGTGGTCTTGCCGGAACCCGATGGGCCGAGAACGGTGATGAACTCACCATCCTCGATCGCCAGATCGGTCGGCTGCAGAACCTCGACATCCCGATAGGATTTGCTCACTCCCACCAGATTCAATATCGCGTGTTGCGGCATGCGCGGCTCCTTGTGATCCGATCAGGGGGCGGGCGTCGCTTTGACTTCGTTCCAGAGATCAATGCGCTTGCCTTGGTCTTCCGGCGCCTGCAGGAACACGAGCCGGTCGGCATAATTCAAGCCGATCTTCTCGTTGGCCGCGAGATCGGTGGTATTGCCGTAGCCTGTCTTCTCGCTGATGTAGTTGCCGATGCGCTTGTCGAGCATGAAGTCCACCCACTTATGGGCGAGGGGGACATCGCGCGCACCGGCGCTGATCGTCCAGCAGTCGATCCAGCCGATCGCGCCTTCCTTCGGAATTGTCAGGGCCGCGTCAATGCCCTTCTTCTGCAGCATCTGCACCTGTGGTTCGCCCATCGACATCATCACATCGACGCCGCCCTGCGCCATGATCGAGACGCCATCGTCAAAGCCGGCATAGTAGGTCAGGACATATTTCTTCTGTTCGATGAGCTTGGCCTTCACCGCGGCGAAGTCATCCGCGGACATATTGAAGGGGTCCTTGATGCCAAGCAGAAGCGCGGTGGTGACAATGGCGTTGGTCGCATCGTCCATGGCGATCACGCGACCGCTATATTTCTCGTCCCAGAACACCGACCAGCTCGTCGGCGCCTCGGGAAACACCTTTCGGTCATAGATGAGCGGAATCGATCCCCATGCGAAGGGAGCCGCATAGGTCTTTCCGTCAAAGACGATCGAGCTGACATTGGCGAAGGTGGGCCCGAGATTGGCCCGATTCGGCAGCAAAGAGAGATCGAGCGCCTGCAACAGCTTCTGTTCGACGAGGCGCTTGTAGGATGACGTCTCGATCGCGATGACATCGAAGTCGTCCCCGTTGGTCGCCAGCATTTTAGCAAAGATCTCGTCGACGCTGCCGGTATAACTGATCTTGACGGTCGCATCGTTCGCCTGCTCGAACTCCTTGACCCATTGTTCGTCGGCATAACCTTCCCAGGTCAGGACGCGCAGTTCCTTGGTCGCGGCGCTGGCGACGCTGGCTGCGATCGAAAGTCCGCCCGTGGCGGCGACAAGGGCCATGCCTGTCGAAGTCAGGAACTCACGTCTGTTCATTGCGATATCCCTCTGGTTCTGGATTGGCTTTGCGCCAGTCGTTTTTGAAAGGCTGTTCAGGATCGTCGAAGTTCAGCGGCGTCAGGTGCCGCTCCGCCTGATGCAATTTCCAATAGAGTTCGCGCAGCTGCATCGTGATCGGGCCGGGTCGATCGTTCGACAGGATGCGGCCGTTGATGCGCGAGGCCGGCATGACGCCGCCGGCGGTCGTGGCACAGAACGCCTCGTCGGCTTCCAGGAAATCTTCCGCGCGCAGCGGCGCGATGCGCGCGGGAATGCCGGCAGCGGCGCAGACATCGAGAACGGACTGTCGGGTAATGCCCTCCAGCGCGCCGCGGTCCGGGGTCAGGACCTCGCCGTCGCGGATCATGAAGACGTTGAAGCCGGGTCCTTCCGTGACGAAGCCATCTGCGTCCAGCAGGATTGCCGTATCGGCGCCGGCATCATGCGCCTCGAAGAGGCCCTGGGTCAGATCGCCCCAATGGTAGTTCTTGGCCGTGGGATCGATCGATTGCGGCGGGATGCGCTGCGTGCTGGCGATCCAGAGATGCGCACCCCTTGCCTGGACATCGAGCGGTATCACGTCGATCCATGGGATGGCGTAGGCGAGGAACGTATTGTCGCAATCCGCCGGCTTGCGTGAACCAGCGATCCTCGGCCGTCCGCGGGTGCAGACCATCGCCACATAAGCGTCGCGCAATCCGCTCAGCACCACGCACTGCGCCGCAATCCGAGCGATTTCGTCACGGCCATAGGGCGGAACGAGGCGAAAAACCCTCAAGGAACGCTCGAAGCGATCGAGATGGTCGGCCAGTCGGAAAAACGCGCCGTCGCGAACATGAACGACGTCATAGGTCACGTCCGAGCGCGTGAAACCCCAGTCCAGCACCGAGATCTTCGCCTCGGATATCGGCACAAAGCGGCCATCGCAAAAGGCGGCGCCACGGGAAAAGTCGGGAGTTTCGGACATCACTGCTCCAGATCGGTCGAGGCCCCAAGCTGGCGCAGGAATTTGCCAAATGCAATAGCGATTTTCGTATACGAATATTTTTGTTGACGGGATTTTCGTGATCGGCCAAGGTCGGCGCAATCTCAGGAGTGGCAGATGGTCTTCGAAAAACACCGGCTCGGCAGTTCGTCATGCGTTGTCGCGGAATTGGGAATGGGCACTGCGCCCCTGGGTGGGCTCTACACGCCCGTCCCCGACGACGTCGCCCTTCAGACCCTTGAAGCGGCCTGGGCGTCCGGCGTGCGTTTCTTCGACACCGCGCCACAATATGGCAATGGACTATCCGAACGACGGCTCGGCGCCTTTCTGAAGACCAAGCCACGCGAGGACTATGTCCTGGCGACCAAGGTCGGTCGTCTTCTGCGCGTTCCTTCCGAGCCGACCGGCGAGGATGCCTATTACAAGGGGACGCCGCCCGAGCGGCCTGTCTTTGACTTCAGCTATGACGGCGTCATGCGCGCTTTCGAGGAAAGCCTGGTCCGCCTCGATGCGGACCGTATCGATATTCTCCACATTCACGACCCGGACGATCACTACGAAGCCGCGCTGAACGGCGCTTACCGGGCGCTCGACAGCTTGCGCACGCAGGGGCTGATCCGGGCGGTCGGAGCCGGCATGAACCAGAGCGAGATGCTGGCACGATTTGCGCGGGACGGCGTGTTCGACTGTTTCCTGCTCGCGGGACGATACACGCTGCTGGATCAGGGCGCGCTGGCCGAATTCCTGCCGCTCTGCGAGGAGCGCGGCATCTCGGTCATCGCGGCGGGGGTTTATAATAGCGGCATCCTGGCCGATCCGCGCGCCAACGCGAAGTTCAACTATGTCGATGCCGACCCGTCGCTGATCGAGCGGGCCCTTCGCATCGAAGAGGTCTGCCTGCGGCATGGCGTTCCTCTCAAAGCTGCAGCCATGCAGTTTGCAGCCGCCCATCCGGCCGTCGCCGCGACACTGACCGGCGCTCGCACGCCGGAGGAGATCCGCGAGAATGTCGCTCTCTATTCCGTCGTCATTCCGCCGGATCTCTGGAGAGACCTCCTGGCCGATGGCCTCATTGCCGAGTCCGCGCCGATCCCCGCCGCCGCGGCGCTGGGCTGAGTTCGGCGCGTTCGACGCTTGCACCGTCAACTGGGGTCGAAGACGCCCAGTCCGTTCATTCCATCCGATGGAGTTTCCCGATGTTGATCGGCCTCGATCCTGTCCTGACGCCTGAATTGCTGTCGCATCTGCGTGCCATGGGGCATGGCGATGAAATCGTCATCGCCGACGGCAGCTTCCCGGCGACCACCGTGGCCAAGCGCCTCGTCCGGCTCGATGGCGTCGGCCTCCGCCGGGTGCTGCGCGCCATCCTGGCAGTCTTGCCGATCGACGAGTCGGAGCCGGACCCGGTTCTTGGCATGGAAGTCATCGGCAACCCCGACGAACGCGTTCCCATGCATGACGAGATCAGCTCTGCGGCAGCGCTTGCGGATGATCGCGTCAAACTGCACCTCCTGGAACGCCACGCCTTCTATCGCCGCGCCAGCGAAGCATTTGCCGTTGTCGCGACCGGCGAAACGGCATTTTATGGCAATGTGATCGTTCGCAAGGGCACGATCGATCGCCCGGTCATTCATGGCTGACGCTTCCAGATGCATGGCAGGCGGGACGGACTGCGTCGCGCCTGTTTCATTTGCGCGTGGCCTTTATGCGCAATCGAGGCGGTAATGCGAATATTGATCCTTGGCGGCGGGGTGATCGGCGTGACGTCCGCCTATTATCTCGCGGAAGCCGGACACGAGGTGACCGTGCTTGATCGCCAGGCGGGCCCTGGCCTCGAAACCAGCTTTGCCAATGCCGGCGAAATCTCGCCAGGCTATGCATCGCCCTGGGCGGCGCCCGGCATTCCGCAGAAGGCCGTCCGCTGGCTACTCATGAAGCACGCTCCGCTGGTGCTGCGGCCGAAACTCGATCCGGCGATGGCGGCTTGGCTGGTGCAGATGTTGCGCAACTGTACGGCGGGTCGCTACGCGGTGAACAAGAGCCGCATGGTTCGCCTCGCCGAATACAGCCGCGACAAGTTGATCGAGCTTCGGGCAGCGACGGGCATCCGCTACGACGAGCGCATGCAAGGAACGTTGCAGCTCTTCCGCACGCAGAAGCAGCTTGACGGCATCGGCAAGGACGTCGCCGTGCTACGAGAGGACGGCGTTCCATTCGAGGTGCTGGATGCCGATGGCTGCATCGCCGCGGAACCGGCGCTCGCCGGCGTCCGGGGTATGATCGCAGGAGGTCTGCGCCTGCCGAATGATGAGACGGGCGATTGCTACAAGTTCACGGTGGCGCTCGCCGCGCTGGCGGAAGATCGCGGCGTCCGCTTTCGGTATGGCAGCGATATCCGATCCCTGCGCCAGCAGAACGGCACCATCCTGGGTGTCGAGACTGACAAAGGGCTGGAGAGCGCGGACCTCTATGTCGCGGCGCTCGGCAGCTATTCATCGCCGCTGCTCAAACCGCTCGGCCTGTCGATCCCCGTCTATCCGGTCAAGGGCTACTCGATCACCATTCCGATCGTCGATGCCGGCCGGGCGCCGATCTCGACCGTAATGGACGAGACCTACAAGGTCGCCATCACCAGGCTCGGCGACCGGATCCGGGTCGGCGGCATGGCCGAGATATCGGGCTTCAGCAAGGACCTGCCACCGGCCCGACGAATGACGCTGGAGAAGTCGGTGAGCGATCTCTTCCCCGGCAGCGGCAACCTGCAGGCCGCGACGTTCTGGTCGGGCCTTCGCCCGATGACGCCGGACGGCACGCCGGTCATCGGCGCGACCCGATACCCCAATCTCTATCTGAACACCGGCCACGGCACGCTGGGCTGGACGATGGCCTGCGGATCCGGCCAAGTCCTGGCAGATCTCGTCAGCGGCAAGCCAGCGGCGATCGAAACAAGCGATCTGAGCCTCGACCGCTACGTTTGACGAACCAGACAGGCGAGGAACGCGGAGGGGGCCCGGCCATTCCGCATTGCCAAAGTCGATCGCGTGGAATACCAAGGAAGTACCATAGGCATTCCGCGGGACGATCCCTTTGCCGCCCATTCGCTCTCACATCCGTTTCTACCTGAACGATCGCCTCGTCACACTCTCCGAAGTTGCACCGGATCGAACCTTGCTCGACTTCCTGCGGCTCGACCGGGTCATGCGTGGAACGAAGGAAGGCTGCGCGGAGGGGGATTGCGGCGCCTGCACCGTGCTGGTCGGGCGGCTCGATGCGTCCGGGTTGGTCTATGAGAGCATCAATGCGTGTATCTGTCTGGTCGGCTCGCTGGATGGCTGTCATGTCGTGACGGTCGAGCATCTCGGGCGCACCGATGGGACGCTGCATCCGGTGCAGCAGGCCATGGTCGACTATCATGGGAGCCAGTGCGGTTTCTGCACGCCCGGATTCGTGATGTCGCTCTATGGGCTATGGCTGACCAATCCAGAACCTGCATTGCCGGAAATCGAAAAGGCGCTGCAAGGCAATCTCTGCCGTTGCACGGGCTATGCGCCCATCGTACGGGCCGCTGGTGCGATTTCCAACTATGGCGAAGCGGCTGCCGACGCGCTCGCGGTCGAACGCGAGACCATGCGCGACAGATTGCAGGCCCTGCAGGATGGGCATCGGGTCGCCGTGTCTTCCTCGCGGGGGCCGTTCATCATTCCGGCCGATGTCAACGATCTCGCGACCATCCGGCTGGAAATGCCAGATGCCACGCTCGTCGCCGGATCGACGGATGTCGGGTTGTGGGTGACCAAATTCATGCGCGACATCGCGCCGGTGATTTTCATCCGGGGGCTGATGGACGACATCACGGTCGATGACGATGTCATCCGCATCGGCGCCGGCGTCAGCTACAGCCGCTCGTTCGCCACCATCGCTGAGCACATCCCGCCGCTTGTTCCGCTCTGGGACCGTATCGGCGGCGGGCAGGTGCGCAATATGGGCACGATCGGCGGCAATATCGCCAATGGCTCGCCGATCGGCGACACGCCGCCGCCTCTGATCGCGCTCGGTGCCGAAATCACGCTGCGCAGGGGCAACACGCGGCGAACGATACGGCTCGAGGACTTCTTCATCGCCTATGGCCGGCAGGATCTGGCGAAGGGCGAGTTCGTCGAGAGCATCGCCATTCCCATTCCGCCTCCCGGCGTGTTCTTTGCCGCTTACAAGATCAGCAAGCGGCGCGACGAGGACATCACGTCCGTGCTTGGCGCCTTCCGGGTGCGTGTCGAGGGCGGTGTCGTCCAAGATGCTGTCATTGCCTATGGCGGCATGGCGGCAACACCCAAGCGGGCTCGGGCCGTCGAAGCCGCGCTGATCGGTGCGCCCTGGACCATGACGGCGATCGAGGCTGTCATGCCTGCCTTTGACGAGGATTTCCAGCCTCTGTCGGATTGGCGCGCATCGGCTGAATACCGAACGCTGGTGGCGAAGAACCTCCTGTCGCGCTTCTTTCTCGAAATGCGCGGTGAGCGCGAAGTCAGCATCCAGCGCCACGAGGTCGCCTGATGGACACGCTTGTCGAACGCAAGACGATCGTCGGGGGAATGAGCGCGCCGCACCGGCATGATTCCGGCCACAAGCACGTCGCCGGAAGCGCCGACTATATCGACGACATGGTCGAGCCCGCCGGCACGTTGCACGCCTATCTCGGGCTCTCGACCATTGCCCATGGCGATATCGTGGCGATGGATCTCGACGCTGTCCGCAGCGCGCCTGGCGTCGTGGGCGTGCTGACTGCTGACGATATTCCGGGCGAGGGGGACATCAGCCCATCGCACAAGGATGACGAGCCGGTCTTCGCCACGCGCAAGGTCACCTTTTCGGGCCAGCCACTTTTTGTCGTGATCGGCGAAACCCGAGAGTCCGCTCGCCGTGCGGCGCGCTTGGCAAAGGTCACCTATCGCGAACTGCCTCCCGCGCTCGACGTCGCTGCCGCCCGCAATGCTGGCGGTGAACTGGTCACACCCGGCCTGACGCTGGAGCGAGGCGATGTCGCCTCGTCCCTGGCCGATGCGCCGCGCCGCGTTGCCGGTTCGATCGCGATTGGCGGGCAGGAGCATTTCTACCTCGAAGGCCAGATCGCGCTCGCCATTCCCGGCGAAGACCACGACATGATCGTGCATTCGAGCGCCCAGCATCCCGATGAAGTTCAGCGCATGGTGGCGCGCGTGCTCGGGGTGCCGGCCCATGCCGTCACTGTCATGGTGCGGCGCATGGGCGGCGGCTTCGGCGGCAAGGAATCGCAGAGCAATCTCTTCGCCTGCGTCGTCGCCATCGCGGCGCGGACGTTCCAGCGCGCGGTGAAGCTGCGTCCCGATCGCGACGACGACATCAAGATGACGGGCAAGCGACACGATTTCGTCGTCGATTATGACGTCGGCTTCGACGATGCGGGCCGGATCGAGGCTGTCGATGCCGTCTTTGCGGCGCGCTGCGGCCACTCTGCCGATCTCTCGCGCGGCGTTACCGATCGCGCGCTTACCCATTCCGACAACGCCTATTTCTATCCGGCCGTACGCGTTCGCTCGCTGCCGCTTCGCACCAACACTGTCTCGAATACGGCGTTTCGTGGCTATGGCGGACCGCAGGGCATGCTGGCCTGCGAGCGCTGGATCGAGGATATCGCCTACACGCTCGGCAAGGATCCGCTCGAGATCCGCAAGGCGAATTTCTACGGCGAGACCGAGCGCAACGTCACGCCCTATCACCAGACCATCTCCGACAATATCCTTGGGAGGCTGGTGGGTGAACTCGAGGCGAGCGCGGACTATGCTCGTCGCCGCGCCGAAATCCTCGCCTTCAACGAGAGATCGCCGGTCCTGAAGCGTGGCATTGCGCTGATACCGCTCAAGTTCGGAATCAGCTTCACCATGCTGGCGCTCAACCAGGCCGGTGCGCTTGTCCATGTCTATCGCGATGGTTCGGTCTATCTGAACCATGGCGGGACGGAGATGGGGCAGGGGCTTCACACCAAGATCGCGCAGGTCGTGGCAGACGTCTTCCAGATCGACCTCGATCATGTGAAGGTTTCGGCGACCTCGACGGACAAGGTCCCGAATGCCTCCTCGACAGCCGCATCCAGCGGTTCCGACTTGAACGGCATGGCGGCCGAAAACGCGGCGCAGCAGATCCGCGACCGGCTGATCGCATTCGCCGCGGAGAAATACGGAGTCGCTCCCGGAACCGTCATCTTCGAGCCGAATGCGGTGGTCGTCGGCGACAAGCGCTTTTCATGGGCCCAGTTTGCCGAGCAGGCCTATCTCGGCCGTGTCCAGCTCTCGGCCGCCGGCTTCTACAAGACGCCCGGCATCTCCTGGAACCGCGATGCCGGCAAAGGCCATCCGTTCCTTTATTTCGCCTATGGCGCATCGTGTTCGGAGGTCACCGTCGACACGCTCACCGGCGAGTACATGGTCGACCGCGTCGATATCCTCCACGATGTCGGCCGCTCGCTCAATCCAGCGATCGATATCGGCCAGATCGAGGGCGGCTTCATCCAGGGCATGGGCTGGCTCACAACCGAAGAGCTGTGGTGGGACGCCAAAGGCCAACTGCGCACCCATGCGCCGTCGACCTACAAGATCCCCGTCGTTTCCGACGTGCCGAAGGTCTTCAATGTGAACCTCGCCGAGTGGTCGGAGAACCGTGCGCCGACGATCGGGCGCTCGAAGGCCGTCGGCGAACCGCCCTTCATGCTGGCGCTCTCGGTGTTCGAGGCGCTCGGCATGGCGGCTGCCAGCGTCGCCGACTATCGGATCGCGCCGCGCATGGACGCCCCTGCGACGCCCGAGCGTGTCCTGATGACAATCGAGCGTCTGAAGCGGGCTGATCTCGGCGCCTGAACCCTATTACCAGCCGAGCGGCCGGCCGGCTTCGTCCTGGAGCACGCAGCCCTCCGGCGGCACGTTGGTTTCGGTGATTGTCGCGAGCAGTGCGGTATCAACTGCCGTGGCGTCGTCGATGGTCACGACGAGGCAGTCGATGCCGAGCGGCTGCCATTCAACCGACATCGACTTCCAAAGCGCATGGGCCGCCGCGCGGAAGGGGCGCTCCAGATAGCTGCCCGCCGGATCGGGAGCCGTCATCGCTGCGGCACTGCGGGTCAAGAGAACCAGCTTGCCGCGTCCGTTGGAGGCGGCGAGGGCGGATTTGAGCCGATTGGCAAGCCAGAACGGCTTGAAAGCCAGCAGGGTGTTGATTTCCATTGAGAGTTGACCCGGTAGGCACGGATTTTTCCATCGAGAAGTGACCCATGTTTCACCACGTCTCACGCGGCATGCGCGGGGGACAGCGGAGTGATCGACATGGAGTTATTGAGCGTCATCAGACGCT
>DATMGR010000002.1:0-72321 GCA_035555375.1 Kaistia sp. | reverse complement strand
AACCTGGGTGCTCTATTCCGATCTCGAAGATCTGAACGACTACCAGTTCCGCACCATTCTCGCCGGCTTCCTGGCCGGTGCGCTCGGCATCGTCGTCGCCTTCCTGCGCACGGCCTATGACGAGTATCGCAAGGAAAGCCTCGCTGCCGCCGAAGTTCCGCGCCCCGGCGCGGCGGCGCCCCGCATGACGGCGACGATGAAGCGCCGGCTGGGGATGGTCGATGCGCGGGCGAAGACGCTCGGCAACGACATCAGCAACATGACGTTCGGCCTCGTCGACCGCTGGGTCAATCGCGCCAGCTATCGCGACGCCGGAAGAGAATAGGGCCGGCGAACCGGCCCTATCGGGATCGGCCGGCCGGCGCCATCGGCGCGGGCCGGTACAATTCTTTCGGTCTCAGCCGACGAGCTCGACGCCCGAGAACCAGTAGGCGATTTCCTGCGCCGCCGTCTCCGGGGCGTCGGAGCCATGCACCGAGTTCTCGCCGATCGACAGCGCGAACTCCTTGCGGATCGTGCCTTCGGCGGCATTGGCCGGGTTGGTGGCGCCCATCACTTCGCGGTTCTTGGCGATGGCGTTCTCGCCCTCGAGAACCTGCACGACCGTCGGGCCGGCGGTCATCGTCTCGACCAGTTCGCCGAAGAACGGACGATCCTTGTGCACGGCGTAGAAGCCCTCGGCCTGCGCCTTGGACATCCAGACGCGCTTCGAGGCGACGACGCGCAGGCCGGCCTCTTCCAGCTTGGCGACGATCTTGCCGGTCAGGTTGCGCTTGGTCGCGTCGGGCTTGATCATCGAAAAGGTGCGTTCGATCGCCATAATCCGTCTTCATCCTCGATTGGGGAAATTCGCGCGCTGTATAGCGGCGGCGCCGCATTGCGGCAAGGGCAGCCCGACAGCCCGGCAATTGCGAGCCTCCGCACCTGACCCTAAGGTCGCGCCGGAAGCCGGCACATACACATGAAGACCGGCGCTCTCCGGGGACCGGCAGGAGACATGCCTTGAAGGCCCATTTCACGATGTTCGCCCACTATAATCGCTGGGCGAACGAGCGCGTCTACCGCGCGGCGCGGCTGCTTTCCCACGCGGATTTTCACGCCGACCAGGGCGCGTTCTTCCGCTCGCTTGCAGGCACCCTCAACCACATTCTCGTCGCGGACCAGGTCTGGATGCACCGCTTCACCGGCGAAGGTCAGAAGCCAACCCGTCTCGACGAGACCCTCGCCGAGCACTTGGACGAACTGACAACGCTTCGGAACGCGGAAGATGCACGCATCATCACCTTCGTCGAAGGGCTCAACGAGGCGGCCCTGCTCACGCCGCTCACCTATGGCCCCCTCACCGCGACGGGCTCATTCACCCAGCCGCTCGGCGCCCTCCTCGCTCACTTCTTCAACCACCAGACCCATCACCGCGGTCAGGCGACCGTGATTTTGACGCGGCTCGCCGGGCAAGATGCCGTCGAGCCGCTCGATCTCGCGGTGTTTCAGCGGGCCAGCGGCTTGGGGGTGGTACCTGACTGAGGATCGGATCCTGGCATGGCCCGTCTGAAGGAGATCGTATTCGACGCCGACCGGCCGTCGCTGCTCGCCCGGTTCTGGGAGCAAGTCGCGGAGGGATACCATGTCCGCGCCTATGACGACGCCGAGATTGCCCGGCTTGCCAGCCTCGGCCTGACGCCGGAAACCGATCCGGTCGTCATGCTGGATGGGCCGGGGCCGGTTCTCTGTTTCCACAAGAGGTCGGGACCGCGGCCCTATCGCAACCGCGTGCATCTCGACCTCTACGCACCGGACCGCCCGAGGGAAGTCGCAAGGCTGCTGGCTCTCGGCGCCAAGATGCGTCGGACAGAGGCTGACTATACGGTGCTCGCCGATCCCGAAGGCAACCAATTCTGCATCACCGACCGACCCTGATCGACCGCGCCCTCGCGGATGCTTCGGCCCGAGGTGGCAACCATCGCAACGGCTTCGCGTTCTCCCAGCCTAACCAAGGAGACCGCAATGGCCAATGAAGAAGACACCGGCAAGACACAAGCCGAACTTGAATCCCATGTCTGGAAGCTCGCCGAGAAGATCCAGTTCGCGCTCTATACCGCCCGCGATGGCAACACGATCGCGCAGTGGCCGTTGACGGCGAATGTCGACAGGGAGGCGAACGCGATCTACTTCCTCGTCGACAATAGCGGCACGCAGTATGACCATCTCGCCCGGTCTGCCGATGTGAGCCTCGGCTTTGCCGATCATCCGAAATATGTCGTCGTGCAGGGCAATGCCGCTATCGCGAATGATCGGGCCAAGATCAAGGAGTTGTGGTCGCCCTTCGCCAAGGCGTGGTGGGATTCCGCTGATGATCCGGCGATCCGGCTGCTCACCGTCATTCCCTCCCGCGCGGAATACTGGGACTCCGGCAATTCATTGGTCGCATCGGCCGTGATGCTGACGGCCGCGGTGACGGGCGCGAAGCCGGCCGTGGGCGAACATGCGAAGGTGGCGCTGTAGCCGCCCTCACCTGCCATCCGTATTTCTGACATGCATGCGCCCGGTCCTCCCTGCGGAGGGCCGGGCGAATTTGTTTCCGGGCGGGCTGCAGCCATCACGGCGGCGTGAAACATGATTGAAGAAACCTGAATCCGCCCATTCCGTTGATTACCCGAAATGGAACGAAAAAGGTGGCGGGTATGAACCGGTACTTTACCAACACTGTTCTGCCGATCGTTTCGATGATCTGTTTCGAGATCACGGCGCTTGTCATCGCGGTCCAGGGTTTTGTCTACATGACGCAAGGCAAGTGGATCAGCGCTTCTCTCGGCGACATCCTGGAAACGGTCGGCATCGGCCCGCCGCCAGCCGATTGGATGAACGGCAGCGTCTATGACATGCTGTGGAACGAACCGCTCGCCCTCACCTGTCTCGTTCTCGGCCTGCTCGCCGCGACCTATGCCGGCATCGGGCGCTACGAGGAAGAAGAAACGAAGCCGGCTTTCGTCTATCCCTGAGCATGAAGAGCGGGCGCAGGTCCGCTAAAAAGATGGGGCTAGTGACGAGCGTCGCTTGTCAAGCCCGCCTCCCCGGCGCAGAACTCGCTGCAGTGCATATAAGCGAGTCACCATGGCGCGGACCTTCCTTCCGATCATCATCGCAGCGCTCTTGGCATCGACCGCTACCGGCCATGCAGCAGCGCCGATGATCGAGCCGATGACGCCCCATGCCATGACGGATGACGACATGGCGGAGATCGTCGATTTCGTTGTAGGCAATGCGGTGTTCGCGCTCTACCATCAGGCTGGGCACATGCTGATGCAGCATGAAGGCGCCGTGCCAAAGGCCATCGGCAATCCCGAACGAACGGCAGACGCGTTCGCAGCCGTCATGCTTCTCGATCCCCGCTCCGGCGCCGGCGATCAAACGATGGTCGACGCCATCGACAGCTTCAAGCTTTCCGGCATGGATACACTTTCCATCGCCGCGCCGACCCTGTCGCAGCTTGATCCGCACGCCGTCGACAAAGAGCGGGCTGCTGCGCTTGTCTGCGACCTCGTCGGCGCCGATCCGCAGGGCTTTGCCGATATCGCGGACGCGGCCGGTCTCGACGCCGCCCAGAAACGCCTTTGCGGCGCAACGTGGAAGCGCGAACAGGCTGCGTGGACGGCGGCATTCGCCGCGATACCGAAGCCCGGCAAAGCGCCGACTGCCCTTGCCACCCGCTACGATCAGGCTGACGATGCCAACGGAGCCGCGGCGACCATCCTCGAGGACAACCGCGTTCTGGAGGAAGTGGCCGAGAAGCTGGCGGACCACTTCGCCTTTGCCGCGCCGCCTTCGCTCCGGGCCGAGAACTGCAGCGTGCCGACCACGCGGTATGACCACAAGGCCAACGAGCTCGTGCTCTGCTACGAACTCTCGACCGCGCATACCCATCTCATCATGCGCGATATCGAACGGCGGAACTGATCAGCCACTCCGGCGGCGAGTTTGCATGCGAAAGCCATTCGCGCGCTTGCATCGGCGAGCGCGGCACGGCATCTAGCCGACCATGCTGCATGTCAACGAAGTCACCTATCGCATCGCCGGCCGAACGCTTCTGGAAGGCGCAAGCATTGCCCTGCCCGATGGCGTGAAGGCCGGGTTCGTCGGCCGCAACGGCGCCGGCAAGACGACGCTGTTCAAGCTCGTCACCGGCGACATCGCGCCTGAGAGCGGCTCGATCGGCCTGCCGCGCGGCGTGCGCATCGGTCAGGTCGCGCAGGAAGCGCCGGGCACCGAACAGGCGCTGATCGATTTCGTGCTCGCCGCCGATATCGAGCGCGCGGCGCTGCTGAAGGAAGCCGAGCACGCGACCGACCCGCACCGGATCGCCGAAATCCAGATCCGCCTCGCCGATATCGGCGCCCATGCCGCCGAAGCGCGAGCCGGGACGATCCTCTCCGGGCTCGGTTTCGACAAGGCAGCCCAGCAGCGCCCCTGCTCGGCGTTTTCAGGTGGCTGGCGCATGCGCGTCGCACTTGCCGCCGTGCTGTTCGCCGAGCCGGATCTGCTGCTTCTGGACGAGCCGACCAACTATCTCGATCTCGAAGGCACGATGTGGCTCGAGAATTATGTCGCGCGCTATCCGCACACGGTGTTCCTGATCAGCCATGACCGCGACCTACTCAACCGCGCCGTCGACATGATCGTCCATCTCGATGCCGGCAAGCTCGTCGCCTATCGCGGCGGCTATGACAGTTTCGACCGCCAGCGGCGCGAGAAGCAGGCGCTGCTGCAGAAGCAGGTGAAGAAGCAGGAGGAGCAGCGCAAGCATCTCCAGGCCTTCGTCGATCGCTTCAAGGCCAAGGCCTCGAAGGCCCGCCAGGCGCAATCGCGCATGAAGGCGCTGGAGCGGATGCAGCCGATCGCGACGCTGATGAACGAGGACGTGACGCCGTTCTCGTTCCCGCCGCCGGCACGAATCCTCGCGCCGCCGATCATCGCGCTCGACGACGTGTCGGTCGGCTATGAGGCCGGCAAGCCGATCCTGAAGCGGCTCGATCTTCGTATCGATACTGAGGATCGGATCGGCCTGCTCGGCGCCAACGGCAATGGCAAGTCGACGCTGGCGAAGCTCCTGGCCGGCCGCATGCCCGCGATGTCCGGCACGATGCGACGCGCCGACCGACTGGAGATCGCCTTCTTCGCGCAACATCAGCTCGATGATCTTCGCCCGGCCGATTCCGCCGTTCAGCACATCCGCACGCTGATGCCCGAGGCCACCGAGACGCAG
This sequence comes from Kaistia sp., assembly GCA_035555375.1. GTDB lineage: Bacteria > Pseudomonadota > Alphaproteobacteria > Rhizobiales > Kaistiaceae > Kaistia. The sequence continues at coordinate 67,061 of DATMGR010000002.1, read as the reverse complement.
GTGCGTGCCCGGGTCGGCGGCATGGGCTTCCCGACCGCCAAGATGGATACGCCGGCGCGCGAGCTTTCCGGCGGCGAACGCGCGCGGCTGCTGCTCGGCCTCGCGACGTTCCGCGGCGCCAATCTGCTCATCCTCGACGAGCCGACCAACCATCTCGACATCGACAGTCGCGAGGCGCTGGTCCAGGCGCTCAACGATTATCCCGGCGCGGTGATCCTGATCAGCCATGACCGCCACCTCATCGAAGCCTCTGTCGACCGGCTGCTGCTGGTCGGCAATGGCGGGGTCGCCCCGTTCGATGGCGACATGGACGATTATCGCCGCCTGATCGTGCAAGGCCCGGAGGCCGGCAATGGCGACCGCAGGGAGAGCGAGCAGGACAAGGGTCCATCCGCTCAGGAGCGGCGCAAGGAATCGGCGCAGCGTCGCGCCGAACTCGCCCCCTTGAGAAAAAAGATCAAGGATGCCGAATCCTTGATGGAAAAACTTCAGAAAGAGATTCAAAAGCTCGACACATCGTTGGCCGACACTGCGCTCTATGTGCGAGATCCGGCCAAGGCCACAAGCCTGGCGCGGGACCGCGCCGAGGCGGCAAGGAAACTCGCCGCTTGTGAAGAGAACTGGCTGGAAATGTCGGCCGATTTCGAGGCTGCCGTTTCCGACGCCTGAGGCGGTACGCCATCCCCTTGCAACCAAGGTGCAACGGGTTCTGGATGCGGACCGGAACACTGCGAAGGCGAGCCTGGCGGAGGGCGTGAACGGTCATGCGGGTTGAAGGCGAACAGATGTCGCAGGATCAGGGCGTGATCGAGGCTGCAGCGCCAGCGGGACACCCGCACTCTCCTTCACGGATCACAGTGCCGTCTCTGCTCTTTCCGCTGGTCGCTCTCGCCCTCGCGGCGGTGTTGCATCTGTCCGATACCGTCATCGAGGCCCTGCCGCTGACGATGGAGATCGCCCTTTCCGTGGGCGTCGTCGCCGTGATGATCGTCACGGTGTTCGTGGTGCTCGGCCATGCCGAGGCGGTCGCGCATCGGGTCGGCGAGCCCTATGGAACGCTGATCCTCACCATCGCGGTCACCGCCATCGAGGCCTCCGTCATCGTTTCGATGATGATGCACGGCGCCAACAATCCGACACTGGCGCGCGAGTCGGTGTTCTCGACCGTGATGATCGTCTCGGCCGGTGTCGTCGGCATCTGCCTCACGATGGGCGGCCTCAGGCACCGGGAACAGGATCTCAAACGGCAAGGCACGAGTGCCCTACTCGCCGTCGTCATCGCGCTCTCCATCCTGACGCTCGTGCTGCCGGATTTCACGTTGACGGCCGGCCCCGGCAACTTCTCGACGCTGCAGCTGGCCCTGGTGAGCCTGCTTTGCCTGCTCCTCTACGGGAGCTTCCTGCTGGCACAGATAACGCGGCACCGCGAAGATTTCGTCGATGCGCTGGCACCGCCGGAGCACGCCGGCAGCGCCGCGGCGCCGTCCGGCCTGCTGGCGCGGCTGTTGCTGCTGGTCCTCGGTCTGGTCGGGATCGTCATGCTGGCCGAATATGTCGCCGCTGGCATCGAACAGGGGCTCGGCGCGCTTCAGGTACCGCAGTCTGATGCGATCGTCGGCGCGTTCATTGCGACATTGGTGCTCCTGCCGGAATCCATTTCGGCGATCAGGGCCTCGTACCGCAACGAGCTTCAGCGCAGCCTCAACATCGCGCTCGGCTCCGCCTGCGCCACGATCGGCCTCACCATTCCTGTCGTGGCGGTTGCCAGCCTGATTACGGGACGCGGCATAACACTCGGTCTTGCGACCGGCGATATCGTTCTGCTTGTGCTCGCGCTGATGATCAGTCTGGTCAGCTTCGGCACCGGACGCACCAATGCGCTGACCGGCGGCGTCCATCTGGCCATCTTCGTGGCGTATCTGCTGCTGATTGCCGTCCCCTGAACGGCATGTCGCCGAAGCAGCGCCTCAGGCCTTCTTTTCCCAGCGGCCATTTGCCGATTGTTGCCAATAGGTCGCGGCGTGCCCCTCGGCCTTGGCGCGGCGCCAATCATCCCGGGCACGCGCCAACGCATCCGGATCATTGCCGTCGAAGATCAAAATGGCACGGTCGAAGCCATCCGCCGGCCCGAGCGGCGCACCGTCCACGGCAAAGCGGACGGTCGCACCATTCGGATTGACCGTTTCGCTGGCGAGCACCACGGGATGCAGCGCGGCATTCGGCTCATGCGCCGTCCCATGCGGCAGGAATGCCTCCTCGCGAAACGTCCACAGGAGCGCATCGAGCGCATCGACGCGCTCCGGCGTGCCGGCCTCGACGACGACCCGCCAGCCACGCTCGATGCATTTCTCCAGCATCGGCGGCAGGACCGCATCGAGCGGCTGCCGCTCCAGATGATAAAAGAGCACCTCGGTCATTGCGGCGGCTCCTGCCTGCCCCGCGCCATCAATCCTCGTGATTGTCGGCGACGAAGCGCTCGAGCAGGCGCACGCCCCAGCCAGAGGCCCAGGAGCGGTTGGTCTCGGTCTGCGGCGAGCTCATCGCCGTGCCGGCGATGTCGAGATGCGCCCAGGGCGTGCCGTCCTTGACGAAGCGCTGCAGGAACTGCGCCGCCGTGACGGAGCCCGCATCGCGGCCGCCGGTGTTCTTGATGTCGCAGAATTTGGATTCGATCTGCTTGTCATAGGCTGCGCCGAGCGGCATGCGCCAGACCTTCTCGCCCGTGGCAAGCCCGGCGCTCAAGAGCTGGTTCGCCAGCGCGTCGTCGGAGGCGAAGAGGCCCGCATGATCATGGCCGAGCGCCACGATAATGGCGCCGGTCAGCGTCGCGAGATCGATGACGAGGCTCGGATCATAGGTTTTCTGCACGTACCAGAGCGCGTCGGCCAGCACGAGGCGCCCCTCGGCATCTGTGTTGATGATCTCGATGGTGACGCCCGAGGCCGCCTCCACGATATCGCCGGGCCGCTGCGCGTTGCCGTCGGGCATGTTTTCGACGAGGCCGATGACGCCGATCGCGTTGGTCTTCGCCTTGCGGCTTGCCAGCGCATGCATGAGCCCGACGACAGCTGCGGCGCCGCCCATGTCGCCCTTCATGTCCTCCATGCCGCCGGCTGGCTTGATCGAGATGCCGCCGGTATCGAAGACGACGCCCTTGCCGACAAAGGCGATCGGCTTTTCCTGCGTCTTCGAGCCGTTCCAATGCATCACGACGAGGCGCGGCGGACGTACGGAGCCCTGCGCGACGCCGAGCAGCGCGCGCATGCCGAGCTTCTTCATCTGCTTCTCGGTCAGAACATCGATGGTGACACCGAGTTCAGCCAGCGCCGCCGCCTTTTCCGCGAATTCGAGAGTGCCGAGGACATTGGCAGGTTCATTGACCAGATCGCGCGCGATCAAGGCCCCCTCGCCCACGGCGGCACGGCCCGACCAGAGCTTTTTCGCCTTGCCGGCCTCGGGATGGACGATCGTGAGCGACGGTAAGTTCTTCTGCTCCTTGTCGTCCTCGTCCGCCTTGCGGCTCTTGTAGCGATCGAACGTATAGGAGCGGAGCAGAGCGCCGAGCGCGATCTCGGCTGCCTCTGCCGGGGTGATGGCAACGGCGTCGGGGCGACCGGCCAGGAGAATGGCCGTCTCGCCCTTGCGGAGCGCGCCCATGACGGCGCCGCCGAGCCGCGACCAATCGACCTCCTTCAGCGCCTCCGCCTTGCCGAGACCGAAGACGAGAATGCGCGACGCGGCGACGCCTGATGGCGCCAGCAGATCGAGATGCGCGAAGCCCTTGCCCTTGAACTGCGCCGTGGCGGCAGCACGGGCCACGAGATCGCCGATCCCCAGCGCCGCTGCGGCTTCCGTAAGCGCCAGGCTCTCGTCGGTGAAGAGAACAAGCGTGTCGCCCTCGGCCGGGGCAAGCGACTTGGAGAACGAGATCGAAGGACGTTTTGCCATGAATGGGATTCCGCGCGGCTGGGTGCCGCACCGCGGGGAAAATGCAGCCGGCAGAAGCGCGCACTTTGCCGCCGCTTCGCCATCTCTGGCAAGAGCTTGCCGTTCAGGCTAGACGTTTACCATTCGCTAAGGATGTTCCTTGGCTGATCATTTACCGCGATGGTTCAGGCATGAGAGCGGATGACAATGCGCGCCGGCACGGGATTCGGGTCCAGTCTTATTTCGGCCGCGCTTGCTCCGATTGTAACGCCCGCATTGGCCGCGAGAAGGAACACTCGGTCCTGAAATGACGCTGATCGGGCGATACATCTTCAAGCGGATGCTGGCGGCCTTCCTGCTCAGCCTTGGCGGCCTTTCGGGCACCGTCTGGCTCAGCCAAGCCCTGCGCGAACTCAACCTGATCACGACTCAGGGCCAGAGCTTCGTCACCTTCGTCCAGGTGTCGGGACTGATCTTTCCCGGCCTGCTTTTGATCGTCTGCCCGGTCGCCGTGCTTGTCGGCGTGATCTACACGCTCAACCAGCTGAACGCCGATTCGGAACTGGTGATCGTCAATGCGAGCGGGGCCTCGCCGGTCACGCTGCTAAAGCCGGCGCTTGCGCTCGGCGGTCTTGCCATGATCGTCGTCGGCGTGATGTCGCTCTATCTCGTGCCGCGCTCGCTGCAAGCGGCGCGCGAGATGATCACCAATATCAACACGGATTTCGTCTCGACCTTCATCCAGGAAGGCGCGTTCGTGCCGATCGGCGACGATCTCGTCTTTCATATCCGCGATCGCAAGCCGGATGGGACGCTGGAAGGCATCTTCATCCAGGACGAGCGCGACAAGACCCAGAGCACCGTTTACGTCGCCGGCCAGGGCATTATTCTCAAGAACCCGCTCGGCACGTTCCTCGTGATGCAGAACGGCACCATCCAGCAGCGCTCGATCGAGAAGGATTCGATGTCGATCATCCAGTTCGAATCCTATGCCTTCGACATGTCGACCTTTGGCGGCGCCGGGAGCCTGCCGGCCTATAATGCCTCCGAGCGCAGCACGAGCTATCTCGTCAATCCGGACACCAACGATCCCGAATTCCAGAAGCGGCCCGGCTCGTTCTCAGCCGAACTCAACGACCGCATTTCCTCGCCGCTTTATACACTCCTTTTCGCGATGCTGCCGGTGATGGCGCTCGGTCAGGCCCAGACGACGCGCCAGGGACGCGGCGTGCTGATCCTCGCGACCGTGCTCGTCTCCATCGCCATCCGCGTCGCGGGCCTCATTCTCGCCGGACTGGCCGCCACCGACACCTATCTGATCCCGCTGCTCTATGTCCTGCCGCTCGGCGGCATCGCGCTTTCGCTGGCCGCGACACTGAAAGGCTTCCGCTTCGCGGCCTCCGAGGGCGTTGGCACGATGGCGATCGAACTGATCCAGCGGCTGTTGCCACGCCGGCAGCAGGCGGGCGGCCGGGCCTGAGCATCATGTTCCGCAATCCGACGCTCACGATCTATTTCGCCCGGCGCTTTGCGAAGATGACTCTGATCATCTTCCTCGTCGTGTTCGTGCTCATCGCCTTCATCGACTATCTGGAGCTCGCCCGGCGCGCCGTGCAGCGCTCGAATTTCGACGCCCTCATCTATCTCATGGTGTCGCTGACCCGCGTCCCGACCGTGATCGAGCGCGCCCTGCCCTTCACGATCCTCTTTGCAGCCATGGCGAGCTTCGTGCTCGCCAACCGACAGCTGGAGCTTGTCGTCGCGCGCGCCTCCGGCCTTTCGGCCTGGCAGTTCGTGCTGCCGGCCGGTCTCGTCGCCGTGCTGTTCGGGATTTTCGCGACCACCGTGTTCAATCCGGTCGCGACGGGGCTGAAGGAAGAATCGATCGCTATCCTCAATCAAGCCGCCGACGGCGCGCTCGGCGCCGATAGCGGGACGAACCAGCAGAACAAGCCGATCTGGATCCGACAATCCGGCCGCGACGGAAATTCGATTCTCGGTGCCAAGAACAGTTTCAACAAAGGCCTGTCGCTTTCCGGCGTGTCGGCGTTCGTGTTCGATCCGAGCGGCGCGCTCGACCATCGCATCGATGCACGCTCCGCCGAATATTCCAGTGGAGAGTGGCTCCTGAGCCACGGCACGATCACGCGGTCCGGCGCCCGTCCCGAGACCTTCGAAGAGACCCGACTCGCCACCGATCTCGGGCCGGACCAGGTGTCGCAGCAACTCGCCGATCCGCAGACGATCTCCTTCTGGCTGCTGCCGCAATTCATTGAAATATCACGTAAAGCCGGCGTTCCAAGCGCCGGCTACGAGATGCGTTTCCAGTCCCTCCTGGCTCAGCCGCTGCTGTTTCTGGCGATGGTTCTGGTGGCCGCCACGGTGTCGCTGCGCTTCTCCCGATCCCGTGATCTCGGGCAGGTAATTCTGACTGGTGTGATCGTGGGCTTCGTGCTTTATGTCGTCACGGAATTGGCGATCGGACTTGGCAGGAGCGGGATTGTCGCACCGGCCATTGCGGCTTGGTTTCCGTCGGTCGTTGCTTCGCTCGCGAGTGTCACAGTGTTGCTTTATCGGGAGGACGGATGATCGGGGTTTCCGTTCCCAGCCGACAAGCACGCGGTGTCGCCGGATCCCTCCGTCGCTGCGCCGCGGTGCTGGCGATCGGTCTCCTCACCGTCTTCGCAGCACCGGCCGGTTCCGCCTTCGCACAGTCGAATCCTGGCTCCCTTGGCTTTGGCTCGGACTCGAATTTCAAGCCGACGCCGGGCGAGCAGATGCTGCTCGAGTCCGACCGGCTCGACTATGACTATGACAAATCGACCGTTTCGGCCGTTGGTGGCGTCAAGATCTATTATGACGGCTACACGCTCGAGGCGAAGAAGGTCACCTACGACCAGAAAAACAAGACGATGGTCGCCGAAGGCGGCGTGAAGATCGTTGACCGCACCGGCGCCGTCATCAACGCCGAGACGATCGACATCACGCAGGATTTCGCGACCGGCTTCGTTACGGCGCTCAAGCTCGATACGCCCTCCCAGACGCATTTCGCGGCCGAGAAGGCGCTGCGCAAGGACGGCAAGACCACCACCTTCTATCGCGGCGTCTACACCGCCTGCGAACCCTGCCTGGAAAAGCCGCAAAAGGCGCCCGTCTGGCAGGTGAAGGCGGCACGCATCATCGCCGACCACAACGAGCACATGATCTATTTCCGCTCGGCGCGGCTCGAATTCCTCGGCATCCCCGTTGCCTATTTCCCCGCTTTTTCGGCGCCGGATCCGACCGTCAAGCGCAAGAGCGGCTTCCTGTTCCCGGCCGCAGGTTACAAGTCGGCGCTCGGTGCGTTCGCCAAGGTTCCCTATTTCTGGGCGCTGGCGCCGAATTACGATCTGACCTTCTCGCCGGCTGCCTACACCAAGCAGGGCCTGCTGCTCGACGCGGAATGGCGTCACAGGCTCGATAACGGCGTCTATACGCTGCATATGGCCGGCATCGACCAGCTGGACCCTGAGGCGTTCGTCGAGCAGGGTACGCGCAACTCCGGCGACGTCCAGTTGCGCGGTGGCCTGCGCACCACCGGCACGTTCTTCCTGAATCGCCTCTGGACCTTTGGCTGGGACGCAACGCTGCTCAGCGACCGGACGTTCACGCGCGACTACAACGTCCTCTACAGTTCGACCGACGTCGCCGTTTCCACGGTTCACCTGACCGGCCTCAGCGCGACCAACTATTTCGACGCGCGCGGCTACTATTTTCGCGTCCTGACCAATGATACCGGCGCCCAATATGACCAGGGCCGCCAGCCGCTGGTCGCGCCGGTCGTGGACCAGAGCTACCTCTTCGACAACAGCATCCTCGGCGGCCAGCTGAAGATGAAGAACAACGTCGTCAGCCTGACGCGCGATGAGACGGACTGCGTCGATGTCAATGGGGACGGCATCTGCGAGCGGGGTGACGCGATCCTCGGTCTCAAGGGCAATTTCAACCGCGCCAGCACCGACTGGACATGGCAGAGCCAGACCATCGGTCCCGTTGGCATGGTGTTCAAGCCCTTCGCCTATCTGCAGGCCGACGCCTTCTACCTGTCGCAGGACGAGATCCTGTCGGGCATCTACGACAATGGCGACTACTACCGTGCCATGCCGGCCATCGGCCTCGAATGGCGCTGGCCGATCATTGCGGCCGGCATGTCGTCGAGCTTCACCTTCGAGCCGATCGCGCAGGTGATCGTTCGCCCGGACGAGCAACTGGCCGGCAACCTGCCGAACGAAGACGCGCAGTCGCTGGTCTTCGACGATTCGTCCCTGTTCGACTGGGACAAGTTCTCGGGCTATGACCGTGTCGAAGGCGGCACACGCGCCAATATCGGCTTCCGCTACGCGGCCGAGCTCGGATCGATGGCCACCATTTCGGGTATCGTCGGGCAGTCCTATCAGCTCGCGGGCCTCAACTCCTTCGCCGTCAACGACATCACCGAGACAGGCAGTGTGTCGGGCCTCGAAAACGACGTGTCCGACTATGTCGGCAGCATGACCGTCGATTCGGGCCACGGCTATTTCTTCACGGCTCGCGGCCGCTTCGATGCCGAGACCTTCGACGTCAACCAGGCGCAGGTCACGGCGACGGGCAAAATGGGCGACGTCACCGCGTCCGCATCGTATCTCTATCTTCGCGAACAGCCGGCGATCGCCAGCTCCAACAGCGGGACGCCGACCGATACGATCAGCGGCAAGGCGAGCTGGCAGTTCACCGAATCCTGGCGCGTCTTCGGATCGATCGCGTGGGATTTCGAGGAAAAGCAGCTCGCGGCCAACAGCATCGGCATCGCCTATGACGATGAGTGCACGACGTTCTCGATCGCCTATAGTGAAGTCACACAGGACTATACGGACCTGCAGACCTCGAAGTCGCTGATCGTCAGCCTTCAGTTGCGCACCCTCGGCGGCACGCAGTTCCAGAGCGATATCAGCGGCAGCAGCAATTGACGGCATGTCGCCAGGCATTTCATCGTTTCGCCGGATTTGCCTTGTCTAGCGTTCATCCTGGCGGCAAAGAGAACGACCGTTGAAGCCAGCACGACGGCGGGAAGGACATCGGATGCGGATCGAAACCATGCGCGTGATTGTCGGGGCCATGATGATCGCGGCTGCCGGCATCGCGTCGGTCGCCATCGGCACGGATAGCGCCCATGCGCAGCAGGCCGTACGCGCGAGCGTCAACGATCAGCCGATCACCAATTACGACGTGCAGCAGCGCGTGAAGATGCTGACCCTGTTCCGCCAGAAGTCGGGTGACAAGCTGGCGCTCGACCAGTTGATCGACGAGTCGCTCGCAGACCAGGTTGCCAAGCGCGCGAACCTGACGTTGCCGACCGATGCACAGATCAATGAGCGCGTCGCCGCGATTGCCAAGCAGGTCAAGCTGTCGATCCCGCAATTCGAGAAGGCGCTCAATCAGCAGGGCGTGCAGCTCGACACACTGAAGAAGTTTTTCCGCGGCCAGATGACCTGGGCGACGGTGCTGCGCGCCAAGGCTTCGAGCCTGAAGCCGGATGTTTCCGAGTCCGATATCCAGGCCGAAATGGCCAAGGAGGGCGTCTCGGCCGACACGGCGACGATCAAGGAATTCAAGCTCCAGCAGATCGTGTTCGTCATTCCGAAGGGTTCGCCCGCCGGCATGGCCGGTCGCCGCACGGCCGAGGCGGAATCCTTCCGCAAGCGCTTCCCGGGTTGCGATGGCAGTCTCGCGCTCGCCAAGACGCTCAAGGGCGTCGTCGTGCTCGATATCGGCCGTCGCGACTCGACGCAGGTCGAGGGCGATGCCGCCGCGGATCTGATGAAGACTCCGGTCGGCGGCACGCTGAAGCCGAGTGTCACGGATCGCGGCGTCGAAGTCATCGCCGTCTGCGACGTCAAGGAAGTGCAGAGCACGGCGGGCGTCCGCGCCAATGCCGAGCGGACGCTTCTGCAGCAGCAGACGGAAGGCCTCGAAGCGAAGTTCAAGGCAGAGCTTCGCGACAATGCCAAGATCGTCTATAACTGAGCGATCATGGATCAGTTGAGCACGTTCCGTCCGCTTGTCCTCACGATGGGCGAGCCAGCCGGGATCGGCCCGGACGTCACGCTCGCCGCCTGGGCTGCCCGCTATGAACGCCGACTGCCGGTGTTCTATTGTCTGGCCGATCCGGACACGATGCGGCGCAGGGCCGAGCGGATTGGCATCAACATCCCGATCGAGGTCGTGACGCCGGACGAGGCTGCGGCCGCATTTGATCGCGCCCTCCCCGTCGTGCCCCTGGAAGCGCATTCCACCGCTGAGCCCGGCCTGCCGGAACGCGCTTCGGCGCATGGCGTCATCGAGGCCATCGCGCGCGCCGTCGGCGATGTGCGTGCCGGCCTCGCCGCCGCCGTCGTCACCAACCCGATCAACAAGAAGGCGCTCGTCGACGCCGGATTCCAGCATCCGGGCCATACCGAATTTCTCGGCATGCTCTCGGCGGCGTGGAACGGCGTTCCGGCGCGCCCTGTGATGATGCTGGCCGGGCCCGGACTTCGCGCTGTCCCCGCCACCATCCATGTGCCGATCTCGGCGGTGCCGGGGCTTCTCACGGAAAGCCTGCTGCTCGCCACCGGCCGGACCATCGATCGCGACATGCGGCAGCGGTTTGGCATTGCGCGGCCACGCATTGCGGTGGCCGGTCTCAATCCGCATGCCGGCGAAGGTGGCGTCATGGGCAGCGAGGACGCGGCGGTGATCGCACCGGCCGTCGCGCAGTTGCAAGCCGAGGGGATTGATGCCTTCGGCCCTCTGGCACCCGACACCATGTTCCATGCCGAAGCGCGCGCACGCTATGACGTCGCGCTGTGCATGTATCACGATCAGGCGTTGATCCCGACCAAGACGGTCGCCTTCTCCGAAACGGTCAATGTGACGCTCGGCCTGCCCTTCATCCGCACATCGCCGGACCACGGAACGGCCTTCGACATCGCCGGAACCGGCAAGGCAGATTTCTCCAGCCTCGCCGCGGCATTGCGCCTTGCCGACGAGCTTGCCCGCCACGAAGCCGATCATCTCGCCGGGAACACCGATAGCGCCAGGCTATCGGCGTGACGGCTTCCGACGGCCTGCCGCCGCTGCGCGAAGTCATCGCCGCGCACGGCCTCAACGCGGTTCGGGCGCTCGGCCAGAACTTCCTGCTCGATCTCAACCTGACGGGCCGGATCGCCCGCGCCGCAGGGCCGCTGGCCGGCGTGACGGTCATCGAGGTCGGTCCCGGTCCAGGCGGGCTGACGCGGGCGCTGCTCGCTGAGGGCGCCGACAAGGTGATCGCGATCGAGCGTGACCGACGCTGCATCGCGGCGCTGGAGGAGATCGCCGCGCATTATCCGGGACGGCTTCAGGTCATCGAAGGCGACGCGCTGACGACCGACATGGCCTCGCTCGCCACGGGCCGGGTGCGCATCGTCGCCAACCTCCCCTACAATATCGCCACGCCTTTGCTGATCGGCTGGCTGAGAACGGACCCGTGGCCGCCCTTCTATGAGAACCTGACGCTGATGTTCCAGCGCGAGGTGGCCGAGCGCATCGTCGCGACGCCTGATGACGACGCCTATGGCCGGCTCGGCGTCGTCTCAGGCTGGCGGACCGAGGCGCATATCCTGTTCGATATCTCGCCGAAGGCGTTCACGCCGCCGCCGAAAGTCACGTCCTCGGTCGTGCAGATGATTCCGCGCCCGGCGCCACTGCCCGCCGATATGGCGAAGCTGGAGCGGGTCACCGCCGCCGCATTCGGTCAGCGCCGGAAGATGCTGCGGCAGAGCCTGAAGAGCCTCGGTGTCGATCCGCTGCCGCTTCTCGCCACTGCCGGCATCCTGGAAACGGCCCGCGCCGAAGAAATCGACGTCGCCGGCTTCGTTCGGCTGACCAACGCGCTCGGATAGCCATCGAGCGGCCTTATTCGGCCTCGCCTTCGATCAGGGCCGTTCCCAAGGTCGCTTCCCGCACCCCGACGAAGCGAAAGCCGGTGGACTCCATCAGCGATCTGTATTCGGCGACAGAACGTTCGCGCCCGCCGACCACCGCCAACATGACGATGTCGAGCGCCTTGCCAGGATGAAGCTGCTGCCCCTCGGGCAGCGGCGTCTCGATCAGCGTCAATCGAGCGCCAGGCGCGGCCGCCGCGCGGATCGCTGCCAGAATGCGCAACGCCGCTTCATCATCCCAGTCGTGAATGACCCGACGCAGCACATAAAGATTGGCGGCCGGAAGCGCATCGACGAAGAAGTCGCCGCCAACCGGGACGATGCGTGGATGAGCCGGAGCGCGGTTCACGACATGGGCCTGATCAAACAGGATGCCCTGGCTTCGCGGCGCCGCATCGAGCACCGCCCGCAGCAGCGATCCATTGCCCCCGCCAATATCTGCGATCACGGGAAAGAGGCTGAAGTCGCCGGCTTCGACCACGGCGGCAAGGTCGCGGTGCGACCTGCTCTGCATCGCCGCGTCGAACACGGCCTGATCGGACGGATGAGCGGCGAGATAGGCGAGACTATCGAAGCCGAAGACATGGCTCATGCCAGTCTCGCCGGTCGCGAGTGTATGGCTGAGCGCCCCCAGGGACTGCCATTGCCATGTAGAACCGATCATGCAGGCATAGGCCCACATCGAGCCTGGATCGTCGGAAACGAGAAGCTGAGAGGCCTCGTTGTTGGCATAGCCCGCAGGTGTCGCCGTGAAAATGCCCGACGAGACGAGATATCGCATGATCCGATCGAGCGCATCCGCGTCGACCCCAGTCTTCGCGGCCAGCGTCTCGATCGCTTCGGCCCCTGCGCCCAGATGATCGGCAATGCGGGCCTCGGCGATGACATGGACGCAGCGCGCCAGCCAATGCGCGGTGATCGCCGCGAGAATTTCATCCTCTGGCGCGCCCTGCATGGCACCCCCCGGAGCGACATCGCGCGCATGCTAACTGCGGGCACGCCAGCCGGCTATTCAGTCATTCGGCTGAACAGCGCTACGTCATGTCTCCGACAGCAATCCGGCGACGAAGGTCTCCAGATAGGTGTCGCGGGCGCGGCGCATGCGCTCCGCATAGAGAATGGCGCGTGCCTTCTCCAGCGACGTCTGCAGGTCCTTGTTGATGATCACATAGTCGTAGTCGCGCCAATGCTCGATCTCGGAGCGGGCGTTGGCGAGGCGCTTGGCGATCACCTCCGGCGTATCCTCGGCGCGCCGCTCGAGCCGCGAAGCGAGTTCGCGCATGCTCGGTGGCAGAACGAAGATGCGCACCAGATCCTCCGGCATCGCGCGCGCCACCTGGTCGGCGCCCTGCCAGTCGATATCGAACAGCACATCCTTGCCCGAGGTCAGCGCCGCCTCGACGGGATCGCGCGGCGTGCCGTAGCAGTTGCCGTGCACCTCGGCCCATTCAAGCAGTTCGCCGCGGTCGCGCATCAGGCCGAAGGCCTTCTGGTCGATGAAATGATAGTGCACGCCCTCGATCTCGCTCGGGCGCCGGCCGCGGGTCGTGACCGAAACAGACAGGACGATGTCCTTGTCGCTTTCCATCAGATAGCGGGCGATGGTCGACTTGCCCGCGCCCGAGGGCGAGGACAACACCAGCATCAGGCCGCGGCGTGGGGGCTTGGCAGGGTCCGACATCGACGGCGTCTTCTTTCTATTCGAGGTTCTGGATCTGCTCGCGCAACTGATCGACGGTCGACTTCATGTCGAGCCCGATCGCCGTCAGCGAACGATCATTGGCCTTGGAGCAAAGCGTATTGGTCTCGCGGTTGAATTCCTGAGCGAGGAAATCCAGCTTGCGGCCAACGGCGCCGCCTTGAGCCAGAAGGCTCGCCGCGGCAACGACATGGGCGGCGAGACGGTCCAGCTCTTCGCGGATATCCGCCCGCGTCGCCAGCAGCGCGGCCTCCTGATGCAGACGGTCGGCGTCGAGATTGATCGAGGCGTCGAGCAACGCGGCGACCTGGTCCTTGAGGCGGCGGCGAATGGCCTCCGGCGTCCGCGCCGGCGAGTCCTCGGCCGCCTGGCGCAGCCGATCGATTTCGACGAGCCGCGTCCTCAGCACGGCGCCAATCGCAGCGCCCTCCCCCGCGCGCGCCTGCACCAGGTCTTCCAGCGCGCGATCGAAGTCCGCCGTCAGCAACCGCAAAAGCTCGGCCGCCTTTTCGGGATCATCCTCGGCATCGACGGTTTCGAGGATGCCGCGAATCGCGAGGATGCCGTCGAGGCTTGCTGGCGCTGCATCGATGCGGCCGCCGATCCGGGCGATCAGGGCAAGGACCTGTTCGAGCAATGGCTCGTTGACGCGAAGCTGCGTCGCGCTCTCTTCCTTCTGCAGGCTCAATGAGACCTGAAGGTTGCCGCGCTGCAACCGCGCTCCGATGCGCTCGCGCACGGGCTGCTCCAGCGCATCGACTCCAGGCGGCAGTCGAAGGCGGATATCAAGGCCCTTGCCATTGACGCTCCGCAGCTCCCACGTCCAGCGATAGCCGAGACCAGCTCCGGCGGCCCGGGCAAAGCCGGTCATGCTCATCAGCGTCATGCGATTGTCCGATTGCTCCGCCCCGCGAGAGCGGCGACCATAATCGCAGCGGCGGGCGGCCTCAAGAGCGCCTGAGGCCGAGCCAACGACGCCGGCGCTCTCGCGGCTGCGCCGTCGTTGTCAGGGCCGCACGAATGCTGTCACGGTTGGGCCGGCTTGGCTTTCGGTGCCGGGCTCTTTGCCGCCGGCGCGTCTCCCGACGGATCGTCGACTGGCGCATCGTCCTGATCGCCAGGGCCCGCCCCGGCCGCGTCGGGCGTGGCTGCATTCGCCTTCTGGTCCGCGAGCACTTCCCGGTAGCGGGCGACGTTCTTGCGGTGATCCGCATAGGTCTCGGAGAAGGCATGCCCGCCGCTGCCGTCGGCGACGAAATAGAGGTCCTTGGTGCGCGAGGGATTGGCGGCGGCAGCAAGCGATGCGCGGCCCGGATTCGCGATCGGTCCCTTGGGCAGGCCGGTGATCTTGTAGGTATTGTAGTCGTTCTCGGCTTCGAGATCGGCCTTGGTGATCGAAGCCCCCGTCGGAAGTCCATCACCGCCATAGACGCCATAGATCACGGTCGGATCGGACTGCAGGCGCATCTTCTGCTTGAGCCGGTTGATGAACACGGCCGCGACGCGGCTACGTTCGTCGGCGATGCCTGTTTCCTTCTCGACGATCGAGGCCAGCGTGACGAGATTCTCCGGCGAGGCGATCGGCAGGTCCTTGTCGCGGCCATTCCAGACGGTCGTCACGACACGATCATGCTCGCGGATCATGCGGTCGATGATGTTCTGGCGGCTGTCGCCACGCGTATAGCGGTAAGTATCGGGCAGCAAGCTGCCCTCGGCCGGGACGCTTTCCACGGCGCCGAGCAGCACGGGATCCGCGTTGAGCTTGTCGACGATCTGCTTGCTCGTCAGACCTTCAGGGATGCTGATCGAATAGAGAATGCCCTTGCCGCTCACCATGGCGTTCATGATGTCGCGCATCGAGGCGTGGGCGGGAATGAGATATTCGCCGGCCTTCAACGCCTCCTGCTGCGCGGAGGCCCGCACGCCGACGATGAAGATCCATTTCGAGGAGATTAGGCCACGGTCGTGCAACTGCTCGGCAATGTCGGCAAGTCCGGTGCCGCGCTCGATCATGACGGTGCGCGGCTGGTCGAAATGACTGCGCTCTTCGAAACGCATCTTGCCGAAGAAGAACAGGCCGGCCGCACCGAGCACGCTGACGACGATGATCGTCATCGCGAAATTCATGACCAGCACGATCGGATGGCGCGCCTGCTGCGATCGCGGCGGCGGGCCGGGCACCCGTTCGGGACGCAGGGCGTCGCTCGGGCTCCTGGGATTGATGCGGCTCGAACCGAACCCCTTCAAACGACGGCCGGAACCCTCGGCCGCCTTGTCATCGCCTGCGCCGGACGGCTCGGTATCGCTCATCACACCCCTTGATCCGCTTTCCGGCCGCGCGATCCGAGATCCACGGCTCGCGCGACTTTAGGGAGGATTATGGCGAAAGCGCGGGCGGAGCCGACCGGCCGCCGCTCAGGCGTCATGCCGACGGAAGACCAGCGACGCGTTCGTGCCGCCGAAGCCGAACGAATTCGACAGCGCGACGTCGATCTTGCGCTTGCGTGCAACCTTGGGCACCAGGTCGATCGCGGTCTCGACGGAGGGATTGTCGAGATTGATCGTCGGCGGGGCGATATTGTCGCGAATCGCGAGCAACGAAAAGATCGCCTCGACAGCGCCCGCCGCGCCGAGCAGATGGCCGGTCGCCGACTTGGTCGAGGACATCGACACGGTCGAAGCGGCATTGCCGAGCACGCGTTCCACCGCGGCGAGCTCGATCCCGTCCGCCATGGTCGACGTGCCATGCGCGTTGACATAATCGATATCGGACGGGGTCAGGCCGGCACGCTTCAGCGCCGCCTGGACGCAGCGATAGGCGCCGTCGCCGTCCGGCGCCGGAGCGGTGATGTGATAGGCATCGCCCGAAAGACCGTAGCCGATGATCTCGCCATAGATCTTGGCGCCGCGGGCGAGCGCATGCTCGCGCTCCTCCAGCACGACGACGCCGGCGCCCTCGCCCATGACAAAGCCGTCACGGTCGCGGTCATAGGGGCGCGAGGCCTGTTCGGGGCGGTCGTTGAAGCCGGTTGAAAGCGCCTTGCAGGCCGCGAAGCCCGCCAGTGCGATCCGCGAAACCGGGCTTTCGGTGCCGCCGGCGATCATCACGTCGGCATCATCGAGCGCGATGAGCCGCGCCGCGTCGCCGATCGCATGCGCACCGGTCGAGCACGCCGTGACGACGGCATGGTTGGGTCCCTTGAAGCCGAAACGGATCGAGATCTGGCCGGAGGCGAGATTGATCAGGCGGCCGGTGATGAAGAACGGGCTGATACGGCGGGGACCGCGATCGCGCAGCACATGGCCGGCTTCGACAATGCCCTCGAGACCGCCAATGCCCGAACCGACCATGACGCCGGTACGGATCTGATCCTCATAGGCGGTCGGCTGCCAACCCGAATCAGTGACGGCCTGCTCGGCGGCTGCGAGCGCGAAGGCGATGAACTCATCGACCTTGCGCTGCTCCTTCGGCTCCATCCAGTCGTCAGGATTGTACTTGCCGTCGTCCCGCGACCCGCGCGGGATCTCACAGGCGATCTGGCAGGGCAGATCATCGGTCTCGAATTTCGAAACACGACCCGCGCCGCTCTTGCCGGCCAAAAGATTCGACCAGGTGACGTCGACGCCGCAACCGAGCGGCGAGACCATACCCATCCCGGTGACGACAACACGTCTCATACGCTTCTCCCGAGCCGGACCCTTCCGGGTCCGGTCGTTCGTTTCTTGTTTATCGGGGACGAGGACGCCGATCAGCCGGCGTTCTTCTCCAGGAAGTTGACCGCGTCACCAACCGTCAGGATGGTCTCGGCCGCATCGTCGGGGATCTCAACGCCGAATTCTTCCTCGAACGCCATGACGAGCTCGACGGTGTCGAGGCTGTCCGCGCCGAGGTCATCGATGAAGCTCGCGCCCTCGGTCACCTTGTCGGCGTCAACGCCGAGGTGTTCGATCACGATCTTCTTAACCCGGTCAGCGATATCGCTCATTTCTCAAAACCTCGACTGTTTCGTGTCACTTTTACTCAGCGCGATTTCTCGCACGCAGAAACCTGGCCGGAAAGCCCGTTCCCGGAAAACGCACCGCGATATCGTCCTGAGGATCCGTCCCCCTGAAGGTAGAGAGCCTCTTCTGCCCGCGATCGTCAATCCACCGCATCCCCGTCGCGCAAACGCGGCGGGGAACCCGTGTATTCTTCGGCGGTCCTAACATAGTTTCAGAACCTTGACCAGCGGCGCCAAGGCGCTCGAAATCGCTTTCGAAGGCTCTTGAGCGAACGTCGATTCGCTTTTTAGATCATAGCCATACCGCCGTTGACGTGCAGCGTCTGCCCGGTGACATAAGCCGCCTCGGACGAAGCAAGATAGACGACAGCGGCAGCGATGTCCTCGCCGCTGCCAAGACGCTTTGCTGGCACGCGTTCGAGCAGAGAGGCCTTGATCTTGTCATTCAGCACATCGGTCATCGCTGTCTCGATGAATCCCGGCGCGACACAATTGACCGTAATGTTTCGGCCGGCGACTTCCTGCGCGAGAGACTTCGACATTGCGATCAGGCCGGCCTTGGACGCTGTATAATTGCCCTGTCCGGCATTACCCGTGACGGCGACGATCGACGTTATATTGATGATGCGGCCCGAGCGCTGCCGCATCATGCCGCGCAGAGCGGCGCGCGTCAGGCGGAACGGCGCGGTCAGGTTGACGTCGAGCACATCGCTCCAGGCCTCGTCGGAGAGACGCGCGAACAGCATGTCGCGGGTGATGCCCGCATTGTTGACCAGCACGTCGAGCCCGCCCAGCATCTCTTCGGCGGCCGGAACCAGCGTCTCGACATCCTCGGCGCTGGAGAGATTGCAGGTCTTGACGAAGACGCGGTCGCCGAGTTCGGTCGCCAGCGTGTCGAGCGCTTCGCGCCTTGTGCCGGAGATCACGACGCTCGCACCCTGGCCATGCAGGGCAACCGCGATCGCGCGGCCGATGCCGCCGCTCGCGCCCGTTACGAGGGCGCGCTTGCCGGTCAAGTCGAACATCGCGGAACTCCTTTGTCGATCGGGTGATGCGGCGCGCTCAGACGAGCAGCGCCATCGCGGCCGGAACGTCGTCGGGCAGACCGACCGACTGGGTCCTGACGGTGGGGGCGATTCGCTTGGCGAGGCCCGAAAGCACCTTGCCTGCGCCGACCTCAAGCAGGAAATCCACGCCTTGGCCTTCGAGCCAGGTGATCGACTCGCGCCAGCGGACCATGCCGGTGACCTGCTCGACGAGGCGGCTGCGGATCACGTCAGGATCGCTGATCGGCGCGGCCAGCACATTGGCGACAAGCGGCACGACTGGCGGTGCGATGAACACCTCGGAAAGCGCCTCGCGCATCGCGTCGGCGGCCGGCTGCATGAGCGCGCAATGGAAAGGCGCGCTTACCGGCAGCAGGAGCGCGCGCTTGGCGCCCTTGGCCTTGGCGATCTCGATCGCGCGCTCGATCGCGGCACGCGAGCCGGAAATCACCACCTGGCCAGGACCATTGTCGTTCGCCGCCTCGCAGACATCGCCTTGGGCAGCTTCTTCCGCTACGGCGATGGCAGTCTCGAAGTCGAGGCCGAGCAGCGCCGCCATGGCGCCCTCGCCGACAGGAACCGCCGCCTGCATCGCGGCGCCGCGAATGCGCAGCAGCCGCGCCGCCTCGGCGATCGACAGACTGCCGGCCGCCGCCAGCGCCGAATATTCGCCGAGCGAGTGCCCAGCCACGAAAGCCGCCATCCTGCCGATGTCGAGGCCATTCGCTTCCAGCACGCGAAGTGCGGCGAGGCTGACGGCCATCAGCGCCGGCTGCGCATTGGCCGTCAGTGTCAGCGTCTCGATCGGACCTTCGAAGATGACCGTCGAGAGATTTTCGCCAAGCGCGTCATCGACTTCCGCGAAGACGGCGCGGGCCTCGGGATAGGCTTCGGCGAGGGCCTTGCCCATGCCGACCGCCTGGCTCCCCTGGCCTGGAAACGTCAGAGCTGTCGTCAAGAATTCCGCTCCCGGTCTGCCCTTCGCGAGCCCGCGGCCCGCAGCATATCGGCGGCGGCTAATCGCGCCTTCGTGAGGCGAAGTCAAGCCCGAGCGCCGCCGCTACGCGCGAAAGCGGCCGATCCGTCGGCCTCCCAAAAACTTGATAGTATGTCTGGCTTATTAAATTTCGTTCATGTGGCTTACAAACGCTTGCGCACCACAATTGGAGTTTCAAATCTATAATGTCTCACGACGTTTCAGCCGGCGCACCAGCGGGTGGCATTGCTGCAAATGGCGGGTGAGGACAGGACGATGATGGAGACTGCCATGAGAAAGATCGCATTCGTTCTTCCCCTGGTCATGGTGATCGGCTCTGCGGGCGCCGCGCTCGCGGTCGATGTAGACGCGGGCACTGTCAGGACGCTCGACAACGCTTCTGGATCGGTGACGCTGATCGACGGGCGCACCTTCAAGATCAGCAATCCCAGCCTCATGATGGGCCTCATCCCCGGCGAGAAGGTCGTCATCACGGTCAATGACGACCAGACTGTCGGCCTGTCGGAGGACAGCTCGCAGTGGGACGGCGGCGGCCAGCTCGCCGGCCATTGATGCGAAGGGGGCTACTCGCTTGAAGGGGCCGGCACCGCGCCGGCCCCTTTCGTTTTGGTCGGCGCCGCCTTTGGATGATCATAGCGCGCCGTATCGCCCGGATGCTCGATGAAGCAGACGCCTGCGGTCTCGGGGCGTCCCGCAGCCATGAGGTCGCTGACGGTGACGAATTCATAGCCGCGCGCCCGCAACTGCGGGATGATCGTCGCCAGCGCTTCGGCTGTATGGCGGCCGCGCCCATTGGCATGCATGACGATGATCGAGCCCGGCTTGACCTCGCCGAGCACGCCGCGCGCCATCGGCGCCGCGGCGACGCCGGACGGATCGCCGGACACGACATCCCACTGGATCGGCACCAGCCCGGCAGCGCGAACCGTCGCCGGCCCCTCGGCGCTGCAGGCGCCATAGGGAAAGCGGAAGAGGCGGGTCTTGGGAGGCGGGTCCGCCGCGGGGCAAGCCTCGGCAACGCGTGCGGCGAGACTGCCGAGGACGGCTTCCGTGCGCGCAATCTCGAGATTGATCCGTGTCGCATCGGCATGCGCTAGGTCGGCGTGGTCATACGTGTGGTCGCCGACCTCGAAGAGCGGATCGGCGAGCAGTTGCATGGCCCGAGTCTCATGGCTTTGCGCCCAGCGCCCGCCCATGAAGAAGGTGGCGGGGACATTCAGGGCTCGCAGGCGATCGACGATCGCGCCGTCATACCCGGCGACCTCGCCTGAGCCTTCGCAGAGATCGAATGTCAGCGCGACGAGCTTGCGACCGTCCCGGGGCACGACACGGCGGACGACGCCCGATCCTGGCGACGGCGCAACCGCATTCAGAGACGATGCCTGCGGCACGCTCACCTGATCGGACGGACCCGGCCGATGCTTCGCCACCTCTTCGGGACGTCCGGCAAGCGCCGCGGCCGACCAGCAGGCCGCCGGCGGATCGGCGCGTGCGACACCGGACAGGGCCATGGTCAAGGCAACGCAAGCGAGAACGAGCCGGGGCTTCAGTTCGATCATAATGGCATCCGTCCGCAGGAACAGCGGACGGCCACCGACACCGTCTTCCTGGCGGAAGCATGGCAAGAAACCGAGGGCGCTTCCCGCGCGACGAAACGCCCCTAGTGGCGCTTCGGCTCGACATTGGGCAGGAACGCCGTCAGCAGCCCGATCACCGGCAGGAACGCACAGACTTGGAACACGAAGGTGATCGAGGTCATGTCAGCCAGTTGTCCGAGCGCCGCCGCGCCAATGCCACCCATGCCGAAGGCAAAGCCGAAGAACAGTCCGGACACCAGGCCGACCTTTCCGGGGATCAGCTCCTGCGCATAGACGATGATTGCGGAGAAGGCCGAGGACAGGACAAGGCCGATGATCACCGAAAGCGCAACCGTCCATGCGAGATTCGCATGCGGCAGCGCGAGCGTGAAAGGCAACACGCCGAGAATCGAAAACCAGATGACGAATTTGCGGCCGAACCGGTCGCCGATCGGCCCGCCGGCGATGGTGCCGACCGCGACCGCGCCGAGGAAGACGAACAGCAGCAACTGCGAATCGCGCACCGAAACGTGGAACGTGTCGATCAGGTAGAACGTGTAGTAGCTCGACAGCGCCGCCATGTAGAAGAACTTCGAGAAGATCAGCAGCGCCAGGATGATGATCGAGCGCGTGATGACCGCGCGCGGCAGCATCACATGCGCCGATTTCACCTGCTTGCGACCGATTCCGGCGCGGTGCTGGGCGCGATACCAGAAGCCGACACGCGATAGGATGATAATCCCGGCCAGCGCAGCGAGCGCGAACCAGGCCACGGCGCCCTGGCCGCGCGGCAATACGATGAAGGCGGCGAGCAGCGGGCCGATGGCCGAGCCGAAATTCCCGCCGACCTGGAAGAGCGACTGGGCAAGACCATGCCGGCCGCCGGAGGCCATACGGGCAACGCGGGACGATTCGGGATGAAAGATCGATGATCCCAAGCCTATCAGCGCGACCGAGAGCAGGATGACCGAATAATGTCCGGCCGTCGCCAGCAGCAGCAGCCCGAGCAACGTGCAGCCCATTCCGATCGGAAGGGAGAACGGCATCGGCTTCTTGTCAGTATAGATTCCGACGATCGGCTGCAGGATCGAGGCCGTGCACTGGAAAACGAGCTGGATGACGCCGATCTGGCCGAAATCGAGCGAAAACTCGGTTTTCAGAATCGGATAGATCGCCGAGATCACGGACTGCATGAGGTCGTTCAGCAGATGCGACATGCTGATCGCGACCAGGATGCCAAAGGCGGTCCGGCCGGCAACGTCACGGCCCGCTGCAGCGGGCATGGCAGCAACCCTCTCAGTCACGATGTCGTCCTCGGTTGAAGCGTCGATCGGCGGGAGCGTGCGGCCCGAATGCTGGGCGCCGCCGGCGATCTGCTTGAAGGTGAGGCACTATGCCGATGGATCAGGCGAAAGAAAAGCCGGGTTCTGCTGATGAACGCATCACCGATTTCGATGGGTGACCTTATAATCACACCATCGTCCCGAAAGACGCCGAGCCGTTCCGCGCATCGCTTCGGACTTCGGGTCATGGAGCCAGGCCGGCTCATCTGGCTGCAAGGCTTGCCTTCCCGGGCCTTTGGATGTATGCACCGCCCGTCGTTATGACACCCGGCCGGGGGTTGAACGGAAGGCGGCGCTTGCCGCAGGGATCAAAGGATCCCGTCTTCCCGTGTCTCCGCTCTCGAAGTTGTACCGTTTGCCTTCCCTCGAAGGCTTCGGTGAGGCTTGGCGCCGGGAATCGAAAGGGAAAGGGCAATCATGCCGCTTTACGAACACGTATTTCTGTCCCGGCAGGATGTGTCGGCGCAGCAGGTCGAGACGCTGACCGAGACGTTCAAGGGCATCCTCGAGGCCAATGGCGGCTCCGTCGCCAAGATCGAGCAGTGGGGCCTGAAGTCGGTTGCGTTCCGCATCCGCAAGAACCGCAAGGCTCACTATACGCTGCTCAACATCGACGCGCCGGCGGCTGCCGTTGCCGAGCTCGAGCGTCAGCAGCGCATCAACGAGGACGTCCTTCGCGTTCTCACCATCCGTGTCGATGCGCTCGAGGAAGGCCAGTCGGCCATGCTTCAGAAGCGCGACCGCGACGATCGTGACGGCGACCGCGGCGGTCGCTTTGGTGATCGTGGCGACCGTCCGCGCAGCTTCGGCGGCGGCGGCGGTTTCCGTGGCGATCGTGAAGGTGGTGCAGGCGGCGGTGGTTTCCGCGGCGAGCGCCGTCCCCGCAGCGAAGAAACCGAAGGTGGAGCTGAATAATGTCTGATTTCGGTGGTTCCAGCGCTTCCACGACCAGCACCAGCAGCGGCGGTGGTCGTCGTCCGTTCTTCCGTCGCCGGAAGACCTGCCCCTTCTCCGGCCCCAATGCGCCGAAGATCGACTACAAGGACGTCCGCCTTCTGCAGCGCTATATTTCCGAGCGCGGCAAGATCGTTCCGTCCCGCATCACGGCCGTTTCGGCCAAGAAGCAGCGCGAGCTCGCCCAGGCGATCAAGCGCGCTCGCTTCCTCGGCCTGCTGCCCTACGTGATCAAGTAGGACGCCTGCCGGCCTGAAGCCGGCGCGAACAAGGCCTTCCGGCATTGCCGGGAGGCCATCATCCTGTCTCCGGGACGACGCGTTCGTCTTCGTGAGGCGAGACCTGGTTGGGGCCGGCGCATTCCGCGACTTGCCTCTAACCGCTCCGACGAGCGGGACAGCGAAAGCATGATGACGCGCAACATCCTCATTGGCCTCGGCGCCGGCCTCGCTGCCGCGCTTCTGTTTGCCAGCGTCATCAGCGGCACCGCGCTGGCCTTGCCGCTTTTCCTGCTCTCTCCCCTCCCCGTCGCCATCGCAGGCATCGGCTTCGGCACGCTTTCGGGCGCGACGGCCTCCCTCGTGGCCGCCGCCATCATTGGCGCCGCCTTCAATCCGCTCGCCGGACTGCTGCATCTGCTCGTCTTCGGCGCGCCGATTGCCTGGGCGGCTCATCTCGTCGGCCTGTCGCGGCCGCACGACAGTGAGCCGGAGGCGGTCGAGTGGTTTCCGCTCGGCATGGCGCTCGCCCGCCTGGCACTCGCAACCGCCATCGGCATCATCGCTGCCGGCGTCATGCTCGGCTTCGATCCGGCGACGCTGGTGACACAGACCGTCAAGGCATTCGAGGCCTGGCTCGACGCGGGGGGTGCCGGTTCCGACGCGCCGACGACCGAGCAGTTGACGCCGATCGTCAGCTTCTCCGTCGCGCTGATGCCGGCCACCGCCGGCTGCTTCGCGCTCGGCGCAGCGGTGCTCAATCTGTGGCTCGGCGGCCATATTGCGCGCATGTCCGGATTGCTGCGGCGCGGCTGGACACCGATGTGGACCGTCGTGCCGCCCGCGTTTCTCGTGCCCGCGCTCGGCGTCGCGCTTGTTGGCTGCATTCTTCCCGGCGGTGCCGGTCATATCGCCGCCGCCTTCGCCGGCGCGCTGGGCTTTGCCTTTGCCCTTGCCGGATATGGCGCGGTGCACGCGCTCCTGCGCGGCAAGCCGGGGCGATTCGCCATGCTGTTCCTCGTCTATGCGGCGAGCTTCGTCTTCATGCTGCCGATCGTGATGATGGCCGTGCTGGGCGTTGCCGACACCGTTCTCAATTTCCGTTTCCGCCGGTCCGCCGGTGGGACGGGTGCTTCGACATGACTCTGAAATCATTGAACAAGGAGAACTGAACATGGACGTCATTCTGCTGGAACGCGTCGCCAAACTCGGCCAGATGGGCGAGATTGTGCACGTCAAGAACGGCTTTGCTCGCAACTTCCTGCTGCCGCAGGGCAAGGCGCTCCGCGCGACGGAAGCCAACAAGAAGACCTTCGAGGGCCAGAAGGCCCAGCTCGAGGCGCGCAATCTCGAACGCAAGAAGGAAGCCGACGTCGTCGCCGAGAAGCTGAACGGCCAGTCGTTCATCGTCGTGCGCCAGGCCGGCGAAACCGGCCAGCTCTATGGTTCGGTTTCGAGCCGCGACATTGCCGACCTCGTCACCGAGGCCGGTTTCTCGGTCGCCCGCAATCAGGTCGTGCTCGAGCATCCGATCAAGACGATCGGCCTGCACCAGATCGCCATCGCGCTGCATCCGGAAGTCGAATCAACTGTGACGATCAACGTCGCCCGCAGCGCCGACGAGGCCGAGCGTCAGGCCCGCGGTGAAGATCTGACCGTCCGCGAGCAGTTCGAACTCGAGCCGCTCGAGGACGAGGAAGATCTCGAGGCGGCCCTCGACGAGGACGCCGAAGAGGTCTGAGGGGCCACAAAACCCAAAGGACGCCTTACTTCTTGAAGGGGCGCGCGGCATTCGCCGCGCGCCCCTTTTGCATTCTCTGGAACCACTTTCAGCCCGCTCAGCTAGCCGCTTGAAATCGTGGCAAAATCGGGGCTAACATCTCCCTGACGCCAAGATAGTGCGCCGCTCACAGCCGAAGCCTCTCCCGCTCAGCCGGGATCATCCGAAAGGGCAGCGGGTCTTCACCATGAATCGGTTGCTCACCAACTATATGTCGAGCGTGCTCAAGAAGGGCTCGCTTGAAATCATCGACGCCAAGGGTCGGCTCCATCGCTTCGGCGATGGCAGCGGCGATACGGTTCGCGTCCGCTTCACATCGAAAGCGGCCGAACGCGGCGTCATGCTCAATCCCGAGCTGAAGCTTGGGGAAGCATTCATGGACGGGGGATTCGTGATCGAGAAGGGCTCGATCTATGAATTCCTCGCCGTCGTGCTGCAGAATATCGGCGGCACGGGCCGATCATGGTGGATGCGCGCCATCTATCGCGTTCGGGTCTGGACGCGGCGCTTCCGCCAATGGAACACGCCGTTCCGCGCCCGGCAGAATGTCGCGCACCACTACGATCTCGACGGTCGTCTCTACTCGCTGTTCCTCGACAGCGACCAGCAATATTCATGCGCCTATTTCGAAACGGCCGATGCGTCGCTTGAAGAGGCGCAAGTTGCCAAGAAACGGCATCTGGCGTCCAAGCTCGCGCTGCAATCCGGCCAGAAGGTGCTGGATATCGGCTCGGGCTGGGGTGGTCTCGGGCTCTACCTCGCCGACCACGCGGATATCGACGTGACCGGCGTGACGCTTTCGGAAGAGCAGCACAAGGTTTCGAACGCCCGCGCCGGCGAGAAGGGCGTCGCCGACCGCACGCGCTTCCTGCTCAAGGACTATCGTCATCTGACGAGCCGCTTCGACCGCATCATCTCGGTCGGAATGTTCGAACATGTCGGCGTCGGGCATTATCGTGAGTTCTTCGAGAAGACGCGCGACCTGCTCGCCGACGACGGTGTCATGGTGCTGCATGCGATCGGCCGGTTCGACCTGCCGGGCGAGACGAATTCCTGGATCCACAAATACATCTTCCCGGGCGGCTATATCCCGTCGCTCTCGGAAGTGATTCCGGAGATCGAGCGCGCCGGCCTGAAGATTACCGACATCGAGATCCTGCGCCTTCATTATGCGGAGACGCTGCGCGAATGGCGCGAGCGCTTCATGGCCCGGCGCGACGAGGCCCTGAAGCTCTATGACGAAGTGTTCTGTCGGATGTGGGAATTCTACCTCGCGGCGTCGGAGACAGCCTTCCGCTACCAGGACATGATGATCTTCCAGATCCAGCTTGTCCGCGATCAACACGCTCTGCCGCTGACGCGCGACTATATCTGGCATGCGGAAGAGGCGCTGCGTCGTCGCGACCACGCCGGACAGCGCCCCTCGCTGAAGATCGCCGGCGAATAGCCGGCGATTCTTCTCCTCAGGCGACGAGCCCCGCAATCGGGCGCACGCCGATGCTGCCGGGGAAGATAGTCGTCGCGAGCACGGGCTCGGCGATGCCGAGGTGATCGCGCAGCACGCCCTTCAGCACGGCCCGCAAATCCGTGGTCGGGGCGAGGTCGCGCTGCTGGTAGAGCTTATCGGGCGCCAGGCCCGGCCAATCAGCCAGCACGCGCCCGCCCTTGACGGCCCCTCCGACCAGGAAGGCAGTCGTCGCTGTGCCGTGATCGGTGCCGTCGGTGCCATTGACATGTGCGGTGCGGCCGAATTCCGTCATGACCGCGACGACGGTATCGGCCCAGGCCGGGCCGAGTTCCGCCTTCAGGGCGTCGAGGGCTCCATCGAGGGCGCCGAGGCGGCGGCCGAGCTGGCCATTTTCAGGCCCTTCGCTCGCATGGGTGTCCCAGCCGTCGAAACTGATCGCCGCGATTCGCGGCCCGTCGGGCTCGGCCAGCAAGCGCCCGGCACCGACTGCGATTCGGCGGAAATTCGCTGCGATATCGCCACCCTTCACCGCGGTCCCGCCAGCCGCCATTCGGTCGATCGTGCGGCCAGCACTGAACACACCAGCAAGTTCAGGATCGGCATGGTCGTAAAGGCCGGCGAGACGATCGGCGGTGTCCATGCCGACAGGCATCAATCCGTCCGGCATCCAGGTGAAGACAGGCGCGCCGCCGCGCAGCACCAGCGGCACGGTCGGGCTGACCGCGAGCCCGCTCGCCGGCCGCACCGCCTCGCCGCGCGGCAGGGCGGCCACGGCGCGATTGAGCCAGCCGTCGCGGCTGGCGCCCGGCTGCGTCAGGCCGCTCTCCAGCACATCCTGCCCGTCGAAATGCGAGCGATCGCGATAGGCGGTCGCGACGGCGTGGATAATCAGCGCTTCGCCGGAGCCATAGAATTGCTTCAGCTTCGGCATCGCATCGTTGAGCGCGAAGAAGCCGTCGAGCGGAACCGTTCCGGCGATTCCAGGGCTGCCGATGGCGATATCGCCACGAAGCTTGGCGTAGTCGGGATCGCCGATCGGCGGCACCGCAGCGAGCCCGTCCATCGCACCCCGCAGGATGACGACGACGAAGCGCGGATCGCGCGTGCCGGCAAAGGCGGCGCGGGGCATATGCGCCCAGGCGACGAAGGCCCCTGCCGAGGCGAGAAACAGGCGGCGGGTCGGCGCCAGGGAACGGATCGAGCTGGGATTGTGGTCGCTCATGGCTACCTCCAGAGGAATTCGGGGCTCATCACGACGAGAGCCAGCGCCTGACGTTCTGATTCGGCGCGGGCGATCGCCTGACACGTGTCCGCCGAAGCGGATGGCCCGAGCACAGCCTCGACGAGATCGGCAGGAGGCAGGTTGACCTTGGCCTTCTGCGCAAACTGGTCGGCGACATCGAGCCGGCTGGTCATCGCGTCGGGCGCGAGCCAGGTCGCCTTGTCATCATGAAAGCCTTCAGGCGAGATCGGCGCCCAGATCGGCTGCCCGAGCACGTCCAGCGTGCGGATCAGCATCGGCGCATCGACGGAGGCGTCGAGCGCCCGCATGGCCGCGATCGTGAATTGCTGCGGGGTCGCGAATTTGCGCGTCGGTGCCCAGGCCTCGTCGGATTTCAGCAGCGTCTCGGTGACGGCCTTGAGGTCGCCGCGTGCCGACGTGAAGGTCGCCGCAAGACGGTCGACCAGCGGCTTGGGCGGATCGTCGGCGACGAAGTGTCGAGCCAGCTTGAACGCAAGGTGCTTGGCCGTTGCCGGGCTCACAGCGAGATCATGCAGGACCGCGAGGCCCTGCCCCTCATTTCCCACGGCATAGACGACATCCTCGCGATAGGTCCGGCCCATGACGCGCTTGTCGCCCGGTTCGTGCAGGCCGGGATTGAAGGCAAAGTCGCCAGCGCTGGGCCGGGCCCGGTCGCGCACGAAGGTCCAGCCGGTCAGGACTTCGGCCAGCGACGTCACATCGGCCTGCGAGTAACCGCCGCCAACGCCGACGGTGTGGAGTTCCATCAGTTCGCGGGCGTGGTTCTCGTTGAGGCCAAGGCCGCGCTTCTTGCCGACGGGCGAATCGGGTCCGACCGAACCGGCATTGTCGAGCGAGAGCAGCATCGCCGGATGGCGCGTCGCGGCGAGCAGCATGTCCTCGAAACGGCCGAGCACAAAGGGACGGATCGCCTCGCGCTCGAAGCTGCCGGCAAGGCCGCGCACCATTTCGTCCTTATCGCTCTGGACGGCGAAGTGATTGGACCAGAATTGAACCAGCCGCTCGGTGATGCCGATGCCGGCGCTGTCAGCCGCCGCGATGCGGCGGCCGATCTCGTCGACATAAATCTGTCTGGCGACGCTCGGGGCCGGCTTGGGGTCCTTCGGCTTTGCCACCGCTCCCTTGGCGTCCGCCATGCCGTTCGGCCCCACGGGCCCTGCCATCGCTACCCGATCGGCGTCACGCTTCATCTTGCGCGCTTCCTGATCGGCGCGAATGGCGATGAAGACGTCGGTCGCATCAGGGCTCGCCTCCGGGCCGAGATTGTCCGGAGGGGGCATCGCAAGCTCGGCCAGGAGCGCGCCGCGCGGGTCACTGGCGATGCGCGCGGCATCGCCCGGCCTCGGCCCGAGCCCAAATCGCTTCAGCGCGAAGATCGCTTGTTCCAGTGTCATCGGCTGCCTCTTCGAGTGAAAGCTGCCCAGTCCCGGTGACGTAACGCGTGCTGACCGGGCCTCCCTACGCGGGGCCCGGAAAAAAATCGCGCGGGACTGTTATCCCCGCTACGCTCCACAGATGGCGGTGTCACGATTCGGACACGCGCAAGAAGCATTGCGAAGCCATCAGACATGCTGTTGATTGCGGGATGTCCTGCGTCAGGCGCGATGATTCGTGCGCCACCGCGTTGCATTCGCCACTCCCCCGGCTCCTATGGACTCTACGGGATTGAGAGCGAGGACGATGAACCTTCCAGCACGAGCTTTGCCGCAGCAGGCCGCGGATTTCTATCGCCAGCCGCCGCATAATATCGAGGCCGAACAGGCCCTTCTCGGTGCGATCCTCGTGAACAACGAGGCGTTCTACCGCGTCTCCGACTTTCTTGAGCCGGTTCATCTCTACGAGCCGATCCACCGCCAGATCTATGAAGTCGCGTCGGGCATCATCCGCGCCAACAAGGTGGCGACGCCGGTCACGCTGAAGACCTTCCTGCCGGCCGAGCTCGCCATCGGCGACATGAATCTCGCGCAATATCTCGCGCGCCTCGCCGCCGAGGCGACGACGATCATCAATGCCGAGGATTACGGCCGCGCGATCTATGATCTCGCTCTGCGCCGCTCGCTGATCGGCATTGGCGAGGATGTCGTCAACATCGCCTATGACGCGCCGATCGACATGCCACCGCGTGCGCAGATCGAGGACGCCGAGCGGCGCCTGTTCGCGCTAGCCGAGACCGGGCGCTATGACGGCGGCTTCCATTCCTTCGAGGAAGCGCTGAAGAACGCCATCGACATGGCCAGCGCCGCCTATCAGCGCGATGGCCATCTTTCCGGCATCGCGACCGGTCTCGATGATCTCGACAAGCAGATGGGCGGGCTGCAGCCTTCCGATCTGATCGTGCTCGCCGGCCGTCCCGCCATGGGCAAGACCTCGCTCGCCACCAACATCGCCTACAACATCGCCAAGGCCTATCGCGGCGAATTGCAGCCCGATGGCGCGATGAAGACGGTGAATGGCGGCATTGTCGGCTTCTTCTCGCTCGAAATGTCGGGCGAGCAATTGGCGACGCGCGTCATCGCCGAGCAATCCGGCGTCTCGTCCTCGCATATTCGCCGCGGCTCGATCGACGAACGGCAGTTTGCCCGCGTCGTCGCGGCAGCGCGCGAGATGGCGCGCATCCCGCTCTATATCGATCAGACCGGCGGCATCTCGATCGCGCAGCTCACCGCGCGCGCCCGCCGGTTGAAACGCCAGCGCGGCCTCGACCTCCTGGTCATCGACTACCTGCAGCTCCTCTCGGGCTCCGGCAAGCGCAGCGACAACCGCGTGCAGGAAATCACCGAGATCACCACGGGCCTGAAGGCACTGGCAAAGGAGCTGGCCGTGCCGATCCTGGCGTTGTCGCAGCTCTCCCGTCAGGTCGAATCGCGCGACGACAAGCGGCCGCAGCTTTCGGACCTTCGCGAATCCGGCTCGATCGAGCAGGACGCCGACGTGGTGATGTTCGTCTATCGCGACGAATATTACCTGAAGAGCAAGATGCCGAAGGAAGGCACCGAGGAATTCTTCAAGTGGCAGGCGGAGATGGAACAGGTCGCCGGCGTCGCCGAAGTGATCGTCGGCAAGCAGCGCCATGGCCCGACCGGCACCGTCCAGCTGCAATTCGAGGCGGAGGTCACGCGCTTCTCGAACCTCGTCCGCCGCGATCAATTGCCTGAGGCCTATGAGTAGCGGACCCGTCCGATGACCGCCCTGCCCATTCTCACCGACGCCTTCATCCCGGAACTCCCGAACCACTACAAAGGCAAGGTTCGCGAGAATTATGATCTCGCCGATGGCAGGCGCATCATCATTGCCACCGATCGCCTGAGCGCGTTTGACACGATCCTGACCTCGATCCCCTTCAAGGGCCAGGTGCTGACCGAGACGGCGCGCGCCTGGTTCGAGGAAACCGCTGACATCTGTCCCAACCACGTGTTGGCCTATCCAGACCCGAATGTGGTGATCGGCACGCGGCTCGACATTCTCCCGGTCGAGATGGTGGTGCGCGGCTATCTCGCCGGGACGACCAGCACGTCGATCCTGACCCGATATCGGAAGGGTGAGCGCGCAATGTATGGCTTGCGGCTGCCCGACGGGCTCCGCGACCACCAGATCCTGCCGCAGCCGATTCTGACGCCGACCAGCAAAGCGTTTGACGGCGGCCATGACGAGCCGCTCTCTCCTGAAGATATCCTCACGCAGAGGCTGCTGACGCCGGACCAGTGGGAGACGGTTTCCAGCTACGCGCTGGCGATTTTTACCCGCGGCCAGCAGCGCGCCGCCGAGCGCGGCTTGATCCTCGTCGACACAAAGTATGAATTCGGCGTCGACCGGGAAGGCCGCATCATCCTCGCCGACGAGATCCATACGGCCGACAGCAGCCGCTATTGGCTGGCCGACAGTTATGAGGCCGCCTTCGAAAGCGGCGAACGGCCGCCGAGCTTCGACAAGGATTTCGTGCGGTCATGGGTCACAGCGCGCTGCGACCCCTACAAGGACCCGATCCCCGAGATCCCGGCCGAACTTATCGCACGGACGTCGGAGGTCTATATCCGGTCATTCGAAATGATCACCGGCAGGACGTTCGTACCCGGATCGTCGATGCCGACGATACTGGACCGCATCCGGTCCAATCTCGCGCCTTATTTCCCGGCCTAGCGGCGCGGACATCGGCAAACCGGTCCAGAAATAGGCGATCCGCTTCGCCCCGGATCGCCGGTCGGGCTCATCCCTTCGCTGGTCCGCCGGGCTCGTAGCGCAGCAGATCGCCCGGCTGACACTCCAGGAACGCGCAGATGCGCTCGAGCGTCTCGAAGCGCACGCCCTTCACATGCCCGTTCTTGAGCAGCGACAGGTTGGCCTCGGTGATGCCGACATAGTCGGCAAGATCCTTCGACGTTCGATTGCGCTCGGCCAGCATGACACCCAACCGGACCTGAATCGGCATGTTCGCCCTCCCCTAGACGAACTGCTCGTTTTCGGCCGCGATATCGGCGGCTTCGACCAGCACGGAGGCGATGGCCGCGACCATCGCGGCGAACAACAGCGACAGAAGCGAATCGGATCCGACGCTGAATACCACGCTCCGCATCCCGACCGGCGATTGCGTGCTCAGGAGGAGGCTCAGCGCGGCGCCTGCCAGCGGACTGAGCAGAGCCGAAGCGCCTACGCCGAGAGCGAGACCCCGCAGGCCCCGCGCCGCTTCGCTGGAGAAGACGCGGCCAGCCGCGAAGGAAGTAAAACAGCCGCGGGCGCTTAAAAGGCCGAGAACCAGAGCGGCCAGCGGAATCATGGAAAGCGCGAAGCCCGCGAGGCGCATCGGAAATCCGATCCAGGCCGGAGGCACCTGAACGAGGCCGGCCTGACGGAACAGCGCTTCTGTCGGGGTCAGCCACCAATAGGCCAGCATCAGGACCGGTAGCAGCGCCGCGAACAGGACGCTGAGGCGCGCCAGTACCGTGCTCAAGCCGCGCAGGCGATTGAGGCGGACTGATCGCGCCGGGGCGGGTTCTTCATGCCTGCTCATAACAATCTTGGTCATGCCGGATCTCCTTCATACCGAGACCTTATCGTCGATATTATTGTTTGACAATAATTTCTTTTCGCATAACGGTCATCGCCGTCACTCAGGAGACCGTGATGCACACTTTGCGAAAGACATCCTTGACCCTTGCTACGCTTGCCTTCATCGCGCCCGCCCAGGCAGCACCATCGACGCCGGGCGGCGCCATATCCGTTGCGCAAGTCGCCGAGATGCTCGACCAGGCATCCAGCAATCGGACCGCCCAGCAGGTTTTGACAGCCTATCTCGGAGGTATCGGAGAGACGGCCGGAGTTCTGGTCGGGCTCGGCAGCGCAGCCTGTCGACGCCCGCTCTCGCTCTCGGCGGAGGAGGCGCGTCACGCCATCGCCGCCGCATCGGCCGCCGGCCAGGCGAGAACCCTTGCCGCGACACCGCTCATCGTTCGCGACATGCTGGCGCGGGCTGGATGCCGCCGCGGATGACCGGCGCCAGCCCATCGGCCTGGTCACGCCGCGACATTCTGCGGGGCACGCTGGCGGTGACCGGCGCGGCCGTGCTAGGACCGCGCGCCGAGGCGGATGATTACCAGCCTGTTCGCTGCGCCGCCCGCCTCGCTTATTCCGGCCCGCCAGTTCATGTGTCGGTCAGGCCGGCGCGCATCAAGCCCGTGCACGACGCGCCTCTCGCCGAATCCGAGACAAGGCGGCTCGATGAGGCCTTTGCCAGGATCGCGGCCTATACGGCGGCTCCGGCGCTCACCGCCGCCGTCGCACGGCCCGGGAAAGGCCTTTGGCACCGAACGACGGCTCCCGCGGGTCATCCGACGTTCTGGTGGGCGAGCGTCGGCAAGACGTTCACGGCCATCGTCGTGCTTCAGCTCGTCGAGGAAGGGAAGCTGTCGCTCGACGGCCCGGTCTCGCAGTGGGTCAGCGGCGTTCCGAATGGCGATGTCGTCAGCCCGCGCGATCTTCTCGCGCACACGTCCGGCCTTTTCAGCGCCAACGAGGATCGCGTCGTTCGCGCCCATCCCCGCTACCGCGACGCGGCCACGATGCTGGCGATCGCGCGTCGTCATGGCGCGATGTTCTGCCCGGGCGAGCGATGGCGCTATTCGAACACCGGCTATGACGTCCTCGGCGAGATTGTGCAGCGCGTAGATGCGCGCCCGATCAATGAGGCGATCACCGCGCGAATCATCGCGCCGCTCGGCCTCGCGTCGATGCGGGCGCTGTCAGCGCGAGCGAGCATCGATGACGTCGCGCCCGCCAGTGCGGCGAAGGGTGGGACGATCGATCCACGCTGGGCGGGCGCGGCCGGCGCGATCGTGAGCGATGCCCATGACATGGCGATGGCGTGGGCGGCTCTTTTCGAGGGCCGTCTGCTCAAGAAGCAACTCTTCGATCAGATGACCGAGACGCTTTATCCCATGTTTGATGCCGGCACCTTCTATGGGCTCGGCATCATGCTGTTCGAGGTTCCCGACGGCCGATCCACATTGCAGTGGATCGGGCATGCCGGGGGCGCCCCAGGCGTCGGTGCGCTGGCGGCCTATTCCCGCGCCGACGAGGCGATCGTGGCAGTCGCATTCACGGGTGAGGGTTCCGCCGCTGCCGCGGCGAACCTGCTTCTGAAGTCGCTTAAGCCGAAGCGGCGAAGAAGCTAACGTTTGACGGCTGCTGGAGACGCTGTTCCTGTTGCCGGGCGCGCGGCCGCCACCGGTGCCCCCGCGCTGCGCCGCCTCCTCCCCGCTAGCCGTTCGGCTGCAGCAGATCCCAGGTGTTGCCATAGAGATCCTCGAACACCGCGACGGTCGCATAGACCTCGAAGCGTGGCTCCTCGCGGAAGGTGACGCCGGCGGCAAGAAACGCCGCGTGATCGCGGGCGAAATCGTCGGTCTCGAGGAAGAAGCCAACACGGCCGCCGGTCTGGTCGCCGATGCGCGCCACCTGCGTTGCGCCCTCGGCCTTGGCGAGCAGCAGCCGTGCTCCGCCGCCGGCCGGAGCGACCAGCACCCAGCGCTTGCCGCCGCCAAGCGGCGTATCGGCGATGAGTTGGAAGCCGAGCTTCTCCGTATACCAGGCGATCGCCCGGTCATAGTCGTCGACGACGAGCGTAACGGTCGCGATGCTCATGCCCGGCATGTCAAAACTCCTGCGGATAGTCGGGGTGAAAATCACCGGCGGAAGATGGGTCCGCAATAATCTCGCCGCGAATTCCCGTGTAAAGTCGCCGCCATGGAATCGATTGAAGACGCAGCCGCCGAGGATTGGGGGAGCGGCGGTCGCCTGACCGTCGATCTGAGTGCGTTGGCGCGCAACTGGCGCAGCATCGCCGATCGAGCCGGCGGCGCCGAGACCGCCGCAGCGGTCAAGGGAGATGCCTATGGCATCGGCCTCGCAGAGGCCGTGCCGGCTCTGGCGAAGGCGGGTTGCCGTTCATACTTCGTCGCCCTGCCCCAGGAAGGCCTGCAGCTCCGCACGCTTGCGCCGGCCGCCGCCATCTATGTCCTGAACGGCCTCATTCCCGGAACGGCGGCGCGGTTGGCAGAACGTGCGCTGCAGCCCGTGCTTGGCTCCATGGCCGAGATCGACGAATGGGCGGCCTACAAAGCGGCTGGAGGGGACGGCCGCGCGGCGTTGCATGTCGATACAGGCATGCACCGGCTCGGCGTCACGCTCGATGAGGCGGCAGGGCTCGCGGACCGCGCCGAGGCGCTCGGCCTATCGCTGGTCATGAGCCACCTCGCCTGTGCCGATCAGCCGGATCACCCGCTCAATGCCGCGCAGCTCGCCGCTTTCCGGACGGCGTCGCGCTTTTTTCCAGGCCTCCCCGCCTCGCTCGCCAATTCGGCCGGCCTGCATCTTTCGCCGGACTATCATTTTGATCTCGTGCGCCCCGGCATCGCGCTTTATGGCGGGCGGTTCGGGGATGCCCTCGCGGCGCTCGAGCCGGTCGTCTGCGCCGAAGCGCGGATCGTGCAGATTCGCCAGGTGGCCGTCGGGCAGTCGGTCGGTTACGGCGCGACGCAGCATGTGACGCGGCCAAGCCGGATCGCCATCCTCTCGGCCGGCTACGCCGATGGCTATCATCGCATGGCCGGGTCCAGCGATAATGCGCGCGGCGCCAGCGCCTTCCTGCATGGCCGCCGGGCGCCGCTCATTGGCCGGATCTCGATGGATCTCCTGGCGATCGACGTGACGGATATTCCGGAGGCGCGACGCGGCGATCATGCCGAACTGTTCGGCCCCAACATTCCGGTCGACGAGGTTGCCGCCCATGCCGGGACGATCGGCTATGAACTCCTGACCAGCCTCGGCAAACGTTACCGCCGACACTATCTGGGAGGGGCGTGATGGCCTGTGCATCCTGATGGCCGAGGGTTTCTGATGGCCAAGGATCTTTGATGGCAAAGGCTCGTCTTCAATTCATCTGCCAGAATTGCGGCGCGGTCAGCCCGCGCTGGCAGGGGCGCTGCGAATCCTGCGGCGAATGGAACACG
Source organism: Kaistia sp. (assembly GCA_035555375.1). GTDB lineage: Bacteria > Pseudomonadota > Alphaproteobacteria > Rhizobiales > Kaistiaceae > Kaistia. The sequence continues at coordinate 30,304 of DATMGR010000002.1, read as the reverse complement.
CTCGTCGAGGAGAACACGTCCGGCGGCATCGGCGGCGGGCCCGGCAAGGTCGCGGCGCGCGGACGCGTGGTCGAATTGCAGGCTCTGGCCGGCGAGAGCAAGTCGCCACCGCGCATCGCCTCAGGCATTGCCGAGCTTGACCGCGTCACCGGAGGCGGCTTCGTCCGCGGTTCGGCGCTGCTGCTCGGCGGCGATCCCGGCATCGGCAAGTCGACACTGCTGCTGCAAGCTTCGGCGGCGCTTGCGGCGCGCGGCGAACGCGTCGTCTATATCTCGGGCGAAGAGGCGGTGGCACAGGTCCGGCTCCGCGCCGAGCGCATGGGCGTCTCGGCGGCGCCGGTCGCGCTCGCGGCCGAGACCAGCGTCGAGGACATCCTCGCGACGCTCGAGGCCGGCAAGCCTCCGGCGCTGGTCATTCTTGATTCCGTGCAGACGCTGTGGACCTCGACCGTCGAATCCGCTCCGGGCACGGTGACGCAGGTGCGCGCCTCGGCGCAGGCGATGATCCGCTACGCCAAGCAATCCGGCGCGACCATCATCCTCGTCGGCCATGTCACCAAGGACGGCCAGATCGCCGGCCCGCGCGTCGTCGAACACATGGTCGATGCCGTGCTCTATTTCGAGGGCGAAGGCGGTCACCACTTCCGCATTCTCCGCGCGGTGAAGAATCGCTTCGGCGCCACCGACGAGATCGGCGTGTTCGAGATGACCGGCGGGGGCCTCAGCCAAGTGCCGAACCCATCCGAGCTTTTTCTCGGCGAGCGCAATGCCGCATCGCCGGGTGCTGCCGTCTTCGCCGGCATGGAGGGCACGCGGCCCGTCCTGGTCGAAATCCAGGCGCTGGTCGCGCCCTCGCCGCTCGGCACGCCGCGGCGCGCCGTGGTCGGCTGGGACGGCGGGCGGCTGGCCATGGTGCTGGCCGTGCTCGAATCGCATTGCGGGGTGAAGCTCGGGCCGCATGACGTCTATCTCGCGGTCGCCGGAGGGCTCCGGATCAATGAGCCGGCAGCGGATCTTGCGGTCGCGGCGGCGCTCGTCTCCTCGCTGTCCGGTATTGCTCTCCCCGCCGATTGCGTCTATTTCGGCGAGGTCAGCCTTTCCGGTGCCGTAAGGCCCGTCGTTCATGCCGCGCAGCGCCTGAAAGAGGCGCAGAAGCTGGGTTTCGCAAAAGCCGTGCTGCCAGTCCAGTCGATCGACAAGGAACAGGGCGAGACACCGGGACTTGTCGGGATAGATCAGCTTGCCGGCCTCGTCGCCTCGATCGCGGCCTCCGGCCCGCCGGTCGCACGGGAATTGATGCGCGAGGCGGTCGACAGGCGACCGTCGACGCGACGGACTGGGACGACAGGGTCGGACTAGCGAAACTTGGTCGGTGATGCCTCCAGAGCGGGGCGGTTCTGGGGGTCAACGGGACGATGTCGGTCACCATCCTCGACGGCGTAGTCGTAGTAGTCGTCCTCATTTCGGCGCTGCTTGCGATGGTGCGCGGCTTCGTGCGCGAGGTGCTGTCCGTCGCATCCTGGGTGCTGGCGGCGGTTGCGGCCTTCTATTTCTACAAGCCGCTGCTGCCTTATGTTGAGCCCTATATCGCCAACAAGAACATCGCCATCATCGCGACGGCGGCCGCGATCTTCTTCATCGCGCTGATCATCGTCAGCTATCTGGCGATGCGGATTTCGGATTTCGTCGTCGACAGCCGCGTCGGGCTGCTCGACCGGACGCTCGGCTTCGTGTTCGGCGCCGCGCGCGGCGTGTTGCTGGTCGTCATTGCGTTCGCCTTCCTCAACTGGATCCTTTCCGACCAGCAGCCGGAATGGGTGGCGAAGGCGCAGACAGCCCCCATATTGAAGAGACTGGGCGACCGTCTCGTGGCGGCGCTTCCCGAGGATATCGAAAAGACGATCCAGGAGCGGTTGCACGGCACGGCGCCCGAAGAGGCGACGCCGGCGGTCGACGCTCCAGCGGATTCGCCCGATGCCACGACCACGCCGCCGGCCGCTATTCCGCCGGCAGCGACCGACCAGCAGGCCCCGGCCTATGGCGGCAAGGAACGGCAAGGGCTCGATTCGCTGATCGATAATGGCGACGCGCCGGCAGAAGAACCGGCGGCACCGAACGGGACCACCGGGGGACAGGCGAAACCGTAAGAGGCGCGCGGCCGGACAGTCGGCGCGGATAGGACATCATGGACGACTTCTCGCTGTTGCCCGCCCCGTCCGACGACGACGCGTTCCACGAGGAATGCGGCGTCTTCGGCGTTTTCGGCCATCCCGACGCCGCCGCGCTCACGGCGCTCGGCCTGCACGCCCTGCAGCATCGCGGCCAGGAGGCGGCTGGCATCGCCGCCCATGATGGCCGCCAGTTCTCGATCGAACGCCATGTCGGCCTGGTCGGCGACAATTTCACCCGTAAGGCGGTGATCGATCGCCTGCCCGGCATCCGCGCCATCGGCCACAATCGCTATTCGACCACCGGCGGCGCCGGGCTGCGCAATGTGCAGCCGATGTTCGCGGAATTTGCCGGTGGCGGCTTCGCGGTGGCCCATAACGGCAATCTCACCAACGCGATGGCGCTGAAGCGGGAATTGCAGCGGCGTGGCTCGCTGTTCCAGTCGACATCCGACACCGAGACGATCATCCACCTGATCGCGACCAGCAATCATGGACGCCTGCTCGACCGCTTCATCGACGCGATCAGGCGCATCGAAGGCGCCTATTCGCTGGTGGCGCTCTCGGAAAAGAAGATGCTCGGCTGCCGCGACCCGCTCGGCGTACGCCCGCTGGTGCTCGGCAAGCTCGAGGATGCCTATATCCTCGCCTCCGAGACCTGCGCGCTCGACATCATCGGCGCCAGCTATGTGCGCGACATCAACGCCGGCGAAGTCGTCATCATCACCGATGAGGGCATCGAGAGCCTCTATCCGTTCGAGCGCCAGCCTTCGCGCTTCTGCATCTTCGAATATGTCTATTTCGCCCGGCCGGATTCAGCGGTCGACGGGCGCGGCGTCTATGCGGTGCGCAAGCGGATCGGCCAGGAACTCGCGCGCGAAAGCGGCATTCCCGCCGATATCGTCGTGCCTGTGCCGGATTCCGGCGTGCCGGCCGCAATCGGCTATGCCGAGGAGTCCGGGATCCCGTTCGATCTCGGCATCATCCGCAATCACTATGTCGGCCGCACCTTCATCGAGCCGACCGATGCCATCCGCCATATGGGCGTCAAGCTGAAGCACAACGCGAACCGCGCGATCCTCGCCGGCAAGCGCGTGATCCTGGTCGATGATTCGATCGTGCGCGGCACGACTTCGATGAAGATCGTCCAGATGGTGCGCGAGGCCGGCGCCAGCGAAGTGCACATGCGCATTGCCAGCCCGCCAACGACAGATAGCTGTTTCTATGGCGTCGATACGCCCGAAAAGTCGAAGCTGATTGCCGCCCAGATGAGCGTCGACGAGATCGCCCGCTACATCAAGGCCGACAGTCTCGCCTTCATTTCGATCGACGGACTCTACCGCGCCGTCGGCGAGGCCAAGCGCAATGGCGAGGCGCCGCAGTTCTGTGATGCCTGTTTCACCGGCGACTATCCGACCCGCCTCGCCGATTATGAGGACCGCGGCAAGGTTCAGGCCCTGCCGCGCCTGGCCGAGGCGAGCTGAGCCGCCGCCGCGAGCGGGGTGTCTTTTCATTTTGCCACAAGGGTATTGCGGCTTGCGGCTCGGTCCGTGACGACGCCAGCCCCGCGAATGCCCTCTAGCCGAAGCAAGCCTCCATGACCTCTCCCGATCTTTCCGGCCGCATCGTGGTCGTTACCGGCGCGTCGCGCGGTATCGGCTGGAACGCGGCGATCGCGCTCGGCGCGGCCGGCGCCCATGTGATCGCCATCGCCAAGACGGTCGGCGCGCTGGAAGAGCTTGATGATGCGATCAAGGCCAAGGGCGGCAGCGCGACGCTGGTGCCGCTCGACCTCCGCGATCTCGACGCCATCGACCGGCTCGGCCTCTCCATCTATGAGCGCTGGGGCAAACTGGACGGGCTCTTCGGCAATGCCGCGTTACTCGGCCTGATCACGCCGGTGGCGCATCTCGACCAGAAGGACTGGAATGACGTCATGACGGTCAACGTCACGGCGAACTACCGGTTGATCCGATCGCTCGACCCCTTGCTGCAGCGTTCCGACGCCGGCCGGGCGCTCTTCATGACATCGAGCGTCGCCACGAACCTGCGCCCGTTCTGGGGCGCCTATGCGACCTCCAAGGCCGCCCTTGAAGCGCTGGTGCGGACCTATGCCGCCGAAGTCGCCACGACGCCGATCCGCGTCAACCTGTTCGATCCCGGCCGCCTCAGAACGCAGATGCGCGCCAAGGCGGCGCCGGGCGAAGATCCCGAGACGATCCAGCATCCGAGCGTCGTCGCACCGGACATCGTTCGCATGCTCGCGCCTAATTTCATGGATCATGGGACGCGTTTCGAATTTCCGACGCGGACCGTTCAGCAACTGCTGGGATAATCGCGTCAGCCGGCTCCCGCTTCACACGGCGCGGAGGAAATACTCCGTCGATGTCGTACCGTGACCGGTGGCGAAGCGGGCGTGGGGCGCGTTAACGTCTCCGTTCTGGTTGTCGGCAATGAGCATCTCGTCCCGATCGATTGTCTTCACGACGAGATAGATGTGATCGGCGCCAGCAGGTGACGGATCCCGGTCGTAGCAGACTCCGATATCGCCCGGGATCTGGTCGCCAACGCCGATCTTCGACCAGCCGCGATCGATGAGAATGTGGGCGAGCTTCCCCGCCCCGAGCGTCATTGGAACGTCGATGCCGGCGTGCTCCAGCAGCGCGCTGAGATGTGCTGCGCAGCCATTGTGCGGGTAGTCCTTCCAAGCCTTTTCAGCTGTGATACGAGCGGCCTTCAGCCCGTTTTCGCTACTTCCCTGCTGGACCAGAGCCGCGACATGGATCGCATCTTCAGTGTGCATGGACGTGGTAGCGGCCGAACGGAGTGTGGCGGGCGTCAGCGCGTCCGCGAGATAGGCGGAACTCACGAACCCGTCGGCAACTCCGTCTCCGTGCAGATCGACCATTGCCCAGCCGTCGGACGACTTGAGGCTGGCCAAGGCAGTCCCAAAAGGCAGCGATTTCAGGATATCGAACTGAACACCTGGACCGCCGCGCAAGCGCAGGCCGTTGCGCGCGTTGACGAAAAGAGACCGCGCTTGAACTGACGCGGCAAGCGGCACCGCCGCAGCGAGAGTACCACCCGGCAACGAGAAATCACCGATGTCCCCGCTGGCACCTGCCTCGTTCGGGTCGCATTCAATGCCCGCGATATCGGTTGGCATGGCCTGCAGCATGGACCAGCGCCCCGAGGCCTTGAATTCCTTGTAGCCCCGCCAGCCGGTAGCCTGCGCCAGCCATGTGTAGCTTGCGAGGCCAGCACCCAGGATGGCGGCGCAAGTCAGGCCGCTGCCATAGACACCGATTGCATAGCGCGGTTCAATCGAAGGCGCGGCCAATGCTGCTGCCACGCTCTTGAAATAGGGCAGGATGCGATCCTCGATATCGCTGGGATTGACGTCGAGATCGACTGCAAAATAGATCGCCGTGCCACCCGGCTGGCGGATCACCGATGCGGCATAGTGCCGGGCATAGGCGCCGTCAGCGGCTCCGGAGGCTGCGTCAAAGCTCGCAAGCTTGTTGCCGAGCCTCTGTTCGTGCACGGCGCCGAGCCTTAATCCGGCATCGGTCAGCCGGGCCGCCTCCTGTTCGGTCAAACGCTTGCTCGTGCTCAGCGTATTGCGGGAATAATAGCGGATCACGGTCTTCACGCCGGCAACTGCCAGCGCCTGTGCCTTCGCGCCGCATGGCTGGGATGCATCGATGATCAACGACATGGCAATTCCCCCTCGGCTCGCAGTCCGGGCGGAGCGCCCAGCCGCTCCGGCGCATGATAGTCGTTATCAACGGCAACTTGCTCTCATACGTTGTTGTAATTGACAAATACACTTTAAGCGGCTAGCGGCCAATCGTAGAAGTGATGCTCATCGGCTGCGCCCGGTTGACTTCTTCATCAAGAAATCACGGCGAAACAAAACCTGTCGGCAGCGCTTGTCCATGTCGCCACAGAGGTTCTCGGCTCTGCGCATGACCAGACAAAGCAAAACAGCGGCCGGGTTTCCCCGTCCGCTGCTGCTTGTTGATCGATGATGCTGCCCGGCTCCTACTGGTTGCCCTGCGACCCGGCTGTGACGGCTTCCATCACACGGCTCAGATTGAAGCTGCCCGGCTTCTGGCGCGGCGGGAAGTCCTTGAAGCTCTGCAGCCAGGCGCCGACATAGGCGCCGGCCGGAGCCATGGCGAACATCCGCTCCATGTACCAGCGCTGATAGCCCATCGCATTCTCCTCCTCTGCCCGCTCGAACGGATCCATCCGGAGATTGGTCAGGAGCGGTGCGCGCAGTTCCTTGAACGGGTCCTGCCAGACGCGGAGACCGAGCGCATCCTGCTCGAGGAACGTGACCTTCCAGTTGTCGTAACGAAGCGCCGCGACGCTGCCGTCATCGGTCCAATAGATGAACTCATGCCGGGGCCAGGCGCCATCGCCCTTCAGCGCCGGACCGAGATCATAGCCGTCGAGATGGACCTTGTAGTCGCGTCCGTTGATGGTCTTGCCCTTGAGGAGTTCATCCTTGGCGTTCGGATCTCCGGCGGCGGCGACCAGCGTCGTCAGCATGTCCTCATGCGCGGCGATGTCGTTGACCACCGTTCCCGGCTTGATGACACCGGGCCAGCGGATCACCGAAGGGACGCGGTAGCCGCCTTCCCAGTTGGTGTTCTTCTCGCCGCGGAACATCGTGGTGCCGCCGTCGGGCCAGGTGAAGGTTTCGGCGCCATTGTCGGTCGAATACATGACAATGGTGTCGTCCTCGATGCCGAGCTTCTTCAGTTCGTCGAGCAATTGCCCGACCATCCCGTCGTGCTCCACCATGCCGTCGGCATAGATGCCCAGCCCGGTCTTGCCTTCAGACGAGGGCTTCAGGTGCGTGAAGACATGCATCCGGGTCGAATTCCACCAGACGAAGAACGGTTTGCCGTCCTGATGCGCCTTGTCCATGAAGTCGAGAGCCGACTTCGTGACCTCCTCGTCGACCGTCTCCATGCGCTTGCGGGTCAAGGGACCCGTGTCGACAATCTTCTGGCCGCCATCGGGTAGCGCCCAGGAATGGATCACGCCGCGCGGTCCGAAACGCTTCTTGAAGTCGGCGCCGGCTGGATAATCCGGATTCTCCGGCTCCTCCTCGGCATTCAGATGATAGAGATTGCCGAAGAACTCGTCGAAGCCATGCGCGGTCGGCAGCATCTCGTCGCGGTCGCCGAGATGGTTCTTGCCGAACTGGCCCGTCGCATAGCCGAGCGGCTTCAGCAACGTCGCGATGGTCGGGTCTTCAGCCTTCATGCCTTCTGGCGAGCCGGGCAGGCCGACCTTGGTGAGGCCTGTGCGGATCGGCGACTGGCCGGTGATGAAGGCGGCGCGGCCGGCCGTGCAGCTCTGCTGGCCGTACCAATCGGTGAACAGCGCGCCCTGATGCGCGATCGAATCGATGTTGGGCGTCCGGTAGCCCATCATTCCCTGATTGTAGGCGCTGATGTTGAAGCCGCCGATATCATCGCCCCAGATGACGAGAATATTGGGCTTCTTGTCGGCAGCTCCGGCAGCGGACGCGGCCAGCGCGGCCGCGGTGGCGAGGCAGGCAGCGAGCCAGCCGCCTCGAAACGATCGTCTCATGATTGTCTCCCACAGTGATGTGGGGCGGACGCCTCCCAAGCTGCCCGCGCCTCTTGCGAAACGCGACCCCTTTACGGGCCCCCGGCGTCCGCCCTCGTCGTTGCCTATCATGACGGTCGGTGGGAGACTGTGCGCCGACGGACAATGCGAGGAAAATCGATGACGTCGATCGAGGCCGCGCGTGAGATCGCGATACGCGATACCTGGCTTCGTGAAGCGCCCGAGAGCTTTCGCCGCGCCGTGATCGAGCGCTGCGTGCTGCAGCGGTTCGATCCGTCTCAGGTCATCTATTCGGTCGGCGACGGGCCCGGCGGTATCTACTGCCTGATCTCGGGCAGCGTCCGCGTCAGCGTGGCTTCAGCCGAGGATGGTCCGTTCTTCGCCCATATCATGCAGCCGGGCATCTGGATCGGCGAAGGCCCGCTGATTTCGCGGGGGCCGCGCGTCGTCGGTCTCTCGGCGGGGCGTCTCAGCGAGGTCCTGCTGCTGCCGCTGCCGGCGATCCAGTCGATCCTGGAGAGCCAGCCGATCGGCTGGAAGGCGGTCGCCCGCCTGACCTTCGATCATGTCAACACCGCGCTGACCGGGCTGAACGATCTGATGATCCGCGACGACCGGCGCCGATTGATCGCGACGCTGCTGCGGCTCGGCGGCTGCCGCCTGGCTCCGGGTCTGGATCCCGTGCCACCACCGATCGATCTCAGCCATGAAGATCTCGCGGCGATGGCCAATCTCTCTCGCACCACTGTGGCGGCCATCCTGCATGAGCTCAACGAAGCCGAGCTCGTGGAACTGACCTACCGCCGCGTCATCTTGCGCGAGCCGGACCGGCTGCGCGCCCTGCTCACGCATGATTGAGTCAAAGCGCCTCGATCAGCGGCGCTTGTCCTTGTCGTCATAGGGATTTTCGCCCTTGCGCATCACGAGGCGCAGCGGCACGGCCTTCAGATCGAAGGCTTCGCGCAGGCCATTGATCAGATAGCGCGTATAGGCCTCGGGCAGCGCTTCGGGGCGCGAGCAGAAGGCGACGAAGGTCGGCGGACGCGCCTTGTGCTGCGTCATGTAGCGCAGCTTGATGCGGCGGCCGGAGACGGCTGGCGGCGGATGATGCTCGAGCACGCCGGCCAGCCATTTGTTGAGCGCCGCAGTCGGGACACGCTTGTTCCAGGTCGCATAGACCTTCATGAGCTCGGTCATCAGCTTGTCGATGCCCGAGCCGGTCAGGCCCGACAGCGGGACAAGCGGGACGCCGCGCACCTGCGGCAATAGCCGCTCGGCCATCTCGCGCAGCTCCGCCATCGCTTTCTGGCGATCCTCGATCAGATCCCACTTGTTGAGTGCGATGACCAGCGCCCTGCCCTCGCGGGCCACGAGATCGGCGATCTGCAGGTCCTGCTTCTCGAATGGCATGGTGGCGTCGAGCATCAGCACGACCACTTCCGCGAAGCGGATCGAGCGCAGCGCATCGCCGACCGAGAGCTTTTCGAGCTTCTGCTCGACGCGCGCCTTCTTGCGCATGCCGGCGGTGTCGAAGAGGTTGATGCGACGGTCGCGCCAGACCCAGTCGACGGAAATCGAATCACGGGTGATGCCGGCTTCCGGCCCGGTGAGCAGTCGTTCCTCGCCGAGCATCGTATTGATCAGCGTCGACTTGCCGGCATTGGGGCGACCGACGATGGCCACCTTGATCGGCTTGGCCGGGTCGATCTCCGGGAAGATCTCCTCGCCATCGGGACCGATCAGAACTTCGTCCTCGCCGTCCTCCGCGTCCGCTTCTTCCTCGCGAATTTCGAACGGCAGGAGCGCATTAAAGAGATCGGCCATGCCCTGACCATGCTCGGCTGAGATGGCGACAGGCTCGCCAAAGCCGAGGCTGTAGGCCTCCATCACGCCGTCTTCGCCGACCTTGCCCTCCGCCTTGTTGGCGACGAGCACAACAGGCTTGCCGACACGGCGCAGCAGATCGGCGAAATGCTCGTCGACCGGCGTCACGCCGACGCGCGCATCGATGAGGAAGAGAGAAACATCCGCCTCGGCGATCGCCGCCTCCGTCTGGGCGCGCATGCGTCCTTCGAGGCTGGCCGGATCGGCCTCTTCGAGGCCAGCGGTGTCGATGATCGTGAAAGTGAGATCGCCGATCCTCGCCTCGCCCGGACGGCGGTCGCGCGTGACGCCCGGGGTATCGTCGACCAGGGCGATCTTCGAGCCGACAAGACGGTTGAAGAGCGTCGACTTGCCGACATTGGGACGGCCGATAATGGCGGCGGTGAAAGACATGATCTCGTGCTTCCGGTTGGACCGGGCGTTCCCGATCATCATAGCCCGCCGCCGCGCCGCCGGCCAAGCCGGCAACGCCAGCCTCGCCTGTGCGAAGCCGCGCCGGGTCGTCCTCAGTCGATCACGTCTTGGCGGGCGCCTTGACGTCGCCGACCTTGGAGCGGATCAGCTCCAGCATGAGATTGGCGCGTGCCTTGGTCGACTGCGGCGCCGTCGGATCATCCGAGATTTCGGTGAAATAGCCGCGTGCCGCCTCGAGATCGCCAACCCGCCAGGCCGTGAGGCCGAGCAGTTCGCGCGCCGAATTGCGCCAGGGTCCGCCCGTCGCGGCGAGATCGTCGAGACGCGTCTTCATGCCCGCGAGATCGACGGTATCGACCAGCAGCATGGCGGCGCGGAGGCGCGCCATCGCCTTCAACAGCGGGGGCGTCGAGCCGTTCGAAGCGATCGCGTCGAAGGCATTGACGGCATCGTCGGTCTTGCCCGTGCCCGCAAGCTCGGCCGCGGCGCGGAACTGCGCCAGGACGGGATAGCCGCCGGTCCCGGTCTGCGAGAGGTCCTGCAGCGCCTTGAGCGCCTCGTCCTTCTTGCCGTCCTCGGCGAGCTGCAGCGCGGCGACGAAGCGATCGCCCGTCGCGGCGGCCTGCTGCTCACGCCAATAGAGCCAGCCACGCCAGCCGGCCGTCCCGACGACGATCAGGACCGCGACGACGAGGACATAGGGTCCAAAGCGACGCCAGAGGCGCTTCGCCTGCTCCCTGCGCAGATCCTCTTCGACTTCATGAAAGATATCGGTCATCGTTCCCCGTCCGGTCGCCGGTCAGCGGCCGGCACCATATAGAAGCGCCTACCGGCTGGCAAATGGCCGGATTCCGCGATGAATCCGGCGGCTTTCTCAGCGCTTCGGCTGATAGACATTGTCTTCGCCGGGGAAGGAACGCGCGCGCACATCCTCGGCATAGGCGGCCACCGATTCTTCGATCAGCGCCCCGAGCGCGCCATAGCGCTTGACGAATTTCGGCACGCGCGGCGAAAGGCCGAGCATATCCTCCAGCACGAGAATCTGCCCGTCACAGGCCGGAGAAGCGCCAATTCCGATGGTCGGGATCGGCACGCGCGTCGTGATCTCGCGGGCGAGCGGTTCGACGACGCCCTCGACGACCATCGAGAAGGCGCCGGCCGCCGCGATCGCATCCGCATCGGCCAGAACCGCCGCCGCGCTCTCCTCGCTGCGACCCTGCACCTTGAAACCGCCCATCGTATTGATCGATTGCGGCGTCAGTCCGACATGGCCCATCACCGGCACGCCGCGCTCCACGAGAAAGCGGACGGTATCGGCCATGTGGCGGCCGCCCTCCATCTTCACCGCGCCGCATCCGGTTTCCTTCATGATGCGCGCGGCCGAGCGGAAGGCCGCCGCCGGGCTCTCCTCATAGGAACCGAACGGCAGGTCCACGACGACGAGCGCCCGCTTCGAGCCGCGCATCACCGCCTGCCCTTGCAAAATCATTATGTCGAGCGTGACTGGAACGGTGGTCTCGAGCCCGTGCATGACCATGCCGAGCGAATCACCGACCAGCATGAAATCGACGAAGCGATCGATGATCGATGCGGTATGGGCGTGATAGGCGGTAAGCGAGACGATCGGTTCGCCGCCCTTGCGGCCCCGGATATCGATCGCCGTCAGGCGGCGGGTATTGACCTCGACGGACATCAGCGTTCTCCCGGTGCGGCGGCGCCGCGATCTTGTTGCGCCTTAAGTAGGGTGAAAGGCCGCCAAGCCGAAGCGTTTTCTTGTGCAGGCTGCCATGCCGCCAGCGCAGCCGTATGGCAGCCCGAAAGCTTGCCCGCCCCCCCGCAGATGCCCGGGCTTCCTTACGAGTTATTCAACATTTTCACGCAACGTCTGCGATCATCGTGCAAGCCGAGCTGGCGTTTACTTTCATGCGCATGTTCTTTGGGCGTTCGACTCTTTCCGCCGTCGTCGCGGTCTTCCTCGCCGTCTTTCTGTTGCCTTCGCTGGCGCGGGCCGAGGTCGTCGCGCGGGTCAGCCTCGCCTCACAGGCCATGGTCGTCTATGTCGACGGCATTCCGCGCTATGACTGGGCCGTTTCGACGGCGCGCCCCGGTTATCGCACGCCGACCGGCTCGTTCCGGCCGACCCGCATGCATCGGATGTGGTATTCGAAGAAATACGACAACGCGCCGATGCCGAGTTCGATCTTCTTCCTTGGCGGCTATGCCGTGCATGGCACGTCACATCTGAAAGCGCTCGGCCGGCCGGCCTCGCATGGCTGCATCCGCCTTCATCCCGACAACGCGCGCACGCTCTACAGCCTGGTTTCCGACCAGGGTATGGGCAATGTGCGCATTGTGATCACACGTTAGGAAAATCGAAGCAAACCGGCACCAATTGTGACGATTGTCACTGACTGGACTGCAACGCTTCGCATAAGAGTTTCTTGATCAGGCGCCCTCGTCCTCGAAGTCCCCTCCTCCAACCTCACAGCCGGCACACCGCATCGCCATGACCGTCCGCTTCTCCCTTTCAGCTCGTCTCGCCGCTTCCGCCATTCTCCTCGCAACACTCGCCGCTCCCGCCTCAGCCAATGTGCTGTTTCCCGGCCCGGCCAGCGTCTACGCCAAGGTCTCGATCGCCGACCAGCGCATGCAGGTCGTGATCAAGCGTGGCGACGGCAAGAAGGAAACCTATAGCTGGAAGGTTTCGACGGGACGCAAGGGCTTCGAAACCCCGCCCGGCCAGTTCCGGCCCGACTATATCGACGAGCTGCACCACTCGACGAAATATGAGAACGCGCCGATGCCCTATTCGGTGTTCTTCAATGATGGCATCGCCGTTCATGGCACGACGGAGCTGAAGCGGCTTGGCAGCCCGGCTTCGCATGGCTGCGTCCGGCTTGATCCAGAGAATGCGGCGGTGTTCTTCCGCGCCGTTGCCGATATCGGCATGGAACGCACGGCGATCATCGTCGAGAAATAGGCTTTACGGACCGCCGGGACCTCCGCCACCGCTCCAGCCGCCGCCGAGGGCGCCCGGTGCCCGGCCGCGCATGCCGCCGCCGATGCCTGCCCCGCCGTCGGGCGTCGCCGTCGGCTGCTGTGGCAACTGCCCCGCAGACTGGTCCTGCATCCGGCGGAGCACGCCCTCGCGGAGCGTCAGGCCGTCCCCATCGCCGCTGCCTGCACCGCCGCGGATGTTGCCGAAGCGGCCGCCGGACGCTCTCCCAAGATCGATATTGAGGATCGCCGGCTGGCCCGTGGCCATGGCAGCAACGCTTCCGGACGGATCATCTACGGTGAAGCCGGAGCCGGTCTGCAATTCACTGCCATGGCGTGAGACATAGGCCTCGATCGACAGCCGCGTGACGCCGGGACCATCGGGCAGCCCGGCGAGCGCGATGCTTCGGACCATCAATCCACGCGATGTGCGGCGGCCTCGCACGACGACCCGACGACCGTCATAGCGCGCGTCGGGGCCGAAGAGGGTCAGCCCGCCGATGTGCAGCGTCCAGCCTCGGTAGGTGCTCGTCCCCACGACCTGATCGGAACGACCGCCAGCGGGCTCGACAAGGCGGGCTATGATGGTCTCATCCGGCTGGCGCAGCCCGCTCACCGCCACGCGCTGGCCGAGGACAAAGGCGCTGCTGCCGGTCGTGCCGAGGGAAACGCGCTGACCGAGCACGACCATGCTTTCGCCGTCGAGCGCCTCGACCGGACCGACGACCTCGCTCAGAATGTCGATGCGGTCTGTCCGCAGCGTTCCATTGCGCTCCCGCGCCACGGCGCTGACGACCTGGCCAATCCGCATATCGGTCGGTCGGCTCCGCCGCCCGTCGATGGTCACGGCGACATCGCCGGCATAGGCGATGCGGTCGCCATTGACGAAGATGCTTCCAAACCGCTGGATGGAGCCGAGGAAGCCGATGGCATCCGGCTGCCCGGAAATGCCGGTTCCGCCGATGCCGCGATCGGACGGGGGCGTTTCATCGGCGAGCCCCGGCAGGGCACGCATGCCGACGAAACCAGCCAGTCCGAGCAGCAGTGCGCGGCGCGACACGACGAGTGGCCGACTCACTTCGTGCCCTCCCCTTCGTCTTGGCCGGCAGGCTCATCACCATCGCCGCCGACACGCTCGGAATAGACATAGACGCCGAAATTCCAGCGCCATCCGCCGTCCGCGACGCCTTCCGTCGCCGCATGCGCCTCGCGATTCGCGGTCGTCAGCGCCTCCATCGCGATCTCCCGCGAACGCTGCTCGAGCATTTCCGCGATCGGTCGTGTCAATCCGTCATAGTGAACCGCGCGTTCGAGAAAGCGCGGGCGCTCACCCTCGACATTGGCAACGGCCGCCGCGATGTGGTCATGCAGGTTGCGGCCGAGATAATAGAGCTGCTGGTCGCTGCCGCTCTTGGGGATGAAGGCCTGCTCGGCGAGCAGGATCCGGTCGTCGGGATCACGGGTCACGAGGCCGCGATCCAGCCATTCATCGAGCACCACACGCGGCCGGACATCGCGCGTCACCGACTCGACCAGCCGGTCGAAGGATGGCTCGACATCGCTGCCCGTGCGAGGCAGCGGGCGGGGCCGCCCGGCCCCGTCTGAAAAATCGCTGTCGGCAAGCCAGCGCGCCAATATGCGGCTGGTGCGCGAGATCGAGACTGGAACAACATTCACCGGCGCGCCCGCACCACGCAGCCGGCTAACTTCCTTCCGGTGGATGCCGGTCAGCAGGCTGACACGGCTGTCGGTCTGGCTTTTCGACGTCAGTGCGAAATCATTCTCGGCGACATTGACGTAGAGCTCACGCAGCAGATCGACCAGAGCGGGGAATGTGAGTCCGCTGCGGATCGCCAGGCGGACGAGCGGACGCAGCAAGCGCGCAAGTGGCGCTTGCAGCCGCCCCGCGTCCAGGCCTGTCCGATCCTCCTCCGTCATCCGATCATTCCTATCGAGCCGTGGCCGGGAGACAATCCCTCGTCCGGCAATTGTCCCCGGCATGGCCGAAGCCTCCGCTCGCTGTCTAGGGGCGACACGGCTGCGCACCAATGCCCTTCCTATAGACCGTGTGACAAATTCCCACAATCCCACTGACCGCAATTGACGTGGGAAATTTTCCCACTTATCAATCCGGCCGTGGCTGACGCATGGGACCGGCGCCGAGCCTGACGCGAACACTTTCGGAGTAACGGCTTTGGACAAGCTCTATATCGACGCGACCGTGCCCCTGCGTTGGGGTCCCCATCCCCCGGTGGGCATTCCACGCGTCGAAACGGCGATCGTGCGCCAGGCCATGCGCGGCGCACGTCCCGGCAAGCCCGGCGCGGTCCGCTTCTTCATGATCAACCGCAATGGCGAGGCCCGTTTCCTCGATCGGCGCGAACTGGCCTATCTCGGCGATCTGGTCGAGGGCCGCGTCTCGGCGATCGAGTCGGGCGCCGGCGAGACCCTGTCGAAGCGCATCGAAATGGTCATGAAGGCGATCCGCTCCGGGGCGATGAATTCCGGCAAGGAGTTCGATCGAGTCTCCGCGTCCTATATCTCCGGGCGCAATGATCGCCGCGGCCTCGGCTATCAGACGGCGAAGACGTTAATCCGCGCCGCCAAGCTCGTCGCCGGCCGGCCGGCGGAGCGTCTGCCCGAGCCCGATCCACTCACCGATCCGGGCGCGAATTGCTTTATTTCAACCGCGGGACTCCACAGCCTTGCCAGCGGCACGCACCGGGACGGCATCGCCGCAAGCCTCGCGACGGTGCTCCACGACTTGATCCCACTCGAGCATCCCGATCTCGTCGACCGCAGCCATGCCCGCAATTTCGAGCGCGACGTCGAATGGATGTTCGCGCATTGCGACCGCATCATCACGGTTTCAGCCCACACCGCGGAAGCGGCACGAGGCTATGCCGCGCGGCAGGGAATGGATCGGCCGCCGGAAGTCGCCGTGTCGCGGCTCGGCTCCTTTCTCAAGGAGGGACTGAAGCAGAAGGCGCTCGATCCCGTCGGCGCGCTCGTTGGCCAGCGCTTCGCGCTCTATTGCTCGACGATCGAGATCCGCAAGAACCACATCACGCTTCTGAAGACATGGGCGCGATTGATCCCGCTTCTCGGCGAGAGGCTGCCGAAACTCGTCTTCTGCGGCCGTTGGGGCTGGATGAACGAGGAGGTCGAGGCCTATCTCGCCGCCCATCCGGAACTCCAGAGCCACCTTGTGCTGCTCCAGGACATGAGCGACGCACAGCTCGGCTGGCTCTATGCGAATGCCGATTTCGGCCTCTATCCATCGCTGGCCGAAGGCTGGGGCCTCGGTGCCGCGGAATGCCTCGATTTCGGCCTGCCCGTTCTTATTTCCGACACACCCTCGCTGGCCGAAGCCACCCAAGGCCTGATGCCGGTCATCGAGAGCGGCGATGTCGAAGGCTGGGCGGCCGCGGTGACGCGCGCCGTCCGCGAGCCGGAATGGCTGCGGGAACTCACCACGCGGATCATGATGGGATACAGGCCGATTTCGGAAACCCGCTTCAGCAGCCGCGTGCTGTCGCTGGTGGCCGATGAGGAAAGTGAGCGCGGCAGCGAAGGCACGAGGGTCGAACCCACCGGCCCGAAGCAGGCGCTGCCGCGTCTCACCCCTTGGCGGGGGCAGCAGCCCGGCCGCGAAAATGCGCGGCTCGCCGGCATCTGATCGACCGGGTCAGGCTCCAAACATGTTGCTGAGCCGTTCGGGCGTCCATCCGAGAACATTGTATGCGTACCAGAGGCCAGCCATCAGGATGGCGCTGACGATCGACGTGATGATAGCCTTGCGGACCAGCATCGGCTTCCAGGGAGCGCTCGGCGGTGTGCCGAGCGTCACCTCGCCTTCCTCCTCCTGCGTCCGGATGCCGAAGGGCAGGATGGTGAAGATCACCAGCCACCAGATGATGAAATAGATCGCAATCAGGCTGTAGATGCGCATCGTCTCAGGCCTCCTCGAGTTCGAGCAGCGTGCCGATGAAATCCTTGGGATGCAGGAACAACACCGGCTTGCCATGCGCCCCGATGCGCGGCTGGCCATCCCCGAGAATGCGGGCGCCTTCCGCGGTCAGCCGGGCAGCCGCGGCGGCGATGTCATCGACCTCGAAACAGAGATGATGCACCCCGCCCTCCGGAACGCGCTTCAGGAATGCCGCGATCGGCGATCCACCGCCCAGGGGAGCGAGCAGCTCGATCTTGGTGTTCGGCAATTCGACGAACACGGTCGTCACGCCATGTTCCGGCAGGTCTTGCGGCGCCGAGACGCGCGCACCGAGCGTGTCGCGATAGATGGCGACGGCGGCGCCGAGATCCGGAACCGCGATCGCCACATGATTGAGCCGCCCGATCATGGCTTGCTCCTTGTCGCGGACGCCATTGCGGCGGCCGTCAGCAGAGCCTCATACGGCTGCGACGAAGATCGTGCAAACGGGCTTTTTGCCCCAGATGTCGCGGACGGCGGCCCGCACAGCCCGCCGAAGCGCGTCGCGCACGAGTTCGACATCGCGCCGACGTGCGCGCGGAATGCTCTCGATCGTGCCGAGCACAGCACTCATCACCGTTGCCTCGAACGGCTCGCCGGTCGGGCCAATGAGCGGCAGTCCGACAAGCCCGACCTCCGGTTCGCTGGCGAGCCCGCCCTTGCCGTCGAGCACGACGGACACCGCCACATGGCCCGCAAAGGCCAGCTTCTTGCGATCCGGCACGCCAACGCCGTCGAGATCGGCGGTGATGCTGCCATCCTTGTAGAGACGGCCGACCGCGACATCGTCGATCGCGCCGGCAGGACCGGGCGCCAGGCGAACCATGACGCCGTCCTCGATCTCAATGACGCGCGGAACGCCCAATTCCTTCGCAAAACGGGCATGGGCGGCGAGATGCATCGGCTCGCCATGCACCGGGATTGCGATTTGAGGTCGAGTCCAGCGATACATCTCGGCAAGCTCGTCGCGGCGCGGATGGCCGGACACATGCACAAGGCGGTCGCGATCCGTCACGACGATGACGTCGTCGGAGGCGAGCTGGTTGATGATGCCGTTGATCGCCTTCTCGTTGCCCGGAATCGGGCGGGCCGAGAAGACCACCGTATCGCCAGGCGAAAGGCCGATGAATTTATGATCGTCAGCGGCGATGCGCGCCAACGCGGCCCGCGGCTCGCCCTGGCTGCCGGTCACGATGGCCACAACTTTCGAGCGCGGCAGATAGCCATAGGATTCCTCGTCGAGGAACGGCGGCAAACCTTCGAGATAGCCGAGTTCATGCGCGACCTGGCAGGCGCGATGCAAGGCACGGCCGACAAGGACCACCTGCCGCTCGGCGGCTAGCGCCGCCAGCGCGATCGAGCGGATCCGAGCGATATTCGAGGCGAAGGTCGTGAAGAAGACCCTCCCCTCCGCCTCTGAGACCAGCTTGGTCAATTCGCGCGCGACTTCCGTCTCGCTCGGGCTGCGACCCTCGCGCAGGGCATTGGTCGAATCGCAGACCAGCGCGAGCACGCCCTCATCGCCGATCGCCGAAAGCCGGGCCGCATCGGTGACGGGGCCGATCACCGGTTCGGGATCGAGCTTCCAGTCGCCGGTGTGGATCACCGTGCCGAGCGGCGTGCGGATCGCCAGCGCCATCGGCTCGAGGATCGAATGGGCCACCGCAATGAACTCGACGTCGAACGGACCGATGCTGCGCCGCTCGCCCGGACGCACGATCGTGACGGGAATTTCGGGTGCGCCCGGGTGCCCCGCGCGCTTCGCGGCCAGCAACCCCGCGGTGAACGGGCTCGCATAGACTGGAACGCGCAGGCGCGGCCACAGATCGAGCAGCGCGCCGAAATGATCCTCATGGGCATGCGTGATCACGATGCCGGCGAGATTGGTCCGCTCTTCCTCGAGATAGGCGATATCGGGGAATATCAGATCGACGCCCGGCAGATCCGGACCCGCAAAGGCGACGCCGAAATCGACCGCCAGCCATGTGCGCGCATCCGACGGGCCGAGCCCATAGACGGCGAGATTCATGCCGATCTCGCCGACGCCGCCGAGCGGCAGGAAGACGAATTCGTCGGTCTTCGAGCGCGCGGCCTTCATGCGCGCACCGTGGCGACCGCGCCGAAATGCACTTCACCGGCGGCAATGGTCCGCGATAGTCCGCTCGCCGAGCGGACCACAAGACGGCCCTGCTCGTCGATCGTCTCGAAGGCGCCCGAGAAGACGTCCTCGCCCACCCTCACCGCGACCGGTTCGCCGAGCCCGGCGGCGCGTTCGAGCCAGAGCTTGCGGATCACGGGGAAGCCGCGTCCGCCATCCCAGATACGGATGAGCCCGGCAAAGGCGTTCGACAATGCAATGAACACGGCCGGTGACGCGATGCGCAGCCCCAGCATCGCCAGCGACGTCGCGGGATAGGGCAAGCCCTCGGGCGCGGCGACGACATTGACGCCGATGCCGATGGCGACCGCCAGCAGGCCGCCATCGAGGCGCTCCGCTTCCAGGCCGATGCCGGCCAGTTTGCCACCATCCAGTAGCACATCGTTCGGCCATTTGAGGCGAAGCCGATCGGCTCGGCCGGGCGCGCCGACACCGTCAAAGGCGTCGAGCCCGATATGGACTGCGAGGTCGGGCGCGACGGCCCGGAGCGCTTCGTCGAGCGCGAGACCGGCCACGAAGCCGAGCGTTGCCGCGGTCGCGGGGTCGTGCGGCGTGACGATCAGGAGCGTTGCGGCGAGATTGCCGACCGGCGCCACCCACGCCCGCCCACGGCGGCCGCGACCGGATGTCTGTTCGGCGGTGACGAACCAATGCGCGCCCGGATCACCCGCACGCGCAGCAAAGATCGCCTCCTGATTGGTGGAGCCGATCGCAGGATAGGCGGTGAGCCGATAGCCGGCCGACAGTGCCGAGGGTCCGAGCGCGAATTCCACGTCAGAAGAAGGTCTTGGCGGCGGCAGCGGCCGCCTGCCCGAGCGGACCGGCGAAGACCACATAGAGGATGACGAAGGCGCCCGAAAGACCGAGAACGACCCGAAGCGAACCCGACATCGGCTCGAAGGCACCGGCCGGTTCGTCAAAATACATGACCTTGACCAGGCGGAGGTAATAGAAGGCGCCGACGACGCTGGACAGCACGCCGACGATCGACAGCATGTAGAGATGCGCCTCGATCGCCGCCAGGAAGACGTAGAACTTGGCGAAGAACCCGGCGAGCGGCGGGATGCCGGCGAGCGAGAACATCAGCATCGCGAAGATGAACGCGATGACCGGATGAGTGCGCGACAGGCCGGCGAGATCGCCGATCTCCTCTACGGCGCGGCCTTGGCGACGCATGAAGAGAATGACGGCAAACACGCCGAGCGTCATGGCGACGTAGATCGTCATGTAGACGATGACGCCCTGAACGCCGGCCTGCGTGCCAGCCGCGAGGCCAACCAGCGCGAAGCCCATATGGCCGATCGATGAATAGGCCATCAGTCGCTTGATGTTGCGCTGCCCGATCGCCGCGAAGGCACCGAGCAGCATCGACGCAAGCGCCACAAAGGTGATGACCTGCTGCCAGTCGGCCACTGCAGGACCGAAGGCGCCGGCGAGCACGCGCACGAACATGGCCATCGCAGCGGCCTTGGGTGCCGCAGCGAGGAAGGCGGTGACCGGGGTCGGCGCGCCTTCATAAACGTCAGGCGTCCACATGTGGAACGGCACGGCCGAAACCTTGAAGGCAATGCCGGCAATCACGAAGACGATGCCAAACACCAGCCCAACCGAAGCCAGGCCGCCCGAAAGCGCTGCTGCGATGCCCGCAAAGTCGGTATGGCCGGTGAAGCCATAAACCAGCGAGGCGCCGTAGAGCAGGATGCCCGAGGAGAGCGCGCCGAGGACGAAATATTTGAGGCCAGCCTCGGACGACTTCTCCGAATCCCGGTTGATCGCAGTGACCACATAGAGCGCCAGCGACTGCAGCTCGAGGCCGAGATAGAGCGAGATCAGGTCGCTCGCCGAGATCATCAGCATCATGCCGAGCGTCGCGATGACAATCAGCACGGGATATTCGAACCGGTCGAAGCTCTCGCGGCGCGCATAATCCGCCGACATCAGGATGGCGAAGCCGGCGCCGATCAGCGACAGCACCTTCATGAAGCGCGCGAAGGGATCGAGCACAAACGCGCCCGAGAACGTGACGCCATCCGGCGTCATGAACAGAAGCGCGAGACCGGCAATGACGATCACGACCACCGACAACGACGTCACCAGCGCGGTGCCGCGCTCGCCCTTGAAGACGCCGATCATCAGCAGCACGAGCGCACCGATCGCCAGGATGAGCTCCGGCAGCACGGGCGAGAGGACGGGCAGAGGCGCGAGTTCCATCATAATGCGTCCTGGTTCGTCACTCGGTTCGTCATGGGGGCGGTCTTTGTCATCAGTTTCACTTGGCCGCGACGGCGAGCTTGCCTGCAGCCGAGAGGGCTGCCTGGTAATTGGTGATGAGATTGTCGACCGAAGCCGATGTCACGTGGAAGATGGGCGTCGGGTACACGCCGAAGAAGATCGTCAGCACCACCAGCGGCACCAGGATCGTCAACTCCCGGCGCGACAGGTCGAAGATCGACATGAGTGCCGGCTTGTCGAGCGGCCCGAGCATCACGCGGCGATAAAGCCACAGCGCATAGGACGCCGACAGGATGACGCCCGTGGTCGCGAAGAAGGCGACCCAGGTGTTGCTGCGGAAGGCGCCGAGCAGCGTCAGGAACTCGCCGACGAAGGCCGAGGTGCCGGGCAGACCGACATTCGCCATCGTGAAGAGCAGGAACACGGCCGCATAGAACGGCATGCGATTGACCAGACCGCCATAGGCGCTGATCTCGCGGGTGTGCATCCGGTCGTAGATGACGCCGACGCAGAGGAACAGCGCGCTCGCGACGATGCCGTGTGACAGCATCTGGAAGATCGCGCCTTCGACGCCCTGCGGGTTCATCGTGAAGATGCCCATCGTCACATAGCCCATATGGGCGACGGACGAATAGGCGATCAGCTTCTTCATGTCCTCCTGCATCAGCGCCACCAGCGAGGTGTAGATGATGGCGACGACGGAGAGCGTATAGATGAAGGGTGCGAAATCGGCCGAAGCAAGTGGGAACATCGGCAGCGAGAACCGCAGGAACCCGTAGCCGCCCATCTTCAGCAGCACGCCGGCCAGGATAACCGAACCGGCGGTCGGCGCCTCCACATGCGCGTCGGGCAGCCAGGTATGCACCGGCCACATCGGCATCTTCACGGCGAAGGAGGCAAAGAAGGCAAGCCACAGCCAGGTCTGCATCGAGGCCGGGAACTGGTGGTTGAGCAGCGTCGGGATGTCGGTCGTGCCCGCCTGCCAATACATCGCCATGATGGCGAGGAGCATCAGCACGGAACCGGCGAGCGTATAGAGGAAGAACTTGAACGCGGCATAGACGCGGCGCGGCCCGCCCCAGATCCCGATGATCAGGAACATCGGGATGAGGCCGGCTTCGAAGAAGACGTAGAACAGCACGAGATCGGTCGCGCAGAACACGCCGATCATCAGCGTCTCGAGCAGCAGGAACGCGATCATGTATTCGCGGAAGCGCTTCTGGACCGAGAACTTCGACGCGATGATGCAAGCCGGCATCAGGAAAGTGGTGAGGATGACGAACAGCATCGAGATGCCGTCGACACCCATCGAATAGCCGATGCTGCCGCCGAGCCAGCCGGCCTGCTCCACAAACTGGAAGCCGGCGCTGGAATTGTCGAAATCCTTCCAGATCAGGAGCGAGATCACGAAGGTGACGATCGTCGTCCAGAGCGCGATCCAATAGATGTTGCGCCGCGCGGCCGCGTCGTCGCCACGGATGGTCAGCAGCAGCAGCGCGCCGACCGTCGGCAGGAAGGTTACGGTCGAAAGGATCGGCCAGTCGGTCATTTAGGTCAAATCCTCAGCGCGCGAACATCATCCATGTGACCAGCGCCGAGACGCCGATCAGCATGGCAAAGGCATAGTGGTAGACGTAGCCAGTCTCGAGACGGACGACGCGCTTGGTGACGTCCACGACGCGGGCGGAAATCCCGTCCGGCCCGAAGCCGTCGATCAGCCAGCCATCGCCCTTCTTCCAGAGGAAGCGACCGAGCCACTTCGCCGGACGGACGAACAGGAAATCGTAGAGCTCGTCGAAATACCACTTGTTGAGCAGGAAGCGGTAAAGCAGCGGCTGCTCTTCGGCGAGGCGCTTCGGAACCTCGGGCGAGCGGATATAGAACCAGTAAGTGAGCGCGAAACCGATCACCATCATCAAGGTCGGCGCGAGTTTCACCCATTCCGACATTTCATGCATGGCATGCAGGACATGATTGTCCGGATTGGTGAACAGCGCGCTCTTCCAGAACTCGGCATAGCCCTCGCCGATGAAGCGGTTCTCGAAGATCATGCCAGCGAACAGCGCGCCAATCGACAGCACGATCAACGGGATCGTCATCGACTTCGGCGACTCATGCACATGGGCCATGACCTCGGCCGAAGCGCGCGGCTTGCCGTGGAAGGTCATGAAGATCAGGCGCCAGGAATAGAACGACGTCAGCAGCGCCGCTGCGACCGTCAGGAACCAGGCATAGCCCGCCAGCGGATTCTCGGCGACATAGGCGGCCTCGATGATGGCGTCCTTCGAGTAATAGCCGGCGGTGAATGGGAAGCCCGTGATCGCCAGCGTGCCGGCAATCATCGCCCAATAGGTAATCGGCAGATGCTTGCGCAGACCGCCCATCTTGCGCATGTCCTGCTCGCCGCTGACCGCATGGATCACCGAACCGGCGCAGAGGAACAAAAGCGCCTTGAAGAAGCCGTGCGTCAAGAGATGGAAGATACCCGTCGAGAACGCACCCGTGCCGAGGCCGACAAACATGTAGCCGAGCTGCGAGCAGGTCGAATAGGCGATCACACGCTTGATATCGTTCTGAACCAGTCCGATCGTCGCGGCGAAGAAGCAGGTCGTGGCGCCGAAGAACGTGACCACGGTCAGCGCGGTTTCCGACAGGCCGAACAGCGGCGACATGCGCGCGACCATGAATACGCCCGCCGTCACCATTGTGGCGGCATGGATGAGCGCCGAGACCGGGGTCGGGCCCTCCATCGCGTCCGGCAGCCAGGTGTGCAGCAGGAACTGAGCCGACTTGCCCATCGCGCCGACGAACAGCAGCAGGCAGACGACGGTCAGGGCGTCGAAATCCCAGGACAGGAAATGCAGCTTCGTGCCGACGGCCCCGCCGGCATTGGCGAAGATCGTCTGGAAATCGACCGAGTTGAACAGGACGAAGATGCCGAAGATGCCTAGCGCGAAGCCGAAATCGCCGACGCGATTGACCACGAAGGCCTTGATCGCCGCAGCATTGGCCGACGGGCGCTTGAACCAGAAACCGATCAGCAGATAGGAGGCAAGGCCCACGCCTTCCCAGCCGAAGAACATCTGCACGAGGTTGTCGGAGGTCACCAGCATCAGCATGGCGAAGGTGAACAGCGACAGATAAGCGAAGAAGCGGGGCCGATGCTCATCATGGGCCATGTAGCCCCATGAATAGAGGTGGACGAGCGAGGAGACCGTCGTCACCAGGATGAGCATCACCGAGGTGAGCGTGTCGATGCGGAACGCCCAGTTGAAGGAAAGCGTGCCGGACGTCACCCAGGGCAGCACGTTCACAAAGACAGGCTCGCCGCTCGGCGCGGTCACCGTCAGGAATGCGATCCAGGCGAGAATGGCTGAAACGAACAGGAAGCCGGTGGTGATGATCTCGGCCGGACGCGAGCCGGGCGCCGCCGCAGCATGATCGTCATGACCATGGCCGTGATCGTCATGCGCGTGCGCATCGTGGCCATGGTCGTCATGCGCGAGGGCGGCATGATCATGGTGGCCAGCGTCGCTGCCTTCGGCCGGCGCACCGACCATCGCGGCGCGGTAGCTGCCCGAAAGCGCGATCACGCCGGCGATGATGGCGCCGATGAGCGGAAGGAAGACGATCGCGGAATACATCGGAGCCTCAGCCCTTCATCAGATTGATGTCTTCGACCGCGATCGAACCACGATTGCGGAAGTAGACCACGAGGATGGCGAGGCCAATCGCTGCTTCAGCCGCAGCGACGGTCAGCACGAACAGCGCGAAAATCTGGCCGACGAGATCGCCGAGGAAGGAGGAAAAGGCCACGAAATTGATGTTCACGGCGAGCAGGATCAGCTCGATGGACATCAGGATGACGATGACGTTCTTCCGGTTGATGAAGATTCCGAACACGCCGATCGTGAACAGGATCGCCGCGACCGCCAGATAGTGGGGGAGACCGATCTCCATGATTGTGATCCGTTCCCTCTCTAGACGCCCTGGCCGGGCTTGACCGCGTGCATGTCGACCTTCTGCGACCGCGACACCTGGTCGGCGATGACCTGGCGCTTGACGTTCGGCTTGTGGCGCAGCGTCAGCACGATCGCGCCGATCATCGCGACGAGCAGCACGAAGCCCGCGACCTGGAAGAAGAAGATGTAGTGTGTATACAGCAGATGGCCGATCGCCGCGGTGTTCGAGATCTCGGCCGGATTGGGGATCGGCGATGTGGCAGTTGCGATCGCCTCAGGCGCGAAGGTCCAGCCCGAGAGGCCGATCAGCAGTTCCGCCAGCAGCACGATGCCGACCAGCGCGCCAACCGGCAGATATTGCAGGAAGCCCTGCCGCAGCTCGACGAAATCGACGTCCAGCATCATCACGACGAACAGGAACAGCACCGCGACCGCCCCGACATAGACGATGACGAGCAGCATCGCGATGAACTCGGCCCCCGCGAGCAGCATCAGCCCCGCCGCGTTGAAGAAGGCGAGGATCAGCCACATCACGCTGTGGACCGGGTTGCGCGCGAAGATCACCATCGCCGCGGAGGCGATGACGACGAAGGCGAAGAGATAGAAGGCGAAGAGCTGAATCATGTGCGCGCGCCCTTACCGATAGGGCGCGTCGGCGGCAAGGTTGGCCGCGATCGCGCGCTCCCATTTGTCGCCGTTGGCGAGCAGTTTCGCCTTGTCATAGAGCAGTTCCTCGCGCGTTTCGGTCGCGAATTCGAAGTTCGGCCCCTCGACGATCGCATCGACCGGGCAGGCTTCCTGGCAGAAGCCGCAATAGATGCACTTGGTCATGTCGATGTCGTAGCGCGTCGTGCGGCGCGACCCGTCATCGCGCGGCTCGGCCTCGATCGTGATCGCTTGCGCGGGGCAGACCGCCTCGCACAGCTTGCACGCGATGCAGCGCTCCTCGCCGTTCGGATAGCGACGCAGCGCATGCTCGCCGCGGAACCGCGGCGACAGCGGATTCTTCTCGAACGGATAGTTGATCGTCGCCTTGGGCTTGAAGAAATATTTGAGCGTGAGGGCGTGCGCCTGCACGAATTCCCACAGGGTGAAGGATTTGATGAGGTGGGCGATCATTTGAGATCCGAAGCCTTCCATTCATTATTCAGCGTCGTAAATTCGCTGGACAGTCCATCAAAAGACTCTGTGCGAGGCTGCCAAAAGCAGGTGCCACTCCACAACTGCTCGACCTTATCTCCTTGCTTCACCATAATACTGACAGTGGATTCCATATTCTTGTCGTTGGAGAGTCGGAGCAATAGGTCCGTCTTTCGACCGTTGGACAAGCGGCCTTGAAGCCCAATTTGAGGCGGAGTGCTTTCAACATAATCGACAGCAAAGCCGGAAAACAGATTGTCCGGATCATACAGCGAGGCAGACAGGTGAGGAAATTCGCGATCGACCGCTACGCCTAGACCAACAGGATGCTTCGGGCCATTTGCACGCACCTGTCCGTCGTCGCCCTTTACTTTTTCTGCGCTAACCACATCGAACGGAAAGCAAAAGATGAGCAGAGATTTAGTTTCTGCGTTGCTCGTCGGAACCGACGCCGAAACGTTGCTGGTCGTTCCAAGACCTAAAGCGACGGCCAAAATTGCGCGAACAATCATCACCCATACCTCGTCAGCATCAGATAGCCCGAGATCAGGAATACCCAGATCAGCGAGATCGGCAGGAATACCTTCCAGCCCAGCCGCATGAGTTGGTCATAGCGATAGCGCGGGACGGTCGCCTTCACCCACGAGAAGGCGAAGAAGAAGAAGAAGATCTTGGCGAACAGCCAGACGATGCCCGGAACGACGTAGAGCGGCGCCCAGTCGATCGGGGGGAGCCAGCCGCCCCAGAAGAGCACGGCGTTGAGCGTGCACATCAGCAGCACGTTCGCATATTCGCCGAGCCAGAAGAGGGCGAAGCTCATCGACGAATATTCGGTCTGGTAACCCGCGACGAGTTCGCTTTCGGCCTCGGTCAGATCGAACGGGGTGCGCGCGGTCTCTGCCAGCGACGAGATGAAGAACAGCACCGCGAGCGGGAAGAGCAGCAGGTTGAAGCCGAAGGCGTTGACCAGCCCGAGCCCGTGGCCCTGCTGCGCCTTGACGATCTCGTTCAAGTTGAAGCTGTCGGCGAACAGCACGACGCCGATCAGGATGAAGCCGATCGACACTTCATAGCTGATCATCTGCGCCGAAGCGCGCATCGCGGAGAAGAAGGGATATTTGGAGTTCGACGACCAGCCCGACAGGATGACGCCGTAAACGCCGAGCGAACTGATCGCGAGGATGTAGAGCAGCCCGACATTGATGTCGGCGAGCACCGCGCCCGAATTGAACGGGATCACCGCCCACGCCATCAGCGCCACCGTGAAGGTGATGATCGGCGCGATCAGGAACAGGCCGCGGTTCGCCGAACTCGGGATGATGGTTTCCTGCAGGAACACCTTCAGCCCGTCGGCGAAGCTCTGGAGCAGGCCGAAGGGTCCGACGACGTTCGGCCCGCGCCGCAGCGCCATCGCCGCCCAGATCTTGCGGTCGGCATAGATGATCATCGCGACCGCGAGCATCAGCGGCAGCGCGATGAGCAGGATGCCGCAGATCGTCGCGACGCCCCACGCCCATTCGTAGGACATGCCAAGGGATTGGAAAAACTCGGTCATTCGCCGCGACTCCCCTGGGCGATCAACGCCTGATAAATTGCGAGCAATATGTGACAGACGACGCCGATGGCGGCGAATATCGCCGCATCGTACAGCGCGCCATAAACCGTCCGTCCGCGCGCGGCCCAGATGATCGCTTGCATTTCCGGTATCGAGGTGTCGACCGCGCCGAGTTGCGACCCCATTTCGACGAAGCCGAGGATCAGCGACACGCCGAACGCCAATATCGCAACGGTATAAAAGAGGCGCGGCGCGCGCCAAATGATGTCGGGTAGCGCCCTCATTCCGCCGCCTCCGCATAATCGGCGCCGTGGAGCAATTCGTCCGAGCAGCGTTGCATCGTCGGCGAGGCGCGGCAGATGGCGTTGGTCAGGTAGAAGTCCTTGATCGGCGACGGGATCGCGCGCGCCTCGGGCTTGGCGGGCAGCTTGGGGACCGTCCAGCCGTAACCGGCGAGCCCTTCGGCGCCGAGCGCGGGCACCGCCGCGATCATCGCCGCGCGGCACTCGGCGAAGCTGTCGAAGCCGACATTCACGCCGAGCGCATCGGCGAGGGCGCGGAAAATGCTCCAGTCCTCGCGCGCGTCGCCGGGGGCGAACACCGCCTTCTCGCTGCGCTGGACGCGACCCTCGGTGTTGACCGTGGTGAAATCCTTTTCGGTCCAGGCGGCCGCCGGCAGGACGACATCGGCGGCGTGCGCGCCCTTGTCGCCATGATGGCCGACATAGACCTTGAACGTGTCCGCGAAGGCCGAGAAATCGACCTCGTCCGCGCCGAGGAAGAAGGCCAGCTTCGGTTTCGCCGCGACGATGTCCCTGATCCCGCCCGGCTGCGAATAGCCGAGCATCAGCGCACCCATGCGCGCCGCCGAGAAATGAACGACGTTGAAGCCGTTCCAGCCATCCTTGACCGCGTTCACCGACTTGGCGAGCGCCAGCGCCGCGCCGTGGACGCCGGGCACCGACAGCGCGCCGCCGCCGAAGATCAGCATCGGCCGCTCGGCGCCCTTCAGCGCATCGAGCGCCGCCTGCGGCAGCTTCGCGACCAGCGAGGCATCGTCGCCGAGCCATTCGACCTTGTAGGTCAGGTCGATCTCGGGCCCGATTCCGAACACCTTCGCGCCCTTCTTCCAAACCGCCTTGCGGACGCGCGTGTTGATCAGCGGCGCTTCCCAGCGCAGGTTCGTGCCGACGAGCAGGATCACGTCGGCATTCTCGGCCTCGGCGATCCCGGTGTTGAAATTGACCGCCGACAGGCTGGTGACGTCATAGTCGAGCCCGGTCTGGCGTCCCTCGAACAGATTGCCGCCGAGCGCGGTGACCAGCGCCTTCGCGGCGAACATCGTCTCGCAATCGGCCATGTCGCCCGCGATCGCCGCGACCGACGGCCCCGCCTTCGCGGCCTTGATCGCGTCGAACGCCTCGGCCCAGCTCGCTTCGACAAGCTGGCCGTCCTTGCGGATGTAAGGCCGGTCGAGGCGGCGGCGGATCAGGCCGTCGACATGGTGGCGCGTCTTGTCGCTCGCCCATTCCTCGTTCACATCGTCGTTGACGCGCGGCAGCACGCGCAGCACCTGCCGCCCGCGGCTGTCGATGCGGACGTTGGTGCCGACCGCGTCGCTCATGTCGATGCCGAGCGTCTTGGTCAGCTCCCACGGCCGCGCCTCGAACGCATAGGGCTTCGACGTCAGCGCGCCGACGGGGCAGAGATCGACGACATTGCCGGACAATTCGCTCGCCACCGCGCGTTCGAGGTAGGAGGTGATCTGCATATTCTCGCCGCGATAGATCGCGCCGATATCCTCGACCCCGGCGACCTCCTCGGCAAAGCGGACGCAGCGCGTGCACTGGATGCAGCGCGTCATCACCGTCTTGACGATCGGCCCCATATATTTCTCGGTCACCGCGCGCTTGTTCTCGTCATAACGCGAGGCGCCGCGGCCATAAGCGACCGACTGGTCCTGCAAGTCGCATTCGCCGCCCTGGTCGCAGATCGGGCAGTCGAGCGGGTGGTTGATGAGCAGGAACTCCATCACGCCTTCGCGGGCCTTCTTGACCATCGGGCTATCGGTCTTGATGATCTGGCCCTCGGCGGCGGGCAGCGCACACGAGGCCTGCGGCTTCGGCGGACCGGGCGCGACCTCGACGAGGCACATGCGGCAATTGCCGGCAATCGACAGCCGCTCATGATAGC
>DATMGR010000001.1:0-101644 GCA_035555375.1 Kaistia sp. | reverse complement strand
CTCGACGCTTCGACCCAGCGCCTCCTCAACCGCGGCGCGCGTCTGACCGAGCTTCTGAAGCAGCCGCAGTTCTCGCCGCTCAAGATGGAAGAGCAGGTCGTCGTGATCTGGGCCGGCACCAACGGCTATCTCGATGCGCTGCCGCTCAACAAGGTGCGCGAGTTTGAAGACGGGCTCCTGTCGCTGCTGCGCGGCAAGCACGCCGACATTCTCAACGCGATCCGCGACAGCCGCGATCTCTCCGACGATAACGCCGCCAAGCTCAAGAGCGTGGTCGACGGCTTCGTCAAGACGTTCGCTTAAACGCTTTCACCTCTCCCGCTTGCGGGGGAGGTCGACCGGCGAAGGCCGGTCGGGAGGGGGCATCTTTAAGCGCCCCCACCCCGGCCCTCCCCCGCAAGCGGGAGAGGGGGTGCAACCGAGATGTAGTGGACGAGACCGTAAATGGCTTCACTCAAGGACATGCGTGTCCGCATCGCCTCCACCAAGGCGACGCAAAAGATCACCAAGGCCATGCAGATGGTCGCGGCCTCGAAGCTGCGCCGCGCGCAGATGGCGGCGGAAGCCGCGCGGCCTTACGCCGAGCGGATGGCCGCGGTGATTTCCAACATCGCCTCCGCCGCGGCGGGGTCCGACAGCGCGCCGGTTCTTCTGTCCGGCACCGGACGCGATCAGGTTCATCTTCTTCTGGTGTGCACCGGCGAGCGTGGCCTCTCCGGCGCCTTCAACTCCTCGATCGTGCGTCTTGCGCGCGACCGCGCTCTCGCGTTGATGAACGAGGGCAAGCAGGTCAAGATTTTCTGCGTCGGCCGCAAGGGCTACGAGCAGCTCCGCCGCCTGTTCGAGAAGCAGATCGTCGGCAACGTCGAGCTGCGCTCGGTGAAGGTGCTGGGCTACAAGAACGCCGAGGACATCGCCAAGAAGATCGTCGGCATGTTCGAGGCCGGCGAATTCGACGTCTGCACGCTGTTCTATTCGCAGTTCAAGTCGGTGATCGCCCAGGTGCCGACCGCTCAGCAGATCATCCCGCTCGTGATCGAGGAGAAGGAAGAGGGGACCGCGTCCGCCTCCGCCGTTTACGATTACGAGCCGGAAGAGAACGAAATTCTTGCCGACCTTCTGCCGCGCAACCTCGCGATCCAGATCTTCCGCGCGCTGCTTGAGAACAACGCTTCGTTCTACGGCGCGCAGATGACCGCGATGGACAACGCAACCCGCAACGCGGGCGACATGATCCGCAAGCAGACCCTGATTTACAACCGCACCCGACAGGCGATGATTACGAAGGAATTGATCGAAATCATCTCCGGCGCCGAGGCTATCTGAGGAGAGAAGCAATGCCATCTTACTCAACACAGGCGACAACGTCCGGCGGCCGCAACGGCCGTGCTGTTCTGGAAAACGGCGGCCTCGCGCTGGCGATGGCGCTGCCGAAGGACATCGGCGGCTCGGGTGAGGGACACAATCCCGAGCAGCTCTTCGCGCTCGGCTGGTCGGCCTGTTTCGGTCAGGCGATCCTCGTGCTTGCCAAGAAGCACGGCCTCGACGGCCAGGCCGCGAAAGTGACGTGTGACGTGACGCTGAACATCAACGACGGCTCGTTCTCGCTGTCGGCTGAGCTTCGTGTCGCGCTGCCGGGTGCCGACAAGGCCAAGCTGCAGGCCCTGATCGAAGATGCCCACTCGATTTGCCCGTATTCCAAGGCGACCAAGGGGAACGTCCCCGTCAAGCTGATCGCCGTCTAAGTTATCAAGGAGAGAGTTTCCATGGCCCAACCCGCCAATCAGGTCGGACGCATCACGCAGGTCATCGGCGCGGTCGTCGACGTGCAGTTCGACGGTTATCTGCCGGCGATTCTGAACGCGATTGAAACCACGAACCAGGGTCATCGCCTGGTGCTCGAGGTCGCGCAGCATCTCGGTGAATCCACCGTGCGCGCGATCGCGATGGACACCACCGAAGGTCTGGTACGAGGACAGGAAGTCACCGACACCGGCGCACCGATCAAGGTGCCGGTCGGCGAGGGCACGCTCGGCCGCATCATGAACGTCGTCGGCGAGCCGGTCGACGAAGGCGGTCCGGTCAAGGCGGACGGCACCCGCGCCATCCACCAGGAAGCGCCGGCCTATACCGAGCAGTCGACCGAAGCTGAAATTCTCGTCACCGGCATCAAGGTCGTCGACTTGCTCGCGCCTTACGCCAAGGGCGGCAAGATCGGCCTGTTCGGCGGCGCGGGCGTCGGCAAGACCGTGCTCATTCAGGAACTGATCAACAACGTCGCGAAGGCCCACGGCGGCTACTCGGTGTTCGCCGGCGTCGGCGAGCGTACCCGCGAGGGCAACGACCTCTATCACGAGTTCATCGAATCGGGCGTGAACAAGAAGGGCGGCGGCGAAGGTTCGAAGTGCGCTCTCGTTTACGGCCAGATGAACGAGCCTCCGGGCGCGCGTGCCCGCGTCGGCCTCACCGGTCTCACCGTTGCGGAGCACTTCCGCGATCAGGGCCAGGACGTGCTGTTCTTCGTCGACAACATCTTCCGCTTCACCCAGGCGGGTTCGGAAGTGTCGGCTCTGCTCGGCCGCATCCCGTCCGCGGTGGGTTACCAGCCGACGCTCGCCACCGACATGGGCGCGTTGCAGGAACGCATCACCACCACGACCAAGGGCTCGATCACCTCGGTGCAGGCCATCTACGTGCCGGCCGACGACTTGACCGACCCGGCGCCAGCCACCTCCTTCGCCCATCTGGACGCGACCACCAACCTGTCGCGCGCCATTTCCGAGAAGGGCATCTACCCGGCGGTGGATCCGCTCGACTCGACCTCGCGCATGCTGACGCCGGCCATCGTCGGTGAAGAGCATTATGCGGTCGCTCGCCGCGTGCAGCAGATCCTGCAGCGCTACAAGGCGCTTCAGGACATCATCGCGATCCTGGGCATGGACGAGCTTTCCGAAGAGGACAAGTTGACCGTGGCCCGCGCCCGCAAGATCGAGCGCTTCCTGTCGCAGCCCTTCGACGTCGCCGAGGCCTTCACCGGCCAGCCGGGCGTCCAGGTGCCGATCGCCGATACGATCAAGGGCTTCAAGGGCCTCTGCAACGGCGATTATGATCATCTGCCCGAGGCGGCCTTCTACATGGTCGGCACGATCGATGATGCGATCGCCAAGGCGAAGAAGCTCGCGGCCGCGGCCTGAGCGTCCGACGAGAAGAGGTAAGTTCCCATGGCCGATCCGTTCCCGTTCGAACTCGTCTCGCCTGAGCGGCTGCTCCTCTCGGAGCCGGCCCTCTCGGTTGTCGTGCCGGGATCGGAGGGCGAGTTCGAGGTTCTGAAGAACCACGCGCCCTTCATGTCGACCATCAAGCCCGGCGTCGTCACGGTGACGCTGGCCTCTGGTCCCGCTCAGCGCTTCTTCGTGCGCGGCGGCTTCGCCGATGTGAATGCGAGCGGTCTGACGATCCTTGCCGAGCAGGCGATCCCGGTCGAGAGCCTGAACGCCGAGGATATCGCGAAACAGATCCGCGATGCCGAGGAAGATGTCGCCGACGCGCGCGACGACATCTCGAAGACAGCCGCTGCGACGCGGCTCGCCCAGTTGAAGGACGTCCAGGCGGTGCTCGGTCACTGACCCGGTTCATCCATGAATGCAAAAAAAGGCGCCGGATCACCGGCGCCTTTTTTGTTTCGGCGGTGAAGCCGTGCTCAACCGGCCAGATGGCTGAACGCCGCGACGACCTGCTCATAGACCTTGCGCTTGAACGGAACGATCAAGGCCGGCAGCGCGGCGAGCTTTTCCCAGCGCCAGGAAATGAACTCGGCCTCATATTGGCCGCCGCCCGGCGCCAGGACGTCGATCTCACTCTCCTCCCCTTCGAAGCGGAAGGCGAACCACTTCTGGCGCTGGCCGCGAAATTTGCCCTTGAGCGCAATGCCGACGAGCTCGGGCGGCAGGTCATAGTCGAACCAGCCCTCGGCCTCGGCGAGCAGCGAGACCGACTTGATGTTGGTCTCCTCATAGAGTTCGCGATAGACGGCCGGCAGCGGCGCTTCGCCCTCATCGATACCACCTTGCGGCAGCTGCCAGACGGGATCGCCCGCCACAAGCTCGGCATTCGGCGAACGCTCGCCGATGAAGACCTGTCCTTGACGATTGAACACCACGGCACCGACGCAGGGGCGATAGGGCAGTGTCGCCGGGTCGACCGGCTTCTTCTTCGACATGACAGTTCTCCGGGATGTCGGGCGGCGCGTCAGGGATCGCGAATGATGATCTGGCCGTTCGGGTCGTCCGGTTCTGCGGGCGGCTCGGGCGGCTTTACGGCAACGGGCGGTGGCAGAGGCGGCAGGTCGACCGTGACATGCGGCTGGCCACCATGGGGATCGCCCTTCACAGCCGCCCAGACGGCAAGGCCGGCCAGGATGATCAGCGTCGGACCGGCGAGAAAAGGCCAGATCGGCCACGGACGGCGCGCCGCCGCCGGGCGGTCGAGGCCGAGGGGAGCGCTGTAGTCGTCGGGCACGTCCGCTCGCTGTCGTCCGGCGTTGAAAGGAAAACGGCGCCCCTTGGGCGCCGTCATGGGATGTCGTTTCGGCCTAGTTGGGCACCGCAGCCTTGGGGTTCGGCGGGAAGGCGCTATTGGCCTGCTTGCCGTCCAGAAGGCCGATCGCCTCCTGCAGCTGCTTGTCGTCCTTGGCCTCCGGCGGCACATAGGCCTGCGAGCCCGTGCCCTCGTCGCCGCCCGCTTCATTGGCGAGGTGGCCCTTGAGCGATGCCTCGCCCTTGGTGTCGGTCACCTGATCCTTCAGCTCCGGCGGCAACTCCTGCACCACCTGGATATCGGGATCGATGCCCTTGGCCTGGATCGAGCGGCCCGACGGCGTGTAATAGCGCGCCGTGGTCAGGCGGATCGCGCCGTTCGAGCCGAGCGGGATGATCGTCTGCACCGACCCCTTGCCGAAGGACCGCGTGCCGAGAATGGTCGCGCGCTTCTGGTCCTGCAGGGCGCCGGCAACGATCTCGGACGCCGAGGCCGAGCCGCCATTGATCAGCACGATCACCGGCTTGCCATCGGTCAGGTCGCCATCACGGGCGTCATAGCGGGCGTTCTGGTCAGAATGCCGCCCGCGCGTCGCAACGATCTCGCCCTGGTTCAGGAAGGCATCGCCGACCGCGACCGCCTGATCGAGCAGGCCGCCGGGATTGTTGCGGAGGTCGAGGATGTAGCCCTTGAGCTTGTCCTTGCCGATATCCTTGTTGAGCTTGTCGACGGCGGCCTTCAGCCCATCGAAAGTCTGCTCGTTGAAGGACGAGATGCGGATATAGCCGATATCGCCCTCGGCCCGCGACTTGACCGACTGGATACGGATCACGTCGCGCACGACCTTGACGTCGAACGGCTTGGCCGTGCCCTTGCGGGCGATCTGCAGCGTGATCGGCGTGTTGACCGCGCCGCGCATCTTCTCGACGGCCTGGTTCAGGTTCATGTTCTGGACCGGATCGCCATCGATGGCGATGATCAGGTCGCCGGCAAGGATGCCGGCCTTGGCCGCCGGCGTATCGTCGATCGGCGACACGACCTTGACGACGCCATCCTCCATCGTGACCTCGATCCCGAGCCCGCCGAACTCGCCGCGGGTCTGGACCTGCATGTCCTTGAAGTCTTTTGGATTCATATAGCTCGAATGCGGATCGAGCGAGGTCAGCATGCCGTTGACGGCTGCCTCGATCAACGCGCTGTCGTCCGGCTTCTCGACATAGTCGGCGCGGATGCGCTCGAACACGTCACCGAACAGATTGAGCTGCCGATAGGTGTCCGAGACTGCGGCGTGGGCCGCACTCGGCACCAGACCGGGCACCTGGGCTATCGTGATAGCCGCCGTGGCGCCGATGATCGTACCGGCCAGGAGAAGCGAAGCATTGCGAATCATCCGCCAACCTTTTCGTCGCTGGATCGCGCCCACCATGGGGCCGGGTCGATCGAGGTTCCGTCTTTTCTGAATTCGACATAGAGCAGGGGCTGCTGGGCGCCAATACCTTCAGCACCCATGCTCGCAAGCTGGCGGGTTCCCATTACGCCGACCGGCTCGCCCGCGAGAACGAACTGCCCGAGTTCGACGTTGATGCGCTCCATGCCTGCCAAGAGCACATGATACCCGCCCCCGGCATTGATGATCAAGAGTTGCCCATAGGAGCGGAAGGGACCCGCATAGACCACCCAGCCATCGCTGGGCGAAGATACGCCGGCACTGGCGCGTGTCGCGATCGAAACTCCGGCGGTCGTGCCGCCGAGCCCATCGGCATCGCCGAAGCTTTTCACCTCGACGCCGTTGACCGGGCGCGGCAGCAGGCCCTTGGTATCGGCAAAGGCGACGGCCGGCTCGATCCGGTTGGGAGCGCCGAGATTGTCGGGCTGGCGCGGTGCCTCGCCCGATGCGATGGCCGCCTTGTTGCGTTCCTCGGCCGCCTTCGCCGATGCCGCGGCATCGGCTGACGCCGCAACCTGCTTTTCGAGCGAATCGATCAGATCCTGCAGGCTGCTGGCCTGCGCCGCGAGTTGTTCCGAACGCGTCTGCTCGGAGGCGAGCGCTTCTTCCGAAGCAGCGCGTGCCTTTTTCTTCTCCGCCACGAGCAGCTGGATGCGCGTCTGCTCTTCGGCGAGCGCCGTCGCATCGGCGCGGACGCGATCGCGCTCGCGCGCCTTCTCTTCCTTGAGTGCCAGGAGATGCTGCAGGTCGGCGGTGAGGCCGTCGGCCTCGGTGCGCAATTCGGGCACGACGGCGCCGAGCAGCATCGCGCTGCGCACGGCGGCCAGCGCATCCTCGGGCCGGACGACGATCGCCGGCGGCGGCTTGCGGCCCATGCGCTGCAGAGCGGCCAGCACATTGGCGAGCACGCCGCGCCGCGCCGAAAGCGAGGCCCTGACGGTCTTTTCCTCGTCGAGCAGGCTGCTCATCCGCGTCTCGGCCTCGCCGAGCTGGCGCTCGAGCTGCTTGGCCCGCTCGCCGGTCTCGACCATGCTTTGCGTCAGCGATGCGCTATCCTTGTCGAGCTTGTCGATTTCCGCCTTGAGTTCGTCCTGCCGCGCCCGCGTCACCTCGATGTCGTGGGTGATCGCGTCGAGCTCGGCGCGGCGCTGGGTCCGCGCTGCCTCGGCCGGATCGACAGGCGCCGTCTCCGCGGCAATCGGCTGAGCGGCAGGAGCCTGCGCGGCGGAACGCTCCGGCCATAGCGAAACGCTCGCCGCGGCGAAGGCGACGAAAGCGAGGC
Organism: Kaistia sp.; assembly: GCA_035555375.1. GTDB lineage: Bacteria > Pseudomonadota > Alphaproteobacteria > Rhizobiales > Kaistiaceae > Kaistia. The sequence continues at coordinate 94,379 of DATMGR010000001.1, read as the reverse complement.
TGAGCGAAAGCGGCAAAGGTCGGATCAAGGAACGGCCCGGATGGCAGCAACGGCTCATCCGGACGAAGCGAGGCGGTCTTCGCCGCCGGAAGTGCACGAAACGCATGCTGACCGCCAATTGCGGCCGAAGCTGGACGGGTCAGGCGCGGTGATAGGGATGTCCGGAAAGGATCGTCGTCGCCCGATAGATCTGCTCGGCGAGCATCAGGCGTACGATCTGGTGCGGCCAGGTCATCGCGCCGAAGGCGAGGCTCTGGTCGGCGCGCCGCCGCAATGCCTCGCCATGGCCATCGGCGCCGCCGATCGCGAACACAACGTCCCGAAGGCCGCCATCGCGCAGAACGCCGAGACGCTGTGCGAACGCCTCGCTGGTGACCGTGTCGCCGCGCTCGTCGAGGACGATCAGCCGCGCACCTTCGGGCAGAACGCCCATGAGCGTCGCAGCTTCCTGAGCCATCCGCTCCTCGGCCCGGGCCGCGCGGCTTTCGGGAAATTCCCGCACCGCGACAGTGAGCCCGAGCGCGCGGCCGGTCTGGCCGGCGCGCTCCAGATAGCGCTCGACGAGAAGACGCTCGGGACCGGCCTTCAGCCGGCCCATAGCGGCAATGGTGATCTGCATGGCGGCTCCGGAGAACTAGTCCTCCGGCGCCTCGGCGACGGGACGGATCCCGCTCCCCTTCGGTGCGTCGGGCGACCACATCTTCTCGAGATTGTAGAAGCTGCGCACCTCGGGCCTGAAGATATGGACGATGACATCGCCCGCATCGATCAGCACCCAGTCGCAATGCGGCATGCCCTCGACGCTGCCGACACGACCGCCGGCTTCCGTGATGTCACGGTCGAGATGGTCCGCGATGGCGCCGACATGCCTTTGCGAGCGCCCGGTGGCGATGACCATATAGTCCGCCAGCGCCGATTTACCCGCAATGTCGATCGAGACGATTTCCTCGGCCTTCGAATCATCAAGGCTCTCGAGGACGGTTCTGAGAACGTCGTCCGCCGCAATCTGCCGGCGTACCGCCGTCTTGTGAGGCAGGCGATCATTCGCAGCCTCGGTTTGGATTGCCGTCGTCAGTGGTTGATCCTTTCGCCAAAAGGCGCGCTTGATCCGGAAATGGATCTGATCATTCTCGCTCCCCTGCGGCACGATGTCCGCATGATGAGAAGATAGGCACGAGCGGGTGAAGCTTTCAAGACCGCGCCGATTCCTTCATCGACCCCGCCCGCAGCGCAGTCGATGACATTGCGACACGTGGCCCATGCAGGAAAACCCAAGCAGGCGTCGCATGTCCCGGCAGAAGGGCTGCATCCGCCTCATCGAGCTGGAAGCGGGCCAAGGCATGCGCGGCAGGCGATGCCATCGCGCGGAACGTGCTGCCGGGCCGGTCATAGACCGCGATCGGCATCGTCTCGGCGATCTGCCGCCAATGCCGCCAGCGATGAAACTGGCTGAGATTGTCGGCGCCCATAAGCCACACAAGCTTCACCCCGGCAAGCCGCCTGGCGAGAATTGCCAGCGTATCGGCCGTATAGCGCGTCCTGAGCGAGGCCTCGACCGCCGTCACCGTGATGCGCGGATCGCTTGCCATGTCCTCTGCCGCCGCCAGCCGGCGCGCCAGCGCGCCCGGCGCGTGGTCCTTGAGCGGATTGCCGGGCGTCACCATCCACCAGACGGCGTCGAGCCGCAGCCGCCGGATCGCCATCAAGCTCAGCGTCAGATGCCCCTTGTGCGGCGGATCGAACGAGCCCCCGAACAGTCCGATGCGCTGCCCCGGCAGCGCCAGCGGCAGGCGGAGCGCCGATCCGGGCGCCGGATCGGCGGCATTGTCCATCGTCACGGCCGCGTCTGCCCGCTGCCGTGAACGCGATAGTTGAACGAGGTCAGTTGCTGCGTGCCGACCGGCCCGCGCGCATGCATCCGGCCGGTCGCGATGCCGATCTCGCCGCCGAAGCCGAACTCGCCGCCATCGGCGAACTGGGTCGAGGCATTGTGCATCACGATGGCCGAATCGACTTCGGCGAGGAACCGCGCCGCGGCCGCCTCGTCGGCCGTCAGGATGGCATCGGTGTGATGCGAGCCGTAATGCTCGATATGAGCGATCGCCGCGTCGATGTCGTCGACGACGCGCACCGAAATGACGGAATCGAGATATTCCGTCGACCAGTCGGCCTCCGTCGCCGCGCTCGCCTCTGCGACCAGCGCCCGCGTTTCGGCGTCGCCGCGAATGCTGCAGCCCGCCTCGATCAGCGCGCGCAGGATCGGCACCAGATGGGTGGCGACGACGGCGCGATCGAACAGCAGCGTCTCGGCCGCGCCGCAAACCCCGGTGCGCCGCATCTTGGCGTTGACGATCAGGGGGATCGCCATCGCGAGATCAGCCTTCGCATGCACATAGATGTGCACGATGCCTTCGAGATGAGCGAACACCGGCACGCGCGCCTCGCTCTGCACCCGTGCGACAAGACTTTTGCCGCCGCGCGGCACGATGACGTCGATGGCCCCGCCGAGCCCGCCCAGCATCGCGCCAACGGCGGCGCGGTCAGCGGTCGGCACCATCTGGATCGCGTCACCCGGAAGCCCGGCCGCCTCCAGCCCGCGTACCAGCGCGGCATGGATGGCATGCGAGGAGCGGAACGAATCCGAGCCCCCGCGCAGGATCACGGCATTGCCGGCCTTCAGGCAGAGCGCGCCGGCATCGGCGGTGACATTCGGCCGGCTTTCATAGATGACGCCGATGACGCCGAGCGGCGTGCTCACGCGCTCCAGCTTCAAGCCGTTCGGCCGCTCCCAGGCATCGAGGACAATGCCGACCGGATCGGCCAGCGCCGCAATATCCTCGACTCCAGCCGCCATCGCCTCGATCCGCTGCGGATTGAGCGTCAGGCGGTCGATGAAGGACGCGAGTGCGCCTTCCTTCGAGATCGCGGCGACATCGAGCGCGTTCGCCGCAAGGATCGCCGGCGCATCGGCACGGAGTGCGGCGGCGATGGCGCGGAGCGCCGCATCCTTTACCTCGGTCGGGGCGAGCGCCAGACGCCGTGCCGCAGCGCGGGCCCGTCGGCCGATCGCGTCCATCATCGCTGCCACATCGCCGGCAGCGTCGGTCCTGTCGAGGGCCGTGAGGCTCATGGCATCCGCTCCTATTCGCCCCTGAGGGCCATGTCGTCGCGATGGATCATCGCGGCGCGGCCGGCATAGCCGAGAATGGCTTCGATCTCGCCCGAATTTCGCCCGGCGATCCGCTCGGCATCGCCCGCGTCATAGGCGACGAGACCGCGGCCAACCTCTTCGCCGGCCTCGCCCTGAATGAGAATCGCGTCGCCGCGCTGGAAGCGCCCCTCGACACGGCGCACGCCCGCCGGCAACAGGCTCTTGCCCGAACGCAGCGCGCGGACCGCGCCGGCATCGATGACGACGAGACCACGCGTCTCCAGATGGCCGGAGATCCACTTCTTGCGCGCCGTGACCGGATTGGCCTCGGCGAGGAACCAGGTCGCCGGTGCGCCCTCGGAGATCCGGCGCAGCGGATTCTGCGGCTTGCCGAGCGCGATCAGCATATTGCAGCCGGCGCTGGTGGCGATCTTGCCGGCCTCGACCTTGGTCCGCATGCCGCCGCGCGAATATTCGGATGCGGCTCCGCCGGCCATCGCCTCGATCTCCGGCGTGATCCGCTCGACGACCGGGATGAACCGCGCGGCCGGATCGGTATGCGGCGGCGCCGTATAGAGGCCGTCGATATCCGACAGCAGAACGAGGAGATCGGCGCCCATCATCGAGGCGACCCGCGCTGCGAGGCGATCATTGTCGCCATAGCGGATCTCGCTCGTCGCCACGGTGTCGTTCTCGTTGATCACCGGCACCGCGCCCATGCGCAGCAACGTCGTGATCGTCGAGCGGGCATTCAGATAGCGGCGGCGCTCCTCGGTATCGCCGAGCGTCAGCAGGATCTGGCCGGCGATGATCTGGTGCGCGCCCAGCATCTCCGAATAGGCGCGGGCAAGCGCGATCTGGCCGACCGCCGCCGCCGCCTGGCTCTCCTCAAGCTTCAGCACACCGCGCGGCAGGCCGAGCACGCCCCGCCCAAGCGCGATCGCGCCGGAGGAGACGACCAGAACATCACGGCCGCCGCTCGCAAGACGCGCGACGTCGTCGACGAAGGCCGCGAGCCACTCAGCGCGCAGCGCGCCCTTGTCCCGGTCGACCAGCAGGGCCGAGCCGATCTTGATCACGATGCGGCGAAAGTTCTCCGGCTTCAGCGACGCAAGGTCCGAACGGCCGGGAAGCAGGGCGCCGGTGAGGGCCTCCCCTTGGCTCATGGCTGCCACGTCTCCGGGCGGGGTGAAGGAATATCATTGGGATCGGCGACGCGGCCCTCGTCGATCACCCGCCCGAGGGCGCGCAATGCGGCCTCGATGCCCTGACGCGTCGCGGCGGAGAGGATCAGCGGCTTTTGCCCGCTCACCTTTTGCAGTGCCTTGGTGCGTGCTTCCAGCTCTTCGGCCGGAATGGCATCGGCCTTGGAGAGCGCCACGATCTCGCGCTTTTCGGGCAGGCCCGCGCCGTAAGCGTCGAGCTCGCCGCGCACCACGCGATAAGCCTCGGCCGGATCGTCCTGCGTCCCGTCGACGAGATGCAGCAACACGCGGCAGCGCTCGACATGGCCGAGGAACCGGTCGCCGAGGCCGACGCCCTCATGAGCGCCCTCGATGAGACCGGGAATATCGGCCAGGACGAATTCGCGCCCATCGCTGCGCACCACGCCAAGGCCCGGATGCAGCGTCGTGAACGGATAGTCGGCAATCTTCGGCCGCGCCGCCGTGACGGCGGCGAGGAAGGTCGACTTGCCGGCATTGGGAAGCCCGATCAGCCCCGCATCGGCGATCAGCTTCAACCGCAGCCAGATCCAGCGCTCCAGCCCCTCGAGGCCGGGATTGGCGCGGCGCGGCGCCTGATTGGTCGAGGTCTTGAAATGCGCGTTGCCGAAGCCGCCATTGCCGCCCTTGGCCAGCAGGATCCGCTCACCGACCCGCGTCAGGTCGGCGATCAGCGTCTCGTTGTCTTCATCGAAGATCTGCGTACCGACCGGCACCTTCAGCGTGACATCCGCGCCCTTGCCGCCGGCCATGTTGCGGCCCATACCATGCACGCCGGTCTTGGCCTTGAAATGCTGCTGGTAGCGATAGTCGATCAGCGTGTTGAGCCCGTCGACGCATTCGGCCCAGACATCGCCGCCACGGCCGCCATCGCCGCCGTCGGGTCCGCCGAACTCGATATATTTCTCGCGCCGGAACGAGACCGAGCCGGCCCCGCCGTCGCCCGAGCGGATGAAGACCTTGGCCTCGTCGAGGAATTTCATGGTGTGAACTCTTGATGACGCGCACGCGTCAGTTGGGTGTCGATATGCGCAAGATCGCGGCCGAGCGCAAGATTATGCAGCCTTGAATGGCCCGAAACGACGAAGCCGAACCGTGTCTGGATCGCCAGGGAACGCTGGTTGCCCTCGAAGACGCCAGAACGGATCATCGTGACTTCAGGGCTCTCGAAGGCCGCGGCGATCAGCGCGCCGACCGCCTCGGTCATATAGCCCTGCCCCCAATGACGACGCGCCATCCAGTAGCCGAGCACCGGCTCGGCACCCCGGCCCCGCAGCGATGCGATACCAACGAGCCCGCCGGCATCGATGCCGACGACCCGATCCTCGCCCCGAACCCGCTCGGCCTTCTCCCAGGCGATGAACCGCCGCGCCTCATCAAGCGTGTAGGGATAGGGCACGCGCGACAGCCATCGGGCCACCTCGAAATCGCCGAGGCCCTCGACGAGCGCCTCGGCATCGCTGCCGAGGATCGGCCGCAGCGTCAACCGTGCCGTTCGCATCGTCCAGTCAGGCGGCATCAATTGCGTCACCATCGTCTCGCGCCTTCCGGCCCTCGCGCCCCAGCCTAGCATGGCCCTGGCCGGACCCGACATCCGCCCGCTCGCCGGAACCAACCGTCTCGCGCGCCGATGCCCGTTCGCTGCTCCACGACTTGAGGCTGGCCCAGACCCGCCGCTCAAGCACGAAACGCTCAACCGGAACCGTGCCGCGCGTCGCCAGCGAGCGGACCAGCCCGGTGTCGCGGAACTGGAAACCGCACTTTTCAGCCACCCGCCGCGCCGATCCGCTGGTCACGCGGATGGCGCACCACAGCCGCTCGGCGCCGCCCGTCTCGAACGCATGATCGACCACGGCATGCGCGATCTCCGTGCCGAAGCCGCGTCCCCAGAAAGGCTCCGCAACCCAGAACGACAATTCGAACCCACCCGGCCAGGTATCGCTCGGCCGATGGAACCCGGCCCCGACCAGTTCGCCGGAGGCGACCGAAAGCGCGACCAGCGTCGTGCCGGGCGCCTTGCTCGGGACGCGGGCGCGCTCGATCCAGCCCTCCGCGTCCGCCCGCTCATAGGGATAGGGCACATCGAACAGGCTCATGGCGACGCGGGGATTCCCGACTGCGATCGCCAGTGCCGCAGCGTCGCCCGGCTTCGGCGCCCGAAGGCGCAACCGCCGCGTGAAATAGCCTCTTGTTCCGTCCTCGCTCGTCTCGTCTTCGCGTGTCGCCTCGGGCATCGATGCCTCCCGTCGGGCCAATGAAAAAGGGGAGATGGTGTCCCATCTCCCCTCGTCACTGACCATCACGGTCCACCGGGTCGATGCGACACCGGCGTTCCATGGGAAGGTCCGGTTTTATTCTGCAGCCTCCACCGCCATCGGGGCGACGGATACGTAGACACGGCCATTGGCTTTGCGGCGGAACGCGACATTCCCGTCCGTCACGGCGAAGATCGTGTGATCCTTGCCGAGGCCAACGCCGGTGCCTGGGTGCCACTGCGTGCCGCGCTGGCGAATGATGATGTTGCCGGAAACGACCGACTCGCCACCAAACTTCTTCACGCCGAGACGGCGGCCAGCCGAGTCACGGCCGTTGCGCGAGGAACCGCCTGCCTTCTTGTGTGCCATGATCGAACTCCAATCTGACTGATGCACCGCTTTCGCGGTGCGCGGCTCACGCGGACCCTAACGGGGCGGAGCCATGAAAATCTTGGGCTTGCCTTCGGAGCTTTCGCTTCAGGCCGTCTTGATCCCGGTGATCTTGACGACGGTGAGGCTCTGCCGATGGCCGCGGCTGCGCTTCGAATTCTGGCGCCGACGCTTCTTGAACACAAGGATCTTGCGCGTGCGAATCTGGTCGACGATCTCGGCCGAAACGCTGGCGCCGGCAACGGTCGGCGCACCGATCGTGGTGCCGTCCTCGCCGCCGACGAGGAGAACCTCGTCAAAGGAAACCGTGTCGCCGGCTTCGCCGGTCAGGAGCTCGACTTCTAGCTGGTCGTTGGCGGCAACGCGATACTGCTTGCCGCCGGTTTTGATGACTGCGAACATTGTTCTTTCCAGTTGTTCAGCCGCGCCTCGAAGGGCGAGCTTCTTCAGTCAGGTTCATTGGATAATAACGGCACCGTCTTTCGACACGCCGAGATCGGCCGCTGTTATACGGCGGGAGGCCTATCTGTCAACCCAGAAACGGCCGGACGCTGCGGTTTTCTGCGATCCGCTCTGGTATGCTCAACGATCGAGCAGGTCCGGGCGCCGCTCGCGCGTGATCCGCTCCGCCTCGGCACGGCGCCAGCGGGCGATCGCGGCGTGATCGCCTGAGAGCAGCGTCGGCGGGATGCTCCGCCCCTCCCATTCGCGCGGCCGCGTGTAATGCGGATATTCGAGCAGCCCGCCCTCGAAGCTCTCCTCGGAACCCGAGTCGGCGGCGCCCATCACGCCTGGCAGCAGGCGCACGATGGCATCCAGCAGCACCATGGCGCCGAGTTCGCCGCCCGAAAGCACATAGTCGCCGATCGAGATTTCCTCGAGCGCGCGCGCCTCGATCACCCGTTCATCGACGCCTTCGAAACGGCCGCAGAGAATCACCGCGCCCGGCCCCTCGACGAGTTCACGCACCCGGCGCTGGTCGAGTGGCCGTCCGCGGGGGCTCATCAGGATGCGTGGCCGCGGATCCCCTTCGGGCGCCGCGGCATCGATCGCCCGCGCGACGATATCGGCGCGCATGACCATGCCCGGGCCGCCGCCGGCCGGGGTATCGTCGACATTGCGATGCTTGCTGGTCGCGTGGGCGCGGATATCGAGCGCCTCGAGCGACCAGACCCCCTCGGCCAGCGCCCGCCCCGACAGCGAGAGACCGAGCGGGCCGGGAAACATCTCGGGATAGAGCGTCAGCACGCTCGCCGCGAAGGGCATGCGCGCCGCGTCGGTGCTCACGCCTCGTCCTCGCCGGCGGCGCCGTCATCGTCCTCGCGCGCCTCGATTTCAGGCGGCGGTTCGACGACCAGCCGGCCACCGGCGACATCGACCAGCGGCACGACAGCGCGTGTGAACGGCAGATAGAAGCTGCGCGCACCCGGCGCGGGCATGATCTCGATCAGGTCGCCGGCGCCGAAATTCTGTACCGCGACGATCATGCCGAACGGCGAACCATCGGCGCGCTCGGCGCGCAGCCCGACGAGATCGGCATAATAGAAATCGTCCTCCTCCTCGATCGGCGGCAACACCGAACGATCGACGGAGAAGCGGCGGTTGCGGAGCGTCTCGGCACCGGTGCGGTCGCCGATGCCGCCGACCCGGGCGACGATCCCGTCCCCCTGCATGCGCACTGCCACGATCTCGACGACGCGGCCGTCATCGAGCGTCACGGGACCATAATCGGCGACGCCGAGCGGATCCTCGGTGTAGGCGTTGAGCTTCACCTCGCCGCGAATGCCATGAGCGGCACCGAACTGGCCGAGAATGACGCGGTTTTCGTCAGCCATGCGGATATCCCTGGCACGCAAGACGATCGGCGCTTCCGATCGCCACGCCCGCAGCCTTGGCCCGGAATCCCGGACGCTTCCGCCGCGACAGCGCCTTCAAAACAGGATTGCCGGGTCGAGCCCGGCAATCGCAACGAACGGCGCGATCCGCCTCCGGCGTTCGCCAATGCGAAGCGCCGAAGACGATCGCAAAGCCGATTACTCGGCCGTGGCGGCAGCGGCGGCTTCGGCCTTCTTGGCGCGCTCGGCAGTCCGCTCCTGGGCCTTCTTGCCGGGGACGGCCTTTTCCGGATTGTTGCGCGTTTCGCGCTTCAGCAGGCCGGCCGCATCGAGGAAACGCTCGACGCGATCGGTCGCCTGCGCGCCGACCGACAGCCAATGCTTGGCGCGCTCGACGTCGAGCACGACGCGCTTCTCATTGTCCTTGGCCAGCATCGGGTCGAACGAGCCGATACGCTCGATGAAACGGCCATCGCGCGGCGAACGGGCGTCGGCGATCACGATGCGGTAGAACGGGCGCTTCTTGGCGCCGGCACGTGCGAGGCGGATCTTGAGGGACATTGTCTTCCTTTCGGTATCGTTCTGAGTGTGTTCAATCGAATAGCGAGGCGCCGGGGCGCCGTTATTTCTTCTTTCCGGGCAGGCCGGGGAAACCGCCGCCGCCAAGGCCGGGCAGCTTGTTGCCGAGGCCGGGAAGCCCGCCGAGGCCGCCGGGAAGGCCCTTCGGGAGGCCACCCGGCATGCCGCCGGCGCCACCCATCTGCTTGGCGAGGCGCTCGAGCTCGGCCGGATTGATGTTGGGCATGCCGCCGGGAGGCATGCCGCCGCCCATGCCGCCGCCGCCGAGCGCGCCCATCATCTTGCCGAGCATGCCGCCGCCCTTCTGCTTGCCCATGGCCTTCATCATGTCGGCCATCTGGCGATGCATCTTGAGCAGGCGGTTGATTTCCTCGACCTTGGTGCCCGAGCCGGCGGCGATGCGCTTCTTGCGGCTCGCCTTGAGGATATCGGGATTGCGGCGCTCGGCCTTCGTCATCGACGAGATGATGGCGATCTGCCGCTTCATCATGCCATCGTCGAGATTGGCGCCTTCCATCTGCTTCTTGATCTTGCCGACGCCCGGCATCATGCCGAGCATGCCGGACATGCCGCCGATCTTCTCCATCTGGCGGAACTGATCGGCGAGATCGTCGAGATCGAAGATGCCCTTGCGCATCTTCTCGGCCGCCTTGGCGGCCTGCTCCATGTCGATATTCTGCGCCGCCTTCTCGACCAGGCTGACGATGTCGCCCATGCCGAGAATGCGGTTGGCGACGCGGCCGGGATGGAAATCCTCCAGCGCGTCCGACTTCTCGCCCGTGCCGAGCAGCTTGATCGGCTTGCCCGTCACGGCACGCATCGAGAGTGCCGCGCCGCCGCGGCCATCGCCATCGGTTCGGGTCAGCACGATGCCGGTGATGCCGACGCGCTCGTCGAAGGAGCGCGCGAGATTGACGGCGTCCTGGCCGGTCAGGCTGTCGGCGACGAGCAGGATCTCGTGCGGCTTGGCAATGGCCTTGATATCGGCCATCTCCATCATCAGCGGTTCGTCGATATGGGTGCGGCCGGCCGTGTCGAGGATGACGACGTCATAGCCGCCGAGACGTGCCGCCTGCTGCGCGCGCGTCGCGATGTCGGTCGGCGACTGGCCGGCGACGATCGGCAGCGTATCGATCGAATTCTGCTGGCCGAGGATGCGTAGCTGTTCCTGCGCGGCCGGACGGCGAACGTCCAGCGAGGCCATCAGCACCTTCAGCTTCTGCTGCTGCGTCAGGCGACGGGCGATCTTGGCCGAAGTGGTCGTCTTGCCCGAGCCCTGCAGGCCGACCATCATGATCGCGACCGGAGCCGGCGCATTGAGGTCGATCGGCTGGGCTTCGGAGCCGAGCATCTCGACCAGCTGGTCATGGACGATCTTGACGACCATCTGACCGGGCGTCACCGAGCGGATGACATCGGCACCGATGGCGCGGGCGCGCACCTTGTCGGTGAACGAACGAACGACATCGAGCGCGACGTCCGCCTCGATCAGCGCACGGCGCACCTCGCGCATGGCCTCGTTGACATCGGCCTCCGACAGCGCACCGCGGCGGGTGAGCTTGTCGAAAATGCCGGAGAGGCGCTCGGAGAGTGTGTCGAACATCAGAACCTATTCCTCAAAGGGCAACCTTTTCCCACAATGGGAAGCGGACCGATCCGCCGAATGGACAATAACGATCGACGCCCGCGGGCGCGACGCGCTGGCGGACGTTGACCTCCGGACTCTCGGGTCCGGTCGGCGGCTCGGAGGAAACCTCTTCGCGAATGACCGCGGCTTCTACGTGGAAGCGGCGGCAAAGTCAATCAAGGCCGGCCGCGCACAGCGCCGGGCCGGCCTTGTCGATGGCAGAGCGTACGCAGCGGCAGGAGCGCCGCGCGGCTCGGAGCAAACGAGGGTCGCGTCAGCGCCCGACCGGGCAGTTCTTGATGACCGCATCGAGCGAGGCCGAGATGCCGGCGAGCGAATAGGCGTCCGTCGTCACCGTTCCGCGCTTCGACGTCCCCGAAACGGACATCGCATGGCCCTTGCGCATGGCCGCCAGCAGCGAGGCTTCCTCGGCGGCGTTCTCGACCCAGGCGCCGTCATCCTTGGTGAACATCGCGAATTTCTGGCCGTCGATGTCGATCGTGACCTTCGAGCCTTCCTTGAAGGGATAGCCGATGATGATCGAAACTTCGCTCTTCACATTCTCGGCCGGACGAGCCGTCACCATGAAATAGGCTGGGTCGCGATTGAGACCGGCCGGTTTCTGGCTCTTCGGCTGCGAGGCCGCATAGCAGACCTTGCCCTTCTTGTCGGCATAGGCATAGGAACTCCAGTCCTTGAAGGTCCCGACGCGGTTCGGGGTCTGCGCCTGCGCAACGCCGATGGTTCCCGCAGCGATCAGCACGGCAGTCGCGATCCTCAATACGTTCATTTTCAATCCACCCAATGACCAGCCGCCCCGCGCACGACCGGATGTCGTACGTTCCCATGCCTCAAACTGCAAATTGCAGCTTAACATTTCGTGAACCAAATAAGGCGCCGCCGCAACCGCGGGACGCAAACGAATTGGTCCGGTCATTGGGGCAATACTGTGGCTGCGGCCGCGCCTCGCGCATTGGCGGACGTTGCGCGTTCAGCCGGCATCCTCGCCAGCCAATGCGCGGCGGGCCGCTTCGCGGTGCACCGGCTTCAGATGCGAGCCGAGCATCGTCAGCGCGGTCATCAGCACGGTCGCGTCGTCGGCAAAGCCGATGCCGGCCAGAAAATCCGGAACGGCATCAATCGGCATGACGAAATAGGCCAGCGCCGCGATCAGCATGGCGCGGACTCGAAACGGTGTATTCGTGTCGAAGGCGCAGAAATAGGCCGCAACCGCATCCTCGGCGAAGGGGATGTTGCGGGCGCCCCGTCGCAGCACCTTCCAGAAATCACGGCGCACACGCTCCTCGCGCTGGCCGTGCTCCCTGTCACCCGCATCGCCCTTGCCAAGTATCTCGCCGAACAGCGGCCGCGCCATCGCAGTCATCCTTCGCCCAGATGCGGCCATTCGGCCGTACGGGCATGAATGTAGGAAGTCTTGCGCGGCGCACAACGGCGGCGGCGCAAGACCGGCGAAAGCCTCTCCTGATCGTCAGCCCTTGCCGGCCAGCTGGTCGATCTTCTTCTGCATCTCGTCGAGCTGCCGCTTGAGCGTATCGAACTCGCCGTCGGCGCGAGGCTCCGGCTTTGGTTCGACGCGACCGCTGGCCGGCGAAGCCGGCAGATCGCCGCGCCCGCCGCTGAACGGCAGGAACATGCGCATCGCCTGTTCGAACATCTCGGTATTGCGCCGCACTGTTTCCTCGATCGCCGTGAAGGCGCTGGGGCCGAAGGCATTGGCCATCTGGCTGCGCAGCTTGTCCTGATCGCGCGTCAGGCTGTCGATCGAGAAGTCGAGATAGGTCGGAACCAGATTCTGCATCGAGTCGCCATAGAAGCGGATCAACTGGCGCAGAAAGGTGATCGGCAGGAGATTGTGACCCTTGTTCTCCTGCTCGAAAATGATCTGGGTGAGAACCGAACGGGTGATATCTTCGCCCGACTTGGCATCGAACACAACGAAGTCTTCGCCGGTCTTTACCATCACCGCAAGATCCTCGAGCGTTACGTAAGTCGAGGTACCGGTGTTGTAGAGACGACGATTTGCATACTTCTTGATCGTCGTCGGTTCCTGATCCTTGGCCATACCCACTCCCATGATGACCGTCGCGCGGCCGGCACACCGCCGGCATCGGCCGGCTACGCGCCGATGCGACAGAAACTCCTCCCCGCAACAAGAGGATAGGGACTTTTTCCCGGCGCCGCCAACGTTTTGTGCGTCGCATTGCTGCAGCTTTGCTGCGCACAAGATGCGGCGCAGCAAGAGGCGCCAATCGGCTTCGGTTGACAGCGCTGCCGGCCCGGTCTTGGATCGCGCGATATCCTCGATCATGCCGATACCGCCGGATCGGCTGCAGGAACGGGAGACCGGGCATGGCTCAACAGAACGACATCGTCATCGTAGCGGCTGGCCGCACGGCCGTCGGAGCCTTCAATGGCGGCTTCGCGAATACGCCCGCGCACCAGCTCGGCGCTGCTGTCATCAAGGGTGTGCTGGAACGGGCTGGCATCGATGCGGACGAGGTCGACGAGGTCATTCTCGGCCAGGTCCTGACCGCAGCTCAGGGCCAGAACCCAGCCCGCCAGGCCTCGATCGCCGCCGGCCTGCCGATATCCACCACCGCCTGGGGCCTCAATCAGGTCTGCGGCTCCGGCCTCCGCGCCGTGGCGCTCGGCATGCAGCAGATCGCGACTGGCGATGCGTCGATCATCGTCGCGGGCGGACAGGAATCGATGTCTCTGTCGCCGCATGCCGCCCATATGCGCGCCGGAACCAAGTTCGGAGATCTGAGCCTCATCGACACGATGATCAAGGACGGGCTCTGGGACGCCTTCAACGGCTATCACATGGGCGTCACCGCCGAGAATGTGGCCCGCGAGTTCCAGATCACGCGCGAGCAGCAGGACGAATTCGCCGTCGCCTCGCAGAACAAGGCCGAGGCGGCGCAAAAGGCCGGCCGCTTCAAGGACGAGATCATTCCCTTCGTGATCTCCGGCAAGAAGGGCGACACGACGATCGACAACGACGAGCATATCCGCGCCGGCACCACGATCGAGGCGGTCGCCAAGCTGCGTCCGGCCTTCGCCAAGGACGGCACCGTCACCGCCGCCAATGCCTCGGGCCTCAATGACGGCGCCGCCGCCTTCGTGCTGATGACCGCTGCCGAGGCCGAGCGCCGGGGCATCACCCCGCTCGCTCGCATCGCCTCCTGGGCGACCGCCGGCGTCGATCCGAGCGTCATGGGCACCGGGCCCATCCCGGCCTCGAAGAAGGCGCTGGAGAAGGCCGGCTGGTCGAAGGAGGATCTCGATCTCGTCGAGGCCAACGAGGCCTTCGCCGCGCAGGCCTGCGCCGTCAACAAGGGGCTCGGCTGGGATCCGGCCAAGGTCAACGTCAATGGCGGCGCCATCGCCATTGGCCATCCGATCGGCGCTTCTGGCGCGCGCATCCTGGTGACGCTGTTGCACGAGATGGCGCGCCGCGATGCCAAGAAGGGTCTTGCGACGCTCTGCATCGGCGGCGGCATGGGGATCGCGCTCACCGTCGAGCGCTGACACGGCCAATCGACAGCCGGGTCAACCGGCCTCAATCACGGGGGAAACATCACGATGGGTAGAGTTGCGCTCGTCACGGGCGGCACGCGCGGGATCGGCGCCGCCATCGCCACCGGCCTCCAATCCGCTGGCTATACGGTTGCGGCGACCTTTGCCGGCAACGTCGAAAAGGCCAACGCCTTCAAGGCGGAATCCGGCATCGAAGTGTTCCAGTGGGATGTCGCGGATCCCGCCGCCTGCGCGGCCGGCGTCACAGCCGTCACGGACGGCATCGGGCCGGTCGACATCCTCGTCAACAATGCCGGCATCACCCGCGATGGCTGGTTCCACAAGATGGATCATGCGGCGTGGTCTCAGGTGATCGCGACCAATCTCGGCTCGATGTTCGCGATGACGCGTCCCGTCATCGAAGGCATGCGCGACCGCGGCTTCGGCCGCATCATCAATATCTCGTCGATCAATGGGCAGAAGGGTCAGCTCGGCCAGGTCAACTATTCGACCGCCAAGGCCGGCGTCATCGGCTTTACCAAGGCGCTGGCGCTCGAAAATGCCCGCAAGGGCATCACGGTCAACTGCATCTGCCCTGGTTATATCGATACCGACATGGTCTCCGCGGTGCCCGAGAAGGTGCTGGAGGGGATCATCGCGCAGATCCCGGTCGGCCGGCTCGGCAAAGCGGAGGAGATCTCGGCGCTCGTCGCCTATCTCGCTTCGGATGCCAGCGCTTTCATGACCGGCGCCGTGCTGACCATCAATGGCGGGCAATATATGGCGAACGGCTGATCCAGCCGTCCGGCGCCATCGCGCACATCGGCGCGGCGGCCTAACCGCCCGCCGGCTTCCTATTCTGATTATAGGCCGAGAGAATCCGCTGGATCTCGTCGCCGATATCGGCGTCGACCTCGGCTTCGGCTGCGCGCTTCTCCGGCCCCTTGTCGGCACCAGCCGCAGCATCCCGGGGCGTGACGGAGGGCGTCGGCGCGCCCTCGAGACGCGGCTCGATCCGCGCCTCCGGCACCACGACCGGCGGCGCCGCCTCGGCGCGCCCCGGCTCGACCGCCTGCACCGCCTCGGCGATCGCCGCGAGCAGCGAGCTCTCGAACGGATCGAGCGGCGCCTCCGCCGGGCGGCTGGCGCCACGCTGCCCCGGCCCGCGCGGCACCGGCGGCCGCACGGCAGGCGCGGCACGAACGGGCGCCGGCTCGATGGCAATCTCAGGCGCCGCACGATCCTCGACGTCGTCCCCGTCCTCATCGGCCGCATCGGCGAGGGCGATCAGATCCGCCTCGCTTTCCGGCTCGACATCCTCGGCGCGTTCGGGCGCTGGCAGCACGATGACATCAGGCAGCGGTGCGGACAGCGGCGTCGGTTCGGGCGCGTCCTCGCTCTCGGTCGCGACAACCGCTTCTTCCTCGCGCACCAATGCTTCCGCAACATCGGCCTCGATCGGACCGGCCATCACCACCGCCTCGGCGGCCAGCGTCGCCGCAACCGGATCGGGCGATGCGGCAACGATCGCCGCAGGCGCCTCGGCTTCTGCTTCGGTTTCTGATTCTGCTTGGGGTCCGGCCTCGTCTGGTACGGCTGCCGACACCGTCGCGGGCTCGATGGCAACGGGCGGTTCCGCGGCCAGGCTGCCGCCGGCAATCCAGCCATGGACCTGGCGCTCGACCCGCGGATCGATCTCGATGCCGGCATGACGGGCGAGATAGATCACCTGCTCGCGAAAGACGTCCGCCAGCCGCTGCGGCGTGTCGGTGTCCGAGAAGACATGGCCCTTGAGAGCGAGGCCTTTGACGACGAAGGCGATCTGCCGGCGCGAGGCCTTGCGTCCGCCCGCGATCAGCCGCCCGGCGACATTCTCGGCCGTATCGAGGAAGTGATAGCCGTTCTCGGCGATCTCGGCAGTGAGCGCGCTGAACAGTTCCGCGTAGACCTTCGGCGGAAACAGCGGCACATTGGTCGCATTGTGGATGCGCCGGGCAAGCGCCGCGAGATCCTCGCGACCGGCGGCCTGCCGGACGGCCACCTCCTCCTCTTCATCTTCGTCCGCGACATCGGCGCCTTCAAGGCCGGCGAGCAGTGCCGTCAGGACGCGCTCCTCCAGGATGCCGTCGGCAATGGCCCGGTAGCTGCCAGCGGTCGCCGCCGTCGCGAAGATGGTCGCGGCGCGGTTATGCGCCCGCAGGCGATAGATCAGGGGCGTGAAATCGGTGTCGGCGCCGAGCAGGATGAACTCGTCGAACGCCGTCGTATGGCCGAGCGCGTCGATCGTATCGAGCGTGATCTGCACCTCGGCCGAATTGCGCTCCCGGCCGGGCAGGGTCGGGCAGTCGACGATCTGGAAGCCTTGCGAAACGAAGCTGTCGCGCGCCTTGCCGAGCGAGCGCGGATCAGCATAGCAGCGGCGCATCAAGACGCGCCGCTTCGCCTGACCAAGCTGCGCGGAATCGATCAGCGTCCCCGCCTCGATCGCCTCGAGCAGCGCTCCCGGCCGTGCCGCGAAGCGGCGGGCAAGGGCGGGATCGCGCGCATGAAGAGCGAGATGCAGACTGTCATAGTCGATGAAGAGAACAGTCTTCAGCATATCGGTCATGGACGCTCCCGGCGGATTATCTGCCGGATATATGCCCCCCAGAAAAAGGGGCTGCCGGCCAATCGGGCCGAACCTTGGTCTGCTTGCGCGGCAGCGTCAATGCCGGAAATGCCGGATGCCTGTGAAGACCATGGCGAGCCCCGCCGCATCCGCCGCCTCGATGACGAGATCATCCCGCATCGAGCCGCCAGGCTGGATCACGGCGGTGGCGCCGGCTTCCGCCGCCGCGAGAAGACCGTCGGCAAAGGGGAAGAAGGCGTCGGAAGCGACGACCGATCCGATGGCGAGGCTCTCCGGAAGACCCGCCGCCTTGGCCGCCTCCGCAGCCTTGCGCGCTGCGATGGTTGAGGAATCGACGCGGCTCATCTGCCCGGCACCGACGCCGACCGTGGCGCCATTCTTCGCATAGACGATGGCGTTCGACTTCACATGCTTGGCGACGCGGAAGGCGAAGACGAGATCGGCGATCTCGGCCGCCGTCGGCTGACGCTTGGTGACGACCTTGAGATCATCAGCCGCGACATGGCCCGCATCACGATCCTGCACCAGGAAACCGCCGGCAACCGATCGGAACGAGAGGCCGGGCGCGCGGGCATCCGGAAGCCCGCCGGCAACCAGCAGGCGCAGGTTCTTCTTCGCCGCGACGATGGCGATCGCCTCTTCGGTGGCATCAGGCGCAATGATCACTTCGGTGAAGATCTCGACGATCTTGCGCGCCGCATCGGCGTCGAGCGTCTGGTTCAGCGCGACGATGCCGCCAAAGGCCGAGACCGGGTCGCAGAGAAGCGCGCGCTCATAGGCCTCCGCGAGATTTGCGCCGGTTGCGACGCCTGCCGGATTGGCATGCTTGATGATCGCGACGGCCGACGCGAGCGCCGGGTCGAACTCGGCCACCAGTTCATAGGCGGCGTCGGTGTCGTTGATATTGTTGTAGGAAAGCTGCTTGCCCTGCAGCTGGCGTGCCGTGGCGACGCCGGGGCGCTGCTCGCCGGTCACATAGAAGGCGGCGCGCTGATGCGGGTTTTCGCCATAGCGCAGCGTTTCGGTCAGCTTGCCGCCAAGGCTGCGCCAGGCTGGCGCCGGCTCGTCGAGCGCGGCCGCGAACCAGGTCGAGACGGCGGCGTCATAGGCCGCCGTGCGGGCGAAGGCCTTGGCCGCGAGGCGCTTGCGATAGGCAAGCGGCGTTGCGCCGCCATTTTCGGCCAGCGTCTCGAGCAGCGCGCCATAGTCGGCCGGATCGACCAGGATCGCCACGAAACCGTGGTTCTTCGCCGCGGCGCGCGTCATCGCCGGGCCGCCGATATCGATATTCTCGACGATATGGGCGAAGTCGGTGGTCGTCGCGATCGTCTTCTCGAACGGGTAGAGATTGGAGACGACGAGATCGAACGGCTCGATGCCGTGCTCGATGAGTTCGGCGGCGTGGACCGGATCGTTGCGCAGCGCCAGCAGGCCGCCATGCACCTTCGGGTGCAGCGTCTTGACGCGGCCGCCGAGGATCTCGGGAAATCCGATGAGGTCTGCGATGTTGATCACCGGCAGTCCGGCCCCGACGATCGCCTTGGCCGTCGAGCCCGTGCCGAACAGCTTGACGCCGCGCTCATGCAGCGCGCGGGCGAGATCGAGCGCCCCGGTCGTATCGAACACGGAAAAAAGAGCGCGCTTCATCGGGACGAGGTCGGGCAGATCGACCTTCGGCGGCGGCACAGCCATCATGACCTCGCAGATACAGCGGAACGTTCGGGACCGGCGCGCGATAGCATGATTTCGCGCCGTGTACAGCCCCTTTGCCGCGGTCAGGCCCCGCCTTCGTCGAGGTCGAGCATTTCGGTTTCGCCGGCTTCCGAGCGTCGGCGCGGCCCGCCCTCGGCGACCTTTTCAAAATGCCAGTGCACCGCATCGGCATGCATCGCACGGCCATAGACGACGATCTGCTCGGCGCGGCGGCTGCCGCGAATATCGGAAAGGCGGATGCTCTCCTCGATCAGGACATCGTGGCCGGCGGCCTCGAATTCCCAGCCCGAGCCATCGGGCAACACCAGAAGCACAGCCTGGCCGGCCTTGATCCGGCTCGCTTTCACGGCCGGATGCAGGTGGAAGCGGATCGCGAACGCGTCCTTGCCGCCACGCGCAACAGGCCCGCCATTGAGGCTGGTGAAGCTGTCGACGCCATCGAGCCGAGTCCCCTCGCGCGGCAGGAACAGCCGCCGTTCGTGACGGATGCCGAACCGCCCGACATAGCCGTCATGCGCCGCTGTCACGAAGGTCTGGCCGCGTTCCTCCTGCCGCGACGATTCGACCATCCTCGGACCGGCGATGACGATCTCGCCGAGGCGGTGGGCGAGAAGGCCGCCGGTCAGGAAGCGGCAGGACGACGTATCGTTGAGCGTCACGGTCGAATGCGCCGCCGTGGTGCGGGCCAGCCGGCGCAGCGCCGGGGCGCCGGGCCCCGGAATGCCGCAATTCACCACGAGCGGCTGGCGGCCGACGCTGAGTTCGAAGGACAGGCAGCCGGCGTGAGCTTCCGCCGACAACGCTGGCGCCGGCGCGGCGCCGGTGTCCATGACGATGATGGTCTCGCCCGCCTCCAGCCGCTGATAGCCCGAATGCGGCGCATTGCGCAGCGGCGCGCCGCGCGCATCGTCATGCGCGAGCACGGTGGCAAGCAGGCCGAGCTGCGTTTCGCCCATGCCGTTGAACTTGGCGAATGAACCGTCGCCGAGTCGGAAGAAGCGCAGCATCGGCATCATTCGGTCGATCGCGCCGAGCAGCACGGGCGAGGGCTGCAGCCCGCGGGCCGTGAAGGCTTGGCGGAGCGGCAGGAGGTCGACGAGGATATCGAGCACGGCGGCCGGATTGCGCCCGACATGGCCACCGTCCGGCAGGATCTGGCGGGCCAGTTCCTGGTCGACATAGCGCGAGGCCTGACGCACGAACCGGTTCTGGTCGGCGAGCGAGAGCGCCGCCGCCGCCAGCGCCATCGTGACGGCAAGACGCGGCCGCCCGGGCGGCACGTCATGCACGACGCGGCGAAGCTGGCGCACCTGCCGCGTCAGCGCCCGCATGAAGCGGCGGTAGAAGCCGTGGTCGCAGCCTTCGAGCAGCAGCGGCGTCTGGGCGAGCCATGAAGCGACGCGGCGCGCGGTCACCACCGGGTCACGAGCGACCGGGTCGTGGCTCTTCTGGAAGCGGATCCATTCGTCGATCAGCGCCCGCGCATTGGAGCGCGAGACCGTGAGCTCCGAGGCGCGAAGATGCCGAAGCCAGCCGAACCCGTGCAGCGCGGCCGCCCATGAGCGCGACGGCGCCTCGATCTCGAACACCGAGAACCCCGCGACATCGACCGCCTCGCCGCTGAAGACATAGCGGCCGGCATAGATATCGTGCGCAATGGTCGGATCGGCGGTTCGGAGATCCGTCGGCGCGATCAGCAGCCGGTCGGGCACTGGACCGAGATGGCGCCAGCGATAGAGCACGCCGGAATGGAAGGCATAGCGGGAGCGGCGCCAGGCCGAAGCCAGCGCAAACCGGACGAGCCGGCCCTGCCCCGCCTCACTTCCAAGTGCCATCCGGATGGGTCCCTTTCCGCCACATGCCGCGCGGGCGTTCGAATCGTCCCTGCGCCGGGATGGAGCAATCTATCGGCGGCCTCGAGCGAATTGAACCGCCCATTCGGCCGGAAGCACCGCTTCCAGCCGGACTTTGACCCATCTTTCGCTAAGTTTTCACGAACCGCGCCGCGAAGAAACCATCGAGGCCACCCATGCGCGGCTCTGCGGCCGGCAGATCGGTCGGCAGACTGCGCAGCTGACCGCTGCGGCAAAGCTCGGAAAGTCCGCCGATTTCGGAAGGCTCGATCGGCACGAGCCGAAGCGGCAGCCTTGCAAGGGCACGCTGCACCTGAATCTCGCCCTCGGCCGGCTCCAGCGAGCAGGTCGAATAGACGAGCACGCCGCCAGGCTCCAGAAGATCCACCGCGCGGGCGATGAGTTCGGCCTGCAGCTTGGCGAGCGAGGCGATATCGGCCGGACGCTTCAGAAGCGCGACATCCGGATGGCGGCGGATCGTTCCCGTCGAAGAGCACGGCGCGTCGAGCAGGACGGCGTCGAAAATCCGCCCTGGCTGCCAATCGAGAAGATCGGCCGCCACAAGCTCGGCATCGAGGCCGATGCGATCGAGATTCTGGCGAACGCGATGCAGCCGGTCGACGGAGATGTCGACGGCTGTGACGCGTGCGCCGCGGGCCGCAAGCTGCAGCGTCTTGCCACCGGGCGCCGCGCAAAGATCGGCGACAGCCTTGCATTCGACGGCGCCGAGAAGGCGGGCCGGAAGCGCTGCGGCTGCATCCTGCACCCACCAGGCTCCCTCCTCGAAACCCGGCATGGCCTCGATCGAGCGATGCCCGACCAGCCGCACGGTGTCGTTCGGCAGCACGATGCCTTCGAGCTTCTCGGCCCAGAGCGCTGGATCGGACCGAACCGTCAGGTCGAGCGCCGGCTCCGCGAGATGGGCGATAGCGATCGCCCGGGCGGTGTCCGCGCCATAGGCCTTGGTCCAGCCGGCGGCAAGCCAGTCCGGCGTGTTCAGCACCGCTTCGTCCTGGCTGGCGAGGATCGCGTCGCGGCCCTCGGTCAGCCGCCGGAGCACGGCATTGACGAGGCCCTTGAAGTGGCGCGCATCGTGATCCTGACTAGCGAGATCGACGGCGATCGAGACCGCAGCGTGATCGGCAACATCCATGAACAGGATCTGCGCCGCGGCGACATGCAGGATCGCGGCGAGATGGCCGGATTTGCGCGGCAGGCTCTTTTCGAGAAACCGGCCAAGCGCGTCGATGATCTGGCCATGCCGGCGCAGCGCAATGCCGAGGATCGCGCGGGCGAGCGCCCGCTCACGCGGGTCGAGGCTCGCAAACGGACCATGCGGATCGTCGAGCACGCTGTCGGCCGGACGGTGCTCGGCGAAGACGGCATGGACGGCCGTGATCGCAGCCACACGGGCGGCAACGCCTGGCGCCAGCTTGACCGGAGGGCGCTTGCCGCCCTTGGATCGATCGGACTTCGCCGCCGCTGGACGCGGGCTCAACCCCAGGGTCCCCGGCGCGCCGCGGGCGCCGCCGTCCGCCGGGTGCCGAAGCCGCCCGGCAGGCCGACACGGGCTGCGCCCGCCGATGGCTGAGACCGCTGCGCGCGATCGAGTTCCATCAGCGCCGCGATGCGGTTTTCAGTCGCCGGATGGGTCGAGAAGAGGTTGTCCATCCGCTGCCCCGAGAGTGGATTGATGATGAAGAGATGCGCCGTGGCCGGATTGGCCTCGGCGGCAGGATTGGGAACATGCGCCGCACTGCCGGCGATCTTCGAAAGGGCCGAGGCAAGCGCGCGCGGATTGCCCGAGATCTGCGCTCCAAGCCGGTCGGCCGAGTATTCGCGCGTCCGGCTCACCGCCATCTGCACGAGCATGGCGGCGATCGGCGCAAGAAGGGCCGCGGCTATCGCGCCGAAAGCGCCGAAAGGACTGCGCTCGTCGCGATGTCCGCCGAAGAAGAAGGCGAAATTGGCCAGCATCGACACCGCGCCGGCGATCGTCGCGGTGATCGTCATCGTCAGCGTGTCGTGATTCTTCACATGCGCCAGTTCATGCGCCATCACGCCGGCGACCTCTTCGGCGCTCAGCGTCTGCAACAGCCCGGCAGAGGCCGCAACCGCGGCGTTCTGCGGATTGCGCCCTGTGGCGAAGGCGTTCGGCTGGGGCGAATCGATGATGTAGACCTTGGGCATCGGCAGGCCGGCCCGGGCGGCGAGATCGCGGACGATGCCGTAATACTGCGGCGCGGTGCGTTCGTCGACCTCTCGCGCGCCGTACATCGACAGCACCATGCGATCGGCGTTCCAATAACTGAACACATTCATCGCCGCCGCGAAGGCAAGCGCGATCAGCATGCCCGACTGTCCGCCGACCAGGTATCCAACCGCCATGAAAAGGGCAGTCAGGGCCGCGATCAGCATGGCGGTCCGCATCATGTTCATGCGACAGAGCCGCCCGACCGGCGGCCTCCCTCTTGTGTGACCCCCATATGATGGTAGTGCATGAAGTCGTGGGCAAGGCTGTGATGGGCAAGGCTGGGAACGGCGCGTGGACGGCGCTGGCGAGGGTTCAGACATGACGACGACGGCACGTTTCGAGCGTCTCAAGACACTGATCGCGCATATTCGCGAAACGCTCGGGGTGTCTCTCGCCTTTCGCCTCTGGGACGGGACGACGATCCCGGCCGATGCCGCGCCGGATGCACTGACGATCGCCATCGCCGACGAGGGCGTGATCGCGGCGCTGTTCCGCAAGCCGAAGATCGACACGCTGCTCAATCTCTACGTGACCAAACGGCTCGATCTCTTGAACGGTACGCTGTTCGATCTCGTTGCCGAGCGCCCGAAGATCCGCAGCCGCGACCTGCGCCGCGCGCTCGACAAGAAATTGGTGCTGCGCTCGCTCGGCGATTTCATCTTTCGCCCGCGCGGCGGTCCCTGGCCGCTCGAGGCGATCCGCGGCGACCGGGCGCAGCGCGACGGGAGCGAGACTGCCAACAAGGAGAACGTCCACTACCACTATGACGTCTCCAACGCTTTCTACGCGCTCTTCCTCGATCCCGAGATGGTCTACACCTGCGCCTATTTTCGCGATTGGGACAACGATATCGCGACGGCCCAGCGCGACAAGCTCGACATGATCTGCCGCAAGCTGCGCCTGAAGCCCGGCGAGACGCTGCTCGACATCGGCTCGGGCTGGGGTGCGCTGGTCTGTCATGCCGCCCAGCATTACGGCGTCAATGCCGTCGGCGTGACGCTCGCTGACGAGCAATATGTGTTCGCGCGCGAAAAGGTGACCCGGCTCGGCCTGCAGGACCGTGTCCGCTTCGAGCTCAGGGACTACACGCAGGTCCCCGGGACCTTCGACAAGATCTCTTCGATCGGCATGTTCGAGCATATCGGCATCGAGAACCACCCGACCTATTTCCGCGCCGTGCACCGGCTGCTGAAGCCGGGCGGGCTCTATCTGCATCACGCGATCGCGCGGCCGGCCAAGAAGACCGACAAGGCCTTCCGTCGCACCAACCCGGAATACGCCGCCATCCGCCGCTATATCTTCCCGGGTGCCGAACTCGACCATATCGGCATGTCGGTCGCCAATCTGGAGCGCTATGGCTTCGAGGTGCATGATGTCGAGGGCTGGCGCGAGCATTACGCGATGACGCTTCGCCACTGGCACGATCGGCTCAACGCCCATTATGACGAGGCGGTGCGCGAGGTCGGCGAGGTCAAGACGCGGATGTGGCTCGCTTATATCGCCGGCTGCTCGATCGGCTTCTTCCGCAATTCCTTGACCGTCAACCAGACGCTCGCCTCGCGACGCCAGCGCGGCCCCTCGGGCCTCCCACCGACGCGCGCCGATCTCTATATCGGTTGACGCACCGCCTGATCAGGAGAGAGCCCATGACCGAAACGGCCAAAATGCCCAAGGACGCAAGGCCGCTGAGCCCGGCGGCGGAACGCGCACTCGCCGAGGCGAAGGCGCGCCGCGCCGAAATCGACGCGGCGAGCGATCGCCCGCGCGAGATCCTCGGCCGCGAGGGCCTGGAGCCGGTCCGCTATGGCGACTGGGAGAACAAGGGCATCGCCAGCGATTTCTGAAGCGGCGACGTCAGGTGATGGCGCGCATCCGGATGAGAGCCCGCCGCTCGACATCGCGTAGCAGCAGTTCAAGATCTTCGGGATCGATATCGAAGGTCTCGCCACCTTCCTCGATCGCCGCGGCGAGATCCTCATGGCTGAAGCTCCAGGGCGGAACCGGCGCGCCTTGCTTCACGGCGGCGGCAACATGCGGATAGCTGTGGCCGGAGATGCGGTGGAAGAGCCAGGCGCAGCCGACCATGAGAACGGCGTTGATCCCGACCGGCAGCAGCGGAAAGGCAAGGCTCGACGATGCCCCGGCGAAGAGGCCGACAAGCGCCGCCGCGCCGCCGGGCGGATGCAGAGAACGCGTGATCGACATGAGGGCGATCGCCGCGCCGACCGCGAAGCCGGCCGAGAGGGCCGAAAGCGGCATGGCATGCGCCACCAGCACGCCGACAAGCGCTGACAGGACATTGCCGCCGATCGTCGGCCACGGCTGGGCCATCGGGCTCGCGGGCACGGCGAAGAGCAGGACGGCGGAAGCTCCCATCGGCGGCACGAGCCAGAGGCCGTGCACCGTCTCGGGCGCCAGCAGCGCCGAAACATAACCGGCGAGCGCGATGCCGATGGCGGCGCCGAGGCAAGCGAGAGCCCGGTCCCAAGGGCGGGCGCCTGCCAGGATCGGACGGAAGAGCGAGAAGGGAGCGTGAAGGGACAAGCCGTGTTCCGCATCGTCGTGAGAGCGGGCCCGCCCGCCGCGGGTTTGGCGGCGCACCTTAATGCGCCGCACGCCTTTTGGGGCCGGTCAGACGACTTCCTTCTTC
Organism: Kaistia sp.; assembly: GCA_035555375.1. Taxonomy (GTDB): domain Bacteria; phylum Pseudomonadota; class Alphaproteobacteria; order Rhizobiales; family Kaistiaceae; genus Kaistia. Next base: position 68,680 of record DATMGR010000001.1, on the reverse strand, counting down.
CGGTTCTGCCGGTTGGCGATCAGGTCGTCGACGACAGCCGGATCGGCAAGCGTCGAGATATCGCCGAGAGCGCCGAATTCATCCTCGGCGATCTTGCGCAGGATGCGGCGCATGATCTTGCCAGATCGCGTCTTCGGCAGTCCCGGCGCGAACTGGATGAGATCCGGTGTCGCGATCGGCCCGATCTCCTTGCGCACCCAGCCGGCGAGCTCCTTGCGCAGCGCATCGCTCGGCTCGACCCCCGCCATCAGCGTGACATAGGCATAGATGCCCTGCCCCTTGATGTCGTGCGGATAGCCGACCACGGCGGCCTCAGACACGCTCGTATGGGCGACGAGAGCGCTCTCGACCTCGGCTGTGCCCATGCGGTGGCCGGAGACATTGATGACGTCGTCGACCCGGCCGGTGATCCAATAATAGCCATCAGCATCGCGCCGGCAGCCATCGCCGGTGAAATACATGTTCTTGTAGGCCGAGAAATAGGTCTGCTCGAAGCGATCCTGATCGCCATAGACGGTGCGCATGATGCCCGGCCAGGCATCGAGGATCACCAGATTGCCCTCGCAGGCCCCCTCCATGATCTTGCCCTCGGCATCGACGATGGCCGGCTGCACGCCAAAGAAGGGCCAGGACGCAGAGCCCGGCTTCAGGGGCGTCGCACCGGGGAGCGGCGTGATCAGGATGCCGCCCGTCTCGGTCTGCCACCAGGTGTCGACGATCGGGCAGCGCTCATCGCCGACGACGCGGTAATACCACTCCCACGCCTCGGGATTGATCGGTTCGCCGACCGAGCCGAGAAGGCGCAGCGAGGCGCGCGACGTCGTCTTCACCGGACCGTCGCCGGCCTGCATGAGCGCGCGGATGGCGGTCGGCGCGGTGTGGAAGATCGTGACCTTGTGCTTGTCGACGACCTGCCAGAAGCGGGCATTGGTCGGGTAGTTGGGAATGCCCTCGAACATCAGCGATGTCGCGCCATTGGCGAGCGGACCATAGACGATATAGCTGTGCCCGGTGACCCAGCCGACATCGGCCGTGCACCAGAAGACGTCGTCTTCCTTGAGGTCGAACACGATCTCATGCGTCATCGCGGCATGCAGAAGATAGCCGCCTGTCGTGTGCAGCACGCCCTTCGGGCGACCTGTTGACCCGGAGGTGTAAAGGATGAACAGCGGATCCTCCGCGCTCATTTCCTCCGCCGGACACTCGGCCGAAACCGTCGCCGCGAGCTCGTGGTACCAGAAGTCACGGCCGGCATGCATCGCCACCTCGCCGCCCGTGCGGCGGATGACCAGCACCTTCTCGTCGCCGATGGTCTTGGTGAGCGCCGAATCGGTATTGTGCTTCAGCGGCACCTTCTTGCCGCCGCGCAGGCCCTCATCGGCGGTGATGACCAGCGTCGAGTGGCAGTCCCCGATGCGGCCGGCGAGGCTGTCGGGCGAGAAGCCGCCGAAGACGATCGAATGGATCGCGCCGATGCGGGCGCAGGCGAGCATCGCCATCGCGGCCTCGGGGATCATCGGCAGGTAGATCGTGACACGATCACCCTTCGAGACGCCAAGCGACTTCAGCACATTGGCGAAGCGGCACACCTCGGCATGCAGCTCGCGATAGGTGATCGAGCGGCTTTCGGAAGGATCATCGCCCTCCCAGAGGATCGCGACCTTGTCGCCACGCGTCGCGAGATGGCGATCGAGGCAATTGGCCGCCACATTGAGCGTGCCGTCCTCGAACCAGCGGATATCGATATTCCCCGGCGCAAAGGACGTGTTCTTGACCTTCGTGAACGGCTTGATCCAGTCGAGCCGCGCCGCCTGCTCGCGCCAGAACCCGTCAGGATCCTCGACCGAGCGGCGATACATGTCCTGATAGGTGTTGATGTCGACATGCGCCGAGGCAGCCCAATCGCTTGGGACCGCATGGATGTTCTCGTGCATTTCTATCCTCCCTCATCCGCGCCCGCGCACGCCTGCGGGTGCGGCAACCTCCAAGGGGCACTTAATCCGTTCCATGCCTAAGCCGCAAGATTCGCGCGGCCCAATGGCAGGGGCGCGCTGTCGCAGCCCTCGATCGGTATCAGGCCGGCAGGATCGTCAGGATGGCGACGGCCTTCGCGACCGAATCCTCCAGCGCCGCCTCGACGGGTACAGTCACGGTTGCGCGGAGAACGACGCCGTGTTCGGGACGATAGCTGCGGCCGGGATCGCCGACCACGACCGTGATACCGGACGCGGCGAGCTGCCTCAGCCAGGGCAGCACTGCCGCCGTCATCGCCCGGTCGTAGAAGATGTCGCCGCAGAGCACCACATCCGCTTCGACGGCCGAGCCGACCAGATCCGCCATCAGCGGCGTGACTGCGGCGTGGTTGGCCGCGGCGTTGAGGGCGACCGCCGCCACCGCGAAGGGATCGATATCCGCCGCCGTCACAACGGCCGCGCCGGCGCGCGCGGCGGCGATGCCGACAAGCCCGGACCCGGCGGCGAAATCGAGCACGCGGCGGCCCCGGACCAGTTCCGGCCGGTCGAGCACGTGACGCGCCAGACCGCGCCCGCCCGCCCAGGCAAAAGCCCAGAAGGGCAGCGCGGCGCCGATGACGCCGAGTTCGTCCTCGCTCCGCTGCCAGAGCCGCGTCGCATCATCCGCCTGCCAGAGCCGGATCTCGGGGACATGCGGCACCGGCGAAAGGCGCGTCTCCGCCTGGATGAAACGAATGCGGGCGGCCGCGTCGTCGGGGACGGCGGGGCCAGGAATGGTCAGGGTGAAATGCCCGCCATCTCGCAGACGACGGCCCATTCGGCATCGGTCACCGGCTGAACCGAAAGGCGCGAATTCGAGACGAGCGCCATGCCCTTGAGGCGCGGCTCGGCCTTGGCGGCGACCAGTGTCACCGGCGTCTTCACCGGCGCGACAGCGCGGATGTCGACGCATTCCCAGGTGCCGCTGTCATCGGTCGAATCGGGGTGGATCTCCTTCACCACCTCGACGATGCCGACGACTTCCTTGCCTTCGTTCGAATGGTAGAAGAAGCCGCGATCACCGACCTTCATGGCGCGCATATGGTTTCGTGCCTGATAGTTGCGGACGCCGTCCCATTCCTGGCCGGCCTTGCCCTTGGCGACGAGGTCGTCGAAGGAAAACGCGTCCGGCTCCGATTTGTACAGCCAATGTGCCATGGCGAATGCTCCTCAGGCCGGCTTGCCCCAACCCCAACGCCAGGCCTTCACCTCGACCGACTTGAAGAGACCGGCCTTGGCATAGGGATCTTCGGCGAGCAGCGCCTTCGCAGCCGCCTCATCCTCGGCCTCGATGATCAGCATCGAGCCGACCATGTCGCCCTTGGCATCGAGAAAGGGTCCAGCGATCGGCACCGGCGCGGTCTTCAGCCAGTCGAGATGTGCCGGCCGCGTCGCGACACGCTTCTCGAGCGCGCCGTCGTGATCGGTGAGAATGGCGACGAAATGCATGGGGGCTCCTCCGAAAGGTCGGGCGCACGTTAGGTCCGCCGCCCCGGCTGGTAAAGGCCCCTGCAACGCCGGACGACCGCGGCGCTATTCGGTCTCGTGCTTCAGCGGCCGGCTCATCAGCGCCGCCATCGCCCCGTCGATATCGGTCTCGCCCTCGACCACCGCCGCCACCTGCGCCGTGATGGGCATGTCGACGCCGAGCCGGGCGGCGAGAGCCCGCGCCACGGCGGCCGTCGTCGCGCCCTCGACGAGCACATGCGCCGGCGCCTCGCCCCGGCCGAGCGCCAGGCCATAGGAGAAATTGCGTGACTGCGGCGAGGCGCAGGTGAGCACGAGATCGCCGAGCCCCGAAAGCCCCATCAGCGTGTCGGGCCGCGCGCCAAGCGCCGCGCCGATCCGCCGGAGTTCGGCAAAGCCCCGCGCCGTCAGCGCCGCGGCGGCACTGGCGCCGAGCGCCCGCCCGGCGACGATCCCAACCGCGATCGCCAGCACATTCTTGAACGCGCCACCAATCTCGACGCCGATCATGTCGGTCTCGGCGTAAGGGCGGAAGCTGGTCGAGCCAAGCGCCTGGCATAGTGCCATCGCAAGCTTCGGCTCGGCCGCCGCGATGGTCACGGCCGTCGGCAGACCGCGCGCCACATCGATCGCAAAGCTCGGGCCGGAGAGCACCGCCGGCGCGGCGGGCGGCAGCGCCTGTTCCAGCACCTCGGTCGGGCGAAGTTCGGTTCCGCGTTCGAGTCCCTTGGCGCAGAGCACGACGGGCGTATCGTCCGCGATGCCGGCAAGCGATGCCGCGACGCCGCGCACCGTCTGTGTCGGCGTCGCAATCAGGATCGCATCGGCGCCGATCACATCAGCGAGACGGTCCGTGACGGCGAGGACGGGCGGAAGGGCGATGCCCGGCAGATAGGCGCGGTTTTCCCTCGCCGCGCTGATGTCGCTGACATCGCGCCCGTAAAGCGTCACCGCCCGCCCCGCACGATGGGCGGCGAGCGCGAGCGCGGTGCCCCAGGCTCCGGCCCCGACGACGGCGATGCGCTCCAGTCTCATCGGCCCGGAACCTCCAGACCGATATTCAACAGCAGTTCAGGCAATTTGGCATCGAGCCGCCCGAACAGCACCGGCGGCGGCAGGAGCGGCACGAAGGCAAAGGCCATGCGAATCGGTGCACCGCCGCCATCCGGCGTTTGTTCAGTCCACTCCCAGCTCTCGGCCGCGACGTCGTCGAGCGCGACATGGAAGAAGGTGCGGTGATGCTGGAAGCGGACGGCGCCGGCCTCGAACGTCTCCGACTTGAAGACATAGGTCATCTCGCCAAGCGGCTCGAAAGGCCCGGACGGCGCGAGGCCGGTCTCTTCCAGCAATTCGCGGCGGGCTGCCGCCTCAACGTCTTCACTCTCCTCGACCGTGCCACCGGGGACTTCGACGCCGTGGCTGGGGAAATCGGGTTTGGTGAAGACGAGCAATCGCTCCTGCCACGTTGCATAGATCACGACCTTGCGGCGGAAGCGGGTCGCCGGGCGCACCTTCGGTGCCGCGGCAGGGTCTTCGCTTATGCTGTCCGTCATGCCTTGGCGCCTTTCATGCCGGAGCCGATCATCGGGAGCGCAACCGTATCGAGCGGCCAGCGCGGCCGCGCCGGCGCATCGAGCCCATCCGCAAGACCAAGCGCCAGCCGTTCCGCCCCGGCCCAGGCGATCATGGCGCCATTATCGGTGCAGAGCGCGAGCGGCGGCGCCACGAGGCGGAAACCGCGCCGCTCGGCTTCGGCGGAAAGGCTGGCCCTGAGCGCACGGTTAGCCGCGACACCGCCCGCAATCACCAGAACCGGCACGGCGATCTCGGGGAATTCGGCTCGAAACCGATCGAGAGCGTGGGCGATCCGGTCGGCGACCACCGCTGAAACCGTCGCCTGAAACGCCGCCGAAAGATCGGAAACATCAGCATCCGACAGCGGAGCGACGGCTTCGGCGGCCTGACGCACAGCGGTCTTGAGGCCGGAAAAGGAGAAATCGGCACCGGCGCGACCGAGCATCGGCCGTGGCAGCGTGAAGCGCGATGCATCGCCCGCCGCCGCAGCCCTCTCCACGGCCGGGCCGCCTGGATAAGGCAGTCCAAGCAATTTCGCGGTCTTGTCGAAGGCCTCGCCGAGGGCATCGTCGATCGTCGTGCCCCAGCGCTCATAGGCGCCGACGCCGCGCACCAGCAGGATCTGCGTGTGGCCACCGGAGACGAGCAGCAGCAGATAGGGAAACGCGACATTGTCAGTGAGCCGCGCCGTCAGCGCATGGCCCTCGAGATGATTGACGGCGAGAAGCGGCAGGCCGGCTGCGAACGCGATCGCCTTGGCCGTGGTCAGCCCGACGATGACGCCACCGATAAGCCCCGGCCCTGCGGTTGCCGCGACCGCATCGAGATCGGCGAAATCGATGCCAGCCTCGGCCATCGCTGCCCCGACGACCGAATCGAGCGCCTCGACATGCGCCCGCGCCGCGATCTCCGGCACCACACCGCCGAATGCCGCGTGATCAGCGATCTGCGACAGCACGACATTGGAGCGGATCGTACCGCGGCCGTCATCGCTCCGATGCACTACGGACGCCGCGGTCTCGTCGCAACTGGTCTCGATGCCCAAAACGAGTTGGCCGGCGGTCACGAGGCATGCCTTTCGACGGGGACTGGCTGGCGCCGCCGTCCCGATTGCCGCAGCCCCTTCCATCGTCGGAGGGAGCGACTAGACTGCGCGCCGATCAATTCCGCCCACCTAGCATCCGGAGCCGACCGCGTGCAATCCGCCCCTTCCGCTCCGCTCCTCCGCATTGGCACGCGCGGCAGCCCGCTCGCGCTGGCCCAGGCGCACGAGACCCGCGCGCGGATCGCGAGTTTCTACAGCCTCGATCCGGACGAGATCGAGATCGAGGTGATCCGCACCTCCGGCGACCGCATCCAGGATCGGCCGCTGTCGGAAGCGGGCGGCAAGGGCCTGTTCACCAAGGAGATCGAGGAGGCGCTCATCGCCGGCCGGATCGATCTCGCGGTCCACTCCTCCAAGGACATGCCGACGGCGCTGCCGGAAGGGCTGGAGCTTTCGGCCTTCCTGCCGCGCGAGGATGTCCGCGACGCCTTCCTCTCTCCGGTTGCGGGGGCGCTCCGTGACTTGCCGCAAGGCGCCGTGCTCGGGACATCATCGCTGCGCCGCCGGGCAATGGCGCTTCGCATCCGGCCGGATCTCAAGCCGGTCGAATTTCGCGGCAATGTCGAGACGCGGCTGAGGAAGCTCGCCGATGGCGTCGCGCATGCAACGCTGCTGGCGCTGGCCGGGCTGAAGCGCCTTGGCCTCGAAACGCATGCGACCTCGATCATCGAGCCCGATGATTTCCTTCCTGCCTGCGGCCAAGGCGCTGTGGCGATCGAGACGCGAATTGGCGACGAGCGGACCAGCGGCCTGGTTGCCCGCATCAACCACGAGCCGACCCAGATCGCCCTCCGCGCCGAGCGTGCCTTCCTGACGCGGCTTGATGGATCCTGCCGCACGCCGATCGGTGGCCTCGCAACGATCGAGGGCGGCGTCGTCACGTTCCGCGGCATGGTTCTTTCCCCCGATGGCCGCCAGTCCGAATCGGTACAGCTGGAGGGGCCGGTTGCCGATGCCGAGAGGCTCGGCTTCGAGGCTGCTGGCGAATTGATCAGCCGCGGCGGCACGGCCTTCTTCCGCGCGGACGCGTGAGGCGATGCGGCTGCTCGTGACGCGGCCAGAACCGGACGCCAGCCGCACTGCGAGCACCCTCGCCGCACGCGGGCATATCCCGATCCTCGCGCCGATGCTCACAGCCGCGTTGCTGCCGCCACCATCGTTGATCGAGCCGCCAGCCGCGATTCTCTTCACCAGTGTGAATGCCGTTCGCGCCGTCGCAGCATGGCCGCCAGCGACCCTGCCGCGCGACCTGCCGGTGCTCACCGTCGGCGATCGGACCGCCGACGCGGCACGCGCCGCTGGCTTCGCCGATGCGCGTTCGGCTGACGGCGACAGCGCGGCACTCGCCTCTCTCGCCGCGGAGACTCTCGATCCCAGGGCGGGGCCGCTGCTCTATCCGACACTCGCAACGCCCTCCGGCGACCTCGCGGCGCGGCTTCGAACAGCAGGCTTCACTGTCGACCTGATCGAAGCCTATCGGATGATCGCTGCCCCGGCGCTGCCGGAGATCGCGCAGGCGGCCATCGTCGGCGGTACCCTCGATGGGGTCCTGCTTTATTCGCGCCGCACCGCCGAGACCTTCATCGCGCTGGCTGCACCGCTGAAGCCGCATCTCGCCGCATTGGCCTTCTACTGTCTCTCCGCCGAAGTTGCCGCTGCGCTCGAAACCGGGCGCATCCGCGTCGCATCCGAGCCGAATGAGGCCGCTTTGCTGGCGCTGCTCGAAGGGGGAACATAGGCAGAGGGCATCCGTTGACGGATTGCTCTATAGTTGAGTTCGCGTGAAACGAGATCGAGGGCCATGGCCGAAGAGGACGACACCCCATCCGCAGCCGAAAGCACCGGTGCACCGCGCCAGAAGCGGCCACCCGTGACGATCGACCTCGAGGCTGAGGCCGTCGCGCCTGCCCATCCAGCCGAACCGTCGCACGAGACGGCGGCAGAGGCGCGCGCGGAACCGCCGCCTGCAGCCGCGGAAGATCCTGCAACGGCCCCAGACAGCGCCCTCCGGCGATACTTGCCGCTCGGCGTCGCCGCCGTGATCGGCGGTCTGATCGGTGGCGCCGCAGGAGCGCTGCTCTTCGCGCCGCAGACCGACACCATCACCTCGGCCAGCATCGACAGCCGCTTCGCGACGCTGGCAAGCCGCCTCGACGCGCTCGAAGCCAAGAGCGGCAATGGTACTGCAGCCGCGCCGGCCATCGATCCGGAGCGAATCACCGCCCTCGAATCGGGTCTCGCCCGCCTCGAATCGCAACAGGCTTCAGCGGGCGAAGGCGCCCCGGTCGACCTGCAGCCGATCGAGCTACGTCTCGCCGCGCTGGAAGCACGTCCCGTGGAGACGCCGACCCCAGCCGTCGATCTCCAGCCGCTCGAACAGAAGCTATCGGCCCTTGATGGCCGCATCGGCGAGATCGAGGCGCATCCGCCGTCCGATCCAGCCACCGAGGCCGCCGCGCGCACGATCGCGCTGACGGCCCTTCGCCAGGCCGCGCGCAGCGACAGGCCTTTCGACGCCGAACTCGCCGCCTTCCGAACGCTCGGCGGCGACGAGCCGCAACTCGCCGCTCTCGCGCCTCTTGCGGCCAACGGGGCACCATCCGTCGCCTCGCTGCAGGCATCCTTCCCGGCCGCCGCCGACGCGGTGCGCAGCGCCAGCCGCCGCATCGATCCGGAGGCCGGCTTCATCGATAGGCTCGCGGCGTCAGCCGGCTCGCTCGTCTCGGTGAAGCCCGCCGGCCCCGTCGAGGGCAGCTCGCCCACAGCCATCGTTTCCCGCATGGAATCGATGGTCGACAAGGGCGATCTCGCCGCCGCACTCGCCGAAAGCGACACGCTCGACGCAACTTCGAAAAGCGCGCTCGCCGGCTGGGCCGATGCCGCGCGGAGACGCGTCGCTATTGACACTGCGCTGGCCGCGCTCGCCGGCAACTGAGGAGGCCCGATGATCCGCATCCTCGTCTATATCGCGCTCGTCTTCGCGGCCGCCGCGGGCTTTGCCTGGCTCGCCGACCGCCCGGGCGAGATCACGCTCGCCTGGCAGGGCTATCAGGTCTCGACCAGCCTGATGGTCGCCGCCGTCGCGATCGCCGCCGCCTTCGTCCTTGTCGCCATCGTACTGTCGATCCTGATGGCCGTCCTTCGCGCGCCCAGCCTGCTCGATGGCTGGCTGACGGGCCGTCGCCGCGACCGCGGTTATCGCTCGCTTTCGCGTGGCATGATCGCGATGGGCGCCGGTGACATCAAGAAGGCCAAGCGCCACTCCGCCGAAGCCCGGAAAATCCTCGACGGCGAACCGCTGACCCTGCTGCTGGCAGCGCAGACCGCCCAGGCTGCCGGCGATGGCGCCGGTGCGCGCGCCGCCTTCGAGGCGATGCTGCCGGAATCCGAGACCCGTCTGCTCGGCCTCCGCGGGCTTTATGTCGAGGCCGAGCGCGCCGGCGAGCATGAAGCGGCGCGACACTATGCCGAGGAGGCCGTGAAGGCGGCGCCGAGCCTCGGCTGGGCCGGCGAAGCGCTGTTCACATACCAATCCTCGGCCGGCGACTGGCGCGGCGCCCTGCAGACGCTCGGCTCGAACCTGCAGGCAAAGCTCGTCGACAAGACGAGTGCCCATCGACTGCGCGCCGTTCTGCTCACCGCGCACGGCCTCGAGCTGGAAACGGGAAGCCCGCACGAGGCGTTGGCGGCGGCGCTGGAGGCGGTGCGCCTTGCGCCCGGCCTGGTTCCGGCGGCAACGCTGGCAGCCCGCCTTGCGGCGCGTCAGAACGACATCAAGCGGGCCATGAAAGTGCTCGAGGCCGCCTGGAAGCAGGAGCCGCATCCCGAGCTTGCCGAGGCCTATCTGTCGGTTCGCCCGGGGGATGGCGCTGGTGACCGGCTGAAGCGGGCGCAGAAGCTCGCGGATCTCCGTCCGACGAGCCCGGAAAGCGCCTTCGTCGTCGCGCGCGCCGCGATCGATGCGCGCGAATGGCCCGAGGCGCGTCGCGCGCTGGCGAAACTGCCCGATAGCGGCCAGACCGAGCGCTATTGGCTGCTGATGGCCGAGATCGAGGACGGCGCCGAGGGCGATCGTGGCCGCGTGCGCGAATATCTCGGCCGCGCCGTCCGCGCGCCGCGCGATCCGGTCTGGATGGCGGATGGCTACGCCTTCAATGCGTGGGCGCCCTTGTCGCCGGTCAGCGGGCGCCTCGATTCGTTCGAATGGCGCACGCCGAGCATGGCGCTCTCCGAAGATCCGCGCCCGCTGCTCAATCTCGATCTGACGCCAGCCGCGCCTGCGACCGAAGCGGAGGAGGAACCATCGCCCGCGCTGGCCCCGATGGTGATCGAGGCGACGCCGGCGCCCAAGATGGCCGCCAATGGCACGGAGACGCCGAAAACTCCGCCTCCGCCGCTGCCTGATGATCCCGGTATTGACGACGGGCGGCCCGAGACGGTGGACCGGTTGCGCCTTCAATAGTCGACGACAGCCGCGGCGGGCTTGAAACCCGCCGCGAATGTGGCTATGAACGCGCCGTCTCCGCCGGGCAAGAAAACCGGGCCCGACATCGTGCCGCTTTAGCTCAGCTGGTAGAGCACATCATTCGTAATGATGGGGTCACAGGTTCGAATCCTGTAAGCGGCACCACTTCTCATCCCCCAGACAGTGTGGAACCCTCGTCTCGCCGCGGCATTGACCTGCGTTGTGGAGCGGGAGGCATCTGATGGCGCCACGGCCCTTCTGGAAGGGATATCTGAAGCTCTCGCTGGTGACCTGTGCGGTGTCGATGACGCCGGCGACCAGCGACAGCGCCAAGGTTCGGTTCCACACCCTCAACCGCGCCACCGGCAACCGCGTCACCAGCCGCTATGTCGATGCCGTCACCGGCAAGGTCGTCGATGACGACGACATGGTGAAGGGCTATCCGCGCGGCGAAGACAATTACGTGCTGCTCGAAGATGACGAACTCGACGCCGTCGCGCTCGACAGCACGCGTACGATCGATATCGAGACTTTCGTTCCCGCCGACAGCATCGGCTGGATCTGGTACGACCGTCCGCATTTCCTGGCGCCGGACGACGAGGTCGGCACCGAGGCCTTTGCGGTGATTCGCGCCGCAATGGCGGCGACCGGAACCGTCGGCATCGCTCGACTGGTGCTGTATCGCCGCGAGCGGGCCGTGATGCTGGAACCACGCGAGACCGGCATCGTCCTGTGGACGCTGCGCTATGGCGACGAGGTGCGCGACGCGGAGCCCTATTTCGCCGGCATCGAGGACGAGAAGCCGGAGACTGAAGGCCTCGAACTGATGCGCCGCCTGATCGCCAAGCGGAAACAGGCGTTCGATCCTGCGTTGCTCGCCGACCCGGTCGAGGAGCGGTTGCACGAGATGATCGCGGCGCGCAGCAAGAAGCGCCGCCCGGGCAAGAAGCCGGCAGCGACCGAGGCGCCCGCCGAAACCGGCAATGTGATCAACATCATGGATGCCCTGAAGCGCAGCCTTGCGTCTGAAAAGAAGCCGGCCAAGCGAACTTAGCCGGCTATCGTTCAGGCCTTCCGGCGCTTTGGCTTCTGGACTTCGAGCGGCACAGCCGCCGCCAGCAGCTCGGCCCAGGGATCGGAGGCGCGCGTGGCTATATGGCCGGGTGCATTGGCCACGGTAAAATGAGCCGGGCCTATATCGGGGCCGAGATCCTCCCAGGCAAGCGGCATCGACACGGCCGCGCCGGGCCGGGCCCGGGTTGAATAGGGCGCTACGGCAGTCTGGCCCCGCTGGTTGCGCAGATAGTCCACGAGAATCTTGCCGCCGCGCTTCGCCTTGGCGATCGTGGCGACATAGCGGTCGGGCGCATCCGCGGCCATCGCCTCTGCCATCACCTTGGTGAACGCCTTGGCGGCTGGCCAATCCGCCTTCGGCTTGAGTGGCGCCACGACATGCAGGCCCTTGCCGCCGGATGTCTTCAGGAACGCCGCGAGTCCCGCAGCCTCAAACCGGGCGCGGACATCTTCCGCCGCCTGGATGACCTCCGCCCAGCCGACGCCCTCGCCCGGATCGAGATCCATGATGATCCTGTCCGGCCGCTCCCAATCGGCGAGGGTCGAACCCCACGGGTGTATTTCCAGCGTCGCTGATTGAACCAGCGCCATCAGCCCGTCGAGACTGTCGATGCTGATGAAAGGCGGCTCGCTCTTGGCTTTGGGATCCGGCACCAGATGGATCGCTGCGTTGACGCCCTTCCAGGCATGCTTCTGGAAGAACTTCTCGCCGTCGATGCCCTCCGGACAGCGGAGCAGCGCCAGCGGCCGACCGACGATATGCGGGGCGATGAACCGCCAGACCTCGGCGTAATAATCGGCGAGCCCCTCCTTGGTAATGCCGGCATCCGGCCAATAGATCCGGTCCGGATGCGTCAGCTTCACGGTCCGCTTCGGCGGCTTCGGCGCCGCGGGTGCGGCCTCGCTCCTGGCATCTTTCGCTCGCTCGCGCACGATCTCGCTCGCCGGCTTGTCTTCGCGCAATCCGCGGAACGAAGCATGCCTGAGATGGCCGTCCCCCGTCCAGGCGCGGAACTCGACTTCCGCCACCAGCTTCGGCTCGACAAAGCGAGCGCCGCGCCGTTCCTCCGCCGTCAGCCCGCGCGCGAACGGGCTCTTGTCGACAGCGATCGCCTGGAGGCGCCGATAGAGATCGCGCGATACGCTGGCCGTGAAGCCGGTACCGACGCGGCCAACATGATCGAGGCCGTCGCTGTCATGCACCCCGAGCAGCAGGGAACCGATCGCATTTTGCGCCGCCGTCGAAGGCACATAACCGCCGATGACAAATTCCTGCCGCGCCGAGCATTTCGACTTGACCCAGTTGCGGCCGCGCCCCGACCGGTATGGCGAATCCGCAACCTTCGAGACGACGCCTTCGAGGCTCAGGCGGCAGGCATGGCGAAGCACCATCTCGCCGCTCTCGGGGAAATGCGCGCTATAGCGAAGCGCTGGCCCGCCGCTCCCGATCAACCGCTCCAGCGCCCCTTTGCGCGCGATAAGCGGAACGCGGGTCAAATCCCGGCCGTCGAGATGGATGAGATCAAAGGCATAGAAGACGAAGCGATCGCTGCGGCCTTCGCTGAGATCGGCCTGGAGCGCCGAGAAGTCCGAGGCGCCTGCCGTCCCCTCGACGACGAGTTCGCCATCGATCATTGCCGTCTCGCATGGCAAAGCCGCCAGCGCAGCGACGACGTCCGTGCCGAACTTTTCGGTCCAGTCGAGGCCGGTGCGTGTCAGGAGACGGACTTCTCCGCCCTCGATGCGCGCGATCAGGCGGTAGCCATCGAACTTGATCTCGTGCAGCCAGCGCTCCCCAGCCGGCGGCGCCGCGACCAGTGTCGCAAGCTCGGGCGGCACGAAATCCGGCAGCTTCGCCTTCCGCGCCCCCTTGAGCGAAGCCGCAGTGTCGGCAGCTCCGACGTCGGACGCGCCACTTGCCTTGCCGTCGGCCTTGGCTCTGGCGGAGGCCTTCCGAGGTGGCTTTGCGGGCGTGTCCGGATCGATCTTGCCCGTCTTCGATGACCAGCCGGGCGCTTCCTTGGCGATCTCGGCGAGGGCGCGTCCGGTTTTCACCGAGCCGGTTTCTTCCTCGAGAATATCGGACGCATCCGCGTGGCGGGCATAGGCATCATCGCCCTTGATCAGCAGCCAGTTCTCGCGCTTCTCGTCGGGCTTCCCATGCATGCGCACGAGGTGCCAGCGGCCCTTGAGCCGCTCGCCATCGAGCATGAATTCGAGATGGCCCTTGGCGTACCCCTTATGCGCATCGCCGATCGGCGCCCAGGTGCCTCGATCCCAGACGAGGACCGTGCCGCCGCCATATTCGCCCTTCGGGATCGTGCCTTCGAAATCGCCATAATCGAGCGGATGATCCTCGACATGGACGGCGAGCCGCTTTTCCTCTGGATCGAGGCTCGGGCCGCGCGTCACCGCCCAGCTCTTCAGGACACCATCCATCTCCAGACGGAAATCATAGTGCAGCCGTGTCGCATCGTGCTTCTGGACGACGAAGCTGTTGCCACGACCGATGCCTTCGCTGCCCTCGGGCTCGGCCGTCGTCTTGAAGTTGCGCTTGCTGCGATAGGTTTCGAGCGCCATCGGTCAGCCCGCCTTTCGCCGGGGCGCAGCGGGCGGCTTCTCGGCAGCAACCTTCGAGGATCGCTTCCGTTTCGCTGGCTTTGCATTCCCCTTGCTCGAGGCGGGCGCACCCGCGCTCTCGCGAAGCGCCGAAAGAAGGTCACTCGACGCTGTGCGCTTGACCGGCTTCGGCCGCGCGATCTTGCGCCCTTCGATCTTCGCCTTGACCAGCTCCGCCAGCGCAGCTTCATAGCGGTCATCGAAGGCGGACGGATCGAAGGTGCCCGCCTTGGTGTCGATGATATGCTCTGCGAGTTCGAGCATCTCACCCTTGATGTCGAGCTTCGGAATATCGCCGAAGACCTCCTTCGATGAGCGGACCTCATAGTCGAAATTGAGCGTCGTGCCGACGAGGCCCTTGCCATAGGGGCGGATCAACAGCAGCCGCACCCGCCGGAACAGCACCGCCTCGGCCAGCGCCGCGACATTTTCCGCGCGCATCCCTTCGCGGATCAGATCGAAGGCCTCCTCGGCATGGCGATCCGATGGCGCGAGGTAATAGGGTCGGTCCAGATAGACATCATCGATGTCGGCGCAGGGAAAGAAGGCAGAGACCGTCAGCGTCTTGTCGCTTTCGGGCACGGCCGCGGCAATTTCCTCGGCTTCGAAGATGATCGGATCACCTGAGCCGGTGTCGTAGCCCTTCACCTGATCGTCGCGGTCGACCGGCTTCTCCGTTTCGCTGTCGACGAAGTGGCGTTCGATCCGGTTGCCGGTCCGGCGGTTGATCGTGTGGAAGGCAATCCGCTCGGACGTCGACGCAGCCGTATAGAGCGCCACGGCCGCGCTGAGCTCTCCGACCTTGAGATGACCCTTCCAATTGGCCCGTGGCGCCATGCTTTGCCCTCCGCGAGTCACTCAATGCGGTGTCGCCTCGGATCGTTCCGCGGGCTGCCCTCAGCTTTACCCGCAGGACGCTTGCGACGGAACGCAGCGCGCCGGCCACGCGTTTGTCAACCACAAGGGAGACGACCATGCCAGACATTCGAACCGGCGGCTGCCTCTGCGAGGCGGTCCGCTTTGAACTTGAAGGCGCGCCTTTCCTGATCGGCGTCTGTCATTGCGCCGATTGCCGCAAGGAAAGCGGCAGCGCCTTCACGCTCTATGCCAAATGGCCGCTGTCAGCTTTTCGCGTGACCGGCGAGACGCGGCTCTATGCAGGCCGGAGCTTCTGTCCCGTCTGCGGAAGCCGGCTGTTCAACCTCCACGCCGAGGACGTCGAACTTCGCGTCGGCAGCCTCGACGAAGCGCCCGACACGATCGGAACGCCGAGCCAGGAAGGCTGGATCAAGCGCCGCGAAACCTGGCTGGAGCCGATCGCGGGCGCAAGCCAGAGTGTCGAGGACACCCCGAGCTGACCCCGAGCCGCCGCCATCAGAGGAGGCAGGTCCGAACCGGCCCTATAGAGGTGCCTTCGCGGCCCCAAGGATGATCAGCTCGTCGTGCGCGAGAGGCCCCCGGCGATCAATTCGGCTGGGATGTCGTCGAACGACGCGTAGTTCATGCTGTAGAGACGCGCATAGAGCCCCTTCTTCCGCATGAGCGCGTCGTGATTGCCCTGCTCGACCAGTTTGCCGTTCTGGAGCACGATGATGCGATCCGCGCCCCGGATGGTCGCGAGGCGGTGGGCGATGACGAGGCCCGTTCGCCCTTTCAGGAGAATCGCCAGCGCCTTCTGGATCTGCCGTTCGGTATAGCTGTCGATATTGGCCGTCGCCTCGTCGAGGACGAGGATCCGCGCATCGGCGACCAGCGCGCGGGCAAAGCTGATCAGCTGGCGCTGGCCTTGCGAGATATTGCTGCCGCGCTGTTCCAGTTCGCTGTCATAGCCCTGCGGCAGCCGCATGATGAACTCATGCGCTCCGACTGCCTTGGCAGCCGCAATCACATCGGCCCGGCTCGCCTCGGTCTTGTGATAGCGGATATTGTCGAACACCGTGCCTGAGAACAGGAACGGCTCCTGCAGCACCATGGCGATGTGCCGGCCGAGCGAATCCTGCGTCACGTCGCGCACGTCGCGCCCGCCGACCAGCACAGAGCCTTTCGTGACATCGTAGAAGCGATGCACCAGCGCCATCGCGCTGGTCTTGCCGGAGCCGGTCGGGCCGACCAGGGCCACCGTCTCGCCCGGATTGACCCGGAACGAGACGTCATGCAGCACCGGCTGGCCCGGTACATAGCCGAATGTGACGTTGCGGAACTCGACCGATCCGTCCATGTCCTCGGGCAGGGCGACGGCATCCGTCTTGTCCGTGACGTCGACCGGTACATCCAGCACTTCGGAAATGCGCTGGCCCGAGGCCATCGCCCGCTGCATGACGCTGTATTGCAGCGTCAGCGACCGGATCGGGTCGAAGAAACGCTGGATATAGAACAGGAACGCGACCATGACGCCGATATCGAGGCTCTTCGACAGCACCATCGAGCCGCCAACGACGATGACGGTCGCCATGGCGATGCCGGTCAGCGTATCGACGATCGGCACCATGACCTGCGCATATTTGGCAGCGAGCAGATTGGCGTCGCGATGCGCGCGGACCTTCTCGTCATAGAGCTCGAAATTCACGCGCTGACGGCTCATGCTTTGAACCGTACGCACGCCATGAATGCCCTCGGCAAGAGCACCATTGGCGATCGACGAGGTCTCGTGCGCCTCCATGAAGGAACGCTTGGCGAGCGGCAGCCAGAACAGGCGGACGATGAACAAAGCTGGCATGGTTGCCAGCGTCAGCAGGCCGAGCCGTGGATCGAGCCACAGCAGGACGACGACGATGCCGGCGAGCAGCGCGATGTCGCCGATGGAGAGCACCGAGGTCTCCATGAACTCCTGCATCGAATTGACGTCGCCCTGCAGGCGCGACATCAGCCGCCCCACCTCGGTCTTGTCCATGAAGGAGAGCGACACCCGCTGCAGATGGCTGAACATCGCCCGGCGCATGTCGAACAGCACATGCTCCGCGGCGCTGCCGACAACGGTCTCCTGCAGATAGCTCGCGCCGTAATTGACGAGGATCGTCGCCGCGAAGGCGAGCGCGCAGGAGACGAGGACGGCGTGATCGGCGACGCCGCCCGCCATGCCACTGTCGATCGCGGTGCGGATGATCAGCGGAATCGCAAGCTGCGTCAGGGTGAAGACGAGCACCGCTGCGACCGACAGAACGACCTTGCCGCGATAGGGCGCGACGAAGCTCCAGATACGGCGGACGATCTTCGGGTCATAGACCGCGCCGAAGATCTCCTCCTTCTCGCGATGCGAGCCGACCACGGCCCGGAGCGGGCGCTCCGTTCCCGCGATCACAACCTTTTCGGACCGGATGCTCATTCCGCAGCTCCCTGCATCGCGTCCTCGACCGGCGGCAGCTGCAGGTCATGCAGAGCGCGATAGCGCCCGCCAGCCGCCAGCAGTTCGCCATGGGTCCCGCGTTCGACGATCCGCCCGTCCTCGATGAACAGGATCTCGTCTGCATGCATCAGCGAAGAGAGCCGATGCGAGATGATGAGCGTCACCCGCTCCGAGGCATGGGTTCGGATCGCCGCGCGGATGCGCTGCTCGGTACCGGCATCGACCGCGGCCGTCGAATCGTCGAATACCAGCATCGCGTGGCGCAGGATCAGGCTGCGCGCGATGGTGAGCCGCTGGCGCTGGCCGCCCGAGAGCGAGGCGCCGCGCTCGCCGACGATCGTGCCGTAGCCTGTCGGCAGGCCGACGATGTAGTCGTGCAATTGAGCCGACTCGGCCGCGCGCGCGATCCGCTGCTCCTCGGCCCAGGGATCGCCATAGGCGACGTTGTTTTCAATTGAGGTGGTGAAGAGAAACGCGTCCTGCTGGACGACGCCGACCGCCCGGCGCAGTGATTCCAGCGTCACGTCGCGGATGTCCTGGCCATCGATCGTGATCCGCCCCGACGAGACGTCATAGAAGCGCGGGATCAGGTGGGCGATGGTCGACTTGCCGCTGCCCGGCGGGCCGACGATCCCGATCGTCTGACCCGGACGCGCCGTGAAGTCGATGCCGACAAGGGCGGGCTTCTCGGCACCTGGATAGGTGAAGCTGACATCCTCGAAGGCGAGCACGCCGTCGGTGAGCACCAGGGGCTCGGCTCCCGGCTTGTCGGCGATCGTGACCTCCTGGTCGAGCAGCTCGAACAGGCGGCGGCCGCATGTCGAGGCGCGAGCAAACGAATTCACCATCAGTCCCAACTGGCGCACCGGCATCTGCAGGATCGTCATGAAGGTCAGGAACGAGGCGAGTGTGCCGACCGTCATCGTCCCCGCTGCGACGCGACCGCCGCCGACCCACAGCACGAGGCCCATGGCGGCGAAGAAGGAGAAGTTCATGGCGCTCGTATTGCGCACGCGGATCAGCACCCGCTCATGCGCAAGCTGCAGCGCGCCTTCCGAGATGCGGTCGAATTTCGTGAGTTCGAACGCCTGCGCCGCAAAGGCGCGCACGACGCGAATGCCGCCGAGATTCTCGTCCATCACGCGGGTGAGGACCGCAAGCCTCTCCTGCAGCTCCAGCCATGTCGACCGCAGCAGGAGCTGCGTCACGGAGGAGCGCCAGGCGACGAAGGGCACGAAGGAGAGGCTGAGCAGGCCGAGCAGCGGATCGGTCGAGATCAGCAGCACGGCGCCGAAGCCGATCAGCACCGTCAGCAGCACCATGCGCACGAGGCCGGTGTTGAAGAACATCCGGACGCCCTCGATGTCGAGGATGCCGAGCGTGATCAGATCGCCGGTATGGACCTTGTCGTGGAAGCTGAATGAAAGCCGCTGCAGCTTCTCGTAGGTCGCAAGCCGCAGCTCATAACCGAGATGATGACCGACCGAATCGCCATAGTAGTTCTGCGCCATGGTGAACAGGCCGCGCAGAATGCTGATGGTGAGCAGGGTCGCCGCGGTGATGAAGAGCGCATGCTGGGCAGCAACGGCGCTGTCCGCGTCGGCGCTGAGAATGCCCTGAGCCTCGTCCACCGCCCGGCCGAGCAGGCGCGGGATGATCAATTGCAGCGTTGCCGCCACCAGCGTCGCCAGAATGGCCGCGCTGGCCTGCCAGGGATGGCGCAGCGTCAGCCGCGTGATCCTGGCCAGGGTTCCGAGGCCTTTGCCCCATTCCGCCGCCTTGACATGGGCGAGCGAGGTCTCGCGCTGTTCCGCGCGCGTTGCAGCAGTAAGTGTCACCGGATCTGTCCAGACTGACCGTTCGGAGGGTCCCCACGGGATATGCGGAGAACGAAGGCGTCGGCTTCGGGGCCGTTGGCGCGCCCCGGGTCGGCGGATGAGATCGTGCGCCTTTATCCCGACCAATCAAGATCGGTAAGGCTCAACTACAAGTTTTGCAGGTGATTCATGTCAGCTTCAGGGCAGACGTGGCATCGATGACACAGCGTGATGCAACGGAGGCGCAAGCTGACAACAAGAAGCCGGCCACAAAGAGGACCGGCTTCCAGGTCTTCGACGCGCACGTCTTTAACGCCGCGAATCAGCGCGGATCAGGGCTTTGCCTTGCCCGCGGGCGCCTGTTCGGAAAGGCCCGCTATATCCGGCGGCGGCAGATCGCCTTCCGCGATTGCGTCCTCGCGCTTCTTGCGAAGTTCCCGCGCGCGTTCGCTGTCCGGCTGGGGCGCATTGGCCTCCGCCTCTTCATCGAGATCGACGAGCGGAAGGACGGGCATGATGGGGGTCGACATGGCTTGCTCCTCCTCGGGAGGCCGGGTCAGACCGGCCGATGGAAGGCAAACGGCCCTGTGCGGGCGAGGTTCCCGATGGCGCGGCGCTTAACCCGATGGAAACCAAGTCCTGCCAATGTCGAGGTGTGGACGCGTTCCGTGTGTTTTTCCGGTTGTCCATGCAGACAAGGCAGCCATCCCTGCGGCAGCGGGGATGGCTGTTCTCGTTTCGGGGCTATTTCGCGACGTGCCACACGCCGCCGACGCCTTCGCCCGTGACGTCGCCGGGCTTCATGTCCTTGACGAACGTATAGAGCGGCATGCCCTCATAGGCCCACATGACGGTGCCATCCTTGCGCTTGACCAGCGACCAGTCGCCTTCGGCCTTGTCGCCGGCGGCCGCCATCAGCGGTGGCCATGCGGTCGCGCATTTGTCGTAGCAGTTCGATACCCCCTTATCGTCCTTGTCGAACGTGTAGAGGGTCATGCCCTTCGCATCGACCAGCACCTCGCCGGCCGATGTCTTCATCATCGTCGCGGGCGCTGCCAAAGCGGCGGCGGAGAAGGCGGACATGGCGACAAGGCTCGCCATGGCAATGAGAAGCGGCTTCATTGGAACTCTCCCTGATCGTGGGCCCGGCGAGCCGGGTACGACAGTGAACAGTCCGGCGGAGTTTCTATTCTCACTTCACGAAAACGTGTCAGCGCAGATCGGTCTCGGGATAAGCGGGGCTGGCGCGACAGCCGGAAGGGCGACAGAGGAAGACCAGCGTCAGATCCGGCCAGCACGACCGCCGCTCGGCGCCGGCAGCGGCGACATACTGGATCAGCAGTTTGAACTCGATGAAGCGCGGCTCGTCGCCGTCCCCGAGATCGGCATAGACAGCGAGCCCGTCACGGCCCGAGCGCTGGATCGAGCCTGCAAAGGTCGCGCCGGGGCTGATGGCGCCGTCCTTGAGGAAGATGCCGGCCCGACAAGTCACGAAGCCCGGCGGCGCCAGAAACTTGGCATAAGTCCGATCGCCGCGCAGATGCACGGGTAGGGCTGTGCCGCGATAGCGCCCGGAGACGACCGCGGGACGAACATAGCGGACGACGTCGCCCGCATCCCCCGCCTCGTCGGCGCAGGCGAATCCGAGCGACTGGCAGCCGGCTGCAGCGAGCATGGCCGCGGCCTCGGGGTCCTCCTGCATCCACCCCTTCAACACCGGCGGACCAGAACTGCGGAGGTGAAACTCCTCCTGATAGACGCGCGGCATGATCCGGAGCCCAGCTGGCATGTCCGCCTTTGCCGGGACGATGAAAAGGACGCCAATCGAGAGCCACAGGCCGAAGCGCATGGCAGCCTCCGCCGCGCCGGCTCAGTCTATCATGGGCGGGGCCGTCGAGGGCAGGGATCGAACCGGCTCAGGCTGCGAGGCGAAGGATCACCGGCACATGGTCGGAGGGGCGGTTCCAGCCCCTCGCTTCGCGCTTGACCTCGAGGCCGAGCAGACGGCCGCGCAGCGGCGGCGTCACCCACATATGATCGAGCCGGCGGCCACGGTTGGACGCCTCCCAGTCGGCCGCGCGATAGCTCCACCACGTGTAGAGCTTCTCTTCGGGCGGCACGAAATGACGCATCGCATCGATCCAGCCGCCGGCCTCGATGACGGCTTCGAGCAGCTGGGTCTCGGCCGGCGTATGGCTGACGACGCCAAGCATCTGCTTGTGCGACCAGACGTCCTGCTCCAGCGGCGCCACGTTGAGGTCGCCGACGAGAATGGACGGCCCCAGTGTTTCGGCGCCGCGCAGCCAGCCCTTCATCTCCTCGAGAAAAGCCAGCTTGTGGGCAAACTTCTCGTTCACATCGGGATTGGGTTCGTCGCCGCCGGCAGGCACGTAGAAGTTATGCAGAACGATCGGCAATTCGCCGCCGCCGATCTTCACCGCGACATGGCGTGCATCGTCCTTGCCGCAGAAGCCGCGCCGGACATGCTCGGTGATCGGCACCTTCGCCACCACAGCCACGCCGTGATAGCCCTTCTGCCCATGCACGACCTGATGCTCATAGCCGAGCTTTCGAAAGGCGCCGGCGGGGAAGTTCCCCTCGATGCATTTGATTTCCTGCAGGCAGAGCACGTCGGGCCGCTCCGCTTCGAGAAAAGCGCTGACGAGATCGATACGCAGACGCACCGAATTGATGTTCCAGGTGGCAATGCTGAGGGGCATGGGCGTTCCGGTGGCGGGGCTTACGAAGTCCTAACCGCTTGGACCGGACCCGCCAACAGGAGATCCTTGCCGGAACTGCAAAAGAAAACGCCCAGCCCCGGGGGGAGGCTGGGCGTTGCGCTTCCGAAGCGCCTGCGCCTGTCGCGAACCGAAGTCCTGCGGCAAGGCGCCTGGGGCGGGGGCCATCTCGGCGAGACGGGGGGCACTGCCGGTGGATGGCGGCCCGCTCTGCTCCAAGATTTGGGAATAGCGCGCCGCGATTCAAGTGCTTTGTCAGGGTGCCTTAGCGTTACCCGTTCACAAGAGCGCGAGCACGCCTCTCCTGGAGCGGCTCACTTCGAATTTGGCAGGTAGTAATTGATCTTGAAGTTCTTCGGATCGGCCGGCTTGCCGGTCTCGACGTCATAGATGGCGACCGACGTGTCGAGCCCCTGGGAATCCGTGACCACCCACTGGCGCAGCGCCAGCGTGCGGCTGTCGAAGATGAGCTTCAGGCTGCCATCGCCAAGGCTGGAACTCTGCGTGAGGACGAGGGCGATGAGATCCTGTTCCTCGGTCATCTGCCGGACGATATTGGCCGACGTCAGGTCGATCCGGTCGGACAGCAGATAGCGCAGCGGCGTCTTCGACAGCGGATAGAGGTCCTGCGTCATCACCTTGGCGTCGAGGATCGAGACCTGGTTGCCGTCGCAGATGACGTCCATCTTCACGGGCGGGCTGTAGTGGAAGCGCAGCTTGCCCGGCTTGGAGATGAAGAACACGCCCTCCGATTCCTCGCCGTTCGGTCCGTACTGGATGAACCGGCCCTGCATGGTGCGGATGGCGTTGAAGGAGTCGCTGATCTTCTTCAGCGTCGCCGCCTGCTGGGCGGTGAAGGCGGCGAAGGCCGGTCCTGCGAACATCCCGGCTGCGGCGACGCCGGCCATGGTTGCGAGGAAGGTCCTGCGGGTCGGGCGGGCAGCCCCTGAGAGCGTCACGATCGTCATATCCTTCGTGTCGTGGCCGCCTGTGCGACCGTCTTCCCCGTCACCCCGCCAGCTAGTGGTCCAGCATGGCGATTTCGCGGCGGCGGTCAGAAGCGCTCCGCCTCGTTCTCGACCATGATCTCGCGCTTGCCGGCATGGTTGGCCGGGCCGACGAGCCCTTCCTTCTCCATGCGCTCGATCAGCGAGGCAGCACGGTTGTAGCCGATCGAAAGCCGGCGCTGGATGTAGGAGGTCGAGGCCTTGCGGTCGCGCAGCACCACGGCCACGGCCTTGTCGTAGAGATCATTCGACTCCTCGCCGCCGACAAGCCCCGACGACGCATCGCCGCCGTCCTCGCCAGCCTCGCCATCGTCTTCGGTGATCGATTCGAGATAGTCGGGATGACCCTGCGTCTTCAGGTGGCGCACGATCTTCTCGACCTCTTCGTCGCTGACGAAGGGGCCGTGCACGCGCTGGATCCGGCCGCCGCCGGCCATGTAGAGCATGTCGCCCTGGCCGAGCAGTTGTTCCGCGCCCTGCTCACCGAGAATGGTGCGGCTGTCGATCTTCGACGTCACCTGGAAGGAGATGCGCGTCGGGAAATTGGCCTTGATCGTGCCGGTGATGACATCGACCGACGGGCGCTGCGTTGCCATGATCACATGGATGCCGGCGGCGCGCGCCATCTGGGCGAGCCTTTGCACCGCGCCTTCGATGTCCTTGCCAGCAACCATCATCAGGTCGGCCATCTCATCGATGATGACGACGATATACGGGATCGGATCGAGCGGCAGTTCCTCCTGCTCGTAGATCGCCTCGCCGGTCTGCTTGTCGAAACCGGTCTGGATGGTGCGGTTCAGCACCTCGCCCTTCGCCTTGGCCTGGCCGACACGCGCATTGTAGCCGTCGATATTGCGCACGCCGAGCTTCGACATCTTGCGATAGCGATCCTCCATCTCGCGCACGGTCCATTTGAGCGCGACGACCGCCTTCTTCGGGTCGGTGACGACCGGCGTCAGAAGATGCGGGATGCCGTCATAGATCGAGAGTTCCAGCATCTTCGGATCGATCATGATCAAGCGGCAGTCCTGCGGCGTCAGCCTGTAGAGCAGCGACAGGATCATGGTGTTGATGGCGACCGACTTGCCCGATCCGGTGGTGCCGGCGACGAGCAGATGCGGCATGCGGGCGAGATCGACGATGACCGGCTCGCCGCCAATCGTCTTGCCGAGGCCGATCGGCAGCCGCGCCTTTGAGGTCTCGAAATCCTCCGCCGCCAGCATCTCGCGCAGGAACACCATTTCGCGGCGCTGATTGGGCAGCTCGATGCCGATGGCGTTCTTGCCCGGGATGACCGCGACGCGGGCCGCCACCGCGCTCATCGAACGGGCGATGTCGTCGGCCAGGCCGATGACACGCGAGGATTTGATGCCGGGCGCCGGCTCCAGCTCATAGAGCGTCACGACCGGGCCGGGCCGGACATTGATGATCTCGCCGCGAATGCCGAAATCGTCGAGCACGCCCTCGAGGACGCGCGCATTCTGTTCCAGCGCGTCGCTGTTGATGCGCGTGCGGGGATCGGCCGCCTTCGGCTCGGCAAGCAGGGCCAGCGCCGGCAATTCGAAGGTTTCGTTCGGCAGCAGCGAGGGCTGCGCCTCGGCGTCGGCCCGCTTGCCCCGGCGCGGGCGCGCAGCCGGCGCGGTCACGCGGCCACTGCTCGGCAGCGGCGGCAATACATCCTCGTCGTCGAGATCACCGTCGAAATCGAGCGACGCGGCAGCGGTCCGCTTGCCGGAACCAGGCTCGATGCGTGGTTCGCTCCGCCGTCCCCGACGCGGTGCGGCATCAGGCCCGACTGACGGCGCCGCATCGGTCTTCCGCCGCCCGAACATCCGCGCGAACCCGGCACGGGCCGAATAGCCGAAATGCGCCAGCGCGCCGAGCGGCACGGCGAAGAAGCCGCCACCCTCATCCTCTTCGCCGATGAACTCGTCCGCGTCCTTGATACCCGCGCTCCGTTGCGCCGAGGCCTTGGCCACGGGGCTCTCGGCCGGATCGGTTTCCTTGCTCCGGCCGCCGATGAACCCGGCCGCATGCACCAGCAGCAGGCCGGCGAGCAGCACATAGATCGTCTGCGCGATCGTCGCGGCGCGGTCTTTTGGCGGTGCGCCGAGGATTTCGGCCGGAATGCGGGCGACGAGATCGCCGAAGATGCCGCCCATGCCGGATGGCAGCGGCCAATGCGCCGTCACCGGCAGGAACGCGAGCGCGCCCGAGGCGGCGAGTGCCGCGAAGAGCCAGCTTGCCAGCATCACCTTGCGGAACGGGCGACCACCGAACAGCGACCGCCAGCCCCAGAGGACGACCGGCAGCAGCAACACGATCGATCCGAGCCCGAGGAACTGCATCAACAGATCGGAGACCACGGCACCGGGAAAGCCGAGAATGTTGGAGATCGGCTTCGCGGCCGCATAGGACAGCGACGGATCATCGACCGTCCATGTCGCAAGGCTGGCCGACACGGCCGCGACGCCCGCGAGCAGCGCAAGGCCGACGGCCAGGCTGACATGGCGCCCCAGGAACCGGCGGAGGGCATCGCCCTCCCCTGAGGGCATCGGAAGCGAGACGGATCGGGTCGGACGCATGCTGGTCTTTGTCCCTCAAGTATCAGCCGAGCACCTGCGCCATGCGGCGCAGTGCTTCGGTCGTCGTCGCGATGTCCTGGACCATCGCGACACGGAGGAAAGAACGGCCGGGATTGTCGCCGGCAGCGGTCGGCAGGCAGAGATAGGCGCCGGGGATGGTGCGAACGCCGACTTCGCGCCAGAGACGGATCGCCGCCTCTTCGCCATCGCCGACCTCGAGCCAGAGGAAGAAGCCGCCTTCCGGCGCGGCCACGCCAAGCAGGTCCTGCGCGAGCTCGAATTTCTGGTTGTAGAGGGCGCGGTTCTCGGCGACATGGGCCTCGTCGCTGTAAGCCGCGACAGCGACCGCCTGGATCGGCGTCGGAACCTGCGGCGCCGCCATGTTCCTGAGGCGCGTCCAGTCGCGGAGAAAGACCGGGTCGCCGGCAGCAAAGCCGGCGCGAAGCCCGGGCAGGTTCGATCTCTTCGAGAGCGAATGGAACGTGACGATGTTGGCGAAGCCTTGGCCGAGCCCGGCCGCCGCCTCGAGCACGCCCGGCGGAGGCGTGCTGCGATAGATCTCGGAATAGCACTCGTCGGCGAAGATCATGAAATCATGCTGCCGCGCCGCCGCAATGAGGCCGCGCCAGTCATCTGATGTCGCGACGCTTCCCTGAGGGTTGGTCGGCGAGGCGACATAGAGCGCAATGGTCCGCGCCAGGATGTCGGGCGCAACACGCGAGAGATCGGGCAGATGCCGCTCATCCGGCCCCGCATCGATCAGGACGATCTCGAGGCCCGCCGCTTCCGCGCCCGCCGCATAGGCCTGATAGAACGGGTTCGGCAGCAGGACGGCCGGGCGCGCGATGCCAGCGGCGCGTTCGCGCGCACCGAGCGCGGCAAAGAACAGGCCCTCGCGCGAGCCGTTGAGCGGCAGCACCATGGTTTCGGGGTCGACGGGGCTCGCGACGAGGCCATAGCGGCGGTTGAGCCAGGCCGCGACAGTCTCCCGGAAGGCATCTGTGCCGCGGATCGCCGGATAGCGGCCGAAAAGATCGAGATTGGCAGCGATGACCGGCCCGACAAAGGCCGGGATTGGATGCTGCGGCTCGCCGAGGCCAAGATTGATCGGCGCCAGGCCCGGCGCGATTCCGGCCAGCCTGTCGTTCAATTTCTGAAACGGCGAGATCGCCCTGCCGGCGCTCGTCGGGCCGCCCATATTGCCGATTCCCTGTCATGTTCCGATCACGACAAACCTAGGCGATGGGTGGTTAAGGGCGCTTTAACCATCGACCGGTTGGCAATGGCGAAATCGTGTTTACCGCCGTCCGCCAAAAAAGAAGGGCCCCGGCGAGACCGGGGCCCTCTAGTCTTGGGAGGAACGTCATCCTGCGTGACCGCAGGCCGGGCAGCCGGCGCTCGAAAGCGCCGGCCGAAGACCTTAGCTGTGATAGGCGCGCTCGCCATGCTCGACGATGTCGAGGCCTTCGCTCTCGACCTCGGGACGCACGCGGAGGCCGATGATGATATCGACGACCTTGTAGAGGATCAGCGAACCGACGCCCGACCAGACCAGCGTGAACAGCACGGCCTGGATCTGGACCCAGAGCTGGTGACCCATCGTCACACCCTCGGCATAGCCGACGCCGCCGAGCGATTCGGAGGCGAGGAAGCCGGTACCGATGGCACCGACGATGCCGCCGACGCCGTGAACGCCGAAGACGTCGAGGCTGTCGTCATAACCGAACGCGTTCTTCACCGTGGTGACGAAGAAGAAGCAGACGATAGCCGCGACGAAGCCGAGGACGATCGCGCCGACCGGACCGGCGAAGCCGGCAGCAGGCGTGACCGCGACCAGGCCGGCGACGACGCCCGAGATGGCACCGAGCATCGACGGCTTGCCGCGGACGATCCATTCGATGAACACCCAGCCGATGGCCGCACCGGCGGTGGCGACGAAGGTGTTGACCGTGGCGAGGCCCGCGATCGGACCGGCAGAGAGCGCCGAACCGGCGTTGAAGCCGAACCAGCCGACCCACAGCAGCGAGGCGCCGATCATCGAGTTGGTCAGCGAATGGGGCGGCATCAGATCCTTGCCGAGACCCGCGCGCTTGCCGACCATGATGCAGCCGACAAGGCCCGCGATACCGGCATTGATGTGAACGACCGTGCCGCCTGCAAAATCAAGCGCGCCGGCGGCGAACAGCCAGCCCGTCGACTGCCAGACGGAGTGGGCGACCGGGATATAGACGAAGGTGACCCAGAGGATCATGAACAGCAGCACGGCCGAGAACTTCATGCGCTCGGCAAAGGCGCCGACGATGAGGGCCGGCGTGATGGCCGCGAAGGTCATCTGGAACACGACGAAGACGTATTCCGGAATCGTGCCGGAAAGCGTGTCCGGCTTGATCCCGGCGAGGAACGCCTTGGACAGACCGCCGATGAAGGCGCTGCCGTCGGTGAAGGCCAGCGAATAGCCGTAGAACACCCAGATCACCATCACGACGCTGGCGATCAGAAGGCACTGCATCAGCACCGAAAGCATGTTCTTGGCGCGCACGAGGCCGCCATAGAACAGCGCAAGGCCGGGCACGATCATCATGAGAACGAGCACGGAGGAGATCAGCATCCAGGCCGTATCGCCCGAATTCAGAACCGGAGCCGCGGCCGCAGCGGCGGGGGCCGCCTCGGCGGCCGGCGCTGCATCCTGGGCGGAGGCGAACGCGGTCAGGCTGAGCAGCGTCCCGGCTGCTCCCATGAGAGAGTATTTGGCATTACGCAGTATCATCAGACCTCTCCTGTCGGACCGCTCTTCCGGTCGACTGATCCCATCGGCGATGGCGCGACCCATCCCCCGGCTCCTGGCTGTCATTTCATTTCGATCCGTCATCGTTGCCCTTGCTCGTGCTGTTCGTGAAATCCACTGGTTTCAAGCCCGAGCGTCAGAGCGCGTCGGTATCCGTTTCGCCCGTGCGGATCCGGACGGCCTGTTCGATCGAATAGACGAAGATCTTGCCATCGCCGATCTGACCGGTCTTCGCGGCGCCCGAGATGGCGTCGATCACCTTGTCGACCGACTCGGTTGCGACGGCGACTTCGATCTTCAGCTTGGGCAGGAAGCTGACGGCATATTCGGTACCGCGATAGATCTCGGTATGGCCCTTTTGCCGGCCATAGCCCTTGACCTCGGTGACCGTAAGGCCCTGCACGCCGATCGCGGTCAACGCATCGCGTACTTCGTCGAGTTTGAATGGCTTGATGATCGCCATCACGATTTTCATGTCTCAGTTCCCGTCTCTTTTTGCGGCGGGTGAACCGCAAGGATCGAATGGTCGACCGGCATGCCGCCCGATTGACGCCGCTGCGCCGGCCCATAGGGAATCAAGGTCCGTGCCAACTCTCGCAACTTCAGCAAAAAGTTCAAAAATCGCGCAAACCGCGCCCGTACCTGTCGCGAAAAGGACAAAATATCTGGACGAACCAGAGGCAAAAAACTCAAATTGCCTAACTCTTAGGCAATTTGTCGCCACGTTTCGGTCAGTTCGCCGCCTGGTTGTTCACGGGTGGTCTTCTCTCGCCTGGCGGACGAGCCCTTCCTGCGCGACAGAGGCGACGAGATGCCCAGCCCGATCGTAAAGCGCGCCGCGGTTGAAGCCCCGCGCACCGCTGGCGGCCGGGCTGTCGCAGACATAGAGCAGCCAGTCATCGAACCGGAACGGGCGGTGGAACCACATCGCGTGATCAAGGCTCGTCACCATCAGACCGGCATCGAAGACCCAGCGTCCCTCGGCGATCAGCGTTGTGTCGAGCAGCGTCAGGTCGGAGGCATAGGCGAGAACGGCCCGCACGATCGCCGGATCGTCGGGCAATGCCATCCGCGCGCGGATCCAGCTCGCCTGGCTCTGTTCGGCCCCGCTGCGGCCGAGAAAGGCCTCAAGGTCGACGGGCCGGATCTCGATCGCGCGCGGCTTGCGCCAGAAGGCGAGTGCCGATGCCGGCGCCCGGTCGGCAAGGGCCGCCAGCAACGCGCCTTCATCGGGCAACGTCTCCGGCGCCGGCAGAGCCGGCATCGGCGCCTGATGGGTGAAGCCGGCCTCCTGGATATGGAACGAGGCCGCCATCGCGAAGATCGCTTCCCCGGCCTGATGCGCCACCACGCGCCGGGTGCTGAAGCTGCCGCCGTCTCGGATGCGCTCGACGGCATAGTCAATCGACGCGTCAGGGTTTCCCGGGCGCAGGAAATAACCGTGCAGCGAATGCACCAGCCGGGTGGACTCGACCGTCCGCGACGCGGCCATCAGCGCCTGGCCGATCACCTGGCCGCCAAAGACCCGCCGCCAGCCCGGATCGACGCTGCGACCGCGGTAGCGGTTGATTTCGAGGAGTTCGAGATCAAGTATCCCGAGAAGGTCGTCGGTCACTTGGTTGTCCTTCGTCCCAAACCGCCTCTGCGCACGTCATTCCTGTTGCGGCGCGGCCGGGACGGTGTCAAGCCGGGTCTCGAGACCCGCCAACCAACGGATCGAGCATGACCGCCACCGATGACGCTGCCGCCCCGCCCCTCGACGTTCTCGTTGCCGGCGGCGGTTATGTCGGGCTGGCGCTGGCGCTGGCGCTGAAGCGCGGCGCGCCGTCGCTCGATGTCGCGGTCGTCGATCCAGCGCCGCAGGGCGCGGCCGCGCGCGATGGCCGCGCTTCGGCGATCGCCAGTGCAGCGCGCGAGATGCTGGCAGCGCTCGGTGTCTGGCAGGTGCTGGAGCCGCTGGCCCAGCCGGTCGAGGACATGATCGTCACCGACAGCCGCACGCGCGACCCGGTGCGGCCGGTCTTCTTGACCTTCTCGCGTCAGGAAGGCAGCGCCGAACCGTTCGCGCATATGGTCCCGAACGGCGCTCTGGTGACCGCCCTTTCCGACGCCGCCGACCAGGCCGGCGTCACGCGCATCTCCGGCTGCGGCGTGGCCGATTTCGAGGCGGGCACCGCATTCCAGCGCGTCACCCTGACGGACGGCTCGGAGAGACGGGCGCGCCTGCTCGTCGCGGCCGATGGTGCCCGTTCGCGCCTGCGCGCGCTGGCGGGCATTCCGACCGTCGGCTGGGGTTACGGCCAGTCCGGCATCGTGGTCACGGTCAAGCATGAGCGGCCGCATCAGGGCCGGGCGGAAGAACACTTCCTGCCCGCCGGACCGTTTGCGATCCTCCCTCTGCCGGACAATCGCTCCTCGTTGGTCTGGACCGAGCGCACGGAAGCGGCCGAGCGGCTGGTGGCAGGCGATTCCTTCGCCTTCGCCATCGAATTGGAGCGTCGCTTCGGCCACCATCTCGGTGCCATCACCGCCGAGGGGACGCCACGCGCCTATCCGCTCGGGCTGATGATCGCCCGTCGCTTCGTCGGTCCGCGCTTCGCGCTTTGCGGCGATTCGGCGCATGCGATCCATCCTGTCGCCGGACAGGGCCTCAATCTCGGCTTCAAGGATGCCGCAGCTTTGGCCGAAAGCGTGGTGGAAGCGGCCCGGCTCGGCTCCGATCCAGGCTCGGCGGAGGCGCTTGCGCGCTACGAACGCTGGCGCCGCTTCGACACGGTGCAGATGGGCATGGTGACGGACGGGCTGAACCGCCTGTTCTCGAACGACAACCCGGCGCTGCGCATCATGCGTGATGTCGGCCTCGGGCTTGTCGACCGGCTGCCCACCCTGAAGCGCCGCTTCATCGGTGCAGCGGCCGAGGCCAATCCAGCGGCGCCGCGGCTTCTGCGCGGCGAGGCGATCTAGGCTCGATCAGTCGTCGGCGAGCGGACGTGCTTCGTCGGGCAGCATGATCGGGATGCCATCGCGGATTGGATAGGCAAGCCGCGCGGCGCGGCTGACGAGTTCCTGCCGGGCCTCGTCATAGGAGAGCGCCGTCTTGGTGACCGGACAGACGAGCAGCTCCAGCATCTTGACGTCGATCCGGGCAGCGGGGCGTTCGAGCGCAACCATCTCCGAGCCTATTGCAGGAGCGGCGAGGGGCCGCCATCGCCGCCACGCGCGAGCGACATCTCGGTCAGCGCGATCAGCGTCTCGGCGCGGGCCCTGAGATCGGCGGCCTCCAGAAGCGCCTGCTTCTCCGCCGGGCCATAGGGGCTCATCATTGACAGCGCATTGACCAGCGTCTCGTTCGAGGTGCGGCCGATATTGTCCCAGTCCGCCTCGAGCCGGTTGGCCTTGAGATAGGCCCGGAACACGTCGAGCAGCTTGGCGCGGTCGACAGCCTCGGCGCCGGCATTCTCGGCGAAATCGGAACTGAATGCCTCAGCCGAGACGCGGCAGATCCGGAAACCGGCGCGTCCGGGCAACTCCTCCACGAGCTTGAAGCGGGCAATGCCCGTCAGGCAGATCATGTAGCGGCCATCATC
Organism: Kaistia sp.; assembly: GCA_035555375.1. Classification (GTDB taxonomy): domain Bacteria; phylum Pseudomonadota; class Alphaproteobacteria; order Rhizobiales; family Kaistiaceae; genus Kaistia. Next base: position 36,501 of record DATMGR010000001.1, on the reverse strand, counting down.
CGTCTCGGCATAGGACGTCACACGCCCGACGCAGCCGATCGTCGACAGCGCCGGCTCGTCACCGGCCGGCGCCGTTCCGGCTGGCTGGATCATGCCGATCAGCCGGTTGCCTGCCATGGCCTCGTCGACCATGGCGAGATAGCGCGGCTCGAAGATGTTGAGCGGCATCTGCCCACGTGGCAACAGCAGCGCCCCGGCGAGCGGGAAGACCGGAATGCTGTCGGGAATGTCGCGCGGACCTTCATAATGGGCCTTGCCAACCTGCATGCGGAATTCGCCTTACGAGAATAGGATCGAGGACAACCGCCGCCGGCCGGAAAGCGTGGCCTCGTCGGTCGGTCCCCAGGCCTCGAACAGCTGGACCAGCTGTTTGCGGGCCTTATCTTCTTCCCAATTGCGATTGGCGCGAACGATTTCAAGGAGCAGGTCGGTCGCTTCCTCGCGATCGCCCTTGGCGTTCAAGAGGAGTGCGAGATCGAACAGCGCCGCGAAATCCTTGCGGTTCTCCGCGATGCGCGCCCTGAGTTCGCCTTCCTCGCCGAGTTCCGCCGCCCGCTCGAGCAGAGCGAGCTGCGCCCGAACGGCCGCGATTTCCAGATCAGCCGCCTTCGCCTCGGGAACGCTGTCGATCAGCACCTTGGCCTGCTCGGTCTGCCCCATCGCGAGATGGCACCGTGCGAGACCCGCCAGAGCCTTGAGGTTTTCAGGCTCGGCCGCAAGAACGGCAGCGAAAAGCTGCGCCGCCTCGGCGACCGCACCAGCCTCGATCATGGCGCCCGCCTCGTCCAGCGCCGCCTCGATCTCCGAAGGACCACCCGGACCAGCCAGCTTCTCGATGAAGGCCTTGACCTGCCCTTCCGGCACCGCGCCCATGAAGCCGTCGACCGGCTGTCCGTCGACGAAGGCGATGACGGCCGGAATCGACTGGATCCCAAGCTGACCGGCGACCTGCGGATGGTCGTCGATATTCATCTTCACGAGGCGGACGGCGCCCTTGGCGCCCTTGACCACCTTTTCGAGCACGGGCGTCAGCTGCTTGCACGGTCCGCACCATGGCGCCCAGAAATCGACCAGCACAGGCTGGCGGCGGGATTCCTCGATGACGTCCTTGGCGAAAGTCTGAGTTGTCGTATCGCGGATAAGGTCGGCGCCGCCGGGCGCGGGTTCCTGCTGATAGGAAGAGCCGAAGCTGTAGCTGGGCTGGGTCATGAGCGTCACGCCTCGATTATAGGGCTGCCGGCATTCCGGCGCGTTTCCGGTGGTGAAGATGGAACTTCGCCGCGCGATTTACAAATCCGCCGCCGCCTCGGCAGTACCAAAACTGATGATGACCGGTTCATGCCCCGTCGCGCGCGAGAAAGCGAGGAGATCGACAACCGCAAGGCAAGTCGACGCGGTGTTGACGAGAGGATGAAAGTTGGCGACCTCGCCATGCAAGAAACGCCGGTCGAGCACCAGCGTGACACGTGGCGGCACATCGTTCAGAAGAGCAAACGGCGTCACCGAGCCAGGCGTGACGCCGAGGACATCCAGCAGCAGATCCGCGGAGCCGAAAGAAAGCCGGCCCGACGCCCCGAGGGGTTCATGCAGCCGCTTCAGATCGATGACGCTATCCTCGACCGCGACGACGAGGAAGAGCCGGCCCTTCTTGTCCTTCAGAAAGAGGTTCTTGCTGTGCAGACCGCGCATGCCCAGCCGGAGATGCTTGCCATCGGCAACGGTAAAGAGCGGCGGATGCTCGATCGTCTCCGTCGCGATGCCGAGCCCCTCCAGAAAGCGAAAAAGATCCGCAGTTGAGGCGCGAGTCGGCGGCCGGTCCTGATCATCCTGCGAGCGGGAAGGCGAGTGCGGCTCGGGGTTGGACACAGCTGTTCTCCGGCGCGAAACGCGCCGGAAACGGCGCTGCGCTGCTCTTCTAGACCCTCGTGCCGAGGCGGCCAATGGCCCCTGTGGATCGCCGGCAAATTGCCTGTTGCAATCCTCAGGACCTTAAGTCATAAGGTGCGCCGTCCGGCAGCGTCGGGCACGGAAGCGGGTGTAGCTCAGGGGTAGAGCATAACCTTGCCAAGGTTAGGGTCGAGGGTTCGAATCCCTTCGCCCGCTCCAATTTTCTAGGCAGATCAAGAAAATCGCCCTTCGGGGCGATTTTTGCTTTTGGGCCTCTGGTTTCGGACGCGGCGGGCAAATGCCGGTTCTGAAAATGAGGCCGACGCGGCTGCGCCCGAGCGGCCAGATCGACGTTTCGTATCCCCGATAGCCAAGCCCCGAAACGCGAACGTGCTGTTTCAGCGAGCCCGCTTCGACTGAATCAAGCCGTGCCGCCCGCGCCCTCCGGGCTGCACACGCCGGCCGTGCCGTCGCCCCGAAGCCACATTCTGGCATGTCTTCGCAGACCCGCTTTTCCTCGTGACGCCGTCCGAGAAATTTCCTGGCGAGCCGTTGACACACGTCAACAGGTGATCACTATAGGAAATATATTCGTTCAACGGAAAATTGGTTCCTATCATGCAGCTTGTGTGTCGCAGCGGCAGTGGACTTGCCGCCGTCCGCCAAAGCCGGGCTGACGGCCAGCATGGCCCGATCATCAAACATGCCACACAGCACGGTCCGCCTTGCGGCCCGGCGATGCGAAAGCGGGCTCTCGTCTCGCTCTGAACCGCACGGCGTCAGAGGGCTAGAGGCCCTCCGCACTTCATACCGGCGCGTCCAGCGCCCGCCAGAAATCGATCACGGAGACAAGCATGGCAACGCGAATCGGCGTCGATATCGGCGGCACATTCACGGACCTCGTCTATTACGACGAGGCCAGCGGGCAGACGACCGAAGGCAAGGTGCCGACCGTGCCGCACGCGCCTGAAGAAGGCGTCGTTGCCGCGATCAAGGGCCATGTTCCCGCTTCCGTCATCGAGGCGGCGGAGTTTTTCCTGCACGGCACCACGGTCGGGCTCAATGCGCTGCTGGAGCGGCGCGGCGCCAAGGTGGGGTTGATCGCGACCGAGGGCTTCCGCGACGTGCTTGAAATCCGGCGCGGCGATCGCACCGAGATGTACAATCTCTTCTGGAAGCAGCCGGCGCCTCTCGTGCCGCGCCGCCTCCGCCTTGAGGTGCCGGAACGGATCATGGCCACCGGGCAGGTGTTCCGCGCGCTCGATGAGAGCGCGGTCGCCCCGATCGTCGCAGCCTTCGCCGCCGAGAATGTCGACAGCATCGCCGTTTGCCTGATGAACGCCTATGCCAATCCCCAGCATGAGCTCAGGATCGAGGCGCTGATCCGCGAAGCGGGCTTCACCGGCGGCATCTCCCTCTCGCACCGGATTTCGGGCGAATACCGCGAATATGAGCGCACCTCGACGACGGTCATCGATGCCTTCGTCCGCGCCCGCATGTCCAACTATCTCCGCCGCCTCGACGAGCGGCTGCGCGAGCTTGGCTTCAGGGGCACCAGCCTCATCACGCGCTCCGGCGGCGGCTCGATGACCTTTGCCGAGGCCGAGGAGCGTCCCTTCGAGACGATCATGTCCGGCCCGGTCGGAGGCGCACAGGGCGCGAGCGAGCTGGCAACAGCCCTCGATATCCGCGCGCTCATTACCGCCGATGTCGGCGGCACCAGCTTCGATACGGCGCTCATTCTCGACGGCGCGGCGCAGGTCCTGTTCGAGGGCTCGATCGACCAGATGCCGGTGCAGACGCCCTGGGTCGATGTGCGCTCGATCGGTTCCGGCGGCGGGTCGATCGCCCATGTCGATATCGGCGGCCTGATGCGCGTCGGCCCGCGCAGCGCCGGCGCGGTACCCGGCCCCGCCTGCTACGGCAAGGGCGGTACCGAGCCGGCGATGACAGACGCCGCCGCGACGCTCGGCATGCTCGGCACCGGTAAGCTCGCCTCGGGCATCACTCTCGCTTTCGACAAGGCGGCAGAAGCCGTCGATCGTGTCGGCACGGCGATCGGCCAGAATGTCGAGGCGACGGCGGTCGGCATCATGCGGATCTCAGCCTCCGCCATGGCCAACGCCATGCGCGAAGTTTCGGTCGAGCAGGGCCTCGATCCGCGCGAGATGACATTGTTGCCGTTTGGCGGTGCCGGGCCGCTGATGGCCTGCCTGCTCGCCGACGAACTCGGCATGCAACGCATCGTCGTGCCGCCACTCGCAGGCAATTTCTCGGCTTGGGGTTTGCTCGGCGCCGACATGGTCCAGGCAGCGGCGCGGACGCGCATCATGCCGCTCGCCGAGGAAAACCTCGCGACCGTCAACACGATCCTCGCCGAACTCTTCGAATCGATCGGCGGCCGCGGGGCACATCTTGGCCGCGACGCGGAGCAGTCGGCGCGGCTTGACCTGCGCTATCGCGGCCAGGAGCACTGGCTCTCGATTGATGTCGCGCTCGACGCACGCGCGGTCACCGAGGGGAGCGCCGGGATCGCCGAGCGCTTCCGCGCCGAATATGCGCGCAGCTTCGGCAGCACGATGAATGACGGGATCGAGATCGTATCGATCCGCGCGATGTCGCGTATCCCCTTGCCCCGGCGGCAGATGACGCCCCGTCCGGTCGAGGCCGCGTCTTCTGCCGGGGAGGCCTTCGAGGCCTATTCGTTCCGGCTCGGCAAGCGCCTGCCCTTCCGCCTGATCGATCGTGCCGCGATCGACGGCTCGCTCGACGGCCCGGCGATCGTGACCGAGAGCACCGCGACACTCTACATCGATGCCGGCTGGCAGGTGCGAACCGGAGCCATCGGCGAACTGATCCTCGAGCGGAAGGCGCTGAACTGATGAACGCCCGCAGCCCCGTCATCCACAAGGCCGGCATCGCCCGCCGCGCCGGTGAGCACCAAGCCGATCCGATCACGACCGAGGTCGTGCGGCACGCGCTGAATTCGGCCGCCAACCAGATGAAGCGTGCGCTTGTCCGCACTGCCTTCTCCCCGGTCATCTACGAGGTGCTCGACTTCGCCGTCGCGATCTACGATCCGGAATACCGCCTGCTTGCGCAGGCGCCGAGCCTGCCGATGTTCATGGGCACGCTGAACTTCTGCATCGAGGCGGCCGTCGAGGCTATCGGCGGGCGCGAGAAGCTCTATGACGGCGATATCCTCATGTACAACTGGCCCTACGGGACCGGTTCGCATCCTCAGGATCTCGTCGTCATCATGCCGGTCTATCTGCGCGGCGAAACGCTGATCGGCTACACCGCGATCAAGGGCCACTGGCTCGATATCGGCGCCAAGGACCCTTACTGCACCGACACGGTCGACGTGTTCCAGGAGGGAACGGTCTATCCCGGCGTCAAGATCTACAAGCGCGGCGAGCTCAACGACGACATCTACCGCATGATCCTCGCCAACAGCCGCGTGCCGAAGGCAGTGGCAGGCGACCTTGACGCGCAGGTCACCGGCTGCCGGGTCGGCGCGCGCAGCTTCCTGGAGGTGGTCGAGCGCTACGGCCTCGACAGCTTCACCGGCGCGATCGAGGCGATGTTCGATCATGGCGAGCGCGTGGTGCGCAGCTATTTCGAGAAGATCCCTGACGGGCGCTATGTCGGCCGCGGCGAGATGGACGATAACGGCGTCACGCGCGACAGTATTCCCTTCGAGATCGCGGTCGAGGTCTCCGGCTCCAACGTGCGCATCGACTTCTCGCATGTGCCCGACGAGCAGGGCGGACCCGTCAACAGCCCGCTGCCGTCGACCATCTCGGCTAGCCGCGTCGCGATCACCATGCTCGCCGGCTATGGCGAGGCGCCGCATGAGGGCCATTTCCGCCCGATCGAGGTCGTCACCCGCCCGGGCTCCATGTTCCATCCAGAGCCGCCGGCGCCGTGCTTCCTCTATGGCTGGCCGGCGCTGCAGGCGATCGAGGTGATCTACAACGCGATCTCCAAGGCGTTGCCGAAGGCCGTGCCGGCCTCCTCCGGCGGCTGCATCTGCTCGGTCGTCTGGTGGGGCCGCCGCGAGGCGACGGGCGAGCCCTGGGCTGACGGCGCGCCGCATCCGACTGGACAAGGCGCCTGGGACGGCGGCGACGGCGGCACCATGCTGCATATCTCCGAGTCCGCCACCCGCTTCACGCCGATCGAAGTCTGGGAAGCGCGCAATCCCTGGCTGATCGAATGCCTGGCGCTCGCGCAGGATTCGGGCGGCGCCGGTCGCAACCGCGGTGGCGCGGGCCTCGAGCTGCATTTCCGGATGCTCGAGGAGACCAACATCACCACGGTCTTCGAGCGCTCGAAAAACAAGCCCTGGGGCCTTGAAGGCGGCGGAGAGGGCCGTGCCAACAATGCCCGCGTGCGCATGCCGAGCGGTGAAATCCTGGATATCCCGAAAACCACGCGCTTCGTCGTGCCCAAGGATGGCGTGCTCGAACTGAAGACCGGCGGCGGCGGCGGCTACGGTCCGCCCTCGGAGCGGCCGAAGGAAATGGTCGAGCACGATCTGCGCGAAGGCTACATCTCGGCCGAATTCGCCGCGCGGCACTATCCGCAGGCTGGCTGACCAAAGCGGGCCGATGCCGCGCGGGCCGCGGCATCCCGGCGACATTCAGCGCCGAGTCGCCCTCATCGGCCGCGATCGAGACCTCTTGAAGGAACCACGCCATGGCGACCGAGATCACCGCGGACCCTGGTGCGCAGCCGATGGCCGATGCCCGCCTCTCGCTTGATGGCGTGGCCGCGCTGGCCCGCCGGATCCTGCTGGCGAACGGCGTTTCGTCGGCGCAGGCTGAGCCGATCGTGCGCACCGTGACCGCGGCCGAACGCGACGAATGCCGCTCGCATGGGCTCTACCGACTGCTGACCTATATCCGGTCCATCCGTCTCGGCCAGGCCAACGGCAATGCCGAGCCGACGGTGCATGACGATGGCGGCGCGCTCGTCCGTGTCGAAGGCTATCGCGGCTTCGCGCCGCTCGCCTTTGATCGTGGGCGCGCGCTGCTCGTCGAAAAGGCGCGGCGAAACGGCATCGCGGCGCTGGTCCTCCGTGATTGCCATCACAATTCCGCCCTCTGGGCGGAAATCGAGCCGCTGGCGGCAGAGGACGGCATCGCAGCCATTGCGTTCAATCCGACTCATAGCTGGGTAGCGCCATCAGGCGGATCGCGGCCTCTGTTCGGCACCAATCCGATCGCCTTCTCCTGGCCGCGGCCCGGCGGCGAACCCTTCGTCTTCGACTTCGCCACCAGCGCGGTGGCGCGGGGCGAGATGGAGCTTCATCGTCGCGGCGGCAGGCCGATCCCGCTCGGCTGGGCCGTCGATGCCGATGGGCAGCCGACCACCGACGCCGCCAGCGGCCTCGACGGCGCGATGCTGCCCTTCGGCGGCTACAAGGGCACCGGCATCCAGATCATGATCGAGCTTTTGGCCGGCGCGATGATCGGCGATGCGATGAGCTACCAGTCCTCTGTCGCGGATGGGGGACATGGCGGCGTGCCGCTGCATGGCGAGTTGATCATCGCCTTCGATCCCATCCGCTTCCGCACTGGCCGCGATGGCAATCCGTTCGGCGATGCCGAGGGGTTGTTCCAGCGCTTCGGCGCGCAACCCGGCGCAAGGCTGCCATCGGAGCGGCGCTACGCTGCCCGCCGGCGGACGACTGTCGAGGGTGTCCTTGTGCCTCAGGCGCTGCATGACGAGCTCGCGGCTCTCGCCTGATTCCTGCGGGCCGCTTCAGCGGCGGAGCGCAGCCAATGTCAGCGGGTCCATGACACCGTCGCACCAGCGGGCAAGCGCGGCATGGAAGCGGCTCTCGGGATTGCCGTCCGCAACGGCGAACAGCGTCATCGACGAACGGAACTTCATGTCATCTGGCGAGCCGAACAGAGCATGAAGCGAGGGCGCCTCGGCTGCCAGCGCCAGCTCCGTCGCTTCGGCGAGGCGCTGGCCGAGCAGCGGATGGGCGAATAGGCCTTGGCCTCCGCCAGCGAACCGATGCCGTAGAACAGCGCCGTCTCGGAGCGGCCGAGCGCCCGGAGCTGCGGAAACACGAACCACATCCAGTGGCTGCGCTTGCGGCCGGCGCCGAGCTCCGCGACGACATCGGGCCAGACCGGCGTCTGTGCGTTCACGAAGCGCTGCAGGGCAAAGCCGTCGGCTGGATCGCTCATCGGCCGCTCCGCCCCTGCCCGCCACCAACGCCTGACCCGCGACCGGATGATCCTGCCGTGGCGAAGAGATCCGGCTCGACCGGTGGCGGTTCGGGGCCGAACACGCTCATGCCGCCATAGCCATGCGAGCGCTGGCGCTCCTCGGCGACGAAGGCCTCGAAATCCGGTCCGCGCGCGTCGCGCTCCATGCGGCGGGTCGCATCGTCGAGCCTGCGGATCGCTTCGAGGCGTTCGTCATTGCCGAGTTTCGCCTTGTTCATGGCGGATTTCAGCACGCCGATCGTCTCGTCATAGACCTTGAGCGGCACCGGATAGGGGTGGCGATCCTTGCCGCCATGAGCGAGCGAGAAACGCGCCGGATCGGTGAAGCGGCAGGGCGCCCCATGGATGACCTCGGCGACCAATGCCAGCGAGCGCACCGTCCGCGCACCGACACCCGGCACCATGAGCAACTCCTGGAAATCAGCCGGACCGCGCTCCGCCGCCGCCGCCAGCGCGCCATGCAGGCGTCGCATGATGACGTCCTTCGGCCTGACATCGTGATGTTCGGGCATGACGAGATGCGGCAGCAGCGGGGCCTCGGCGGGCGGCGCTGGCAGACCGGCAAGGGCCGCGGCTTCGCGCACGATGCCATCAGGACCGATGTCCTTCAGCAGATCGATCTGACCAAGCCGGGACGCCGCCGCGCGGTGGTCGGTGAGATTGACGATCTCGCCCTGACCGCGCCCGTCGATGGCGGCATGCGGCGCATCGACAAAGCTGGTCAGCCCCTCGGACAGCCAGTGATAGCGCCGGGCCAGCTTCGTGCCGCCATTCATGCCCTGCTGCACCACGACCCACTGCCCGTCATCGGCGACGATGAAACCGTGCAAATAAAGATCGAAGCCGTCCTGCACCGCAGCGCTGTCGACCTTGGCGACCAGGCGGCTCGCCGCCGCCAGCGCCGCGCCGTCGAAGCCGGCCCGATGGCCCGCGACGACGAGTTCATCCGGCGTCTTGCGCGATTGCGCCCCGCGCCCGCCGCAGACGGTGAGGCCGAGTTCGTTCTGCAATGGGGCGAGGCCACGCTTCAGGGCGCCGATGACGCTGGTGGTGATGCCGGACGAGTGCCAGTCCATGCCCATGACGGCGCCGAAGGACTGGAACCAGAACGGGTGGGCGAGGCGGCGGAGATATTCCTCGCGGCCGTAGTGATGGACGATCGCTTCTGTGATGACGGCGCCAAGCTTCGTCATGCGCTGGCCGAGCCAGGCCGGCACGCGCCCGCCATGCAGCGGCAGATCGGCACTTCCGGCGCGGCGTCCCATGGCAATCTCCAAGAACGAAAGACGAACGGATTTCTAGCATGCGCCGTTTGCGCTGCAAACCGTTCAGTCCATGTCGAGGCGATGCACGCGGACGCCGGGACAAACGCTTTCGGCGATCGGGATCAGGTGTTGGTGGTGCGTCAGGTAGATCACCTGGCCGACCTCCGCCATGCCGGCGAAGAGGCGGAACGCTTCCTCGGCGCGGAAATCGTCAAAGCTCTCCATGATGTCGTCGGCGATGAAGGGCACGGCCCGCCGCGTCTCGGCGAATTCATGATAGCCGGCGACGCGCAGCGCCAGATAAAGCTGGTAGCGCGTGCCCTTGGAAAGCTCGGCCGCCGCCTTCGAGCCGCCGCCGGCGACGAGCGCGATCAGCCGCTCGCCATCCTTGTCGGCCTGCGAGGCGAGGCCCGAATAAGCGCCGCGACTGATGGTGCGGAAGGCTTCCGAGGCGCGCGCCATCATCTGGCTGCGGTGTTTCTCCCGATAAAGCCGCAGCGCCGCCTCGGCCGCGCCGACCCCGGCCCGCAGTCGCAGGTAGCGAAGCGCGCCCTCCTCGATTTCGACGAGCACCGTCCGCCGCCGAGCCTCGATGGCCGCCACCGCGCCGTCGCCGCCAATCGCCGCGAGACGGTCGGTCGCCGTGCTCCATTCGGCGAAGAGCTGCTGGCAGCGGCCGACCAGATCCTCGAAGCGCTGCTGCAGCGCGGCTTTCTCCGCCGCCAGCGCTTCCCGATCCGTCACCGCGAGCACACTCTCGGCCTCGCCAATGTCGGTCATGCCGAGCGCCGCGGCGATCTCCTGTTCCGCCGCGCGGATCTCCGCCGAAAGCCGCGCCCGGTCCGAAATCGCCGCGAGATTTTGCGCCACTTCGGTCAATCCCTCGACGCCGAAATGCTCGGTCATGGCGTTGATCTTGCGCCTGATATTCACTTCCTCCCGCACCAGCGCCACTTCGGCATCGGCGTTCTCGGCAAGCCGGGTCGACAGCGACTGCAGTTCCTTCTGCGTGTCGCGGGCGGCGCGGATACGGTTCCGCAATCGCGTGGCCAAAGTTCCGGTCTCGTCGTCGCTCGCCATGCCAAGCCGCGACGCGACGCTGTCCAACGCCGCGCGATAGGCCAGCTGATCGCTCGTCATCTTGTCGATGCGATCGGCAAGACCCGCGACCTTTCCAAGCGCGGTGCCAAGCTCCTTCAGCCCATCAAGCATTTCCCGGATCGCGCCGACCGGCGGATCGACCGCAGCCAGCCAGCTGCCGGCAAGCGCCGCCTGCCAGTCATCCGTCCAGGCGGCATCCGCGGCTGCTGCTTCCGCTTGCTCCCGGACGCGCCGGTCCACCGCGCGCTGCCGTTCCTCGACCTGACGGCGCAAGGCTTCCACCGCCGTGGCCGCCTCGATCCCGGCCTCTGCGCCCATGCGCATCGTGTCGATGTCGGCAGCCGGGTCGACAGCCCATCCGACGGCCTGAAGCGCCGCAGCGAGGCGTTCCTTTGCCGCCTTAGCGATAGCCTCGGCTTCGCCCCATGCAGCGTCGGCGGCCCGCAGCGCCGCGCGGGCTTCGAGGGCGCGCTCGCGGCGGCGCAGCCATGTCTCGAAGCCGCCAAGACCCGCCGCCTCCATCAGCCCGGGGACAAGCCGCCCGACGGCCGAAGCGATGCGTTCCCGTTCCGCCTGCAGCCGCGCCAGTGCTGCCGCATGCAGCTCCGCGGCGCGCCGATGCTCGGCTTCGGTGATCGCATGGACCTGCGCGATCTGCGCATGGCGGGCCGTGTCGGCGACATGGACCAGCCGCGCATTCGTCGCAATGTCGTCACGCCGCATCGCCGCCTCGAACGCGGCGGCGCTTTCTTCATCGAGCAGGCTTCTATGGTGGGCCCAAGCCGTTTCACGCTGCAGCCGTGCGCCCACAGCTTCCTGATCGCTGCCCTGCCCCGCGAACGCGGCGAGCGCGGCCAACTCGGCTGCCTCGCGCGCCAGCTGGGTGACGAGGCGATCGACATCGCCACGATGCAGCGTCACCTCGCCGGCCCCGGTCTCCAATCTCGACTTCCATGACGCGATCTCGGACGCATCGGGCACGATCATCAGTGACAGCGCCTCGGCATCGCCCTGCCACGGCGCAAGCGTTGCAAGACTGTCGGCAAGTGCCGCTTCGGCGAGGGCGCGATCCCGATGCGCCCGCTGGCGCCGTCCGTCGATGTCCTCGGCGCGAAGACTCTTCACTGTCGCCACGAGCAGCGCCATCGCGTCGGATGTCGGCGGCATTGGCGCGACGTCGGGCCCCTGCCGCGCCGCGGCCTCGGCGAGGTCGGCCTCAGCCGCCGCGAGTTCGGCCTTGGCCGTTGCGAGACGTTGGACGATGCCGGAGCGCTGCTCCACCAGCGCCATCAGGCGAGCGGCCTGCGGCGCCGAGATCAGCAGGCTGTGCGGATCGGGCGCGTCCGCCTGTCCAATCCGTGCCAGCAGATCGGCGATGGTGCGCTCGGCCTCGGCGCGTTCGAGCTGTCGCGCCGGAAGGTCGCGTGCCGCCGTCATATGCCGGGCGGCGCGCTCGTCGAGCAGATCGAAATTCTCGGCCTCAGCCAAGGCGTCCGGATCCTCGGCGAGCGCCGCCAGCGCCCGTTCGAGCGTGGCTGCTTCGTCGCGGAGACCGGCCCGACGGGTCGCCAGCGCTACATCCGCATGCTGCAGCGCCGGCAATTCGGCGGCCCAATCCGGCGGTGGCTCCGGCAGATCGGCCAGCGGCGCCAGTTCGGCCCGCGCCGCATGGAGCGCGGCGAGGCGGGGCAGGGCGCCAAGCTGGCGCGTCAACGCGTCGATCTCGGCCTGGACCCGGCCGCGCTCGGCGGTCGCCGCGTCATAGGCTGTGCCCGCCGTCTTCTCGGCTTCGACGAGCCTTGCATGGGTCGAGGCGAGGGTATCGACCTGCTCGCGCTCGTCCTTGAGCAGGCCGAGTCGCGCCTTCAGATCAGCAAGGGCGGTCTTTCGCCCCGCCGGTTTGTGGAAGGCGTCCGCCTCCTGCTTCAGCCGTTCGAGGCGCTGGCCGAGTTCGGCAAGCCCGGCGCTGGCGGAAAACAGCAACTGGCCGAGATCGCCGCGGCTCGCAAGGATGCTCTCGCCGCCAGCGACCAGCGTCTCATCGTCGAGCGAGAACATCGTCCGGTAGGCGTCGCGCGTGATACCGCCAAGTTCGGCGAGGATCGCAGCGTCGGGCAACACCTGGTCGGAGGGATCAAGCAGACTGTTCTGCGGCTTCTTGATCCGTGTGAAGGCCCGTTTGTGCCCTTCGAGCTCGAGCGTGCCCTCGATCCGCATGGTCGCGTAGGGATGCAGGAAATTGTAGGGGCTCTGCGTGCCGATGCCATAGAGAAGGTCGAGCCAGGCTGCCAGCGTCGTCGATTTGCCGGCCTCGTTCGGACCGTAGACGATGTGGAGATCTGGCCCCGTTACCGGACGCGCGCCGAAATCGAGCACGCGGCCGGTGAAGCGGCCGTAACGGGTGAGGCCGAGCCGATCGAGGCGCATCAGCCCGCGTCTCCCGCCGGAGCATCGGCCTGCAGCCGCGCCAGCACATCCTCGGCGCCATCGGCTGCGAGTGCCTCCATCAGCCGCGCGGCGGCCTCTTCGTCGATGCCGAGCAGGTCGCGCAATTCGGAAGGCAATTGCCCGCGCAATTGCCCCGCCCATTCGCCGAGCGTAGCGCGATAGCCGGCGCTGCCAAGCACCTCGCTTTCGACCAGCCGCGCCAGTTCGACCAGCGGATCGGCGCCCTCACCGGCGGTGAGTGCCGGATTATCGACGCCAAGCACCAGCTTCTCGACATGGGCATCACCAAGACCGGCCGCGGCGAGATCCGCTTCGGCCTTGAGGAGATCGGCGTCGCGGCGCATGCGCCAGGCGAGCGGGGTTGCGCCCGCGATCTCGAGCCGCGCCACGAGATGCGGCGAGCGCGTCTCGGTGCGGGCCGCGCGCAGGGCCCGCCCGATTGCGGCAACGAGATCCGGCCATTCCGAAAGTCCGGACGCATCGACGGCGACGCGGCGGAACTCGGCGATGCTGGTCAGCCTCTCCTCGACGCGGATCGAGCGATCGTCCAGCACGGTGACGAGGCTGACCGATTTAGGCCCGGCCTCGTTGATGTCGCGCCCTTGCGGCATGCCGGCCATGACGACGGTGGCCGTGCCGGCATGGGCGGCGCGCAGATGGATATGCCCGAGCGCCCAATAATCGAAGCCATGCGCCTGGAGGTCGGCAAGGCTGCTCGGGGCATAGACATCATGGCCCGGCGCACCGGCAAGGCTCGTATGCATCAGGCCGATATTGACCGCATCGGCGAGTGGCGGGCGATAGCCGGGCAGCAGGCTCTCCGGCGCCTGCGGCTTGGCGAAGCTGAGCCCGTGGATCGTGATCGGCACGTCGCCGCGCGTCCGCTCGATCGTCACCGCCTCGGCCCGGCCGCGATAGAGCTTCACGCCAGCGGGAAGAACCAGTTCCTGCGTGATCTTCGACAGCGCATCATGATTGCCGCGGATGATGAAGGTCTGGATTCCCGCTTCGTCCAGCCGGCGCAGCTGGTCGGCGAGAAAGCGGGCCGTCTTCATCGAGGTCTGCTCGCCATCATAGAGATCGCCGGCGATCAGCAACGCATCGACGCTCTCGGTGAGGGCGAGGTCGACGATGCCGACGAAAGCCTGCCGCGTCGCATTGCCGATCAGATCCGCGAGCGCGGGGTCGCGCAGCGCCAGCGAGCGCAGCGGCGAATCAAGATGGATGTCGGCAGCATGGATGAAGCGATAGGCGGCGATCTCGGCTCTCCTCCTGGACGCGCTGCGGGCAGGCTAGCATGGCCAGGCGGCCCCTATTCAAGCCGGCTCAGCGCTTCAGCCGGTAACCGGTCTTGAAGATCCAGGCGACGATCGCGAGGCAGACGAGCATGAACACCACCGTCATGGCGAGGCTGATCCCGATCGCCACATCCGAATGGCCGTAGAAGCTCCAGCGGAAGCCGCTGACGAGATAGACCACCGGATTGAACAGCGTCACCGTGCGCCAGAACGGCGGCAGCATGTCGATCGAATAGAAGCTGCCGCCGAGAAAGGTCAGCGGCGTGACGATCAGGAGCGGCACAAGCTGCAGCTTTTCGAAATTGTCGGCCCAGATGCCGATGATGAAGCCGAGCAGCGAGAAGGTGATCGCCGTCAGCAGCAGGAACGTGACCATCCAGAACGGATGATCGATCCTCAAATCGACGAACAGCGCCGCCGTCGCCAGCGTGATCACCGCCAGCATGGTCGATTTCGTCGCGGCGGCGCCGACATAGGCGATGACGGTTTCCATCGCGGAAACAGGCGCCGACAGCAATTCATAGATCGTGCCGACGAAGCGCGGGAAGTAGATGCCGAACGAGGCGTTGGAGATCGACTGCGTCAGCAGGCCGAGCATGATCAGCCCGGGCACCAGGAAGGCGCCATAGCTGACGCCGGCGATCTCGTTCATATGCGGCCCGATCGCCGATCCGAAGACGACGAAATAAAGCGAGGTCGAGAGGACGGGCGAGACGATGCTCTGCAGAAGCGTGCGCCGCGTGCGCGCCATTTCGAAACGGTAGATCGCGATGATGGCGTGAATGTTCATGGCGAGCCCCTCACCAGGCTGACGAAGATGTCTTCGAGCGAGGACTCCTCGGTGCGCAGATCCTTCAGCGTCAGGCCTGCCGCCGCGACATCACCGAGCAGGGCGGCGATCGCGTTGCCGGCGGCTTCCGCCTCATAGGTGTAGACGAGCTCCGATCCATCGGCGGCGAGGGAAAGGCCATAGGGAGCAAGGCTCACCGGCACAGCGGCAAGCGGCGCACCGAGTTCGATGGTCAGCTGCTTGCTGCCGAGCCGCTTCATCAGCGCGGTCTTCTCCTGCACGAGGATCAGTTCGCCGCGATTGATGACGCCGATCCGGTCGGCCATCTCCTCGGCTTCTTCGAGATAATGCGTCGTCAGGATCACCGTCACGCCGGAATCGGCCAGCGTCCGCACGACACGCCACATGTCGTGCCTGAGCTCGACATCGACGCCGGCCGTCGGCTCGTCGAGGAACAGCACCTCGGGCTCATGCGACAACGCCTTGGCGATCAGGACGCGCCGCTTCATGCCGCCCGAAAGCGTCATGATCCGGCTGTCCTTCTTGTCCCAGAGCGAAAGGTCCTTCAGCACCTTCTCGATATGGGCCGGGTTCGGCGGCTTGCCGAACAGCCCGCGCGAGAAGCTCGTCGTCGCGAACACCGTCTCGAAGGCGTCGGTCGTCAATTCCTGCGGCACGAGGCCGACAAGGCTGCGCGCCGCGCGATAATCGCTGACGATGTCGTGGCCGGCGATGGTGACGCGGCCGGCGCTGGCGCGCGCGAGGCCGCAGACGATGCTGATCAGCGTCGTCTTGCCGGCACCGTTCGGGCCAAGCAGCGCAAAGATTTCGCCTCGCTCGATGGTGAGCGAGACGTTCTTGAGCGCAGAGAAGCCCGAGGGATAAGTCTTGGAAAGCCCCTCGATCGCAATCATGGGCGGCACGGTCATTGGGAAGCGGCTCCTGTGGCCACGGGCCTGTCGGCCGAATCGCGGCGGGATCAGCGCCTCGTCAATAGCCGAACTTGAACCGCCACGACAGCGGCGCCACGGCGTCGGTCAGGCGAGCGTCACGACCTTGGTCAGGTGGCGCGGCGCCACCGTGTCGAGCCCCTTCGCCGCAGCGACGCGCTCGCCGAGCAGCTGCAGCGCCGGCAGCACCGCCAGACCGGCGACTTCGGGCGCGACAGCGACATCGATCGCGACGTCACCCGGACCGCCGAATCCGATGATCCGCGCGCCCTTGGCCTGCATCTCGCCGACCAGAAGCGCCTCGTCTTCGGGCCTCGCGTCGCCATAGAGCATGATGCCGACGGTGCGCTCGTCGAGCAGGCTGATCGGCCCATGCCGGTATTCGAGCGGATGAAACGCCTGCGCGAAGGTCTGGCTCATCTCCAGGAGCTTCAGCGCGCCCTCGAGCGCGATGCCGAAGAGCGGGCCGCCGCCGAGATAGACGAAATGCGAGCGGCCGGCGATCAGCGCACTCGCCGCCCGGTCGGTTGCGGCGAGGGCGGCCTCGGCAGCGCTCACCACGCGCTCGTCGACCGGAATGCCGATGAGCTGGAGGCCGAGCAGCAGCATCAGGCTCGCCGACGACGTCATCACGATGCCCTCGGCGGGATGCGTTTCGGCGAAGACGACGCGGTCGGACTGGGCGGCAAGGCCGCTGCCCGCGGCGCAGGTGATACCGGTGACGCGGGCGCCGGCGGCGCGGCTCGCCTCGGCAGCCGCGATGGTCTCCGTCGTTTCGCCGCTGCGCGACAGCGCCACGACATGCGCCTCGCGCCATGCCGGCCAGTAGCTCTGCGGACGATCGACCCATTCGCGTGCCGGAACGGCAATCGCCGCGCGGCCATGCGCATTGGCGCTCGCCGCGAGTGACAGAGCGAGATTGTAGGATGTGCCGCAGCCGACGAAGACGGTCACGGGCACCTCGGGCAGCGGCTCCTTCGGCGCGAGCGCGGCGCGCCAGAACGGAAACTGCTCGAGAATGGTCTGTTCGGTGATACCCATGATGGTCTCTTGTCGTTGTCTCGGGGCGCGCGTACTGGCGCTATTTGACGGAGCCGGCGGTGAGCCCGCTGACGAGGTAACGGTTGAGGAACACGACGATCAGGATCGGCACGATCATCGCGATCGTTCCGGCGGCATTGATCAGGCCGTAGTCGACGAAATTCTTGGTCGCGAACTCCGGAATGAGCAGGGTCAGCGGCTTCGTCCGGTTCGGCGAGAAGATCAGCGGCACCATGTATTGGCCCCAGGCGCCGAGAAACGTGATGATCGAGGCGGCGACGAGGCCGGGTGCCGCCAGCGGCATCACGATCCTGAACAGGATGGTCAGCCGTCCGGCGCCGTCGATGCGGGCCGCCTCCTCGATCGACAGCGGCAATTGCTGGAAGACGCTGCGCATCAGCCAAAGCGCCAGCGGCAGGAAGGCCGACAGATAGATGAGCGTCACCCCGAGATAGGTATCGATCAGCTTGAGGCTGACCATCAGCCGGTAAAGCGGGATCAGCACCGTATAGCCGGGAATGGCAATGGTCGCGATCACCACGAAGAAGATGACCTGCCGGCCAGGAAACTGCAGCCGGGCGAAGGCATAGCCACCAAGGCTGGCGAGGAAGATCGAGACGATCGTCGCCGCCAATGCGGTGATGACCGAATTCAGCAGGGCATTGCGAAATTGCGATGCGACGGTGACGTCGCCGGACGCGATATATCCGAATCCGGCGAGCCGCTGATAGTGGTTGAGCGTCAGGTGCTCGGGGAAGAAATGGATCGGCTGCGACATCAGGTCGGGCGTCGGGGTCAGGCTCGTGGCGATCGCCCAGTAGATCGGGCCGATCGACCAGACGAGCAGCACGACGATGCCGATCCAGACACCGATGCGATGGGAGAGGCGCATGTCCATCAATCGAGCCTCGTGACGCGCTGCACGCGCAGGACATAGACAAGCGATACCGCCAGCGAGGCGATCATCACCAGGACGCTCAGGGCCATGCCATAGGAGAAATGCAGGTTCTGGAACGCCTCGAGATAGACCTGGACCAGGATCGGACGCGTCCCGCGCGACGAACCGGTCAAGATCCAGGCTTCATCGAAGAAGTTGAAGGCGGCGACGGTCGATTGCGTCATCGCGATGGCAATGCCGCCGCGGATCAGCGGCAGCGTGATATGCGTAAACATCCGCGGTCGCGAGGCGCCGTCGATGCGGGCGGCCTCATAAAGATCGTTCGGGATGCTCTGCAGCGCCGCCAGAACGATCACCGCCGTCAGCGGCAGCATGCGCCAGACATGCACCAGCGAAACGGCGAACAGCGCGATCGTGCGGTCGTTGAACCAGACGAACTTCTCGAAATCGAGCCCGGCCGCGACCAGGATGCCGTTGAGGAGGCCAAAGGCTGGATTGTAGATCCAACCCCACACCACCGCATTGACGACGCCCGGAAGCGCCCAGGGCAGGACGACCGCCGCCAGCAGATAACGGCGCCAGCGACCGGCCTGATTGATCAGCAGTGCCGCCCCGATACCACCCGCCGTCTCCAGCACGACGCAGATCAGGACATAGACGACGGTATTGCGCCAGGCCTCGTTGACGATCGGGTCGGCAAGGAGGTCTCGATAGTGCTGCAGGCCGATGAAGGGCGTGCCCGCCATCATCGGATTGACCCGGTGCAGGCTGTCCCACAGCGTCGACGCCACGGGAATCAGCACCAGCGACAGCATGGCAAAGACGATGGGGGCCGCGAGCATCAGGCCGAGCCGGGCATCGGCGGAACCGTCGATGCCCGTATCGCGCTTGCGCCGCGCCGGAACGGCGGCGGCCAGTGTCACTGCTGCTGCGCCTTGACGGTTTCGTCGGCGATCGACTGCACGGCCTGCGCAACCGTGACTTCACCCTTCACGGCCTGATTGATCGCATTGGACACCGCGCTGGAGAACTGCGGATACCAGGTCGGCGTGCCCTGCGGGAACAACGCTCCGACGGTCGGTGCCTGCTCCACCAGGACGGCACCGCTGAGCAGCTTGCCATCGTCGTTCAACTGCTTGAGCGCCGATGTCCGCGTCGGCAGGACGCCAACGGAGTAGTTCTTGATCTGGTAGTCCTTGCTGGTCATCCACTTGACGAAGGCGAGCGCCGCTTCCTTGTGTTCGGACGCGGCAGGGATGCCGAGCGCTTCCAGCAGGCCGTAGCTGCGCGTCTTGCCGCTTTCGGTGGCCACCAGAATGGCCTCGATCTGGCCCGCGACCTTCGACTTCGCCGGGTCGGCGAACTGCGCGATGCGGCCGGGCTCGCCGCTGATCATGATGCTGGTCTGGCCCTGCGCGAACGTCCCCTCGTTGATCTGGCTGTCCTTCAGTCCCGTCGATGCCGGGTCGACCAGGCCAGCCTTCACCGCGTTGATCTCGAACTCCAGCGCCTTGTAGCCGGCCGAATCGGGGCTAGTGAAAAGCGGCTTGAAGTTGTCGTCGAAGAGCTCGCCGCCAAAGGCCTTGGTCAGTAGATACCAGGTCGTCGAGGTTCCCTCGGACGTCGAAAGCGGCATTCCGATCGGATAGGTGGTTATGCCCTTTTCCTTGATGATCTTGGCGTCGGCCACCAGCTCGTCGAGGGTCTTCGGCGTATCCGTGATGCCCGCGTCGGTGAAGTGCTTGCGGTTGATGAGCATCACGCGGAAATCGTTGCTGTAGGGAACCCCGAGCAGCTTGCCGTCGACCGTGAAGATCGCCGAGCCGGCGATGTCCTTGACGGTTTCGGCGTCGATCAGCGGGGTGAGATCCTCATACCAGCCGGCAGCGGCGAACTGGCCGGTCCACGACCAGTCGAATTCAGTGACATCGGCCGGCGGCGTCCCGGCGATCAGGCCGGTGATCAGCTTCGGCCGGATATCGTCCCAGGTCAGCATCTGCAGGTCGACCTTGATGCCGGTTTCCTTTTCGAAATCGGCGGCCAGCGTCGGCGATTGGCCGGAGGGCAGCAGTACGGTGATGCTCTGGCCGGCGAGCGGCTTGGCATCGTCCGCGAATGCGGGCAGGGCGATGGTGAGTGCCGCAAGGGCGACAGTGGTTCGGAGGAGCCTGTTCATCGGTGATTGTCCCATCCTGGTAAGGTATCGCTTCGGCCATTCCTCGCGCGGACGGCATCGTTTTCGATCGAGGCGGCAAGCCGCCCGATCCATGCTTCGTCCACGGGCCAGTCGAGGTCTTGGGCGGCGCGCAGGAGCGCGCCACCGATGGGGGGAAGGCGCGGCGGCTCGGGCTCGGACCCGACCAGAGTGGCCGTGCGCACGCCGAGGAGATGGCTCGAAAACGTGCCGCCAGCCGTGCTCCATGCGAGCGTGGCATCGCCGATGCGCCGCCGCGCCGCGCGAACATGCGCCGCAAGATGCTCCGCGGCCGCCTCCAGGATGCCAGCAGCGACCGCATCGCCCGCCTCGGCCCGCGCGTCGACAAACCGAGCCAGCGCGGCGATCTCGGAGCGCGCATGCTCGACCGACGCCCGCCACGCGATCAATGCGTCCTGCGGCGAAGCCGGATCGAGATCGAGATGCGCGAGAAACGCCGCGAGATAGGCAGGGGCATCGATCCGGCCATCGATCGCCCGGCTTGCCAAACCGATCGCCTGGGCGCCGATCCAGTTGGCGCTGCCCTCATCGCCGATCATCTCGCCGAACCCGCCGACGCGGAGCATGCGCCCATCGGCGTCGATCGCCCACGCCATCGAACCCGTGCCGGACAGCACCAGTACGCCCGGCCCGCCCGCGAAGGCGCCGATATGCGCCGCCTCGACATCATTGATGACCCGTTGTGGCACCGCGCCGAAGAACGCGCGGATCTCGGCCTCCTGAGCTGCGCTCAACGCGGCGATCTCGCCATAGGCGGGCATGCCGGCAACGACGGCGCCGATCGAAGAACGCAAAGCGTCGAAGGGCGCCAGCAGCCCGCCCAGCGCATCGCGCCAGCCGGGCTTGTCCATAGGATTGATGCCGGGCCCGGAACCGAACGCCGTCACATGGCCCCCTCGATCGGCGAGTGCGACCAGCGTCTTGCTGCCGCCACCATCGATCCCGAGGACCAGGGACGCGCTCATGCCGCCTCTCCCTCGGCATCGTCGGCAAGATCGGCCAGGGCTTCGCCGGCCGGGTCGACGACGAGCGACCGGACCCCGAGTTCACCAAGCCGTCGGCGCCAGACGGGCGTCAGCGCGGAATCGGTGACGATGGTGTCGGCGCCGGAGAGCGGGGCGACCTTGTATGTCGACATGGTGCCGAATTTCGACGCATCAGCGACGACGAAACGCGCGGCCGACCGGGTCAGCATATGCGCATTGAGGCTCGCCTCAGCCGCATCGATCGAATAGATGGCGCCGTCGTCGCCGATCGCGCTGGCGCCAAGGAAAAGCTGATCGAACCAGAGGCCGTCGAGCATCGCCTCGGCCTGCGGGCCGACCAGCGAGGCGTTCTCGCTCCGCAGCTGGCCGCCCAGCACCACGACCTGCAGCTTGGGGACGTCGAGCAGCTCCTGCGCAACGGCAAGACCATTGGTGAAGACGCGCTGCGGGATCGGATTGACCCGCATCAGCTTGGCAAGCTGAAGGACCGTCGTGCCCGCATCGAGAAACACGCTGCCATGCGGCTTCAATGCAGCGTAGCAGGCGCCGGCGAGCGCACGCTTGGCGGCAAGGTTCTGGTTGGCCCGCTCCTGGAAGGCGACTTCGACGCTCGACCCTTCCGCGATGCGCGCACCGCCATGAACCCGGTCGATTGCCCCCTCGTCTTCAAGGATCTGCAGGTCGCGCCGCACGGTGGCGAGGGAGGCGCCGACGGCATCGGCAATGGCCTGGATCGTCGAAGGACCATTGGCATAGAGGTGGCTCCGGATCGCGTCGAGCCGCCCCACCTTCATGCTGCCGCCCTGCGCCATAGCCGCTCCCAGCCCTCTGAGCTGTCGATAAAACAAGCGAATGCGATCAATCAATCCATAGGATGTGATCGCCGTCAATCATGTTCCTGAGCGATTTTGATCTAGTTGTGCGCCAGGGGCAGCGGCTGGCCGGCCGGTCGCTCGATGCGGTAGACGATGTAATCGGCGATGGCGACGCCGCGGAACCGCCGTGTTACGGTGCCCAAAGTCTCGACCGGCCCGAAGACGGAGGCCAGCCAGGCATCCATCGGATCGCGCGTGACGACGAGCCCGACGCCGGTCGTGTGATCGACCGGCTGATCGAGGAAGGCGTAGCGCTCGGGCTCGTTGATCTGCATCACCGGAACATCCGGCAATAGTCGCGCGAGCTCGGCATTGAGCTGATAGTCGAGCGTCAGGATGTAGGTGGCGCCGCTCGCCCGGCGGATCGTGTCGATATCGCCCGCAAGCCCGCCCCAGCCGCGCGTCAAGCGCAGGATCGGGTCGCGCGCGCCGAGCACCGTGGTCGGCACGACAGTCGCATAGAGCGCGGCAAAGGCGACGAAGCCGAGCGCGACCGGCACCGTCGCCCGTCTGAGCCGTGCCATCAGAGCCGGTCCCTCGGCAGGGATCACGGTCAAGGCTGCTGCCGCGGCGACGGCGAAGGCGGGATAGAGGAAACCGGTCCAGTTGCCTTCCACCCGGCTGCGCAGCGCATGGAAGATGAAATAGGCCGTCGGCACCAGGATGAGCGCCAGGATCAGCCGCCAGCCCATCGGCGATCGCCAGGCGGCGCGGCAGCGCGGCGAAAGCCCGATCACGCCGAAGAGGAAGACGAGCGGCGTCGCAAGGCCGAACTGTGCGCCGAAGAATTCGGCTAGAAACTGCGGCTCGAACTGCCAGTTCTCGGTGGTCCGCCCACCCTGCTTGGCGACGGTTGCCCAGCCATGCATCGCGTTCCAGATGAGATTGGGCGAAAAGACGAGGATCGCGACTGCGAGCGCCGCCCATGGCCACGGCCCGATCAGCCGTCGCCGCCATTGCGGCAGCAGCAGCACGGCAATGCCAAAGCCGGCGGCAAGGAAAGCGGCCGAATATTTGGAGAGGAGCGCGAGCCCGGTCGCGGCGCCGACGGCGAGCCACCAGAGGGGCCGGTCATGATCGACCAGCCGGGCCGCACAGTAAAGCGTGGCGGCCGAGAAGAGGATCAGCGGCGCATCAGGCGTCGCGACCGCGAGCCCGAAGAAGCCGAGCAGTGTCAGGTTAAACAGAAGAGCCGCGATCGGCCCGGCGCGACGATCGGCCAGCAGCAACACCGCTGCGCGCCAGATGAAGAGGCTGGCCGGAATCGCCGACAGCACCGGCAGCAGGCGGACGCCAAAGGCGTTGTCGCCGGCGATCAGGGTGCCGCCGCGGATGAACCAGGCGATCATCGGCGGATGGTCGAGATAGCCCGCCGCAAGCCGCGTCGACCACAGCGCGTAATAGGCCTCATCCGGCACCAGCGGCACCAGGGCCGCGATGGCGAGGCGCGCGAGGATGGTGACGCCAATGAGCAGCAGGGCGAGGGGCCACCGCTCGGCTCGCGGCAGCGCCATTGCCCGCGCCATGGTCTCACCGCCCGGTTCGCTCATGGCCGGCTCTTCCACACCAGCGCCGTGCTGGAAAGATAGTTCCACATCGCGCCAAGCACCGATCCGGCAAGGCCTGCCACCCACCAGCGCGACGTCTCGATGAAGACCCAGCTGCCGACGCCGATATTGGCGAAGGCACCGAGCCCGCAGACGACATAGAAGGTCAGCAGCCCCGGGATCAGTCGCCAGCCGGTCAGCCGGCGGTCGCGATAGGTCAGGACATTGTTGAGAAAGAAATTGAAGGTCATCGCGACGACGGTCGCAACTGTCTGGGCCTGGGTGAAGCCCACCCCGGCGACAAGGCCGAGCCGCAGGGCGACGAGATGGACGATGAGGCCGAGACCGCCGACGGCGGCGAACGAGACGAAGCGCATCGAGATCGCGCCGCCGGTCGCCTTCGACAGCAACAGGCCGAGGAAATCGATCATCACGCGGTTGTCGAGCTTGCTCGCCCCGCTCTGACGCACGCCGAAGGAATAGGACACCTCGGCGACCTTCAATCCCGGCGGCACGCTGGCGAGGATATCGAGCAGGATCTTGAAGCCCTGGGTCGAGAGCTTCGGCGCGACCGCCTCGACGACGGAACGCCGCAGCATGAAGAAGCCGCTCATCGGATCGCTCGAAGGGACCTTCAGCAGGAGACGCGTCGCAAGCGTCGCGCCCCGGCTCATCGCACCGCGCACCGCGCTGAAGGACGAGGCTTCGCCACCGCCGGCATAGCGCGTCGCCACCACGATATCGGCACCGCCCTCGATCGCCTCAAGCATCGCCGGCAACACGCTCTCGTCATGCTGCAGGTCGGCGTCGATCACCGCGACGACGGCGGCCTGCGCGGCCAGCATGCCCTCGATACAGGCCCCGGCAAGCCCGCGCCGGCCGACCCGCCGGATGCAGCGGATCCGCGGATCGCGCGCGCCGACGGCCCGCACAGCCTCTGCGGTCCCGTCGGGGGAATCGTCGTCCACGAAGATCGCTTCCCAGCGCCGGCCGGCCAGCGCCACCGCAAGCCGCGCCGAAAGCGTCGCGACATTGCCGCTCTCGTTGAAGGTCGGCACGACGACCGTCAGCTCGGGAACGCCCTCTTCAACCGCGATCGGCAGCTCTGCCATCGAAACACTCCACGCCGGCGCAGGCGGATCGCGCGCGGCAGGAGAGCCGCGACTGCGCCTCCCCTGCGCGGGTTCCCGATACAGGCAGCATCGACACGAGTCCAGACGGCGCGACCAAACGGCCCGGCCCGTTGACGCGGGCGCCGGTGTCTCACTAGCTGAGGATCAGCTTGGCAATGGAGACCCGATGATGGCCGACAGGCTCACGATTGAAGATCTCGATCCGGCAACGGTCGCGGAAGGCGTTGCGGACGGGCGGTTCCTGCTCGTCGATGTGCGCGAGCCGTCAGAATACGACGCCGAACACATCGAGGGCGCGCTGCTCTTCCCGCTCTCGACATTCGATCCCGCGGCGCTGCCCGACCCCGAAGGGCGAGCGATCGTGTTTCAATGCGCGGCCGGTGGCCGTTCGGCGCGGGCGGCAGAAGCCGCAATAGCTGGGGGAATTCCAGCAAACCGCCATCTGGCCGGCGGTATCGCCGCCTGGAAACGCGCCGGATTGCCGACGACCCGCTGAGATCAGGCTGCGTCCACGGTCAGCGGCAACAACCGCTCGCGCGAGGCGGCGAGCAGGCGTTCCATCGCCTTCGCCGCCTCCGCGGGATGGCGGCCGACGATCGCGACGCAGACCGCCTCGTGCAGCGCGACATCCTCGCTCGGCCGTGTCGTATGCCGCTGCAGCATCTCCGAGGAAACGCGAAGCGCCGACTTGACAGCGCTGCCGATCGTGACGAACAGGCCGTTGTGGGACGCGTTGATGATCGCGAGATGGAATTCGAGCGCCGCCTCGGACGTCGTCTTGACCGGCAATCCCTCGAGCTGCGCCGCTGCCAGCTCGCGGAAGTGATGCTCGATCTGCGCGAGATCGTCATCCGTGCCGTCGCGGGCCGCCAGGAAGGACGCGCGCGGCTCGAAGCAATACCGCATCTCGAAAATATCCTCGACGATCTTGCCGTCGAACTGCGTCTGCAGCCGCCAGGCCAGCACGTCGCGGTCGAGCAGGTTCCATTCGGCGAAGGGCAGCACCCTGGTACCAACCTTCGGGGACACTTCGACGAGCCGCTTGCCGGCAAGGCTCTTCACGGCCTCGCGCACGGTGGTGCGGCTGACGCCGTAATATTCGCAGAGTTCACTCTCGATCGGCAGCGACGCACCCGGCAGAAATTCGCCCGAGACGATGCGGCTGCCAATATGATTGGCCACCTGCGCGCTCATGGTTCCGACCGATAGAAGCTCGCGCTCCAGCATCCCGCGCTCTCCCGACACCGTTTCTTCCCCTACGCGGTTTTTCTTGGGTCAGCCACTCCAAACCGCAATGCTCGGCCGGCCCCGACGCAGCAACGACCCGGTTGACAAAGCCGCCGATCATCAGGATGATCGCTGCATATGATAATACCATTGGGGAGGAAATGGGGAGGGGTGACGAGGAAAATCCCTCCTCGTGCACGGCTAGACCGGCCCTATCGCTGATTTCCGACCGATGGCGGCGCCTTGTGGCGCCCAACCCGATGCAGGACCAGGCCGCCGAGGAATACGGCCGGTCCTCGAAGACGGCGACGCCAATGGCTCATCCGCCATGGTTAGCCGAAGAAAGCACGTCGCCGGAGGGCGGGTCTTGTTGGAAGATCCGAAAGGCGATCGAGGATGGAGGAGACGTGAAGATGCGTGGATTGATGACGAAGGCGCTGGCCACGGCCGCGCTTCTGGCGCTGACCGTTGGCGCTCAAGCCAAGGAAACGGTTGTCTGGTGGGACTTCCTGTCCGGCGGCGACGGCGTTCGAATGAAGTCGCTGCTCGACCAGTTCAACAAGGAAAACCCGGACATCGAGATCCAGGCGACGACCCTTGAATGGGGCGTGCCGTTCTACACCAAGGTCCAGACCTCAGCCGCAATCGGCCAGGGTCCCGACGTGATGACCTATCACCTGTCGCGCCTGCCGCTCGGCGTCTCGACCGGCACGCTGCGCGAACTGACCCCCGACGAATTGAAGACCGCCGGCTTCTCGGGCGATAACTACGCCCCGGCCAACTGGAAGGCCGCGCAGGTCGACGGCAAGCAGTACGCCATCCCCTTCGATATCCACTCGGTCATCCTCTATTACAACAAGGACCTGCTGAAGAAGGCGGGTCTGCTCGGTGATGACGGGCTGCCGAAGGGCCTCGACGGCGCGGCCAATTTCGAAGCGGCGCTCGCCAAGCTGACAACCGGTCCCGACCAGGTCGGCCTGTCGATCCCGACCGCCGACAACGGCACCATCTGGCGCGTGTTCTACACGCTGCTCGGCCAGCAGGGCGGCGAGTTCATCACCGGCGACAAGGTGCTTGATGGCGCCAACGCCGACAAGGCCACCAAGGCCCTCGCCGAAATGGCGAAGTGGACCAAGGAAGGCTGGGTCCCCAAGCAGACCGAATATCCGGCCTCGATCGCCATGTTCACGTCCGGCAAGGCGGCGATGCACATCAATGGCGTCTGGGAAGTCCCGACGATGACCGACCTCGCCAAGAACGGCAAGCTCGGCTTCGAATGGGGCGCGATCCAGATTCCGGTGATCTTCGACCAGCCCGCAACCTGGGCCGACTCGCACTCCTTCGCGATCCCCGACCGCAAGGGCAACGAGATCAGCCCCGAGAAGCTCAAGGCCGTGTTGAGCGTCATCAAGTGGATGAACGAGCACAGCCTGTTCTGGGCGACTGCCGGTCACATCCCGGCCTATCTGCCGGTCACGAACAGCGAAGACTTCAAGAAGATGGAGCCGAACGCGACCTATTCGTCGCTGTCGAAGACCGCTGTGTTCGATCCCTCGTCGAAGATCGCCGGCGTCGCCTCGCCGATCTATGACGCCGCGTCCAACTACTTCATGCCCGCAGCAAATGGCGATGGCGAGCCCGCTGACGCGATCAGCGCCGCCAAGGACGAACTCCAGGGCCTGATGGAATAATCCACGTCCCGACAATTCCGGCCGCCCCTGCTCTCACCGGCAGCAGGCGGCCGGATTTTCGCTTGCTGGCGAGGATCGAAAGCATGAAATTCGGACGTCGCGAGATTACAGCGGCCTATGTACTGGTCGCCCCTTTCGTCATCGCCTATCTGGTGCTGTTCATCTATCCGACCTTCAAGATGGTCGAACTGAGCTTCACGAATGCCCCGCTGATCGGTGCCGGGGATTGGGTCGGCTTCTCCAACTACGTCAAGCTGTCCAAGGACAACCTGTTCATCCAGGCGGCCCTCCATACCGGCTATTTCGTCCTGCTGACGGTCATCCCGACGACGCTGATCGGCCTTGCCATCGCGATGATGGTCTCGCGGCTGAACGGTTGGCTGCAGAGCCTCGTCCTGGCTGCCTTCTTCCTGCCCTACATCCTTCCGGTCACCGTGGTCTATCTGATCTGGACCTGGATGCTCGACCTGCAATTCGGCATCGCTCAATATGCGATCGAATTGTTCAATGGCTCCCGCGTGGCCGTCTTCCGCGACCGCTACTGGGCCATGCCCACCGTGGCCTTCGTCACCATCTGGTGGACGAACGGCTTCAATGTGCTCTTGTTCATCGCCGGCCTGCGCAACATCTCGCAGGACATCTATGACGCTGCGGCACTCGATGGCGCCAGCCGCTGGCAGATGTTCCGCAACATCACATGGCCGTTGGTCTGGCCGGTCACCGCGCTGGTCCTGACCATCCAGCTCATCCTGCAATTGAAGATCTTCGACCAGATCTATCTGTTCACGCAGGGCGGGCCGTTCAATTCGACCTATGTGATGGTTCAGTTCATCTACAAGAACGCCTTCCAGCTCAATCGCGGCGGCTATGCAGCGACGGTGGCGGTGGCGTTGTTCGCGGTCATCGTTGTCGTCTCGGTGCTGCAATATCAGGTGCTGCGCGTGCGGGGAGGCCGGTCATGAAGCACCTCAATATCTCCGCTGCGATCCTGACGATCGTCACGGTCGCCTGCGCGCTGCTCTGGGCGTTCCCGCTCTATTGGGCCGTCATCACCACGTTGAAGAATGAATATGAAGTGGTGGAGCCCGGCATCGGCCTCTGGCCGAAGATCTGGACTCTCGGCGGCTATCTCTATGTCATCACCAATACGCAGATCGGCCGCTGGTATCTCAATTCCTTCGTCACATCCGGTGCGGTGACGATCCTTGTGCTGATGATCAGCGCGGCGTGCGGCTATGCCTTGTCGCAGCTTCGCTTTCCAGGACGCACGATCCTCTGGCTGATCATCCTCGCGAGCTTCATGGTGCCGATCCAGACGCTGATCGTCACGCACTTCATCCTGATGAACGATTTCGGCTTCATCAATCGCTGGGCCGGCGTCGTACTGCCCCAGCTGATCGTTCCGGTCGCAATCATCATCTACAAGCAGTTCTTCGACCAGATCCCAAGGGAATACCGGGAGGCTGCGCTGATCGATGGCGCCAGTGAATATCAGCTGTTCTTCCGCGTGTTCCTGCCGATGAACTGGGGCATAACGACTGCACTCGCCATCATCACCTTCATCGGCGCCTGGAACAACTTCCTGTGGCCCTTCCTGGTCGTCACCGAACAGAACATGATGAACGTGACGGTCGGCATTACCCAGGTCCACGATGCCTTCGGCGTCCAATATGCCCGCAACCTCTCTGGCGCGGTGCTCGCCGCCCTGCCGGTTGCGCTCGCCTATCTCCTGTTCCAGCGCCGCGTGACCGAAGCGATCATGCTGTCTGCCGGTATCAAGGGCTAGCGCCGCCACAAACTCCGGCGCCCAAGGGCGCCGGCCACCCCCATTTGGCCCAAAGGTCATCCCCCATGCTGAAAGCTCGCCTCGTCGTCGACCGCGACTTCGTTCTCTCCGATCTCGACCGGCGCGTCTTCGGCGCCTTCGTCGAGCATATGGGCCGCTGCGTCTATGGCGGCATCTATGAACCCGGCCACGCCACGGCGGATGAGCAGGGCTTTCGCGGCGACGTGCTGGATCTGACGCGCGAGCTCGGCCCTACCATCATCCGCTATCCGGGCGGCAATTTCCTCTCCGGCTATAACTGGGAGGACGGCGTCGGCCCGAGCGACAAGCGTCCGATCCGCCGGGATCTCGCCTGGTTCTCGACCGAGACGAACCAGTTCGGCACCAACGAGTTCATGGATTGGTCGAAGAAAGCCGGCATCGAACCGATGTTCGGCGTCAATCTCGGCACCAAGGGTCCTGACGAGGCGCGGCAGTTCCTCGAATATTGCAATCATGTCGGCGGCTCGACCCTTTCGGACCTCCGCCGCCAGCACGGCTATGACAAGCCGCACGACATCAAGTTCTGGTGCCTCGGCAACGAGATGGATGGCCCCTGGCAGATCTGTCACAAGACGGCGGAGGAATATGGCCGCGCCGCGCTCGAAACGGCGAAGGTGATGCGCTGGGTCGATCCGACGATCCAGCTCGCCGCCTGCGGCTCATCGCATCGCAACATGCCGACATACGGCGCCTGGGAATATCAGGTGCTCGAGCATTGCTATGACGAGGTCGATTTCATCTCGCTGCACACCTATTTCAACAACAACGCCGATTCGACGGCCGAATATTTCGGCGTGATCGAGCTGATGGATGCCTTCATCAAGGAAGTGGTCGCGATCTGCGACGCCGTCGGCGCCAAGCGCCGCTCGCAGAAGCGGATCATGCTGTCCTTCGACGAGTGGAACGTCTGGTACAAGACCCACAAGATCGAGAACATGCGCAAGCCCGGCTGGCCGGAGGCCCCGCCCCTCATCGAAGAGGTCTACAATGCCGAGGACGCGCTGATCGTCGGCGGCGCGCTGATCGCCATGATGAACAATGCCGATCGTGTCAAGACCGCCTGCCTGGCGCAGCTCGTCAACGTCATCGGCCCGATCATGACCGAGACCGGCGGCGCCGCCTGGCGCCAGACGATCTTCCACCCCTTCGCGCTCGCCTCGAAATTCGGCCATGGCCGCGTGATGCGGACGGTCGTGGACTCGCCGTCCTATATCGCCAAGTCGTTCCCGGAAATTCCGTATCTCTACGCGACGGTGGTCGACAATCCCGCCGACGGCACGACGACGGTGTTCGCGCTCAATCGCAGCCTCTCCGATCCGCTCGAGGTCGAGGTCGAGCTGCGGGGGCTCGGGAAGAACCGCACGCTGGTCGGCGCGACGGAAATCCACCATTCCAATCTAAAGGCGGTCAACACCAAGGACGCGCCGAACACCGTGGTGCCGAAGGAAAATGGCGACGTGGTCGTGGACGGCGAGACGCTTCGCATCAAGCTGAAGCCGGCCTCGTTCAACGTGATCACGACCAAGGCCGTGCACTGATCGGCCGGGAAGCGGCCGGAATGGACTCCCGCGCCTCGGGGGCGCGGGAGTCCTGGCCCTAGAAGACTCAGCCCGCCTTGGTCACCGGGGGAATGACCCAGGATCCATCGAGGATGGAAGGCTGGCTCTCGTCGGGCCAGTAGAGACGCAGCATCAGGTTGAAGCGGCCCTTCGGCGAAGGCAGCCAGTTGGCTTCCTTGCCGGCACCCGGGCTCTCGTTCTGAATGAGAATCACGAGCGAACCATCCGCCTCGTAGACCGGGTTGGTCCGGATGCTCATCGAGTAGCGATTGATCGGGTTGGCGACGAAGAACATCGCCTCGTCATACATGGTCAGCGACCAGAAGCCCTTGACCGGGGGCAGCTGGCCGGCCGGGAAGCGGAGCACGTAGTTCTTCGACCCGTCATAGTGCCGGTGATGCTCATCCTTGAGCGACGTCGGATAGACGGCGTCCTGCGGCCGGTTGGCGCCGAGGCCGATCGCGGTGATGAGCGCGCGCTGCAGATAGTCGGTGCCATAGACGCCGGTCTTGGTCGTATAGCCCCAGCCATTGATCTCCTCGACGTCACCATGGCTGTCCTTGAAGTGCAGCATGATGCGATCGAAGGAAAGCGACGGCAGGCGCTTGTCCCAGCGCTTGTCGACCGACTTCGGATCGAAGGATTCGCCCGCGACGAGACCGATCGTCTTGAACTGTTCCAGCGCTGGTGCGTCGGCGGGCGCGGGCGGGTTGCGCTTCATGAGATCGGCCAGGAGCGTGAAATACTCCGCCGCCGTGAACGCGTTGACCTGGTCGCGGACCGGCGTCTTCATATCGATCGACGGATCGACCTTGCCGGCCGGCGGAACATAGTCCGGGCCCTTGCTGAGCGGATAGAGCTTGAACTGGTCCTGCAGCGCATGGACGGCGGCATAATCCTCCGGCGTGCCGGTGCAATAGATGCGCCCGAGCATCCAGACCATGCTGGTCGGCGATTTGAGCTGCACCATGCCGTCCGGCACCGTGCCCGACCATCCGGGGCCGGTGACGAGATAGGTCTGCGCGCCCGTGCCGGTCGTGCGCGAGCCGGGAACCTGGAAGACGTCGGTCCAGCCGGAGAGGAACGGCAGCAGGAAATAGCGGCCCTTCATGTCGGGGACGCTGACCACCCAGGGTTCGTCGCCGACATCGAAGAAGGCGGTCGTATAGAGCGTGTCCGCGTTCGGCGCGGTCACGTCGCGGAAGCTCGCATCCGGATAGCTGCGCAGCTTGATCAGCGTGCCCTCGGGACCGCGGGATCCTTCCTGCTTCGCGACATTGGTGACGATCCGCCGCGTCATCTCCATGGTGACGAGCGGATAGCCGAAGACATAGGCGTCCGAAGCGGCCCGGAACTCGTCGGTCGTCTCGACGAGATCATGGATCGGCCCGTCGAGCGCGAACGCCGCGCCCGACAAGGCGGGCATGGCCAGCGCGGCAGCGCCGCCCAGCATCAGATTTCGACGCGAGATCGTCATAATTTTCTTCCTCGAATGCACATGCTCGCCTTCGGCACTCCGCTGAAGGTACTTCCATCAATAGGGAAGGCAGTGGCGATTCACTTGCCAAATCACGACAGTTCGTCGCGATTGATCGCTATCGTTGCGGGACGGACCCACCCTCAGCTCTCCCGTCCCGGTCGCCGTCGGGCCGTGTCCGGCCGGCCCTGCCCCGGCGTCGCCCGCGCGATGACGGGTTGTGCGCGGCAATTTGATCCGTTCCGGAGTGCGGAGCGTTGCGGGAAGCCGGCACCCCGCCTATTGAGGTGGACATGGCGCTGATCGACCTCGCAAACCCGACCCGCTTCATGGCGCTCGCCGGCCGGATCCTGCCGTGGCTCTGGGCGGCGACGGCCGCCGTGCTCGGCCTCGGCCTCTATCTGGCGCTGTTCGTCGCCCCGCCGGATTACCAGCAGGGCGAGACGGTCAAGATCATGTTCATCCATGTCCCCGCGGCATGGCTGTCCATGTTCGGCTATGGGCTGATGGCGGCCTCGGCGCTCGGCACGCTGGTCTGGCGCCATCCCCTCGCCGATGTCGCCGCCAAGGCGATCGCACCCGTGGGCGCCGCCTTCACGCTGATCGCGCTCGTCACCGGCTCGCTCTGGGGCAAGCCGATGTGGGGCACATGGTGGGTGTGGGATGCGCGGCTCACCTCGGTCTTCGTGCTGTTCCTGATGTATCTCGGCCTGATCGCGCTCTGGAGCGCGGTGGAGGATCCGAACCGGGCCGGGCGCGTCGCCGCGGTGCTGATCCTCGTCGGCTCGGTCAATATCCCGATCATCAAGTTCTCGGTCGACTGGTGGAACACGCTGCACCAGCCGGCCTCGGTCTTCCGCATGGGCGGCTCGACGATCGATGCGAGCCTGCTCTATCCGCTCTTCATCTGCGCCGTCGGCGCGACGCTGCTCTTCCTCGCGCTCGCGCTGATGGCAATGCGCAACGAGATCCTGCGCCGCCGCATCCGCGCGCTGGAACTCGTCGCCGTCGCCTCCGCCTCGGGGGCCGCCGCGTGATCGACCTCGGCAATCATGCGTCGTTCATCCTCGCCGCCTATGGCGCGACGGCGGTCATCGTGATCGCGCTGGCGCTGTGGATCGTGCTGGACGGGCGGGCGCAGCGCCGCCGCCTCGCCGCGCTGGAAGCGCGCGGTATCCGCCGCCGCTCGGCGAAAGGCGGGAGCGCGTCATGAGCGACCCCAAGAGCGTGGGCGAGACCGCGCGGCCGCGGCGCCATCCGCTGTTCTGGGTGGTGATGTTCGCGCCGCTCGTCGTCGTCGCGGCGCTGTTCACGATCTTCCTCGTCAGCCTCGAAAAAGGCGGCGATCCCGCGCTCGTGCCCTCCGTGCTGGTCGGCAAGCCGGCCCCCATGACGAAGTTGCCCCCGCTCGCTGGAATGAACCTCCCCGGCCTCGATACGGAGGCGCTGAAGGGCAAGCCGACGCTGGTCAATGTCTGGGCGTCCTGGTGCGCCCCCTGCCGCGCCGAGCATCCGATCCTCGAGCAGCTCGCGAGCGACCCGCGGATCCGCCTCGTCGGCATCAACTACAAGGACCAGGCCGACAACGCCGCCCGCTTCCTCGGCCAGCTCGGCAACCCCTTCGCCGCGATCGGCGTCGACGCGAATGGCCGCACGGCGATCGACTGGGGCGTCTACGGCGTTCCCGAAACCTTCCTTCTCGGCGCCGACGGCACCATCCGCTACAAATTCATCGGCCCGCTGGACGAGGAAAGCCTCAAGGCGAAGCTGATGCCGGAGATCGAGAAGGCCGTTGCGGGGTAGCGCACCGTCGGCATCGTTCATTCTCCGTCATCCCGGCGAAAGCCGGGATCCATGCAGCCTGAAGCGCGTGGTCGTTTGCCGCCTCGGCTGCAGGGATCCCGGGTCAAGCCCGGGATGACGGCGGCGTTTGGGTGACGCCCGCGAAGCGCCTTTCGCAGAAGCATCTTCCAGAGTGGGTTCAAGCGGAGGCCGCAGCGTCCCCGCAACGTCCCGGCTTACCCCTGAAGAAGTCTGGATTGCCGGGTCGAGCCCGGCAATGACACCTGTTCGGGATGAACGAAGGGCGCTTAGCGAACGGCAGTCGAAAGACTACTCCGCCGCCTTCTTGTCTTCGATCGTCGTGCGGTTGATCAGCGGCAGTTGCAGCAGCGTGAAGACGAAGGTCAGCGGCATGATGCCGAAGACCTTGAAGTTCACCCAGATATCGGTCGGGAAGGTCCGCCAGATCACTTCGTTCAGCACGGCGAGGACGAGGAAGAAGACGCCCCAGCGGAAGGTGAGCTTGCGCCAGCCTTCATCGGTCAGGTGAAAGACGGAATCGAAGACATAGCCGAGCAGCGCCTTGCCGAAGAGGAGCCCGCCGAGGAGGGTGAGCCCGAACAGCGCGTTGACGATGGTCGGCTTCATCTTGATGAAGGTTTCGTCGTGCAGATAGAGGGTCAGGCCGCCGAAGACGACGACGACGATGCCGGTGACCAGCGGCATGATCGGCAGGCGCCGCGTCAGCGCGAAGGAGACGGCGAGCGCCACCAGCGTCGCGACCATGAAGGCGCCTGTCGCCCAGAAGATGTCGAGGCGGGCATTGGCGAAGAAGAACACGCCGAGCGGGCCGAGCTCGAGGGCGAGCTTGAGGATCGGGTTCAGATCCTTGTGCTTGGGATCGTTCGGCGCGCGTTCGAGCAGGTTCGTCATCGTCCGCCTTCGTGTGGTGGTCGGTCCGAGATAGGGCGGATCTCGGTCGGGTTAAAGGATTTTCGTCACGTCGCGATGCCGGCGATGGCGCGGGCGAAGTCGTTCGCCTCGAAGGGCTCGAGGTCGTCGACGCCCTCGCCGACGCCGATGAAGTGGATGGGAAGGCCGAATCTCGCCGCGATCGCCACCAGGATGCCGCCGCGCGCCGTGCCGTCGAGCTTGGTCATGACGAGGCCGGTGACGCCGGCGGTGCGGCCGAAGATCTCGACCTGCGACAGCGCATTCTGGCCTGTCGTCGCGTCGAGGGTGAGCAGCACGGTGTGCGGCGCGCTCGGGTCATGCTTCTTGATGACGCGGATGATCTTTTCGAGCTCCGCCATCAGCTCGGCGCGGTTCTGCAGCCGGCCGGCCGTGTCGATCAGCAGCACGTCGGTGCCGTTCGCCTGCGCTTCCTTCAGCGCGTCGAAGGCGAGGCCCGCCGCGTCGGCGCCTGTCGCTCGCGCGATGACGCTCGCGCCGGTGCGCTGGCCCCAGATCTTCAATTGCTCGACCGCCGCGGCGCGGAACGTGTCGCCGGCCGCGAGCATCACCGAGCGGCCCTCGGCGCGGAACTTCGCCGCCAGCTTGCCGATCGTCGTCGTCTTGCCGGTGCCGTTGACGCCGACCACCAGGATGACATGGGGCTTCCGCGCCCCGTCGATCACCAGCGGCCGGGCAACGGGCGTGAGGACGCGGCTCACTTCCTCCGCGAGGATCGCCTTGACCTCGTCGCCCTCGATCTCCTTGTCGAAGCGGCCCTTGGCGAGCGCCTCGGTGATCGCGCTCGCGGTGGCGACGCCGAGATCGGCCTGGATCAGCAGATCCTCGAACTCCTCCAGCGTCGCGGCATCGAGCTTGCGCTTGGTGAAGACCGAGGCGATGCCGTCCGTGATCGCGCTCGAGGAACGCGACAATCCGGCCTTGAGGCGTTGGAACCAGGACAGGCGCGGCGCCGGTGCCTCGGCGACGACCAGCGGCTCCGGGATTGCGGGAAGCGCGGGTGGCTCCGGGGACGTCGGTTCGCTTGCCGGCGCCTCGAAGGTCTCTTCGGCCTCGGCCTCGATTTCCGGCAGCTCGGTCTCGGGCGTCTCGACCGTCGTCTCCTTGCCGCCGCCGAAGATGCGGCGGAAGAAGCCCTTCTTCTCGTCACTCATGGGTCAGGCCGCCTGTTCCAATGCCGCTGCAATAAGTTCCCCGCCGGATCGTCCGGTGATGCGGACCGGCAGGATGGTTCCGGGCGCCACGCCGTCGATGCGGACGGGCGCGAACTGCTCCGTCCGTCC